>JAUMWX010000011.1 GCA_030529425.1 Tissierellia bacterium
GTGAGCGAATAATTTCTTTTAAGAATTTATTATTGAAAATTTAAATTAAAAAGGGAGTGTGCGGAAATGAAATATTTCCGACATGCTTCCTTTTTTGCTCTTTGTAAGGTGGTAAAGATGAGAAGAAAATTTAACTTATATATTTAAGATGTTATATATACTAAAATTTATAGATATATCATATATTTTAAGTTTGATTTTTTGATCATAAATTGTTTTACCGACTTAATTCAGAAAAATTTAAAATAAATTTGGTTATATGGAGTTTTTATTAAATGAAATTCCATATAACCAAAAATAAACAAAGTAAATTAATTATTTAATTTCAAAATATTCACCCTTCTCTTTTCTGAAAAGAGGCAGTTTTTGTAAAAATATTATATCATTTCTGTTAGCAGCCTCACCTTCTGCTAATATTGCAGCTTTTTTCACCACATTTGCCCCCGATTTTTGGGCGAGTTTCTCTAGTGCGTTTATAGATTCACCGGTTGATATAACATCGTCAATTAGACAAATATTTTTGCCTTTAATTTTTTCTGCATCTATACCGTCCAAAAATAGCGTTTGGGAGCCTTTTGTGGTTATCGAATTTACACTTGTGGAAACAACATTTTCCATATAAGATTTCTTGCTTTTTCTTGCTACTATAAATTCTTTTAAACCAAGCTGTTTGCTCACTTCATATACCAATGCAATTCCTTTTGCCTCAGCGGTGAGTAAAGCATCAACGGTTCCTATTTTTTTCGCTATCAACGGAGCTACTTTTGAGATTAACTCAGTATCGCTGATTACCACAAAACTGGCAAAAGCCAAATCTTCACTTATGTCTATAAACGGAAGACTTCTTTTTAGGTCACAAATTTTAAGTTCGTAATTTTTCATAATACTCCTAGAATCCAAATAATCTAACCAATACTCCCGCCAACATTCCTAAAAAAGGATTTGTGATTGCGGTGATTGTCATTGTTATACCTCCTACTGCGGGATTTTGAGATAATGCAGGAGGTGCGTTTAATACAACTGTTTTGAAAAGTCCCAAGACAAGTAAAAAGCCCGCTATTGAAGATGCCGGTACATGCTTGCTAATTTTTGGCAGCACTCCGAAGATTAATATCAATCCCATAATTACCATCATTACAATACCTGAAATTACAGGATGAGGAGCACTTGCAGTTGCAGAAATAATTGATTCAACCGGTGCGCCGCCGAATAATGAGGAACCCATGTCTGCAAGGGAAGATATTACAGAAAGGTGATCCACATTGTAGTTACCTGATTTAGCCATGCTTGCCGTAATTGATCCGAATGATATATTGGATCCGATATTTAGACAAACCATACCTAAAGCTCCCATAATAACATTTGTATTAAAAGTAAATTTTTGTCTGGTAAATTTATCGTCAACGACTACTATATGTTTTGAATTTTTATCAAAAACTGCGCTTGCTATACAAGATGCGATAACGGAAATTACGATTGTATAAACAAGAGAATTTGGACTTTTTTGTGTAAAATAATATGTAATGACAGCTGATACAATGGAAACTGAGCCGCTAATCTTATCACTTTTAACCATATCTATAGAAACTTTTGCCAATATAATACCCACACCTGCCATCATTCCGCTTGCAATATCCACACCGATAAAATCCACTATTTTGGTAAGTAATCCAAAAATTCCTATGATCGCCATTATAGCTCCGCCAAAAAAAATCATCGTACTCATTTCCGAACGATTTTTACCTGCCGTTCCGGCGTAAGTAATTGTTTCAGCTTGAAAAGAAATAGGTGCTACACTGTTCACTGTTGCATTTCCAATGGCTCCGACAAAAAAAGCCAATGTGGTCGGAATTGATGCAAAACCAAGACTTAAAGCTAAAAGACCTTGAGGAATTCCATTTAGAACAACTCCTATTATCGCTAATAAATCTGTTAAAATTTCGCTCATAATACTCTCCTTTATATTTATTATTCCAAATAAAAAGACATGCGCCGGCATGTCTTCAAGTCACTAAAAGAACAGTCGTTCACATTAGTCGGTGAATAACGGTCACCGGTAGAGACTTGAAGCCCATAACGCTTCGATTATAATGGAACAAGTCCATCATAGTCCAAACGGAAGTTTTTGTAAATCAAAATTAAATAAATATCCAAGTTTCAAGAAAGATGGTAAACTAGTAATAAGGAGGGAATATGGATAAAAAGATAAATCAAGAAAAATATTTAGTCTATCGAATGATTAAAATATATTGTAGAAAAAAACACAAAAGCCGAGAATTATGCCAAGAATGTAAAGAACTATACAAGTATGCTGAAGAAAGAATAGATAAATGCCCTCATATCGAAACAAAGACTTTCTGTTCTTCCTGCAAAACTCATTGCTATAAATCTGATATGAGAGAAAAGATAAAAAATGTAATGAAATTTTCAGGACCTTGGATGTTGTTATACAGTCCTAAAGCAGCTATCAAACATATTATAGACACATTAAAAAATAAAAAAATGAATAAATAATCATGTTATTTTTTGAAAATTTGTGATAATTACATAATTCATATTAAAAAAGTCGGGATTAAAAAGGAAACTGAACAACACAAAAGATTAGGCTTGACTAACTATAAGTCGCTTAATGACTTATTTTATGAATAGATAAATATATTTAAAAACATGATTTTTGTTATTAAAATTAGCTTAACAAAATTGTGAAAAGATGGTAGAATATTTGTCGTGAATTTGACTAATTATGAATATAAATATATAATTTAATTGGCTAAAGAATTTAATAGTAATGGTAAAACATAAGGAGGTTTTTATGTCAAAAATTATGAAAACCATGGACGGAAACACGGCTGCTGCGCATGTTGCTTATGCGTTTTCTGAAGTAGCCGCAATTTATCCTATAACGCCATCGTCAAACATGGCTGAATTGGTGGATGAATGGTCTGCACATGGTAGAAAGAATGTATTTGGACAAAGAGTTGACGTAGTAGAAATGCAATCAGAAGCTGGAGCAGCAGGTGCGGTTCACGGATCATTAGCTGCAGGAGCATTAACTAGTACATACACTGCATCACAAGGGTTATTATTGATGATACCTAACATGTATAAGATAGCAGGAGAAAGATTGCCGGGAGTTTTCCATGTTGCTGCGAGAGCCCTTGCATCACACGCATTGTCAATCTATGGAGATCACCAAGACGTAATGGCTGCGAGACAGACAGGGTTTGCCTTATTGGCATCCGGATCAGTACAAGAAGCTATGGATTTAGCTGCTGTTGCGCATTTATCAGCAATCAAGGGAAGAGTACCTTTTGTACATTTCTTTGACGGATTCAGAACAAGTCACGAAATTCAAAAAATTGAAGTGTGGGACTATGATGAGTTGGCTGAAATGGTGGACTATGAAGCTGTCAAGAAGTTTAGGGACGGTTCATTGAACCCTTCAAGACCGAAAACAATGGGAACTGCTCAAGGACCTGATATTTACTTCCAAGCTGCCGAAGCATCAAATCCGGCATATATTGAAATTATCGATATAGCCGACGGATATATGAAGGAAGTGTCAAGAAGAACAGGTAGAGAATACGGTTTGTTTAATTATTACGGAGCTTCCGATGCGGAAAATGTTGTAGTGGCTATGGGTTCAGTAACTCAGGCTGCTGAGGAAGTTGTTGACATGTTGGTAAACAAAGGAGAAAAAGTCGGATTATTAAAGGTTAGACTTTATAGACCGTTCTCTAAAAAGCATTTCTTGGAAACAATGCCTAAAACAGTTAAGAGAATCGCAGTTCTTGACAGAACTAAAGAAAAAGGTTCACTTGCGGAACCGCTATATTTGGATGTTAAGAGCGTATATTACACCGAAGAATTTCAACCTCTTATAGTTGGAGGAAGATATGGTTTGGGTTCAAAGGATACGACTCCGACATATATTAATTCAGTTTTTGATAATTTGAAAGCTGAAACACCGAAAGACGGATTTACGGTTGCTATAGTTGACGATGTTACAAACACTTCACTTGAAGTTAAAGAGGAAATAAGAATCGTTGAACCTGGAACTACAAGATGTAAGTTCTGGGGATTCGGATCAGACGGAACTGTAGGTGCAAATAAACAGGCTATCAAAATCATAGGAGATTATACGGACATGTATGCTCAGGGATATTTTGATTATGACTCCAAGAAATCCGGAGGATTAACAATATCTCATTTAAGATTTGGAAAGACGCCTATCAGATCGACATATTTATTGGATGAATCAGATTTCATATCCGTTTCAAAACAGTCATATGTATACAATTATGATTTATTGAAAGGGTTAAAGAGAGGTGGGGTATTCCTACTTAACACAATTTGGTCGGAAGAAGAGTTGGAAGAACATCTGCCTGGAGAATTGAAAAGAGCGATAGCTAATAATGATGTTGAATTCTATATTATTAACGCTTCAAAAATTGCTGAGGAAATAGGACTTGGAAACAGAACAAATATGGTTATCCAGTCAGCATTCTTTAAGTTGGCGAAAGTACTTCCTTTGGAAGAAGCTGTTGAGCACTTGAGAGATTCCATATATAAAACATATGGTAAAAAAGGTGACAAGGTTCTGGAAATGAACTATAAAGCGGTTGAAGCCGGTATAGATGCTCTTGTAAAAGTGAATGTACCCGAGGCTTGGAAAACAGCTGAAGTTATTGAAATTGACAATTCCATGTTGCCTGAATTTATAAGAAAAATTATGATTCCAATGGCTAGAACTGAAGGAAACTCATTGCCTGTTTCTACATTTTTGGGAATTGAAAATGGCGAATTTGAACACGGTTCTGCTGCGTATGAAAAGAGAGGAATCGCTCTAAATGTACCTGAGTGGCAGCTGGAAAAATGTATCCAATGTAATCAATGTTCATATGTATGTCCTCATGCAGTTATCAGACCTTTCTTATTGAATGAGGAAGATAAGGCTAATGCACCTGAAGGATTTACATCTAAAAAGGCCTTGGGTAAAGGATTGGAAGGATATGATTTCAGAATACAAGTTTCACCTCAAGATTGTACAGGTTGCGGAAACTGTGTGGATGTATGTCCTGCCAAAGATAAAGCTTTAATAATGAAACCTTTTGAAGAACAATATAATAACCAAAAAGATCTTTGGACATATGCACACGAAGTTGTAGGATACAAAGAAGGTTTGATGCCTGAAACAACAGTTAAGGGATCACAATTTAAACAACCTTTACTTGAATTTTCAGGAGCCTGCGCAGGATGTGGAGAAACTCCATATGCAAAATTGGTTACTCAATTATTCGGTGAGAGAACCTTGATAGCAAATGCTACGGGATGTTCATCAATTTGGGGAGGTTCAGCTCCTTCGACACCATATACATGTAATAAAGACGGAGAAGGTCCTTCTTGGGGAAACTCACTATTTGAAGATGCTGCTGAATATGGTTTCGGTATGTTGTTGGCAACCAAAAAAACTAAAGAAAGAGTTGAATACCTTATGACTGAATTATTGGCATTAGGTTTAGACTCAGAAATCAATGAATCCATGAACGACTGGTTGGCAGGAAAAGATGATTATGGCAAGTCTAAGGCTGCTACAGTTGCGTTTTTATCAAAAGCGGAAGGATTTAAATACAATGACGAAAAAGCTGATGCATTGCTTAAGGAACTGATAGATCTTAAGGATTACATGGTTAAAAAATCAGTTTGGATATTCGGTGGGGACGGATGGTCTTATGATATCGGATTTGGAGGACTTGATCATGTGCTTGCATCAGGTGAAGATATAAATGTATTGGTATTCGATACTGAAGTTTATTCAAATACCGGAGGACAATCATCAAAAGCTACTCCATTATCCGCTGTGGCTAAATTTGCCGCATCAGGTAAAAAAATCAGAAAGAAAGATTTGGGATTGATGATGTCGACATATGGTTATGTATATGTTGCACAAGTTGCATTGGGAGCAAATCAAAATCAATTGATAAAGACCATGGTAGAAGCTGAAAGCTACAATGGACCATCTCTGATAATTGCGTATGCACCATGTATTAACCACGGATTAAAGACAGGTATGGGTAAATCAATCGAAAGAGAAAAATTGGCAGTTGAGTCAGGATATTGGCATCTATACAGATTCGATCCGAGAAGAGCCGAAGCCGGACAAAATCCGTTCCAATTGGATTCTAAAGAACCTACAAGATCATTCCAAGAATTCTTGCAAGGAGAGGTAAGATATACTTCACTTGAAAGATCATTCCCTGAAATTGCATCCGAACTTTATGCTGAGGCTGAAAGAGCGGCAAAAGAAAGATACGCAAATTACAAGAGAATGGCAACCAATTACTAAAATTATGCAGAATGGTTTATAATTAACTGAAAAGCAGTTTGAGCCGGAGGCGAAAGGTCTCCGGCTTTTCATGTTTTCAGTATATGTTGAAGATTTTAGCACATATGTATTTAAAACCGCCTTAAACTCGTGATACGCAGGAATGTAATGTTGCTAATGAATTTAATTCAAGCATAAAATTTAACTTTTAAAAAAATTAATGTATAATGTATGTAATTGAAAAGAATTAAGATTTTACAATAAAAAAGGGGAGTATTCAGATATAAAAGTATGAAAATTAAAACGGGATTTGCGGTTTTTTCGGCAAAGATGGCAAAAAAAGCAATGAATATTTTGAATAAAAAGGGAACTCATTTGCCAGGGAAAATAGCATCTAAAATAGATGACAAAATTATATTAAACATGTCAAAACCCCATCATAGTATAGCCATAACGGGTACAAACGGCAAAACGACAACTGCAAATATGATCGCCGATATTATCGGAGGTCTGGGACATAAATATATAAGTAACAGGTTGGGGTCAAACACATATTACGGAATTTCAGCTTCGATATTGGACGGAAATACAATTTTCGGTAACAACAAGGTAGAATATGGAATTTTTGAAGTCGACGAACTTTGGTCTACATCAGTTTTGAGACAATTAAAACCAAGCACCTTGACAATAACAAATTTATTTCAAGATTCATTTGAGAGAAATGCGAATATCTATTACATTTTAAAGAAAATAGAAAATGCAATTACTGAAGATATGAAATTAATATTAAATTCAAATGATTCTATTTCAGCATTTATAAAAACAAATAATCAAAAGATATATTTTTCCGTTGAAAATATTTTTAATGATGAGCAGAGGATTGAATCAAATATAGAAGATTTGATTTACTGTCCGCTGTGTGAAGAACAGATAATTTGGGATTATAAGAGATACAATCACATAGGAGAGTACCATTGTAAAAACTGCGACTTTTCAATGCCGAAGTCGAAATATACAGTAAAGTCGTATAACGAAAAATCAAATTTGATTACAATTTACGATGACGGAGAAATTTTGGAACTTCCTTTGATTCAAAAAACAATAGAATCGGTATACAACCAAATATGTGTATATGCCACTTTGAGAGAGAATGGTTTCAGTTATGAAGACATAAAAAACTCAATGTCAAATATAAGAATTGTAAGCTCCAGATATAATTCTAAAATTATTGATGATACGGAAATTATAAGCATGGTTGCAAAAGGATATAACCCGGTAGCAAATTCAAGAGTTTTTGACACTATCGGAAAAGCGGAGGGTAAGAAATTTGTCGTATATTTGTTTGACAATTTGGAAAGCAAGCATATCGATGTCAGAACTCCGGGCTGGATCAGTTCAATTGACTTCAAATATTTATTGAACGGGTTGGAAAAATTAGTTATTAAAAGCAGACATGCGAACGAGTTTTTGGTTGCGGCATTATTACAGGGGATACCGAAAGAAAAAATTGTAATTTTGGATGATTTGAAAGAATTAAAAAAATATATTTCAAGAGATGGAAAGAAAAAAATATTCATACTTCATGACATAGAGAATATCAATTTAGCTCAAGCTGAAAAATTGCAAGATTATTTAGTGCAGTACTTGAAGGGGGATATAGAGTAGTGGTAATAG
This sequence comes from Tissierellia bacterium, assembly GCA_030529425.1. Taxonomy (GTDB): domain Bacteria; phylum Bacillota; class Clostridia; order Tissierellales; family Peptoniphilaceae; genus JAUMWX01. The sequence goes on from JAUMWX010000011.1 coordinate 8,000, forward strand.
AAATATTATATAGTGAATTATATACTTATGGAGAAAAAGGAAATATAGATTATATAGAAAAAATGTTCTCAGATGCAAAAACTGTTTATACCAAACTTATTGACGAACCGTATTTTGTAAAGGAAAGACCGGATCTTGTAATCATAGGCCCCATGGCGGAACCTAATCTCGAAAAAGTCCAAAAAAAACTTGCTCCATATGTGGAAAGAATTAAAGAACTGATAGATGACAATATATACTTTATAGCTTTTAATAATGTATTGGATATACTTGGCACAAAATTATATGTTGAAAACGAGGGTGAGAAAGATACTTTGGGGATTTTTGATTTTACAGCCAAAAGAGATTATGAAAAAAGAAAATCTGAATTGGTTGTCGCAAAGTTTGACGGCGAAATCATTCTGGGGGCAAATATCGGATTTAGCGAATATTTTGGAAATGAAAAAAACTATTTATATGAAACTCTTGCGGGCAGAGGATTTAACAGTCAGACGAAACTTGGCGGATTCAGGTATAAAAATGCTTTTTTGGTTGAAATGATAGGAAATATTTTTATGTATAATCCCAACATTTCAAAAAGATTGCTCAAAACCTTCGGATATCCGGAAAAAATTCCGTTTGAGAAAGAGGTTCAAAAATCATATGATCAAAGAATTGAGTCATGGAAAAAGGACAATGTTTTCTAAATTGTCAAAAAAACAAAACTTCCCGGTCATTATTTACCATAATTTCAGTTTTAATGTATAATATATCTTATAAAAGTAGGACGGTAATATGAATTTTGTATTTGATATAGATGGAACTATTTGTTTTGACGGAGAAAATATAGATCAAAGAATTGTAGATACCATAAATGAAGCTAAAGAATACGGACATAGAGTTGTTTTGGCATCGGCTAGATCTTATAGGGATGTTTTGCCGATTATAAGGGATAAATTTCATCCGGATTATGTTGTGGGATTGAACGGGTCAATGGTAAATAAAAACGGGACGCTTCAGATGTTCAAAGATATTACAAAAGAGTTATTTGATACATTAAGCAGTTTTTGTATAAAAAATAATATGCCTTTTTTTGTAGACGATCTTTTCGACTATCACTCTTTTAAAAGTGAGAAAATTCCTTTTTTTCCATTTGTTGATCAGTTGAAGATTGCAAACTCCATAGAATTGAAAAAGGTCAATTTTCCGCTTAAGATGGTCATAAATGTGAAAGATCATCAAACCACAGTAGATGAATTGCAGGATATAGTGGATTCTAAAATAGCTGAAACAATGTATCATGAGGGGGAGAAACTCTTTTATGTCAATCCGAAAGGCGTAAATAAAGCTACTACTCTGAAAGCACTTTTTGATGAATATCTGTGTTTTGGAAATGATAAAAATGATATAGAAATGTTCAAAAATGCAATTTACAGTGTGCAAGTAGGAGATTATGAAGGTTTGAAGGATTATGCCGACCTGCAAATATCGGACGGTGAAAACAATATAGAGAAAATATGTGAAACCATAAAGGAACTATATGAAAAGTACAGTTTGAAATAGAATTGGTGTACTAAAAATAAAATATTAAAGATTGGAATGATGATATGATAAAAAAGATACTTAGTTTGGATTGGAAAGGTCTATTTAGAGTTTTAAACAGTATGTCTAAAAGATCCGGAAGAAGTAGAATAGATATATTTATAGATATGTTTAAACTATACAAGAATGAAGGCTATACTTGGCTTAATTATTACACTTATAATTTTGACAGACTTAGAGATGCAAATATCAGGAGAACATATCTATCCGAATACGGCGATAATACCAAAATCATTAGAGAAGTTACATCTAAGGAAGATATGTTATGTCTGATAGATAAGGGAGAGTTCTCCAAAAAATTCAAAGATTTTCTTGGTAGAGAGTATTTAGATTTAAGAGAATCAAAATATGAAGATTTTGAAAACTTTGTGAAAAAACACAGCGTGTTTTTTGCAAAAGCACCTGCATTATGTGGCGGTGAAGGGATGGTGAGAATTAATTCCGAAAATAAGGATATTAGAAAAATATATGATGATTGTATGGCCAATGGTCAATATATAATTGACGAGGCTATAAAACAACATCCTGAGATGAAGAAACTTTCCGTTAATTCCGTTAATACCATAAGAACAGGAACGGCAATTGACAAAAAAGGGAATATTACCATACCATATATGGTTCTTAGAGCGTCCGTATCCGACAGTTATTTGGATAATGGAAGTCAGGGAGGTATGTGGACTTTATTGGATGATGACGGATATATAACCAAGCCTATGTTTGCAAATCTTCCGGTAGAATATATTACCGAAGAAAATCCTTTGACCGGATTCAAATATATAGGATTTAAAATCCCGATGATTGAAGAATTGAAAGATATGGCAAAAAAAGCTGCTTCTACAGTTCCTAACTTGAGATATATAGGTTGGGATATTGCCATAGGCGAAAATGGTCCCGTGCTGATTGAAGCGAATGATGTGCCTTCAGTTGAATTATATCAGGCATATGTCCACATGGATGAAGATAAAAAAGGTAAAGTTGATTTAATTTCACAAGCATTGGATGTTAAATTAAGATAAAGCGAGATTATATTTGGAGCTATCGAATTTGGAATTTCAGTAGCTCTTTTTTATGGCTATTTTACAAAAGACGGAATGTGTTATAAGTTATAGATTTATGTTATAATCTCTTTGTATAGAGGTGAGTATGAATAAGACAGCATTAGTTTTAATGGTTATAACTTTGATATCGAAAGTTACCGGATTGATCAGAGAACAATTTTTTGCGTACTATTTGGGTACGGGAAAGTTAATAGATGTATATAATACATCAACGGCAATTCCATTTATTTTATTTGGAATTATAATTTATGGTATGACTTCAGGTTTTATACCGGTATATACAAAGATTCAAAATGAGGACGGAACTAAAAGAGCCAATCAGTTTACATCAAATTTGATAAATATTATGTTGGTAATCGTGGCGGTATTTGTTGTACTGTTGTTAATATTTGCACCGCTTCTTGTATCTTTATTTGCACCGGGATACGAGGGTGAAAAGAGGGAGATGACGATTCATTTTACTCGTATACTTTCATTGGGATTATTTTCAACGACCACTGCAGCTATATTTATAGGATTTTTACAAATTAGGGGACGATTTGTAATAGCGGAAGTGCATGGAATATTTATGAATTTTCTCCATGTTACATTTTTAGTGTTGGCGTTTTATTTCAAAAATTTTTATATATTGGCATACGGTTTTTTGATTACGGAATTTATTAAGTATTTTTTATTTCCGATTGCATTAAAACAAGAGAGATATAAACATATATTTAAGATAGATTTAAAAGATAAGTATCTAAAGAATCTTTTGAACATTGCAATTCCTATATTGGCAATGGCGGCATTGGATTTATCAACGATAGCGGATCAGGCGCTTGCATCCAGTATTTTGCGAGACGGAGGAGTTTCAGCAATGAAATATGGTGGGCTTATTATTCAGCTTATTTCAGGAGTTGTAACTATATCCATTACCACGGCAATTTATCCTAAGCTTTCATTGTATAGTGCAAAAAAAGATTTGGGAGGACTGAAAAGAACATTGATGGAAGGGGTTCTTTTTGCTTTTATATTAATTATACCGGCAGTAATCGGAGTTATGATTCTATCAACACCAATGATTAAATTATTGTTCCAAAGAGGCAATTTTAATGATACTTCCACCATGATTTCTTCGGGAATATTATTCTTCTATGGACCGACATTGATTGGAAATGCCATAAATATATTGTTTAACAGAGCAAATTATTCTTTGGAAAATACCAATGCTCCGGTTATTATCGCACTGGTACAGGTTATTTTGAATTTAATTTTGAATTTTGTATTTTCTTATTTCATGGGATTGAATGGTTTGGCTCTTGCAACCTCGGTTTCAGCCGTTGTTGGGGGGATATTGTCAATAACTTTATTCTATAGAAAATATGGAAATCTAAGATTAAGCAGCTTTATTAAGTCAACTGTCAAACTTTTTATAGCAAGTTTATTGATGGGAATTTCAACATATTTTGTATATCATTCATTATCAGGGGTTAATGAATTGATTTCTATGGCAATTACAATTGTTGTTTCCATGATTGTGTATCTGTTTATAATTTTATTTATGAGAATACCGTATGTCATGAAAATGGTTAATGTCATTTACAAAAAAATTAGATTTTAAAAGGTTCTAAAATACCTGCTGTGGTTTATTCCACAACAGGTAGCTTAGAACCTTATTATCTTTCAGACATTATAATTTTTATTTCGTCTTCGTTTATTCCTACCATGGCAGGCCCCAATCCGCTTGAAACCTCAGCGATGATTTTAGGGTTGTCATAGTGTTTTACGGCTTGTACAATCGCTTTTGCTCTTTTTTCAGGATCACCGGATTTAAAAATTCCTGAACCTACAAATACCCCCTCTGCCCCCAATTGTCTCATCAGTGCTGCATCCGCAGGCGTTGCCACACCACCGGCTGAAAAGTTGACAACGGGTAATTTTTTATTTTCTTTTACATATTTAATCAATTCGTAAGAAACTCCGAATTCCTTCGAAGCGGTGAATAATTCTTCCTCTTTTAGTCCGGAAACATAAGCTATTTCAGATTGAATTTGTCTTAAATGACTTACAGCCTGAACAATATCCCCTGTACCGGCTTCTCCTTTTGTTCTGATCATTTGAGCACCTTCCTGTATTCTTCTCAATGCTTCACCAAGATTTCTGGCTCCGCAAACAAAAGGGGTCTCAAATTTAGTTTTGTCAATGTGATTGTCATTGTCGGCAGGTGTAAGCACTTCCGATTCATCGATATAATCAACTTCCAAAGCTTCCAATACTTGAGCTTCAACAAAATGACCGATTCTAACTTTAGCCATTACCGGAATACTTACGGCATCTTGAATCTCTTTAATTTTTAGAGGATCGCTCATTCTGGAAACTCCACCGGCAGCCCTGATATCAGCAGGGACTCTCTCCAGGGCCATAACGGCAACGGCACCGGCTCTTTCAGCAATTTTAGCCTGCTCGGCATTTGTTACATCCATGATTACTCCGCCTTTGAGATAATCCATGATTTCTTTGTTAGTATATTTTTTTCTCATAACTCCTCCAAATCTATATACTATATAATAACATATTAGGTATAATAGTAACAGGAAATAATTGTGCTATTTATTGGAAAAGAAGTTTAAAATTATAAAATTCATGAAATAAAAGGAAGGTTGGTGGATATGTCAGAAAAAAAAGTAACAAGAAAAATGTATTTAGACTGGATTAAAGAAATACAAGCCATCGCACAAAACGGGTTGGCATATCAAAAGAATCCATTCGATAGGGAAAGGTTTCAGAGAATAAGGGATATTGCTTGTGAGATGCTGAGCCATGACACCGGAATTCCATTGGAAAGGGTTAAAGATATATTCGCAAGTGAAAGAGGATACAAAACTCCTAAATTGGATACAAGGACTGCGGTTTTCAAAGATGGAAAATTATTGTTGGTAAAAGAGAGGTTTGAAAGTTGGTCTCTTCCCGGAGGCTGGGTGGATGAAGGACAAACAGTTGCCAGCAATGCAATAAAGGAAGTTATGGAAGAAGCGGGGATGGAAGTTGAACTTGAGGGTGTAATTGCGATTTTGGACAGAAATAAGGGAGTCGATCAAACCTATGTTCAGGATATTACAAGGGTTTTCATGCTTGGTAAATATAAATCAGGAAAATTTAAAGAAAACGATGAAACTTATGATGCTCAGTTCTTTACATTGGAAGAGATAAAGGGATTAAAACTTTCAAAATATAAATTGAATATTAAACAAATTGAAATGTGTTTTGCGGCAAAAGATGATAAAAATTGGAAAGTTATGTACGAATAAAGAATGAAAACCTTTATAAAGCTTGAAAAATAGACATTTATAAAATTGAAAAAGTTTTTAATAAAAATATTAAAAAAAGCTTGACAAAGCTTTTCAAAAGGTTTATCATATAATTACAAACATGAACGAGGGTTCACATGAACAATCATTCAGATAAAATGGAAAGAGAATACAACGATAGGGAAACCTTGATTATTTATTTAAATATAGTGATAACGATATCACGTTTTAAGGGTATCTAATAATACGAGGCTGGTCCCAAAAAAAAGGCTAAAAATTTATTGGAGGAAAAAATGAACAACTATTTCGATTTTTACAAGAACATGATCGATACTCAAAAGACTATGATGGATGGATTTAAAGGAACATTCCCTAATCTACAAACATCATTCTCTCAAGCGGATGTTATGAAGAACTATGAAAACTGGATGAAGACACAACAAAATGCTTTTGAAAGCTATAAAAAGTTTTTTGAAGGCGGAAAGTTATTTGAAACAAATCCTTTAGAAGCTTGGAAAAAAGCTATGGATTTAGTAAACCCGTTAGAACTTAGTAAACATTTAGGTTTAGAAGAATCTAAAGTGCTTGAAAAAGTATTGGATGCTAATAAATTCTACCTATCAATGTATAACTTCTATGAAGATCTTAAAGATCACTATGTAGCTCCAGCTGTTGGAGAATATGAAAAATTGGTTAAAGAATCAACAGTAAACTTTGACAACATGTTCAGAGAATCAATGTTACCATTATTACCTAATGAATTGAAGCCGTTCATTGAAAATCCTTATAGTTTCTCAAAGACGGTTGTTGAAACTACTGCAAACTTCTTTGCACCTTGGAAGGAAACATATCCTCAAATGACAGAGTTATTGATGAAGGCTCCTTTATCACGCGACAATTTAGTAGAATACTTAAAATTGTGGAAGGAAAACTATAATCTTACAGTTGGAGCACTTATGAAGTCTCCTGTAGTGGGTTCAAGCAGGGAATTGATTGAGCAACAAAACAGAGCTGTTGACGCTATGGTTGATATGCTTTTAACTACAAACGAATTTATAGGAAAAATCAGCTCAGTAACAAATTTACAAGGAAAATTATCAATTGAAGATTGGTTACAAGAAGTTAAAAATAGCGCAGAACCAAAATCATTCAAAGAATTTTATGGATTCTGGACCGGTAAAATTGAAGCTGAATTGGAAAAATTCTTCTACACTGAAGAGTTCGGAGTGTTGATAGGAAGAACTACCGATGCTGCGATGAGATATAAAATTGAAAGCGACAAATTAGTTGAAAAATATTTGGCTAATTCTCCGATCGTTACTCAAGGACAAATTGACAGCTTATACAAAACTGTTTATGAATTAAAGAAACAAGTTAAAGCTCTTAAAAAAGAACTTGAAGAAACAAAAGAAGCAAAGGCAACTCCGGTTGTTAAGAAGTAAGAATGAATATTTTATAAAGGAGAATAACGATGACTGAAAAATTATTAGAAACTAATGAAAAATATTTAGAAAAGTTGCAACAATCAGTTAAGGAAATTACCAGTGCTAATGAGCAATTATTCAAGGGCTTAAATACATTCATGAATTTGGATGCTACAGGAACAAACAAAACTGAAAGAGAATTAGTTTACACTGAAGATAAATTAAAATTATTCCATTATGCAAAAAGAACAAGAACTCAACACAAAGTTCCTACACTTATTGTATATGCATTGGTTAACACACCTGCAATGATGGATATTCAAGAAGACAGATCTTTTATAAAGAATCTATTGGAAGGCGGTACCGATATATACCTAATCGAGTGGGGATATCCAACACCTGAAGATAAATATTTGACTTTGGAAGACTATATCCAAGGATATATCAATAATGCCGTAGACTTCATAAGAAAAGAAAACGGAGTTGACAAGGTTAATGTGGTTGGTATTTGCCAAGGAGGTACATTCTCAACAATTTATACAGCATTGAACCCTGAAAAAGTTCAAAACTTGGTTACAATTGTAACTCCTATCGATTTCTCAACAAATGACGGTTTACTATTTAAGTGGGCAAAACACCTTAATGTTGATAACATGGTTGAAGCTTTCGGTAATATTCCTGGAGATTTTATGAACACAGGATTCTTAACATTAAAGCCTATTACACTTATGGTAAACAAATATTTAGACCTAATTGATGACCTTGATGATTCAAATGCAATTGCAAACTTCTTAAGAATGGAAAAATGGATTTTTGATTCACCTGATCAAGCAGGAGAAACATTCAGACAATTTGTAAATGATATGTATCATGACAACAAATTAATCAAGGGCGAATTAGTTATCGGCGGAAAGAAAGTAGATTTGAAGAATATCAATATGCCTCTTCTAAATCTATACGCACTAAAAGATAACCAAGTTCCAAATGCAGCTTCTGCGGATTTTGAAAAATATGTTTCTTCATTAGATAAAGAAACTCACAAAATCAATACAGGACATATTGGAATGTTCGTTGGAAGCAGATCTCAAAAAGAGGTTGCACCATTGATTTCAAACTGGTTAAAAGAAAGATCAAAAAGATAATTGAAATAGTTCAATAATTTTCATTTAGTTATGTGGCAGAGGAAACTCTGCCATTACCCCTTTTAAAGGGATATTTATCAAAGATTGCGCACGAAAAATAAATTAAAGAATTATAAGGTTGAAATGTAAAAATTTTAGCCTTTTTCATAAAAAAATATTTATAAAATTTTATCAGATACAAAATTAAGTGGTATATTCTATTGAGAAATAGTGATTTAGATGATATATTGATAATTAAGAGAAATTTATTTTGATATTTAAATTGCTACAAACAAGTGAATTACAATCAATAGTATATTTAGAATATATAAATATCACCGGAAAATTAATTATAAAACTTTAGCCTCAAATAATGAATGAAGTTGTCTAATCTTTGATAGAATTATTTACATATTTATCACCGGAAGAAGTTTTTACGAAATTTGATTGTAAGGGTCTTTTTATTTCTGTTTTGTTGATTTATGAGATAAAATGGTTAAAATTAAACTATAAAAAGAGAAGGTGCGATATGATAGAAAAATACATAGAAAGATCAGTTCTCAGACAGGTAAAACTTGTTGAGTATTTATGTGATCTTGAAAAAATATCATTACGAGAAGTATCAAAAAGAATTGGAGCATCAAGTATTACGGTTATTCAAGACTTTAATACTATTCACAATAAATTGAAAGATTCAATAATTCATTTTAAAATTGAAAACGGATTTTTAAGCTTGAAATTTGATAAAAAGATTAATATTTATAATATTATTCAGAAGCTTTATCGAGAATCAGATTTTTTAAAAATTTGTTCCAGTTGTTTATTAGGTGAAGATAAAGTTGGAGATTTAGCTCATAAGTATCATTTTTCGTATAGTAAAGCATTTAAGATAAAAAAGAAGGTGGAATCTTATTTTGAAGAGATAGATATAACGGGTACTGATGATATTGAAAAGGTTTATTCAATAGACTACAGGGATGTTTTTTTGTCAGTATTTGTCAGATTCGGCATCCCAGAAAGACTTAAAAATAATGACAAATTTAAGTTGGCGGAAAAATTCTATGATGATTTCATTTTCAGAGTCGGATTGAGCAGGAATACGAGGCAGGAAGTATATATGCAACTATGTGCGTATATGTCGATATGTTCAATAGAAAGCGGTTATGATTTTAAGTTTGAGTATAAGGATATATTTGAAGAATGTTTTATATCTCAAGAAATAATGGAATCATTGGAGTTATTAAATCTAAATGGAGAAATTAATCAATATGAGGTAGGTTTTTTGACACTGATAGGGGTAGGTTTTCCGTTAAACTTGCAAAATTATGAATTTATAAATGTTCAGTATGATTATATAAAGAAAAAAATATACAGTTATTTTCCGAAAATACTGAAACTCAAAACCACATTATTTAGCAGATTGGATATATCCACAAATTTATTATCGGATCAAATATTTGAGGAACCGTTCCTAAAGTTTTGCTGTGCAGCCAACATTGGTCTGTCAATGTTTATAATTGACAGACATATATGGCTTAATGATGAGCAGAAGAAAATAGCTGATATAATTTATGAAGTTATAAATTCCGAAGAATTTAGGGAGGATTTCAAAGTTAAACACATTCCGAGTGTTATTGTTGAAAGACTTGCTGCCCTTATATACTCGAGTACGATACTAAAGGGAAAGAAGATTATGATATTGATAGTTGCGGAAAATGCCTCCGGACATATAATTTTCAGAGAAGCTTTGAGCAAGTGGATAAATGATGAGATCTGTTTCATTAATAATACTAATTATTACAGCGTAGATGAAATTCCACAATATATTGATTGGGGTCCGACTGCAATTTTGTGTGAAAGAGCTATTTTCCCGGAAGATAAAAAATTTGAAGATAAGATCTATTCAATATCCTTTTCCACTATAAAATATGATATTAAAAAATTCATGATGAGTATATACGACAAAGTTTTCTATGAAGATAAAGAAGACAATATTATGTAATAGACTATTTTCAAATAGAACCCTAAAAAATTAAAACAAACAATAAAAAGACTAAAATTTAAATGTTTTAGTCTTTTTTGTATTTTTAATAAGATAATAAAGTATATTTGTAATGAATAAATTGCAAAAAATGATTAATACTTTTATTTGTTTTTGAAAGATTTTTTAATAAATATATTATTGAAGTAATTGGCGTAACATCTTCAAATCTATTGAGAAAAGGCAGTCCAGGTGCTATATTGAAATTGAGGGAGGAGGGTATAATAATACTAAATAGAGATGTTTCATGCAAACATTAATTTTGTTGTGTGATTGGGTTGAGATATCTGTATTTTTATGATTTGTTATTTATTAATAATTTGATTTAGAAAGTGAATAAAATTGAAAAATTTGTAGGTGGCAGTTTTTAATTTTTTACCTTATTGAAGAAATTTTTATTATAAATTGTAATATATTTGTAAATTTTTTCTGATTAACTTTGTTTCTTTTAAATTTTCTGAAAGCATAGATTATGATAAATGAATGAAAATTGGAAAAGACAAGTACATATTTCGTGGTAATAATTCGAAAAAACGATTATATTGTTGAAGGTTAAAGACGGGCATGACTCTAAAAATAGTATTTTTTAAAACTATTGACCGGAAATGAAGTGGTGACATAAACGGGTTTATAAGATTCTATATAGAAAATTGATGATATTTTATTTTAAGTATGGGGTTAAACTTGTTTAATAGCGGATGTTTAAGTGTTTATGGAAACTGATAAAATATTAAAGTTTTATTTGTAGCTCGTTTTAAAATGTATCTATAGTAATTCGTATTTAATTTATTCTAATAATACATTTTGAAGTAAACACGGCAGAAAATGGCAGATTGTAGGAAAATATGTTTTATTGGAGGGTGAAATGAAACAGAAAATATTTAAGAGAATTGTCGCATTTGTTTTAGTACTGTGTATTGTTTTTTCAAACACACCGAACAAGCTTGTGCATGCGGCAAGTCATGATAATGTAGTAAAGAAAATAACTTTGACGAAGAAAGACGGAGGACCGATTGGAAATATATCTCAATGGCAAGAGTTTAAGGTCGTTGTAGATTTCGAACTTCCGAATAATGTTGTCAAGCAGGGAGACACTACTGTTATACAACTCCCTAATGAATTGGATTTTGCAGATGATGTTGCTATTGATATAAAAGATGATGGGGGGAATCTTGTAGCGGTTTTAACTATTGATAAGCCCGCTAAAAAAGCCATTCTTACTTATACAAACTATCCTGAAACACATTCAGATGTAAAGGGAAAATTCTTTTTTATAAGTAGAGTTGATCACATTGTTGTAACCGAGGAAAAAGACATTCCGTTATTGTTTACCGTAGGTACGGTTGTTGTTGTGGGACCTACTATTCACTATAACGGACCTGGTCAGGTTACTCCTAGAGATTTTCAAAAGATAGGATGGAAGGCCGGAGGAGATGATAAAACACGTTTGTCTTACAGGGTGGAAATAAATCAAAATAAAAAAATGATGAAAGATGTCCGAGTGGTTGATGTGCACGAGGGCCATGGAATAAAGATTATTAAGGATAATTTGAAGGTTTTAAAGGGTACTTGGGTTGTTCAACCGGGAGGTTATGGATTGGATCCCGCCACGATGAAGGTTGTTAATCATGAGGTTACAATAAGTTATAATGATGATGATAGCGGATTTGACATTTTTATTGGAGATATTAATCCTGATGAAGGATATGTAATAAGGTATGATGTAAAAACACCTTATGAACCCATGAATGGAGAAGTATTTACAAATACGGCTACATTAACAGGCTCAAATATTGAAACTTTAGAAAGCATTTCCAATTATGAGTACAACATCGGTGGGGGAATAGCCGAGGGATATAATTTTACCATTAAGTTGAAAAAGGTTGGAGAACAGGGAGAAACATTACCTGATGCCGTATTCGATGTAATACGTGTAAGAAGTAATCAGAAAGTTGGTCAGATAACAACAGGTGGAGACGGATATGGTCAAATAGATAAATTGTTGAGAGATAAATACAAACTTGTTGAGGTTACAGCGCCTGACGGATATGATTTGAATCCGAAAGAATATTTTGTAGAACCGGCAGATTTCAATGAAAATAAAATAGCTGAGATTGAAGTTGTAAACAAAAAAGCGATTAAACCTATTTTAGTGGTGCTAAAAGCTACAAAAATACTTGAGGGTAAAGATATTACTACTACCGAGCCGTTTACTTTCGAATTGTACGAAGGAGAGAATCCTCAACCGGGAACTCAACCGATACAAACCGTTAAAAATAATCAGGTAAATGCACCCAATAATATAGTGTTCGCTCCGATTGAGTTTACAGCACAACAAGTTGGAACGCATATCTATACAATAAAGGAAAAGAAAGGCGACTTACCTGGAGTCACATATAGCGAAAAAATAATTAAAGTAACTGTTAATATAACTCTTGAAGGTAGTCAATTAAAATCTCAAGAAAATTATACGGAAAATGGAACTTTCTTAAATAATTATGTTGCAAAACCTGCGTGTGTGACCTTAAAAGTTTGTAAAGAGCTTACAGGAAAGCAATTGACTGATGGACAATTCCAGTTCCAGTTAATAGATGTTGACAATGCAAACAATATTGTAGAAACAGTAACAAATGATGCGACTGGAGAAGCAAGATTTTCAGAACTTAAATTTGAAACTGCGGGAGTTAGAAATTATAAAATAAAAGAAGTTAATAACAATTTACCGGGAATAACATATGATGGTAAAGAGGTGGCAGTAGTTATAACGGTTACTGACAATGGAGAAGGACAGTTGGTAGCTGATACAAAATATGACGGTACAGCTAATAAACCTATATTCAAGAATGCTTACAACACTTCACCGACAAAAGCAACCATAAAGGCAAAAAAAGAACTTGTCGGAATGGGATTATTGGTTAACATGTTCGAGTTTGAACTTTATGAAATAGTTGGCGGACAAGATAAATTTGTTGAAAAAGTAAATAATAAAGCGGATGGAGAAGTTGTATTTACTGAAATTGAATATGATAAAGTCGGGCTTAGAACCTATAAAATTAAAGAAAAAGCCGGAGTACTGGGTGGAGTAACATATGATGCAACAGAGTTTATAGCAGAAGTTAACGTAGTTGATGACGGAGCCGGAAAGCTGGTAGCAACAGTAAGATATCCAAATATTCAAACGGATGTACCTGTATTTAATAATATTTACAAACCTAAACCGGTAATAGTTAAAATAGAAGCAAAAAAAACTCTAGAAAATAAGGATTTGGAAGCGGATCAATTTGAATTCGAGTTAAAAGAATTGGAACTACCATTAAAAAGAAGAGGATCTGAACCTGTAATTTCAAAAACAAAAAACGATGCCGAAGGAAATGTAATATTTACAATAGGACCATTCGAAGAAACGGGATTTAGAGTATATGAGCTAAGAGAGATAAAAGGAGATTTGGAAGGAATAATTTACGATGAAAGTAAATTCCGAATCGAAGTAATGATTTATGACAACCAACAAGGTGAATTGGTAGCGGAAGTAGTTTATCCGAATAATGAAAAGCCGATATTCAAAAACATATATGAACCTAAATCCACAATAGGTACAATAGCTGAAATCGACGGAGAAAAAGAAGCATTTGTTGCAGGAGAAATTACAATAACCGATAAGGTGGAATACAAAAAGGTAATAAAAGGCAAGGAATACACAATAAAAGGTGTATTGATGAACAAGGCGACAAATACACCGTTATTGGTATCCGGAAAAGAAGTAAAAGCTGAAAAGACATTCATACCGAGTGAAGAAAACGGAGTGGTGGAACTTGAATTCAAATTTGATGCAAGTGAACTTGAAACAACCGAAGTTGTGGTATTTGAAAAATTGTTTAAGGGAGATGTTGAAGTAACATCCCACGAAGATATCAATGACGAAGCCCAAACTGTAATAGTAAGAAAACCTGAGATCAAGACATTGGCAAAAGTAGATGGAGAAAAAGAAACATTTGCGATTGGTGAAGTGATTGTTACGGATACGGTATCTTACAAGGACTTGATAGTCGGCAAGGAATACACAGTAAAAGGTGTGTTGATGAACAAGGCAA
>JAUMWX010000025.1 GCA_030529425.1 Tissierellia bacterium
TGAAGTGATGCAAGTTTTGGAACAGGCAATTGGAGAAAAAATAAAGCTGAATCTTTCGAAAGAAGAACTCGTAAAATTAAGAGATGAATTAACAATCACGACCGAAGTTCTAAACAGGAATGAACAAACAAAAGAATCAGGCAATAAGTGAGATTCAAGCGAAAAGTATTTTGAATGAAAAACATCAAAATTCTGACTCTCAGAAGCCCAAGCTCGTCAAAATAGTCAATGGATGGATCATATCTTATCTACGATCAACGAAAATAACCAAGCCGAACAACTGCAAAACCTCAATGCCAAAATCAGCAAGCAATACCAAGAAGCTACAGGGAAAGTATTAAATCTCAGTAATGAGCAATTGCTTTCTATTTTAGATGCCCATCAGCAAGATGGAAAACTTGGGGAGTTGACGCTCTGAGAACTCAAAAAGAAAGTAGAAGTCCTTGATCAGAGCATTACTAATCCAGAGCTAAGGAGATTTTTACTAGAAGCTGGGGTTTGTAGTAATGAGTCAAAAATTAATATTGTAGATTTTAAGAAAATGAACGAAACTGAAATACTTGAATATGCGAAAAATAATTTTGATACGATCATAGAAGATTACAAAAAAAAGTACTGAAATATTGTTAATGCAGATGACTTTAGAGATTTTGTGTGATGAGATATTGGTGTTGATGCTAATATAACTCACCAAGCCGCCTCCTATCTTGCCGATACATACTTTGAAAAACTCTTGGAAGAAAATCGCTGAAAAGGAAACAATACAATTAAATTTCTTGCTGGAGGTCATTGAAGTGGAAAATCTTCAATAAGTTCCATTTCTCCAAACAATGATTATGCTGCTGTATTAGATGGGACACTAAAAACCTATACAAATGCAGAAAGAAATATAGAAAAAGCTTTGAGTTTAGGCTATAATGTGAGAGTAGAATTTGTTTATAGAGATATGAATGAGTCGTTTATAAATGGAGTTCTTAAAAGAACGATTAGTCAAAATCAATCACTTGCATATAAAACATGAGAGATATGACTCTGAAGAACAGTCCCTTTACATATTTTTGAAAAAGGACATAATTGAGCAAGAGAAACGATTCTTAAACTATATGATAAGTATTGATCTGATATAGTAAAAATATTTTGAGGATCTGATAAAAATTTAAATATCTGAAACGGTATTTTACAAAAAACAAAAACTCAGAATGGTATACCTCCATTTGTATATGAATATGATAAATGATATACTACAAACTTAATTAAAGAAAATCAATTTGAGAAAGAAAAGAGTATCTTAGCAATTCAAGAAGCTTACTTAAGTGGAAAAATTACTGAAAAACAAAAATTAGAATTGCTTTGAGAATAATATTCTATATATTTTATATGCTTTATGTATTACACAATGAATAAAATGCAAACCTACGATCCTAATATTGAAAGCAAAAAAACACTTGGTACTATGGCTCATAATTTTGACAATGGATATGATAAAGATCCAAGTCAAGATGCTATAAAAAGTTTTGAACAGACCCGCATCAACACAATTGAATGAAATTATAAAAAAACATTGTCTAATCAGGAACTAGAAAATATTACTCGGAAACTAATTTCTCAACAACCAGAAATTCAGCAAGCAGTCAATGATGCAACCTTATTTCATCAAAATCAATATAGAAAAATTGATAATGTTCCATACATTGAACATCCAATTGCTGTAGGGAAAATTCTTAGTAGAATCACAACAGATACTCTGATAATTCAGGCATGACTTTTACATGATGTTATTGAAGATGTGAAAAATGGGAGAACTCTTTTAAAAGAACAATATCCCCAAGAAGTCATTGCTCTTGTTGATTCAGTCAGCGAACAAGATAAATCATTGTCTTGGAAAGAAAGAAAAATCTGATACTTAAATCATCTATGACATGCATCTTATGAAACGCTTCTTATCTCACTAGCAGATAGGATTCATAATTTGAGAACCATGATTAAATCTTTTGAAAAATATGGCTCTAATTTGCGAAAAAATTTTAATGCTGGACGAGAAGAACAAAAATGGTTTTTACTTTCTTATAGTTTAAAAATTTCTGAAGCTATTAAAAAATTTGAAGACCCAAAACAAAAATCAAATTTAGAAATTCTATATCAAGAATTAAATATACTAATATCATATTTTATTGAAATAGGCAATTAATAATCATATCTTCTGTATTATATTTCTCCACTCCAGAAAAATCTTTTGCATTTCTCAAAAAAAACAATATATTTCTTATATTCATATTTTTTTATGAAAATAAGAAATAAAATGAACTT
>JAUMWX010000003.1 GCA_030529425.1 Tissierellia bacterium
AAGAAACATTTGCGATTGGTGAAGTGATTGTTACGGATACGGTATCTTACAAGGAATTGATAGTCGGCAAAGAATACACAGTAAAAGGTGTGTTGATGAACAAGGCAACAAATACACCGTTGTTGATAGACGGAAAAGAAGTAAAAGCTGAAAAGACATTTACAGCCGATACTAAAGACGGGACAGTGGAACTTGAATTTAAATTTGATGCAAGTGAACTTGAAACAACCGAAGTTGTGGTATTTGAAAAATTGTTTAAGGGAGATGTTGAAGTAACATCCCACGAAGATATCAATGACGAAGCCCAAACTGTAATAGTAAGAAAACCTGAGATCAAGACATTGGCAAAAGTAGATGGAGAAAAAGAAACATTTGCGATTGGTGAAGTGATTGTTACGGATACGGTATCTTACAAGGAATTGATAGTCGGCAAAGAATACACAGTAAAAGGTGTGTTGATGAACAAGGCAACAAATACACCGTTGTTGATAGACGGAAAAGAAGTAAAAGCTGAAAAGACATTTACAGCCGATACTAAAGACGGGACAGTGGAACTTGAATTTAAATTTGATGCAAGTGAACTTGAAACAACCGAAGTTGTGGTATTTGAAAAATTGTTTAAGGGAGATGTTGAAGTAACATCCCACGAAGATATCAATGATGAAGCCCAAACTGTAATAGTAAGAAAACCTGAGATCAAGACATTGGCGGAAGTGGATGGAGAAAAAGAGACATTTGCAAAAGGCGAGGTAGTGATTACGGATAAAGTTGCCTACAAAGACTTGATAGTCGGCAAGGAATACACAGTAAAAGGTGTGTTGATGAACAAGGCAACAAATACACCGTTATTGATAGACGGAAAAGAAGTAAAAGCTGAAAAGACATTTATAGCCGATACTAAAGACGGAATAGTGGAACTTGAATTCAAATTTGATGCAAGTAAACTTGAGACAACCGAAGTTGTGGTATTTGAAAAATTGTTTAAGGGAGATGTTGAAGTAACATCCCACGAAGATATCAATGACGAAGCCCAAACTGTAATGATAAAAGATGCAAATATAGCAACACATGCAACCGTAAACGGGGAAAAAGAAACAGAGGCCCAAAAGGATGTTGAGGTGTTGGACAGAGTACATTACAGCGGATTAATAGTAGGTAAGGAATACACATTAAAAGGAGTATTGATGGATAAGGCGACAAACAGTAAGCTGATTGTAGGCGGAAAAGAAGTGACATCAGAAGTGAAATTTGTTGCGGAAAAATCTGAAGGTATGGTAGAAATGAAGTTCACATTTGACGCCACAGGACTTGGAGGCAAGGAAGTGGTGGTATTTGAAAAACTATACAAAGATGGAGAAGAGATAGCGGCACATGAAGATATAAATGATGCTGCACAGACAGTATTCATCAAAAAGCCGAAAGAAGTAACACCACCTACAGGGGATGGTACGAGAGTGGGATTGATGTTAACGGTAATGGCGATGTCAATGGCGGCATTTGTACTATTCGAAAGGAAGAGAAGAATAGTTTAATTGCTCTTTGTCAAATAGTATTGGTGAAGGGTTTTAAACAAACAACATAGGGAGTTGAAATTAATATTTCGACTCTCTTTTTAGTTGTCAAACTATTCCTTTATATCATAGGTAGGAGTTGATTATAGACTATTGTTTTAAAAACAGATTAATTTTATCGGTAAAATTGATATTAGCATCTGTTAAAAGATTAAGATTATTCCTCACCGACACTATTAACTGTAGAGCTTTTAAAGTCACCAAGAGGAAGTAAATAGTAAAGATTTGATACTTCTTTTTTATGTTAGAATTAAGTGCAATCAGAAGAATCAAGCTCAAAAAAATTTGACAAAGAATATATAGGATGGTATTATATATCTTGTCAGTAATAAGGCGGTGTAGCTCAGTTGGCTAGAGCATGCGGTTCATACCCGCAGTGTCGGCAGTTCAAATCTGTCCACCGCTACCATGCGGAAATGGCTCAGTGGTAGAGCATCGCCTTGCCAAGGCGAGGGTCGCGAGTTCGAATCTCGTTTTCCGCTCCATTAGGCTTATGTTTGCATAAGCCTTTTTTATTCCTAATATTGAATTGTATAGGGATTTATAGTATAATCTAATTGTGTTATGTGCCATTAGCTCAGCTGGATAGAGCGTCTGGCTACGGACCAGAAGGCCAAGGGTTCGAATCCTTTATGGCACGCCACAAAGTTTTTATACGAACTGTTGATATTTTTTAGTTCGACATGTAATACACCAAAGCTGCTGTTATTTAACAGTGGCTTTTTAATTGTTTAAAATTATCATCAAAGAATATTGAGTCGAAAAATTAATTTTCGTTTAATTTATAAATAATAATTGATATATTTTAAGTAATTTGTAGGTAAATGTGACAGATAAATTTAATGATTATGAATATACATTTATTTATGGGGTAATACTTGAATGTAAATATTTATTTTTGATTAATCCGTGTTGATAAGTTAAATAGGAGAATTGTGTGATGAAAATAAGTGATAAGGCAAAAAAGTATTTAATTGAAAAAAATATTAAATGTATTTTGATTGACTCCAAAGTAAAGATTGAATTTAACGGATGTCCATGTGCCGGGGGGACTAAGGCAAGCGTAAAACCGTTAATAAGTTTTGAGGAACCTAAAAACAAGGATGAATTTATCTATATGAGTGTACAAGGTTTTGATGTCTATATAAAAGATAGATTATATTCAGCTTTTAATGAGGATACGGAACTTAAATACTCCAAAATATTTTTAAAAGAGAGGCTGAGTTTGAAAAAATTTGACATAGAAAATATTTCTAGGTGTGCAAATTAGGATTGATAAGCATAACTGATTAGTATATACTAACTGAGTGAGGTGAATTATGAATAAGAACAAAATAATTTTAATAGGTGACGGTCAAGTAGGCTCCAGCTATGCATTTGCAGTTACTTTACTTGGAATAGGTAGAGAGCTTGGAATTATAGACATAGATGAGAAGAAAGCGGAAGGAGATGCTATGGACTTATCCGATGCATTATCATTTACCGCACCTAAAAAAATATATAAAGCGGACTATTCCGATTGTAAAGATGCGGCTATTGTAGTGATAACTGCAGGAATGGCACAAAAACCGGGAGAGACAAGATTGGATTTGGTTGATAAAAACTTGAAATTATTTAAGGATATGGTAGGAAAAGTTGTTGATTCCGGATTTGAAGGAATATTTTTGGTTGCTACAAATCCTGTAGATATATTGTCTTATGCCACATGGAAATTTTCCGGATTTCCTGCACATAAGGTAATGGGTTCAGGAACTACTCTTGATTCTTCGAGATTTAGGAAAGAGATTGCCGAACTTACCGAAGTTGATCCAAGATCTGTGCATGCGTATATAATGGGAGAACACGGAGATACGGAATTTGCCGTTTGGTCGCATGCTAATATAGGGGGATTACCTATAAATGAGTGGGTTAAATCTAATGAAGCTGACGAGTTAGCACTATTAGAGTCATTCAACAAGGTTAAAAATGCAGCATATGAAATAATTGAGCGTAAGAAAGCTACATACTATGGAATTGCTACAGCTTTAGCCAGAATAACAAAGGCAATTTTATACGATGAAAACAGTATATACTCCGTGTCTTCACTAATGCAGGGAGAATATGGACTGGACGATGTATATATCGGTTCTCCAGCAATAATTAATCGTTCCGGTGTAAGACATGCCGTTGAAATACCTTTAACCGACACGGAAAAGGAAAGAATGCAGTATTCTGCAAGTGTTTTGAAGAATATAATAAAAGAATCATTTGAGAAATTAAATAAGGAAAACTAGTATTATCATTTTTTCATGAAAAAGAAACCAACCCTTCTATTTTCTAAATCATATTCATCCTTTCTTTGAGTTTGATCTTTGAAAGGAGATAAGGGATATAGATAGGGTCGGTTTAATTTTAGGTGTTTTTTTTGATAATTATCAGGTACGGAGCACTATGTTTTTCGGTGTTTCGCATAATTTTATGACTATATTTTTCTATATGTTTTAATAAGTTCAGACTTTCTGTTTTACCCTCTTTATGTCCGGGATAGACTACGACAGTTATAAGTCCGTTTTTTTCAAGCATTTGGTATGACTTGTCTATGGCGATTTTTGTTGTTTCCCATGTGGTACATATGGTTTTGTCCGAGTTGGGAAGGTATCCTAAATTAAAGTGTATGAGTTTGATTTTTTTGTTCAATTTCAGAGTGTCAATTTCGGCATGATTTAATTGAAAGATTTCTACATTTTGTATCGAGTTTTCATTTAACTTTTTAAATGTGGAGGAAATTGCATTTTTTTGAATATCTAAAGCGTACACTTTGCCATTTCTGACAATTCCTGAAAGATAGAGTGTATCATGACCGTTTCCACAGGTTGCATCTATGACATTGTCATTATGAGAAAGTTTTTTTTCCCATATGTTTTTTGCGTAATTAAGTACTGATTGGTGATATCCCTGAATCGTGTTTCTTCGGTTCAATTCTTTATCTATCTCATTTATTACTGTGAACTTTTTTACGACCCAATTGGGTTCAATAAGGTATTTTTCATCAGGGTCTCCGGTTAATCTATGAATTACAATATTATCTTTTAATAATTCTATTTGATCACAAACTACATCGACAAACTCATCTTTTGTCATAGTTTTAAACTTGTCTTTTTCATATATTTGTGCAAGTTTGGTTCCTTTTTCTATAAAAAGATTATGAATCTTGATTCCTTGAATATCCATTTCATTCAAAAAGATAATATTGTTTAGCATGTCTTGCTTGGTTTCATTTGGCAAACCGTTTATAATATGAACGACAACATCTATTTTTAAAGATCTAAGTTTTTTTACGCATTTAACAAATGATTCAAGAGTTGAAGCTCTGTTGATAAATTCCGTGCTTTTTTGATTAATCGTTTGAAGACCTAGTTCCACAGTTAAAAAAGTTCTCTGATTTATATCGCTTAAGTACTCATATACTTCATCTGTTATGGAGTCATCCCTTGTGGCGATTGAAATACCGACAACATCCTTTTTTTCTAAAAGCGGTTCAAAGCGCTTTTTAAGATTTTCAACCGTATCATAAGTATTTGTATTTGCTTGAAAATATATAATATACTTAGAGTCTTTCCATTTTTTATTAAGCGAAAAAACTTTGGTTTCGAATTGTTCATCAAGATCAAATTTTATATTTTTATTTGTACTTGTAGAACCGCTGCGGCAGAATATACAACCTCCAAAAGATTTAGTTCCGTCAATGTTGGGGCAAGTAAAGTTGCCGTCAAGGGATATTTTTGCGATTTTACTGTCAAATTTTTTTCTGTAAAAATAATTAAGAGTATAGTATCTTTTATTGTTATCAAAATATTTAAATTTCATAATTTAGTTATATATTAAGAATATTACTTATTTTCCTCCGAAATTTATTTTTTTTATTATATCATCTAAATTCTATAAATGCACATTATGAGATGAATTATTGAAAAATTTTATACAAAAAATAGAATTTTGAGAATGGAAAAAACATATTTTTTATAGTATAATAGCCATTAGAAATTGTACGAGGGGAGAGAGAAGATGCAAGAGCTAAATCTAGAATTTGAAAAAAGTTTAGAGTATCAATTTTTATATAATGATGATCCGAATTCTATTTTTTTATTGTTATCTTGGTTGGATAATAAACACCTTTGTTACAATTTGGCTCCGAAATACAGCGTTACTAAGGCGTTGTTGACAGGATTGAGAAGGAGTATAAGAGGTAGGGTGGACAAGAAATCTATTGTCGATGCAATAAGCAGATTGGTAAGTGATGACTTGAATCGATTGGAACTTGCTTTCACAATCAAAGCTTATAGAAATGCATATAACAATTTAAAAATGGTCGACAGGCTTGAAAAGATTGCATTGAAACGATTTACGCCCAACCAATTGATACTTAAAAATACATTGCTTCATGAAGTAAATGATTCTGAAATAGAAGCTTTTAAAGAAGAAATTCAAAACGAACTTATAAAAAATAAGGAACTTGCCCTAAATGACTATCATGCGAATGTATTTTTAGATAAGAATATAAAAAAGAAAATCTATAGAGTAAATTACTATATGGATAAACAAGTAGTCGTAGATTATATGAATACCGATATTTTAAGGGTTGAAGGAAACAATCTCAGCATTAATGAACTTAAACATATATACGACAAGTCGAAATTTTATATAAACAGGAGATTAAAGTCAGCTTATTTGAATCAGTATTGGTATTCATTAAATGATTCGGTACTTAGTAGATATATATGATTATTTTAGGAATTGATCCGGGCATAGCCATTGTCGGATACGGGATAATAGAAGTTATTGGAAATAAGATTACGATGTTGGAGTACGGAAGTATTCAGACTGTTGCAAATTCTCCTACACCCGACAGATTGAAAATTATTTACAAAGAGTTAGATGAAATTATTAATCAATATAAACCGACGGAAGTTGCATATGAGAAATTATTTCATGAAAAGAATACAAAGACATTTATAAATGTCAGTCAAGCAAGAGGAGTCGAAATCCTTGTCGCAACTCTAAACAATTTAGAAATTTTTGAATATACACCTCTTCAAGTAAAGACTGCTCTTACAGGATATGGAAGAGCAACAAAAAATCAAGTTCAAGAAAGCGTCAAGAGAATATTGAATTTAAGCGATATACCTAAACCTGACGATGCGGCGGATGCATTGGCAATTGCAATATGCCACAGCTTCAGCAAGAAGTTCAGAGATTTATTTAGAATGAGGTGATTTTTTTGTTTTCATACATTATCGGTGAAGTAAAATATATAGGAAATTCATACATAATTTTGGAAAATAACAATATAGGATATAAGATTCTTATGTCCCAAAGAAACATTTCAAATCTTTTACTGAATGAGACACATAAGATTTATACTGAATTCATCGTGAGAGAAGATGGGGTATATCTTTATGGTTTTTATTCGATAGAAGAATTAGAAATGTTTTTAAATTTAAATACAGTTTCTTCAATAGGTCCAAAGGTTTCATTAGCAATTTTATCGGCTCTTACAATAAATGAGTTAAAAAGAGCAATTGCAAATAATGATATAATAACAATAACAAAGGCTCAGGGAGTGGGCAAGAAATCCGCAAGCAGGATAATATTGGAATTATCTGATAAAATAAGAATTGAAGAATTAGTCGGCAAGGATGATGAAAACAATCAAAATATCATGATTAATGACAATTATGAGATTGCCTTGGAAGCTTTGATAAATTTAGGATTTACAAAACAGGATGCCGTAAAAAAATTAAAAGGTATTGAAACAGCCGAACTTGAACTTTCTGAGATTATTAAAATTGCTCTAAAAAGTATGTAGGTGAATTATGGAAAATAGAATTATCGGTTCGAAAGCTAATAAAGACGAAGAAAAAACAGAATATACTTTACGTCCGAGATGGTTAAATGAATATATAGGACAAGATAAGGTAAAAGATAAATTAAAGGTATTCATCGAGGCGGCCAGAAACAGAAACGAATCTTTGGATCATGTTTTGTTGCAGGGACCTCCGGGGTTGGGAAAAACAACATTGGCAAATATAATTGCAAACGAGATGGGAGTAAATGTAAAGATTACCTCCGGACCGGCAATTGAGAGACCGGGAGATTTAGCGAGTATACTTACTAATTTGCAAGAGCATGATGTTTTATTTATTGATGAAATTCACAGAATTAACAGATCTGTTGAAGAGGTTCTATATCCTGCCATGGAAGACTTTGTTTTGGACATTATTGTCGGAAAGGGACCTTCAGCTCAAAGTTTGAGAATAGATTTGGAAAAATTCACACTAATAGGAGCAACGACCAAGGCGGGGATGCTAAGTTCTCCTCTTAGAGACAGGTTTGGGGTTTTAATGGAATTGGATTTATATGAAGCTAAAGACCTGAGTAAAATTGTAAAGAGATCTGCTGAAATCCTCAAAGTTGGGATTGATGAAGATTCGGCGATTGAGATAGCAAAAAGATCCAGAGGAACTCCCAGAATAGCAAATAGACTTTTAAAAAGAGTCAGAGATTATGCCGATGTTAAAGCGGATGGATATATAGATTTGGATTTGGCAAAAAAGAGTTTGGACTTTTTGGAAATAGATAATATGGGTTTGGATAAATTGGATAAGAAAATTGTGTATACAATATGGGAGAATTTTAACGGCGGTCCTGTCGGCATTGATACAATTGCTGCTTCTACGGGACAAGAGTCGATAACTATTGAAGATGTTTATGAGCCGTATTTACTTCAAATAGGTTTTTTAAACAGAACTCCGAGAGGAAGAGTTTTGACTAAAAAAGCTTATGAACATTATGGAATAAAAACTGAGGAGAATAATGAGAACTAGCGATTTTGATTATGAATTGGATCCCTCTTTTATCGCTCAACATCCTGAGCAGAAAAGAGAAAATTCAAAATTGATGATTGTGGATAAAAATAATTATGAAATTGAACACAAGCGATTTTATGATGTAATAGATTATTTAAATCCGGGAGATTGTCTTGTATTAAATGACACTAAAGTAATTCCTGCAAGAATTTTTGGACATAGAGAAAACAAGGATGAAAATATAGAGGTTTTGTTGCTGAAAAATCTTGAAAATAAGATTTGGGAATGTTTGGTTAAACCCGGTAAAAAGATGAAATTTGACACGAAAATATACTTTTCCGAAGAACTGTCGGGAAAGGTAATCAATATAACATCTGAGGGACATAGAATAATCGAATTGTATTACAATGGAATTTTGGAAGAAATATTGAATAAAATAGGAAATATGCCATTACCTCCTTATATTACTGAAAAACTGGAAGATAAATCTATGTATCAAACTGTTTATGCTAAAAATAACGGTTCTGTTGCTGCCCCTACGGCAGGATTACACTTTAGTGAAGATCTGATGAAAAAAATTAGGGATAAGGGTGTAGATATTGCATATTTAACTCTTCATGTCGGATTTGGAACATTTAAGCCGGTGGCATCTGAAAATATTGAAGAACATAACATGCATAGCGAGTATTATACTTTAAACGATGAAGCGGCGAGAAAAATCAATAAAGCAAAAGAAAACGGAAAAAGAGTTATCGCGGTAGGAACAACATCAGTAAGAACTTTGGAGTCTGTTTATAAGAAGTATAATAAAATACAGTCGGACAGTGACTGGACTGATATATTTATTTATCCCGGGTATAAATTCGGTGTTGTCGATTCAATTATTACCAATTTTCACTTACCTAAATCTACTTTGATAATGCTTGTAAGTACATTTGCAACAAGAGAAATAATACTTAATGCATATGAAAAAGCTAAACAAAATCAATATAAATTTTTTAGTTTTGGCGATGCTATGTTTATTAAATAGGAGTTTATATGGCGATAAAATACGATTTGATAAAAAAATCATCAGAGTGTGAAGCAAGGGCGGGAGTAATTCATACTCCTCATGGAGATATTGAAACTCCGGTCTTTATGCCGGTGGGAACAAGAGCAACGGTTAAAACCATGACCCCTGAGGAGCTGAAAGGTATAGATGCTCAAATAATTTTAGGAAATACTTATCATTTGTATCTTAAACCGGGTGACGATTTGATTAATGAGGCGGGTGGACTTCATAAGTTCATGAATTGGGACAGACCGATTTTGACCGACAGTGGAGGATTTCAAGTATTCAGTTTGAGTAATATCAGGAAAATAACTGAACAGGGAGTTGAATTCCGATCCCACATTGACGGATCCAAGCATTTCATATCTCCGGAAAAATCAATTGAAATACAACAAAACTTGGGTGCGGATATAATGATGGCATTTGATGAATGTGTTGATTACAGAGCAGATAAAAAATATGTTGAGAAATCATTACAAATGACATTGAGATGGCTTGACAGATGTGTTGATGCACATACAAATAAAGATCAGGCGCTTTTCGGAATAGTTCAGGGAGGAATGTTTAAAGACTTAAGGAAGATAAGTGCAGAAGAGACTATAAAAAGAGACTGTGACGGTTTCGCTGTAGGAGGTTTGAGCGTGGGCGAACCTAAAGAAGTCATGATAGATATATTGAAATATACAACTCCTTTATTACCCGAAGATAAACCTAGGTACAATATGGGAGTCGGAACTCCTGATTATTTATTTGAATCTGTAGAGGCCGGAATTGACATGGCGGACTGTGTCTTACCTACGCGAATAGCCAGAAACGGAACGGCAATAACATCTAAAGGTAATTTAGCAGTGAAAAATGCAAAATATAAGAAAGATTTTAGACCTTTAGATGATGAATGTGATTGTTACACATGTAAAAATTATACAAGAGCATATATAAGACATTTGGTCAATGTTAATGAAATTTTAGGAGCGAGATTGCTTACGATTCACAATCTTCATTTTCTATTAAACTTGATGAAAAATATTAGAAAATCTATAATAGAAGATAGATTTTTGGAATATAAAAGAGAATTCTATAAAAAATTTGGGTATGAAGGAGGAAAAGATGAGTAATATTTTAGCATTACAGGCACAAAGCGCATATACATCACTGTTTTTTTTCGCATTAGTGGGTATTGGATTTTACTTTTTGGTAGTTAAGCCCGGACAAAAACAACAAGCTAAACAAAAAGAGACTATGGAGTCTATGAAAGTTGGAGATCAGATTGTAACCAGATCCGGAGTTAGAGGAAGGATAGTTTCGTTAGACGATGTAAGTTTTGTAATAGAAACCGGACCGGAATATACCAAAATTGAATTCCTTAAAGCGGCACTTGCATACATTGTAACGCCTGCGGCAGGATATGAGGAATCAATGGAAAATAATAGAGAAGATAATTAGAGATGAAAATGAGAAGTGTATACACTTTTCATTTTTATTTATAAAAGGGGAAACTATGAAGAACTGGTATTTGATATATAAGAAAGAGAATTTCTATAAGATTAACAATTGCGAATTATTAACACCTATACAAAAGATTATTCTTGCAAACAGAAATATTACCAAGCAGTCTGAAATAGATATGATTGCGGAACATAATATCAAAAAGATGTATTCTCCTTTTTTGTTGAAAGATATGGATAAAGCCGTTGAAATAATTTTTGATTCAATGATGAACGGCGAGAGGATAAGGATAGTAGGAGACTATGATCAAGATGGGATAGCAGCTACAACAATATTGCACAAGGGATTGAGTAATTTTTATGAGGATGTGAGTTACGCAATTCCCAATAGAGTTGAAGAAGGTTATGGATTAAATAATTCTATTGTTCAGAAATGCTTGGACGAAAACATATCCTTAATAATTACCTGCGATAACGGAATCGCGGCATTTGATGCCATTGATTTCGCGATAAATAACGGTATCAAAGTCATAATTACCGATCATCACGAGGTGATTAAAGAAAACGGAAAAGACATACTACCTAAAGCAAATGCAATTTTAAACCCCTGGAGATCGGACGACAATTCGACTTTTAAGAAAATTTGCGGGGCATTGGTTGCATATAAACTTGTTGAAGCCATGCATGACAAATATGGTGCGGACTTGGGGATTGACAAAAAAAATATCTACTCTTTACTGCAGTATGCAGCGTTGGGTACGGTTGTCGATATGATGGAACTTGTAGATGAAAATAGGCTGGTGGTAGTTGAAGGATTGAAGTATTTAAATAAGACTAACAATCCCGGTCTGAAAGCGCTATTGTATGAATTAAACTGGAATAAAGAGATTGATGTATATACCATAGGTTTTGTAATCGGACCGATAATAAATGCCAGCGGAAGAATATATACCGCAAAACTCGGAGTTGAACTTTTCTTGGAGGAAGATGAAGAAATCGTAATTGAGTACGCAAGAGAATTAATATCTATAAATCAAAAGCGTAAAGAGATGACATTGGATTCTGTAGAATTTGCAATTCAAAAAATTTTAGATGAAAAATTGTTCTTAAATGATATAATTATCTTATATAACGAAGATATACATGAGAGTATATGCGGTTTGGTTGCAGGTCGAATAAAAGACAGATTCAATAAACCTACTATTGTTTTTACTGATGCCTCAAACGGTACCGACGGTCTTGTCAAAGGTTCGGGAAGAAGTATCGACGCATATGATATGCACAAAAAATTGTCTGAATTTAGCTATCTTTACACAGCTTTCGGAGGTCATAAAAAGGCTTGCGGTTTAAGTATGGAAAAGAAAAAACTCAACGAGTTGATTTTGGGGCTTAATTCAAATAGCGGACTGAAAGAGGATGATTTTGTAAAGAGCATCGAATTTGACTATGCATTAAATTTCAAATATATAAATCTGAAAATTATTGATGAAATTTCTAAACTTGAACCCTTCGGTTATGGATTTAAAAAACCTATGTTTGCGACTAAGAATGTTTTGATAAAGAATATTTCTTTAATAGGGAAAAACAAAAATGTACTGAGATATGTATTTCAAGAGGGAGAACATGTTTTACAAGGGATTTCTTTTAACATTGAAGAAGAGATGGAAATTTACAAAGCAAAGTTTAATATCGAAGATATGGAAGAAATTGAAAAACTTATAGGACAAAAGATTGACATTGTTTACAAATTAAGTGTTAATAATTATAATGACTTAAAAAATATACAATTAGAAATAGAAGCGGTAAGGTAAAATTATGATAAAAGATTTGCTGGATATAATAAAAAAATATAATAGTAAAGCGGATATTGAACTTATAAAAAAGGCTTTTAAAGTTGCAAATGATTCTCACAAGGGACAAGTGCGTAATTCCGGGGAAGCTTATATTGTTCATCCGGTAGCGGTGGCTACAATTTTAGCAAAGCTTCAAATGGATGACGAAACTATATGCGCAGGTTTAATGCATGATGTTTTAGAAGATACTGAATTCAGCAAAGAACGTATGGTCGAGGAATTTGGCCCCGAAATTACCGCGTTGGTGGATGGAGTTACAAAACTTAAAAACCTGAACTATAAATCCAAAGAAGAAAATCAAATAGAAAATATAAGAAAAATGGTTTTGGCTATGGCGAATGATATCAGAGTTATAATTATAAAATTGTCTGATAGACTTCATAACATGAGAACTTTGGAATATAAGAACAGAGATAAACAGATAAAAACAGCCACTGAAACTATTGAGATATATGTTCCGATTGCACATAGACTTGGGATTAATACGATTAAATGGGAATTGGAAGATTTGTGTTTGAGGTATTTGGATCCCATCTCATATTATAATATAGCGGATCAGATAGATCATAAAAGATCTGAAAGAGAAAATATAATAAAAAACATTATTAATAGATTATCCGCCGAAATAGACAAATTAGGAATAGACTATAAAATAAGCGGTAGACCGAAGGGAATTTATAGTATCTATAACAAGATGAAAAAACAAAATTCATCAATGGAAAATATATTTGATTTGATTGCCATAAGAGTTTTGGTGGATAATATCAGCCAATGTTATGGAGTTTTAGGAATTGCCCATAATATTTGGAAACCGATACCGGGAAGATTTAAGGACTATATTGCCATGCCGAAACCTAATTTATATCAGTCCCTTCACACGACGGTTATAGGTGAAAAAGGACAGATTTTTGAGGTTCAGATTAGAACATATGAAATGCATAAAACCGCAGAATACGGTATCGCGGCTCACTGGAAATATAAGGAAGGAAAGAGTAAGGTATCTAACTTCGATCAGAGATTGACTTGGATAAGACAACTGATTGAATGGGGACAAAATGCGGACAATCAAGAGTTTATGGAAAATTTCAAAGGTGATTTGTTTTCGGACGAAGTATATGTATTTTCTCCCAAAGGAGATGTCGTTGATCTTCCTAAAGGAGCGAATCCTATCGATTTCGCTTATAGAGTCCACACGGAAGTCGGTAATAAATGTGTAGGAGCAAAAGTAAATGGAAAGATAGTTCCGTTAAACTACGCCCTTAAAATGGGCGATATAGTCGAAATAATGACTTCCTCAAATTCGACAGGTCCAAGTAAGGATTGGCTGGATATTGTTGTATCCACACAAGCAAAGAATAAGATAAAACAATATTTTAGAAAACTTAAAAAAGATGAAAATATAGAACTCGGCAGAGAAATGTTGGAAAAAGAAGTAAGGAAGAAAGGATATGATTCTTCAAAGATACTTCTTGAACCTTGGTTGGAGGAATTGACTATAAAGAACAATCTTCTTACAATTCCCGACTTATATGCCGCGATTGGATATGGAAATGTCCACCTAAAAACTATTGTTCAAAAACTTGAATCCAAATATCAGGATAAATATGTGGAAGAAAAATCTTTGGCTGAATACCAAGATAACTTATATGAGGATAATAAAAATAAAGCGGAAGATGATATAAATGTAGATGAAGTTTCCAATTTAGATTCAAAATTTGCAAAATGTTGTAATCCTGTTCCGGGAGATAAAATAGTTGGATATATTACCAAAGGAAGAGGAATTACTATTCACAGAATTAATTGTCCAAATATTTTGGGATTGGATAATAAAGAGAGATTAATTGAAGTTAGATGGGACAGTACGGATAAAAATAAGTCATATCCTGTAAAGATAAATATTATTGCTCTTGATAGACCCGGATATTTAGCTGAAGTTACAAAGATTTTATCCATGGAAGGCTACAATTTAACCGCAGTAAACGCAAGACAAAATAAGGACGGCACTTTTACATTGTCGGTTATGATTAAAATTGATAATTCAAATCAGTTGGATAAGATTTTTGCAAAGATGAAAAAAATAAGAGGAACACTTGATGTTTATAGGATAAAAACATAATGAGAGCAGTTATACAAAGGGTTTCAAGTGCAAGCTTGGAGATAAATGGAAATGAATATTCCAAAATAAATCATGGTTTTGTTATTTTACTTGCGGTAGAAAATGACGATAAGATTGAAGATTTGGAATACATGGTTAGAAAAACCGTCGGATTAAGAATTTTTCAGGATGAAAATGATAAAATGAACTGTTCAATATTGGATGTAGATGGGGAAATTCTAGTGGTTTCCCAATTTACATTATATGGGGATGCAAGAAAAGGTAATAGGCCAAGTTTTATAAGATCCGCCAAGCCTGAAACAGCAATTCCGTTGTATCAGGAATATGTAAATAGGCTTAGCAAAGAGATAAAAACGGTAAAAACGGGTGTTTTTGGAGAAAATATGAAAATTTCTTTGGTAAATGACGGACCGGTTACTATTATATTGGATTCGTCTAAAATTTTGTGAGGTAAGTATGAAGATTCTAAAAGATGGCAATAATTATTTCGGTACCAATTCATATTTAATATATGATGAGAATACTTTGGAAGGGTATTTAATAGATGCCCCTTCGAAAATTAAAAAATTTGAAGAAGAAATTTCAAATAACGGAATTAATTTAAAATATTTGATTCTGACTCACGGTCACTATGACCATATTGTGGAAGCAAATTATTGGAAAGAAAAATATAAAATACCGATAGTTGCACACGAAAGAGAAAAGTTGGTGTTGAATAACAAAGATATTAATTTATCGAAACTGTTTGGAAACAGTATTGAAATTGATGCGGATATATACTTAATAGGAGACGGAGAATTTGAAATATTCGAATATGTACACACTCCGGGTCACACACAAGGAGGAATCTGTTTAAGGTATAAAGAGCATCTTTTCACAGGAGACACTCTTTTTAGAGGGTCAATCGGTAGGACGGATTTTCCTACAGGAGACTATGATACACTAATTAAATCAATAATAAATAAGCTTGGTAAATTTGATAAAAATTCGATAATTTATCCGGGACATCAAGAAAACTCAATTTTGGGTTATGAGTTTAGACACAATCCATTTTTAAGATAGGAGTAAGTATGAAGAGAACAAATTTTTGTGGAGAATTAAGGATTTCTGATGTAGGAAAGGAAGTAGTTTTAAATGGTTGGGTACAAAAATCAAGAGATTTAGGACCTCTTGTTTTTCTGGACATTAGAGATAAATCAGGTTTTTCCCAAATAGTATTTAAAAGAGAACAAAATAACGACCTTTATGAAGTAGCTAAATCTCTTAAATCAGAGTATGTTATAGGAGTTAGAGGAAAGGTTGTAGAAAGAGAATCTAAGAACATGGAAATCCCTACGGGTGAAATTGAAGTTGAAGCTTGTGAATTGGTACTTTATGATAAAGCAAACACACCTCCGATTTATATTAAAGACGACGATAATGTATCTGAAGAAATGAGACTAAAATACAGATATTTAGATCTTAGAAAACCTTCAATGCAAAGAAATCTAAGAATGAGGGCTGAAATAACCAAAGCGTTCAGAGACTTTCTTTATGACGAGGGTTTTTTGGAAGTGGAAACACCTTTTCTAACAAAGCCTACTCCTGAAGGAGCCAGAGACTATGTAGTTCCGTCAAGAGTTAATAAGAATTTATTTTATGCTTTACCTCAGTCACCTCAGTTATTTAAACAAATGCTTATGGTTTCAGGAATGGACAGATATTATCAGGTTGTTAAATGTTTTAGAGATGAAGACTTGAGAGCCAACAGACAGCCTGAATTTACTCAAGTAGACATTGAAATGTCGTTTGTTGATATGGAGGATGTCATTGAAGTAAACGAAAGATTAATGCAATATGTTTTTAAGAAAGTAAAAAATATTGATTTAAAAATACCTTTCAACAGAATGAGTTTTGACGAAGCAATGCAGAGATTCGGAACGGATAAACCTGACTTAAGATATGGTTTTGAAATAAAAGACATTACGGATATGTCAAAGGATCTTGATTTTAATTTATTCAAAGATTCAATATCCGAAGGTAAACTTATAAAAGCAATTAACTTTGAGGGATTAGCCGATAAATACTCAAGAAAGCAATTAGATAAATTAACCGTAGCTGTTAAAGGCATGGGTGCTTCAGGACTGATTTGGATAAAAAATGAAAATGGGACAATAAATTCAAGCATAAATAAATTTTTGACTGAAGAATATTTAATAGATATTAATAGCCTGCTGGATATCAAAGAAAATGATTTGGTTTTGATCCTTATTGATAAAAATCCTAAAGTGTTGGAGTTAATGGGGAATTTAAGAACCATGGTAGCTTCTGAACATGTTCAATTCAATCCGGACAATTATGCTATAACATGGGTCGTAGATTTTCCAATGTTTGAATTTGATGAAGAAGCCGACAGATTTGTAGCAAAACATCATCCTTTTACTCACCCTAAAGATGAAGATTTGGAATTGATAAAGACAAAACCTCAAATTATGAGGGCAAAAGCTTATGATATTGTAATAAACGGTGACGAAATCGGGGGAGGATCAATCAGAATAAATAATTCTGAATTACAAAATGATATGTTTGAAGCACTTAGTTTGTCAGATGAAGAAATACAAAATAAATTCGGTTTCTTTATTGAAGCTTTGAAGTACGGAACGCCTCCTCATGGTGGTATTGC
This sequence comes from Tissierellia bacterium, assembly GCA_030529425.1. Classification (GTDB taxonomy): domain Bacteria; phylum Bacillota; class Clostridia; order Tissierellales; family Peptoniphilaceae; genus JAUMWX01. Next base: position 17,544 of record JAUMWX010000003.1, read on the forward strand.
GTATGGTCTTGACAGATTTGTAATGCAATTATTAAATGTTACAAGTATTAAAGATGTAATAGCATTTCCAAAGACTCAATCAGCATCTTGCTTATTGACACAGGCACCTACAAATGTTACTGATACACAACTTGAAGAGTTGAATTTGATTTTAAAACATGACTAATCAATTTGACAGAACTATAACTTTGCTTGGCGATGATTACAATCGAATAGTAAATAAAAAAGTAATAATTTTTGGTATAGGCGGTGTCGGAGCCGCATGTGCTCTTGCCTTGGCAAGGATTGGAATAAAAAAATTAACTTTTGTTGATTTTGATAGAGTTGATATAACAAATTTAAACAGACAAATTTTTACGGATTTGCATAATGTAGGGATGTTTAAGTGTATTGCTCTCAAAGAGTATATAGAAAGAATTAACACTGAAATTATAATTGACTATAAAATAAAGAAAGTTTTAAACAATTTAAATGATTTTAATTTGTCGGAATTTGATTATGTTGTTGATGCGATTGACTTGATAACCGCTAAGTTAAATTTGATTGAATATTGTTCAAAAAACAATATTAATATCATATCTTCAATGGGTACGGGAAATAGAATAGACGCTTCGAAATTACAAATTGTAGACATCTTTAGCACCAAGAATGATCCTTTGGCGAAAGTTGTTCGCAGGGAATTGAAAAAAAGAAATGTAAAAAAACTTGATGTTGTATGTAGTGATGAGATACCGTTGAAAAAATCGGTGAGAGAAGAGGAGAGGGGGAAGTCTACTCCCTCAAGCATATCATTTGTTCCCCCGGTATCGGGGTATATAATGGCAAGTTATATTATCAAAAAAATACTGAAAGGGAATAGCTAATATGAATATTAAAGCTGTAATTAATAATATTGATAATGGCAAGGCTAAGGTTTCATTTATTAGACCGAAGTCATGTGGAGACTGTAGTAGTTGTAGCGGATGTAATATTGAAACCATGGATATAGAATTGAATTCCATCGAAGATATAAATGTTGGTGATGTTGTAGAACTTGAATTTAAGACCTCAAATATGTTGAAAGCCACCGCTTTGCTTTATATTATGCCTCTTATAATGCTGGTGGTAGGAATTATAGCGGGTAACCAATTGCAGGTTAAATATTTGGGTAGGATTGAAGAGATAATTTCTTTTCTTTCAGGTGTGGTTTTTCTGGTGCTGACATTCATATTTATTAATTTTATAGACAAAAGAACCAGAGGGGAAGAACTTATTAGTATAAAAAAAATTGAGGGGAAATATGAGTAATTTATTCAATGGCGACAGGGAAATTTATGATTTGATACAGAAAGAAAAAGAGAGACAGTTTAATAACATCGAGCTTATTGCTTCAGAAAATTTTGTTTCAAAAAATGTTTTGGAAGCAACGGGATCAATTTTGACAAATAAATATGCTGAAGGGTATCCTTCAAAAAGGTATTACGGAGGTTGTGAGGTAATAGATCAAATCGAAAGAATGGCAATTGACAGGGCTAAGGAATTATTCAAGGCCGAGTATGCAAATGTACAGCCACACAGCGGTTCCGGAGCGAATTTTGGCGTTTATTTTGCCTTTTTGAGACCCGGGGATAAAGTTTTGGGTATGAACTTGTCAGAAGGGGGACATTTAACGCATGGATCCAGCGTAAATTTATCCGGTTCATTTTTTGATTTTGCTCATTATGGAGTTGATTCTGTAACTGAAAAAATTGATTATGAAAATGTTTATGACATAGCTCAAAAAGAAAAACCTAAAATGATAATTGCGGGTGCAAGTGCATATTCCAGAATTATAGATTTTAAAAAATTTAGAGAAATTGCGGATTCTGTAAATGCTATATTATTGGTGGATATGGCGCATATAGCCGGATTGATAGCAGCGGAAGTTCATCCTTCTCCGGTTGAATATGCAGATGTAATAACGAGTACAAGTCATAAGACTCTTAGAGGTCCCAGAGGCGCTTTCATATTGGGAAAGGAAAAGTATGCAAAGACGCTTGACAAAGCTATGTTTCCGGGAACTCAAGGAGGTCCTTTGGAACATGTAATTGCAGGAAAGGCTGTATGTTTTAAAGAGGCAATGTCTTCAGATTTTGTTAATTATCAAAAAAATGTTATCAAAAATGCTGCGGTACTTTCAGAAACAATTCAAAATAACGGAATAAGGATTGTTTCAGGCGGAACGGACAATCACTTAATCCTTGCCGATGTATCTAGTATCGGTTTGACAGGTAAGGATGCGGAGCATTTATTGGATGATGTAAGAATAACAGTAAACAAGAATACCATCCCTAACGAAAAAAACAGTCCTTTTGTTACATCGGGCATTAGAATTGGAACGCCCGCAATGACTACCAGAGGATTTGGGACAGAAGAAATGAAAGTAATAGGAAAGTTGATTTCAGATACATTACTTAATAAAAGAGAAAAAAAGGAAATAATTCAAGAGGTTGAGTATTTAGTTAAAAAATTTCCTCTGAATTATTAAAGGTGAAAAAATGTCTAGACCGATAGTAAGTATTATAGGTAGACCGAATGTCGGGAAATCTACACTGTTTAATAAACTTGTTGGAAAAAGAATATCAATAACCGAAGATACTCCGGGCGTAACAAGAGACAGACTTTATAGTGAGGTTGAGTGGCAAAACAATCATTTTGTTATAATTGATACCGGAGGTTTGGAACTTGATGACAAAGGGGATTTCAATAAAGAAATTGAGATCCAGGCAGATATAGCCATAACTTCATCAGACTTGATATTGTTTATTGTAGACGGAAAAGAAGGAATGACTTCTTTGGATGAGCAAATAGCGGAAAAGTTAAGAAAGTCGGGAAGAGAGATTATTTTAGTTATAAATAAGGTTGATACCAAGGATAATCCTCTTACGGTATATGACTTTTATTCCCTAGGATTTGAAAAGGTACAAATAATATCTGCAGAGCAAAGTTTTGGATTGGGCGATTTACTTGATGAAATTATTAAAATGTTTCCTGATGAAAGACTGATTGAAAAAGATGAAGACAGGCTGAAAATAGCTATTATAGGAAAACCTAATGTAGGGAAATCATCATTTGTTAACAGCCTTCTTAAAGAAGAAAGGGTTATAGTTTCCGATATAGCGGGAACTACAAGAGATTCAATCGACAGCGATTATGAAAGAGGTGGAAAAAAATATACTCTTATTGATACGGCGGGTCTAAGGAGACAGAGGTCTATAGATTCCAGAATAGAAAAATACTCAGTTATAAGAACTTATAATGCGGTTGACAAGTCTGATATCTGCTTATTCTTTGTTGATGCTAATGAAGGAATAACAGAGCAAGATTCCAAGATAATCGGTTATGCGCATGATATGAAAAAAGCTTCTATAATCGTAGTAAATAAATGGGATTTGGTTGAAAAAGATACAAATACCATGAAAAACTTTGAGATGAATATCAGAAATAATTTAGGTTTTGCTCAGTATGCACCGATAGTATTTATATCTGTAAAAACAGGTCAAAGAATTGATAAATTATTTGAAATTATTGATTCGGTTGATGAAAATTACAGTTTTAGAATTAGAACCGGAGTTTTAAATGCATTGCTTAGAGATGCGATGTTGGTTAATCCACCTCCAACTAAAAAGGGTAAAAGGCTTAAAATATTCTATATTTCTCAGGTAACAACCAGACCGCCTAAGTTCTTGATATATGTAAATGATAAAGAATTGATGCATTTTTCATATTTGAGGTTTATTGAAAACAAAATAAGAGAAAACTTTAACTTTGAAGGTGTACCGATTGTATTTGAGATTAGAAATAGGGAGTTTGAAGTATGAGATATTTTTTAGCTGCCATTATTCCTTATTTTTTAGGAGCGATTTCAGGTTCTATGTTGGTATCAAAATTTTTTAATCTGGAAGATGTAGCGAAAAAGGGAAGCGGTAACAGGGGAACTACTAATGTTTTTAGAAATTACGGTTTTGTGCCTGCTTTATGTACATTGATAATAGATTTACTTAAAGGAACATTTGCCGCATATATAGGATATTTGATTGAACCGCAATATGGGGGATATATAGCGGGAGTATCAGTCGTAATTGGTCACATTTGGCCTGTATTTTTCGGGTTTAAAGGAGGAAAGGGAGTAGCTACTTATGAAGGGGTTCTTTTATACCATCTACCTATTCTTGGATTGATAGAAATAGTTATATTTATAATAACCAATTTGACAATTAAAATCGTATCGATAGGTTCGGTCATATTATCATTGATTTCTATTCTTTATGTTTTGGTATTCCATTCTAAAAATATACCTCTTATCGTAATGGTGATGATAAATTGTGTGTTGATAATATTTGCTCATAGAGATAATATAAAAAGAATATCCAAGGGCGAAGAAAAAAAGACGGAATTGTTGAAAGGATAATTATGGAAATTACAATACTTGGTGGTGGCAGTTGGGGAACGGCAATGGCAAACAACTTGGCTAAAAACCACAATGTTTTAATGTATGTGAGAAACAAGGAAAATTGTGATGATATTAATAACCATCATGAAAATAGAAGATATTTAAAGGGAAATAAATTATCTTCAAATATCACCGCTACTACAGATATAAAGAAAGCGTTAAAAAATAAAATAGTTATCAATGCTATACCGACACAGAACATAAGAAAAATGCTTGAAGAAAATTATATGTATTTTGATAAACAATCAATTATTGTTAATTTGTCAAAGGGTATAGAAAAGAAAACATTTAAAAGAATATCCGAAGTGTTCAAGGAATTTTTGCCTAATAATAAGTTTGTGGCATTATCAGGACCTTCCCATGCTGAAGAGGTAATATTGGATGTGCCTACATCATTGGTCTTATCTGTTGAAGATCCGGAACTGGCAGAATATTTACAGAAAGAATTGAAATCCGACTCTCTAAGAATATACACCAATTTTGACATAATAGGTGTTGAATATGGCGGAGCGGTTAAAAATGTTCTTGCACTGGGGATAGGAATGATTGACGGATTGAGTTTAGGTGATAATCCTAAAGCGACAATCATGACCAGGGGAATACATGAGATGGCGAGATTTTGTATAGAGATGGGAGGAAACAGAAATACTCTATACGGATTAGCAGGTCTTGGAGATTTGATTGTTACCGCCACTTCTAAGCACAGTAGAAACAGGAAAGCGGGAGAACTGATTGCTAAAGGATATTCGATAGATCAGTTGGAAAACGAGATCAAAATGGTAGTTGAAGGAATTTCCACGGCAAAGGCATTATATGAAATAAGCAAGAAAAAAAATATATACATGCCTATAACCAATATCATCTATAGAATACTTTATGAGAACTTAAGCATTAAAGAAGCTACAAGAGAACTTATGACAAAAGTGGATAAAAGTGAATTTGACTTTTAAGGTGTGATGATGAGAAAAAATAAAAGAAAAATTCCTTTAGTTTTGCTGTTTTTTATCATCTTTATCTTAGGACTCACATGGATGATAGAAGTATATGATTCTTATAAAAAAGGAAATAATATTTATAATATTGGACAATTAAAAAGCGAAAAAATTTTTTTAGAATCAAAAGCTTTTGTTTTTTTTGATGAATTTGTATTTGATAATTTTAACAATATAGATGTCAAAATTAACAATATTAAGGTTTACGGTGTCGAAGATACTATTCCTGATACTTCAAACTTTCAAGCTACGGCGAATGCGGAAAGATTGAATTTCGAACTAAAGAATGACTCAAAATCTAAAATTAATGTTGATGATAAGTATTTAAGAGGCTTGAAAGAAAGTGTTTTTTCAAAAAACTATTCTGATTTAGGTCTAAACTTTTATACCGATTTGGCAAAGGATAATTTTTCTTCAAAGACTACAGAGTATATAAAAAGCTATTTGACTAATAAATCTATAAAATTGAAAGAATCCGGTTATATAGTAAATAATATTGATGGCTATGAGAGTTTAATAAATATTTCAAACATTGAAAATATCAAGAACTTCAAATATAATTCAACCCAGAGTGAAAACATCATGAATGAACTGAAGGGACTAAAGTATATTAACAATAAAAGATTTTATATAACTTTAGATATTCCTATTAAAAATTCGGAACTTAAAAATATCAAAGAAACAGATATTATTTTTGGAGATAAAAAATATAGGGCAACTTTAATTCGAAGTAATATTTTGGGAGAAAATTATAGATTGGTATATCAATTAATGGACGGAATTGAGGATTTCATTGGAAAAAGATTTGTGGATGTCAAAATATTTTTAGACGAATATTATGGATATTATGTTCCCAAGACTTCGATTTTAAAAAGGGGCGCTATTGACGGCGTTTATACTGTCGTTAATGGAGTCGTGGAATTTTTGCCCGTTAAACCTATTCTTGAAAAAAATGATAAAGTATTTGTTACAGGTAATCCGGATTTAATTTTTACAAACGCCTTTAATGAAAATAATCCTGATATTAATAAACTTAGTGAATTTTCACATATTTTGATAAATAATAAAGGCGTAAAAGAGGGCGAAAGATATTAAAAAAGGGTGAAAAAATAAATTAAATAATATATAATGTTTTTAGAGTTGAAATACTAAAGGAGGTATTATGTCTTTTTGGGATAAAGTTAAAGACTTTGTAGGTATAGAGTCTGATTATTATGATGATGAAGAGTACTATGAAGATGATCGTTATACCTATAAGGATGAAGAAAGCGATTATAGTCAGGATGTTGAAGAAAAAGAAAAGGATGTTGATTCCGAACAAATAACCAACCAAACCGATAATAAAAATAGAAGGGAGGAAAGATACTCAAAAAAGAGTACATATACTCAAAGTTCTAGAGTATCTAACACTAAGATGATAGTATCAATAAGAGAACCATTGACATATGAAGATGGTAAATTAGTTATCGACGATATAAAGAGCGGTAAGAGTGTTGTATTAAATCTTGAAATGCTTGAGGTTGATAAGAAAACACAAATTTTCTATTTTGTTAGCGGTGGAGTTTATGCATTAAATGGTGCAATACAAAATGTTACAAAGGATATATATGTCATTGTACCGGAAGGTACTGATATTGATGGTGCCATGAAGGAGCAATTAGTAAATAGAAGCTTGTATCAAGTTTAGAATTAAAGGGCTGTTTACAGCCCTTTTTATGAGGTTTTATGGACTTTCTTAGAGATGATGAATCAAAATTGATTTATAGTAAATTTAGCAATAAAATCAAGAATTTGTACTATTCGGAAGTAGCAAATTCTAAATTTTTAACACCGAATCATATTGAATTGGTAAAATCGATTTGTAATAAACATAATATTATATACAAAATATACAAATCTAATAATTTTTCAGAAAGAGACATAATATTTTTTTCGGAAACGGATTTTGATTTTGAAAATATTGTCGAGGAGACTGTATCGATAATAGTAATTAAAAATAAAAGTATGGATATTAAGCATAGGGATGTATTGGGAAGCATATTAAATCTGGGAATTGACAGAGCTAATGTGGGAGATATTGTTTTTAATGATGACCTAATTTACATAGTTATTATGGACATCATAAGTGATTTTATACTTTTGAATCTAAAGAGTATAAAGAAGTATCCGGTCGCCCCCGTAAAGTATGAGTATAAATATATAACTAATAAATTTATAAAAACGGAAGAAAAGAAGCTTAATGTTTCATCTCTAAGACTTGATGCGATAGTAAGCTCAATGATAAATATTTCGAGAGCAAAATCCAAAACCTTATTTCAAAGAGATCTAATAAAACTTAATCATTATGTAGAAAATAATCCTTCCATTTCTATAAAAGAAAATGATCTAATCTCTATTAGGGGATATGGAAGATTTATTTTTTCAGAGATTTTAGGAACCACAAGAAAGAATAAATATGTAGTTAGTATATTAAAATTAGTTTAGGAGAAATGATGTACATTTTAATTGTTTTAATTGGAATTATATTGGACCAAGTGACTAAATATTGGGCTTTTGTTGCACTCAAGGGAGGAAGATCAATAGAGGTGATAGATAAATTCTTATATTTTACTTATTCCGAAAATTCCGGAGCGGCCTGGGGAATGTTCAAAAATGCAACTTTATTTTTTACAATACTTACAATTTCCGTAGTAATAGGTATTATTTGGCACATGTTAAAAAATCGTAACAATATTGACATGTTTGTAAAGCTTCCGCTTGCTATGATTATTTCAGGGGCCATTGGTAATTTGATAGACAGAATTCGTTTAGGATATGTAATAGATTTTATTTTTTCTCCATTGGGAGGACTATATGATTTTCCTATATTTAATTTGGCAGACATGTATATTTCTGTGGCTACAATTATGTTAATAGTATATATACTTTTTTTTGAGGGGAAAGATGAAATTACTAAACAATGATTGGGATGACATATTATCAGATTTTTTAAATCATCCAAGATTTGAGAATTTTTACAAATTTATACTATCGGAATATGAGAAATATACTTTGTATCCGGATAAAGAAAATATTTTTGCGGCATTGAAGTTGACAAGTTTTGAAAAACTTAAAGTTGTAATTCTGGGACAGGATCCATATTATCAGCCCGGGCAGGCAAATGGATTGGCATTTTCTGTAAATAAGGGAGTGGTACTTCCTCCTTCTTTAAAAAATATATATAAAGAATTACAGTCCGATTTGGGAATTTCTCCTCCGAAACATGGGGATTTGAGTAAATGGGCAAAACAAGGAGTATTATTGTTAAACACAAGCTTGACGGTCAGAAATTCTCAACCGAATTTTTATTCAAATTCTTTTTGGAAAAACTTCACTGATTATATAATAAAGAAAATATCGGAGAATAAAAAACAAGTAGTATATATCCTATGGGGGAATAATGCTCAACAAAAGATTAAAATCATAAATACTCATGATAACTTAATTATAAAATCGGCACATCCTTCACCGCTTTCCGCGAGTAGAGGATTTTTTGGAAGCAGACCTTTTTCAAAAACAAATGAATATTTGAAAGAGAACAGTTTGGATCTCATAGATTGGAGTTTAAATGATTAAAATATTTGTTGGTGAAGATGAGGCGGGAAAAAGATTGGATGTGTTTCTTGCCGATTATTTTGAAGATATATCGAGAACCAAAATATCAAATTTAATTAAATCAGCTGAAATATTGGTAAATAATTTGGAAGTAAAACCGAAATATTATGTTAAAGAAACAGATACTATATTTGTGAATCTGGAATCTTTAAATATAAAGGAATTGAAACCTCAAGAATTGCCTATTGATGTTCTATATGAGGATGATGACATAGCTATTATTGATAAACCTGTAGGAATAGTATCACATCCTACAAATATCATAAGAGAGAATACTGTCGTTAATTATCTTATATACAGATTTGAGAAATTATCTAGATTAAATGGGGACGAAAGACCCGGAATTGTTCACAGACTTGATAAGAATACGTGCGGTTTGATGATTATTGCAAAGTCGGACATAGCGTTGATAAAACTTAAGGAAATGTTCAAGAATAGAGAAATTATTAAGAAATACAGAGCGATATGTCATGGTGTTTTCAAGGAAAACGAAGGAATAATAGAAGAACCCATAGGCAGAAATCCTATTACGGGCAAGATGTGTATTGTGAATGACGGAAGATATGCAAAAACTGCTTATAAGGTTCTTGAATCAAAAAATAATTTTTCATTATTGGATATTGAATTATTCACGGGCAGAACTCATCAGATAAGGGTTCACCTTGCACACATAAAGCATCCGATTTTGGGTGATCCAGATTATTCAAATCATAAAACGAAGTTTAATCTTTATAATCAACTTTTACAAGCCTACTATCTTGAATTTTTACATCCCGTTACAAACGAGAAGATGAAGTTTGAGATTATCGATAGCCCCCAATTTAAGAAATATAGAGATATTTTATTCAATTAGGAGGCTTTATGTATTCAAAAGTAATGACAATAAATTTCGATAATCTTAAAGGACAGATTATTGAAGTAGAAGCAAGCATCCGAAAAGGTATGGTTGCTTTTTTTATAGGAGGAAAGGTTAATTTTTCGATGAAGGAAAGCAAAGAAAGAATAAAGTCGGCTTTTAAAAACTCCTCAATTAAATTTCCTCACGGAAATATAACGATAAATTTATCACCCGCAAATTTTAAAAAGCAAGGAACACATTTTGACTTACCGATTGCAGTTTCAATATTATCCGCAAGAGGACTCATAATACCAGATAGGGATACCATATTCATCGGGGAACTGAATTTGGAAGGAAAACTGATGCCCATAAAAAATCCGTTAAAATTTGTCAAATTTGCTAAAGACAACAATTATAAGAGAATTATTTTGCCAAAGGGGGATTACGGTTATATATCAATAATCAAAGGTTTGGAAATATTATATGCTGAAGATTTAAAGGGTGTTGTAAAAATAATTGAAGGAAAAAAAGAAGATAATTATGATCTTAAGTATATTGTTGAAAATCAAATTGATTATGAAATAAATATAAACGACATTATTAATCAGCATAGGCTAATCAGGGCTTTAATAATCGCAATTTCAGGCAGGCACAGTATTCTCATAAAAGGTCCTATAGGTTCGGGAAAATCAAAGAGTATAAAAGCAATTCAATCGGTGGTTCCAGAATTGGATGATGAGCAAAAAGTTGAAATGACAATACTTTCAAATTTGAATGAAGACTTCGGCTTTGTCAAATATCCAAGATTTGTAAATATTGATCTTCACAGTAAAATAAAGGATTTAATTGGTACTACAAACAATATCGGAAAAATTTTCTTTGCTAAATACGGATTTTTAATAATGGACGAATTAAATCTATATTCATCCGGAATGCTTGATAAAATTAAAGGTATAGTTGAAGATGGAGAGGATAAAAATTTTTATCATAATATAACCGTCCTTGCCACTATGAATCCCTGTCCTTGCGGCAACTTGGGTCAGAAAGATATAAAATGTGTTTGTAAAATTTCAGAAATTGAAAGACATAATAAAAAAATAGATCAAGCACTTCTCGACAGGTTTCAAATTAAAATTAGTATAGATCGAGTTGATTTATCAAATTTTCAAAGTAATGATTACGATATTGAAATAATCAGAACTAAAATTTCAAATTCATGGGATATGCAAAAAATAAGGTATAACTCTAATAAAATGGCAAATGGGAACATTGAATTTAATAAAATTAATGAATATTTTAACATAAGTAAGAATGCATTAAAGATACTTAAAAACATTTCGATTGCCAATAATTACTCAAAGAGAAAATATGATAATGTATTGAAAATTGCAAGAACAATTGCCGATTACGAGAATTGCCAAACAGTTGATGATAAACATATATATGAGGCAATCAGCTATCAGTAGTAATCTTTCAATATTCATTTTCTTGCATATATCTTAAAAAGTGATATAATTAATTAGTAATAAATATAAGTATTAGGAGAGAGCTATGATAGGAGCAAATGATTTAAGGAAAGGACAAACATTTGAGTGGGAAGGAGATGTGTATCAGGTTATTGATTTTCAACATGTTAAACCTGGTAAAGGCGCGGCTTTTGTAAGAGCTAAAATTAAATCTGTTATGCACAATACCACTAAAGAAGTTACATTTAACCCAAATGATAAATTTCAAGAAGCAAGGATTGAGACTCAACAAATGCAGTATCTATACAATGATGGAACATTATATTATTTTATGAATCCTGAAACATATGACCAAATACCTTTGAATTATGACACTGTAGCAGATGCAATGCAATATGTCAGAGAAAATGACATGGCAACTATAAAATTCTACCAAGGGGCGGCATTTTCAGTTGAGGCGCCTAATTTTGTTGAACTGAAAGTAATTGAAACAGAACCAGGATTTAAAGGGGATACCGCTACGGGAGCAACAAAACCCGCAATCGTTGAAACAGGTGCAAAGATAAATGTACCTCTATTTATAAATATCGGAGATGTTCTGAAAATTGATACCAGAACAGGCGAATATTTATCCAGGGCATAGTAATGGACAGAAAAACGCAAAGACAATGGGTTATAAAACTGACTTATCAATATGATTTCAGCAAAACAAATCAGCAAGATATCAACACGATGCTTGACAATCACGAATTGCTTGAATATGAGTATATCAGGGGCAGTTTGGAATCAATTGTAAAGAATCTCGATAAATATTGATGACATTATTGCCTCTAAAGTATCAGCATCATTTTTATCAAGAACCTCAAAAGTGGATAGAGCAATTTTAAGAGTTGCGATAAATGAGTTCGTAATTCAAAAGAGTATTCCGATTAATGTTTCTATTAGCGAAGCTGTAGAGAATGCAAAGATTTTTTCTTCGGAGGAATCATATAAATTTATTAATGGAATTTTGTCAAATATAGCTAAGGAATTGCAATGAGAAAACCTATTGGTGTAAAGCAACTTACAAACTATTTATCCAGTACATTCCGTGAAGACCCTATACTGCAAAATATTATTGTAGAAGGAGAAGTTGCAAATTTAAGGATTTCAAAATTCATATATTTTGATTTAAAAGAAGATAATGTATTGGTAAATTGTGTCATATTTAGTAATGATTTTGAAATAGAAGATGGACAGAAAATAATAGTTAAGGGCTCTGTTTCATTGTATTCCGGATCCAGTAAGTATCAAATCAATGTAAAAGACATTGTTGTTTCAGGCTTAGGTTTATCTTTCATAGAAATTGAAAAACTGAAAATTAAGCTTGAGAAAAAGGGGTATTTTTTAGAAATTTATAAAAAATCAATTTCCGAGTTTCCACTGGATATTGGGATAATAACCAGTTCTCAATCTGCTGCTATAAAAGATTTTTTTAAAGTACTAAGTGATGAGAATTATTTTGGAAAGGTTTATTTTTATGATTCTCTTGTACAAGGGGGCGATGCAGTCAAGACGATTGTCGATGGAATCAAACGACTTGATAAACTTGACTTGGATGCTATAGTTATTACCAGAGGCGGGGGAAGCAATGAAGATTTATCGGTTTTTAACAGTGAAATTATCGCTGATTCCATCTTTAATTCAACCACACCAATAATTTCCGCAATAGGGCACGAAAGAGATTTCACTATATCGGATCTGGTTTCGGATATAAGACTTTCAACCCCGACCAAGGCGGCTGAGTTTATAACCAAAAACTTCAGACATGCTAAAACCTTGATTGAGGATGTTAAAAAAAACAATTCTTTTATTATTAGAAAGTTAATTGAGAAAGGACTTAATTACTTGGAAATAATTAAGTTACAGATTGAGAATAATTCACCCCAGACGAAAATTGAGAACAAGCTTAAAAAGATTGACTTGATTAGACTTTCAAATCAGAGAAATTTTGAAAATTTCATCAATAAAAAGATTGATTTAATCAATGATATAAGACAGTCAGTGGAAAATAGATACATTAAATTTGTTGAAGAAAATCAATTTTATGTAAAAGATTTTAAAAATAATTTAGTGGACGGGAATCATTTGATTGAAAATCAGGAATATATAATTGAAAATCGTAAATCAAAATATAAAATACTTGTTTTGGAGAAGGTAAATGACAAAAAATTTTGAACAATTATTTAATGAATATATGGAAACTAATGAAAAGCTGAAAAATGAAAATATTACCTTAGATGAAGCAATAGATTTATATAAACAGAGTCAAAAGCAATATCAAAAATTAAAAGAAAAATTAGACAAATCCAAAATGGAAATAATTGAAATAAAGGATTAATATGTTTGATCAATATAATATTGAGTTAGAAAAATTTAATGAAAAGTTTGTTAATTACTTTAATGATAAAAATACTTTTTCAGAGATATTAAATTATTCAATCGAAAAAGGTAAGAGACTTAGAGCTATATTGTTATTGAAAACCTATGAGATGATATCTAAAAAAAATTATTCCGATACTGTTTTCAATTTTGCCATTGCCTTAGAATTGATTCATAATTATTCTCTAATTCATGATGATTTGCCATCAATGGATAACGATGATTACAGGCGTGGAAGGATGACAACTCACAAGTGTTTTGGAGAAAGCATGGCGATACTTGCAGGTGATGCACTTTTGAACTATGCATATGAGCTTTTGTTAAAAACGATATTGAGCGATAATTCCGAAAACAATATTAAAGCGGCATTAAATATTGCTGAAAACTCGGGATATAGAGGTATGATATTGGGACAAATTGTCGATGTAAATGAAGAAGCAAATGATATAGAATCGATAATATCGATGTATAAAAATAAGACTTGCGGGTTGATCATGGCTGCTACCAAATCAGCTGCATTTCTTGCAAACGCAAGTGAAGAAATTATAAATGAAATGGAAGAATTAGGTTTTTATATAGGAATGGCTTTTCAAATACAGGATGATTTGTTAGATTATGAAAATGATAAAGTCAATGATAAAAATACATATATCAAGTACAAAGGTTATGAATCGGCTAAAGAGGATATGGTTCAATATACAAAGTCAGCTGAAGAAATTCTTTGTAAATATGATAGTGACTTTATAAAAACTTTGTTATTAAAACTTATAAATAGATTTTATTGAAAGTGAGGTATATATGAGAAAATATGACAGACAGAGATTGATTTTGTCAATAATTGAAAAACAGGATGTCGAAACTCAGGAAGAATTGACTGAAATACTGAAACAACATGGCGCAATCGCGACACAAGCTACAATATCTAGAGATATTAAAGAATTGAGAGTTACAAAATTACAAACTCCGGAAGGAATATACAAGTATACAGTTTTGGATACTATGCATGATTCTTTAAATGAAAGATTAAATAAAGTGTACAGATCATCACTTTTAAGTGTGAAAAGAAACCGTGATATGATTATAGTTAAAACTATTTCGTATACGGCTACAGTCTGCGGATTAACTATAACCAATGCAAAAATTGAGGGAATAGCAGGTATAATAACCGGTCATGATACAGTGTTTATTGAAGTTCATGAAGGCTATGATATTGATGAAATAATCGAAGAAATAAGGAATATCAGCTTATAATGTTACAGAATTTATACATTAAAAATTTTGTTTTGATAAAAGAATTAAATATAGATTTTAATGAAGGATTAAATATTATTTCAGGGGAAACCGGAGCAGGGAAAAGCATTTTATTGAACGCTGTTTCCATGTTAAAAGGAAATAGGTTCAATAAACAATTTATAGGAAGGTTTGATGACGAAACCATTATTGAGGGCGTGTTTGATATGACGGAAGATATAAAATCTATCCTTCTTAAAAATGATTACGAAACAGATTTTGAAAATATCATTATTACGCGTAAATTTTCAGAAAAAACTTCGGTTACGAAACTTAATAATAGAGTAATAAGCCTTTCATTACTGAATGAAATTAGTGATAAATTATTTGATATTCATGGTCAACATTCACAATTGGTTGTCTTGAACAAATCTAATTATATAGAAATAATTGATTCCTTTAATGATAAAACTGTAGAAATAAAGTCTAAAATAAAAGATAATTTAATCAGAAAGTCCGTTATTCTAAAAGAATTAAATGAAATTGACATAAGCGATGAAGAAACTCAAAGAGAAATAGATATTCTTCAATTTCAAATATCCGAAATAGAAGAATTTGACTTTGATTCGTATAATGAGGAAGAAATTAACAGGGAATATAAAAAACTTACGAATCAGGCTTCGATAATTGAAGTAACTTCTAAAATCTTATATCTGATTAATGATTCAGGAAACGGCTCTTTAAAAGACATCATAAATTCCATAAATCAATTAATGTATGAATTGACAGAATATGATTCAAAGCTTGAAGATTTTAACTCAGATATTGTAAATATAAAAGAGTTTATTTATGATTTTTCAAGAGCTTTGGAAAACTATTCGTACACTTTGAATATTGATGAAGAACGAATTAAAATAATAGAGGGTGATTTTCAAAAATTGCAAAGTCTAAAAAGAAAATACGGGAGAAACATTGATGATATAATCAAGTTTTACGATGAATCCAAATTAAGATTGAAAAAGCTTTCGGATGTTGAAAATCTTAGAAAAAGCCTAAACGAACAAATTAATTTATTAGAAAATGCAAATTTAAAACTTGCAGATGAGCTTACAGCTCTAAGATTGGAAATAATCAAATTCTTGGAAAAAAGAATTATAAACGAATTAGCTGAAATGAATATGGAATACATTGATTTTAAAATTCTTCTTACAAAAATGGAAAAAGTTACGGAATCGGGAAATGACTTTATAGACTTTTTAATATCAACAAATAAGGGACAGGAATTAAAAAGTTTGAGCGCTGTTTCGTCAGGGGGAGAAGTTTCCAGATTCATGCTTGCTTTAAAGGCTTCACTGGCAGAAAAGGAAGATGTACAAACTATTATTTTTGATGAAATAGATACCGGAATCAGTGGGAAAACCGCAAACATTGTTGGGGAAAAATTAAAAAAGATTTCATATTTAAGGCAATTAATTGTAATTACACATTTGCCGCAAATAGCAAGTCAAGCTGATTTTCATTTTCTTATTAGAAAAGAAACTATAGATGAGAATACAATCTCCAACATTGTAAAGTTGGACGAAGATCAAAGAGTTAATGAAATTGCAAGACTGATTTCAGGAGCTGATATAACTGAGAAAAGTAAAATATCCGCCAAAGAATTAATTTCTATGAATGCAAAGGAGTTATGATGAAAGAATTGATAGTAGAAAAGACTATAAAATCCGAAAGGATTTATGAAGGAAAGATAATTAAAGTCAGAGTTGATACCGTAGAGTTACCTAATCAGGGGTATGCAAAGAGAGAAATTGTGGAGCATTCCAGAGGTGTGGGAATAGTAGCATTAACTGATAAAAATGAAATTTATATGGTAAAACAATATAGAAAGCCAATTGAAAATTTTGTTTTGGAAATTCCTGCAGGATTAGTGGAATCAAATGAGGATGCTAAAGAAGCGGCAATAAGAGAATTGCAGGAGGAAGCGGGGGTAAAGCCTAATTATATTGAATTAATTACGGAAGCATATGCTTCTCCCGGTTTTACAGATGAAAAAATTTCTATTTTCTTGGCAAGAGATCTTGTTGAATCTAAATTGGAGTTGGATGATACAGAGTTTTTAGAGGCATTTAAAGTACCTTTGCACAAGGCTTACCAAATGGTTGAAAATTTTGAAATTACCGATGCAAAGACAATCATAGGAATATTATATGCTATGAGAAAATTAGAAGGAAAATAACAATGATCAATTTTGTAATTCAAACATCTGCATTGTTGATTATTTTAGTTACCCATGAACTTTCTCATGCTCTCGTAGCTTATTGGAATGGAGATGATACAGCGAAAAAAGAGGGGCGTTTAACTATAAATCCATTAAAACATTTGGATTTAACGGGTACTTTAATGATGCTGATTTTTAAATTTGGTTGGGCAAAGCCGGTTCCGATAAATCAATATAAATTCAAACATAGAAGATTGGGACTGTTTTTGGTTTCATTGGCTGGGATTTTTATAAATCTTTTAACTTCATTTGTTTTAATCGGTATTATGATTAATTTTAATGTAAGCAATAAAATTGTTAATGAGTTTTTAAGGTATTTAATTGCATATGGATTAGTTTTTGGGGTATTTAACTTGATTCCGATACCTCCATTAGACGGTTCTAGAATATTGGCATCTTTTTTACCTGATAAATTTCAGTACTATATATACAAATATGAAAATATATTTTTTATATTACTTATGTTTTTACTTTATACAAAGGCTATTCACCATATCATGGATCCTGTAATATCATTTTTGTATAAAATATTTATTGAATTTTATTTAAATATATTGAGCATACTATGATTAATGTAAAAACTAACGAATTTTATGGACCTTTCGACTTATTATTGGAGCTGATAGAAAAGTCCAAAATTGATATTTATGATATTCAAATTTCTACCATTACAAATGAATATATCGATGTGATAAACAATCTTGATATTCCTATTGACGAGATTGCAGATTTTATACTTATTGCAACTCAACTCTTATATATCAAGACCAACTCACTGATTAAAGACACCTTCTATGAAGAAACTGATTTTGAGAACGACAATATCACTCAAGAGGAACTGATTAGAAGGCTTTTAGAATACAAGAAAATTAAGAGTGTTATTTTTGAACTTAAAGAGCTTGAGATTAATGGATTAAAAAAACATTATAAATTGCAGGAAGACTTGACTATATATTCAAAAGATGAAATAGAAATCAGCTTTGATTTAAGCAAACTGACAAATGTACTGGAAAATTTAATAAATAAGAATTTAAATAAACAAAAATTCCAGGTAGATAGAATTCTTAATATTGAAGAGTATTCTTTGGAAGAATACAATGACAGTATCAAGTTAGAAATAATAGAAAAAAAGATGATGTCTATTACCAAAATGTTGTCAAGAATCGAATCAAAATCGGAAGCTATTATAATATTTTTATCAATTTTAGAGCTTTCTAAAAGAAGAGATTTAAATATTTTTCAAGATGTAAATACCATGGAAATAATTGTTAAAGCGAGAGAAAACTATGGATAAAAGAGAATATAAATCAATAATCGAATCAGTTTTATTTGTTTGGGCGGAACCGATACATATAGATGAATTGTGTAAAGTTTTGGACTTGGAAAAAAAGATGGTTAGAGAACTTATAAATGAAATAATTGATGAAGGCGAGCATTATAGAAGAGGAATTGTTTTGAATAAGTTTGACGATTATTATCAATTTTCATCAAGAAGAGATCATGATGAATATATTTCAAAATTAGTTACAAAAAAGGCTAAGCAAATTTCAAATTCTGCAATGGAAACTCTTGCAATCATCGCATATAAACAACCGATTACAAGAGTTGAAGTAGACAATATTCGCGGTGTTAAAAGTTATGCGTCAATAGATACTTTATTGTCAAAGGGACTCATTAAAGAAGTGGGGAGGTTGGATAAAATTGGAAAACCTATACTTTTCGGAACCACGCCTGAATTTCTCAGAGCATTTGATATATCTTCATTGACTGAGCTTCCGATAATCAATAATCTTGAAAAATTAAACCCGGATGATGAAGATGAGAATTAATAAATATATAGCAAAATCAGGCATAGCATCAAGAAGAAAAGCCGAGTCAATGATACTGTCAGGACAAATAAAGGTTAATAACAGAATAATCACGGATTTATCATATATAGTTCAAAATGATGATGTTGTTTTATATAATGATATACCGATTAAACCTTTGAATGAAAACTATTATATTATGTTGAATAAACCGATGGGATATACCTGTACCAATCAAGACAAATTTGCGAATCACACTATTTTTGAACTCATTGATATCGATACGAAACTATTCTCGATAGGAAGATTGGATAAAGATAGCAGAGGCTTAATATTGATAACAAATGACGGAAATATTTACAATAAAATTATGCATCCGAGAAGTGAACTTTTTAAAACATATATTGTAAAATTGAACCAAAAATATCATAAGGACTATAATAAATTTTTTGAAAGAGGAATAGATATTGGAGGATACAAAACTATGCCTGCAAAAATAGTTATAGTTGACGATTATCATATCAAAATTTCAATTTCAGAAGGAAAAAACAGGCAAATAAGAAGAATGTTTGAGGTATTGGGATTCAAAGTGATTGATCTTAAAAGAATCTCAATAGGGAAAATTAATTTGGGAAATTTAAAAGAAGGGAAGTACAGATTTTTGGATAATTCTGAAGTCAAATATCTGAAAAACTTGTAACAGATTTATGAAGATAGGAATAATAGGGGCGGGGGCATCCGGTTTAATGGCGGCATATTCAGCGTCTGAAAATGATAATGAAGTTTTCTTGTTTGAAAAAAATGAAAAAATAGGCAAAAAACTTTACATTACAGGCAAAGGAAGATGCAATATAACAAATATGAAGCCTATTGAGGAGCTTCTGGATCATGTAGTGACAAATAAAAATTTTTTATATAGTGCTTTTTATACTTTTACAAATCATGATTTAGTGAGATTTTTGGAATCAAACGGACTAAAAGTTAAAGTAGAAAGAGGAGAACGGGTTTTTCCGGAATCTGACAAGTCATCGGATGTAATTACTACCTTTGGAAAAGTTTTAAGTAAAAGAAAAGTAAAAATATATTTAAATGAAAATGTACTGAAAATTTCCAAAACAGACAATAGATTTTTAATATCTACAGTTAACAATAATTACTATGTAGATAAATTGATAGTTGCAACGGGAGGGATGTCATATCAGGCAACGGGTTCAACCGGAGATGGATATGCATTTGCACAAGGTTTTGGACATAAAATAACAGAGATAATTCCCTCTTTGGTTCCAATCATACACAACAATCCCGAACTTGAAACTTTACAAGGTGTAACTTTGGAAAATATAGAGCTTAAAGTAAAAACTCAAGGAAAAACATATGTGGAATTTGGTGACCTTATGTTTACAAAAAATGGAATCACTGGCCCGACGGTGTTGAGAATATCCTCAAAAATAAATAAACTAAGGAGTGAAGACCTACGAATTTCAATCGACTTAAAACCTTCTCTAAGTTTTGAAAAACTTGATTCTCGAATATTAAGGGATTTTAAAAATAATCAAAATAAATCTGTAATAAATGCAATTGAAAAAATTTCAACAAAATCTTTGATTCCTATTATTTTGTCAAGGGCTGAAGTAAACAAAGACACTAAAGTCAATCAATTAAAAAAAGAAGACAGATTAAATATAGTCAATTCAATCAAAAATTTTTATTTAAGTTTTAATTCGCTTGATGATATAAATCATGCTATAATAACCAGTGGTGGAATTTCGGTCAAAGAAATAAATTCTTCAACTATGGAAAGTAAAGTAGTTAAAAATTTATATTTTGCCGGAGAAATAATAGATGTTGACGCCTTGACCGGTGGATATAATTTACAAATAGCCTTTTCAACGGGTTATTTAGCCGGTTTAAGTGCTTCAAAGGAGGAAATATGAGTTATAAATCTATAGCTATAGATGGTCCGGCGGGAGCCGGTAAAAGTACGATTTCAAAATTATTGGCAAAAAAAATAGGCTTTGATTATTTGGATACCGGGGCTATGTATCGCGTTTATACCTACTATTTTATTTCCAACAATATTGATGTGAAAGATGAAGCTTTAATTAACAGCCACATCGATGATATAGATCTTGAGATAAAAGACGGACAGTTTTATTTGAATGGAGTGAATGTGGATAAAGAAATCCGTTCTGACGAAGTAACAAAGAATGTTTCATTAATCTCCAGTTATAAAGAAATTAGAGAAAATTTGGTTGAAAAACAAAGAGAAATATCTATGAAAAACAATATTATTCTTGATGGAAGAGATATAGGTTCACATGTATTGAAAAATGCCGATATAAAATTCTTTTTGACAGCATCTGCCGAAATAAGGGCAAAGAGAAGGTTTGATGAATTAACTTCCGATATGTCTTTTGAAGATGTTCTTAAGGATATAATTAGAAGAGACGAGTTTGACAGTTCGAGAAAAATTTCTCCATTAGTTATGGCAAAAGATGCTATCCTAATTGACAGCAGTAACATGAAAATTGATGAAGTTGTAAATAAAATGTATAAATTAGCTGAGGAAAGAAATGTTGTATAATATACTAAGAGTAGTTTTATATCCGATTTTTAAATTAATTTTCCGATTGCGTTTCAAAAATATGCCAAAGGATTTTGGTGATGATAAATTAATAATTTGTTCAAACCATGTACATTTGTTGGATCCTCTTTTGTTGGCGGTAGCTTGTAAGAGAAAAATTCATTTTTTGGGTAAAAAAGAGCTTTTTAAGAATAAATTTTTCGGGAAAATTCTTCTTAAATTGTATGTTATTCCGGTTGATAGACAAGCAAGTGATATCAGAGCGATAAAATCCAGTTTGCAAGTACTAAAAAATAATCAAGTTTTAGGGATTTTTCCTGAAGGAACCAGAGTTAGCGATGTTTCAATTGAGAATATTAAAACAGGAATAGGATACTTGGCATACAAATCGGAATCAGACATTTTACCTATACAGATAGTAGGGAAATATGGATTATTCAAAAGAATGGAATTGGTATTTAAGGAAAAAATAAAGACATCGGATTATTTGAATCTTCCAAAATCCGAGGCTTTTGAAGAGATAACAAAAGATGTTTACAATTCAATATATAACAAGTAAAATGCTGTTTGAAATGTATGTTTTGATACAGCATTTTTGTTATTTATTTTTAATATAAAAAATACTGTTAATATATTTTTACTATTTTGTAATAAATATTTCTAAAATTAAATATATGGTAAAATAATTCATATGTTGGAGGACTTATGGAAAATTTTATAAAAGTTAGAAATCTGTATAAATACTATAAAATGGGAGATACGATTATTAAAGCTCTCGATGGTGTAAATATGGATTTAAATAGAGGAGACATAGTTTGTATAATCGGGACTTCAGGTTCAGGAAAATCAACATTGTTGAATGCTTTAGCCGGATTGGAAAAACCGTCAAAGGGAGACATAGAAATTGGCGGTATAAATATAACTAAATTAAACGAGTCAAAAGTTACAAAATTCAGGCAGCTTAATGTAGGATTCGTATTTCAATCCTATAACTTAATACCGACTTTATCAGCATTGGAAAATGTCAGTTTGGGTTTAACATTTAAGGGAGTATCCAAAAGTAAAAGAAATGAATACTCTAAAAAAATTCTATATAAGGTTGGTTTAAAAGAGCGAATAAAACACAAACCTTCAGAATTGTCCGGAGGACAGCAACAAAGAGTCTCAATAGCTAGGGCATTTGTTGACTCCCCTAAAATTATTTTTGCAGATGAGCCGACCGGAAACTTGGATACCAATACGACAATTGAAATAATGGAATTAATGACTTCGTTGGCAAAAGAAAATAATCAAACTTTAATAATTGTTACACATGACATTGAAATAACCAAATATGCAAATAAGATTTTGTATATGCGCGATGGAAAAATAGAAAAAATAGAAATAAAGGAGATTGTATGACCGAATTAAATAAAGACATTCACTCTGAAAGTCAAGAGAATAAAGATGTGCAAACCGATAATAATGATCAAGGCAGTAAAGATGAGCAAAATGAGAACAAAACAAATGAAATTCCTCCTGTGGAGCAAGTAATTAAAAATAAACCGAAACTTATAATAGACAATTATGAACTGACACCGTCAATGCCTATGGCAGGACACAGTTTCACAATGAATTTAAGTTTCTATAATACCAATAGTGAGTATTCTGTAAGAAACATTAAAATATCCCTATCGAGTGAATCGGGAACGGGGGCAAATGGTCAAACAATAGGAGGAACAGTTTTCTCACCTGTTAACAGTTCAAATACATTTTATATACCATATATCGCACCCGGAGATTCTATTGAAAAAACTATTAAAATGGCAGTTTTGCCAAATGCTGCAGCTCAAAACTACACTATTACCGCAACTTATGAATATGAAGATTATTTAGGAAACCCTTATACGGCTACAGAAACCGTTGGAGTGCCGGTAATTCAAGAAGCAAAAATAGGAACTTCTGAAGTAATTACTATGGGGCTTAACACATCCGAGCCTACAAATATTGATTTGGACTTTTTCAATTCAGGTAAGGATACCCTGTCAAATTTAATGATAAGAATTGAAGGAACAAATCTTGAAGTAATGGGAAATTCTACACAGTTTGTAGGAAATTTCAGCCCGGGAAGTTCTGAGCATTTTAGTGCCAGTGTCTTGGCTTTAGCTGAAGGGGAAGTTAACGGAAAAATAATTTTGTCATATGAGACTTCTACCGGTGAAGCTAAAAAATTAGAGAAAGAGTTTTCAACATTTGCGGTGAATACGACAAAGGAATTAGGTAATACAGGGAAAGACGGAATGAATTCGGAAATCGAAATTCACCCTAAAAACAATCATTCTGCAAGCAATATAAATTACTCATATATTGGTGCAGGGTTGGCAATCCTTGTAATCATTTTAGCAGTTCTTTATAGGTATAAGAAAAAGAAGAAAGAAAATTTGGATTTAGAAATATGAAAATAATAGATATATTTATTCTAAGTCTCAGAAATCTTTTAAGGAGAAAACTTAGAACATTTTTAACTATGCTGAGTGTTATGATAGGAACATCTTCTATAGTACTAATGTTAAGTTTGGGATTTGCCATAAGTAAAAACAACAAAGATTTTATAGAGACAATGGGAGATCTGACAACTATAAATGTGTATAATTCTGATAAAGGAATATTTGAGGAAAAAGAAATAGAAAGTAAAACTTCAAATAAAAACAAACTTAATGATCAAACAATTAAGAAAATTTCTGAAATTTCTAATGTAAAAGCAGTATTACCAAAGTTAGATGTTCCCAATATAGGTTTTATTAGCGGAAAAGCTCAAGGTTGGTCTCAGTTGATAGGAGTTGATCCCGGAAAACTTGAAGAATTCGGTATAAAAATAGAGGAGGGAAGACATCTTAAATCGGGAGATAAATTAGCCCTAATATTTACTAAAATAGAATTTGCAAGTACAAGCGGTAGAGAATATATACCTGTAGAAGTAAATCCTTTTAAAGATAAGGTTATTATGAGGCTTGGATATAAGGATGCAGGATTCAATCCTGAAGAGAAATCTCGTAAAACATATATTGACTATAAACCTCAATTTGTTGGAAAAATTGAGACAAAAAATGATTTTGTTATGCCGATAGTTTATATAAACATTGATACCGCGAAAGATATTTATATTGATAATCACAGGATTATGAACGATACCCAAAAAAAGAAAATTCGTAAAGATATGATTGAATATACGGGGGTGGATGTTAAGGTAACAGACATACAATATGTAAGAGAAGTACAGAAAGAAATTGACGAGATGGGTTTTAGAACGAGCAGTTTGGTAGAAATTTCTGAAGGTGCAGATAAAGAAAATAGAAATATTCAAACAATTCTCGGGGGAATAGGTGCGGTAGCTCTGGTAGTTGCAGCAATCGGAATAGCCAATACCATGATTATGAGCATTTATGAAAGAAGCAAGGAAATAGGAGTAATGAAAGTAATAGGTGCATCAATATCCAACATTAGAAATATTTTCTTATTTGAAGCGGGATTGATAGGATTTTCAGGGGGATTACTGGGAATAATAGTGAGTATATTTGTCTCAAATTTTCTAAACTCGCAATTTGGAAACATAGACGGGTTTGGACAATCAACAATTTCATTTATACCAAACTGGTTATTGTTTACCGCATCAATTTTTTCAGCATTTATCGGAATAATTTCAGGATATTTTCCGGCAGTCAAAGCAACAAAAATTTCTGCAATTGAGGCAATTAGAACAAATGGATAATTAAATTCTAAATATAGTTGTAAAAATTACAAAACCTTTGCAAAATCCCTTAAAGTGTAATACAATAGACATATTAGTATAGGTTTATTACTATACTTTATTTTTAGGAGGAAGTCACAGAATGGACAATTTTAGCAATGAAGAATTTATGGAACAGGTAAAAGACAGTATGATAAGAATTTATCCTAAAGACATAGTAAAAGGAAAAGTTATCAATGTAAAAGATAACGAAGTTTTTGTGGATATTAAATATCGTGCTGACGGAATTATCAAACTGGACGAAATGTCTAAAGATGAAGCGGCAGATCCGACTAAAGCTTTTTATGAAGGTCAGGAAGTTGATGTTTTCGTTATTAAATTAGATGACGGAGAAGGAAATGTATCTTTATCAACAGCTAGAGTACAAGGACTTAAAAATTGGCAAAAGCTTCTTAAGGCATTTGAAGACAACGATGTTGTAAAAGCGGTTGTAACAGGTGAAAACACCGGCGGTCTAGTGGTTAACGTTATGGGTATAAACGGTTTTATTCCTGCTTCACAAATCACTACTTATTTCGTAAAAAACTTTAAACAATTCTTAGATAAGGAATTGGAATGTAGAATTTTGAGCATTGATGAGAAGAAAAAGAGAGTGGTTTTGTCTAGTAGAATATTACAAGAAGAGACTCTTGATAAAATTTGGGAAAACCTGGTACCTGAAGCTACGGTAAAGGGTAAGGTTGTAAGAATGGTTGACTTCGGTGCATTTGTAGATCTTGGTGGAGTTGATGGTCTAATTCATGTTTCAGATATTTCTTGGGACAGAATTGAAAAACCGGCTGATGTTTTAGAAATCGGACAAGAAGTTGAAGTTAAAATTCTAAAAGCAAACAGAGAAAAGAATAGAGTATCTCTTGGTCTAAAACAATTAACTGAAAAGCCTTTTGAAGTATTCAAGAGAGATAATAAAGTAGGGGATGTTGTTAAGGGTGAGGTTGTAAATTTATTAGATTTTGGAGCGTTCTTAAAGCTTAAAGAAGGTGTTGAAGGTTTGATCCATGTTTCTCAAGTAAGCAATGAACATGTTGAAAAACCATCAGATGTCTTAAACTTGGGACAAGAAGTTGAAGTTAAAATATTGGAAATTGATGATGAAAATCAAAGAATTTCATTAAGTATCAGAGCCTTAATGCAACCAATTGAGACAGTTAAAGAAAACAAGAAACTAGTTGAAAAAGCACATGCTCCTAAAAAAGAAAAAGTTGAAAGAGAACATGTAGAAAAAAATGAACCTAGTGTAGAAGAAGAAAATGCATTCGGTTCAAATCTTGGAGAACTTCTTGACGGACTAAACTTAGATTAATAATAACACCAAAAGGGAGAGGTAACTCTCCTTTTTTTGTAAGGGGTAAAATGAAAAAATATATTAAAAATAAGTATTTTGCAGTTTTTACTGCTCTTATTGCCATGTTTTTATGGGGATCGGCATTTCCTGTATTAAAACTTACAAATGAAGAGTTGCAAATAGCCCAAAGTGATTACTACAGTAAAATTTACATTGCAGGACTGAGATTTTTGCTTTCCGGAATTATTGTATTCGTTCTTATGTTATTTATAGACAAAAAATCAGTTCCTCAATTGGTGTCAAATTTGCCATTTTTATTCACTTTAGGACTTTT
This sequence comes from Tissierellia bacterium, assembly GCA_030529425.1. Lineage (GTDB taxonomy): Bacteria > Bacillota > Clostridia > Tissierellales > Peptoniphilaceae > JAUMWX01. Next base: position 44,692 of record JAUMWX010000003.1, read on the forward strand.
ATCGGTATCGATAGCATATTTCTTTTTTTATATAGGCGTTGGGAACACATCAGGGATGAAGTCTGCAATATTGACCTCATCCTCTTCATTTTTTGTAGTAATTTTTTCACATTTTATATTAAAAAATGAAGAAATAAATAAAAAGAAAGTTTTTGCAATATTTATCGGAATGATAGGTATTATAGTATTGAATATAGACAAAGGTTTCGATTTTAATTTTAAATGGGACGGAGAGTTTTTTATAATAATTAATTCAATAGTTTCAGCACTGTCTACAATATATGTAAAAAAATACGGAACCAATATATCCGCCTTAGTAAAAACCGCCGGTCAAATGCTTATAGGGTCAGTTATATTGATAGCGGTAGGGTACTTGGGACTTAGTCAAAGATTAATCTTCACGCCGAATTCAGTACTTTTAATATTCTATGCCTCAATAATATCTTCCGTAGCTTTTATTTTATGGTATTATTTGCTATCGGAATACAAAGCCAGTGAAATCACTTTTTTGAGATTATTCATTCCGTTTTTTGGAACAATTCTTAGCGGAATATTACTTAATGAGAATTTAAATATATCTATATTTTTAGGACTATTATTTGTTATAATTGGTATTATCGTTGTAAACAAATAAAATTAATTGTGGAGGACACATGAAATATAAAATTATCACTTATGGATGTCAGGCTAATGAGCATGATTCAGAGAGAATTGCTTTCATACTTGAAAAGCTTGGATATTCAAAAACAGAAAAAGAAGTTGATGCAGACTTTATTGTATACAATACATGTTTGATTAGAGAAAATGCAGAATTAAAAGTATTCGGCCACTTGGGAGCAATCAAAAAACTGAAAAGAGAAAAACCGGAAATGATTGTTGCGGTGAGTGGTTGCATGATGCAAACCGGTGAAGCTAAAGATGTAATCAGGGAAAAATATCCTCATGTTGACATCATTTTCGGAACAGGTAATATCGATAAGTTGCCTGAACTTATATCTCTTCACAAAAGCACAAATCAACTGGTCGTTGATATCGACAAGTATATGGATGACAATACATTCGGATACTCAAGAAATCATACTTTTTCGGCATATGTAAATATAATGACGGGATGTAATAATTTCTGTACTTACTGTGTTGTTCCCTATGCAAGAGGAAGAGAGGTATCAAGACCGGTTGAGGATATAATCGAGGAAATAAAAGAACTTGCAGATTCAGGGTATAAGGAAGTAACACTGTTGGGACAAAATGTAAATTCGTATGGAAAAGATATAGGAACTACATTCCCTGAATTATTATATGAAATTGACAAACATGTTAAAAATCTTCCTATCTTAAGATTTATGACATCACATCCGAAAGACTTGTCAGATGAGCTGATTGAAGCGATGAGCAAGATAGATATGATTGCTAAACATTTCCATTTACCGCTACAATCAGGCAGTACAAAAGTCCTTAAGGAGATGAACAGAAAGTATTCAAGTGATCATTACCTTGTATTAGTTAGAAAACTAAGAGAAAAAATGCCTGATATTTCAATTACTACTGATATAATTGTAGGATTTCCGGGTGAAACTGAAGAAGACAATCAAATGACAATAGACATCTGTAAAGAAGTTGAATTTGATAATGCTTTTACTTTTATTTACTCTATGAGACCGGGTACACCTGCGGCTGAAAGAAAAGATCAGGTAAATGAAAAAGATAAATCGAGACGATTCAACGAATTGTTGAAAGTTATTTATCCGATATTTAATAAAAAAAATAAACAGGAACTTGGAAAGATTCATTCTGTATTATTAGAATCAGTAAGCAAGAATAATGAAGAAATGATATCAGGAAGAACCTTGAGTAATAAATTGGTTCATGTAAAGGCCAATAAAGACCTTATAGGTAATATAGTTAAAGTAAAAATAACAAAACATACATCATTTACGTTAGAGGGTGAATTAATTGATTAATATAGATGTGAGTAAACTTACTCCTATGATGCAACAATATATGAAAATTAAAAATGAAAATAAAGATTGCATAGTTTTTTATAGACTTGGTGACTTTTATGAAATGTTTTTTGATGATGCCATAACTGCATCCAGGGAGTTGGAACTTGCACTGACAGGAAGGGACTGTGGATTGGAGGAAAGAGCTCCCATGTGTGGTGTTCCTCACCATGTTTCGGATATTTATCTAAACAGATTAGTGAATAAGGGGTATAAAGTTGCTCTAGTAGACCAAATAGAAGATCCTAAACAAGCAAAAGGTATAGTGAAGAGAGGAATAACACGAATTTTCAGCCCAGGTACTTTAATTGATCTTGATGGAAATAACACGGATAATAATTTTTTGCTCAGCATATATAAATCAAATAATTTATTCGGTATAAGCTATATAGATGTGACAACCGGAGAGCTAAATACTACGGAAATTGAAGACTCAATTAATTCCGAGAGAGAATTATTGGATTTTATTGTAAAAGTGAATCCGAGAGAAATAATCTGCAATAAAAATATTCTTTTCAATACTTTTGATAATTTTGTGAAAATGCGAAATATTTTCTTTTCAAAGATCGATATATCTAATATTGAAATTGCCGATGCACTTCAAAACATAAAAAACTTAACAAATAATGTTAAAATTCAAGATATTAAAAATAAATATCTTGCTGTTCTTTCAACTTCATACTTGCTGGATTATATATACTTATTCAGAGAAGAAAAACTTAGTCATATAACTTCAATAAAATTTATTCGACACAATAAATTTATGAAATTGGATGCAAGCACAAGAGAAAATCTCGAGCTTCATAGAAACTTGTTTGACGGATCAAAAAAATTTACATTGCTTAGTATTTTAGACAAAGCTAAAACTCCGATGGGATCCAGAAAAATTAATTCCTGGATTGAGTTTCCTTTAGTAGATAAAAAAAGTATCGAATACAGACTTAATATTGTAGAGTACTTTGTAAAAAACAGTTTATACATGAATGATCTGATTTCTTTTCTTAGCAAAATATATGATTTAGAGAGAATTTTAGGTAAAATAGCTTATTCGCGTGTCAACGCAAGGGATCTATTGGTATTAAAAAACTCTTTGGAATATATTCCCAATATTAAAAAAGAGCTATTGAAGTGCCAAAATGAAAGTATTACAGAGCTTGCAAAGAATATAGATGACTTGGAAGATATTTACAATTTGATTGAGAATTCCATATTGGAAGATTCACCTATCCAAATCACTGAGGGGAATCTGATAAAAGTTGGATTCAGCAATGAGTTGGATAGACTTAAAGACTCATCCTTTAAAGGTAAAATAGATCTGGTTAATTATGAAAATAAATTAAAAGAAGATACCGGTATTAAGAATTTGAGGATTTCATATAATAAAAACACCGGTTACTATATTGAACTTACAAAATCAAACATAGGCTCGGCTCCATCATATTTTATCAGAAGACAAACATTGAAAAATGCGGAAAGATATATTACAGAGGAGCTGAATATGATCTCCGACATGATTTTAGGAGGTCAAACAGAAACCGTTGAATTGGAGTATAAAATTTTTAATGAAATAAAGAGCGAAATAGCAGATAATTCTTTAAGAATAAAAAATACTGCCGACATCATTGCAAATGTTGATGCCCTACTTGCTTTTGCATTTGTAGCAAAACAAAATGACTACTCCATGCCGGTTTTAAATGAAAGCGGAATTATCGAAATTATTGACGGAAGACATCCGGTTATCGAGAATACAATTGGAAAGAATTTATTCATTTCAAACAATACAAGCATAGGAAGAAATAAAAAAGTTATTCAAATAATAACCGGTCCGAATATGGCGGGAAAATCAACTTATATGAGACAGGTTGCACTAATTATTATAATGGCCCAAATCGGATCTTTTGTACCTGCAAGAGCCTGTGATTTATCAATCTCAGACGCTTTATTCTCAAGAATAGGAGCCTCTGATAACCTGGCAAAGGGAGATTCCACTTTTATGGTTGAAATGAAAGAAATGAGCAATATAATTACAAATGCAACCAAAAACAGCTTTGTTATATTAGATGAAGTAGGCAGGGGAACGAGTACAAATGACGGATACAGCATTGCGAAAGCAATCGTTGAATATATGAGTAAGCACATTAAATGTAAAACTCTATTTGCTACACATTACCATGAATTAACATCTCTTGAATCATCACTGTCAAATCTAGAAAACCTTAAAGTTGACATAAGTGAAGAAGGTGGAAACTTAATTTTCCTTAGAAAAATAATGAAGGGTAAAACTGATAGAAGTTATGGAATTGAAGTTGCAAAACTGTCAGGGCTGCCTGACGAAATTATATTAAGAGCAAGTCATATTTTATCAAACATTGATGAAATCGATAAACCTAAACCTAAAAAAAATACGCAAAAAACAATTTTTAACCTTGATCAGGAATTATTTATTCGTGAAGTTTCAAACCTAAATGTCGACGAGATGACTCCTAGAGAGGGGCTTAATAAATTGTATTACCTAAATCAAAAAGCGGGTGATTTATTAAATGATTAAACTATTGACTGAAGATACCATTCAAAAAATTGCTGCGGGAGAAGTTATAGAAAGCCCTGCTTCAATCGTAAAAGAATTAGTGGAGAATTCCATAGATTCCGGCGCAGATGAAATATATATAGAAATAAAAAATGGTGGAAAATCATATATCAAAGTTTCCGACAATGGTTGCGGAATCAATAAAGATGAGGTTGAGTTGGCATTTACAAGGCATGCTACTTCAAAAATATCAAAATTCTCAGACTTGTATTCAATATTGTCCATGGGATTCAGAGGAGAAGCTTTGGCTTCTATTGTAGCCGTTTCTAAAGTCAGCGTGATGACTAAAACAATCGATTCAAATATAGGTATTCACATTATATATGACAACAATAAAATCATAAAAAAACAGAGTATAGGTATGAATTCCGGAACCATCATAGAAGTTGAAAATTTGTTTGAGTATATTCCGGTCAGAAAAAAATTCCTGAAATCAGATATTTCAGAAGGAAATAAAATAACAAATTTGATTTATAGCTTTGCAATAGGAAATACCGACATATCTTTTACATATGTAAGAGACAGTAGAGAAATTATAAAGACAAATAAAATGAATTCCAAAACTGAGAATCTCCAAATTCTATTTGGAAAAGATTTTTTAAAGAATTCTATAGAGATAGATTCATCAAATAAAAACTATAAAATAAGCGGAAGAATCTCAAATCAAAACTTTTACAAAGGTAATAGGTCTGCACAGTATATTTTTGTTAACAATAGATATATAGTCAATGAAGATATAGTTTTTTCAGTAGAATCCAACTATACATCCATGATTCCCAATGGAAGATTTCCTGCTTTTATTTTAAATATTGATACCGATCCAAAAAATATTGATATAAACATAAGTCCGAACAAACAGAAAATTAAATTTGATTTTGCCGATGAACTTTTGGCTTTAATATCAGGAGAAATACAAGAATCTTTAATAAAGGCTAAAAATGCATATGAAATTGAAATTGGAGAAAAAGATAAATCTTTACACGATTTTTCAAATCTAAATGAATTACAAAGTTATAAAAGAGTGCTTGAAGCATACAATCCAACTAAAAAGATTGAAAAAAATGAAAAAGGTTTTGATGTAAATATAAATATTATAGATTTTAATGATGAAGATGATTTATCGGAAATAGACGATGAAATTTTGGTTTATGAGCTTGATTCAAAAATGGACAATTTTTCCGACAATGAAAATAATGAAATACAAAAAAGCTATATAAATGATTTAGAGCCGGTGTTTAAAACTGTTCTATTCGGAAAATATTTGATTTTTGAAAAATCATCAGATGAAATAGTCATTATTGATAAAAATAGAGCATATGAAAAAATAATGTATGAAAAATACCGAGATCAATTTGAGAATGATACAGTTATTTCACAGGAATTGATTAGTCCTTGTATCGTAGAACTAGATAAAAGAGTATTTTTAACATATGAAAAAAATAAAGAAACTATTGCTAAATTAGGTTTTGTAACAGATGTATTTGGTGAAAATATTATTGCTATAAGAGCTTTTCCATATGTCATGGAAAAAATTCTAGATGAAAAAGTATTCAGAGCTATTCTTGATGAGATAGAGAATATTGATGAAAATGCTGAAAAGAACAAAATTTTACTTAAAAAAGCCGTTTCAAATTCAGTAAATAATATTTCCCAAAATGAGGAATATATTAATAACCTTTATTCTGAACTTATGAAGTGTGATAATCCTTATAAATCGCCACACGGAAAAGACATTATTTATACAATGGATTCAGCTACTTTCAAAAGGATATTGAAATGAAAGAAAAGGTAATTATTATTTCAGGACCAACCGGAATAGGAAAAACAAAACTTAGTTTAGAAATAGCCAAAAAACTGAATGCCGAAATTATATCTGCCGATTCTATGCAAATATATAGGAGGATGGATATTGGAACAGCAAAAATAATGCCCGATGAAATGGAATCCATTCCACACCATCTAATTGATATTGTCGATCCAAATGATTCATATAGCGTACAAAATTTCAAAAATGACGCATATAATTTAATTGAAGAAATAATAAACAGAGGAAAAACTCCCTTAATAGTAGGGGGAACCGGATTATATATCGATTCATTGATGTTTAATTATAGTTTCAGTGATGTTAAACCGAACTACGAATTAAGAAAGGAATTAGAGTCAGAATTTGATCAAAGCCCCGCTGCTTTGTTGGAAAAACTTCAAGAAATCGATAAAGAAAAATATCACTTTTTAGGAATTAAAGATAAGAAAAAAGTAATACGCGCACTTGAAGTCTTTTACTCTTCCGGGAAAACTATTTCTTATGACAGAGAAGATAAAAATGATAAATATAAATTTTACCTGTTTGTCCTTACCGACAATCGGGACAAAATCTATCAAAATATAAATAAAAGAGTTGATTTAATGCTTGAACAAGGACTTTTAAATGAGGTAAAAAGTCTGATTGATTCAGGTGTAGACAGAAATTCTCAGTCGATGAAAGCAATAGGTTATAGGGAAGTATTAGAGTATTTTGACGGTTCAATTGATTATTTGGAGATGGTTGAAAAACTAAAACAAAATTCAAGACGATATGCAAAAAGGCAGCTAACTTGGTTTAGAAGAAATCCTCACGCAAAATGGATTGATAAATCAAAAAAAGAAGAAGAAATAGTAAATTATATATTAAAGGAAATAGAATGAACTTTGAATTCTTAAAAGACAACTATGGAATAGAGAAAGAAATATTTGATATTGTCGAAAACAAATCTAAAAATCTTAGAAATGTTTTTGAGACATATGAACAGATAAAAGAAAATAATCAAATAAAAATTATTAATTCGTTTATGAAAAATAAATTGTCCCAAAGTGATTTTTCATATTCAACAGGATACGGTTATGGCGATAGTGGAAGAGATAAAACCGAAAAAATCTTTGCCGATATTTTTAAAACAGAAGATGCATTAGTTAGACCTATTATATCATCGGGTACACATGCAATTTCTATTTCATTAAATGCCCTATTAAAAAGTGGGGAAAAAATGTTATCCATAAGTGATCATCCTTACGACACTCTTTTAGAAGTGATAGGAATTAAAGGCAATGAATACGGAAATTTGATCTCTCGAGGCATTATATACGATTCTGTATCATTGATAGACAATAAATTTGATTTTGAGGCAATAAAATCAAAAATAGAGAACACGAAACTCGTTTATATACAAAGATCAACCGGTTACGGTCTTAAAAGAGCAATTACAATCCGCGAAATTGAGGAAGCTGTAGAATATGTTAAGAGAATAAATCCCAACATATTGGTTATGGTAGATAATTGCTATGGTGAATTTACTGAAGATAGGGAACCAACTGAAGTAGGAGTTGATATATGCGCAGGATCTTTAATAAAAAATCCAGGTGGAGGAATAGCATTGTCTGGAGGCTATATAGTTGGAAGTAGGAAAATAGTTGATATGGTATCAAATATACTTTATGCTCCCGGATTAGGAAAAGAGACAGGTATGACATTTGACATGACTAGATCAACATTACAAGGATTATTTTTTGCACCGCATGTAACCCATGAAGCTTTAAAATCCGCGATTTTATTTTGTGAGATTTACTCTGATTTAGGGTTTGAAGTATATCCTAAAAATAAGGATCCAAGATCAGATATAATTCAGGCAATAGTTTTTAATGATTCTAAAAAAAGCATAGCTTTTGTTCAAGGAATACAAAAAGCGGCAACTGTCGGTGCACATGTCATTCCATATCCATGGGATATGCCGGGTTACTCAGATAAAGTAATTATGGCATCCGGAGGTTTTGTCGACGGTTCATCAATAGAGTTATCGGCTGATGGACCTTTACGAGAGCCATATGTTGCTTACTACCAGGGCGGAATAGTATTTGAGCAGGCGAAGCTTGCGTGTATGATTACTCTACAGAATATGAAGGACAACAATCTTTTAAAATTATAAAGTATAGCTTAAAGATAGTAAATAAGAATAAACTGTCTTTAAGCTATAGTTTTAAAAACTATCATTATTATAAAAAGCAAGTTTTATTTCGTTTCTAACTATTTCAAAGTTTATTTCTCTAAATTTCTCTAATTCTCCATCAATATTCCCGTATAAATATTCCTGGTCTATTGGTTTTATATTACCACTAATAACTTCATATGTTTTACTTATATCCAAGTCGAGATGCTCACCTTTTTTGTAAAGTTTTTTCATTCTCATCAGACTGAAAGGAGATATAGGAGCTATTGAATTAATAATTATTTTTCCGCTATCAAGCTCTGCTGATGGCGCAGGCATCAAACCTCCACCGAAATACTTTCCGTTAGACAACGACACGATCAAAGATTCATCCGTACCTTTTATTACCTCGCCGTTACTCAATACATATTCATAGAGATATTTAGATGTATTTATTTTATTGATGGAAAATATAATGGCTAAAGAAAATGAAAATTTACGCAATAATTTAAATTTATTTTTAATTCTTAGAGCTTTCTCCAGAACAATTCCATCAAATCCGAATGAAGTAGCATTTATAGAGTATTTATTGTTTATTTTTATCATATCTATGGGCTTTTCGTTTAAATTGTTAACATAATAAAACATTTTTTTTGGTTTTTTATTACCAAAAATTGTTCGTGCTAAATCGTTCCCTGTCCCGTTGGGAACCACGGCTAAACAAACATTTGTTCCATGAATAATATTTGCGACTTCATGCACTGATCCATCTCCTCCCGCCATAAAAATAATCGAATTTCTGTATTTTTCAATAAATTCTCTTGTATATTCTTTAACCGAATTTGCATTTTTAGTATATTTTACTATAAAATATTCATTAAATACATCTCCTCCAAAAGACTTTTTTAAGCCGTTTATTATGTATTTATTTTTAAAATAAAAGCTTTTTGAGCTTAAAATTAGCAATGATTTTTCAAATTTTCCTAATAACATAATTACTCCTGTATTGACATTTATTATATTATAGCATATTATAATTGAGAATAAAGGATTTGGAGGTTGAAGTGGAAAAATTTAACACAGAAATAATAAATAAGTACTCTGAGTTTTTTAGAGCTTTGTCCCATCCCGTAAGATTGGAGATGGCACTAGTGTTACTGGAATCTAAAGAAGGCATGAATGTATCAGAGATCCAAGCTCAAGTTAAGGTTTCTCAATCAAGTGTTTCACAACATTTAAGAATACTTAAACAAGCGGGATTACTTTCAAGCAATAGAAGTGGCACTATGGTTGTTTATAACTATGGTAGTGAAGAAGCAAAAAACATAGTTGAGTATATTAAGACTTTAAAAAAATAATCTCAACAAAGTGCAGAATAATGCGTACATAATAAATAAATTCGGATTATAATCCGAATTTATTTATTATGTGCGTTTTTATTTTACAGGTATTATTAATTTATCTCCGATAAATAATTCGTCGGATTTTATCCCGTTTAATTTTTTTATTTCATAAACAGTTTCTCTAATATCTTTATCTTCTTTTAGTGATTCCGCAATGCTCCATAGGGTATCACCATTTTTAACTACAATTTCTTTATATTCTAATTTGTTTTGAAATCCTTTAGCTACGCTTTGATTAATCATGGAAATAAGTAAATAACTTACAATTGTAAACAATAAAAAGGTAAGTAATAAAAATCTATTGAATTTTTTTCTATCTTTAACTTTTAATTTCATAATGATCTCCTTTCGAACATTTGTTCTATCTATAGAATATCAGAACATTTGTTCTGTGTCAACTATTTTCGAACATTTGTTCCTTTTTCTTTGACTATGTGTTATTATAAATAAAAGGAGGTTTATTATGAACTCTAGACAACAAAATATATTGGATTTTATAATTGAATTTATAAATAGATATCAGGTGCCGCCTACAGTAAGAGAAATTTGTGAAGGTGTTGGAGCTAAGTCAACTTCTACGGTTTCCACAGATTTAAAAGTTTTGGAAGATGAGGGATATATCAAAAGACGCTCTCAAAAAAGCAGATCTATTGAAATTGTAAAGGATGTGTTTTCTTTTGAAACTCCAAAAGAAGAAACGATTGATGTTCCCGTTTTAGGCAGTGTTGCTGCAGGTATTCCGATTTTTGCGGATGAAAATATCGATTATTTTTTTCCTATCCCGAAGTACTTCGAAAAACAAGGAGAATTGTTCATGCTTGTGGTATCAGGAGATTCCATGATTGAAGCCGGCATTTTAAGCGGAGACAGAATATTGGTAAGAAAACAAAATACAGCTGATAATGGTGATATAGTTGTAGCTTTAATTGATGATAGTGCTACGGTAAAAACATTTTTTAAAGAAAAGGGTCTTGTAAAGCTTATACCTCACAACTCTTCTATGGATCCCATAATTCCGGACAAATTAGATATATTAGGCAAGGTTATAGCTCTGTATAGAGATAATTTTTAAAGTGAGCTTGATTTTTAAGCTCACTTTTTTGATTTTATTATTTTTGATAGGGGATTAAAATTTATAGCTTTTCGCATATCGTCGTCTTCAACATGTGTATATATTTGTGTTGTAGCGACAGATGTATGTCCCAATATTTTTTGTAAAGTTCTGATATCCACGCCTTCTTTATACATTAAAGTGGCGGCTGTGTGTCTCAGTTTATGTGGTGAATATATTTTTATATCTAATCCACATTTAAGTAGATATTTATCCAACATATGTTGAATAGCTCTATTGCTCATCCTATTGTTCCTATTGCTTAAGTACAAAGCTTCTTCTCCCGTTATTTCAGGTCTTACATTGATATAGTCGTCAAGTGCCATTTTACACGCTTCAGTCATATAGACAATTCTTTCCTTATTACCTTTTCCGATTACGCTGAATTGCAGATCCTTTATAGTATTTATATTCATACTTGAAAGCTCAGACAATCGAATACCCGTTGTTAAAAAGGTTAACACAATTGAAAAGTCTCTTTTTCTCGTAAAAATATTTTTTTCTTCAGCTATCGTTTCCAACAGTTTTGTAGACTCATCAAGTGTTAAATAGACAGGATTTCTCTTCTTAATTTTTGGAGTTTCTAAATCCAAGGTAGGATTATTCTTGATTTGTCCTGTAACAGTAACCATGTATTTATAAAAAGTCCTCAAACTTGAAATTTTTCTGGCTCTTGTTGTTGAATTATTATCTCTGTTATTGTCTCGATACGATATATAGCTATGGATATCAATTAAGTTAATTTTTTCCAAATCATCCAACGAAAAATCATTTATATCTATATCATCTATGTTTTCCAAGTCATATTTATAAGGATTCTTCCTGATTTTTATATATTTTAGAAATAGCCTACAATCGTAATAGTACTCATTTACAGTAGAAGAAGACAATCCTTTAATTGTTTTTAAATAATTCATAAAGTCAATCACATATATAGGTACATCTTTATTCATAGAGTCTCCTTTCGAATAATATTATTATAACACTCATTTATGTGTTACAATATATAAGAAGTAAAAAAATAAGTAGGGGAAATATGTCGGGGTTTATATCATTTTTAAAAAGTTTCTTATCAAAAGAAATAATTGTAATCATTGTATCAATGCTGCCACTAATTGAACTAAGAGGGGCTATTCCAATTGGTATAGGTTTAGGAATGTCTTTTTATGAATCATTGGTAATAAGCTTTATAGGTAGTACGATACCAGCTATATTGATAGTATATCTTATAAAATACGTGTTCTTTTTCTTGAGAAAACTTAAATTTTTTGATAATCTCATAACTAAAATCGAAGTCAGAACTCTATCAAAAAGAGAACAAATAGATAAATATGGCTACTGGGGATTATTTTTATTTGTAGCAATTCCTTTACCCGGAACAGGCGTATGGTCAGGATCACTTTTATCATATTTATTAGGTATGAAAAAACTTAAATCATTAGCGGTTGTGATATTAGGCAATTTGGTAGCGGGTGTAATAATTGCTATAATCAGCAATGGAGCATTCAATCTTATGAGGTAAATATTTTTTGATATTTGATATAAGAAAAAATATGCCTTTATTTTGCGTTATTTTAAATTTTATTGCATATACAGGTATATTTTATCGAATTTGAACAAAAATCAAATCTGAGACGAAATATAGGGGTTTTTCCCTTATATTTTCTTTGCCCATCTACTTTGTCACAAAATATTAATTTTGTGACAAAGTAGATGGGATTTTAAATATATTTTACTAAACTGCATAAGTGCGTACTTTGTTGTATGCAATTTGTAAAATTTATTGATTAATTTTATATTAGATTCTTTAATTTTCTATCACAAAAACTGACCGACAAAATTGATTTTAAAAATCCTCCTTTATCAGTCAGTTTGAAAAATACATTCCTTAATTATCTCTGTAATCGTCTTTTTGAATTAAGGATATATTATTTGTGAATTAATTTTGCTTAATTTTTTATAATCTTCATAAACGGATTTTATCTTGTCTCCGGTAATCCATTTGCTCATTACGATTTCGTAATCAAAAGTATTTTGAATCGAAAATAAAGGATTGACAGCTATATTATTATAATATATTGGAAATAATTGAATCATATTGTAACTCTGTATAAGTATATAATTCTCATCAGGCGACACTATGGCATCAATCGCTGTTGGTACTTTATTTATTACTTCTCTCCAAGTTATCTTTGAATTGTAGTTTATTCCTAGGTTAATTGTAGGTATTATATTCAAATCGAAACTTTTATATATTCTCTTTGTTTCATCCTCACTGAAATCAAAATTAAGACTTGAAACAAATCCCCAACTCATCTTCTTTCTCTGCAATCCTATGTTTGTGTAATCCGGTGTTATAGGTATTACATCCGCTGATTTTATAAGGTTCAAACTATCTTTGATAGCTCGCAAATACTCTTGATTTCCGTCCGTTCCGGCAATTGTCGTAACTTTCAAAGGTGTCCTTTTTGCGATTGAATGTATCGGGTGTATTTCAAACGATTCACTTAGCGGATCGTTGTCAATAGTTAATTTCGTTACTCCGATGTAATCGTCATTTACATAATCAATTCTTCTATATATAGTGTCATTTAAAGTGTTCGCCTTTGCTGATTTAGGGTTGAATGTCGGAAAAGATGACACTTTATATGTGTTAAAAGATTCTTCGGATACATCTCCTATACTTTCCATTACAGTCCATAATCCCGAATCTTTTGGAATTACAATATTATTAACCGCAAATACATCAGGTCTTAAATCTGATTTCGTACTTTTTATAAAATATGTCATATATTCGTATTTTCCGGGGAAACTGTCCAAGTATTTAATTCTCTTTCTAAATGCTACAGACAATCCGAAATCCATATTTTGAATTCCAATTTTCCCTTCCAGCACCTCTGATACCTCTTCAAATTTCTCATTTATTTGATGAGATGTCAGATCGGCGGATTTCTTAAATACTATTATATTACCTACATCAATGGTCAATAACTCGTTTTCCGACAACTCTAAAAACTCTTGTGAATAAGAAATCTCATTAGATAATCTGTAAACCACGATATTTTCACCTTTATATTGAAGTTCCTTCGGTATTTTAATACCCTTATTGGAAAAATAGTTTTTATAATTAACATATCTGGCTGATATAATTGGATTTATGATATGAGTATTCCCTAATTGATACACTTCATTCGATATGAATAATTCATTCAACTGTGAATTTCTGTCAGTATTTAGTGTGTATTCTCTATCCATTTTCCATATTCCTGTAATAGGATTTTTTACCTTAGGTTTAGCAATATTAATTTCTTCTATATCTCCATCTAAATTGGGTTTAGAACAACTGGTGAACAGAAAAGCGAGAATAAATACTATACTTAAAATCCTTTTCATTCTACATCTCCTCTTGGAATTCTAAATCTTACTGTCGTGCCTTCGTTTATTTTACTTTCAATTTCAAGATTTCCTCCATGTCGTATTACTATCTCTTCACATATTGAAAGTCCCAGTCCGGTGTGAGAACCGCTACTGCTTCCCTTGTAAAACTTCGTTGTAACCAAAGAAATTTCGTCCTCGCTTATTCCTATTCCTGTATCTATCACTTCAACAACAACTTCGCCTTTCAAATCTTTAGAAATTATATTAACAGCTATTGTACCTTTGTTTCCGGTAAATTTTATGGCGTTGTCAAGTAAGTTAATCATTACCTGTTTGATTCTGTCGGAATCGGCTATCAATGTAATATCGGAATCATCAAAGTTAAAAATAACATCTATTTCTTTTTCCGAAGTTCTAGGATTAAGTTGTTTAATGATATTCTTTACAATTTCAATAATATTGAACTGTGTTTTATTAAGAGAAAATCTCGGGGATTTAAATCTTGAAAAATCAAGCAAATCTTCAACCATATCTGAAAGTCTGTCAGACTCTTTTTCAATTATTTTAAGACCTTCATTTATGGTTTCCCTATCTACGGTATCATCTTGTAATGTTATGGACCATCCTTTTATTGAAGTCAAAGGAGTTCTAAGTTCATGGGAAACTGATGAAATAAATTCAGTCTTGATCTCTTCTTTATGAATTATATTTGCGCTCATTTCATCCATTGTCTTTGCTAATTCCCCTATTTCTCCCCTATAGCTCATTTTTGACTTTTCATTGTATTGCCCATTGGAAAGTTTGTTAGCCAAGACTGTTAAACTGTTTATAGGGCTAAATATTAACCCGGCTATAAGATAAGACACAATTCCTCCAAAAGCCAGCGATATTCCACCGAATAGTACAAAGAATCCGAATTTCCCCAATATATCTCTATCAACACTGGATAGACCCGAAGTTACCCTTATAACTCCGGCATTTACCCCATTATTTATGATAGGAAAACTGTAAGACATAACCTTTTCGATACCGTTAAAATATACATCATAATCAGGCGCTCCATTGATTGCATTCTCAACATCGGATGCATTTATTACCAATCCGATATTCGGAGATGCCAAACTGTCATATATTACAGTTTTGGTTTTATCGATGATTTGTATTTGTCCAAGTGAATTATTTATAAATTGTAATCTGTCGTTATCAATATTATCATTTATTGAAAAATCGGAAACATAACTCAAATAAAGTTCCGAATTAAACTTCGCTTGAGCGTGCATTGAAGCTTTAAGATTATTATAGTTATATTCTCTTATGGAAATAAAAGTGTAAATCTCAAAGCCGAAAATGAATATAATCAATAACAATAAAATATAGGCTATCAATCGAGATTTAAACCCATATCTAATTTTTTCTATTATTTGAATTATTCTCCCCATCTATAACCAACACCCCAAACAGTATGAAGGTAATCAGGCTTTGCAGGATTATCTTCAATTTTAGCTCTTATTCTCCTTATATTAACATCTATTATCTTTGTATCAGCTTTATTTTCCTCTCCCCATGCCAATTCAACCAATTCTTCTCTGGTAAAGGCTTTATCAACATTTGTTAAAAATATCTTTATTAATGCTAATTCCGTTGGAGTCAAATCGATCACTTTTCCGTCCTTCATAAATTTTTTGGAATAAAGATTAAAAGTAAAAGGTCCATCGGAAATATTTTCATTGTCCGGAACATCTACTTTATAGTCAATTCTTCTGACCAAGGACTTTATTCTAAGGACCAATTCTTGCGGATTAAAAGGTTTTACCATGTAATCGTCCGTCCCCTGCTCCAAACCTAATATTTTATCAATTTCCTGGCTTTTTGCAGTCAACATAATAATTCCGATATTAGGGATTTCATTTCTTAATATGCTGCAAACTTCAAATCCGTTAATTCCCGGAAGCATGACATCCAAAATTACAATATGAGGTTTTTCTCTTAAGGCGATTTCAACGCCTTCCTCTCCTGAACCTGCCTCAAAAACTTGAAACCCCGCTTTTTCTACATTAATTTTTGTAAATTTTCTTATTGCCAACTCATCTTCGACAAGTAATACTTTATAAGTCATCATAACTCCTTTAAATTGTTAAATAATTCATATAACATATTATCATATTTGCTCTTTATTACTAAGTTTTTTATACTTTTTATAGGAATATCATCTGAAAATATAAGTTTGTAAGCTACCAATTGTTGATCTTTAACATTTGGAAGTATATTTTTTCCATATCTCCTATCCCCTACTATGGGGTGACCTATATCACTTAGAGTAACTCTAATCTGATGTGTTCTTCCGGTCAACAGTTCAATTTCAATTAGTGAGTAATTTTTTGAAAAACTTATGGGACGAATAATTGTTTTCGACAATTTTCCGGAATCGGAAACGGAAACATAATTTTTTTCATCTTTACTTAAAGTGTTTTCAACGACAATTTCTTTATCTACCACACCGTGAACTACGGCTAAATAGTATTTTCTTATCATCTTCATAGAATTGTTCAGATTAATTAAGGCATTTCTATTTTTGGCACCTATTATTAAACCCATTGTATTTCTATCTATTCTATTTACTAATGACGGTCTAAATGTACTCTCTATTCTAGGGATATACTCTTGTTTTTCTATCAAATAATTAACCATATAATCGACGACGTTATTGCCGTAATCCTCCGGGTTAGCGGCATGTACAAGCATATTTTGAGGTTTATCAAAAACTATAATGTCATCATTTTCAAATGCTATATCTATTTTTATTTTAGATATCTTAGATTTTTTCTTTTTCTTCCATTTGTCAATTTCCTCATCATATATGTAAAGATCTAAAATATCTCCCTCATATATAACTGTTTGAGTATCAACTTTTTTTCCGTTAACTTTTATTTTTTTAAGTCTCATCCATTTTTGAATAAGAGATTTAGGAGCTGTTTCAAAAAATTTTCCCAAATACTTTATTAATTTTTGATTATTGTCATTTTTTCCAATTTCTATTTTTTTCATGTTTGCTCCTTTTATGCTATAATAATTATATCAAATTGCAAATACATTATCCATAAAGGAGGTTACATGACCAATAAAATAAAAGATTTCTTTTATAATTTTACAGACATAATTATCGCACTTCTTTTGATTGCCGGAATAGTTTTTGTTCTGCATTATAATCTTAGCGAAATGATGGAGATAAAAGGACAAGCTGATATTCAAAGTGAATCAATAGAAAAAACACCTATAAAAGAAGAATTTTTAGAAGTATATATTCCTGCTGAAATATCAAAGGAGCAGTTGTCCGACATTTTAGCGGCATCCTCTCTCATAAAAGACAAGAAGATCTTTCTTGAAGAAATTAATAAAGCTGATAAAAGTTTAAAAATTAAATCAGGAACTTATAAATTCAAAAAAGATTCCACAAATCAGGAAATCATAGACTTATTATTAAAATAAATCCCGTAAGGGATTTTTTATTTTGTAAAAAAATTTAAACTTAATTAAAACTACTTCATATATTTACCTTTTAACAAATTTCTGTTATTATTTAAGTGGTAATTACCACTAAGGAGGTACTATGTTTTTACTAAAAAACCAAAGTGTAAAATATGAAGAATATAAAAATACTCTATCTGAAATTCTTCATCAACCAAATATTTGGAAAGAAGCTCATAAAAACTATATTGAGCAAAAAACTGATATTGAAAAATTCTTATCCTCAATCAGAAGTAAGCATGCGGGGAAAATGAGAGTTATTTTTACAGGTGCAGGAACTTCAGAGTATGTAGGTAATATAATTGTTGATTATTTGAGGAAAAATGATGACTACCAATTCGAGTCCATTTCAACAACAGATATTGTTTCAAATCCATACCTATACTTAAAAAGAAATACTCCTACTTTATTGGTATCTTTTGCCAGAAGTGGCAATAGTCCTGAAAGTTTGGCGGCGGTTGAGATATGTTCAAAATTGATTGATAATTTTTATAATTTAGCTATTACATGTGCTGATAATGGAAAACTTGCGAATTCGTTATATGGAAAAGAGAATTCTTATGTATTGATTATGCCTGACGGCTCCAATGACAAAGGATTTGCTATGACAAGCTCTTTTACAAGCATGATGTTGTCAGCGTTATTGATATTCGATAATAGGTCAGATGAAGAAAAATTAAAAATTGTAGAATTTTTAATTGACTCTGTTAATTCGATAATTAAAAGAGAAAAAGAATTAACTGAATTGATAGATTTTGATTTTGAAAGAATTGTTTACATAGGCTCGGGTACTCTTTCAAAACTTGTTAATGAATGCAGACTTAAAATACTTGAATTAACTGCCGGACAAGTTGTTACATGCCATGAAAGCAGTATGGGTTTTAGACATGGTCCAAAATCTTTTGTGAATGACAAGACTTTTATAGTTTCGCTTGTTTCTAATAATGAATATACAGCTAAATATGATATCGATATTTTAAATGAGGTTTATCATGATGAGATAGCGAAGAACATTTTGGCGATTTCTACATCTAAAATAGATTCCGGTTTTGAACAATTCACAATTGATGCTCCTGCAAACTTGGAAGATGTCTATCTATCTTTCCCCTATGTTTTCATCGCACAAATAATTTCACTGCTAACATGCAATAGAGTTGGAAACAGCGCTGACAGTCCTTCCAGAAGCGGAACTGTAAATAGAGTAGTAAAAGGAGTTGTAATTCACGAACTATGATTATAACAATTACCCCCAATCCTTCTGTAGACATTTCATATTTTATGGATGAATTAAATCTTAATCAAGCAAATAAGTGTGAAAAAATCGTAAAAACTGCCGGGGGAAAAGGTATTAATGTTTCTAAAGTTTTAAAAATTTTAGAAGCGGATATTCTTGCAACCGGATTTTTGGGAGGAGAAAATGGGAAATATATTGAAAAAGAGTTGAATAAGACTGTGATGTCTACAAATTTTGTGACGATTAACGGAGATACCAGATCAAGTCTGAGTATATGCCACGGTAATCAAATTACCGAAATTCGTGAAACAGGTCCATTTGTAGATGATAAATCCAAAAATGAACTAATTTCAATTTTAGAAAGAAATGTAAATAATGTCGATGTTATCTGTTGTAGCGGTTCACTTCCAAAGGGACTTGATATAAATTTTCTTAAAGATCTTCTTGAAATTACAAAAGACAAAAAATTTGTTCTTGATGCTTCGGGAGATAACTTGAGAAAGATAGTATTAGAAGCTGAAATTAAACCCTATGCAATCAAGCCCAATATTGATGAAATTAAAGATATTTTCCCAAAAATTTCAGATATGTCGCATATTGAAATTTTGAAGCTTGAAGAGCTTAAAAATATTCCCATAGTAATAATTTCTTTAGGAAAAGATGGTTGTGTAGCGAAATTTAATGATAATTTCTACAGATGTGATGTACCCAAAATCAATGCGATTAACCCTGTGGGATCGGGTGACTCAAGTATTGCCGGTCTTTGCTATGCTATACAAAATAATTATAGTGATGATCAAACTTTAAAGCTATCAATGGCATTGGGAGTATTAAACGCTTTAGAAGAAGAAGTTGGCTATGTAAATATAACAAGATTAAATGAAACAATAAATATGATAAAGGTGGAAAAATATGAATTCTGAAAAAATTAAAATGTTGGAGTTGGTGTCCGATGAAAACGGCGTTATTGCCGCTTTGGCAATAGATCAGAGAAATGCGATGAGGACGATGATTAATACATTGGACGGAGAAGAGCGAGATAAAGCCATAGTAAAATTTAAAGCGGCTGTATCGAAAGAATTAACAAAATTCTCTTCATCCATACTATTAGATCCGATTTATGGGTTGGAAGCTATTAAAACGAAAGCAAATGATGCCGGACTACTTATGGCATATGAAGTTACAGGATTTAAAGATGATAATAGAAGACCTGAACTTTTAGAGAATTGGTCCGTAAAAAGACTTAAAGAAATCGGAGCAAATGCTGTAAAAATTCTCTTATACTATGATGTCGATGACGAAAAATATAATAATACTATAAAGCAAGCGTTTGTTGAACGAATAGGATCTGAATGTGATTCTGAAAATTTACCTTTCTTTTTAGAAATAATAACTTATGACAATAATATAAAGGATAGCAAATCCATCGAATTTGCAAAAGTTAAGCCTCACAAAGTAAACGAGGCTGTAAAAGAATTTGTTAAACCGCGATATAAAGTCGATGTACTAAAACTTGAAGTGCCGGTAAATATGAAATATGTTGAAGGATATGGCGAAGAATTTGTATATACAAGAGAAGAGGCGTTAAAATTCTTCAAGGAGCAATCGGATCTTTCTCCCCTACCTTTTATTTTCTTAAGCGCAGGTGTAAGTGCTGAATTATTCCAAGAAACTCTTAAATTCGCAAGACAATCCGGTTCTAAATTTAATGGTGTTCTTTGCGGCAGAGCAACTTGGGCAGGAGGAGTTGAAAAATTCATAGAAGACGAGAAAAAAGGATTAGAATGGCTGAAAACTGAAGGCAAGAAAAATATCGAATCACTTAACACCGTTCTTAAAGAAACTGCTACATCATGGAAGGAAAAATTTGAAAAATAATAAAAGTCTTTATCTTCAACTGATTGATAAATTAGTTGAAGAAATAAAATTAATGAGTCCCGGAGAAAAATTACTTTCAGAAAGGCAACTGTGTATCGATTTAAATGTAAGTAGAACTACCGTTAGAAATGCTATTAATTTTCTTGAAAACAAGGGCTATGTGAAGAGGATTCAAGGAAAAGGTACATTTGTAAATGATTCTACAAACAAAAGAGAAAATCTGTCAGATTATTACAGTTTTACCGAACAGACAAAAAGATTAGGCAAAACTCCAAAATCTATAATCTTAGAATATAAGATAAAAACTCCCAATAAAGCTATTGCCAAAATTTTGGGAATAACGAGTAAAATGTATGTCATAGAATTTCTGAGACTAAGACTTGCAGATAATGAGCCAATGTTATTGGAAAGAACTTATATTAAATATGAAGAATTTAAAAATATAACAAGGGCATTACTGGAAGAAACTCCTCTTTATGATATATATAGATATAAATATGATATAAATATTTCAAAGATAAGAGAAAAGTATTCCGTTGCAAAATTAAATGAGAGAGATGCGGAATTTCTAAATCTAAATAAAAATGATCCCTCTCTTGAAATCAAAAGATTCAGTTTTGATCAGAACAATAACATTATTGAATACACGGTGAGTTACGCAAGTGGTGACAAATTTGAATATGAAACTGTATATTTTCCGAATTGATAAAACAATAACTGCCTATTATATGGGCAGTTATTGTTTTATACTTTTAATCCATGATTATTTATGAATTATTTACATATGAATCAATTATTGAATCTCTGACTTCATTAATGAAAACATTATTATTTTTAAGTAAATTTAGAATTTTGTAACTCTTTGAATGAAATATTGCTCTCTTTCGATTTTTAATATTAATTTCAAAAATATTTGTTCCCAAGTTTTTAGAATGAAGTTTAATAAAATATGATTCTATATTGTCGAAACCTTCCAATTCAATTATCGCTTCAGTTGCAATATCTTTTAAATTATAATAATTTTCCTTATTGTTTAAGTGAAACTTTGCTCGTTTTTGATTATTAAAATCTTTAGCCTTGTTGTACTCCTCAAGTTCAATCTTTGCTTGAGAATTATAGTAATTATAATTATACATGGCTTTTTCAAAAGAGTCTAAAACCGAAAACGGTTTTAGACTCAATTTTCTAAAAATCATAAAATTTTTGTGATTAAACTCTTTCTTTGTAATTTTACCGGCTTCTAACTGATCAATATACAAATTTCTAAGCTCCAAAAACATCAGAAGTCTTTCTTTTTCACTAATGAACACTAGCAAAGAACCTTCATTTCCGCTTTTATTCCTTTTGGCAGCTCGTGTTGACATTTATCAAGTCCGAAATAAATATCAACATTGAATTCGTCTGATAATTTATTTAAATTATCTATTAATTCAACAAAAGTATCTTCATTAAAATTAATAATATCATAGATACCATCAAGGTACATTTTTTCAATATCGTAATCTCTTGATGCGATACCCGCTAAGAAACCATAAAGCATTTTAGAATCTTTTATTCCATATTTCGCCGCATTAATAAGTCTAACTGCATAATCCAATGTAAAAATATGTGAGTCATCAGTATCAATAAAAACGATATTACCGTTTCCTTTTGCCTTTTCACTATTTGCTTCTTCGATAAGATGTTTAGTTTTACCACTTCCTGATGGACCTAATATTAAATAAATCATTTTTTATTCCGCCTTTCTTAAATAACGAATTTTTTATTATTATCTATAACCATTATACCAAAGTTTTTATTTATTGTTAATAAATAATTTATTTTGCAGGATATTATAACTCACAACCACAGGATTTCGGTTCTTCATCATCTTTGCATCCGCAATCGTCATCAGCATCACATTGATTTTCGTGGTGATGGTGGTGGTGATCATGTCCACATCCACAGCCTTCTTCTTCATCCAATAGCGAATTGTAAACAGCTACAACTTTCTCAAATTCTTCATCAGTTTCAATCATATTGATTTCTATTTCATCATTTTCAAGTTCTTTAAATCTATATAAAAGAACTTCTTTTTCCTCTTCATCATCAATTGGAAGCAAAGCTATATACTCATTTCCTTCTACTTCAAAATTTCCCATAACTGCACATTCCACTTCAGTGTTGTCTTCCAACGTTAGAAGAATTGTATCAAATTCTTCATATTCTTCCATTTCTAATTCTTTATCACTCATCGTAATCCTCCTCGGTATTTGTAGTAATTTATACCCTTACTTATTTTTTTGACACTACAACTTTGTCAGTATCCGCTTTATATATTTTACCATAAATTCTGTCGATTTTATCGATAATTTTTCTTCGGGTGTATGAGCACCTGTTATATTTGGACCGGTGCTGATCATTTTGATATTTGGATACTTCTTGCTCAATATTCCGGTTTCCAAGCCTGCATGTATGGTGCTTACTATAACTTCTTCACCTCTTAACTCTTTATATACGCTTTTAGCCGTATTCAAAAGTTCCGACTGAAAGTCAGGTTCCCACATTGGATATCCTTCACTGAAAACTATTTTTGCACTGGTTATAGAGGCAATATCCTCAATAGTATTTTTTAGAACATCCATATCATTTTGCTTGGAGCTTCTAATTGATGTCAAAATATCAATTTTATCGTCACTAAATTTTACGATTGCAAGATTATTTGACGATTGTACTAAATCTCCATTTTCATCCATAGTATTTATACCATGTGGAAATAGCTGTATTAATCTTGAAAAATTAGACAATGTCTGTCTTGTCAAATACGAACCTTCTCCCTCATATTCTTTGAATCCGAAAGTCATATCAGCTTCACGCTTAAGAAAAATTTCCTTTATCTCATTAACTATATTGTAGAAATCGGTTTTAAAATCATCAAATAGATTTTCTTCAACTCCAATAATAGCATAAGCCTTTACAGGTATTGCATTATGCTTTGATCCCCCTTCAAATATTTCAAGGTGTAAATCATATTTTTGTTTTAATTTCATAATTACTTCATTTAAAACTTTTACAGAATTTAAATGCGCTTCTCCAATGGTAAGACCGGAGTGTCCGCCTTTCAGTCCTGATACCTCTATTTTACAGTTTTTTAAATTATCGATTGTTTCAACTTCACGCTCAATTGTAAGTGTTGCGTTTACACCGCCTGCACAACCAACAATTATGACATTGTCATCTTCAGTATCAATATTAATTAATCTTTTACCTGTCAACCAGTTTTCGGACAAACCAATAGCTCCGTCCATACCTGTTTCTTCAGTTGCTGTAAAAATGGCTTCTATACTTGGATGACTTAAAGTTTTATCTTCAAGTATATCCATAATTATTGCAACTCCGATTCCGTCATCAGCCCCAAGTGTGGTTTTGTCAGCTTTGATAAAATCGCCATTTACTTTTGTTACTATAGGATCTTTGCAGAAATCATGGTCCGAATCTTCCGTTTTTTCACAGACCATGTCGGTATGAGCTTGAAGTACAACTGTTTCACTATCTTCGTAACCTTCCGTAGCGGGCTTTAGAATTAATACATTGTTATACTTATCTTTTTTTACATCATATCCTAAATTTTTTCCAAATTCATATATGAAATTAGCGATGTTTTCCTCATTTCCCGAACATCTGGGAATTCTTGAAATTTTATCAAAGTTTCTAAATACCCCGGATGCAACAGAATCTTTAATGTTTATCATAAAATCCTCTAGATATTACTTTCTATTTTGTATTTCTTTTGCAGTTCACTTGTCTTTTGGACATAGGCTTCCTGTTGTTTTTTACCAAGTAAAATATTCTTAATGTCGTTCTTGTTTGATGAATAATCATCATCTCTTGCTAAATTCTTTTCAACCAACTTGATAATATGATAACCGAATTGTGTTTTAACAGGATATGATACTTCACCTATTTCTAATTCTTCACATGATTTTTCAAACTCAGGAACCATTTGTCCTGTTGAAAATAAACCCAAGTCTCCGCCCGACTGAGATGAAGGGCATGTCGAATTGGCTTTTGCCAGTTCTTCAAAACTTTCCTCATTATTGGAAATTTTTTCTCTGATTTGCAAAGCTTTTTCTTCATTGTCAATCAGTATATGGCTGGCTCTAAAAGTGTGAATCTTTTTAAATCTGCTTTTATTGTTTTCATAATATTCTTTAATTTCATCTTCTGATACTTCAACTTCATCCAATACTTTTTTCATGGCGTATTGTCTTAGAATTTGTTCTTTAGCCACTTCAAGTTCTTTCTTATACTCTTCGTCCTGATCCAAGCCACTTTCTTTAGCATCGATGTAGATTAAATGTTGATTCATCATCTCGTTTGCTATCTGTTTTTTTCCCTCTTCATTATTGAATTGAGCACCTTCTTGACCCATAGTTATAATGAATCTTTGAACATCATTTTCAGTTACTTCAAAATCTTGAAATTTTAATAAAACTTTATTTTCCAAATCTGTCTCCTTTATTTATCATAATTCCGTTATCTCTAAAAACAATTTTTCTTTGTTTATATAGTCGACCTACAGCTCTTTTAAACTGAGACTTGCTCATTTTAAAAATACTGAATATAAGTTTAGGATCACTTTTGTCATTTAATCTCAAAAACCCGTTATTTTCCTTAATAGTATTATAAACTATTTCAGCATCTTTATTCATTTCTTCATGAGCTCTATTCATATAGCTTAAGTCTAATTTTCCGTCTTCTTTGACCTGTTTAACCCTTAAACTAATTTCATCTCCAACCTTAAGAACTCCTGCAATCTCTTTTTGAGGAAGTAATGCATTATACTTCCCGTCAATTATTATGAATGCACCTACTTCACTATTGTATGAATATATTGTTCCTCTAACCCAATCATTTTCCTTGTACGGAGGATTTTTATCAAAATAATCATTGACTTTCATAGTAGCGCTAAATCTGTTCGATTTATCTAAATATAATCCTACAAGATGGAAGGAGTTTTGTTTAATTTTCCCAACTTGTTCCTCAAATGGTAAAAGTAAATCTTTATCAAGTCCCCAATCGAGAAATGCTCCGATTTTAGTTAAAGCCTTTACCTGTAAAATAGCAAGCTTTCCTAATTCGATCTTAGGTATCTGTGTCGTTGCTATCGGTCTGTTTTCGTTGTCTTTATATACAAATACTTCTATTTTATCGCCTATATTTAAATCTTTTTTCAGATATTTTTTCGGTATGAGAACATCAGTATCATCTTCCATAGATGAGCTTAAAAAAGCCCCTATGCTTGCAAATCTTTTAATAAATAATTTTTGTTTTTTTCCTAAATCATACATCTCTTACACCTCTTGTAAAGCCCTCTCCGATAACTTCCGATGTATGGCTGACAAAAACAAAAGCATTACCGTCAATTTTATTTATATAATTTCTGATTTTTATATATTGCGTTCTGTCAACAATGGTTACCAATATATTTCTTTCACCACCGGTATATCCGCCCAAGGCCTTATATATCGTTGTTCCCCTATTTAAATCTTGATGGATAAATGAATTTATTTTTTCAATTTCCGTGCTTATTATTGTCATAGAGTACTTAATATTAAAGCCTGAAATCATCTTGTCCATTATTATTGTCGTTATAATAAGTGATAGTATTGAATAAATTCCAGATTCTATTCCGAGAACTAAACTGGCAAATATTATAACAAGAGAGTCCGTAAGTATAACACTGCTGCTTATGTTCAATCTTGTATATCTGTCCAATATCTTTACTATAACATCCGATCCACCGGTAGATGCGTTTTGATTAAAAACAAGAGCAATTCCGACACCGACCAATGATGCACCGATTATAAGATTTACCAACATATCATCAACCAATAATTTAGGCATCGGTTCTATAATTTCGAAAATTTTAAGAAATAGAGAATAACTTGCAACTCCTACAAAAGTAAACACCCCGAATTCTTTACCTAAGGCCAACACACCTATAATAAATAAAACAATATTTAATACTATAACAATGCTCGCCTTCTCCAAAGAAGGAATCAATGTATTAACAATCAAAGCTGTTCCGCCTACACCCCCTGCAGCTATCTTTGAAGGGAAGTTAAAAAAATGTGCCCCTATCGACATTAATAATGTACCGATGAAAATCAATACTATCTTTTTAGCTATTTTCACTTACTTTTCTCCTTATCATGTATCCGGGCTTTAAGTCTGCATCTATCCTCATTGTGATTGTTTCTTTTGCTCTAGGTGCAGATTCAACGCTTTCTCCCATTTCATTTTTCATTTCGGTTATTTTGTAATAATAAATTTTTTCTATAGGTCCAAAAATTTCCACTTCGTCCCCCAAAATAAATTTGTTTCTTTGTTCTAGTGTGGCTATTTTTGTTTCCTTGTCATATTCAATGATTTGAGCAATGAAATCATATCCTCTTAAATAAGCTGATGATTCGTAATTTTGGGCATCAGCTCCAGGTTTTCCAAAAATAAACCCCGTAGTAAAGTCTCTATGACTTGCCTTTCTAATTTCATCCAACAGGAATTTCTTGTACTCATCGTTATACTTTCCGTTTTTTACCGCATCTATTGCAAGCCTATATGCTCTGATTACCGTAGCTACATAGTATTGAGTTTTTACACGACCTTCAATTTTGAAGCTGTCTATTCCCGCCTCAATAAGTTCATCAACATATTCTATCAAACACAGATCTTTTGAATTGAATATAAATGTTCCTCTCTCATTTTCTTCTATCGGATAAGATTTATCAGGTCTGTTTTCTTCAACCAACTTATACTTCCATCGGCATGATTGTGCACAGTCTCCATGATTGGCATCTCTACCTGTCATATAATTACTCAACAGACATCTTCCCGAGTATGATATACACATTGCACCATGTACAAAAACTTCAATTTCAAGATCTTTTGGAATATTTTGTTTTATATGCTTTATTTCATCTATGCTCAATTCTCTAGCCAGTACGATTCTTTTCGCTCCCAAAGAGTACCAGAAAAGCGCTGTTTCAAGATTTGTTATATTAGCTTGAGTACTGATGTGCAATTCTATTCTCGGTGCGAGATTTTTAATTTTCATAAAAATTCCCGGATCCGCAACTATAATTCCATCGACATTTATAGAGTCTAAATAAATTATATAGTCGTCTATATTGTCAAAATCACTATTGTGAGCAATTATATTCATAGTAACAAATACTTTTTTCCCACGCTCATGAGCATATTCAACCGCATTTTTAAGATCTGCATTGGTAAAATTTTTCGCCGCCGTTCTGAGACCAAACTCTTCACCGCCTAGAAATACAGCATCGGCACCATACTCGATAGCTGTTTTTAATTTCTCCATATCTCCTGCCGGTGCCAATAACTCAACTTCCCTCATTTATCCTCCTTATATGATATCGCAAGTCCATCTCCAATCGGAAGTATTGATGTATGGATATCATCAGAATTTAGTAATAAATCTAAATATTTTCTTATTCTTTTTACAATTGTTTTATTTCTTTTAGTAACTAGGTTTTCATCGGCAATCATCCCTTTGTACAAAATATTATCAGATAATATTATTGCTTTTTCGCTTAAAATAGGAAGAACAAGATTAAGGTATTGAATATACTGTCCTTTTGCGGCATCTATAAACACCATATCATAATCTTTACCATCCAATTTTTTCATTGTTTCTAAAGCATCACCCAAAACAACCTTTATTTTATTTTCAAAGCCGTACTTTTGGATATTATTTTGGGCAATATTATACATATCTTCATTTATTTCTAATGTGGTAATATCGGCGTCATCATCCGTATATTTTGCAAATAAGATTGAAGAAAAACCTATTGCCGTACCGATTTCTAAAATCTTCTTAGGCTTGTAGATTCTGATTATTGTTTTGATAAACTCCTGCACATCTCTACGAATTATCGGAATATTTTTTTCTTCTCCATAATCTCTAAGCTCTTCAATGAATTTTGACTTGCCATTAGATTTATATAAGCCATCAATATACTCTGTTACTATTTCATTTCCAATATTATTCATCTGTTTCCACTTCCATGATTATAGGTAAAATCATAGGATCCCTTTTGATTTCTGAATAAACAAAGGATTTAAGCTTATCTTTAACCATGTACTTCATAAAGTTAATGTCGCTGATTTTTTTGTTGTTAATCTCTCTCTTAGCTGAGTCAATTACTTTTACAGCCCCATCAATCAGATCTGAAGAATCTTTTACATAAACAAATCCTCTGCTCATTATCTGAGGTTTTCCTACTATTTGTTTTTTGTTCTTATCATAGTTCAGTACAACGGTAATCAATCCTTCTTCAGATAAGTGTTTTCTGTCTCTCAGTACGACATTGCCTACATCTCCAATTCCTAAACCGTCTACAAGAACCTTTCCTGCCTGAACTTCACCGGCAATTTTTGCACTGTTTTTTTCAAATTCAAAAACTGTACCATTTTTACCGATAAAAACATTATCCGGGTCAATTCCTATAGAAACCGCAAGTTCCTTATGCATTTTAAGATGTCTTATTTCACCGTGTACAGGTACGAAGTATTTAGGTCTGACAAGTGAAAGCATCAATTTAAGTTCTTCCTGCGAGGCATGCCCGGATACATGAACTTCAGCTAATTTTGAATACACAACATTACATCCCAATTCGGTTAAATTATTTATTACTCCACCCATAGAATCCTCATTTCCGGGAATCGGTGTTGCTGAGATAATAACAGTATCATTCGGCATAAGCTTAACTTTTCTGTGCTCGCTCTTTGAAAGTCTTGTCAATGCTGACATCGGTTCACCTTGACTACCGGTGGTCAGTAAAACTATTTCATTGTTTTCAAAACTGTCTATATTGTTAATGTTCTGCAATGTATCCTTTTTAATTTTAAGGTAACCCAAATCAATTGCTATCTTAACATTTTTTTCCATGGACCTTCCGCTTATAAATAGCTTTTTACCATAGTACTCCGTCGCATCTATAACTTGCTGAACCCTGTGTAAATTCGAAGCGAATGTTGCAACGGCAATTCTTTCTTCCGCAGTTGCAAAAACTTGTTTGAAAGTTTCCCTAACGGATAATTCACTCATGGTGTAACCGGGTTTTTCTACATTTGTACTGTCGGAAAGCAGTACAAGCACTCCTTCTCTTCCAAGCTGTCCAAATCTTTGCAAATCCATATATATTCCGTCTATAGGCGTAAAATCAACTTTAAAATCTCCGGTGAACAAGGCAACTCCTATAGGTGTGTGAATCGCAATTGCACATGCGTCAGGAATTGAATGGTTTACACTTATAAATTCAGCCTTAAAATCTCCAAGTGTTATTGTTTGTCCCGGAGTAATAGTTTTCAGAACCGAAGTATCCAAATTATGTTCTTTAAGCTTAAGTTCAATCAAACCAAGGGTAAGTCTTGTGGAATAAACTCTGGTAGTTATTTTTTTTAGAAAATACGGAACGGCTCCTATGTGATCCTCGTGTCCGTGTGTTACCAAAAGTCCCTTAATTTTATGCTTGTTTTGCTCTAAATAACTGAAATCAGGAATTACTATGTCAACTCCCAACATAGTTTCATCCGGAAAAGTAAGACCTGCATCAATAATCAATATTTGATCATTGTATTCTATAGCAGTCATATTTTTACCTATTTCTCCTACTCCTCCCAACGGTATAATTCTCAGTTTTCCATTAACCTTTTTCTTCTTTTTCTGCGTTGCCCTGGTTTTTGGTTTCAGGACGCTTACAGTATTGTTTTTAATTTTTTTGCTCTGTATTGTTTTTGTTTCTTTATTTTTCATTATCTTCCTTTCTATTGCTCGTCAACATTTTCATCCAACAAATCAATATAGATAGAAAGTACTTCATCTAAAACCTTCTTATTGTCTATGGTCTTGAATATAGCTTCATCACCTTCAAACTCTATTTCCATTATATAAACTTGTTCATCCTCAGTATTTAACAGTGCGGCATATTCTTTGTCATCGACCCCAAATGTATCCAATAATTGAAAGCTTACTTCACGATCTCCATCGTATAATACAATATTTTCCATAATCACTTTGCATCTAAATAACTTTGCAATATAAATGTTGCAGCAATTTTATCTACATGTTCCTTTCTTTTTTCTCTTCTAACTTTAGATTCTATTAAAACTCTCTCCGCAGATACAGTACTTAATCTCTCGTCTACATACTCAATTTCAATATCCGTCTCTTTTTTTAATAAATCGACGAAACTCATTACTCTTTGAGCGGAGGGACCAATAGTTTTATTCATATTATAAGGCATCCCTACAATAATTTTAGTAACGCTGTTTTCCTTAATTACTCTGACAATTTCGTTTATATCATCCTTAGAGTTTGTCCTTTTTACAGTTTTCAATCCGTTAGCAAACATCAAGAGCGGGTCGCTTATAGATATTCCTATCGTCTTTGTTCCAATGTCTAAACCAATGTATCTTTCCATCTATCCTCCATGAAAATTGGGTAGAAAAAATCTACCCCAACTCATCTACTCAATTATGTTATTATTCTTTAAATAAAACAATAGTAATTCTTCCAATAACTCGCTTCTATCTTTTTGACGTATAAGTCTTCTTGCATTATTATGACTGGTTATATAAGTCGGATCTCCTGATATAATGTAACCTATGATTTGATTTACAGGTTCATATTCTTTTTCTAATAATGAATTGTATACATTCCTCATCAACTCAACTGTTTTATTTTCGTTCTGTTTTTCCATCTTAAAATACATTGTTTCGTTGAATTCCTTAGACATTATCTTCTCCTTATAATTTTTGTTCAATAAATGAAACCACTTCCTTAAATGCTTCATCCAATTTTGATTTATCTTTACCACCGGCAGATGCAAAATCAGGTCTTCCTCCACCATTTCCGCCGGTTTTTTGAGCAATGAACTTAACAATATCACCGGCACTTATTTTTCTTTTGTTCAGTGATTTTGAAACTGAAGTTAAAAATAACAATTTATCTTGAATTAAAGATGAAAATATTATAACTATATCTTCATGTTTGTCTTTTAATTTATCGGAAATATTTCTAAGTTGATCCATTTCAAAATCTTCAAACTTGTTAATTAAAAGCTTGATACCTGAAAAGTTTTCAATTTTATTTTCCAATTCATCAATAATAGAATCTTCCTTCAAAGAATTTAATTTTTTGATTTCAGCTTGTGCTTCTTTAAGCATATTGTTTAACTCGTTAATTTTGTGAGTAATGTTGTTTTTATTCGTCTTCAAAACCGAAGAATATTCTTCCTCCCTTGCTTCCAGAGACTTAAGATATTTATATACATTATCTCCCGATGTTGCTTCAATTCTTCTTATTCCGGCAGCAATTCCAGACTCGGAAACTATTTTAAACATCTGTATTTCAGAAGTGTTGGAAACATGTGTTCCTCCACAAAGCTCAATAGAATAACTTCCCATGCTTATAACTCTTACCAATTCTTTGTATTTATCCTCAAACAAACCGACAGCTCCCATCTCTTGAGATTCTTGCAATGAGGTTTCTTTGATTTCAACATTTAATGAATTGAATATCTCTTTGTTAACCATAAATTCAATTTTTTCCAAGTCCTCTTTTGAAATTGCTTCAAAATGAGTAAAATCGAATCTCAATCTTTTTTCATCAACCAAAGATCCGGCTTGATTGATATGATTTCCCAAAACAACCTTCAGAGCCTTATTTAGTAAGTGAGTGGCGGAGTGATTCTTCATTATACTTTTTCTTCTGTATTCGTCTACTTTTGCAATTAAAGAATCTTCTAATGTCAGTTCTCCTTCCTCTACCTCAACTATATGATAAAAAATTTCTGTGGCTGTTTTCTTGACATCAAGTACTTTTATCTTACAATTATCGTTCCATAATACACCTGTATCTCCTACTTGTCCACCCGACTCAGCATAAAATGGTGTTCTATCTAATATTAATACCGCTTTTTCATGCTTTTTAATCAAATTTTTTGTAGAACTTCCTAAGATTCCGATAACTTTCGATTCCGATTCCAATGTATGATAACCTTCAAAAATTGTTTTCTCAAATCCTTGAATTACCAAATCTTCTTCTTCCCATCCACCTTCAAATCCTTTGTTTGCTCTTGATTGTTCTTTTTGCGCCAACATTTCTTTGTTAAATGTCTCTTCGTCAACTTGAAGACCTTTATCACGAGCTATTTCTTTAGTTAAATCAAGTGGAAATCCATAGGTATCGTACAATTTAAAAGCATCTTTTCCTGAAATTACTTTCATTTTTAAGTCGGAAATCTTGTCTATGATACTTCCTAAAATATTTAAGCCCTGCTCAATAGTCTCCTGGAATTTGTTTTCTTCCTGATTAATTATTTTAAATACTCTTTCTTTATCATCCAATACTTCAGGGTACTCAGGACTGTAAATATTCATAACAATTTCCACTAATTCCGCCAAGAAATTGTTCTTAATTCCCAATAATTTACCATGTCTGTAAGCTCTTCTGATTAATCTTCTTAAAACATAGCCTCTTCCCTCATTTGAAGGTATTACTCCGTCATATACCAAAAATGTCATGGCTTTAGTATGGTCCATAATAACACGGAAAGATTCATCGAATTTCTCTTCCACCCCATATTTCTTCCCTGATATTTCTTCTATTTTCTGTAATAAAGGCTTAAATGCTTCAAGCTCAAATATATTAGGAGCATCTTCAACCACTAATGCCAATCTTTCAAGCCCCATGCCCGTATCAATGTTCGGATTTGGAAGTTGATTATAATTTCCATCTTTATCTTTATCAAATTGTGTAAATACAAGATTCCAGATTTCTAAAAATCTGTCGTCATCAGTATTTTCATATTTTTCCCCACGATCATAATGAATTTCAGAACATGGTCCGCAAGGACCTTCCTCCAATTCCCAGAAATTATCTTCCTTTCCTAATCTTGAAATTCTGTCTGCAGGTAAGCCGATCTCTTCATTCCAAATTCTAAAGGCTTCGTCATCTTCTTTGTAAACCGTAACATACAATCTGTTAGGATCCATTTCTACGACTTCCGTCAAAAACTCCCAAGCCCAATGTATGGCTTCTTTTTTAAAATAATCACCGAATGAAAAATTTCCCAACATCTCAAAATATGTTGCATGTCTGTGAGTTTTTCCAACATTTTCTATATCGGCAGTTCTTAAACATCTTTGTGAAGATGTAGCACGATCTTTAGACATTTTTTTAGCACCTGTAAAATATTCTTTTAATGGTGCCATTCCCGCATTTATCAATAATAAACTCTTATCTTTATTCGGTATAAGAGAATAACTTTTTAATCTCAAATGATTTTTAGATTCAAAAAAATCCAAATACTCTTTTCTTAATTCATTAAAACTTAATTTTTTCATAATTTTCTCCTAATTGTCTATCCGTTATATTATATCATATATAAATATTCTTTATTAAATATCTTGTAAAGTTAAATTGTCAATTACATCACTTACAGCAGCATCTATTTTATAAAATATATTTCGTGTAATGCAATCAATTGAAATACATGAATGGCTTATATTACACTTTGAGGCAAGTTCAATATCCCCCTCCAAAGAACGAATAATGGATCCTATCGTAATATCTTTAGGATCTTTTGCCAATCTATATCCTCCATCTTTTCCTCTATAGCTAATCACTAAATTGTCTTTTTTCAATGATCTGAATAATTGTTCCAAATAATTTTGACTTAAACACAATTCTTCAACCATTTTGGCAATAGGGATGGGATTGTCTTCATAATTTTGTTTTAAATAATACATGGCTCGTAAACCATATTCACTTCTAGTAGTAATTTTCATAGTATTTCTCCTATGTAATATATTATTAAAAAAGTTGTCAACTGTAAAGTATTATTGATTTTAAGAGATTATGGTGGTAGAATCATCATATATTTTAATAAAGGAGAATATATGTTTAATAAAGCTTCAAAAATAGGTAAAGAACATAAACAAATGAGCAAAACTTCTGAATTTTTATTGTTGAATTTAGGAATTTTACTTGTTTCAATTGGTGTTTATTTCTTTAAAATACCTAATAATTTCGCTATTGGTGGAGTCAGCGGGATAGCGGTTATACTGGGTAAAATAATAAATTTTTTATCCCCTGCCAATCTGATTTTGATTCTGAATTTATTACTCTTATTAATAGGATTCTTATTCTTTGGTAAAGGATTTGGAATAAAAACCGCATATTCAGCCATTACACTTTCTCTTTTGGTAGAATTTTACAGTATTGTTTTCCCGATGAGCAAGCCACTTACAAATGAACCGTTTTTAGAATTGATTTTTTCTGTTTTGCTTCCGGGAATCGGAGCGGCATTATTGTTCAATATAAAAGCTTCCTCGGGAGGAACTGATGTAATTGCTATGATTTTAAAGAAAACATCTCATATTGATATAGGAAGAGCTATTTTTATAAGTGACTTTGTGATTACCTGTACATCATTTTACTTTTTTGATACACTTACAGCCTTATGTTCAATTTTAGGTCTCTTCATTAAATCCTTATTGGTTGATGTTACCATTGAAAACATAAACCGCGTTAAGTACTTTTTTATAGTTACCGAAAAACCTGATGAAATAACGGAATTTATAACTACTACTCTTCATAGAGGCGGAACAAAGTTCAATGGAGAGGGAATCTTTGCTCATCAGGAAAAATCTGTCATAACTGTTGTATGTAATAATTACGAAGCAGTCTTGTTAAGAGACTTTATAAACAAGTATGATCCAAAAGCATTTGTTACCATTGTTAACACCAGTCAAATAATCGGTAAAGGCTTTAGAAATACATTCTAAATAAAAAGGGTGTCAGAATTTATATACTTTGACACCCTCTTTTATTATCCTATAACTAAATTTATTATTTTTTTAGGTACATAAACTTCTTTTTTAATAGTTTTTCCTTCAATAATTTTTTGAATTTCAGGAAGATTTTTTACTTTCTCAAACAATTCATCTTTTTGGATTTCAAGAGCAACTTTGACAACAGATCTTACTTTTCCGTTTATTTGTACAGGAATTTCAATTTCATTGTCAATC
This sequence comes from Tissierellia bacterium, assembly GCA_030529425.1. GTDB lineage: Bacteria > Bacillota > Clostridia > Tissierellales > Peptoniphilaceae > JAUMWX01. Next base: position 80,866 of record JAUMWX010000003.1, read on the forward strand.
AGCTTGTTTTCGTCATACTGTGGCCAAATAGCTGAAGTTGCAATTTGAGTATTCTTGCCAAGTGCTACCTGCCATAACTCCTCAGTTATATGCGGTGCGACCGGATTTAACAATATCAAATATGTTTCATATTCTTTTTTATTTATCGATCCTTTCTCTTTTAGAGCATTAAGCAATGTCATAAGCTGAGCAATTGCAGTATTGAATTTAAGATTTTCATAATCATCTGAAACCTTTTTGATCGTTTGATTTATCAAAATTTCCATGTCCGGTGAGTATTCATTTCCTTCTACTAAAATTTCTTGTAAATTCCAAACTCTTTCAAGATATTTTCTAACTCCTACTACGGCGGAATCTGACCATGGTACGGATTTTTCAAAATCTGAGATAAACATTTCGTAAGTTCTTAAAGAATCGGCACCGTAATCTCTAATAATATCATCAGGATTTACGACATTTCCTCTTGATTTTGACATTTTTTCACCATTGGAACCTAAAATCATTCCATGAGATGTTCTCTTTAAATAAGGCTCTTTTGTAGGTACAACCCCGATATCAAAAAGAAATTTATGCCAAAATCTTGAATATAAAAGATGTAGAGTTGTATGTTCATTTCCACCGTTATACCAATCTACAGGAGAGAAATAATCTACAGCTTCTTTTCCTACAAGAGTTTCGTCATTAAAAGGATCCATGTATCTCAAATAATACCATGAAGAACCTGCCCATTGAGGCATTGTGTCGGTTTCTCTTTTTGCATCTTTTCCACATTTAGGACATTTTGTATTTACATAACTGTCAATTTTGGAAAGAGGACTTTCTCCGTCGTCTGACGGTTCATAGTTTTCAACATTTGGCAACGTTACAGGCAATTGACTTTCATCAACGGGTTGCCAACCACATTCTTCACAATAAATCATTGGTATCGGCTCTCCCCAATATCTTTGTCTTGAGAATACCCAATCTCTAAGTTTAAAATTCTTCTTCTTTTCTCCTATACCTTTTTCTTCGATATAGCTTATAATCTTCGTTTTTGCAGCCTCAACTTCAAGTCCGTTTATTATTTCAGAATTTATCAATATTCCTGTTTCCGTATCGGTAAAAGCTTTTTCGGATATATCTCCGCCTGAAACAACTTCAACAATTCTAAGTCCGAATTTTTTAGAAAACTCATAGTCTCTTTGATCATGAGCGGGAACCGCCATAATGGCACCTGTTCCATAGGTAATCATTACATAGTCTGAAATCCAAATAGGCATTTCCTCGCCACTAACCGGATTAACAGCAACTATCCCCTTAACTTCAACCCCTGTTTTATCCTTATTTAACTGCGATCTCTCAAATTCGGATTTCTTCTTTGCAGATAATTGATATTCATGTATTTCATCCATGTTTTCAATTTTTTCATGCAATTCTTCTATTATTTTATGTTCGGGAGCAATTACCATGTAAGTCGCTCCGTAAATCGTGTCCGGTCTTGTCGTAAATACTCTCAGTTTGTGATCTTCATCTTTAATTTTAAAATCGATTTCCGCACCGTAACTTCTTCCTATCCAATTAGTTTGCTGAGCTTTTATGTGTTCAAAATAGTCTACATCGGCTAAGTCATCTATTAATCGATCGGCATATTCAGTTATTTTAAGCATCCATTGATTTTTTACTTTATGCTCAACTTGAGTTCCACATCTTTCACAAGCTCCTTGAACAACCTCTTCATTTGCAAGTCCCGCCTTACATGAAGGACACCAATTTATCGGAAATTCCTTTTTATATGCCAAACCTTTTTTGAACATTTGAATAAATATCCACTGAGTCCATTTATAGTATTTTTCATCGGTTGTATCAATAGATCTGTCCCAATCAAAGCTGAATCCTATGGATTTTAATTGTGATGTAAATTTCTCAATATTTTGCTTTGTTACTATGCTTGGATGAATTTTATTTTTTATAGCATAGTTTTCCGTAGGCAAACCGAAAGCATCAAAACCCATTGGAAACAATACTTCTTCGCCTTGTAATCTTCTTTTTCTTGATACCAAATCCAAGGCAGTATAAGGTCTCGGATGACCAACATGTAGTCCTTGACCTGAAGGATATGGAAATTCTATCAAAGCATAGAATTTCTTTTTCTCCTTATTTATTGAAGTCTTAAAAGTTTTTTCTTCGTCCCAAATTTTTTGCCATTTTTTTTCTATAGCATTTGGATTGTATTTAATCATAATTTCCTCCTTTTATTTTGTAAAATCCTCTAGTTTTACAAACTTAGGCATCCCGTTTAAGTATTCTTGAATAATTTCTCCTCTAATTAAAGGAAGAGCATACTTAGTTATATTATCTCTCAATGTTTCAGGTGTTTGAAGCCATTCAATCGGTATATTCTTTTCCTTGTTTGCTATTTCGCCTGCATTTACATGAGAATATTCTACCTCGTATGATTCGGTGTTTTTTCTGTTAAGAACCGCAACAACTCCGCTCATTCCTTCAAAAGAATACTTCATTGAGTTATATCCGAGATTGAAAGCTTCTTCAGAATCGGTTTCACTAATATATATTCCGGTTCTTTGCAATATACTTAATTCAATGGCTTTTGTTTTTACTCCCATTACCTCATGGACATAATTTGAAATTCTTTGTCCAATACCGGAAATTATGGGGTGATTAAACCCAAAATCATGACTTTGTCTGCTTTCTTGTTCAAAATATTTTTCCGAATCCATAAAACCTTCAGACAAAGCTATCAATACATTTGAATCCTTTTCAAAAGCCTTCTCAATATCTTTTATAATCTGTTCTTTGCTTATGCTTATTTCACTCGTGTAAACAATATTGACCACTTCTTTTTCATGTCCTATATTTGCCAAGTGCGAAGAGGCGGTCAACCAACCCGTATTTCTTCCCATAATCTCGACAATAGTTACAGACCTGATTGGATAAATATCACAATCCGCTCTCACAGTCTTCAGTGAGGTGTTAATAAATTTTACACATGATCCGAATCCCGGTGAATGATCCATCCCAAAAAGATCATTATCAATAGTTTTAGGACCTCCAACGATTGAAATGTCTGAAATATTATTCTTCTGCATGTATTTATTCAACTTAGTTACTGTATCCATTGAATCATTTCCACCTATATACTCAAAGTTGGTTATATTTCTTCCTTTCAATACATTAAATATCTTTGAGTAAATAGGGTCATTTAAATCTTCAGGAAGTTTGTACCTACAGCTTCCTAAAATAGATGAAGGTCTTTTTTTAAGTTTCTCATAAATTTTATCGTTTATAAAAATTTCTTTATCAATCTCCACAAATTCTTCATTTATTAGACCTACTATTCCATTTTTCAGCCCAAACACCCTCTCAGCCCCAAAATCAATTGAAGCCTTTATAGCTCCGGCAAGCGTAGAATTTATTACACTTGTCGGTCCGCCCGACTGTCCTATTAACGAGTTCATTATTCCCCCTATTTCGCTTTAATATAGTTATTTTTTGAGATTCGTCAGTTTCTTAATCCTTGTGCATTGAGTTTACGGTTCTTGGATAAGGTATAACATCTCTAATGTTTTTCATACCGGTTAAATACATTACCATTCTTTCAAAACCAAGACCGAATCCACCATGTTTGTTTCCTCCAAATCTTCTTAAATCCAAATACCATTGGTATTCGTCTTTGTTTATTCCTTTGCTTTCCATCAATTCTTCCAATACTTCAACTCTTTCTTCTCTTTGAGAGCCTCCGATCAACTCACCAACTCCCGGAACCAACAAGTCCGTAGCGGCAACTGTTTTTTGATCGTCGTTTAGTCTCATATAAAAAGATTTTATTTCTTTCGGATAATCTGTTACAAATACCGGCCCGTTAAATACTTTTTCAGATAAATATCTCTCATGCTCGGTTTGAAGATCTGCCCCCCATTCAACTTTATACTTGAAATCTTCTTTAGCATTCTTAAGAATTTCTATAGCTTCACCATATGTTACTCTTTTAAATTCTGAATTCAGTATTTTTTCAAGTCTGGATAATAATTCCTTGTCAACAAAGGAATTGAAAAATTGCATTTCTTCAGGAAGTTCTTTCATAACATAATCAATAATATACTTAACCATATCTTCAGCCAAGTCCATAACATCGCTCAATTCTGAAAAAGCAATTTCCGGTTCAACCATCCAAAATTCTGCAGCATGCCTTGGAGTATTTGAATTTTCAGCCCTGAATGTAGGTCCAAAAGTGTAAACTTTTCCAAAACTCATTGCATATCCCTCAACCTCCAGTTGACCGCTAACGGTAAGATTCGATAAAGCGCCAAAAAAATCTTGAGTATCATCAACCTTTCCCGCTTCGTCCAAAGGCAAATTATTCATGTCAAAAGTCGTTACTCTAAACATTTCTCCGGCACCTTCGGCATCACTTGCCGTTATTATCGGTGTATGAACGTATACAAATCCTCTCTCGTTAAAAAACTTATGTATTGCAAAAGCAAGAGCTGATCTGACCCTAAAAACTGCATTATAGGTATTTGTTCTTGATCTCAATGAAGGTAAAGTCCTTAAAAATTCTAAAGTATGTCTCTTATTTTGTAACGGATAATCCTTATCTGAATCATTCAGTACATTTACTTCGGTTGCCAAAATTTCAAACTTTTGTTTTGCTCCTTCAGGTATAACAAGCTTTCCCTTAATATTTACAGATGCATAAATTCCAAGTGCAAAAACTTCCTTAAAATTTTCCAGAGTTGATTCAACAACAACCTGCACATTGTTAAAGAAGCTTCCGTCATTTATTTCTAAAAACCCTATATTCTTTGATTCTCTAGATTTTTTAATCCATCCGTTAATTTCTATTTCCTGATCAACATATTTTTCATATTCACTAAACAATTTTTTTATTTCCATCATTTCCTCCATTTTTGATAGAGTTTAACCTATCATTTATTCTTTTTTCATATCCAATTTCCTTAGGATTGTAAAATACCTGATTTTTTATCTCGTCGGGCAAATAAGCTTGTTCCACCCAACCATATGTATACATATGCGGGTATTTGTATAGAGACTGAGTATCCTTTGAACCGTACGCATTAGAGTCTCTCAAATACTTCGGTATCTCATATTCTTTATTCTGTTTTATAAATTCCATAGCTTTATTTATAGCTAAATAAGCTGAATTGCTCTTTGGAGCCAAAGACATATATATTGCAGCATTCGCCAATATAATTCTTGACTCGGGATTTCCCACGACACTTATAGCTTGAAAGGTGGAATTTGCAATATTTATCGCATTCGGATCTGCCAATCCGATATCTTCAGCTGCAAAGATCATTATTCTTCTTCCGATAAATTTTAAATCTTCCCCCGCCAACAGCATCTTTGATAAGTAATATACTGCCGCATCTGGATCAGAGCCCCTCATCGATTTTATAAATGCAGATATATTATTATAATGTTCATCCTCATTTTTTCCGTAATAAATATTTTTATTTACGATAGAGTTTTTGATTTCATCAATTCCTATATTTATAATCCCGTTTACTTCGTTTGTAGATAAAATCGCAATTTCAAGATTATTCAATAATACTCTGGCATCTCCGGAAGAACTTGTGAATAAATATTTCTTAGCATCTTCCGCAATTCTTATATTGTAATTACCATATCCTTTAACTTTGTCAGTCAGGGCTCGTGTCAACAATATATCCATATCAAGATTTGACAATCTATCAAAAGTCAAAACCACACTTCTGGAAAGTAAAGCCTTATTAACTTCAAAATATGGATTTTCCGTTGTTGCGCCTATAAGAACTATAAGTCCGTTTTCTACATGTGGCAACAATGTATCTTGCTGAGCTTTGTTGAATCTGTGAATTTCATCAATAAATAATACCGTTCTTCTTGAGTACAAGGAAAGATTTTGCGTCGCTTTTTCAATTACTTCCTTTATGTCCTTTACTCCTGAAGCCGTCGCTGACAATTCGGTAAAAGCCATTTTTGTCGTCTTTGCAATTATATTGGCTAAAGTTGTTTTTCCGCTTCCCGTCGGTCCATAAAGTATCATTGAAGTAATCTTATCAGCCTTTATCATTCTGTTTAACGGCTTTCCTTCTCCGATTATACTTCCCTGTCCTACAAATTCATCGATATTCTCAGGTCTCATTCGAGTTGCTAGGGGCATATTTTTATTTAGTTGTTCGGATTTATTAGTTTCAAAAAAGTTTATATTATCCATATCCATAATTATCACCAAATACTGCCAAAAAGCTATTCAAAAAATGAATAGCTTCTAGTCCTCTGTTTTTAAGTTTTCTATTTCGTTAAAGAATGTTTCTACATCTTCAAATTCTCTATAAACAGATGCGAATCTTACATATGCAACTTTATCGATTGACTTTAATTTTGTCATTACTAAATCACCGATAAAAGCGGATGTAACCTCTTTTTGATTTAAATGATTCAGTTCAGTTTCAATTTCATTGATAGCTTTTTCTAAAACTTCAACAGGAACAGGCCTTTTCTCACAAGCTTTCAGCATTCCTTTTAAAAGTTTGTCTCTTTGATATGTCTCGCGAGTATCATCTTTTTTGATAACAATAATAGCCTGTTCTTCAACTCTTTCATAAGTTGTAAATCTTTTTCCACATCCAATGCACTCTCTTCGTCTCCTAACAGCTTCATTGTCTTCAGTCGGACGAGAATCTATGACTTTTGAATCGTGAAAGTCACAATATGGACATTTCATGATTATCCTCTTAAAAATGGAGGAATTATCAATCCACTATCAGAATCTTTTTTGTTATCTCTGACTGTTGTAGTGGTAGTTATAATTTTTTTATTATCAAATCCTGTACCAATAACGGTAATTTTTATTTCATCTTTTAGTGATTCATCCAAGCCGGCACCCAAAATAATATTTGCATCCTGATCTATTTGTTGTCTAATCAATTCTGCCGCCTCGTTAACTTCAAATATACCGATGTCTGAAGCGGTAACATTTATCAAAACAGCCTTAGCTCCGTCGATTGAAGTTTCCAATAATGGACTCTTAATAGCCAATTTTGCTGCTTCAATAGCTCTGTTTTCTCCGGTTGCCAAACCGATACCCATATGTGCGATACCTTGATCCTTCATTACTGATTGAACATCCGCAAAGTCAAGATTGATTATATTCGGTACGGCAATCAAATCGGAGATACCTCTAATTCCGTCAAGTAACACATGATCAGCCATCTTGAAAGCGTCAAGCATAGATGTTCTCTTTTCTGAAATTTGCAATAATCTGTCATTTGGAATAACAATCAATGTATCTACACTGTCTTTTAACTTGGCAATACCCTTTTCAGCTTGCAACTGTCTGCTTCTTCCTTCAAACATGAAAGGCTTTGTAACTACGGCTACCGTAAGAATTCCCATTTCTTTTGCGACAGCGGCTACTATCGGAGCAGCTCCCGTACCTGTTCCACCACCCATACCAGCAGTTACAAACACCATATCCGCACCGCTAAGTATTTCGGATATTTCATTTTTATTTTCTTCTGCAGCCTTTTCTCCGATTTCAGGATTTCCGCCTGAACCAAGACCTCTTGTCAACTTAACACCAATTTGAAGCCTTTCATCAGATTCAATGGCATCCAATATTTGTCTGTCAGTGTTAATAGCCACAAACTCAACACCTCTTAAACCGGATTGTTTCATTCTGCTGATGGCATTGTTTCCACCGCCACCAACACCAATTACTTTAATCTTTGCAAGACCGTTGGTATTCATTTCCATATCAAAATTACTCATGTGTTCCTCCATTTATATAAGTACATTCTCTTTTTTATATACTGATTCTACTTTACATTATACCAATATATAGTAGTTTTTCAAAATATTTATTTCTATTTTTCGCTTAAATTATTAAATCTCGTTATGTTTAATACAATCCCCATCATCCCATAAAATACCAACAATGATGTTCCTCCATATGAAATAAAAGGTAGTGTAATTCCCGTATTTGGAATGATTCCAATTGCCACTCCTATATTTACAAAAGATTGTATAAACAAAAGCATTCCTATTCCGAATAGTACCAGCTTGGCATATTCATCTTTTGCTCTCATACTCTCTTTCAAAATAGTATATACAAGCCATGAGATTAGAAGTATGAAAATAACGGCTCCAAGAAAACCAAATTCTTCTGATATTACCGAAAATATCATATCATTTACGACTTCATCCGAAAGATAGCCATGTTTGAATACCGATTTACCGTATCCCACTCCGCCCAAGCCTCCTCTGGAAACTGCGAAAAGGCCGTTTAAAACCTGCCACGAACTTCCATTGTAATATGCTTCAGGATTTAACCAGGATGTAATTCTTTCAAGCTGGTAACCTTTTAAAAACTTAGTCGCTACAAACCCCAACAATACGGCACCTGAAAGGAAGTAAGGCAAAAATTTAATCTTCAATCCTCCAACGATGTAAATAGATGAAAACGCCATCAACATTACTAAAGTTGTGGACAAATCAGGCTGTCTAAAAACCAACAAAATTGGTATCAATACCAATATTGCAAACGGAATGACTCCCTTAGTAAAACTTTCATCATTTTTTCGGTTTGCAATTATCCTGTTACTAATAAACAATATCCCCGCTATCTTCATAAAATCTGAGGGCATAAAAGAGACTCCAAGTTTTATAGCCCTATAAGATCCGTTTATTGGAGATCGTAAACTTCCGCCGAAAAGTGAAATAAGTAAAAATATAATCCCAATCATATACAATGCAAAAGAAAATCTTCTCAAAAATTTATAATCAATCTTTGAAATGTAAAACATTGCAATACAACCGAATAAAAGAAATCCCCCCTGTCTTACAGCATAGTAATACCTGGAAGTCTCATTCTTAATAGTTAAATATGAACTTGCACTTAGCAATACGAACAGACCGAGAATTCCCATAAAAATACTTAGTACAAAAATAATAATATTAAATTGTGGAAGTTTCCTTTTTATCTTTCTCATAAATATTATTGACTATTTCTTTGAAATGTCTTCCTCTTTCTTCATAATTCTTGTACATTCCCCAACTTGCACATGCAGGTGAAAATAAAACCACATCCCCCGATGACGAAATTGAATATGCTTTATTAGTCGCTTCCTCAAGGTTATCGGTAATTTCTATACTTTTTATACCATATTTTGAGGCCGTATCTTTTATCTTGAATTTTGTTTGCCCCAACAGAATCATACTTTTTATTTTCCACGGTTCCATAAATAATCTGTCATATTCGGCATTTTTGTCATATCCTCCGGCAATTAATATTATATTTGAATCAAATCCCGCTATCGCCTTCTCTGTAGAATCGACATTTGTACCTTTGGAATCATTGTAATACCAAACATCTTTTATTTTTTTTACCGGCTCAATTCTGTGCTCAATAGCGGAGAAAGTTTTAATCCCCTCTACGATTTGATTATCCTTAAGACCGAATAATTTACACATGGCAAAAGCACATATAGTATTTGAAACATTATGCATTCCTACTAAATTGATTAATTTACGAGAAAATATCTTATTGTCACCAAAGCAAATATAGTCTTCATCAAAGTAATAACCGTTGTCAAGCTTGTCTTTTACTGAAAAATATACAACTTTACATTTCAATCCGACATTAAAATGCATCAACTCTTCATCATCATAATTTAATACCAAAGAGGAAGTTTCCGGTAAATTATATCCCAGTCTCTTCTTTTCATAAATATAATTTTCATAACTTCCGTGCCAGTCAATATGATCCGGAGTTATATTGGTAATCGCAGCTATTTTAGGCGCAAAAGTTTTAGTTGATGCCAATTGAAAACTTGAAGTTTCGACAACATATATCGTATCTAAGCCGTTGTCAATAATTTCTTGTAAAATTCCGACTCCTATATTTCCGACAACTTTCGCTTTTACCCCTGAAGATTGAAGAATATGCGCTACCAATGATGTCGTTGTTGTTTTTCCGTTAGTTCCCGTAATAGCGATGAAATTTTCTCCGCCGTATATTCTATAAGCCAACTCAATGTCGGAAACAATTTCAACACTTTTCTCTGAAACAAATTTAATTATTTTATTGTCAAGCTTTATCCCCGGACTCTTTAATAATAAATCTATTTTACTCCAATTAAATTTTTCGTAATCATCTATTATTTCATATTCAATATTATCAATATCTTTAAGTGCATTTTCTATCTCATCTCTTGAAGACTCATCTATTACATATACATTTGCTCCTAAAGATGACAATGCGGAAATAGATGATTTACCAGTTACTCCGATACCAAATACAGCTATATTTTTATATTTTATCTTCATAATTACACCAACAAATATAAGGTAAACACAGTTAAAAGCACGCTGATAACGGTAAATGAAGCGACTATTTTAGGCTCTTTATAGCCCTTCAACTCGTAATGATGATGTATTGGGCTCATCAGAAAAACTCTTCTCTTAGTTCTTTTAAAATATGATACCTGAATTATCAAGGATAATGCTTCAATCAGATAAATACCACCCAAAAATATAATAAATATGGGGCGATTTAACGCCAACATCATTGAAACAAAAGCTCCGCCTATAGCCATTGAGCCGGTATCTCCCATGAAAACCGATGCAGGATTTGAGTTAAATGCTAAAAATCCAATCAAAACTGATGCAAACACCAATGCACTTACAGTCAAATCCGGCAAAAACAATATTGACATCAAAGCAATGCCGAAAAACACCGGTATTGAAACGGATGTCAATAGACCGTCCACGCCGTCTGTAAGATTAGTCGCATTGACTGTTCCGATAATTATAAAAATAGCCAAAGGTACATATAAAAAACCTATATTCAGAGGTTGCTTTATGAAAGGTATATATAAAGATCCGGCATTGAATTCTTTGGTAAAGTATGCCCATAAAGAAACAACAGCTGCCAAAATTAATTGCAATAAAATTTTTTGCTTTTCGTTTAATCCTAAATTTTGCTTTTTTGTTACTTTTTCATAGTCATCAATAAATCCGATAAATCCAAAACCGATAGTAGATACCAGAATAAACACTAAATTTGCATTAATCTTACTAAATATCAATGTCATAATCACAAATACGATTAAAAAAGCAATCCCTCCCATTGTAGGAGTACCTGCCTTCGCATAATGTGCTTTATTTCCTTCCTCTCTTATGGGTTGCCCTATATTCTTATTCTTTATAAAAGGTATAAATATCGCCGAAGACAAAACAGAAGCCATAACGGACAATAAAATAACCTTTAGCAATTCATTCATTTTATTCTTTCTCCTTTGCTGTTAATTTTATTACGGTGGAGGCCTTAACATTTTCAAACATTACAGACTGCTCCGTAATGGTTTCGCCATTACCCTCAATTTCAAATTTGATGTGGTTTAATTGAAGGATCTCCTTTGCTTTTTCAACACTTAGACCTACGACTTTAGGAACTCTAATCATTTCTTTACCCTTTGTTTGACCCAGTTTTATAACAGTATTCTTATTAACCAGGTTGTCTTTTTCCGGAAATTGTTTATCTATAATATGGAATTGAGCCATGCTTGAATTTTCAAGCTCAAAATTAATCCCCAACTCTTCCAATATCTGTTTTGACTCTCCAAGCGTTTTTCCTATTAAGTTCGGAACTCTGACTAATTCAGATTTTTTCTCCTTAATTACATTGGTAGAATTCTCTAACTTTGCAATCCCTTCAAATATTTCAAGAGCTAATTTAGCTGCTGTAGTTGTCGATTTAGGGTCTACAAGAGCTTCATCTATTACCACCAACAATGTGTATTTAGGAGCATCTATAGGGTAGCTTACAAATACTGAAACAACATTTGTTTCAACATTGTTATCTTTCGTTTTAAGCGGATTAACAGATTCTACTTTTACAGCGGTACCTGTTTTAGCACCCAACTTTAGTTTGCTATTTTCGAATGCATGCATCTCTCTTGCATTATTTTGATACATCTCCCTCATTTTCTTTGATGTTTCTTCACTTAAAACTTGATTCATTTTATTATTTTTAAATTCAAAAACAGTATTCATTTTATCGTCAACCAATTTTGATACTATATGGGGGCGATAGTAAATCCCGCCGTTGACCGTTGCATTCAAAGCCGACAACATTTGAATAGGAGTGACGCTCAAAGAATGCCCATAACTCATAGGTGCAAAATCAACATCATCTATATCCGTATCAACAGGAAAAATTCCTTCATATTCCATTGGCAAATCAATGTTTGTCTTTACTCCGAAGCGCAGTGATGAGCCGTAATTTACAAAATTTTCTCTGTTTATTTCCCTAATCATTTTAACATAGGAAGTGTTACATGAGTTTGAAAATGCATCCTTCATGCTTTGCTCACCGAAAGGATTGTCATAACTTATACACTTTATTGTAACACCTGGAGCAATCTCTATATGTCCTTCACAGTGGAACTTTTTATTTTCAAGCTCCGGTTTACTTTCCAAAGCTATGGCTGTAGTAATGGATTTAAATACGGAGCCCGGCTCATATATCATTGAGACCCCTTCATTCATCCACCTACTCAGCATATATTCCTCAACATCTCTTCCCTTTATTTTTGATAAAAACAATTTGTCAATTTCAGAATTCATATTTCTGGGATTATTTGGATCAAATGTAGGTAAAGAATCCATAGCCAATACCCCTCCTGTATTCGGATCCATTAAAATTGCCGTTGCATTTTTGGGAGTTTCTCTCATGAAAGTTCTATTTAGAGCATCATATACAATTTTCTGCATATCTTCATCTATAGTCGTAACAAGATTATTTGATTTTTTAGGCTCAACATATTTATCGGTCTCATATGGTAATGAAGTTCCTCTGAGAGCCTTATAAAATTCTCTGTATCCCTTACTTCCGGATAAAACTTCGTCATAATACTTCTCTAGACCGTAACCGCTTCCATCTTGATCGATAAAACCTATAGTTTTAGCCAACATTTCTTTATTAGGATAGTATCTTTCATTTGAAGTCAGTATTTGAATAAAAGGAAAATCATATGCCATAAGCCTTTTCTTTATTCCCGCCGAGATGGATTTAAGCAAATATCCTTCGCTTTTTTCGTCCACCATTTTTACAATCATTCTTCTTTCTATATCAAGCGCTTTAGCTAAATTATCTATTTGCTCGTCGGTGATTTCAATCAAATCCGCGTCAATTCTAACTTGTGCTTGCTGTTTTTCATCCAATTTGGAAAACTCTTCTTCATTTTTTATATAGTTTTCGGCATTGGTTTTATCTTGACTGCGAATAGTTCTCAACATATAAACATTTTCGCTTTTTTGAGTTATTGCAAGGGCTCTTCCCTTGGAATCAAATATCTCCCCTCTGTCAGGACTGACAATTTGCTCATGTTTTGAAACTTTGTCTCCCTTGTTTTTGAAATTATATATATCGAATATTTGTAAACTTGCCAATTTTATTATATATACAAAAATTAAAAAGGCTATAACAAACATAAAAATACGAATTTTATCATTTGTCGTTAGCCTTGTCTTTTTTTTTCTATTCATTGCTCCCCCATATTTCTATTTCATCGATAATATGGAATTTTTATTGCTGATTTCCCAAATCAGCCTCTAAAACTCTAACTTGCGAGTTTTCTAACTTAACTACACTTGAATCGCCGGGATAAATCAAGCCTAATTTATTCAGCGCAATCTTTTCAATTCTATTAGAACTTACTAAAGGCTTAAGTGTTTTCTCTAATGAAGAAATTTCTGATTTCAAGTCTTCGTTATCCATATTAATGATATTAATATTACTACTGATACTTACCATCTCAGTATAACTCATCGCTATCATAATAATCAAGATTAGAGATGCTATTATATTAACCGCAACAATCCTTTTTATACTTAATTCTTTAACTTTTTTATTGCTCAATGTCCTGGATCTTCTTCTGTGCAATGTCCTGACATTTGAATATATATTTATATTTTCCATAGTATTCTCCTCAAAGCTTTTTACAAATCCTTAATTTGGCAGATTTCGCCCTGCTGTTTAATTTCAGTTCATCTTCTGTTGCAACTAACGGTTTTCTTGTTATTATCTTTATCTCTTGCTTCTTGTTGCAAACACAAACAGGAAAATCAACCGGACAGGTACATCCTCTTGCCAATTCGTTGAAATTATTCTTTACGATCCTGTCTTCCAAAGAATGAAATGTTATTATTGCAAGTCTTCCATCTTTATTTAACCTCTGTATTGATGACTGTATTGCCGTTTCCAAAACATCCAGTTCTTTATTTACTTCTATTCTCAGTGCTTGAAAAACCCTCTTCGCAGGGTGTTTTCCCGCCATTCTTACCTTCTTCGGAATAGCTTTTTTAATTATTTCAACAAGTTCGAATGTAGTTTCGATTTCTTTTTTTTCCCTCTCTTCAATTATGAACTCTGCTATTCTTTTTCCCCACTTTTCTTCTCCGTAGTTCCAAAAAATAAGTTCTAAATCTTCTTTGCTGTAGTTATTTACTACATATTTTGCAGACAATTCATTCTCTCGATCCATCCTCATATCCAATTCAGCATCTTGATGATAGGAAAAACCTCTTTCCCCCTCATCCAACTGATAGCTGGATACTCCTATATCCATCAAAACTCCATCTACTTTATCAATATCTAATGAATCAAGAATTGATTCTAAATACGCATAGTTGCTTTTTACAAAAGTAACCTTGTCCTTATAATCTTCAAGAACTTTTGTTGCTTGTAAAAGGGCGTCCTCGTCTTGGTCTATGGCTATCAATCTACCGTCTTTTCCAAGTTTCTTAACTATCTCTAAAGAATGTCCTGCTCCGCCCACAGTACAATCAACATATATTCCATTTTCTTTTATGTTTAATCCTTCTATTGTTTCTTTCAACAACACAGGAATGTGAGCAAATTCCATATTCCACCCTCTATATATCTAAGTCATCAAAGTCTTCAAAAACTTTGTCATAATCCATGTTGGAGCCGTCAATATACTCCTTGTAAATATCCTTGTCCCAAATTTCAATTCTTGTGGAAACTCCGATTATAGTCGCCTCTTTTTTTATTTTTGCAAAATCTCTCAAATTCTGTGGTATAACGAATCTGCCTTGTTTATCAAACTCAACTTCTCTGGCAGGTGCATAAAATAGTCTCGCAAATTCTCTTGCTTTTTTAGAGGTTAATTTAAGTTGTCTAGTTTTCTCTTCCAATCTGTTCCATTCTGATTCTTCATAGACAAATACACAACCTTCCATACCTTTGGTGACATAGAATTTATCACCGAGAATTTCTCTAAATTTTGAAGGCATTATAACTCTTCCTTTGTCATCGATTGAATGGGTAAATTCACCAATAAACATCTTTCCTCCACTTTTCACCATTTTTATACCACTATTACACCACTTGATTATATATTATATCAGTTTTGTGATAAAATCAACCTTTTGACATAAAAAAAAGACCTATTTCTCAATAGGTCTTTAATATATTAATTTTAGTTAATATCTTTACTCTATATTTCCATAATCCTTATTTGATCTCTTTGCCCACATATATAAAATTACTCCGACAACAACAAAAACTACTGAAATCACCTGTGCCTGTCTAAGAGGCCCAATCCACAAACTGTCGGTTCTTAATGACTCTATAAAGAATCTGACAACTCCATATACGATTAGGTAAAGCGAGGTTGTATATCCTCTTTTTGTCTTTCCATTTCTGAAAAGGTACCATAAAACCATCGCCAAAATAAAATTACATACAGATTCATATAAAAATGTAGGATGATATTTTTGCCCGTCAATGATTAGTGCCCATGGTAGATTAGTAGGTCCTCCATGTGCTTCGTTATTTACAAAGTTTCCCCATCTTCCGATTGCTTGAGCCAAAGGCAAGAAAATCATTATTACATCGCTCATCAACAAAAAATCTATACTTCTTTTTTTAGTGAAAAAGTATCCAACCAATAAGGCAGCTAAAACACCTCCATGAATAGCCAATCCACCGTCTCTCATATTTACAATCTTAACTATATCTCCGTTAAATTGATCCCATTCGAATATCACATAGTATATTCTTGCACCAATAATTGCCGCAGGTAATACCCAAAGGGCAAGGTCATAAATAACATCCCCTTTATATCCTTTTCTGTTTAGCTCCCTTACAGATAGTACGGTTGCCAAAACCATTCCAGTCACAATCAGTATTCCATACCAATAAACATCTATTCCGAATATACTAAATGCTACTCTGCTTCCTGTATATTGCATGTATTTCCTCCACATTTATAAAATTTGTTTAGAAAAGCAACCAAAAGAAGGTAAATTATAATACCTTTTATGAATTTTATCATTATTTGTATAGCCATTCCCATAAAAAACTGCTCCGGTAACATTCTTATCATAAGATCTGTCGACGGATCAAGTATCCATAAATCATTATCAAAAAATATCTTGTGAAATAAGGTAAACGCTTCACTAAAATTGGTAGAAATTAAAAGTATCAAAATTAAAATGATCCCTAAAATTATGAATATATATTTTACAGATTTTTTTAGTACTTCAAGAAGTCTTCCTTTTTTCGCGAAATAAATCAATAATAAAAACAATACTATCTCAATTCCCGTTTGAACCTTTGAAGATAAAGAATAAAGATTGTAAACATCTTTCATATGACTTATTTCTCTCGTATTAAAGTCCTCTACCAAATGCTCCTCTTTACCCGACTGGATAAAATACACAAGCTTTTGATTTATTTTTTCCAATTCTTCTAAAGTTTTACCCGCTTCTTTATCAATTGCATTTTCTTTTTGAAATTTTTTGTAATATTCCGTATCAAATGTTTGATAATCTACACTTTTCAATAAAACCAATAGAATTACAAAAAAAGATAAAATAAAAGCAATTATATTTTTATTCTTCATAATTTTCCCAATTATGATAAATTTCCTGAACATCATCATTGTCTTCCAGAAAGTCTATCAATTTCTCCATTAAAACTCTACTGTTTTCATCCGTGATTTTTTGATAGTTTTTCGGTATATACATAATTTCTGAAGCTTCAAATACATATCCTTTGTTAGAAAGAATATTTTGAGTATTGACGAAATTTTCTATCGATGTATATATCTCGGTTATTCCATCCTCAGTTTTTATGTCTATAACATCCGCATCCATAGCATCCAGCATTAACTTGTCTTCATCAGCTTTTGAGCTGTCTATTACCAAAACTCCGCAATGATCAAACATAAATACCACGGAACCGTTGGTTCCTAAATTGCCCCCAAATTTGTCAAATGCATGTCTTACATCGGCCGCAGTTATGTTTCTGTTATCAGACAAACATTCCACAATAACCGCAATTCCGGACGGACCGTAACCCTCGTAGGTAATCTCCTCATAATTATCTCCGGATAAATCGGATGTCCCTTTTTTTATAGCTCTTTGAATATTATCATTAGGCATATTTATTGATTTTGCTTTTTCTATAGCGGTTTTCAGTGCCGGATTGTAATCAGGATTTTCTCCTCCCGATCTTACCGCAACAATAATCGCCCTGCCAAGTTTTGTAAACTCTTTTGCTCTCTTGGCATCTTCTTTACCTTTTTTGTTTTTTATTTTACTCCATTTATTATGTCCTGCCATAAATACTCCTCACAAATTTCATCGTCAACAACCGGTAATAATTGCTTCTTTACAAAGATAAATTCATTATTTCCGTTGGTTATTTCGTTTATATTTTTTAAGAAATCATCAATCTTATCACTTTTGATAAAAAATATGTTTTCTATTTTTTCCAAATAATTTCTCCGATACATAAATACATTGCTCTTTTGTATATAGTTATCGATTTTTCCCAAATATGCATACTCAAATTTCACCTCGACAATATCATGATACTGCATATTAACTACATCAATTTTTTTTAGAATTTCCGATACCGCCTGAGTATATGCTCTTATAAGTCCGGATGCGCCAAGCTTTATTCCTCCGAAATATCGCGTTACAACTGCACATATATTGGTTATTTCCTCTTTTTTTAATACCTCAAGCATTGGTATTCCTGCCGTTCCTTGAGGTTCTCCATCATCGGAGTATCTTTGAGTCAACATATTATCGCTAATTATATAACAATAACAATTATGTGTTGCCGTCCTGTTGTTTTTTCTAATTTCCTCAAGAAAATCCAAAGCTTCCTCTTCCGATTTACACTCTTTGATACTTGTTATAAATCTCGATTTCTTTATTTCAATTTCCTGTGAATGAATGCCCTTTATCGTCTTATATTCCATAGTTCACCAAATACTTTTCATATTTATATTTTTGAGAACTTTTAATCAAAATTTTTGTTTTAAGTCCGTTCTCAAGGTATTCGTCCTCATCTTTTTTGTCCGAAGCTTTTACATTATTTATTTTCGATATGTCGGAATACGGAATAATTACATCCAAATACACAAAATCACTGAAAATAATCTCTTCTATTTTTTTTGCAAGTATTTTTATATTATCGTCATCTAATGCAGATATATATATTTTTTCACTGTCCTTAATATCAAAATACACTTTCTCATTTTTGTCAATTTTATTAAAGACATAAAGAAATTTCTTGTCTTTCAGATCCATGTCTTTTAATACTTCCATAGTTGAATTCAACTGTATTTCATAATCTTCATTTGAAGAGTCGATAACTATTAAAATAAGTTCTGAAAGTTCGATTTCTTCAAGAGTCGACTTAAAAGACTCCACAAGTTTTGTTGGCAGATTCGAAACAAAACCCACCGTATCCGAAATTATAACATCATAACCGTTATCCAAGGTTATCTTTCTTGCCGATACATCCAAAGTTGCAAATAATAAATCGTCGGAGTATACTTTTTTATCCTGATTCGAATATAAATTGACTAATCTGTTCAAAATTGTCGATTTACCGGCATTTGAATATCCTATTAAAGATATAACCGGGATGGGAGAATCAAATCTTTTACTTCTTTTAACCGACCTTTTTTTATTCTCTTCTTTTAATTTAATTCTTATTGAATCTATTTCTCTTTGAACAGTTCTTCTGTCTATTTCAAGTTTCTGCTCTCCGGGACCTCTCGTTCCTATACCTGCCCCTTCTCTTGAAAGATAGTTTCTGTATCCGACAAGTCTCGGTAATCTATACTCTAATTGTGCCAATTTAACCTGAAGCTTCCCCTCTTTAGTTTTTGCTCTTATAGCAAAGATATCAAGTATAAGCCCGGTTCTGTCGACAATTTTCTTATCTATGATGTCCTCAAGATTTTTCATTTGGGAGCCGGTTAGCTCATTGTTGAAAATAATTGTATCGGCTTCCATGTTTTCAGCCAATTCTTTAATTTCTTTTACTTTCCCGGATCCGATATATGTAGACGGGTTAATTTCCTTTGAATTTTGAATTACCTCGGCAATAACCTCTCCATTACAAGACCTGACCAATTCCTTAAGCTCATCTATTTTGGATGAAACGACTCTCTCGTTATCATTTTTATTTAAATGTACAATAATCACTTTTTCTTTTTCCATAAAATCACCTTTATTTATTATAACAAAATCTTAATTTTCTGTATATTTTATTTAATTTCCCGATGTGTTATAATAAACTAGAATTTATATTACAAATAAAGGAGATAAAAATGATTTTAAATGTATTCAAGAGAGTTTTTCAAATTCTGTTTACAGTATTGTTTATATTAATGATAGTGGCGACAGTAATAGTTGGAATGCTTGGATTCTCAATAGTGCGTATCATGGAAGATTCGCCAAAGATCAATCCTAAGACCATACTGTTGGATCTAAATGAAAACTCTAAAATTGTGGATAACAACGGAAAATTGATTGAATCCATAGCTTATGATGAATATAGAGAAATAGTTAAGTACGATAAAATTCCTAAGAAATTAATTGATGCTTTTATAAGTATCGAAGATGAAAGATTTGAAACTCATAACGGGATAGATTTTATAGGTATAGGAAAGTCCTTCTTGGATAATATCCTGGCGGGAAGAATTGTCAGAGGTGGTTCAACAATCACTCAACAATTAGTAAAAAATATTTATTTGTCAGAAGATGTTCAATGGGAAAGAAAAATTACGGAAATTTACTTGGCTTTGGAAGTAGATTCAAAATTGTCTAAAGAGGAAATTCTTGAATCATACCTGAACAGAGTATATTTGGGTCAACATTCCTATGGTATTAAAGTGGCAGCTTACACATATTTTTCGAAGCCTCTTTCTGAATTAAGCTTGGCTCAATGTGCAACATTGGCAGGAATTGTGAATGCTCCATCGGCGTATTCTTTATTCTACTCTTTTCCGCCGACATCTGTGCCTAAAGATGCGAAAGTACTTGGTGAATACAGTGTTGCAGGTGAAAATTTCGTAGCAGTTCTCAACGAAGAAGCCTTTTCAAGAAAAGATCAGGTTTTGAAGAAAATGTTTGAATTGGGAAAAATTACTCAGGCTGAATATGATCAAGCAATGAAAGAAGATGTTGCTTCCACCGTGAAACCGGGATCTAAAAAAGCTAAGGAATACTCTAGCCATATTTCAGAGCTTATCAAAAAACAGGCAATTGAAAAAATAAGTGCTTCTCAAAATATTTCTGAAGAGGATGCCGCAAATATTCTTTATACCGGCGGTCTTACAATAAAGACTACAATTGATTGGGAAATGCAGAAAAAATTGGAAGAAGTATATAAGAATTTTACAAATATACTGTCTGATCACGATAATGGTGTAGGTCCTTTCTTAGCAGACTTTGAATTGGATGAAGATGAGAATATAATAAATTCAAACGGTACAAAAATTTATTACAAAAAATCAAATTTGCTAACTGAGAATAATGAGTACTATGTTCCCGAAGGTTATTTCAAAATTAGAGAAAATAAAGATTTGAACATAAATTCGTCAAGATTTATGCTTGATGGAGATTACCTGGTTGTGAAAGATTTTTATACAGTTAACGACCAAAATAATTTAGTAACCTATAGATCGGGAAGTATAGCAATCCCGGCCGATCACACAAAGAAAGAAAAAGACGGTTCTATAACTATAAAGGCGGATTTCTTCAAGAAAATTGATGATTTCTATGCTGTAAAAGATAATGTACTGGTATTGAACAAAAAGTATTATAAAGTTGAAACACAGGGAACAGTTCAACCTCAGGCGGCTACCATAATAATTGACAGTAAAAATGGTGAAATTAAGGCAATGGTAGGTGCAAGAGGTAATAGTGAAGATGACACTATAAACAGAGTTATAGGTTTCCCGAGACAACCCGGATCATCAATGAAACCTATAGCCGTGTATGCTCCGGCGGTTGACAGTGGTTACACATTGGCTTCTCCTTTGGATGACACTCCTTTTGAAATTCAAAACGGTGAAGCTTGGCCAAGCAATGTATATCAATCATATAGCGGAATATTAACCCTAAGAGAAGCTTTGAGTGAATCCGCAAATACAACTGCAGTTAAGTTATTGGATGCGATAGGTATAAAGACAAGTAAAAATTATTTGGAAAGATTCGGTATAATAAATCCTAAAGATCCGTCCAAAGATAACTATATATCCAGTAAGGAAGATCCTAATTACAATGATGAGAATGTAGCATTTTCTTTGGGAGCTGCAACTGAAGGATTTACAGTTATGGACATGGCTCAAGCCTACTTGGCATTTCCGGGTGGAGGCTCAAGAAAAGAGGCAATGATAATATCCGAAATTACAAGTGCCAAAACAGGTCAGATTTATAAAAATGAGCACAAAAATATACCTGTAATTTCTCCTCAAACAGCATTTTTGATAACTGATGTTCTAAAGGATGTAATAGATTACGGACCTTATTCGGGAGCAAGAAATGACTACGATATCGATACAGCGGGTAAAACCGGAACTACCGACGGTTCTGCCGATGTTTGGTATGCAGGATATAATCCTTACTATACATCAGTATCATGGATAGGATTTGATAACAATAATATAAGAGTTCAAGGTACATCAGCAATAGCTACGACTTTCTACGGATCCTATATGAACGAAATTATTAAGGATTTGGAACCTGTGGAATTTGTTAAACCGAATGGAATAGTTCAACTTCAAGTAAGTAAGGTTGACGGACTTCTACCTAACGAATATACATCCAAAGATCCGCGTGGAAACATGGTAATAACCGAGTACTTCGACGAAAAAAATGTTCCGAAAGAAGTATCTACCGCCCATGTTCTTCTAAAAGTAGACTCAAGAAACAATTTGTTGGCGAAACCTGATTTGCCTAAATTTTTGGTGAAAGAAAAAGTCTTTATAAAAAGACCTATTAAATATGATCCTCAGGAATTCAACGGTATATTGCCGGCTGACTGGAAATATCAAGCCCCTACCGAATATTCGGATTTAAAATTTGTTCCGATATCTAAAACCGAAAAATTAGCTGACGGAACGATTGTTGAAACCCAACAGTCGATGACGGGCGAAATAAAAACAACTTATACCTACCCTAACGGTAGAGTGGTTATCCATATTAAACATGTTGACGGAACTGAAACCGTTCAGGAAATTCCGGCTCCAACGCCTAAACCTGATCCTAATCAAAAACCTAAACCTAATGATAACCAAAATAGTAACTAATATGAACAATGAAGCCCTTTGGCTTCATTGTTTTCGAATAAGGAGAGAATATGAAACCGAAAATTCTTTTAGTGGAAGACGAAAAAGGAATATCTCTAATGGAAAAAAACTATCTGTCAAAATCAAACTTTGATGTCATTCAGGCCTATGACGGTCAGGAAGCTTTGAACTATTTTGAGCAATATAGTTTTGATTTGATCATATTAGATTTAATGATACCTAAAATAAAAGGTGAAAAAGTTTTAGAAATGATACGAAAACAGTCAGATGTTCCAATTATAGTTGTAACCGCAAAAGTAGATGAGAGTGATATAATTGCAAACTTGAAAAGAGGTGCTGACGACTACATAAAAAAACCATTTTCAGGAAATGAATTAGTTGAAAGAGCTAAAGCTGTTCTAAGAAGAAGTTCAAAAGATAAAAAAGAAGTTTCAATTCTAAAAAGTAAAGACGGAATCATTAAGGTAGACATGATTAATCAGAGAGTTTTAAAAAATGATGAGGAAATCAATTTAACTAAGAATGAACTGTCAATCATCCTTACATTGTTTTCAAATCCGAATAAAACTTTTACGAGAAATGAAATTATTGAAATTTCTTTTGGATACGATTATGACGCATTTGATAGAGCTATAGATACCCATATCAAAAATATAAGACAAAAAATTGAAGATGATCCTAAAAATCCGAAATATGTTAAAACAATTTATGGATTGGGATATAAAGCCGGTGATATATATGAAACTAGGTAACAAGTTAAACAAAGGATTTATTTTTGTAATTGTCCTGATACTGATTTTAACGGCAATCTCAGCTCTTTATACTTTTAAAAATTCGATTAACAACTACTTGGAAGGAATCAGAGAACAGGAATTTACCAAAATTCACGAAGATCTAACATCCATATCTACCCTTCAAAGAGGCTTAAATTCTCATATACTGAAGATATATGCAAAAAATAAGTCGGTGGATATCGTCACATATGATAAAAATGATCAGATAATTGCTGAATACTACGGTTTATCCGGAGAAAAAAACAATAAAAACTATATAACTAAATTTTTCAACATGGTTGATGAACATAATAATTTTGTAGGCAAAATGAAAATATCTTATTTGGAAGATTCTTTTTTATACAATCAAAGTCTAAAGGTTTTCTACAAGGATACTTTGAAAAACTATGCAATAATATTGATATTTTCGATTCTTGGTGGATCTGTGTTTGTAGTCTATCTGAGCAAGAAAATTATTTCTCCGATAAGTGAAATCAATAATTCAACCAAGGATATCAGATCCGGTATCTATAAAAAGAATAACAGTAAATACAATATTTATGAATTGGATGAATTGCAATCAAATCTTAACTATCTGTCAAATACCTTGAGTTTACAAAGCACTTTCAGAAAAAACTATGCTCAAGATATTGCCCATGAACTGAGAACGCCTCTAACAAATCTCCAACTTCATTTAGAGGGTATCAGAGATGAAATTATTGAACCTGACAAACTTACAATTGAACTACTGATAAATGAAATCAGGCGACTGAATTCGATGGTTGATAATTTACAAATAACTTTTAATAATACAGAAAAATTTTCGGAACTCAATATTCAAAAATTAAATTTGAAAAATCTGCTAAATAATATAATTATAAACTTTCAGCCGATTTTATCAGATAAAGGAATTGAAATTATTTCTGATTTTGAAGAGATAGATGCGGATACAGACAAAGATAAAATAACCCAAATTTTAAACAACATATTATCAAATGCCATCAAAGCGGTGGATACAAACGGTAAAATATGGATTTCATCTAAAAAATATCACAACAGGATTGTTATATGCATAAAAGATAATGGAGTTGGGATTTCAAAAGAAGATCTGCCTCATATTTTCGAAAGATTCTATAGAGTCGACTCCGTAAGAAACAGTAATAATAGCGGTCATGGACTCGGTTTATCAATAACCAAAAACTTAGTCGAGTTACTTGGTTACAATATTTCAGTAAATTCAAATTTGGGAATCGGAACCGAATTTATTCTGACAATAACAAATAAATAGATATCTGAAATTTAGAGCTGACCACAAAATTGGAATTTTAACCAATTTAATATAGGTCAGCTCATTTTATGTGAATGTCTTTTTATACAATTAGTCTTATTGTAAAGTAAAATATTCAATATTGTCCCTTTTATAATACTCGATATTGTGATTGCCATCCAAACTCCTTTGAATTCAAAAAGTGGCATCAACAATAGCGCCAAAGGGATTCTAAACAAATTAAATGTCATGGATATAATTGCCGGTGTTTTTGTGTTTCCAAGTCCGTTAAAAACTCCCGCCGCTCCGATTTCTATACCCATAAAAAACTGGCTGATTCCAAGGATTAAAAGATATATTTCACCATATCTGACCGTTTCAGGATCACTTGATACTATAATTCTGAATATCCCCCCTCTAAAAACAATCAAAATAAATGTAGTACAAATACCGATTATTCCCACGGTTTTCATGGAAGTTTTTATTATTTCAACCAGTCTGTCATGTTTTCGAGCTCCAAAATTTTGTCCTGCAATAGCAGTAATACCTACCTGAAAACCTTCAATGGTCATCCAAGTAATTGATTCAATCATAGCCCCCACATTCGCTGCTGCAAAAGGAGCGGAACCGTATGTTGTTATAAATCTGCTAAGAGTAAAGGATATCATCGCATGAATTAAACTTTGACTACCGGCAGGAAAACCCAATTTAATCTTTCTCAACATGTTTTTATGGTCTAAGACCCCATATTTTATTGCTTGAAAAATCTCATTCTCTGTTTTTACTATATTAATTACAAACAAAATAAATACAATTAACTGTGATAAAATGGTTGCATAAGCCGCCCCTTTGTACCCCCAATTAAAATAAAATATAAAAATCGGATCCAAAAAAACATTTAGAATCAACCCCAGTGAAACTATTTTAAACGGAGTAACACTGTTTCCTAAACTGTTGTAAATCGCTGCAAAAAAAGGAACAGTGTAAGAAAAAAGAGAACCCAACGCTATTAATTTCAGGTAATTGCCCCCTATCAGGGTCACATTTTCATCCAAATTATAGAATCCTATTATTTTGTCTCCGAAAAATAACACAATCACCATGAAAATCAATATAATAATCGTATTCAATATTAATCCGTTCTTAATCGTATTCCTGATTCCTATATAGTCTTTTTTACCATATTCCTGAGCAGTATATATACTTGTACCGATTTTAGGTATTATCATTATTGATAAAGCCATCCAAATAATATAATGTGTGGAAGATGTTCCCGCTACAGCGTCTTTTCCGATACTTCCAAGCCATGCCGTATCTGTTATATTATACGCCATATTTATAAAGGCTGTCGCCATTAATGGGATTGAAAGCTTAACCAAAGAGCTGAAAATACTGCCTTCCAATAAATTAATCTTTTTTTGCTCCATCTGATTCCTCCAAAAGAATCTTATATTCCATCAGTATATCAAAAATTTCGTTATAATCATTAATTTTATTAATCTTGTCTTTTATAGAATTGGAGTCTCTAAACCCTTTAATATACCAAGCGATATTCTTTCTCATCTCATTGATTGCAATTCGCTCTTTTTTGTGTAATAAAAGTCTGTTGTAGTGCTCTATTATAGTATCTATTACCTCGTCAAATCTTATTTTATCATAGTATCCTTGATTTAAATACTGTTTTATCTGTTTAAATATAAATGGATTTCCCATAGCTCCTCTGGCGATTGCTATTTCTTCAACTCCGGTTTTTTCTACCATCAAAACAGCATCTTCCGGAGTAAAGATATCACCATTTCCGACAACAGGTATGCTAAGACTTTCTTTTAGTTTTTTAATTGCCGACCAATCAGCTTTTCCGCTATACATTTGCTTTCTTGTTCTGGCATGCAATGTAACCTTATCAGCTCCATAAGCCTCACATATCTTGCCCACTTCTAAATAATTAATAGAATTTTCATCATATCCTAGCCTGAATTTTGCGCTTATAGGAAGATCTGTGGATTCCCTCATTGAATAAATAATTCTTTTAATATTTTCAGGATCTTTCATCAAAGCCGAACCTTCACCATTTTTTACAATCTTTGGAGCAGGGCATCCCATATTAATATCTATGGATTGAAAATTCATTTTATTAATAATTTCTCTTATCACTTTGGATATTATTTGTGCATCCGAACCGAAAATTTGAACACCGCACTTTTCATTTTCATATGTGTCCAATAATTCTTTTGAGTTCTTATCTAAATACAAAAGTCCCTTAGCAGAGACCATTTCAGTATAAGCATAATCTAAACCGTTATCGTTGCAAATACTTCTAAAACTTTTATCCGTCACGCCTGCTAAGGGGCTAAGTATTAATTTAATACTTTTATTCATTTCTTTCTTTTATTGTCCTATTATAAATTAATTTCATACCATGTAAGGTAATATCATAGTCATACTCTTGGATGTATTTTGAATTTTGTGAAATTAATGATGCATATCCTCCGGTAGCAATAATACTTACATCCTTAGGATCACACTTTAAATCTTTCACAATATTTTCAATTATATTATCCACAAGTCCTATATAACCGTAAACTATACCCGATTGTATCGCATGTATAGTATTGCTCCCAATAGCTTTATCGGGAACTTCAAGCTCAACTTTAGGCAATTTTGATGTTCTGGAGAAAAGAGCTTCAGATGCTATACCTATTCCGGGAGCAATTGCACCTCCGATAAATTCACCTTTTTCATTAACAACATCAAATGAAATAGCTGTTCCAATATCAATTAAAATTGCGGGCAGTTTATACTTGTCAATAATCGCGACTGAATTTGCAACTCTGTCTGCACCCACTTCTCGCGGATTATCATATTTTATAGGCATACCGGTTTTAGTACCTTCACCTACAATCATTGGGTCAATATTAAGATATCTGCTACACATAGTTTTCAATGTGTGTTGAATACTTGGAACCACTGAGCCGATAACAATGTCATGAATTTCATCTCTGCTTATACCATAATGAGAAAGTATTGATTCAACTTGCAATCCATACTCATCAGATGTGCGACTTTGTCTTGTTGCCAGTCTCCAACTATATTTTTTAACATCACCGTCATATAAACCCATTACGATGTTTGTATTTCCAACATCAATCAATAATAACATTATTTTCCTCTTTTTTTCATTTTTAGTAAAGCATAACATATCGGTGTTGCCAATATAGCACAAACAAGCATTTCCGCACCACCACTAGTTAACGCAATACTTCCAATGAATTTTGCAGCACTGTCCGAAGCAGCTGCTCTACCTCTTTCAACCATCAATTGCATATATCTTTGAGCGTATATGATATAAATTAGCCCTAAAACTCCAATTGTATTTACAAGCGATCCGATTCCGGCTGAAATTGTTATAGCCAATTTGTTCAGGCTCGTTTTTCTCAATGCATTGAACAACAATCCTGTCAAAACTCCTATCAGTATTCTAGGTAAAATAGCTACTATAGGGTTTAGAAACAAAAATGAGAATGGTTGAGGTCTCAAAAGAGCATTCAATAGTGATACAATACCGAAAACTAATCCTAAAATCCCTCCAACAACGGGTCCCTCAACTATTGCAACAATTACAACAGGTACGTGCAATATAGTTGCTTGTATAGGCCCAACTGGAATAAAACCAAGTCCTGGTACTGCGGATAAAAATACTATTATCCCCGTCATTATGCCCAATAAGGCAAGTGTTCTTGTTTGCTTAAAGCTTTTTGTATTCATTTTTTCCTCCTGATCCAGTTCTATCGATACCGGTCTTTTTTATTTGCTATTATATAGCATTCGTGATTTTTATTTATCACGTTTTCTATTATAACATATTTTTTTATTTTTTTAATTTAAATTTTCTGAACAGCTCGTTAATTTCGTCGACATCAGACAATTTGATTTTGAGGTAGGCATTTTTATGCTCAAAGCCTTCCTTGTAACTTATTATCAATTCAGATCTCTCTCTGTCAAAACCCCACTTCTTGATATCATGCCATAATACAAACTTGTCTCCGGCTGAAATTCCGTTTTCAGCTACTACCGTTTTTGCTTTGGTTTCAACAATCAAAACCAAAATTAAGGCAATCATAAATCCGCCTATTAAGTACATCCCTTGGTATATATTAACAGCTCCGAATATAACCACTAAAACACCTACATAATACAACCAATTTGATACAGTTCTTCCAAAATAGTGCTTTTCCCCTTCTGCCAACTTTAACGCTTTTTGATTTTTATAAATTTTATATAAAAAATAAAGTAAAAGTCCGCCATACAAAAAATATACAACTGTAAATGACTGCTGATCAGCAGCACTCTGCAATCCTAACATATTATTCTCCTACAACTTCATTTTTTGCTTTAATTACATCACCAATATTTAGTGAACTATCATATTTCATTGCAATAGAAATGAAGTCTTCTTTTCTTAAAGTTTCCTTTTCTAACAGTGCTTTAGATAATTCGTGTAAAAATTCAATATTTTTACTCAACAATTCCTTAGCTTTAGTATACGCACCGCCAATTATTTGTCTAACTTCTTCGTCAATTTCAATTGCAACTTTTTCGGAATGATTATCCCCGGATGTATAATCTCTTCCTAAAAATACATCTCCACTATTATTTCTATATTGAATAGGTCCAAGCTTCTCACTCATACCGAATGTAGTTACCATTGCCCTTGCAATTTTCGTAGCCCTTTCTATATCATTGGACGCACCGGTGGAAATGTCGTCTAAAACAAGCTCTTCAGCAGCCCTGCCTCCCAGCAATGAAACTATCTCGTTAATCATTCTTCCCTTTGTTGAATACGATCTGTCTTCTTCCGGTATAAATGAAGTAAATCCGCCGGCAGATCCTCTAGGAATAATCGTAATCATGTGAACCGGATCCATATCCGGCAAGAAATGTGTCACAACTGCGTGTCCCGCCTCGTGATAAGCTGTAAGCTCTCTTTCTTTTTCAATTACTACCCTGCTTTTTTTCTCAGGTCCTGCAACCACTCTTATGGTAGCCTCTTCAAAAATATCGCTTGTTATCTCAGGCTTTCCGTATCTTGCGGTAAGTAGAGCGGCTTCATTCGTAATATTTTCCAATTCGGCAGGTGAAAAACCTGCAGTTGTTTTAGCTATATCCCTTAAATCGACTTCTTTTGCCAAGTGTTTGTTCTTTGTGTGCACTTTCAAAACTTCATATCTTTCCTGAACATCAGGCAAAGAAATTTGAATCGTTCTGTCAAATCTTCCCGGTCTTAATAATGCCGGATCTAAAATGTCCGGTCTATTTGTTGCGGCAATCATTATTATACCTTCATTTGTCTCAAAACCGTCCATCTCTACAAGTAGTTGGTTAAGGGTTTGTTCTCTCTCATCATGCCCGCCGCCAAGTCCGGCTCCTCTTCTTCTTCCGACAGCGTCTATTTCATCTATAAAAATTATGCAAGGTGCATTTTTCTTAGCTTCCTTGAACATATCTCTGACTCTGGAAGCACCGACCCCTACAAACATTTCAACAAAATCAGAACCGCTTATGCTATAAAACGGAACTTTCGCCTCGCCGGCAACAGCTTTGGATATATAAGTTTTACCGGTTCCCGGAGGTCCTACAAGTAATACACCTGTAGGAATTCTGGCTCCATGTGTTACATATTTTCTCGGGTCTTTCAAAAAATCAACAATTTCATATAATTCTTCTTTTTCTTCTTTAAGCCCCGCGACATCGGCAAATGTGATTCTCTTTCCAGTGTCTTTGTTCAGAGAAGCTCTTGATCTTCCAAAATTCATCGCCTGCGAATTTCCGCCCGCAGATCTGTTCATCAAGAAAAATAAGAGTAAAACTCCGCCTCCCATTATTAGGACAGAAGGAAGCACAGAAACCCACACCGATGGAGCCGGAACTTTTTCCGCCTCGTATTTAATTTTCCCGCTTTCTACCTTTTCCTTTAAATAATTATCATAAAATGTGCTTTGAAACTCTCCAGGCAATTCAGCCGTGAAGGTATTCTTATCTTTGTATTGACCCTCAACTTTTGATCCTATGGTTTTTATTTTTTCAATTTTATCTTCCTGTATACTTTTTACAAGGACATCTATTCCGATATTTTTGTTTGGAGCAAAATAGTCACCTACAAACTGATATAGCAATATCAACAATAATATCGGTATTAAAAATGACATATAATTCTTATTCTTGTTCAATATTTCCCCCTACTCATATGCCTCGCGTTTTACAACGCCGATAAAAGGCAGATTTCTGTACTTTTCCGCATAGTCAATCCCATATCCTACAACAAATTCGTCAGGAATCTCAAAACCTAAATAATCCACTTTAACATTAACTTTTCTTCTTTGTTCTTTATTCAGTAATGATGCAACCTTGATTGATTTGGCTTTTCTAGCCTCTAATGTCTTTATAACATAATTCATCGTATATCCCGTATCGACTATATCTTCAACAATTATTACATTTTTTCCTTCAATATTTTGATCTAAATCTTTTAAAATCCTAACATCTCCGGAAGATGTCGTGCTTAAACCGTAACTCGAAACAGACATGAAATCAAATGTGATAGGTAAATCAATTTTTCTTGCCAAGTCAGTCAAAAACATTACTGAACCCTTCAAAATCCCAAGTAAAATTAAAGGAGCATCATCGTCTTTGTAATCGCGTGTGATTTTTTTCCCTATTTCTTCTACTTTATCTTCAATATCTTTGCTAGATACCAAAATGTAAGATATTTCTTCTAATTTTGTGATGTCGTCCATAACTCCTCCACTTTTATTTTTAAATATTTGTCGTCAATTTCTAAATTTCTAAAATAATATAAATTAGATATTCCCACTATTTGACCGTTAATCTCAATAATCGGCAAAAAATCCCTTTCAAAAATATCTATTTTTTTATCATTGAAAAAGTCTTTTACCTTTCTGAATCTTTCATTGATGCGTATCCTATCACCATCATTTCTGCTTCTTATTGTCAACTTCTCAATATATTTCAAAGGATAATATAAGGATTTTTTATCTTCAAGAGTATCTACAATATCAAAAAAAATCCTCTTTTCATTTATATCCATGTATTCGGGCAGATCATGAACATCTATAATTATATCATTTTCTAAATCATTTTCGATTTTTTTAACGATGTTAAATTCCCTAAGTGAATTATAACAAACAATGCCGTTAATACTAACTCTTTTCGTCCCCTTGGCATCCAGTATTTTCAGAAATTCATCATAATGTTTTTTTTCAAATGAATCAAGATGACCGAATAGTCTCAGTATTTCATTCCTTAGTATCAACCTCTGTTCCACACTCTCCATTTCTCTAAACAGAGTTCTGTCAAGTGCTGACCTGTAGTTTGTCCGATTAAGACAAATTTTATTCAATTTAGCCTCAATGATATCATTTAAATATATATTCTGTTCAGTCGCCATTGAACTTAGTCTTATCAGAGAAAACTTAAAACTCGGGTTAAAATTCTTCTCAATGAACGGAATCAACTCATTTCTAATTTTATTTCTGGTAAATTCATTTTCGAGATTACTCTTATCCTGTCTAAACTCTAATTTGTTATCTTCAAAATACCTCTCTATGTCGTTTCTGGAAGTCTTCAAAAGAGGTCTTATAATATTTTCTCTTTTCGATTTAATTCCTTCCAAGCCATATGTGCCTGTGCCTCGAATTATTCTCATTAAAATAGTTTCGGCGCTATCATCCAAATTGTGTGCCAATGCTATTTTCCAAATCTTTGAATCAGCTTTGGATTTTATAATCTCGGAAAAAAAGGCATATCTCAACTTCCTTCCCGCATCTTCCTTCGAAAGTTTATTTTCTGTTGCATATCTTTCCATATCAACTCTTTTATGATGATATTTAATTCCATATTTTTCGCATAGTTTTTCCACAAACTCTTCATCCGTATCGGATTCCTTTCCTCGCATCATGTGATTTACATGTGCCACCTCGATCGTCAAGCAATATTCTTTGAGTTTAATTAAAGAATCCAATAATACAACCGAATCAATTCCGCCGGAAACACCTACTAATATCTTGTCAAATTTCCGTATCAGTTGTGTATCTATAATGGATTTGATCATTGATTGTTTTCCTCTGATTCATTTCCTGTATTTTGATTATTATTCTCTTGATTTTCATTATTGCCAGTATTTTGATTATTATTTTCTTGATTTTCGTTATTATCTGAAGAATTTTGATTTTCAACATTTTGTGATTGATTGTCGGCTTGATTTTCCTGAGTCGTATTTATATCCTGTGATTCGCCGTTTTTAGAATTGTCGTCAGTAATATATATCTTTTCATTCGGCTTTATCATTCCCAAGTTTTCTCTCGCCTTCTTTTCTATGTACTCTAATTTATTGGCATTTTCAACTTCTTTAGTTAACTCACGAATTTTCGCCTTAAGATTTTCCTGTTCATGAACTGCAGATTTATATTGACTTTTCAATTCTTTGATCGTATTTTTATTTTTCACGAAAAAAATCATCAAAACAACCACCAAAACAGATGATATAATCAATCCCAGTCTTGAATTTCTCATTCTCTTTTTATTTCTTCTATTTCTTAGTTCTAATCTTTTATTCATATTAATCACCTATAATTTTAAACATTTCCTTTGCCTGATCTTTAAATGAGGTTTCCCTAAGATCCAATACTTGAGCCCTTAAAACATTTTCACCGAATCTTATTTCAATTATGTCTTTCAATTTAATCTCATATCCTGCTTTAACCACTTTCCCATTGACCGATACTCTTCCGGAATCGCATGCTTCTTTTGCGACAGTCCTTCTTTTGATCAATCTGGAGTTTTTTAAAAATTTATCTATACGCATATTTCCCCCGTTATTCATTATACCATTAATGCACAATTTTACAAAAATACAATACTTATACTGGTATGTAAAATTAAGGGAAATATTAATCAAATACTTCCCCTAATTCCATAATTATAATATTTTTTTTATTTTGCTCCATATTCAAAATAATAATCTCTGATTTTATTCTTCATTTCTTCAGATAAAGTATATTTTCCGTCATGCGTATTTTCATTAAGATATTTAATAACTTCATCCATCGAAACAATTGATTTTGCTTCGATTTTATATGTTTCCTTTATCTCGTCAAGAGCCGTCAATACCTCAGATTTGCCTCTTTCTCCCCTGTCGACGGAAACCATCAAACCCAAAACTTCAACATCGGGATTTTGAGTAATCAGAGGAAATGTTTCTTCGATGGATTTTCCTGATGTCGTAACATCTTCAATTATTACAACTCTCGTTTTACCCGATAGATTATCTCCTAAAAATTGACCTATATCTCCATGATCTTTCAATTCTTTTCTGTTTGCGCTATATCTTACATTTATTCCGTATAAATCATATAATGCGATTGATGTTGCAACAGCAAGCGGAATTCCTTTGTATGCAAGTCCGAATATTACATCGAAATTTCTTCCATAGTTTTCATATATCGCATGTGCATAGTATTCAGATAATTTCTTTATTTGAGAACCGGATGTAAATGATCCTATATTCATAAAAAATGGTGATTTTCTCCCACTTTTAAGAATGAATTCTCCAAATTTTAAAGCTTCGGTTTCAAGTAGAAATTCAATAAATTCTTTCTTGTATTTTTTCATCAACTCATCATCCTTTCTATTTGATTATATACTAGAGCGGGTTCCTCACTTTTAGTAATACTTCTTCCCACGACTATATAATTGCATCCCTGTTCTTTAGCGTACGAAGGTGTTGCTACCCTTTTTTGATCATCTTTCGAATCATCCTCAAATCTGATTCCCGGCGTCACGGTTAAAAAATCTTCTCCGCACACTTCATGCACGATCTTTGATTCATGTACCGAACAGACAACTCCGTCCAAACCTGCCTTTTTTGCATTCAGAGCATATTTTTTAACAACATCTATAACTTCTCCTTCGATTAAAAGCTCACTGTTCATAGTTTCTTTTGAAGTACTTGTCAACTGAGTTACAGCTATGCAAAGAGGTCTTTTTGTACCAACTTTTCCCTCTTCCAAACCTTCAATTGCCGCTTTCATCATTTCATATCCCCCAGCGGCATGCAGATTTACGATATCAATATCAAGTTTTGCCAAATTTTTCATAGCTCTTTTTACGGTATTGGGGATATCATGCAGTTTCAGATCCAAGAAAATATAATGCCCTAAGTCCCTAATTTTTTTTACTATTTCCAATCCGTTTCCGTAAACCAATTCCATTCCTATTTTTACAAAAATTTTTTCTTCAAATTTTATCAAAAAATCAAATACTTCTTTTTCATCAGAAAAATCTAAAGCGACAATAGTCTTATTCATGCGCTCCTCCAATAACTTCTCTCAAAGAGTTAAATCCATATCGTTTCAACTCTTCAGGAAGTTCTTCAATTATTTTTTTGCATACATATGGATCCACAAAATTTTGCATTCCTATTTCAACGGCAGATGCTCCCGCAAGCATAAACTCTATTACATCTTTTGCACAAGTAATTCCGCCAACTCCTATTATCGGGATATTTACAGCCTTGTAAACATCATAAATCATTCTTATTGCTATAGGTTTTATTGCCGGTCCGCTAAGTCCTCCGGTTTTATTTGCCAAAATCGGACTTTTTTTATCCAAATCAATTCTCATGCCTACGAGAGTATTAATCATTACCAGACCATCCGCTCCCGCCTCTTCGCAGGCTTTTGCTATTTCTACGATATTGGTTACATTTGGAGACAATTTTACATACACCGGTTTTTTAGATACCTTTTTTGCCAATCCGGTTATATTACCTGCCAATTCCGGTTTTACTCCAAGTCCTATGCCGCCATGTTTAACATTTGGGCAAGATATATTTAATTCGAATGCCTTTACCACATCAGAATCATTTAACTTTTTAATGACTTCAAGATAATCTTCCTCAGTTGATCCTGCGACATTTGCAATAATTTCGGTATCGTATTGTCTTAGAAAAGGAAGTTCATTTCTTATTATGCTGTCCACACCGGGATTTTGAAGTCCTATCGCATTTAACATTCCGGAAGGAGTTTCACACACTCGCGGGGTCGGATTTCCGAATCTGCTTTCCAATGTTGCCGATTTTATAGCAATTCCGCCCAAAATGCTAAGATCGTAAAGTTTCGCAAATTCCTTTCCGAAACCAAAACATCCGCTCGCAGGAATTATAGGGTTTTTAAGTTTTAATCCGGGTAAATTTACAGATAAATCCATTATTCCACCTTACCAATTTCGAAAACTGGTCCTTCCTTACAAATTCTATAGTACTTTCCGGGGTCATTTTTATCTTTGCATACGCAACCCATGCATGCTCCTATACCACATGCCATCCTTGACTCTTTAGATATATATCCTCTTTCAAATTTATTTTCAACAGCTTTTAACATCACTTCCGGTCCACAAGAATAAATAAAACCGCTTAGATTATTTCTTTCAATTACATCAATAACATTTCCTTTTATTCCGAGAGATCCATCCATAGTGGCAATATATACCTTACATCCCAAGTTTTTAAATTCATCATATAAATATGCTGAATCCGCATCATTAAATCCAAGAACCGCTACAACATTCTTACCTATTTTTCTATATTCTTTTGCGACTTCGTACAATGGGGGGATTCCTATCCCGCCCCCAATAATTAAAATGTCCTCTTCATTTTCATGGATGCTGAAAAATCTACCAAGCGGCCCCAATACATTAAGCGTTTCTCCATTTCTCATTTTTGAAAGTTTCTCAGTTCCCTCTCCGACAATTTTATAAATTATTGTAAATTCATCCTTACCTATGTCGGATACGCTTATAGGTCTTCTGAGAATAAAACCTTGAACTGCAATATTTATAAACTGTCCCGGCTTTATTTTGTCCGCAAAATCGCAACTGAGCTTCATCTTAAATATCTTCTTTGCTATTTCTTTGTTTTCCTTTATTTCAACAATATGCTCTATCATTTTTACTCCAATTCATTCATAGATATAACACTGAAAGCTTGTGATTCCATTACTTTCAAAATCGCATCACATGTATCCAATGAAGTGAAACATGGTATACCGTTTTCCGCGGAAACCCTTCTTATCATAAAACCGTCATTAGTTGAATCTTTGCTTTGGGAAATAGTGTTGACTACATAGTTTACCTTCCCTCTAAGTATAATGTCTATCACCGTTTCTTTAGGCGTTTCGTAATCAATTTTTTCTACCATCTGAGTCTTTAAACCATTTTTCAAGAAGAAATCATGGGTTCCTCTTGTAGTATAGATTCCATAACCGATTTTGTCGAATCTCCTTGCAAGACCAAGTGCTTCATCTTTAGATTCATTTGAAACGGTAATTAATACAGATCCGTGCATAGGGATTTTAATACCCGCGGCAATCATCGCTTTATATATAGCTTTCTCCAATGTTATATCAGAACCTAAAACTTCTCCCGTGCTCTTCATTTCGGGCCCCAATGTTGTGTCAACAGACCTAAGCTTTGCAAAAGAAAATACGGGTGCCTTCACAAAAACTCTATTCGGTTCTTTTGCCGTTGTAAAATTAAATCCCTGTTCAGGCAATGTTTTTCCCATTATGGCTTTGGTTGCAATATCAGCCATTGAAATTCCTGTAGTTTTTGATAAAAAAGGAATCGTTCTTGAACTTCTCGGATTTACTTCTAAAACATATACCTTTTCATCTTCGCTAACAATAAACTGTATATTGAACAAGCCTATAAAATTAAATCCCTTTCCTATCTTTTCGGTAAAATCAACTATTTGCTTCTTTATGTTTTCACTCAGTGTTTGTGTTGGAAATACAGAGAATGAATCCCCCGAATGTACTCCCGCCCTCTCAATATGTTCCATTATTCCGGGAATTAAAACATTTTCTCCGTCACATATAGCATCTACTTCTACCTCTTTTCCGATAATGTATTTATCGACCAATATTGGAGAATCATGGGTTATCTCCTTTATAGCGGAAGCCATATATTTTTTCAAATCTTCATCCCTGTGCACTATTTCCATTGCTCTCCCACCAAGCACATATGAAGGCCTTACCAATACCGGATAGCCTATTTGATTTGCAATCTTCAAGGCGTCATCTACAGTAAATGCGGTTTTCCCCTCAGGTTGGGGTATCTCCAAATCCCTAAGCGTTTTCTCAAACTCATGTCGGTCTTCCGCCATGTCGATGCTCTCAATTGAAGTTCCTAAAATTTTAACTCCTCGCTCTACAAGAGCACTTGCTAAATTAATAGCTGTTTGTCCTCCGAATTGAACTATCACGCCTATCGGTTTTTCCAAATCAATTATGTGCATTACATCTTCGATGGTAAGAGGTTCAAAGTACAATTTGTCGGAAATTGAAAAGTCTGTTGAAACGGTCTCCGGATTATTGTTTATAACGATGGCTTCATATCCCGACTTCCTAAGAGTCATAACTGAATGAACCGTCGCATAGTCAAATTCTACTCCCTGTCCAATTCTTATAGGCCCCGAGCCCAATACAATTACTTTATTTTTATCAGATACAATACTTTCATTTTCATTTGTATAAGTTGAATAGAAATATGGTGTACTGCTTTCAAATTCTCCCGCACATGTATCCACCATTTTATAAACGGGGATAATTCCATTATCTTTTCTGAAATTATATAGATCAATCTCCTTCATGTTCCAAATTTTTGATAGATATGAATCAGAAAAACCTCTTTTTTTCGCTTCTTTTAAAATTCCAATATCCATCGGATTATTCTTTACACTTTTTTCAAGTTCAAAAATATCAACTAATTTTTCCAAGAAAAATAAATCTATATTTGTGATCTCATTAATTCTTTTTATATCAAAACCTTTTCTTAAAAGCCTCATTATGGCATATAGTCTCTCATCATCACGATTAACTACCTTTTTTAATAACTCTTCGACATCTTCAGGAAGTTCCTTCATATCTAAGTGAACAGTTTTCATCTCAATAGATCTTATCGCCTTTAACAAACTTTCTTCAAAAGTTCTTCCTATCGCCATTACTTCACCGGTAGCTTTCATTTGGGTTCCCAAGCTCCTGTCGGCGGTTTGAAATTTATCAAAAGGAAATCTCGGAAGTTTTGTTACTATATAATCAATGCTCGGTTCGGTACAAGCATAATTTGTATTTGTTACAGGATTTATTATTTCATCAAGAGTAAGTCCCACAGCAGTCTTAGCGGCAATTTTCGCTATCGGATAACCCGTAGCTTTACTTGCCAATGCCGATGATCTCGATACTCTCGGATTTACTTCAATTACATAATATTTATATGATTTCGGATCTAATGCCAACTGTACATTACATCCTCCGTTTATTTGCAATGCCCTCACAATTTTCAGTGATGCATTTCTAAGCATTTGATGTTCATAATTTGTAAGTGTCTGCGTAGGAGCAACTACTATACTGTCTCCTGTGTGTATTCCGACAGGATCTACATTCTCCATGTTACATACAACAATCGCATTATCGTTATTATCTCTCATTATTTCGTATTCGATTTCCTTAAAGCCGGCAATGCTTTTTTCTATCAGACATTGCCCGACAGGAGATAATTTAATACCGTTTTTTGTAATATCGCTTAACTCCTCATCATTTCTTGCAAACCCGCCACCGGTTCCTCCCAAAGTGAATGCAGGTCTTACCACGACCGGATAACCTATTTCATTTGCAAAATCAAGAGCCTCATTAACGCTGTGTACTATTGTACTGTCCGGAACAGGCTCTCCTAATTCTTCCATCAAAAGTTTGAATTTTTCTCTGTCTTCAGCTTTTTCAATAGCTTCAAGATTCGTTCCAAGTATTTCAACATTATTTGCCTCAAGAATTCCGCTTTTAGCAAGCTCAACAACTAAATTCAATCCGGTTTGTCCTCCGAAAGTACCCAATATGGCATCGGGCTTTTCTATGTTTATTATTCTTGATGCAAATTCCAAGTTTAAGGGCTCGATAAAAACTTTGTCCGCAATCTCAGTATCCGTCATAATAGTGGCAGGATTGGAATTAATCAGAATTACCTCGTATCCTTCTTCTTTTAAGGATTGACAAGCCTGTGAACCGGAATAATCGAATTCCGCAGCCTGTCCGATAATTATAGGTCCGGAACCTATTACCAATATTTTCTTAATATCTAATCTTTTAGGCATTTTTTTGCTCCTTAAATCTTTTAATCATTTCAAAGAAGGTTGAATAATTTTCGTTTATTCCCCCATCAAAATTAATGCAAGGTTGAAATTGTATTGAAGAAATAAATTTTTCTTCGTCGATACACCCCTCTACCGTTTCGGCATTTATTCCTTTATAGGATATTCTCAATCCGGTGTTTTTCAGACTTTCCTTGTCAACAACATAGGAATTGTTTTTTGATGTAATCAAAACCTTTCCGGTTTCCATGTTCTTTATAGGGTAATTTGCACCTCTATTTCCAAATTTTAATTTATTTATTTTTGCCCCTTCCGCAAGAGCAATTATTTGATGCCCCAAACCGATTCCGAATACAGGAATCTTTCCGGTGATTTTTTTACAGTTCTCAATACTCTTGTATACATCTGCAGGATTTGCCGGTCCGTTACTTAACATAACGCCATCAGGATGCAATGCCAGAATATCTTCAGCCGAAGTATCATAAGGTACAACCGTAATATCTTTTTTATTTGCATTCAAAACTTTCAGTATCTCATTTATTGATCCAAAATCGATCAAAACTATTTTTTCAGCTACATTGGGTATTCGAAAAGGTTTTTGTATAGAAACCCTCTCCACTAAATTTTTGTCATCATCCGATTTTTTGATTTTTTCAATTATTTGATCAAGATTAGAAATATCATCTGTGAATACAGCCCTCTGAGTTCCTTTATTTCTTATCAATCTCGTCAACTGTCTTGTATCTATTCCCTTGATGCCCGGAATGTTTTTAAGCTTTAAAAACTCATCAACCGTCATCTGACTTCTCCAATTATTCGGTTTATTGGAAATTTCGCCAACTATTATTCCAAATATATCGGTATTTATACTTTCAAAACCTTCTCTATTTATTCCGTAGTTTCCCACAAGCGGATATGTCAAGTTTATTATCTGACCGCAGTATGAAGCGTCACATAGAATATCCTGATATCCCATCATTCCGGTGTTGAACACCAATTCTCCGACTTTGAATGAATTACCTCCAAAGGCCTCTCCTTCGAAATATCTGCCATCCTCTAAAACTAAATATCTTTTCATTCTCAGCTCCCGAATACAACCTTCCCATTTACAATTGTCTTGTAAGGTACCATGTAACATTTCCACCCGTCAAAGGGAGTATTTTTCCCTTTGGAATAGAATTTACTTTTGTCTATTACATACTCTTTTTCTTCGTAAATTACCAAATCCGCATCATACCCCACTTCTATTTTACCTTTATTGTCAAAACCGAATCTTTCTGCCGGTTTTGTGGATATCAACTTAATAAATGTCTCTAAGTCAATAATTCCCGTTTTAACAAAATGTGTGTAAAACAAAGGAATTGCATTTTCAATTGTAACTATACCGAAAGGTGCTTTTCCCATATCCCTAGCTTTTTCT
The DNA here is from genome assembly GCA_030529425.1 of Tissierellia bacterium. Taxonomy (GTDB): domain Bacteria; phylum Bacillota; class Clostridia; order Tissierellales; family Peptoniphilaceae; genus JAUMWX01. Next base: position 122,192 of record JAUMWX010000003.1, read on the forward strand.
TCCTCCAAATGAGGTGCATGATCATTCGCAAGAAAATCAATGGTTCCGTCAATTAATCCTTTTATAAGGGAATCTCTGTCTTTTGATGTTCTAAGCGGAGGATTCATTTTAAAATTGGTATTTACGACATCATCTTCGGTCAAAAGCAAGTGATGAATGGTTACTTCTCCACTCACATCAGCCCCCATCTTCTTATACTTTCTTAAAGCATCCACACTCTCTTTTGCACTCATATGACAAATATGATACTTGGCACCTGTCCTTCTTGAAAGTTCTAGATCTCTTTCAACTTGCTTATACTCTGTTTCACTTGGAATTCCTATCCATCCGTGTTTCTTGGCATTTTCTCCATCATGAACTGAAGAATCAGGTTTTCTGTAACTCATATCTTCGGTATGAGCTGCGATAATTCCATTGATTTTTTTTGATTCCTTCATAGCTGATTCCATCATTTCATCATTCTGAACTCCAACTCCGTCATCCGTAAAAAATCTCAATTGAAATTTATCATATATTCCCTTCATATCAACCAAATTATTCCCTAAAGACTTCATTGTTATACATGAGTAAGGTATTACATTTATAACGGAATCTTCTTTTATTTTTTGTAAATATGTTTCAATAGTTTCTATATTATCAGGATGAGGATTCAAATTAGGCATAGGCATAATAGTTGTATATCCTCCGGCTGCGGCAGCCATGCTCCCCGTTTTTATAGTTTCTTTTTCTTCAAATCCCGGTTCTCTCAGATGAACATGTACATCAATGCCTCCGGGTAACACCAATCTTTCCTTGGCATCTATTACATTTCCTTCATATGAAATTTCCCTATCAATCTTGACAATTTTACCATTCTTAATTAATATATCAACGATTTCGGTATTATTTTTTTCAGTATTTATCTTCGCATTTTTTATTAACATAATCTCACCATTTCTCATTAAAGATTTTTTTAATCATTGCTTTTCTTACGAGTACGCCGTTTTCCATCTGCTTAAATATTCTGGATTTTTGACATTCAACTACATTATCAGCGATTTCAACATTTCTGTTTACAGGAGCGGGATGCATTATAATTGCATCTTTCTTCATTCTTTCAACTCTCTCTTCAGTTAAGCCGAATTTTTTAAGGTATTCTTCCTTACTCATTTGCAATCTTGCAGAATGCCTTTCATGTTGTATTCTAAGCATCATTACAACATCAGCCCATTCAATTCCTCTGTCAAAATCCATATATAATTCTTTTCTATCCACAAAAAAATCCGGTCCGCTAAATCTTACATTCGCTCCCATTCTGGTCAAAGCTTCCAAGTTACTGCGTGCAACTCTTGAATGAATTATATCTCCGACAATAAGGATATTTAAACCTTCAAACTTCCCAAATTCATCATAAATAGTATACAGATCCAACAAACATTGACTCGGATGATTCCCCGATCCGTCTCCCGCATTTATTATAGGAATCCCTATATTTTCGAGTTGATGAAAATAATTATCCTCCGGATGTCTTATTACAAGGCCATCATATCCTATAGACTCGAAAGTCTTAACGGTATCATAAAGACTTTCTCCCTTTACTACAGAACTTGCCTGCGGTAAAAAGTCAACTACATTACAGCCCAGTTGGTGCTCGGCACTTACAAAAGAATAATGCGTCCTTGTACTCGGCTCAAAAAAAAGGTTGGCAATTAAACGCTTACGCGTCAATTGCCAACCCTTTTGAGAACGAGAAAAAGATCTTGCATCAGTTAAAATATCCATAATTTCTTCTGTTGATAAATCATCCATTTGAAGAATATCTTTTTTCATCTTTTTCCTCCTCAATTATTATCTCGAAAAATAGTAACATATTCACAATTTTTTTTCAATCTTTTTTCTATTATAAACTTTATCTTTAGACTCAAAGGTAAAATTTATAAAACTTGTTCTCTCCTGATAATGCAAATAAGCTCCCATATGGGAGCTTATTCCTTGATTATACCAATTTTACAAATTCGTCATGCACTGCTTGAACTTGAGGTCCAATTATAACTTGAACTGATTTTTGAGATGATCTTACAACTCCGGCAACTTTTGCTCTTTTTATGGCTTTTTCGTCTACCAATGTTTCATCTTTTACTTCTAATCTAAGTCTTGTTATACAGTGGTCAATTGAAGAAATATTTTCTTTTCCGCCTAAACCGGCTAAAATAACTCTTGCCATTTCAGTGTAGTTAGTGTCTTTTGAAAGAATAACTCCTTCTGTAACATCATCTTCTTCTCTTCCAGGAGTTTGAAGATTTAGTTTTTGAATCGCAAATTTAAATAACACGAAGTAAATAACTGCAAATACCAAACCTAAAACTAGTAACATATACCAATTTTTAGCTAGTGGATTGCTTGTACTTAAGAACATATCTATCAAACCTGCTGAGAAGCCGAATCCCGCATACCAACCAAATTGAGCAGCCAAGAATACAGCTATACCTGTTAATACAGCATGCGCCAAGTATAAACCCGGAGCCAAGAACATAAATGCGAATTCTATAGGCTCAGTTACCCCTGTAACGAATGATGCCAAAGCACCTGCCAAGAATAAAGACTTAGCATATTGTTTCTTTTCAGGCTTTGCAAGTGAAAACATTGCAACTGCAGCTGCAGGTAAACCGAACATCATAATCGGGAAAAAACCCGCTTGATACATACCAGGATGATATGTATTTGTTATTGTATCAGCAGCTCTGTTTAAGAAGTTAGGAATATCATTGATTCCAACTAAATTTTGCCAGAATACTTGGTTCAAAGCGTGATGCAATCCTGTTGGAATTAATAATCTGTTAAAGAACGCATAAATACCTGCACCTAGAGGTCCCATTCCTTGAAGGCCTTTACCAAATGTAATCAAACCTACATAAATCACTGGCCATGCAAAGTACAAAACAACAACTGATACTAATGATATGATTGAAGCCATTATCGGAACTAATCTTCTACCACTAAAGAATGCTAAAAATTCAGGCAACTTAACTTGGAAGAATTTATTATATGAGTATCCTCCTATAATCCCTGCCAATATACCTACAAACACATTTTTAAAGTTTATTGAACCAAATGCTGTGTAGAAAAATTTATGACTGTCTGTAATAGCATTAGCTTTTTCCAAATTAGCCATGGTATCCCCATATGCTACTCTGAAAATAAAGTCTTTATCCAATAACAACATCATAGTTAACATTGAAATAAGCCCAGCCAAAGCAGCAGCTCCATGACTATCCTTTGCTAAACCAAATGCTACTGCAACAGCAAAAATTAATCCCAAATGATCAAGTACAGCAGCTCCGGCTTTTATTAAGAAAGCAGCCACAAGTGAGTTAGATCCCCAATCTTGGTCTATCATATAACCAATACCAATTAATAAAGCTGCTAGAGGCATTACCGCAACAGCTTGCATCAATGACTTACCTAATCTTTGTAAAGATCTTTTCATTTTTTCCTCCTATATAATATTTATTGATATCGCTATCGTGACAATTATATCACATAGAATTTTCATAAGCAATATAATTATGAAAACAATTTCAAAGTATAAAAAATTAAAGATACCACATCTAAATCGGTGGTATCTCTATTTATTAAAAATATTTTCTTGAAATTTCCTTAGCATTTTTTCTAATTGTTTCTGTGAAAGCTCTCATCGGTCTCCTACATTCACCCATTGGAATTCCTTTTTCTTCCAATATGAGTTTTAGTGTCTGATAGAGACCATTGGATAAAACCTCTTGTATAAAATCATTCGTTTCTTTTTGTAAAATTTTCGCTTTTTCCAAATTTCCCGACTTCAGGTTTTCAATAATTCCCTTAGCACGTTTTGCATTTATATTAAATGTAGAGCCTATAGCTCCGTCTATACCCAATGTAGCTGCAGGCAATAACATCTCGTCAAATCCCGAAAAAATCATTTTATTCGGAAAACTGCTTCTCAATCTTTCCAAGAGATAAAAATCGGACTGAGTAAATTTTACTCCGACAATTTTTGGATTCTCAAATAATTCTTTGAAATTCTCCAAAGATATATCACTTCCCGTCAAAATTGGAACTGAATATATGATCATTTTATTATCAACTTCCTCAAGTATCGTATTATAATAATCCTTTATTTCGTCAAAGCTGAACTTATAATAAAACGGAGTAACTGCGGATAGATAATCATATCCCAATTCAGTGGCATATTTTCCTAGTTCAATTGCTTCATTTATATTAAGGGAGCCTATTTGAGCGATAAGCGGAATTTCATTTCCCGCTTCTTCCTTCACCACTTTAAACACAAGCTTTTTCTCTTCAGTTGAGAGCATAAAATTTTCTCCCGTACTTCCATTTACATATAATCCGTCAACTCCGTTTTCTATATTGAACCTGACAAGTTTCTTTATACCTTCTTCATTTACTTTTCCGCTCTTATCAAAAGAGCATAGAAGTGCAGCTATAATACCTTTCATTTCGCCTCCAACTAACATTTTGAAATAAAATCTTTCATTAAAATTTCTACTTCCTTCATATTTACAGGACATTTTTCCGGATGCCATTGCACACCGACGAAAAATCTCTTTCCGTCCGCATAAACACCTTCAATAACTCCGTCATTGGATATTTGTCCGACCGTTAACTTGTTTGACAATTTATCAATGGCTTGATGATGAAGACTGTTCACATAAAAATCCTCTTTAAAAAGTTTTTGAAAATATGTTTTATTTTCATTTTTTACTTTATGAACCAAATCATAGTGAACCTTATCTTGACTATGCTTAATTTTTACATTCTTTTTATACTTTAAATCCTGATGTAATGTCCCTCCCAGCGCGACATTCATAATTTGCATCCCTCTACAAATACCAAGCGTAGGAATATTTTTATCATATAGTATCTTAACAAGATTATATTCCAGTTCATCTCTCAAATTAAGTGAAAAACCACATTCCAAATTTTTGTCCTGCCCATAAAATCTCGGCGATATATCTGCTCCTCCGGAAATTATAAAACCGTCAAAAATATCCGCATATTCACTTAAAACCTCTAATTTTTCATTAAAGGGTAAAATTACCGGAATTGCTCCGTTTCTTTCAACCAGGTCAATATACGCTTTATTAATTTGTAATTTGTCCGTATTTTCATCATAATCAGGTGTAATTGCTATAAGTTTCATCACATCCTCCTTTAATCATCAATTATATCACAATTTAAACACTAACTGAAAACTGTGAATTATATAAACTAAAATAGTTGCCCTGTCTTAACATAAGTTCTTCGTGATTTCCTTGTTCGACTATCGTCCCATCTTTCATAAACAATATTAAATCGGCATTTTTAATAGTGGATAATCTGTGTGCAATTATGAAAGATGTCCTGCCATACATCAATTTGTCCATTGCTTTTTGAACCAAAACTTCAGTTCTTGTGTCAACATTTGATGTAGCTTCATCCAGAATTAAGAACGGAGCATCTTTCAACATCCCTCTTGCAATTGTAAGTAGCTGTCTTTGACCCGAGCTTACACTGTCATTATCTCCTATTATGGTATCAAATCCATCCGGAAGTGTATGAATAAAATGTGAAAGTCCAACTATTTTAGAAACTACTTCCAACTCATCATCGGAAACATGTTTCATATTATACTTGATATTATCTCGTATACTTCCGTTAAATAACCATGTATCCTGTAAAACCATGGTAAATAAGTCATGTATGTTTTCTCTTGAAAGTTTATTAATAGATACTCCGTCTATAAGTATATCGCCACTGTCAATTAAATAAAATTTCATGAGCAAATTCACCAATGTTGTTTTTCCTGCCCCCGTAGGTCCTACAATTGCAATCTTTTGTCCCGGATTTGCCGTTGCGCTAAAATTTAAAATAGTAGGCTTGCTTTTTCCTTGATAGGTAAATACGACATCTTTGAACTCAATTTTTCCTTGTACCTTATTTTTATCCATAAAATTTTTAGCCTCAGATTCATTTCTCATTTCATTTTCGTCAATAAACTCAAAAACTCTCTCAGCTGCTGCGGCAGAAGATTGAACCCCTTGCAAAGATTGTGCTATTTGTGTAAGGGGATTTGTAAACAATCTTACATATGACATAAATGCAACTATGACTCCAAATGTAATATATCCCTTCACCGTTAATAATGCGCCAATAATGCTTACGGCAACATATCCGAAATTCCCTATAAAGGCCATCATCGGCATCATCAGTCCCGACAAAAACTGACTTTTTCTGTTGGCACCATACAGCGAATCATTTAGACTGTCAAATTTGTCAGTCATTTGATCTACTGCATTATAGACTTTAACAATGCTCAATCCTGAAAAAACTTCTTCTATATGTCCATTCAGTTTTCCCAATTCTTTCTGTCTGACACTAAAGTACTTCTGAGATTTTTTTAAAACAGTGAACATAAACACAAAGCCGAACAAACTTGAAAATATTGCAGTAATTGCCATTATCAAATTTGTGTAAAACATCATTACTACCGTACCCAAAAGCATAGCAACCGAACCGGCGATATTTGCAAAAGATTGATTCATATTTGTAGCCATTGAATCCACATCATTAGTTACTTTAGATAGAATATCTCCCAATTGATTGCTGTCAAAGTATTTCAAAGGCAATCTGTCGATTTTATCATTAATTTTGTTTCTTAAGCTTCTCGCAAATTTATTTGTCACATCACTCATCAAATATGCCTGCATATATCCGAATAGTGATGAAAGAATGTATAGAATGAGTAATATTTGAACCAAATAAAATATATTGCTTCTGTTCATCTTATTTCCAATATATTCTTTTATACTATCCGGAAAAGAGTCGAAAACTCTGATATAGTTTCCGTCAATACTTTGTTGTCCGGAATTTTTGTCAGTTTCACTAAACTCTTTTTTCAAAATTTCAACATATTTCAACTGATCCTCTGCTGAAATTGTTTTTCCCTCAATTTGAATGATTTCAATCTTTTCATTTTTTGAAACATTTTCATGTATTTGAGAATTCAACTTCTCCGCTTTCGCTCCGTCAACTTTAATTCCGTTAGAAATTTCATCCGTCAAATCGGACAATAAATTCGGCGTGTATATTGCAAGTATTGAACTTAATATGGCAAGTACAAATGTGATATACATACTTTTTTTTGCTCCTGAAAGCTCTTGTATGATTCTTCTTATCGCTTTTTTGAAATCATTTACTTTTCTCGGTTGAAGATTATTGCCTCTCATCACACTTCCTCCTTGCTTAATTGTGAATAAGCTATCTCTTGATACACTTCGCAATTATCAAGAAGCTCATCATGTTTCCCCATACCTACAATTCTTCCGTTTTCAAGTACAATTATCTTATCTGAATTCATCACCGATCCAATTCTTGAAGCCACCTCCAAAACTGTAGAATCTTTAGTAAAAGTACTCAACTCCCTTTTCAAATTAGCCTCGGTTTTAAAATCAAGTGCAGAAAACGAATCGTCAAAGATGTATATTTCAGGTTTGCCGGCGATTGCTCTGGCTATCGATATCCTTTGTTTTTGACCTCCTGAAATATTTGTCCCACCCCTGGAAAGTAAAGAATTATAGCCTTCTTCCATTTTTTCAACAAATTCTTTTGCCTGAGCAATTTTTAATGAATCTGAAACATCTTTTTCAGAAATTTCTCCTCTGTTTTTTCCGATTTTAACATTGTCTTTGATGCTCATTTCAAAAATAAAAGGTTTTTGAGATATATATCCGATTTTTTCATAAAGCTTTTCAAGTTCATATTCTTTTACATCAATTCCGTCAACCAAAATCTCTCCGTCACTTACATCATAAAATCGACAAATTAGATTTACAAGGGTTGATTTTCCGGATCCGGTAGAACCTATAAAGGCTACATTTTCACCACGATTAATCTTAAAACTTATATCTTTAAGTACATATTCATCCGCTTTCGGATATTTAAAAAAAACATTTTTAAATTCTATTTCTCCTATTTGGGAAGATTTTCCGTCAAAGATCCCGCTTATTACAGATATATCGCAACTCAAAACTTCATTTATTCTTCTTGCAGATACTTGTGCTCTTGATATTAATAGCATTACAAATGCCATAATTAAAAAGGAGATAATGACTTGAATCGCATATGCGGAAAATACTATCATGTTTCCAAAGATTGCAATTTTGCCTGAAAGTGTAGTACCTTCGATAAGATTTACACCTATTATATATATGACCAATGTTAAAACATACATCACAAGCATCATAATCGGATTTAAAATTGCGAAAGATTTTTGATTAAACATCTGCAATTTAGTTAAATCGTTGTTTACTTCTTCAAATTTTTGTTTTTGGTATTTTTCAGCGTTAAATGCTCTTACAACCCTGATCCCCATAATATGTTCTCTGGTTATTCCGTTAATTTTATCTGTCAGATCTTGAACAATCTTAAATTTTGGAATAACAATTACTATTAATAAAGTTACAGTTGTAAATACGATCGTTACTCCTACACCGGTAGCCACCGTCCATTGAAAACCTTTATTGAGAATTTTACTGATTGCCCAAAAAGCAGTTAAGGGAGCCTTCATAAGAGCAATCATTCCCATTCCCATAAACATCTCGATTTGAGTAATGTCATTTGTCATTCTGGTAATCAAACTTGATGTGGAAAATTTCTTTATCTCTTCCATTCCCAAATTTCCCACTTTATAAAATAGATCTTTTCGAATATTTCTTGAAAAAATCGATGATACATATGCCACAAGATAACCGATTCCTATACTCAGTATAAGAGATCCGAACGCACAAAGCATCATATATAAACCATTGTTTAGAACTCCTCCGATTTCAGCACCATTGCTCTGAATTAATCTTGTTATCTCAGCCATATAATCCGGCATTTTTAAGTCTAGAAATACTTGACCGAATATAAGCACCATAATTACAATGATAAGCATATATTCTTTTACATTTAATTTTCTAAATAATTTAAACATACTTCCTCCAATAACTTAACTGGATTAATTATATACCCAATTAAATTTATTTTCTGAAAATATTTATGTTTTATATTTATATTGATATAATATCTATTGAAAAAGAAGGTGAATTATGAATAAAGAACAAGAAATTATGGATAAAATGGTAAAAATCTGCACTTGCAAATCCATAACAAGATATAAATTTAAAAAACTTATTGAAGAAGGTTACGACGATTTAGTTTCTCTTCAAGAAAAAACAGGTGCAGGAACGGGTTCCTGTAAAGGAAGATATTGTACCGATAAAATATTGGACTTGATAAATGAACATTGGGAACTGTAAATTTTAAATAAAATACATTCTAAAGTTTGATTATTTACTTTATTTTAAAAAACAGGTGTAGCAATTTACTTGAACGGCTTCATAAGTATGTTTTACATTCAACTTTTGAAGTCGTATTCCGGTATCTTGCCACACCTTCTTAATTTATTTTCTTGTATTCAAATGAAATATATAATTTACGCAATTTTCTCATAGATATTAATTTAGACTTTCAATCGTAAAGCATCAATCCCTGTTATACTGAGCTCTGCATCCCCCAATCAGTTTAGGTCTCGTATTGGCACAAACAATATTTGCCCCTCCCAATTTCTTTACGGATAATATTACGGGTACCACAACATGCTTCAGATGCATCCCTATCAAAGTATTTCCGATGTCCAAACCGAAATCAGCTCTTATATACTCTACAACCACCGGATCTTTCATATTAATGAATGCTGAAGTTGCAAAAGCTCCACCCGCATTTATTTTCGGCACAACTGATACTATTTCCAACATATTTTTTTCAGCAACTTCCCTCTCTACTACCAATGCTCTATTCAAATGCTCACAACATTGGCAAGCCAAATATACATTTTTATCCTCAAAAAACTTTTGAATCGTTAAAAAGACCGTATCTCCGATTTCTTTATTGGAATCGGTTCCGATTTTTTTGTTTAAGATTTCGGAACTCGAGCAACCCACTACGAAAATACTTTGATTTTTAGGTTTTATTATTTCGTAGATTTCCTCCAAAATCATATTTAATTCATCCGAAATTTTCATAAAACATTCCTCTCCACTTTAGGTAAATTCCAACCGCGCTTCGCTGCCAAAGTTCGGATTGTAAATATCACAAACATTGCCAGAATCATAGCAATTCCGGGATCCATAAAACTTTTAATCAAGTACAGATAAATTGTTGCACCGATAATTGAAGCCGAAGCATATATATTCCTTACTAAAATATATGGCATTTTCATAGTCAATAAATCTCTTACAACCCCTCCTCCAACTCCCGTAATTACACCGATAAATATATAAAATGCAGAAGTGTAATCCTTGCTGAGACTCAAAGCCATATTAATTCCCAATATGGTAAAAAGTGAAAGTCCCATACTGTCAAAAAACAAGAGCAATTCCTCAAATATTTTAGCAATTTTTTTTCCTTTAACATTTTGTCTGTAATAGGAGAATCCGAAAACAATAACAGCAGTTGAAATCGCAACATATATATATACGGGTTTTTGAAAAGAATACGCCGGTCTAATACCTAGAAATACATCTCGTATTAGTCCGCCTCCTAAAGCAGTGATTATCCCCAATATAATCACCCCAAGTAAATCCATTCCCGACCTTATTCCTTCAATAGCACCCGTTACAGCAAATGCTATAATCCCAAGAATCTCTAAAATAAAAATATAATTTTCCACCGCATCCTCTATCAAATACTTTTAATTAGTTTCTCCAAGTCTTCCTTATTAAAAGAATACTCTTTTCTGCAAAATTCACAAATTATATCCGCTTTTCCGTCTTCGTCAGCTATCTGCTGCAATTCATTTTTCCCCAAAGAAATAAGTCCTTCTTCAAATCTCTCTCTGCTGCAATTACATTCGTACTTAACATCGATTTTAGACAAAACCTCAGGCTCAAATTCTGAAAAATATTTTTCAAGTATCTCTTCGGGTGTCAAATTATTGGAAATTAATTCGGAAATAGGCAAAAGCTCACCGACTTTTTTCTCCAATCCGGTAAGATCATCATCTGAAATATTTGGTAAAACTTGTACAAATAAACCTCCGGCAGCTTTGATTGATAAATCAGTATCCACCAACACGCCCAAACTTATTATCGAAGGTGTTTGCTCGGAATAGAAAAAATAATTTGCAAAATCCTCCGCAATCTCTCCTGAAATTATTTCTGAAATTCCGGTATAAGGCTCTTTAAGTCCATAATCTTTAATGATACCGATACTTCCTTCCGTTCCTACAAAACCTGCTACATCCAATTTACCATTTGACTTTGCCGGCAAATCCGCTCTGGGATTTGAAGCGGTCACTCGTACATTCCCCGTATGATCGGCAACAGCTATTATTTTTCCTCCTACCCCGTTTCCATCCAATTTCAAGGTAAGTTTTAGGCTTTCCACTTTTTGGTCTATCCCCATGAATGATGCCATAGTTGCAAGCCTTCCCATCGCTGCTGACGCCGTTGCAGATGATTTATGCAAATCTCTTATTTTTTGAACCATATCGGTAGTACGTGCTACAAATATCCTAATAGATTTATTTTTATCAATTGCTCTAATTATATAATCTTTCATATCTAATCACCCTATATGTATAAATATTTAAAGCCCCTATAAAAGGGGCTACTCCTAAAAATTAGCTTAACTTTACTACATTAGAAGCTTGAGGGCCTTTTTCGCCTTCAGTGATTTCGAATTCAACTTCTTGACCTTCATTTAAAGTTCTGAATTCGCCTGTCTCTTCTAAAGCTGTAAAGTGTACAAATACATCTTGTCCATCTTCAGTAGAAAGGAATCCATATCCTTTAGTTGCGTTGAACCATTTAACTGTTCCCTTAACCATTAATTTTCCTCCGTTTTATTATAGCAAGTATGCTCATAGAGAAAATACTTACTATGTAACTATAACACATAGAAATTCATCATTCAATACTTTTTCTAATTTTAGACTTATTTTTGAGTAATTATTAATTGACAAATTATTGTATAAGTTGTAATATGAAATGAAATAAATTTTTGGAGGTATTATATGTCAAAGAATCAAAAGAAAATTTATCAAGTAAATGATAAAGTTCCTACAAAACTACTTTTACCATTGGCTTTACAACATACATTTGCTATGTTTGGAGCTTCTGTTTTGGTTCCAATTTTATTTGGAATTAATCCGGGAATTGTTTTATTGATGAATGGTATCGGTACTTTACTTTTTATTTTTATAACAGAACAAAAAGCACCTGCTTATTTAGGTTCAAGTTTCGCATTTTTAGCCCCTGGAGGTTATATTATCGGAAAAATGGGTTTTGAATATGCACAAGGTGCTTTTATTGTTGTCGGACTTTTAGGCTGCGTGCTTGCATATGTAATCTATAAATTCGGTACGGATTGGATCAACATTGTTCTTCCTCCCGCTGCAATGGGTGCCGTAGTCGCATTGATCGGATTTGAATTGGCTCGAAGCACGGTTATCGGAGGAAATATAGGTGCGAATTTAATGACCGAAACCGTTAACGCTGCCGATTGGATTGTATTTCTGGTAACTATATTGACAGCTATATTCGGTTCGGTAATCTTTAAGGGATTCTTTTCGACTATTCCGATACTTATAGCAATAGTTGTAGGTTATATTGTATCAATGGCATTCAATATGATTGATTTTCAACCTTTGATTGATGCCAAACTTTTTACATTACCTAATTTTCAAGTCCCGAAATTCAGATTGGATGCGGTAATAGCAATGTTGCCTGTTCTTTTGGTTATTACTTCCGAACATATCTCTCATCAAGTTGTAACTTCAAATATTGTAGGAAGAGATTTATTAAAAGATCCGGGACTACACAAATCCATTTTTGCTGACGATTTTTCAACGGCATTATCAGGACTTGTCGGAGGAGTGCCTACTACAACATATGGTGAAAATATAGGTGTAATGGCTATTACCGGAGTATACTCGGTAAAAGTAATAGGACTTGCTGCAATTATTTCAATTCTGATGGCATTTATAGGTCCCTTAGCAGCACTTATACTATCAATTCCCGGAAATGTAATAGGAGGTGTTACATTCCTTCTTTACGGTATGATCGGAGCATCGGGAATCAGACTTTTGGTTGATCAAAAAGTAGATTACAGTAAAAGTGAAAATTTGGTACTTACATCAGTTATTTTCATTACAGGTCTAAGCGGACTTGAGGTATCATTTGGTTATGTGAAATTGTCAGGAATGGTTCTTGCTTCAGTTGTTGCGATAATACTTAGCCTTGCTCTATTCCTTATAAAAAAATTAGGACTAAACAATGATTAATTATAAAAATACCCTCCTTACTGATTGTCCAGTAAAGAGGGTATTTACAATAAGTAATCCGAAATATTTTTTACCTTGATTACTTTAATTTTATATTGCTGACTGAAGCTTCCAAGTAGAAAGTGTAGTTTTGACTCGATTCTATATATTTTGGTGCCGTACTAATATTACATAGACTTAAAGTCTTATAAATAAAAATCTTATCCCTGTTAAATTTAAAATCTATTGACGAGGCATTTGCCTCCAAATCTATATTTTTTCCATAATCCAAATTTCCGGAAACAGTTGAAGCGTTAATCTCAAAATCTCCTTTTTCAAGAAACACATTTTCAAGTTCAAATTCCGAAGCATTTATTTCTGCAAAGAAATTTGTAAAATCCAAATTATATATTCTTACAGTGGAAGCATTTACTTCAAAATTAATATTCAAACTTTCAGGCAAAAATATTTCTATTGATTTCTGAATTTTTGATCCTATTCCACCACCATTCAAGACTATATCAAGTTTATTAAGATTTTTACTGATTTTAATATTTTTACTTTGCTCTAAATTATACTTAATAATTACTTCATCGTGGTCTGACTTTTTAAACTTGACATTGAAATTGTTTACTTCTATGTTTACATCGTCAATTGACTGAAACTTCAATTGTTCAAATTCTTCATTAGAGTTAGTTTTATTGTAATTCTTGTAATAATTTTTATAGTAAGTTTGATATTCATTAAATTTATAATTCATTTTTTCCTTCTTTCTTGAAAATTTTCTGTATATTTTTTTGATTATTCTACTTACAATTTTTATTACTATAAAAAATGCCACTATATACAAAAATATTTTAAAGTAAAAAAATGGCAATATCAGTGTTACAAAAGGTATCAGTAATGCTGATATCACAGCGATAACGGCAAAAGCAACCGCCCCGACAATAAGTAAAACCAATAAGGGTATCAACACAGGAAGACTGAAAATTGATAGAAAAATAAGACTTATATCCTTAAAAAATCCTCTCTTTTTCTCTCTACTATCCCATTTTGTGTCATTATCGGAATTAACTGATTCGCCATAATCTTGAGACAGAATTTCAAATGCAATTTTTTCAGGATTTCCAAAATGTTCCGGAACTTCATCATCATTTGAAATATTGGCATCATCAAACATTTCCGAATAAAATTCTACTATATTGTCTCTTTCGCTTGCCGGTATATCTTTCAAATAATTTTTTAATTTCCTCAAAAAAGTATTTCTAGTCATTTTGTCCCCCCACAATTTTGTTTACTTGTTTGATATAAGATTCCCATTTCTCTCTATAGTATAAAAGCATTTTTTTTCCTTCTTTCGTTATTTTATAATATCTCCTGTTTCGTCCGTCAAAAGATATATCATAAGTTTCCAAATATCCGCTTTTTAATAATCTTCTTAAAACGGGATACAAAGTTGATTCCGATATATCTATTGATGTCATAAGTTTTTGAGTTATTTCATATCCATAAGTGTCTTTTTCTCCAACAATTGAGAGAACACAAAAGTCTAAAATTTGACCTTGAATTGAAAACATATCTCCTCCTATTCTTTTTACAATATTATACGATGTATAATATTGTATGTCAATACAAAGATGCAAAAAACGGAAACATTCTTTTAGTGTTTCCGTTTTTAATCTCATATTTTAAACAGTAGTAATTATGGAATTTTTTGAAATAAAGTTATCTTTTAATTACCTTTATAAGCTCGCCGTTTTTATTAAAATAGTAAGTTTTACCTGATGATTTCCATTCACCGGTTACCATTTTACCGCTATTGTAAAACAGATATGTCTTATTGTTCAATTTTAACCAACCAATATGCATTGAGCCGTCTTGATTAAAGTAATATCTTTTGCCTGCTATTGTTCTCCAGCCTATAACCATTTTACCCGAATTTTTGAATACATATGTCTTTCCATCCTTTGTCAACCAGCCTTTATGCATTACTCCTTCTTCGTTAAAGTAATATCTGTTACCCGCTATTGTTCTCCATCCAACAACCATTTTACCCGAGTTTTTAAATACATATGTCTTTCCTTCTTTTGTTAGCCAACCTATATGCATTACTCCTTCTTCATTAAAGTAATACTTATCTTCGTCTAAAGTTAACCAACCTGTCGCAAAACTTCCGTCTTCTTTTATATATTTTTGCTTTCCGTCAATATTTACAAAACCTTGTATTTTCTTTAAACCTTCAACAGCCTCTTTCAATTCCTGAATCATTTTTTCTATTTCTTTAGAATTTGCATATTCCGAATCATTAAGCATTTCCGCTTTTGCTATTGTATCTTCCAATATTTTCTTGGATTCTTCAGTTATATTTGAAAGATCGGCTCTTTTGGCTTTTTCTATTTCTTTAACCAATTCACTTTTATCAGGCTTATTTTCAACTTCAACTAATGCCATTATTGCTTGTCTTAGTCTGTCTCTGGCATTATCAATATCCGATTGAACCAAATTTTCTTTTTCAAATATTCCCTCAACTTCCGCCAAAACTTTATATAGTTCGAATACGGATTCTTCAGTATATTTAGATTTGTCTATCGAGGTTACTTCATTGATTACTTTCATCAACTCGGAACTGTCCAACTTTATTCCGAAAATTTCAATCTCCGGAATAGTAGGGAATCCATAAGATGTATTTCCTCCGGTAACGGTATTAAATTTAAATCTCCAATATCTTGCTTTTATATTTGACAAATCTGATGAATATATTGACTCTGTTCCACCTTCGAATGAATTAGCTGCAGTCCATTCCTGATTGTTAAGGAATTCAACAATTTTTCTTTTATCCTTTGAAATGCCTGACGGAATTTTGACATCCAAGTCAGCTATATATTCCAATGAACCACTTTCAATATCAGTGGATTTATTTCCTCCGTTGATATGAGAGTTTTGATACAATTTCCAGTAAGTTGCGGTAGTTGAAGGATCCAATTCAATAGCAAACCATCCCGGTGCATTCCATGTACTGAAAGAATTTTGGTTTGCAACTGAATGTATAACTCCGTCAAATGCTTTCTTAATAACATTTTCATGGTCTAAACCGAAGAAATTTTTAATATCTTCACTTATCTTTGTAAGTTTTATACTTCCTTCGCCATAAACTATCTTCAATGTGTGTACCAAATTCTTCTCAATATCCCTATATTCAACCGTATAAGTTTGGTTTACATCATTTTCGTTCGGTTTAAGTATAAAGTTTTCCACTTCAACTTCTTCAAACTTATTGTTTAAAACTTTAATTTCATATTCAGAATATCTGATATTTTGTATGAAATCTTTATAAGTTAGATTTTCATCCACAAATCTCATATTCTCAATTGAGTAATTTTTGAATTCTTCAAATTTGCTCTCATCTGATATAAAATAATCTCCGGCAGTTACAACTCCATTCAAGATATCTTTAAGATTTACACTCTCATTTGAATTAAATCTCAGAAAACTTGGTGAATATGATTTCGGATAGTACGCCTGTGGTCTTTGATTCTTTATATTAAATGAACTCTCTGTTATTTCTGTCGAATTGTTTTTTAATGCTTTCAAAAAATTGTCAACTATTATTCTATTTTGAGTTCCCGGAGATAAATCAAGCATATTATCAGATATGTTTATCGATTTTAGGGATCTGAAATTTTCAGAATCGGTTATGCTTAATTGTTCAAGATTCATTCCGCTCAAATCAAGTGATGTCAATCCACTCAAACCTGTCAACTCCAATTTAATCGGAGCCTTTGATTCAGGCGCTTTTGATTCATTGATGAAACTTTCAGGCAAGTCTGAAGAACTCAAACTTTCTAATTTTTCTAATCCCTTAAGTGTAATTTTCTTTACATTTGTTAAAGACTTTAAACCTGTTAAATCCTTTATTTCAGGATTGTCTAAAACCAACTCTTTATTAAATAAAGCAAGGTCTCCTGAGAATTTACTCACTTTTAATCTGATTTCATTTAAAAGTGCCGCATCAGGGAAATCAGACTCATCTATTTGTCTATACAGCCCACTTTCAGTCATAATATTTTTTAGAATTTTTGAATCATTAAATTCTGTAGTCAATTTATAATCAGATGGTGATTTTATAGCTCCGTTACTTCTAATAAAATCAGCCGTTTGTTTTTTAGTAGGGTGATAAACTCCATCACGCTCTACAGCATATCCGAATATACCTCCCTTCAACTCTGTTGAAGGTTGCCATTTCGCATATCTTCCGGCTCTTGACTCTCTTATAGTTCCATTTGGGATAAGTTGATTTAATTCATCATATGCACCTTCGGATGATGGGACATCATACCAGCGTCCGCCATCTTTAGTTCCGTTTTCTTCATAAAATGAAAAGCCGTACATCAACTTTTTAAGCGGAATGTATTTTGAGAACTCTTGAGCTCTGTCTTCTATAGAATCCTCTCTTTTTTGACTTTCAAAATCATAAACTCCGACTTCTCCGGTTATGCCGTATACTTGAAGCAATACCAAGTCAAAGTTTTGATAATTTTGTTGAAATACAGGTTGATCTGTTCCTAATGTCGTGTCATATATAAATAAAATATTCTCATGCTTTCCGTTAGGTCCAATCAGCTTACCTAATTCTTTGAATACTCCATGTATTCTTTCTCTTTGTTCTTCAGTAATAAATCTTAAATGATAATTGTGATTTTCTACATCTATATCTAAACCGTTAAGCCCAAAGTCCAATACATAGGTTTGAACAATATCTTCCGCAAGTTTTTTATATCCTTCTTCATCGTTCGTATAAATGTCAAGTTTATTTTTTGCAATTCCGTTAGCACCGTATAAAAATTCGGTACCGATTGTTCTGATTACATATGTACCTTGTTCTTGTAATTTTTTCGCATACTCGGTTTTAAGTTTGTCATAATATGGACTGTCTTCCGCTTGCCAATCATCAAATACAAATACCAAATCCACTTCTGAAGGTATTTTGTCCATTTCTATCTTTCCTTCATTAGACTGCCCTTCAATGCCTATGGATGTAACATCATGCCATGTTCTGTAATATCCCCCATACAAAGGTAGTTTTTCTTCCAACATAGGTCTAAGTCCCGGTGCCTTAGATACCGATTCTTCTTCTTGATTTTCAGCTTTAGCTACTGATTGATTTACGATTGGAAAAAATCCGATTATCATCGTAACAAGTAATAAAAAGCTTAAAAATCTGCTAATACTTTTTTTCATACTGCCTCCTAACAAGTTATTTACATAGTAATTCTATATGGTGTAGGACTTTTAGTAAACGCTTTCAAACATTTAGATTTAGTTTTCTAATTTTTTTATTTATATATATCTTTTATGAAATGAATTTCCTATTAAAGGCTGATAATGTACTAAACAAAAAAATCTCTTCTTTAACATTTAGTAAAGAAGAGATTCGGAACTTGCAATTATAAAGCTGCAACAGCTTCTATTTCAATTTTTGCATCCTTTGGTAACCTTGATACCTCAACCAATGCTCTTGCGGGTTTATGTTCTTTGAAAAATGCTTCGTAAACTTCATTTATATCCGAAAAATCATCAATATCGGTTACATAAACATTGACTTTTGCAATTTTTTCAAGTGAGCTTCCCGCTGCTTCAACTATATTGAGTAAATTTTCAAGACATCTTTTTGTCGCAAGTTTTATGTCATTCTCAAGTTCGAATGCCTCAGGATTTAAAGGTATTTGCCCTGAAATATACACCGTATTATTTATTACTGTAGCTTGACTATATGGCCCAATGGCCTTAGGTGATTTTTCTGTGTGAATGTATTTCATATTCCCTCCTCTATTTGGAATAAATCTTTCCAATTATATTATTAAAAATTCTTACAGGCAAAAGTTTTACAAGCAAAAGTGCAAATTTATAAAATATTCCGGCGCTTACAGCAACTTTTGGATTTGATTTAGTAGCTAAAATATATAGTTTATTTGCAATATAATCAGGAGATTTTCCCGACTTTTCATCCTTCTCCATTTTGGATACGGAGCGTTCAACCCTATCTCTATAAAAATCCGGCTCATACAAATTCTTTAACCTGGATGCCGTAAAATTTGTTGAGAGATCTCCAGGCATTAATGCCAAAGCCCTAGCTCCGGAGATTTTGATCTCATTGTCCAAACTCATTGCAAGTGAAAGTATCGCAGCTTTTGTAGCTGAATACATTGATTGAAATGGTAGAGGTATCTGTCCCGCAACCGAAGATAAAAACAAAATTCTTCCTTTTGATTCTCTTATGTATGGAAGAACCGCTCTTGCAAAATATGCAGCACCGTTAAAATTTACATCTATCTGCTTTTTTATTTTGTCATAATCAGTTGATTCCACTGAACCCGATATGCCGAATCCGGCATTGGAAATTGCAATATCAATCTTTTTTTCTTTTTCAATTACATATTTTATCGCATTATCTACCTGTTCAAAGTCCGACACATCACAATGAATATGCTCGGATATATTATCCGTTTCTCCGCTTCTGCTTAAATCATATACCTTATATCCTTCTTTTCTAAACTTCTCTGAGGTAGATCTTCCTATACCTTTTGAAGCTCCCGTAATTACAACAACTTTATCCATAAACAATCCTTATTCAAAATATTTGTATCTATTATATCAAAAAAAATAACAGTCTAAACTGTTATTTCTTCAAAAAAGTATCTTTCCTGATCCTTATCAAAATAATAATTGTATGTTTTGTTAGCTTCAACTGTAACTTCTTGTTTTGAAGGTCCCCAAGTCTTTGTAACATTTCTATGGATTACACCAGGTCTTGTATAACTGAATTTGGATTCTATGACATGAGTTCCCGGTAATAATCCCAGTACTTGCTTATTCTTATTAATTTCAATTATTGGCTTTTCGCCATCAACGCTTAAAATATAAATTTTGCTGGATGTTACAACCCCAGAATTTAAATCTATCATAACCTTAGCTGCATCTTTGTTGTTTGCAAACCAATCCTTTGACTTGCTTTGCATCTTCCTGTAGGTGACAAAATATAAAATATAATAAAGCACCATTACAACCACCACTACAGCTATATACCAATATTGTCTCAAAAATTCCATACTTCCTCCTAATTCAATTTTGTAACTTCTGATTTTTTACCGATTATTCCCAAATCTTCCGCCAATTTTTCGAAGTTTCCATAGCTTAAACCCGAACAATCTATTTCTTGCTTCTCTCCGGTCTCGTCCATCACGATTATACGATATGAATCACGATTTCTGGTCGAATATCCAAAAGAATATTTTGCAATTTCAAATTTTCTTTCCTTCTTTCCCTTTTTAAATATCACATACTCATTATTAACTGAAACGGTAAGACGAGAATCGGATATAATCATCAAAAGAAACAGGAATCCCACCACGGCCCCCACTATGTAGGTCTTGGTATCATCCAGGAAAAAACTGCCCACTACCATTGCAACAACAATTCCAAAAATCGAAAGCATAATATTCCATATAAATTTTGTTGCCGAAGATTTATAAATTCTTTGATTCATAGCTACCTCCTAGTTTTAATATTAACATAAATTACCTTTTAAAAACAACCACCCTCCGATAAAATTTTAATTATTTTTTGTATGTTTATTGTAATAATTTAAATAAATATTCTATTTTTCAATATTTTCCAATATCCAATTAATACTGTCCTCATTTTCAGAGAAATCTTCGGTCAACAATGGATCTAGATGATAAAAGAATTTCCAATTTTCGCCATTTGAACTATATAATATTGCTTCTCCGTCTTCAGATCCGAAGTAGCTTCTTTCAACTATAAATCCTTCTCTTTCAAGTACATTTTTTATGAAATTAAAACAACCTTCCCTTTTAGAAATATATTCTTTCACATCCTGATTATTAATCGCATATGCATCGACCAAAGTTGTACCTTCCACATATCCCGAATTGCCGTCGTCAACATCAGTAAGATCAATCCAATCAACGTAGACAATCTTTTCTTCCGTAAACATGAATCTGGTTAAAGGTATTTTATATCCTTTATACTCTAATTCAAAATAATCCGGAAAGTTGGATATATCTATTGTCTCATATTCAAATGAGTAGTCGTTATCACATTCCTTAATATATTTATATCCGGGAATTTTCGAAATTGATTTTCTTCCTTCTTCCAAATTTTTGAACAGACAAATATCATGAATTCTTTCACCATTAGTCAATCTCAACAAATACATAAAATTCCTCCGATTTTCATCATATTCCTATTATCATTTTATCATATTTAGAGTAGTGATTTGTTTAAATTTTTTTCTCCAAAAAAAAGAATTAAGCAAAACAACATTCATTAAAATATTAATGAGGTGTTCTTCTTAATTCTTTTATTAATTATAAACTTCTATTAATCCTACTTAACAAGTTTTCCGACAACCGGTAACTTTTCCAAAGCTTTCACACCGTGAGGTGACATTTCCTTTATCTCTTTTGTAAGATCTGCACCTGCTTTAACAGCTCCTTGATGTTCTCCTTCTTTCCATTTTGGAGAATCAGTTACATCATAAACAACTCCATCTACTGCGACATAAGCCTTTGCACCATTTTTACCGTTGAATTTTGACAATTCTTCCAAGGTGAAAGTTTTTTCTTCTGAAGTATTCATTTTATCTTTTTTGTCATCCTTCATTTCGTCTTTCTTTTCATCTTTTTTGTCATCCTTCATTTCGTCTTTCATCTCATCTTTTTTAGTTTCATCTTTTGCCTGTTTTTTCTCTGTAGACATCTTTTCCTTGTTATCAGCTTTGTTTGAACATGCTGACAAAGCTAAAGCTAAAACCAATACCATCAATAAAATTTTCTTTTTCATAATAACTCCTTAATTTTTATTTTTTAGACTAAAACTATGAAGGGTATTAAAAACCCTCAATATAAATTTGTTTTTTGTTTATTCCTTTTTTTAACAACCAGGTTTTATAGTGCGAATTCATCTTGTACGGTCCAGCAATGATGTAGACACAATCACTTCCAATAGGAATTATTTCTTCACACTGTTGATTGGAAAATCTTCCTTTTTGCATATGATACTTAAAATTTCCCCTGGAGCTCCAATTTATAAATTTATCCTCAAAAAGTAATTTCTTATGCTTTTGTACTGTAAATAGAAATACCAATTCGTTTTCCATTAGAATATCTACCAAACCTATCAATGGCGCTATTCCCACTCCTCCTGCTATAAAAACCACTTTTTCATCAGGTTTTATATTTTCAGAAATTGAATTAAGAATACCGTAGCCTTCAGATACGATTGCATTGTCATTTACCTTTACATTTTGAATTGCACTCGTAAAATCTCCCACGCCATCCACTATTAAATGAATTTCTCCGTTAGTGGGATTATTGACAATAGAGAACGGATGAGGTTCTTTAAGTTCTGGATATTTAGGAAAACTCAAAAATACAAAATCTCCCGATTTTATATTTTTTTTTGTCTTGTCATCTAGGGATAATTTTAAACTTACGATGTTTTTATCAATCATCTCTACATGACGCACTACGGCATTTTCCTTCTCCAGAATTCTTCTAATAAAAAATACGATATATGATATCATAGGTAATAATGTATATATGGAAATCAGTAAAAAGAATTCTTTGTAATTTCTGATATATTCTATTGAACAAACATGTATATATATCGCTATTACTACCACAATATTCACTCTGTGAATCCATAATAAAATATTGTGCTTTATTCTTTTTTCAACATATTTTTTTAATTTTAACAAAGGGATTATTTTACCGGTCAATAATCCGCTAAAAAATATCGCTGAAAATATCACTAAAAAAGTAAACAAATATAACGCAAATAATCCTACAACTTTTGTAAATGCCGTTGATTCAATTAATTGCGAATGTAATATCACCCCTACAAATGACATTATCGCGATTGCACCATGTATGGAATACATATCCGGTAATCCGATATTTTTTTCAATCCATCTTGGTCTACTTGCAAAAAATAAAGCTACCAACATCCATGTATACGCAATAATTCCTACATTTATTGCAAAAGTCCATTTTGAGAAATTAGGAAATCTTAAATTAATTAAATACAAAAGAGGAAGCGGTATTAAAAATATAAATATCACCCAAAACAGATTCAGTATTTTTTGATGTTTTTTAATCATTTCTCCTCCAAGTTTTATTTAGATAGCCTAAGCGTTGATTATACAATCTAAACAAAATTAATTCAATTCAACTTCAATAATAACCGGGTATAATTTACCCGTGATGTAAAATTTATTTTCTTCAATATGAGCAATTCCGTTTAATACATCCATTTTAGATCTTTGTTCAGGGCTTAAATCCAATCCGTTTAAAACTTCTGTAAAATCGTAGATACTTTCAATAGATTTGCTTTGAAGATTTATTTTAACAATTTTATTGGTCTGCCAAATATTTGCATACAAATATCCGTCAAAATATTCAAGTTCATTTATCCTACTTACAGGATTCCCCTCCTTGAACAATTCAAATTTATCTTTTAATTCAAAAGTAATAGGATCTCTCAAATAAACAGTATTCGTACCGTCGGACATGAGCAATATATCTCTGTCTTTATCATAAGCAATCCCCCAGCCTTCAGTTTCGTATCTTTTAGAGTAAAGAATTTCAAAAGATTTTTTATCTCTTAAAAAAGCCGTTTTTTCTTTCCAGGTTAACTGCCATATTCCTTTATCCGTCACCGTGATTCCTTCACCAAAATATTTTTCATCCAAATTTACCTTATAGGATATTTCTTGTTTTTCTTTATCCCATATCCCTATTTTGGACTCGCCGTATTTTCCGGTACCAACTAAAACCTTGCCTTCATCAATCATCTCAAATCCCTGAACGAAAGCATCATTTGAACTCCTATATATATTTAATATCTTAATTCCATTCTTCGAGACATCTTTGGGTTTAACTTTTATAGTATTGCAAGAACAAATAGCAAATACAAGCAATATTATAATTAAAAATTTTTTCTTTTTCATAATTTTCCTTAAAATTATAGAGGGGATTTATTTATTCAGGAGTGACCTCCTTTCTAATTAAACAAATCTCTATACTCTATATATTTTTTTGATAGTTTTTCTAATATATCTCGCTGTCTTCTGTAAAAAGTAGCCTCCGATAAAAACATTTTATAGCACACATCAATAACGGACAGTCTATCAAAATATCTGTATTTTATCAAAAGCAAATCATCTTTATCAAGATTTTGCATGATTATATCCAAGAAATATACTCTTTTTTGCAAATTCGATCTCGTTTCCATCAATTCATTGATTTTTATCTCATAATCAATATGTTTTTCTCTGACTTCAATATTTTCTTTTTTATCAAAAATGTCCTCTATATCTTCATTCAAAGATTTAAGATATTTTATATTTTTCACGTGATTTTTTAATAATAATTTAATTTTTTTTTAGTGTTTTTCACTTGTATTACTCCTGCTATCCCCTCTAGCAAAAGATTGTACAAGTATTAATGTATAATATTTTACACTTTCATAATTTAATTTATTCTTTTATTCGTTTATATTTTAAGAGTATATATTACTTTTGTAATTTCATCCTCTCTAATCATGTTTATTCCAAAGTCATCTCCACACAGAATCTTAATTCTTTGATCGACATTACTCATTCCTATACCACCGAGAGCTTTGTTTTTATTTGAATGCCTGTTTTCAAATCCATCGCCGTCATTTTCTATAACTATGACTAATTTTTCATCTTGAATCATTGATTTGATTTTTATATAAGACTTAGTTTTTTTAGGCTTTATTCCATGATAAATTGCATTTTCGACAATCGGTTGAAGTATTAATTTAGGAACCGGAATTTCTTCGGTTTCTTCTTCAATTTCAAAATAGTATTCGAATTTGTCATCGTATCTGACCTTCTGAATATCCATATAACTTTTTACATGTTCCAATTCCTTTGACAATTTAACAAAATCCTGATCTATATTTAATGTATTTCTCAAAATTAAGCCCAGTGATTTAACAACTTCTATAGCTTCTTTATTTTCTCCAAATTCAATAAGCCAAAGAATTGTTTCAAGTGTATTGTATATGAAATGAGGATTAATTTGACTTTGTAAAGCTTTAAGTTCATATATTCTTTTAGAATTTTCTTTTTCTTCAATATCTTTTGTCAATTTTTGTATTCTTTTCAAAAGCATATTGTATTCTATTTTCAGCTCTTGAACCTCAATAGAAGCGGTTCTATCTATCTCAATGGGTTCAAAATCTCTCTCCACATTTTTCATTTCCTGAATCAGTTTCACAATCGGCTTGGTAATCCAAACAGATGCAAATCCTGCCAATCCCAAACTCAGTGCAAAAATCAAAATTCCCCATGTTATAGTGTTGTAAATCAATTTTCCTCGCAAATTTTCCACCTGTTCGGTAGATGCGACGCCTACCAATAACCAATCGGTATTCGGAATATAAATATCTGATGCTATAAAATTATCCTCAACTGCTTTTTTTCTATCATGAATTATATTAAGATATTTTTGGTTATCTACTAAATCTTCACTTTCCATTTGTTCGGAATCAAATAATAATCTTTCCTCCGAAGTCAGAATAAATGCATATCCTCTATCTCCCAAATTAAGAGATGACACAAAATCCTCAATAAACCTATATGAAATATCTATTATAACCAAGCCTACATGATTTCCGTTTCCATCTTTAATTTCATGGCTGACGGAAATAACTCTGTCGCTCTTGTTCATGGTAAAACCTGTATGATCTTCCGTCGTAATCATTGCCATACCGTTTGATTTCAGTGAATTTTTATACCATTTCACTTTCTCCATGTCATTCGAAACTTCGAATTTCGGTTTCGATGTACTGACAATTTTACCGTCTTTTGAGATAACACTTATTTGTTTAATCAAAGCGTCATTTCTTAAAATAATTTCCAGAGTATCCTTTAGTGAATAATCAGAATTTTCTTCAAAATTTATTAATTTATCCACATTCGGAGTCATTGAAATCAAGCTGCTAAGTACTTTTATTTTGTCAAGATATGTTGCAATATAGACACTTGCTTTTTTGACTTCTTCGTTTGTCTGATTGGTCTTATTGTCCATAAGAATATTTACTGACGACTTATAGTTGGTATATGAAAGTATACTTACCATAACCATCGAAAAGGTAAAAAAATAGGTAAATAGTTTTACATCAAGTCTTCTAAAAAGTTTTTTCATTAATAGCACCTTGTCTAAATTGCTTTGGAGTGACATTAAAATATTTCTTAAACTTTGTAACGAAATAATTTACATCCTCCATACCTATCGCATCAGCAATCTCATAATTTTTCATTTCCGTTGACAGAAGCAGAAGTTTTGCCTTTTCCATGCGTTTTTTATTTGTATAGTCTTGAAAAGGCATGGCAAATATCTGCTTAAACAGAACACTCAGATAATTGCTGTTATATCCGACTTCTTCAGCCATTTTAGACAATGAGAAGTCAAAAGAAAATATATTATCGCTGATATACTTTCTTATTGCATCAGATTGTTCAAAAATCTCCGGATTCCCATTTCCTTCATCTATAACCCGAGACAGTGATTTTTCTTTCCTATCATTTATAATTTTATCTATAGCCGTTTTAAGTATATATTCAATATCCACTTTAGAAACCGGCTTCAAAACATAATCATCAACTTTCGCTCTGATCGCAGCCTGAGTATACTCAAAATAGTCATAACCGGTCAAAATAATTATAAAGGCGTTTTTAAATTCGTTTTTTATTTCAGAAGCGGCGGTTAATCCGTCCGTCCCCGGCATATTGATATCCATCAATATAATGTCAGGTCTTTCGGATAATGCAATTTTTATTGCATCATTTCCGTTATCCGCCTCTAAAATGGAATCTATATTAAGCTCGCTTAAATTGACAAGTTTTTTTATTCCTCTTCTTATTATTGATTCATCATCTGCTATCATTAGTTTAAACATATCTCACCTACTTTACCAAATGCACTAAATATGCATATCCTTCTTTTTCCATTTCTTCCAATGCCACAAATTTTATCGAAGCACTGTTTATACAAAATCTCAATCCTCCCAATTCCTTAGGACCGTCTTCGAAAACATGTCCCAAATGAGAATTTCCTGATCTGCTTCTGACTTCAATCCTTTTCATATTATAACTGAAATCATCGTGATATGTGACCACATCTTTTGATATAGGTTTTGAAAAAGACGGCCAACCGCATCCTGAATCAAATTTATCCGCTGATGAAAACAGAGGTTCTCCGGTCGCTACATCTACATATATACCTTTATTTTTATTATCCCAATACTCATTTGTAAATGCTCTTTCAGTATCATTTTTTTGAGTTACCCTGTATTGAATATCTGTCAATTTCATCTTCAACTCTTCATCGGAAGGCTTAGGATATTTGGAAACATCAATAATAACTTCATTGGCTTTATTCAAATCAATATGACAATATCCGTTCGGATTTTTCTTTAAGTAATCCTGATGATATTCTTCCGCTTCATAAAAATTATCAAGTTTCATTACTTCCACCACTATTTTTTGATTATACTTTGATTCTTCTTTCTTAAGTCGTTGATTAATCAATTCTTTTTCGGATTCATCTACAAAATAAATTCCCAATCTATATTGTATTCCCCTATCATTTCCCTGCCTATTTAATGATGTGGGATCAACCACCTTCAAATAATAGTCTATAATCTTAACAAGATCTATTCTATTCGGATCATAGCTTACCTTTACCGTCTCCGCATGACCCGTATTTTTATAAATCACATCTTCATAGCTCGGTTTTAATGTTTTACCGTTTGCATATCCGCTCACTGCATCCGCAATTCCGTATATTTTTTCCATATATGCTTCCAAGCCCCAGAAGCATCCGCCTGCCAAATATATAGTTTTCAGATTTGCATTAGTATAGTCTATAGAATCATTAGGATTTTCTATGAATGAATTTTTTGACGATTCTTTAATTATTTCGTCTATTTTTTCCCCCATATCCATCTTTTTAACATCTTCCAAATCCGCTTTTTTAGGAGTTTTTCCACAAGAACTCAGTACTAATGATACTAATAACATCAGTGACAGAATAGTTTTTTTCATACTCCCTCCTTACAACAATTATTTCACTTCTTTAAATATTTTTTCTATAACATCTTTGGACAATTGCCCAGGTACTATCTTTATCAGAACACCGTCTGATCCGATAATTGCATTTGTAGGAGTAGATCTAACTCCGTAGTCACTAATTGCTTTCCCTGATTCATCCAACAATACTCTTATATTTTTATACTCCAAGCTGTTAAACCAATCGGTAAAGTCTTTTGCATTTTTTTCACCTAAATGTCCCGGAGATACAATTGTTATAATTTCAAAATCCTTACTATTCTTAGACATTTCGTCCAATTCTGAAAGTCCTGCCAAACAAATTGGACACCATGATGCCCAGAATTTCAGATAAACTTTTTTACCTTTTAATTCGCTTAATTTAACCTTATTACCTTTCAAATCCGGTAACTCAAAATCAAATGCCTGTTCTCCCTGATTTTTCATTTCTTTCTTTTCAGATTTTTCTGTACCTTTATCTTGAGTATCCTCTTTTTTTTCAGAACTCATTTCATCCTTTTTCATTTCCTTTTTATCCGTTTCCATTTTATTTTCTTTGCTACATGCCGTTAATACAAGTACTAAAGCTAATAAACCGACAAAAATTTTCTTTTTCATATTCCCTCCTATCAGTTAAAAATTCTATTGAAGAATGCTGTTAAATTTGGTAATTGATTACTCATTAATACCAATCCCATCAATGCAATCAGCACTCCTCCGATTCTTTTAATTTTAATCAGATGTCTTTCAAAAAAACTGAATCTATTAATCAACGCGCTTGAGGTCACTGCCATAATCAAAAACGGGACCATAAGACCTGCTGAATATATCAACATCAGAAAAGCGCCATAAAGTTGTTGCCCGCTGCTGGCTGAAGTAACTAAAACCGCTCCAAGTACGGGACCCACACATGGAGTCCATCCAAGACTGAATGATATACCCATAAGATATGTTCCCAACGCACCTTTTTTTGTATTTTTAAATCTGATTCCCTTAATGCTGTTCAATTTATTTAGGTGAATCACATCCATCTGATGAATTCCCAAAACAAAAACCACAAATCCGGCAAATACCAGAACCCATCTGTTATTTAATATTTTTCCTAAAGCTCCTGCCCCAAATCCTAAAATTACAAAGCTGGTAGATAAACCCAAAACAAATGCCACGGTTTTTATAATTGCACCGATATTTATTATTAATTTTCCTATTTTAAGTTTTTTATATTCACCCGCTTCATCAGTCATAAATCCTATGTACACAGGGATCAACGGAAATGTACATGGCGCAAAAAATGATAATATACCCGCCACAAATACTGAACTTAATAATAATTCTTCTCCAAACATATTTCCTCCTTGTGAATAGAAGTATATCAAGCTATATAGCAAAAGATAATAGATTATAATTACCAAAAAATTAATTTTAATTAGAACATAAAAGAGGAATCACAGTTTTGCAATCCCTCTAATGTATTTATTACTCTAATGACTTCAGTATTCCCAAAGCTTTTTCATACTTAACTTTTCCTAATTTGTTTTTGCTGTACAAAAAATCATAAAATAATCCGATACTTTCCAAATGCATCTTAAATATCTTGCTCTTAGAGGAAATCATCTTACTAAAATAATCTCCAAAGTATTCTCTCAGGTAGTCCGGTCCATCAAAATATTCCTGTCCCTTATCAAGGTTAAGAAACACTTCAATAAATTCGTAGACATTTTTTGAATGCTTTAATGCATCTCTTGAACTAAAACCGTTTTTTATCAAATATTTTTGAAATATTCTCAATAGCGCATCGTTCATATCACTGGTTTCTTCCAGTTCATCCAGCTCATCAATTTCAAGATCATCAAATTCATCATCTTTATCGTCCCAAAAACCATGAAAAAAATTCATAACCCCTCCTTGCTTTGCATTATATGTTTCTTATACCCTAAAATATTTCTTATTGATCATCAAGTACTTTTTTGTATCCGTTATTGAGAAAGAATTCTTCAAATTTTTCAAGTTTATGATTCCTTTTAGAATCAAGGGGGGCTCCCATATACTCTATAAATTCGGAACTTACCCTTCTAAGATCCATGAAAAATCTAATTGAAACAATATCAGCTCCCTTTTCGACTTCAAACTTAACTCCTTCAATTGAATTTAGATTTTTCATTGAACCCTTCAATTCCTCAAATTCTTTATCGGTTATTTGCTTTCTTTTTTCAACTTCTTCTACGCTCAAAACTTCATCTCCGTCCACCGTCAAAGTGGTAATCCTCTCGAAGTTTTCCTTCTCATTGACAAGTTTGAATCTTATACTTTTATTACTGCTGCACGCAGTTAAAATAAAACTGAATATAAATAGAATTGCCAGAATTCTTTTTTTCATACATCCTCCTAAGTTTTTCTCCATGTGTATGGTGAAAACAGCACAAGCATAGGGATAATTTCAAGTCTTCCCGCTATCATCCCGAAGGATAAAACTATTTTGGAAATATCCGAAAACTCTGCAAATGAACCGGTTGGACCTACTACCCCCAATCCCGGACCGATATTATTTAAAGTTGCCGAAACGGCAGAAAAAGCTGTAATAAAATTTGGACTGTCAATTGATATTATTAAAACTTGAATTCCAAATAATAAAAAATACAGTAAAAAATAGTTAGCTAAACTTCTAAAAAGTCCTGTATCGACAACCTTACCTTCAAATCTGAAACTTAACACTCTTTTCGGATTTCTTGAAATGCTCATTTCTGAAATTGCCGATTTAACAGCCGTAGCGACTCTTGCAACTTTTATACCTCCCGCTGTTGATCCGGCACATCCCCCTATAAACATTAACATCAGCAAGATTATATGAGAAAATAATGGCCAGTTCGCAAAATCCAATGTTGAATATCCGGTCGTTGTTATAATTGAAGAAACAGTAAAAAATACATGCCTGAAACTATCTGCAAAAGGTAAAGACAATGTAGTATAAACATTATAAGTTATAAGTAATATTGCTATTACTACAAAAGACATATACCACTTTAATTCTTCACTTTTAAATAATGTCTTAATTTTCCCGATGAGTATCAGATAATAAAGGTTGAAATTCACACCAAAAACCAACATCCCTATCCCTATGATAGTCTCAATTGCGGCTGAGTTATAATATCCGATTGAGCTGTTTTTTATCCCGAATCCTCCGGTTCCTGCAGTTCCGAAAGCATGTACAACGCTGTCGAATAAAGGCATACCGGCAATATACAAAGCAATAATCAATATCGCCGTCAAACCAAAATATATTATATATAGTATCCTTGCCGTATCTGCAAGTTTAGATACCAATTTTCCGAATACCGGTCCCGGAACCTCCGCTTTCATTAAATAAATACTGTCTTCTTTTATCTGAGGAATAATTGCAAGTACAAACACCAATACTCCCATTCCTCCAATTAAGTGGGTAAATGATCTCCAAAACAATATTGACTTTGATAGAATTTCAACATTTTTCGATACCGTAGCCCCCGTTGTTGTAAAACCCGAACTTATTTCGAAAAATGAATCTACCAAACTCTTATATTCCCCTGATAAATATAGTGGAAGCCCCCCAAAAAAACTAATCAAAATCCAGGAAAGAGAAACTATAACCAACCCTTCTCTTGTATAAAAACTCCTAATTTTGACCTTCTGCATATTCAATAAAAAGCCGAAAATAAAAACTACGAGTGAAGGGTACAAAAATGCCCCTATTGTTCTCATACCTTCGCCGTAATACAAACCTATCAATATCGGAATCATCATCAATGATGCTACCATCATTTGAAGTCTTCCGATTATTTTAAACACCATTCTTATATTCATAATACAATCTCGTCCAAATCACTTAAATGCCCATTGCTGGAAATTACAATTACTCTGTCATCCTTCATAAGCTTATCATTACCTGTAGGGAAAATAACTCTATTGTTTCTGATAATGTATGCAATTATAACATTATCTTTTAAAACCAATTCTCTAAGATTTTGTTCTGTTGCTCTACATCCGTCCTTAACTCTAAATTGTAATGCTTCAACTTGGTCATTTGCAATTCTGTATAAAGCTTCGACATTTGAGCCCTGAGAATTTGATAATGCACGAACATACTGTAAAACATCATCTGCAATTATTCTCTTAGGCGTGATAACCGCCTGTAATCCTACAGAACTTACAACATCCATCAATTCGGTTCTGTTAATTTTCGTATATGTTTTCTTAACTCCCAATTTTTTTGCAATCATGGATATGATGATATTTTCTTCATCTATCCCCGTCAGTGCCAATACGGCATCATAGTTGGCAGCTCTTTGCTCTTTTAATATATTCAAATCCGTACCGTCCGCTTCAACAACTTCAATCCTTGGAAATTTTTCGCTTAAATCCTTGGCTTTCTGATGATTTAGCTCCAACAACTTAATTATT
Organism: Tissierellia bacterium; assembly: GCA_030529425.1. Classification (GTDB taxonomy): domain Bacteria; phylum Bacillota; class Clostridia; order Tissierellales; family Peptoniphilaceae; genus JAUMWX01. The sequence goes on from JAUMWX010000003.1 coordinate 155,107, forward strand.
ACACCGGTTTTATCAAACAATTTAATAAGATATTGGGAAAGTAAACCTCCTCCTATAATAAAAATCGACTTAATTTTACTTTGTTGTTGTCCGTTGTCTTTATACAATTTTATCAATTCGGGCATCGGCCCTGTGACAAATAATTGGCAATTTTCCTCTAAAATATAATTTCCTTTCGGTACCACTATCTCTCCATTTTTCATTACACAACAAACTATCAAGTTTTTATAAAGCAATCTGAATTCTATCAAAGACTTTCCTACCAAGCTGAAATCCGGGTTGACTTTTAACTCAACGATTGGAGGTTTGTTGTTTGCAAAAGTTTCTATTGAATCCGCAAGCGGAAACTCAATTAATTGTACAATTCTTCTTGCAGCATTTAATTCGGGATTTATAAATATATTAATATCAAGTGAAGTTCTCATCAGATCCGACAATCCTGAATAATCGGGATTTCTTACTCTTGCTCCGGTTTTTTTCGCTCCCAATTTCTTGGCAAGTACTGCGGCAATCATATTTATCTCATCATTCTCTGTCAAAGATATAAATATATCCGCTTTGTCAACGCCTGCCTCAATTTGTGTTTCATATGATGCTCCGTTTCCCTGAACACCTGTAATGTCATACTGATTGAGAACGGAATTAAATCTTTCCTCATCTTTTTCAATCAATATAATTTCATGGTCTTCTTCGGATAAGTCACGACAAAGCACTTTTCCTACCTTACCCGCTCCCATTATAACTATTTTCATCTCGCCCTCCATGACGATCAATTTTTATTCTTTTTTCTCATAATCATATATATTATTCCTATAAATGCAATTACCAAACCAAAGAATATATAAACTATATATTTTTCTAACTCGTATTTAGAATGATACATTTCAAAATATAAATCCTTCTCCGGCAATACATCGCTAATGTAATGATACTTGCCGTTATTATAAGTAAACTTCAAGCTTGAATTTAACAAATACTTATTGTTATTATCAGGAATTATAGTAATTTTTAAATCTTTAAATGACTTCCAGTTTTTCGCAGGATTTAAATAATAATTTATTGCATTCTTGTATGAAGAACCACCTACTCTGTGTCTTTCAGGAACGACAGGATAGTTAATAATAAGCTCCTTTTCTTCATTAGCCTCAAGCTCGATTTCACATTTTAAAAACATAATCCTATATTTTTGCAATTCGGAAGAAAGATTACTTTCTTCAAGTCTGTAATTATCAATAATTTTTTTTGAAAGATTTATTAATTGATTCTTTTGAAGATATTTTCCGATAAAAACATTGACACTTTTATCATCAATAAGGTTTTTGACATATTCTTCTAACAAAATTTCTTTTGTTTCTTCTTCAAAATCAATATTTAAATCTTGCTTAGTTTCTCTCGATCTTATCTTTGCAACTATATCTTTATTCTTCTCCGATTTTGCAACAATCAGTATTAATTCTTTTTCTTTTTTGTCTGTTGAAAGATCTGATGTAAATTCTACACCTTTATCAGATAAGTAAAATCCGTTAAATCCTTTTTGCTCAACGAAAATAATATCCTTAGGCATGGACAAGTAAAGCTCCAGCCTCTTTCTTGAATCATTCTTAACCTTAAACTTTTTTAACTCCAGATATTTTACATTCTTTAGTCTCTTATATTGGTAATCATCTTTAATTACAGATTTCAGCATATCGCTGAATTCACCGCTCTCTATAGAATCAACCGTATCACCCAATATTATTTCAAAATTCACTTCCTTATTTCCAAACGAAATTTTGTACTCATCGTTTGAATCTCGCAAATTATATACACCTAATTTTTGTTGAAAAGGAAACATTATTTCCTCTTTTACCTTATCATTTGAATTGTTCTTTAATACATATTTAACTTGCGCTTTTCCGTCACCGTTTCTAAAGTCAAACAACAAGTCTTCAGATTCAACTGATATTGATGAATTAAGCTTACTATATATTTCAAATGCATTCGTCCCCGGAAAATAGACAGGTCCTGCATTGGCCGATACATAACCCGTCGAAATAAATATTAAATAAACAAGTGCTACAAAATAAATAATAGCCCTTTTCATTCTACTTCATCACCTCTTCTATGTTCAATTTGACTTTTTCTAAACTTTCTTCGTCAACCTGCATCATGTAAAGCTCATACCCCGGCATAGCAAATGAAGGTAAATCCATTCTTCCGAAACCTTTAAGATCTTGAGATTTTACATCGTAATCCGTTTCCTTATCCAATTGTTCATTCACCAAATCAATTAATTCATCTGTAGAAAAATTGGTTTGTATCAAATCCGACATTTTATCCAAAATATTTGCATAATTTAAAAGTACATCTTTAGACTGTAACTTATAAATGATAGCTGTGATAACCTTCTCATGATTTCTACCTCTGTCCAAATCTCCGTCCGAAAGAGAGTATCTTTCTCTTACAAATCCCAATGCAGTCTCGGAACTTAAATGAATATTTCCCTCAGGAAAATAATAATTACCGTAACTGGATGTAAACTCCTCAGAATTATACACTTCTATTCCTCCAAGCAAATCTATCAGTTCGACAAAGGAAGTAAAATTAATTCTGACATAGTGATCTATGCCTATTTCATATAAGTTTTCCAACGCTCCCATAGATGTCTCTACTCCGTAAATTCCGGCATGCGCAAGCTTATCATACTCATCGTATCCGTCACCCGGTATTTTCAGATAGGTATCCCTAGGTGTTGATGTCAGCAATATTTTTCCTTTGGTCTTATTCACAGTCATAAGTATATTTACATCCGATCTGGAAATAGTATCAATATCTCCGAATGAATCAATCCCGCTTATATAAATGTTTAGAATTTCATTTTCAGAATTCGGTTTTTCTATATTTTTTTTCTTTATACTTCTTTTTCCGGATTCTTCAATTACCTCAACCTCATACAAAACTTCTATTTTTGAATCGAGGTCCTTGCTGTTGCCTTTTATCAACTCATAATATTTTGAACTTAAAACAATGGCCTTAACTTCATTTTTAGAAAGTTTATCATATGCATCGAAATAAGAATTTACATTTTTAAAAGAAATATCCAGATTTTTATCTTCTTTCAATTTATTCAAAATATAATTTACATTTTTGGAATCCTTTTGGACGGGAGCTACAATGTCGTCTATTACATCATCAAGCTCATATTGGTTGTTTTTCAATGCAATAATGCTAATCTTAAATTTCGATTTTCCTGTAATATTGGTTATTTCGTTTAGAAAACCTATACTAAGATTGTATTGATAAAGGATAAAGCCCAATATCAAACTCAATAGCATAAGCGAAAACAAACTTATTTTTTGAATTTTTTTCTTAAGTATAATTATAGAAATACCGAATATCAATAAAAAGAATACCGAAATAAGAATGATATTCAATCTCTTAAAATTTAGCAATCTATATTTTATCGTAGTATAAGAAAATACAAAAAACAATAACATTACAAAAAGCAAAAATACATAATTCAATTTTTGTAGTAATGTCGTTTCTTTAAATTTATTTTTCATATTCTGATCCTTTCTCACAAATATATTATATTATATCACCTAAAACAGATAAAAAGAAATCCTATAGATTCCTTTCTCTTTTCAAGTATAGTATATTAATATGAAATTTAAATAAAAGGATACCGCAAGATATCCTTTTATTTAATTAAATTATTTTTTCTTTTTCCATTCAAAGTAATCACTCGGTAACTTCTTGTCATTAACTTTTTTAAAGTTTTCTCTTAAATCCTCTTCCGTAATTCTGTTAAATTTGTTTGACACTACATGAATTTCGTACATTCCGCTTAAATTTGCGTATTCCATATGTAAATCGGTAATATTGAATTCACTTCCTAAAACTTTTACAACATCAAAGAATATTTTTACCATTCTTTCTTTACTCTTATTATCATTGTAATTTTTTCGCTCTTTTACCACCAACAAGTAAAGTTTCTGTTTTTTCTCGTTTAAATTTTTGGAATTCAATCCTGTATAAACATATATTTCATGTGGAAAATCCAATTCTTTACCAAAATTTTTATAGGCTTTTGAGTATAAATCCTTTGCCTTTTTGTTGATATCTCGACTCAAAGCGTGATCATATATTACTCTTCCTCTAACTTCACTGCAAATCCTATTATCCTTATATTTCGTACAGTATGTATTATTCTTAAAATTATAGCTTACCTTAATATTTTTATCTTTCAAATAACTGCTGATAACTTTTTTTGTTTGATATTTAGAAATAAACGGAATCGGTACTCTAGTATACTTTAGGACCGCAAATGTAACAGCAATAATAATCATTAGTAAAATCACTGATATTTTAGTTATTTTTTTTACCATATATCCCCCTGTAATTTGATGGCAACTGGTTCCGAAATTATTTGGTTACAATCAGTTATATAATATATTTAAATAAATTACCTTTTTCATTTACAATCAAATCATCCCCCGAAGTTGAAAACTCCTATCAAAAGCACCCAAGATAATCCGTAATAAGTTATTACGGCAACTAGGTCATTTAAAGTTGTTATCAACGGTCCTGAAGCAACCGCAGGATCTATGCCCGCTTTTTTAAATGTCATCGGCACCAAAGTTCCTGTTAAGCTAGCTATGACCATAGAAAGTAACAATGAAATTCCTATACATCCCGAAACTGCGAAAGAAAAGAATAAATCCTCTTTTTTGAAAAAATATATAAACAATCCAACGCAGACAAAAGATATAAAACCCAGTACAAAACCGTTAAACAATCCTATCTTTACCTCTTTTCCTATCAATCTCAACTTATCTTTATATCTTACATCTTCATCCATAAGTACTCGAATCGTCACCGCCAATGATTGAGTGCCGACATTTCCCGCCATATCCAAAATCAAAGACTGAAACATGATAATAATTGTAAGTTGAGAAACAACCTTCTCAAATACTCCAACAACAGATGAAACTATCAAACCCAATGCCAAAAGTACAAAGAGCCATGGAATCCTCTTTGCTACACTCACTTTGACGGATTCTTTAATGTCCTCTTCCGCAATCAATCCCGCAAGCTTTGCATAATCTTCCTGCATTTCATCTCCGACCAATTCCACCATCGTTTGTGATGTAATCACACCTATGAGATGATTATTTTGGTTTAATACCGGAATAGAGTCTTCAGAATAGTCCCTCAAATTCTCCAAGCAGTCTTCTATTCTCTCTTTAGCGTACACATATGGATATGCCGTCTTTATTATTTCATCCAATTTTGTGTTTTCACGAGCGATTATCAAATCCTTAAGATCAATTGCTCCATAAAAATCACCTTCTTTGTTTAGAACATAAATAGTGGAAATATTGTCATTTTCCGCCGCTTGTGCAGTAAGTGCTCTCATGGCTTCCTTAATTGACATATCGGGCGTTACTCTTATATAGTTCGTTGACATGATGCTTCCTATTTCATCTTCATCAAAATCGAGCAACATTCTTATATTCTTTCCGTCCTCATCACCCATCAGATCAATTATAATATCTCTCTCAATTTTGCTGATAATTTGAAGATAGTCGGTTACGATATCATCTTCCATATAGCTCAAAATTTCCATTTTTTTCTTGATATTGATACTGGACAAATAAGGTCTTAAGTCATCCAAATATTCGAGTATGTCCGAAACTTGTTCCGTGTCCAGACTGAATATAAGTTTCATTCTTGCTTCTTCACTTAGTTTTCCGAGAACATCGGCAATATCACTGTCATGGTAGTTTAACAGTTTCTTTTTTATCACTCTTGGAGTAAGATTACTCTCTAAAATATCGACTATTTCCTTTTGAACATCAACTTTATTATTTATTGCTTGTTCATAAATTTCTTTTTCCATTTCTCCCCCTTTTAGGATAATGGTGCAAAAAAACCATTATCTTCAATAGGATAATGGTTAAAACTCAATGAATGACAATATCTTTAAGTACAACCATCTCCTATTTGTTAAAACTTCGATACTTATCGCTATCGTCCATAATTCACCTCTCTGTATTAAATTTTACACTTTATAATATATATATTCAACCTTATAAATTCTATAAACTCAATTTCCTGTCTTCTAAATACTTAACTACCATCTCGGCACTTCTTTCGCTGGTTTTTTGAAGATTTGACATAAAATCAATATTGCTATTGTCATGATAAACAATATCGGACAAGGATCTTACAATTACAAAGGGAGTCTTCAGCCTTGAACATACCTGACCTATAGCTCCCGATTCCATATCGCATGCAATCGCGGTTGGAAAGTCTTCCAGAATTTTTTCGAATTTCTCCTCTTCACCTACAAAAATATCTCCACTTACAATATCTCCGATGTATAAACTAAACTTCATATCAATTGAAGAAAAAGCTTCCTTTACCCTTTCCGTCAAATCATTTGAACTTTCAAAGAGCTTTCCCTTTCCTTCAATACCGTCAATATAACTGGTGTCAAAGTCATGCTGAATCACATTTTGGGACAATACCACATCCATGGTGTTTTGTCTCTCCAAAAGTCCTCCTGCGGTTCCGATATTTATAACTTCCTCGACATCAAAATTACTCAAGAGTATCGTCGTCGCCATGCTTGCTGCAACTTTTCCTACTCCGCTCAAACAAATTACGACTTCTTTATCCAATATTTTTCCGGTATAAAATATATGTTCAGATATAAATTTTGTTTCCAAATTTTTTACATGTTTTTTTATGGCGTCAACTTCAACCTTCATTGCACCTATAATTCCAATCATAAAACACTCCTTAAAAAGATTAAAGGAAAATATGAATCTCATATTTTCCTTTAGTTTAACATAAGAAATCGCATTATCAAAGCAATTTGTTAATTATTTTTAATAATCTTGTCAATTTGACCATCTTTTATATATATAATCCTGTCAACCAAATCATGAGCATCCTCAATATCATGAGTTACTAAAATAGCCGTTGTATTTGCTCTTTGCAAAATCTCTTTAATTTCTTTTCTAACACTCTTTTTCAAGTTTGCGTCAAGATTTGAAAATGGCTCATCCAATAAAAGCACCTTGGGATTTGCAGCCAAACTTCTCGCGATTGCCACTCTTTGCTTCTCTCCACCGCTAAGCTCGTAAGGATATCTCTTTTTGTATTCTTTCATTCGTATTAAATTCAACATTTCGTCAACTATCGGATCCTTATGAGATTTAAGAGAAAATGCTATATTTTTTTCAACATTCAGATGCGGAAAAAGTGCATAATCTTGAAATACCAATCCAATATCTCTTTTTTCACATTGAAGTTTTGTAATATCCTTGTCTTCAAGATGCAAAGTACCTGCGGTTGGAAACTCAAGCCCTGCTATAATATTCAAAAGAGTAGATTTACCGCTTCCCGAACTACCTAAAATGGCGACAATTTCACCTTCGTTAACTTTAAAACTTATATTATTGAGTATCATTTTCTTTTTATCGTAAGAAAATGATACATTATCAAGATTTAACATAATTTTTCTCCCTATATAACATTGTCAAAGATACCGCCAGCACGCCCAATACTATAATTATCAAGCTCGGTATGGAAGCTTCGGCATATTGTTCATTATAAGCATACATGTGGACTCTTCCGGTCAATGTTTCAACATTGTATGGCTTTAACATCAAAGTTATCGGCAATTCTTTTACAACTTCCAAGAAAACAAGTAAAAAGCTCGTAAGTAATGTTGGAAACATAAGAGGAAGATCCACTCTAAAAAATGTTACCACTCCATTTTTCCCAAGTGTATGACTGGCTTTGAATAGATTCGGATTTATTTTTCTGTATCCTGAATAAATATTATTATAGCTTACCGCCAAAAATCTAACTACATACGCAAATATCAAAATAAAAACACTTGTAGATATTACCAAAACCTTTTCCTGTATTCCGATGCTTCGATAAAACGGTGTAAGTAATTTATCGATATCAATGAAAGTAAACAATACTGAAAGTCCTATTATTACCCCCGGAACACTATAACCCATAGTTGCAAGTCTTGATATGAAAGAGGTAAATTTATTGGAATGCTCCTTTGTAAAATTTGCAATTATAAAAGATATCAAAACACTGATAAAAGCCGCCATTCCAGAATAGTAGAATGTTGAAAAAATTATGCCCAGCAACTCATAATTTACTACTTTATTTACGACAAAATACGCATTATGAAGTAATTGTATAAGAGGTATTATAAAACACAAAAAAAGTACAAATGTCAAATAAGAATAGATAAATGCTTTTGATCTCTTATCAGTTCCTATCAATTTCGCCATGTTTGTCTTTGAACTGGTAAAATATCTCAACTTTCTTCTCATTCTTGATTCAACAAGAACAATGGAAAGTATGATAACCAACAATATCGCAGAAAGTTTTATCGCACCATTAAAATCTCCGTAATTTTGCCATGTTTTATAAATTCCCGTAGAGAAAGCTTGAACTCCATAGTAATCAACCACTCCAAAATCGCTTACCAGCTCCATGATTACCAATGTAACTCCCGCCACTATCGGCAGTCTTGCAATGGGCAATCCTACCTTGAAAAACAGCTTAAATGCATTAGCCTTTAGGATTCTTGCATTGTCAATTAACGATGCACTGGAATTTTTGTAAAAACTTAAACACATCAGATAAACATATGGATACAAGGTAACTATGTAAATAAATATAGCTCCTTTGAAATTCATTATGTCAAAATGCTTATTAATTCCGAAAAGTTCCAAAAACTTATTTAGCAAACCACCTCTATATGTGAAGTCCGCATATGAATACGCACCTATATATGCGGGTATCGCCAAAGGTAACGCAAGCAAAACTTTAAATAGTTTTCTGAATGGAAAATCGTAAAAACTTACAATCCAAGCGAGAGACACTCCCAACAGTGCAGTAAAAAATCCTACTATGAGTGTCATAATTAAAGTGTTCTGACTGTATATTAGCAATAAATTGCTTTTTAAAGTCCATTCTGAGTTATTAAATACCTGCATTAGCAAATATATTATTGGTGATACTATAAAAATTAAACCAATAATGCCTAATATATGAATTAATGATATTCTTTTCATTTTAATTTGATAGAAAAAAATAGCACATAAGTGCTATTTCCATTCTGCTTCGTCCATAATTTCTTGGGCTTTTTTATTGTTAACTCCAAGAATTGATAAATTGATATCTTGTCTTTTGAATGTTCCCCAAGATTTCAATAATTCATTTTCCACAGCAACTTTAGGATTTACAGGGAATTCATAATTTGCTGAAGAAAATTTTTCTTGAACTTCAGCGCTTGATAGGTATTCTAACAACTTAACAGCATTTTCTTTGTTTTTAGAACCTTTCAAGATTCCCGCACCACTTACATTCACATGTGTACCTGTTGTTTGTTGATTAGGGAAGAAAACTCCTACCTTGGATACTGCATCTTTTTCTTCAGGTTTGTCGGAGTTTTTCATTACACCTATATAATAGCTGTTAACAATTGCTAAATCAGCTTCTCCGGCAGCAACCGCTTTTACTTGATCTCTGTCATTTCCCTTAGGATCTCTGGCAAAATTCTTTACCAATCCTTTAACCCATTCCTTAGTCTTTTCTTCACCGTTGATTTCTATTAATGAAGCAACCAATGATTGATTGTAAACATGTGAGCTTGGTCTTGTAACAACCTTACCTTTCCATTTGTCTGTAGCTAAATCTTCATAAGTAGACAAATCTTCAGGTTTAACTCTTTCCAATGAGTAAGCTATAATACGCGCTCTCATTGTTAAAGCTGTCCACATGTCATCATTGTCTCTGTAAATTGCAGGAACATTTTCATGTACAACTTTTGAACCGATAGGTTGGAATAATCCTTTTTCTTTAGCTTGTGCCAATTTTCCCGCATCGGCTGTATAGAATAAATCTGCAGGTGAATCAGCTCCGGCTTTTTCAATTTCTTCCAATAATGCTTTTGCATCAGCTTTTTTTACTTCAACAGTAATACCTGTTTTTTCCTTGAAAGCATCATATAGAGCCTTATCCGTATCATAATGTCTTGATGTGTAAAGAACTACTTTTCCTTCAGACTTATCCTCTTTTTTATCAGCAGGTTTTTCATCTTTCTTTTCTTCGACAACTTTTTTGTCATCTTTCGGCTTTTCAGCAGGTTTATTTGATGTGCCACATCCAACTACCATTAAAGCCACAAGTAATAAGCTAAGTAATTTTTTCATACTTCCTCCTAATGTAAAATAAATGGTTTCCCATATATAAAAACTTATTTTTCGGCAATGCCGCACAACAAAAAATAAGAATACTAAAGTTAGCATATTCTTACTTTAAGTTAGTTATAAATTACCATATATAGTCAATCTTTGTCAATGATACAGTTTGAAAATTACTCTTATTTTGTAACTATATTAAATAAAATTAATCACAAATTATTTTTTATTCTTGTAAAGTATTGTTCTTCATTTTCGTGGTGAATATATGCACCGTTCTTTATTTGAGTTCTTAATGAAGCTATATTATATTTGTTTACGGACATATATATTTCATCTTCGGAAATTATTTTCCAAGCCTTTTTAATAGTCATTTCCAAGCCTTTTGTGGCATATCCTCTACCTCTGTATTCTTTTTTAATTCCATATCCTATGTGACCTGCTCCCTCAATTAGCGACTTTGTCAAATTATACCTGAGTCTGAACAAACCCACTATTTTGTCATCATCCCAAAGAAATAATTCAATCTGAGGAGATCTGTTTTCTGGCAAGTCTATTCCTTTAGCATGATTTATATACCTTGGAAGAACAACATCCCTGAATTCTTCAAAACTAAGTCCGTGAAACCTGTTTACAAATCCGTTCTCATCCAAAGGCAAATCTCGTATATACTCATATTCCTTTTCAATATCCTCAATATTTGCTTCTCTTAAATATAACATATTTCCCACCTTTTAATTAATTCGACACGAGCAAATTGTACCGATTTTCAATCAAATTGCATATTTATAAAAAATTTGGCAATGACTCAACATTGACATTGCCAAATTTAATTATACTTTTCAATTAGAATTGCTCTGTTTTCTTTTATACTCTTTTGAATATCTATAATTCTCTGATTTGAACTTCCTCGAAATTTCAATTTCAAATCTCTAAGTTCATTTATATATAAGCCGTCTACCAAAACATCGCACTCAAGAAGTAATTCTTTTCTTTTGTCATCTTCAATGATTTGTTCATAAGTGTATCCCGAATAAACCCATATGCTTTTATTTATCTCTTTTTTTATTTCCCTTATGACTTCCGTAAGCCAGGTGTTTTGCATAGGCTCACCGCCTAACAAAGTCAATCCAGATACGGCATCATCTTTCAAATATTTGATGACCAGTTCCGTTTGGGCTTTTGTCCATGTTTCACCGAAACTGAAATCTTGATATGATTCGTTAAAACAAAACGGGCATTTATGAGTACAGCCTGTGACAAATATACTTGTTCTTATTCCCTCTCCATTTGCTACATCATATTTTCTAATTTGGGCATATCTCATATGTGTAATACTCTTGCCTTTATTTCCTTTGTTCTTCCTTCATTCCAGAAGTTCTCTCCGAGATATCCGCAAGTTCTTCTTATAACGGTCAGTTTATTTCTATCTTTATTGTAACAATTAGGACATTCCCACTCATTATCTTCATTTACAATTATTTCGCCGTCAAATCCGCATTCATGACAGTAGTCGCTCTTAGTATTAAACTCCGCATACATAATATGATCGTATATAAACCTTACCAATGTTTCCAAAGCTTCAACATTGTTCGTCATATTAGGTATTTCGGCATATGAGATCATTCCGCCTCTTGAAAGCGGTTGGAATTTACTTTCAAAGTCAAATTTTTCAAATACGGAAATATTTTCTCTGACATCTACATGATAAGAATTTGTATAATATCCCTTATCGGTCACATCCTTTATTTCTCCGAATCTCGCTCTGTCAATCTTACAAAATCTATTTGTAAGACTCTCTGCAGGCGTTCCGTACAGAGCAAATCCTAGTCCGGTTTCAGCCTTCCATGTGTCAACTGCATCTTTCATTTTATTCATTACCTTAAGGGCGAATTCTTCTCCCCCTTCAGTATGACTTTCTCCTGTCATCAACTTTGTCAACTCGTACAATCCGATATATCCCATTGATATGGTTGCATATCCGTTTTCCAGAAGTTTTGAAACCTTTTCTCCCTTCGCAAGTCTCGATATTGCACCGTATTGCCAGTGAACAGGACTTACATCACTTGTAACATTTTTAAGCAATTCATATCTTAACAATAAAGATTTTTTTATTAATTCCAATCTTTTATCTAAAATTTCCCAAAACTTTTCTTCGTTTCCCTTTGCAAGTATACCGATTTGAGGAAGGTTTAGAGATACGACTCCCATATTGAATCTTCCTTCAAATACATATTCTCCCTTTTCATTTTTCCATGGTGCCAAAAATGACCTACATCCCATTGGTGAAAAAACATTTCCGGCGTAATATTTTTTCATTAATTTTGCCGAAATATAGTCCGGATACATTCTTTTCGCCGTGCATTCAGCAGCAAGCTTAGTAAGGTAATAATATTTTGAATCAGGATGAACATTATGTTCATCAAGTACATAAATTAATTTAGGGAATGCAGGAGTGACATAGACATCATTGTCATTTTTTATACCTTCAAGCCTTTGTTTTAATATTTCTTCAGTTATTAATGCAGCTTCCTTTTCGTACTCATAACCCGGTGTAAAATGCATAAACAAAGTGACAAATGGTGCCTGACCGTTAGTCGTCATCAAGGTATTAATTTGATACTGAATTGTTTGAATTCCGTCCTTTACTTCCTTTCGGGTTCTCTTCCATGCAATTTCCTCAGCTTTTTGAATATCCGGCTCAATATTGTAAATATCTTTCTGCTCTTCAACAACCGCAGCAAAATACTTGTCATACGATTTTCTAACAAATGGTGCAAGTATTCTGTCAACACCATTTATACTTTGACCTCCATATTGACCGCTCGCCACTTGAGCTATAATTTGAGTCGTTACGGTACAGGCAACTTGAAAGCTCTTAGGGGTATCAATTTTTTTTCCATTTATAACGGTTCCGTTTTGTAACATGTCCTCAAGATTAACCAAACAGCAATTAAACATAGGCTGAACTATATAGTCCATATCATGAAAATGTATTGCTCCGGAATCATGTGCCAAAACTATATCGGATGGAATTATAAGCCTTCTGGCTATATCCTTCGAAACCTCTCCCGCTATTAAATCTCTCTGTGTACTTACTATATTTGCATCTTTGTTAGAATTTTCATCCATTACCGAAATATTTGACTTGTTCAAAATACCTACAACTTCATCATCTATTGTATTTATATGTCTTTTGAATTCCTGAACTGATCTGTAACTCTCGTACGCCTTGGCAGTGGCAGGGTTATTATATTTCAGCAATTTATAATAAACTTGCTCTTCAATTCCGTGTATTGTCATCGGTTCTTTTATAATAGTTGCAAATTCTTCAATTTCATCTGCTATTTGCTGCGCTTGACCAGGTTCATAAACTCCGGAAAAAGAATTCATAGCTTTTTCTATCGCAATCACTATTTTATTTTTATCAAAATCAACTTTTTCGCCCGTTCTTTTTATTACTTTCATATTTATCCCCCCATACATAATACAATCTTATATGTCATGATTACGTTTGTCAATAGTTTCAGCACTATATTTAGTATAAATTTATAAACCTCTCCCATATATTGTACAAATTAAAGAGCTAAGTAATTAATATCCGTAATCCTGATAACACTTAACTCTCAAAACTTGTATTAAATTTTCTTAAGAATTCCGAAATTATAATGCTCTGTATGATTTGGGTCTAAATAAAGATCTACTTTTCGCATAGGAAATTTGATTCAGCATATCATTCCTGTCCCTGTTGAATGTTCCCTTTATAGCAACAGGATTTGAAGCATGATTGGATCTGAAAATTGTACCTTCACTATCCACCGATTTAATAAACATTTCCATCTCCTCCAAGATTTTCATGTCGTCAATCATTGTAAATTTCCCTTCCCTCTCGGCATCGTACAGCGGTGCTCCCGGCTCCAAATATAGGCTGAGAAAAGAAACAAAATCAGGCTTTGACAATGAAACAGCTTTGGCACTTTCCAATATGTGTTCCTCGCTGTCCTCATACTCGCCAAGTCCAAAGATCAATGTTACAGAGCTTTTTATTCCAATCTTTTTTAACTTCTTAACAGCTAAAACAAATTCTTCTTGTGTTTGATTCTTTTTGACCTTTTTTATGATTTTGTCGGATCCGCTTTCCAGTCCGATATATACCATTACAAGCCCCGCATTTTTCAAATCCGATAAGTCTTTTTCGCTCTTTTTAAGTATGTCTTTTACGGTTGCATAAATATTTACGCTTTTAAGTTTCGGATACAGATTATAAGATTTGGTTATGATATCAATCAGTGTGTCCGTCGGCAAAACCATCGCATCACCATCCGCCAAGAATATTTTTTCAATTTCCGGAACATATTGTACACATTCTTCCAAATCCGCAATTATATCATCCTTTTTTCTAACCGTAAAACTATCCTCCTTGTACATACTGCAAAATGTGCATGTATTGAATGCACATCCTATGGTACATTGGATTATTAGTGAATTTGCTTCCGATGGCGGTCTGTAGACTTTTCCGTAATATTTCATGTTATCTCCTCCAAATCACCGCTGTTTTATAAAAGCCTTTATTTTTTCATATATAAAATACCTCCCGGTAGGTACATTAATTTCTACCCACTCGGGAGGTTAATACTCAAATATTTTAATAAACACTCTTTATTCTAAATACTATTTACCTTTAGCCGCACTTTCGCCCGCGATGAGTCCGAATACTGTAATATCAGTTATAGCAACGGATCCAAGTCTGTTTGTTCCGTGGATTCCGCCTGTTACTTCTCCCGCGGCATATAAACCTTTTATAGGCTTGCCATCTTTATTAAGCACTCTGGCTTCTGTATCTATTTTTACCCCGCCCATTGTGTGGTGGATAGCAGGAGATGCCTCAATTATATAGAAAGGTGCTTTTTCAACCTTAAAGCCCAATCTTCTAAGATTGAATTCGGTGTCTTTTCCCGCCTCGGAATCCTTGTTGAACTTATCAAGCGTTTCCTTCAAATTCTTTTCATCTATTCCGAAGAATTTTGCAGCTTCCTCTAAAGTGTCCGCCTTCACCATTTTCTTTCTCGAAATAAGATCTTCAGCTTCTCCTGCATGATCAATCATTACTCCTGATTTTTCAGTGGAAGTTTGATCCCAAATTTGATATGCCTTATTACCGGTTTGGGCTTTTATCCCCAAAGAAATCGCCCTTCTGGTATCCAATTCTTCTACAAATCTCTTTCCTTCTTTATTGACAAGCAATGCTCCCGATGTAAGCCTTGTATCTCCCGTATATAGAAGTTTACCGGTTTCAGTGTCACATACAGGATATAATTGTATATGCTCCATTCCTACAAGTTCGGCACCGACAGCTTGTGCCATCTTTATTCCGTCACCTCTGGCTCCCGGAGAATTTGTAGTGTGAATTTTATCATCTATTTCTTTATCATAACTAAAAGCCATTTCCGGATTCGCTCCAAATCCTCCGGTAGTTAAAATAACCGCTTTTGAATTAATAACCAATTCGCCTTCTTTGGTTTTAGCTTTCACTCCCACTACAGTACCATCTTTTTGTATCAGTTCATATGCTTCCGTTTCTGTAAGCACTTCAATATTTAATTCTTTAGCTTTTGCACTCAATTTCTCTATTATTTCTTTTCCAGATGCACCTTTAGGTATCAGTGATCTTTTAACTGAGTGTCCCCCGAAAAACATTAGTTCGTCAGTCCATTCCACCTTCACATCATCTCTTAACCATTCAGCTCCCTTTAGTGCATTTTCCGCTAAAACATTGATTAATGCTTTATCTCCTCCCGCTTTTTCGACATCTTTAATAAAAAGTTCCTTGCTGTCTTCCAGTTTCTCCTTTTCTTGAAGCCAGTTTGCGGGAGCCGCATATTCTGCCCCCGAGATTAATGTATTACCTCCTATAACCGGAAGTTTTTCTATAATGATAACATCGGCACCGCTTTCTTTAGCTTTTATTGCCGCGATGAATCCGGCGCCACCTGCACCTATTACTACTACTTCTTTTGTAATCTCTTTACTTTCTTTTTTTTCTGTTGTTTTCTCTACTTTTTTGGAAAAATCTTCAACTTTTAGTCCGGCATTTTTAATTGCATCTTTTAATGCCTCTAAAAACGCCTTTGATGACACCGTTGCTCCGGCAACCGAATCCAAATTGGTCGTATTATGTTTTACCGCTTCTTCCAGCAGTTTTTTCATAGCCACATCACCAAGATTTTCAGTTTCCTTGTGCTCCTTAACCTTGATATTTGCTATCTTTTTTTCTTTGAATTCAACTTCTAAAACTATGTCTGCATTATGTCCCTTAGCTCTTCCTTCATATGTACCGTTACCTTCGGTTTTCTCCTTGTTTTTAGAGTCCCCGCCACATGCCGTTAATACCATTATCAAAGACAGTAACAACGCTAAAATTCTAAATTTTTTCATTTTTCCTCCTCTTATTAGAAATTTCGACATCGTCGTTTTATAGTATAACAGATAGATAAATATTTATCCATGATTTATATACCCAAAAAAACAGAGTGCACAAAACTTAAAAAACACAACCCTCAGTTTTTTCAAGAATTTTGTACACCCATAAATATATTCCCAAAGTCTCATTATTTCAATTTTAAAATTACGATTTTATCTTAGCGGATTTCGCCGCTATCGCATTTGTAATCTGTCCAAACTCCATCTTTCCAATTAATTTTACAGCCGTTGCATTTTTTATATGAATGTTTTTTTCCATCCTTATTTTTGTAAAGTTCAATGTCAAAGGTTTCCCCTTTTCCTGAAAATTCAAGGTAGGCTTCTTTTCTTAAAGATAAATCTTGCGGTGGTCTTTCAGTAAATTCATCTCCAATTAATTTTAGCTCTAAAGATTCATTGATATAATTGATAGCATTTATCACATACTCTTCCACATCCATATTGGTAAACAATACATTTAATTTGGTATCTATTTCCAGATGTCCTTTGAATTCTTTAACAATATCATAGATAATTTTGTCATATATTCCTATCTTGTCATTTTTCTTGCTTTTATCGAGCGACTTTAAATCCAATCTCACAATTCCCGCAAATCTGGCCGGATAACTTTCCATTATCGCTCCATTATACTCGATATCTATCTCCATTCCGCTTTTAATATCTTCATATTTAGCTTCTTTTCCATCTATAAAAATCTTGTAATCACTGTTTTCTATAATATAAAGTTCATTATTTCCTACCGTGCCGCATACCAAAATTCCATTTGTTTTTTTCTGAGCCACCAATCCCTTTATAATATACTTTTCTTTACCTGTATCGTCTTTTACGGTTTGTTTTCCGTTATTTACATCTTTCGGCTTTTCATTTTTATCCACGCCCTTACAAGATGTTAAAGCAAATATAAGAGCCACGAGCAGCATCAATTTTTTCATAATCGCTTCCTCCCGATCTTTATGTTTCATACATATAACCTACGCATTATGATTTTTGTGACAAAAAGCAATTCTTGAATTTTTCACACTTTTTTTTATTAGTTTTATTCTTATATGAACTGAATTTATTTTTTAAATATAAAAAGATATTCATGAGCCAAAAGCAAGAAATTGTATTTTATACTGTTTGTTTTCCAATATCCGGTCGCCTTACAATTATGTTGTTCTTTAATAATTATTTCTTTGAGCTTAAATCCACTGTTGATAAAAATATTCATTACTGAAAAACCTAATGTCTGAACATGTCCTTTTGATCTAGTATCTCCTATTAAAATTGCACAAAATTTGCCTTTTTTAAGAACCCTATAACTTTCATTCGAAACTTTTTTCATTTCTTCGAGAAACTCTGGAATTTTACAGTGAGACAAATCATTCTCTAAATCATTACTATATTGTATTATATTTGCATACGGAGGATGGGTACAAATAAAATCTATACTTTCATCATCAATAAAATCTAAATTTCTAGCATCTCCTTTTAAAATTTTAACCTTAGAATCTGAAGTCCATTCAAAATTAATTTTATCTCTACATCTTTCGAGAGCAGTATCATTCACATCTACACCTATTATATTTCTGTTTAGTAATTTTGCTTCTACTAAAGTTGTTCCTCCACCAATAAATTGATCCAAAATTAAGTCTTCTTCATTGGAGTATCTTAAAATTAAGTTTCTGGGTATAAAAGGAGACCAATTTCCTCTCCATTTTGCATCATGTGTAGCCCAATCTCCTCTTTCAGGGAAACTCCATACTGTATTTAATTCTAATTCAAAATTTTCAGGTTGCCATTTTTTTATTTTCTTTACCAAGTAATCCTCCAATTTTTCTAATTATTTCAAATTTTTAATAATTCCATTTTCCAGATCATTAATGTTATATAGATCATCCAATATTTCAAAGGTTTCCTCTAAATTATTTCTGGCACTCAACCATCCTTTCCCATCAGTAAACCAAATAAACTTGAAACCTTTAATATTATTCGCTTCTTGAGCTATTTGTTTATAGCTCCTAGCTGTTTCATTCAATTTTGAACCTCCACTTGCATAAAAGTTACATTCAATCGCATAAACTGTATTTGTTGTTTTTATTACAAAATCAAATCTTTTTTCAGTTTTACCTTTATTGGAAATAGAAGACAAATCTAGATTGAACATCCTCTCTATGTCGGAAATTTTCATTTCTTTAAAATATGTCGTATTTTTGCTATATCCGGCTTCCAATATATAATTTTCCACTAAATTTTCCATAAGATGTCCACCTCTGTTTTTACGTCCATTTGAGTCTAAACCAGTTTCTACCCCTAAGGCATAATCTACCAAATTATTTACTATTCGATTAGAAATAAGATCAAATAATCCGGTTTTTTTCATAAAAACTTTATATTGAGTGGTAGGATAATTTTGAATATCAAATCTATATAAAAAAGCTCCATCCTCATCTTGAGCATATATTTCTTTACTCCTTACAGCTAACAACAAAGGAATGCATTTAAGTACCTCTGGATACTTGATTATTAGCTGTTCAAAATCTTCCTCTATTCTTTTAGAACCTATAAGAGAATTCATTATATTTAGTTCTATTTTAAGTTCATCTACATTATTATAAACTTTTTTAAAATCTATATAATAGCTATATGAAGATATTCTATCTTTAAATTTATGTATCCAATCTGTAAAGTTTCTCATAATACCCCTTAATAATTAGTAATTAATAACTCCGTAATAATTCCTCTTTTATCACTTTTTGAGTTTATCATTCTTTTAGCTTCTACTCTATATATGTTATGTTTTTCATATATCTCGTCAAAAAAATTATCATTTTTATCAATATTTTTTGGATCTGAATTGCTTGCTATTACCTTTACCCCCATATCAGTTAAGTTATCAATGAATAGTGCCAATTCTTTTTGGTTTTCGTCTCCAAAAGTTATATTTGAATAAGATGTAAAACTTGATGTCTTAGTTAATGGTCTATAAGGTGGATCTATATAAACCAAGGTTTTTTCGTCTGTAAAATCAATACACTCATAATATGTAGCATTTACTATATCTACCGTTTTTAGTGAAATAGAAACCTGAATAAGATTTAATTTATCATATATTTTAGGGTTTTTATAATTACCTGCAGGAACATTGAATTCTCCATCTTTATTGACTCTATATAGTCCATTAAAGCATGTTTTATTCAAAAATATGAACAATGCCGCCAGTTCAATTTTATCTGATTTATTCTTCTTTTCTATGTTGAATATACCTCTCTTTCTGTAATAATAATCTTTTCTATCACTAATACTTAAGGAAATATACTCCCTCTGATATGATTCTAATTTCTCAAGTAATTCCAAAACATTGTCCCTAATAACTATATAAGTGTTTATCAGTTCGTAATTTACATCACTAATATAAACCTTCTCGAAATCATAATTAGACACAAAATTAAAGAATACAGCTCCTCCACCAATAAAAGGCTCACAGTATTTTGTGATAATTTCCTTAAAATTTATAGGCAATTTAAAAGTTATAGTTTCTATTAATTGACTCTTGCCACCAGCCCATTTTAAAAATGGCTTAGGATTAATTTTTAATAACTTGTTCATTGAAACATCTTCTAAATATGGAATCATCCATTCATTATTTTCATACTTTGCATTTAGTTCTTCATTTGTTTCGCATAATAAATTTATGACATCAATTGGAATATTATATATCATCGAAACTCTTTTAGCAGTAATATAATTCATACACCCTCCATCTACTCACTAAATTATAAGCGAGCTTCAAATTATATTCAATTTCATTTTTATTAAAAATTCTAAACAATTTCAAGCTTGAAATATTCTCTTTATGAGTTATTATATCATTATAAACAGTTCTGGAGGACATTATGAAGATTTTACTTGTTATTGATATGCAAAATGATTTTATCGACGGAAGTTTGGGAACAAAAGAAGCTGTTGATATATTAAAAAGTGTTAAGAAAAAAATTGAAACATTTGACGGAAAAGTTTTTTACACTCAAGATACTCATTTTGAAGACTACCTTGAAACCCAAGAAGGTAAGAAATTGCCTGTAATACATTGCATAAAAGGAACCGAGGGATGGAAAATTCACGATGAAATTTATGACGGAAAGTCTGAAATAATTGAAAAAAATACCTTTGGCTCATTGGAATTGGTTGATAAAATAAAAAAACTGAATGACACTGAAAAAATTGATTCTATCGAACTGATCGGTTTGTGTACCGACATATGCGTTATTACCAATGCGATGCTGGTTAAAACGGCTTTGCCTGAAGTTCCGGTAATTATAGACTCAAATTGTTGTGCAGGAGTAACAAAATCAAGTCATAAAAATGCACTTGATGCGATGAAAATGTGTCAAATAGAAGTTATAGAATAGTATGTATCCGATTTGATACATACTATTCTATAGTGTGAGCATAATGTTGTTTCTTTAAAATTGTGAATTTTCTATTTTCGTTTGGCATCATAAACATGTGCCGTAATTTCTATGCTGTTCATAAAATTATCCAGAGCATTCGGTCCGTGATAAATCAAATCACAGTTTTTCGGATAGATAACTTTCACGGTTCTTCTATTGTTGTAAAAAACAATCTCCAAAGGGATTCCCATCGCTTTACTCATACCTGCAATTCCCAATTGTTCCCCTTCAATTATGGCAGTAGAAGATTTCCTTACATCGTAATTAACATACTTTAATTCTTCCAAAACATCCATTGTTTCGGGACCGAGATTAAAATCCCCATAAAATTTGTATATATTTTCTCCAAAATCCAAATCTATTAACGCCTGAACAAATCCTAAAATAATGTTATAATTCAACCTCCAAGTCGCATTATAACTTACCTCTATATCATTTTCCCTTTCCAAAATATTTGTTATAATCATCGAATTTCCCCTCATTTGTAAAAATGTTGAATTAGCATATACACAACTATTATAGCATATCGATGTTTATAAATTCATATCGTATAAGTGAGATAATTAATCTGGACTCTCGAATTGTAAATTATCTTTTATCCTTAATTTTTATAACTGCTCGAACTTGTTTATCTATAGGATTTTCCAGATTTTTATATTGAATTTTTACTTCAAATAAATCATTGTGACCGAAAGCAATAAATCTGCTTATAATTTCATTCTCTTCACGGGGAATATATCCTATCTTATGATTATCGTAGTAAATTGCTACCGCGTGTGAATCATATGGATTGTCATTCTCATGAACAAGTTCCAAACTATCTCCTATTTTCATTTGGTTTATGACTTCCAACCCGTCATAATACCTGAAACCTCTCACATAAAAATCTATGAAATATCTACTTTCCTCAAATTTTCTAACCGTACTTCTTTCAATTTCATTCATATTTTTCATATTTTCCCCTTTCTAAATTTTTTCAATATCTCCAATATTCTTATGTCTAAATTATATCCTATCTAATGAGTAGAATTTTACGCATTTGATTTAATGCTTCAAATTTCAAAAATTATTTATTTCAAATTTAAACAATAATATAACTTGGAAAAAATTCATTTTATCTCATTGAAAATTATCTATAACTTAAACCAAAAAATAGACCGCTTGAATAAATCACTGATTTCTCAGAAATCTATTCAGCGGTCCAATTTTTAAGAGAAACTGACTTTCTCTTTACAAAATATAAGACATTTCACAAAACAACCAAAATATTAAATTTCCATTTCTTTCAGATTCGGAGATACTGTAACCTTTGCTTCAGTTTTTTCTAAAACCTCTTCCTTTGTAACCCCCGGTGCCAATTCCGTAAGAAGTAATCCGTCATCTGTAACTTCAAATACGGCAAGATTTGTAATGATTAAGTCCAAAAACCCTGCAGCGGAAAGCGGCAATGTACACCTCTTTAACACCTTGGAATTACCATTTTTATCAGTATGCTGTATCGATGCAATTACTCTTTTAGCACCCACCAACAAATCCATGGCTCCCCCCATTCCGGGAGATAATACACCGGGTATCATCCAATTGGCAATATCTCCATTTTCAGCCACTTCCAATGCACCAAGTACAGTAATATCGACATGACCTCCTCTGATAATTGCAAAAGATGTTTGCATATCAAAAGTGGACGCCCCGGATAATAGAGTTATCGGCATACCGGCAGAATTTGCCAAATCAGGATCCGAATTCTTTGCAGTTGGAGCTTCTCCAAATTTTAGTGCTCCGTTTTCAGCTTGAAGTATAACATTAACTCCTTCAGGTATATAATTTGCAGAATAGTTCGGAATTCCAAATCCCAAATTTATAACCATTCCGTCTTTAAACTCTTTTGCAATTCTACGAGCAAGTATTTCTTTAGGATCCATACTATTTCTCCTTTCTCAGTACATTAGTACTGCTCCAAAGTTGATTATAATAATCGTGACTTTCTTCAAGGGTAAATCCTTGAACGACATAATCCACAAGAATTCCCGGAACTATAACATCATCAGGAGCAATCTCTCCGACTTCAACGATTTCATTTACCTCCGCAATAACCATTTTAGAAGCCAAAGCCATAGGAAGTATGGTTGATTTAGATGTGCCTCTAGCCGTTATATTTCCGGATTTGTCGGCTATCGCTCCCTTAATCAAAGCTATATCTGCACCAAGAGGCTCATAATAAAGATATTCCTTGCTGTTAATTTCAAATTTTTGATGTTTTTCTTCCTGTAATGTTCCAACCCCGACAGGAGTTAATACTCCTCCTAAACCGGCTCCTTTTGCATGAATTGCTTCAATAAATGTTCCCATCGGAATAAAATCAACCTCTACCTCACCGCTCAAATATGCTTTACTAAGCTCTTTAGAGGTACCTATATGGGCTCCGATAAACTTTTTTACTTGCTTGTTTGCAACTAAATTTCCAATATCATGCTTAACTCCCGGATATGAAGAAACAGGCATAATCAGCGTCAAATCTTTAATATCCGTTTCAGACAGTTTGTTAATCATATTAATGGGTGTACCGACTCCCAAAAATCCCGAAACCATCAAAGATGAACCTGATTGAATTTTTGCTATTGCATCTTCAAGTTTAATTATTTTATTCATGTTTATCTCCTAATAGTATTTAGCTACTTGTTTTCAGTTTTCAATATAATCACACTGAAATAGTCTACTTAAAATTCATTAAAATATATAATAAATTTTAATAATTATAAGATTCTAATTTTGGTAACGATTTCCTTTAACCATTTATAGCAATATTTTTAGTATACTTTTAATTCGAATTATTCTATTGATATTATTTAGAAGATATATTTTTTATATCTTACAAGCCACTTATCTACTATATAGTTTATTTAGATCGTAACACATGAAAAATACATAGACAACAATTCCAATAAGAATTACAATGATATTTTTAAGTTGTTAGAAAGTAAAACATTTAAAGAAAACATTTTCACGGCATAATTATACTTGTGAATATAGTTTAATATATTATACGGTTTTCCTTTATTGTTAATTATGTGAATAGAAACTAAAGATATTGTTAATTATTTCTTATTTTGAAATACATTTTTATTCAATCGGAAGAATATTTACCGTTTTAAAAGTTTTTGTGTTTTGTGTTTAACTTTATTAAATATTTTTAAAAAAAATAACGAATTTCCAGATATATTGATATTTTTAGTCACATTTATGTCTTTTTCTTAGAACTTATGTTAATATTGATACTTCCGAAAATATGCATTTGTAACACAAAAACCCCTCGACCCGATACGCGGGTTAGGGGTTAAGTTTTATCAATAAATAAATTCTTCAGCCATCTTTGTCTTATTTATTAAATTTCTATACACTTTTGAAGTATTGAAAAGTTCATTGTGAGTTCCTATGCTTTCTACCTGTCCGTCTTCCAAAACGACAATTTTGTCGGCATTTTCTACAGATTTCAATCTATGAGAAATAATTATGACCGTCTTATCCTTGATCAATCTGTTCAAACTCTCCTGAATTTTCTTCTCATTATCGACATCAAGACTTGCTGCGATTTCATCCAATATCAATATAGGTGCATTCTTCAAAAAGGCTCTGGCTATGGAAAGTCTTTGTCTTTCTCCGCCTGATAATTCAGCTCCATTTTCACCTATTTTAGTATCAAAACCATTTTCAAGCTTGTCGATAAAATCAGTACAGTTTGCAAGTTTTGCAGCTTCTTTAACTTCGTCATCACTTGCATCCTTTCTACCTATTCTTATATTTTCCAATACAGAGGTGTTAAATAGTGTGACATCCTGAAAAACAATTGAAACATTTTTAAATAATGAATTTGTAGATATGTTTTTAATATCTTTTCCGTCAATTAATATCTGCCCGTCATCATAGTCATAAAGTCTCGATACAAGTCTCAATATACTGGTTTTCCCACATCCGCTCGCACCGACAAGGGCTGTAACTTCCCCCTGATTTGCCTTAAAACTTACATCTTTGATTACCGGAATGTCTTTTTCATATGAGAATGCAACATTCTTAAGTTCTATATTAAATGAATTAAATTCGGTATCTTTTCCTTCCTGAATATGTGTTTCCCTTATTTCTTTGATACGCTTGATTTTGGGTGTAAGGTAAAATATTTCCATTACCCCTTCCTTTGACGCATCCAAAGTTTCTTTTATTTTGATTGTCGCAAGTGTATAGCCGATTAAATAAACTACGGTTATTTCACCTTTGATCACAAAATTTATGCCTACAAGAATCACCACCGCCAAACTCACAAATGACAATAAGGAAGAAAGACTTATACTTATAAATGATAAAAATTCGGACTTAAGGTGAATTTTTTCGCTTTCATCCATTTTTTTATACAAATCTTTTTTAATATCCTTGGACATATTAAAACTTTTTATCTCTTGTTGAAGTTCAATGGTTTCTTGAAAACTTTCCGAGTTTTCACGAAGTATTTTATAATACTTTGTATGTCCTTTTATCTGTAAATTTTTTGATATCGGTATCATCAGAAAGCTCAATATTGTTGGTAAAATTATCGCCAATCCCATTTTAACATTTCCAATCAACAAGATAACTGATATCAAAGGAAAAAAGAACAACATTGCTCCAACCTTAGGTATTGAGTGGCTCATTGCATGTTCAATACCGTCCACATCAACCATTATAGTCTGAGATATATCCGATAAATCATGTTTTGAAAAATATGACAAAGGCAGATTTGCCAAATAGTCCGCAATTCCGATTCTTAAATTCTCACTTTCTTTATATGTCACACTATAAAGCTTATCATATTCAATATCCAATATAATACGCATAATTACAAGAGTAAAGATTGCAATTGCAATATATAACCACTGACTTTTTGCATTTTTCATTACCAACTCATCCATAAGTATCATTGTAAGAATTGCCGGTAACATATTTACACAATATGTCATGAAACTGGCAAAAGTAGATACGGTCAAATCTTTCGCACCATCATCCGTTAATGCAAATAATTTTTTATAAAGTTTCTTCATATCCAACCCTCCATTCATTTGCACTGTTATATAAATCCAAAAGTTTTTTATATTTGCTGTCGGAATTTAGAAGTTCTAAATTTGATCCTCTCTCAATTATTTTTCCGTCTTCAAGAACTATTATCTCATCAACCGCTCTAATGCTTGAAAGCCTGTGAGCAATCATGACCACTGTTTTGTCTTTTATAAGTGCACTAAATGCCTTTTGAAGCTCATGTTCATTATCAGGGTCTATTGAAGCGCTCGCTTCATCCATGATAATTATTCTTGAATCTTTAAGTATCGCTCTGGCAATTGCCACCCTTTGTTTTTCTCCTCCTGATAGATAAACTCCCTTACTTCCTATAATGGTGTTTTCTCTTTCCGGAAACTTGTCAAGTATCTGATCACAGCCGGCTAATGTCATTGCTTTCAAAACTTCATCTCTCGTCGCATTTTTATTTGCGATTGCGACATTATCGTAAATACTCTTTTTGAATAATTTCGGATCTTGAAATACAAATGATATAGCCTTTATTATCGTTTCATGAGTATAATTTTCTATAGGTTTATTTCCTATCAGTATTTTTCCTTCATCAACTTTATAAAACCCTGATATTAGCTTTGCAATAGTGGTCTTTCCGCTTCCTGAACTTCCCACTAAGGCATATGATTTTCCTTCCTCCAATTTAAAACTCAAATTTTCAATTACCGAATTTTCATTATAACCGAAGCTTACATTTTTGAATTCTATGTCATAATTGTCAATTTTCGTATCTTCACCGAATGACAATTTATCTTCATTCATTGACTTGTATAATGCTTCAAGTGTGTCAACGGCATAATTTGCTTTATAGATATACATCGATATCCACATTACCCTCAAAAATGCAACAAGTAACAGTCCGCTCAAAAACAATGTCATTATAAGATCAACAGCCAATATTTCCGGATTTCCCAAGTCTGAAATATATAGTGAAATCGGTATTATCAATAAGGATACCAATCCGAAAAACAGCCATTGATACCAAACATATGCACTTTTACAACTTTTAGTGTAGTCGTACGCATACTTGGAATATTCCTTAATGGCCCTATAAAGCGCCTTAAATGTATCCACTTTCGCCCCGAAAATCTTAACTACCTGCATTCCCCTTACATACTCAACTGTTTCAGAACTAAGTACTTCAAGTGATTTTTGATATTTTTTTAAAAATTCCTGATCCCCCATCATTCTCTGTAAGGTAACACCGGCAAATATTGCCAATAATATAATCACTATCCCAACTCTCGTACTTACAAAAAATGCCAGAGCAACCGTAAAAATTGGCCCTAGAAAAGCTTGTGCATTATCAGGTATCATATGCGCAACAATCTGATGTGTTTGAGCCGCATTATCATCTATTGTTTTTCTCACAAATCCCGTAGAATTCAAATCAAAAAACCTGAAACTCGAATCCGTCAAACCGTCAATACCTCTTTTCCTCAAATTTGTTTCCAACCTGAATCCCAGAACATGTGAAAAAAGCCCCGATAAAAGATATGTTATTCCTCCGGCAGTCAATGCAATGGACATATTTACAGCAAAACTTTTTCCCAAGTCCAAATCTTTATGTACGATTATTGCATTCAAGAATTTGAACATTGAATAGTAACCATAGATTGTCAGTAAAAATGATATTGTAGAAAAAATAATTGCTATTATTCCATAGAACTTTTCTATCCCCACATAGGTAAACAATTTTTTATATACTTTCATCCTCTCCTCCTATAACAGTTTTGGACATATAGTTTATAACGATAAATTAGTAAAATAGTAAGTTATAGTTAACTATGTCTTATGATTATTGTACACTTAGCGCATTAATGATACAATGAAATTAAAAATATATGTCTAATCGTAACATAGTCTGATAGAGGTGAATATGAGCAAATTTTCTGATATGGTAGAAATGTTTATGTCAAATGAATGTCCATTATGTAATAAATACAGTCCTATAGGAAAGGTATACTTTGCAGATATGGACTTCTATAAGGGAAATTATTGGTTTTATGAAACTGAGGACTTTATTGTCGATATTCATGATTTTTACATAAAAAAGGACTATGTGGAGGACAAGTTCAGTAGAAATGATGAATATCCATTCCTCGTTTCAAGTTATGTAGTTTCGGGCAGTGGTGAATGGATTAACCCTTATCAATTCGTGGGACCCGGCTCAATTTTTGTAATTGATCCTTTCGCACCGCAAAAAAAATATATACTTCATGGAAACTGCAGATTTCTTGTGGTAGGTATGAAATTTAAGCTGAATATGATAGAAAAGCATTTGCCGGACAAATCCAAATTTGACAAGGTAAAAATTTCAAAAATATTTATAGAAACCCAAAATAATATAACAAATCCGATAGGTAAAATTGCACAGGAAATATTAGAATGTAAGATGGACGGCATTTCCGCAGAACTTTTCTTTGAGGCCAAGGCCAAGGAATGGTTGAGTATAACTATTGATGCATATGAAAACTACCAAAATCAAAACAACCTTAATGAAAAAGATAAAATATATATAGAAAGCGTAGCAAAATATATAGAAGACCATTTTGCATTTGATATTTCTCAAGAATTCCTCGAAAAAATCGCTTCCATGAGCGGCACAAAATTAAAGGAAACATTTAAACAACAATATAAGATGAGTATAACAGAATTCACTCAAAGAAAAAGAATGAATATAGCAGAAAATCTCCTGCTTACAACAGATCTGGATGTAAAAGATATCGCAAAATCTGTCGGATATAACTCAGCCAGCAGATTCAGCACATTATTTAGAAGATATAAGGGAATTCATCCCAAAGATGTCAAGAAGTTCTCTTCAAATTATAATGATTGTAACTGTTTGTGCAATTTGAATAAAAATTTAAATGATTAAAAGGGGCTGATGCCCCTTTTAAAAACTGTATTCCAAGATTTAATCATTAAATATTTCCAATTTATATGACAGTCCTCCCAATAATATAGATGCCAAAATTGAAAAAATCAATTCAAGCGTATCTACACTTAATATTGCACTCTTTTCAATCCATGTCTTCAGCATATATAATATCACTATCGCCAAACCAAAAGCCAATATGAATATTAAATCATTTTTCGTAATTTTATTGTCTTTTGATGCTCCTGAACTTTTTCTAAATATAGTCAGAAACAAGAATGCCAAAACAGTGACAAGTCTAAACAAAAAACCGTCCATATAAACGGAAAAAAAGAATAATAACGAATACACAATTGCCAAAAATAAATTTTTATCCTTGAAATACTTCATCCGATCCTCCTAATATTCTATAAATCTAAATAAATTATAACAAAGAATTATTTTTTTTCTACCTTTTCCGATATTTTTCCACAAAAAAACTCCCCCATTTCTCAATTGAGTATTAGGGAAGTTTACATTAAGTATATTAATCTTCGATCTTTTTTAAGTTTTTGACAGATTCAATTTTAAAAATTCTTACAATAGTCCAAACTATTCCTACCGACAAAGTGATGTGTCCGATTCCCGAAAGACCTTCAATAGCAGCCTTGTTAACTATATTTTTGCCCTCACTTACCACCTCGTAAATTCCGAACAAAGTCATATTCACCACGGTAAATGTCAGTCCCGACATAAAAACATATATTGGTTTTCGAAGAGATAATATGCTTTCAAGATTATATTCTTTAGATATTATATAAATGATAAACATTGACAAAAATCCAAGTACCAAAATATGAACATGAAGTTTTGAAAGGTGATTTTCCGCATGATACCCATAGAACTTTGTGAACTCTCTGTAGAAAACTCCTCCTATCAATCCCATAATTAATGATGTATATGATAAACCCAATATGTTTTTCTTTTCAAATTTGTTGACAAAGTATCTATATCCCAAAACCACTATCATTAAATACGCCATGGTTTTCGGCATCATAAGTGCGCCAACAACAGGATAATTATCCGCCCAAATAACAACAGGAATATAAAAAGCAAAGCTCAACAAAATAAATAAACTCATATTCTTTAGACCCGGCTTATCTTTTTCCTTGAAAGACCAATAAATCAACAATGCTCCAAGTATTGCGAACGGAATATTTCTGTAGATTCCGAACATATAATTTTCCGGAATATTGCCCCAGTTATTTTGAGGAAGAACCGTCAGAACGACTCTTATCAAAGCCAAGAAATATACAATACTCCTTTTACTCGCGCTATAATCTTTACTTTGACTTCTATAATAGTAATAGAACATAACATAAAATATAGTCATTGTTATGCTTGTTACAAATTTTCCCCATGAAAGGGCAAACCCGTTTGCTTCAAATCCTCCATAACTAAGATGTGAAATGACTCTCGGAATCAAATGAAACGAATCTCCAAGCCCCAAAACAATAGCCATTATTCCAAAAAGTTTTGCTTCCTTAGAATTTTCCAATAAAAGCCTTATCCCCAATGATAAAACTATGCTTAAATATGCAATATCAAATACACTTTCAAAGATTGCCATCAATTACTCCTTTCTCGATCCAAATCAAATGCTTAATATATTTTTCTAAAAATTCTTCCTTACTCCAATTTTCTCTAAAAATCCTCTCTATAAGACTATGTATGATAGACTTGATAAAATGTATTTTTTCTAAATCCATCAATCCGTTTTCACTCATGTCCCTAAATAATTTTTCCTGATTTCTATGAGATGACTCCCAACTTTTATTCAAATCTTCATTCCAATACAAATACCTGTTTTTGTAAATCATATAGCTGTTTTGATCAAATATGATTTCTGAAATTTCCTTCCCGTACTCAACCAAGCTTTCTCTTAAATTTCTATCTTTCAGCACAAATATTTTCATAAATAATCCGTGAATATCAACTGTCTCTTTCTCAAGAATGGTAAAATACGCATCTTCCAAATTTTCAAAATATTGATAAAAACTCCCCCTTGCAATTCCCAACTCCTCTACTATCGCCTTGACATTTACCTTTTGAAAAGGCTTGGATTTGAATTCCTTTTTAAGCACAACCAATATTTTCTCTCTCTTTTCATCGGGAAGATTATAAAAAACTTCTTTTGGCATTTTTCCTCCTTATGACACTGTGTCATTATATAATTATTATAAGTGACACTGTGTCATTTGTCAATTACAATAAACTTAATCCTAAAACAATAAAATAATGGAGTATCCCATTATAAGATCTCCATTACTTTAAATTCTGAATTGTGTCAGTCTTTTTTCTTTATCGCATTGATAAAAAATCTTGTAAAACTCTTTGTCTTTCCCTTGTTTTTAGGATGAGTTCTAAGATATGAATGAACTTCTTTTCCCGTATCGGATCTGGTGTATCCGTTGGTATTCACAATTTTATTTGAAAACAATTTTTCTAATAACTTTTTCATGTTATCTCCTTAATTATTTTATAATATTTAAACACTGTTTAACAACTGGAAAAATTAAATCACCTTATGATAAATTTAAAACTGTTTTTCTAATTCTTCCAATCAATATTCTGTTCCGTCAAAACAGCATATTGAATAAGTTCCTTTCCATCTAAATTTTCTCTATGCATATCTACTGCAGAGATTGTAGAGTTTTCATATGTCCTGTAATAATAAATACCCTTGTCCGTATTTACACATGATGAGTAAATGGTAAATTCATACATTCCGCTATGCTCCACAAAACATAATCCTTTTTGTTGAGCCACCGCTGCTAGAATATGGAAAAATTGAGATATACTTGCCGATTCGCTTTCATCGCATATAGAGTTCAACTTGGTAAAACAGGCTCTTACAAAACGAGATGATGATGACAAATCTCCCGGAAGGCCAATTCCGCCCATTCCTCTGCTATAATCGTCAAGATTTAATTTTTCTGAAAAGCTATTTTGTCGAGTCGTTGTGGACAAGTGTCTGAAATTATTAAGCTGAAAAAGCTGAATCGGAAAGGGAGGATTATTGGTCAATACTCCAACGGGGTTTTCATATATGTGTAATCCGTCTCTCATTGCCTCAACTGTTATTGACTTTTCTCTGTCGGCAATTATCCAGTGCAAAGTACTTTCAGGAAATTCATTATTGAAAAGTTCATCAGTTAAATTAATTCTCTCACAAAGTTTTTCGGCTTCCTCAACATTTTTACATTGCGACAAAATCCACGGAATGAATTCAAAGGTTGCTATATTATCTTTTCCTTCGGTCTTTTTCGAATAAAACGCATTTTTAGGAAAATTAAGACCCGCCATACTTAATCCCTTTTCGTTGGTCGCATCATAAAAAAGCGGATATTCGTTTGCAATTGTTGCCATCCCAATCATCGTATAATGAGATTCATCCGTAGGTTTATTCCTATAGACAAAAGGAAAATTCCTAGGACAAACAGTAACTCCCTCTCCAAACGAAAATTCCAAATCCAAATTTCTTCCAAAATAATGATCCTTTGTCTTAAAACTTACCGCTGTACACATAATTTTCCTCCCGTGTTTTAATTAGTGCTTATTAATTTTCCAATTCAATCCAATACCTTTCAAGATTAACATTTTCACCGGGTTCATGAACGGTAGATTCATAAACTCCGCCGTTATTCTTAATGACCTTCCTGCTCCCCTCATTTTCTTTAAGACAGGTTACGAGGATTTTTTTCAGCCCAAGACTTTTGCATATCGGTAAAACAGCTTTCAACATATGAGTTGCATATCCTTTTTTTCTTTCAGAATGACATACTGAATATCCAATATTTCCGCCATACTTTTCCAAAAAATCATTAAAATAATGCCTCACCTGTATCACTCCTACTATTTTATTGTCACTTTCTCTCAGACAAATAAATTGAGTTTGCGGTACATATTCTTTAGGACAGGTCAATTCTGATGAAAACATCTCAACTTGATCAATCCATTCAGAAATGTTTTCCATTCTTTTTAATGATAAACAACCGTCCATACTTCCGCCATTTATTATAAATTCCTGTCTAAATTTTCTTATTTCTTCCTCATATTCTAAAGTGGGAATAATTAACTTTAAACTTTCATCACTTAACATGGAAAAACCTCCTATAACACTGATATGAAAAACAAACTCTAAAACTTATTGTGTTAATAAAACTTTTACTTCATATTCTGTGGTAATTAGATAATCTGTTAATTTAGCAATTTTTATCTTTACAATTTAAGTTTTAGTATGTGATTTATTTATACTCAATTTAATCATTTCAAATAAATCGTCCATTCCTTTTTTTGTCGGGTGTACCCCATCTTTTGTTTCATAATATCTATTTAACACATGTAGATCCAACAAAAGAACTCTTTCACTATCAACTTCACTCACTACATCAATAATGGCATCAATATATTTTTCTTTTGGTGTTCCATAAGAATTTTTCCTACCATATACCTCATTACTGTTTATTTCATATCCACACGGAAAAGTTATGCACCAAATTTCAGCTTTTGGATATCTTGATAATAACTCATTTAGTGTATAGTAGTATGCTCCGACAAAATCAAATTTGCTTTCAAAATTATATTCACAAGGTTTATTTCTATAATAGTCATTAGCTCCCATATAAAATATAATTAAATCCGGTTCCTGCGTATCTGAATTTAAATGATTTATCCGTACAGGACTCACAGAAGTGGGAAAATCCATTTCCTTAAATTCCTGCACCACGGTAGAACCGGAATACGAATTATTAACTAACAAATTTGCATTAAGATAATCTAGCAATTTACCCCAATATGTATCTTTGAAATCTTGTACATCATTATTAATTTTTGATTTACATCCATAATAAATCCCGTATCCCGCAGGATTATATCCATCCAAAGTTGATATGGAGTCACCTAGTATTGATACATATTTTCCTTTAAATTTCTGTTGCATTTTCACCTCCCGATATTCATATATTCCTAAATTATACATTAATCTTCCCCGAGATTCATCGAGCTTTTTCAAAAGTATAACCTTTAACTCCGACAAATGATTCGATTAAATTTGCACATTCTTCATGATAATTTTTTAAAATATCTTTTTCTTCCACATTTACTTCTGAAAAATCGGTATATTTATCAATCGGAGTATGGAAAATAATATATCTTGTATCGCTTCCGTTTGAAAGTAAACCGTCAAAAGCTTCTTCTTTTTTACCATTCAATTCAATGAAAAGAAGGTGATAATTTCGAGTTTTTGTAACCAGATTAAACCTAATCCCATTATCCGTATAATGAACTTTGACATGACCTTTCCAACTTTCCGGGATGGTAATTTTGTAAGAATCCGTTTCAAATATCGAGGAATTTAGATATTCTGTAAGAATCACATCGACAAGTTCTTTCATAAATACACTAAAATTTTCAGGATATTTATTTGTTCCTCTCGCCGATATTTTTTTCTGTTCGGTCTCTATCCTTAAATCAAAACTTTTGCCGTCCATAACACTTGAATCAGTTTCCGAAAATCCATCCCATGCCTCAACATTACATCTTTTC
This sequence comes from Tissierellia bacterium, assembly GCA_030529425.1. Taxonomy (GTDB): domain Bacteria; phylum Bacillota; class Clostridia; order Tissierellales; family Peptoniphilaceae; genus JAUMWX01. The sequence goes on from JAUMWX010000003.1 coordinate 189,798, forward strand.
AACAGTTGTTTTAATTTTTCGGTTTTTTCACTATCCGCTATTACTTCACGATATACATTTGAATCATCAGTGTGTAGATCCTTTTTAGCTGCAGATAATTTTAATAAATCACCTTCCATTTTAGCCTCAAATATATCAACAATGGCACTCATTCCTTGAATACTCAGATTAATTGACTTAAAATCCATGCTTTCAACGACCTCAGATTTCTTTGAAGTCTCTTTTGAATTTTTTAGATCTTCTTTTAAATCTTTCGAAGGTTTATCTGATTTTGGTATACAAGACACAATACTTAGACAGATTATAAAAATAAAAAAAATCTTAATCATGCTCCTTATCCGATTTTCAATAAATGAATATTTCATCATAATTCCTCCTTTCTCTTCGTTTCTTAAAACAAAATGATTTTATAATCACCATATATTGAAATAAGTTAAAATTCATTGACAAAATCAAAATTGTATTTATATTCCACTTCTCAGATTATATATCTATTATAATTATAACATCCTTAAAAATATTTCTTAATTCTTTGATATACAGAACTTATCGGTAAGCCCATAACCGAATAATAATCTCCATTGATATTGGAAATAAACTTAGCCCCGTATCCCTGTATTCCATAAGCACCGGCTTTATCCATCGGCTCCTTAGTTTGAATATATCCTTCTATTTCCTCAAAACTTAACTCTTGGAATGTTACTTCTGTCTTGCTACAAAATGTTTCAGTCTTTCCATCAAAAATAATCGCCACAGCTGTAAAAACCTGATGTGATTTGCCACTTAGAGCTTTCAACATGGAAAAAGCTTCTTCTTCATTCTTTGGTTTTCCAAATACTTTTTGTCCTAAGACGACAATTGTATCGGCTCCAATCACTAAACTGCTGGGATTATCAATCGCCACAGCTTCAGCCTTCTTTAGAGCAAGAGCTTTAATCTCCGCCTCCAAATCTTCCGATTCATCAATATATTCTTCAACCTCTTTACTCATCAATCTGAAATCAATTTGCAATAAGCTTAAAAGTTCTCTTCGACGAGGTGATTTACTGGCTAAAATAATGTCCATAGTAATTCTCCTTATTAAATATTGATAACAACTATATTATATCTAAAAATACTTTACAACAAAACACTGTAATTATTTTCAAAAACTAAATAATTATTTTCAAATTCTTTTTTTACATAAAAAACCCTCAGCCTATCAGGATGAGGGTAAATTCATTCTCTCTATTTTCTATCCGCAAATGAATTGGCAATTTCAGCTCTGTGTTCCTTGGAGTCCGCCAACACGATATAAGTTACATCACCTTGCAAATCTCTGAAAGCAAACGGATTTTCCAAACGAGCCACTATATTCGAATGATATCTGCTATAGATCTCTTCTTCGGGAACTTTGTAATCAATGTCGAATCTTCTTGTAATCATGAGACATTCCTTGCCATTGTCCTCTTTTTGTATAAAGTCATCTCCATTTACAATATCAGCATAATCATCAAACAAGCTTCTTGAATATCCGTAATTATACATATCAACCGCATAAGATCCCGGCGGTCTGTTATTATACTCAATCGTGATATATGATCCATCTGCTCTTTTGAAAAACTCTAAATGGAAAAACCTTTCCGCCATTTTGAACTGCTTTATAATCTTCCTTCCTAAAACTCTTAATTCCGGGTCGATATCCTTGGTCACAAAGTATGCTATGTCCTTTTCTTTAGTCAAAAGCTGTAACGGAGTCGCCGAATAAACCATTCCCGACTCAAATACAATATTTCCTTCCC
>JAUMWX010000026.1 GCA_030529425.1 Tissierellia bacterium
GAGGAGTAATCTCCACTTTTCCGTTATCAATTTTAACATCATCTCTTACCGTAATGGTCACTTTTGTATCACTTCAAGTTGCTATTTCATCTGGAGAAATGTTGATCGTTGGTATTTCATGATCCAAAATAAAAGCCTGACTATTGTTTCCTTGTGCATTATACATATCAGTAGCATATACTTTAGAGATTGGTTTATTTGGAGTAGAATCTTTTACCTTTCAAGTATAGGTACATAGTACTGGATGTTCCTTTTCTACCGCTTCAAAATAAGCATCACTAGAGATTGAAGTTGAAGGGTATTCTTGTTGATCTGTCTCTTTTTCACAGGTGATCTTTCGGTTATCTAAGAAGTCAGAAATTCCTTCAAAAGTCAGCTTTTTACTAATTTTTCATAACTGACGAGGATAGATACTAAATTTACCTTCTATCATATCTCCTATCTGAACAATGGTTGTATTAGATTGGTCAAACTCAATGATTGGAGGGAATTTTACAATTTTCTCTTGTCCTGGATTACCTAATTTATCTTTACACTGAATTTTTACTGTATGAACCTGATCAGTATTTTCAGGTAGTTCTTTAATATCAGAAAGTTCTACTTCTTCATTTTCTTGGATTTTAATAGTCTTTTCATTATTTGTATTATCTGTATAGGTAGCACTACAACTGTTAGTTCCTGTTCCTGCATCATGTGGATAGTTAGGAATTTTTATTTTTGGTTTAGCTAGGTCTGAAGCATCAATTTTCACATCAGGAGCTGCAGGTCCTTGATTATCAATTAAATAGTCAAAAGAACGCTCTTTTGTCTTTACTTCATCACTAATTTCAAAATGTAACCTTTTCTTTTGAAGATCAGTAGAAATAATTTGAAAACGACAGGTATATACTCAACTTTCTATATTACAACTAGGAGTAGTATGAGTAACCGTAGTATCATCCAATATTTTAAAAGTCATTTTCTCTGCAGGAAGAAGGCTTTTCACAGTAATTGTTACATCAATTGCAGTATTTGATTCATAGAGATTAGTAATAGTTCAATGAAGATTACAATCTCTTTTGTTAGGACTAATAATATTATAATTTTTATCTTTTAATCTAAGTTTATTTGTGAGTGTACTTTCCTTACAGTAAGGAACAGTAATTCTAATATCTATAGGTGTTTCTCTCGCTGGAAGATCATTTGCTCGTTTCTCAATCAATTTATCATAATTTTCTGAAGAAAATGAGAGAATAGGATCAGGGTGATAATGGATAAATGCTTCCCCTGGTTTATTTTGTTCTGGTGTTGGAACTAATCAAATAAGTTTCCATCCAGAAATATCTTCGTTAAAGCTTTTAGCATTAAAAAACATTTGAAAAACATTTTTTACTTTACTTACATCCCATTTGTGAAGATTTTTACCTTCAAAAGCGGTAGTGTATCCGAACATATAGGACATGTCTGTAACATTGCTTGTATCCCATTTTGAAAGATCTCCGTTAAAAGAGGTTGCAAATTGGAACATACTTCTCATCGTTGTAACATTAGGGGTCTTCCAATCTGAAATATCTCCGTTAAAATGACACTCCTCATTTTTTTTACACTGAAACATATCTTGCATCGTCTCTACATTACTTGTATTCCATTTTCAAATATTTGAATCCTTACCATCAAAATTTGAAGCCCATTTAAACATTGCTCTCATATTGGTAACATTCTTCGTATCCATATTAGGATGAAATACAATTTTTTTTGATTTTACTTCATAGAAAAAATTGCTTGCATCATCTGGAAATTTTACTTTTTCCCCAAAACTAATTATTACATTTTTAGCAGCATCAGTAATTAGTTTAGCCTTTTTGAAGGAAATCCATTTATTTTTATCTATTTGCCCATTCCCCTCAATATTCAAGGTCTTGTGAGTCGCATCCCAAGTTACCTGTACTCCTTCCCCAAGATTCACAGGAGTAGTCGGAAATGAAATGTCTTCTGCTAGAG
>JAUMWX010000006.1 GCA_030529425.1 Tissierellia bacterium
TACCTGAGGAAAACGAAAAGAGACCTGAGGAAAACGAAAATAGCGATGATAAAAAAAAATTGCTGGAAAAGGCAAAACAAGAATTTCTGGAAACTCATAAAGAAATTTTAAGCTTGACTGTAGATACAATAGGCATGGAGTATGAACAGGCTCTAAACAAGGCATTGGAAGCGTATGGGAAATTGGACAAGTCGGTTCAGGAAGAATTAAGGACAGAAAAGCAATTGTTGGACAGCTTGCGTGAGAAATTAAATCAGATTAGTGATATTGATGATGAGGGGATATTAAATAGAGAGATTTATAGAAGATTTAAATCATCCGCCCCTAATTCTGAAGTTACACAGTATATTTACAACAATGAAGTGAGAACCATTCTTTGGGTTCGTGGTGTAAAAGCTTTGAATATGCAACAAGATGGCAGTGGAGACTTTAAGAAGTTTGAAACTCCGGGTCAATATATAGATTATCATGCGCCGTTCAAAAACGGTCAAGGTTGGTACGATGTCAATAAATCAAGGACCGACGATGATGATGTATCATTATGTTTTGCCGCAACAGCATCAAATTCACTTCATTGGTGGTTGAAAGAAAATGATTCCTATGTTCAACGATATATACAAAAACAAATAGAAAACGGGTACTATGACAATATTTCGGACGAAAATATTAGTCCGACTCGTGATTTGCGTAAGTTGGTGGATTCATACAAGAGTCAACAAGACAGTATGATTTTTAATAAGTTTAAGATAGATTTCGGAAACAAAATTCGTGGATTCTTTGCTGATATTGTTGAAGATTACTTTATTAACGGACATACACCGAAAGATGGTGGAGGAACCAATGTTCCGGGAAGAGATTTTGAAAAAAATCCGAAAGCGGGTTTCTTCAATGATGTTTTTGGTAGCAATATTTTGACTGAGAGAATGTACTCCGGGCGTTATGATACATTTGGCAGAGATGTTAAAAATAAAATATCTCAAGGAAAGATTTTAGCCGTTCAACATAGTGCATTTAACGGATTTGTAGATCATGTAATTACCATTTGGGCTGCCGAATTTAACACTAGAGGAGAAATCACAGCCATCTATGTTACGGATTCCGACGACCAGTATCAGGAATCTCAATTGGGAATGAAGAGATACATTGTCAAAAATGTGAACGGATACGCAAGAACGACCAGCAGTATAAACCCTGCGACAAGAGGAGCTGAAATTAATTTCCTTTACACATTGGATTTAGGAACTCAATATTGGGAAAAATATTTTGCTGAATAATATTTCAGTACGGATATATCTGAATAAGTATTTGAAGACATTGATTATATAATTGGATAAGATGCCGAAAAGATTAGATTTCAGATATAAAGCATTTTATTTCTATTACAATTTATTATTTGATAAGAAGAGAGATTCCCTAACGAGGTATCTCTCTTTTTTCTATAAAAAGTTTATAAATAAGATATATGGAATTTTCAAGCATCTATTCTTTTTTTGGTATAAAAGTATATGGTTGATAATATGTAAAAATTGGCAGCTCGGATTTAATTTTAACATATCTATGTATTGAGAAAAGGCGTTATTGACATAAATTATAATTATAATACAATATATTATATTTGCGTAAATAATTTAAATTCACAAGAAAGTATAAAGCAGGGGAGAAATATCAGATATACAGATTATGTCATTCTTGAATGGTACAATTAACTCATATGTGGAGGTATCAATGAAGGATATTAAAAATAATAAAATAGAAAGAGCGCTCGGTATATACACAAAACTTATGAACGGATATTCTGTTACAAAACTTAAATTAATAAAAAGTACATCGACTTTGTTCTATGTGAGGGGAGTATCGTTCAGAAAATCATATGGAAAGTGCAATAACTAGGCAAATTATACAGCCTATCGAAAAAGAATTGCCACAATATTTTGAAGGATTAAAGGTTAAGGCGATTAAGAAAAATACACAAGGTACACCTGTTATTGCTTACAAATTCACTTGGAAAAAACAACTATCTAACGGTCAATTTGTACCTAGTAAATACAATAAAAAATCTAACTCAAAAGAGCTTAATTTGTTTGAAAGAGATAACAGAATGACCAAAGAAGAGCATGTTACATTCATCGAAGAAAAACTAAGGAGAAAACATCCGATCCCTACAAAAAATAAAAATTCTGAAAAAGAAGAATTATCTGAAGGTCAATTAGATGTTTCTTTATACATATAAAAGAGTAATTTTTCACATTTTCTGTTTCACATTTTCATTTTATATTGTATAATATAAATGCCTAAATATGTTAACTATATTACGATTATAGGAAGCTTTTATGAACAAATTTTTGAAAAAATTATTAGTTTTATCCCTTGTTTTTTGTTTAAGCTTTTTTATCATAAATAATACAAGCTTGGCAAATAATGATTCCGAAATACAAAGCGAATCTCGAAATTATTCTGAGATTGATGAGAAGATTCTTATTCAGAATTTAATTAATTTAAATCCTGAAGAGCAAGATTCATTAAAAGCAAATTCTATAAGATCAAAATTGACGGGTCTAACTATTCAAGAAATTGAAGATTTTAGAAGTGGAAAAGTGCCTTTTTACTTAAATAATGCTTTAACTCGCGATATAGTTTTTAATGAAGAAAATGTGACTCAATTAAAAAAAGAATTCGTACCTGAAAAAACATTAGATTATCCAATTTATTACGAAAATAATGATTTAACAGATAATTTTAGTTTACAAGGCAATTCTATAATTCCAATTTCTGAAGGTAGATATAATCATGCAATTTCTTCAAATAATCCTAGACAAAATTGTTACGGATATGCTCTAGGTACAGAAAGATTTGTTAATCCAGGATATTTCAAATATAATTCAAATTCGAAAATTTATGCTACAACTACAACTTTAGTACCTATCAGTAAGATTAAAGATTATGTGATTGAAGATTTGAAATATTTAGGAAAAAATCCAGTTTTAGTTTCTTCAAACTATATTCCTTCTTCAAATGAGCAAATTATAGCATTAAGAAAGGGGAAACTTGGAGGATCAGAAGATTTTCATTTTATGCTAAAACATAAACTTGATAATAAATGGTGGCATAAACCAGGTGAAACTTCTATATTAAGATTAAAGTCAAGTGGTTGGATACCTGAATTTTACAATTCTTACAAGAGAGCATGGGGGATAGCTTCAGGAAGATATAATTCAACTACTTATTATATAAAATACAAAATTCGTTAATAAATCTGTTTTGATTTAAAATCAAAAAAGACAAAGACAAGGAATTTAACCTTGCCTTTTTTTGATGTGTTAAACTGGGATTGAAAATTTAATATAGTTATGCAATTATTCATTGTCTTTTGCATACTTTGTCAGACAAAGTTTCAACTTGAAAATAAGTCGTTTTTTTAAAACTTTGGGCGGGGGGCAATGTCAGACAAAATACACAAATGTGTATTTTTAACCATCGACAAAAGTCCAAAATAAAAGAACTTGGGGAAATTCCCCAAACCCCTAATTTATATTTATAATTATTTTTGTATATACCTTTCCTTATTTAGCTTGTGTTCTCTGCAAAAATCGTCAAAATTCAAGACTAATTTTTTAGTTTACGAACAAAAATTAAGATTAGTTTCTCTATATCGCTCTAAAATCAATTTTAAGAGATTTAAAGTATAGGCATTATCCTTGCTTTAAACTTAAATATCTCATTACAGCTTAAATTTAAGCAAAGAAATACAATATTTTAAAAGTATTGTGCTTTAGCACAAAATTAAAAATCCTACGAGCATAGCGAGTAGGTTCAATATTAAATTAAAAAAGGGAAAAATTCGTAAGAATTTTGACCATTTTGTTTCTAAATTAAGTTATTCAAGCTTTGGATTTCAAAAATTGTATATCAATCATTTTTCTGGAACAAGTTCTCTTTATCAGGAAGTTTTTCAAATTCAAATGTTTAGTATTAATCCTATAGTTTTGAATATTTTTTTCGCTACTTTTTTAGGTGGATTTTTAATATATAGGATTATTTTTAAGAAAGAAACTAAAGAATCTTATCTTGTTATAATAGCTTTTACTTTATTTATGATTACACTAATTACAACTTTAAGTATTTGCAATATTAAAGAATTATTAGCTGCTATACATTTGGTTATTACAATGATGATAAATGCTTGTTTGTTTTTTTTAGAGTATAGTAGAAAATTAATAATGATTGATAAAAGAGAATATTATAATTCTATTGAAAAACTAAAAGAAAAAAGTATTCTATATAACACATAAAAAACTTAATTTTTTCTGATTCAATAGTTTTAAGGATGTTGGACACATACATCAAAAAAACAGCGATTTCCCGGATTCTCCGGGATATCGCTGTTCATTTTTTATTTAAACAGAAAATCTGTTTTTATAATGTACCTTTGTATAATAGGTTTAAGGATTTAATAAAACACCATTTTTATCAAAGTTGTAGTATTTGTTGCCTATTTTTACTTTACCTACAGCCATTTTGCCGTTTGTACGGAAATAGTATGTTTTGTTATTTTCTTTGAACCAACCTTTGGTCATTTTTCCGTTTTTAGCAAAATGGTATCTGTTTCCCAGTAAGTCTTTCCAACCTGTAACCATTCTACCACTATCGTAGAATAGGTAAGTGTTATCACCTAATTTCTTCCAACCTGTGACCATTTTACCGCTATCGTAGAACAGGTAAGTGTATTTACCCATTTTCTTCCAGCCTTTGACCATCTTACCGCTATCGTAGAATAGGTAAGTGTGACCGGATATTCTCTTCCAACCTGTAACCATAAATTCGGTTTTTTCATCGAAGTAGTATTTATTTCCGTCTAATTCAAACCAACCCTTAACGGCAACATTGTTTACATAGTATTTTGTTTTGCCGTCTACTTTATGCCAACCGTTTAGTTCAGGCTCAGGAGCCGGCTTATTTACAACAAAGTTTACAATATCGGATTTGTTTCCCGCAACGTCGGTTACATATAATTCTACAGGGAATTCCCCGTTTTCATATAGAGGAACCTCTATGTTGAATTCAGCGTCCACCGGTTTCGGCTTTCTCATGGACTCGAATTTGTCAAGGAAGAATACTTTTTCACCGTTTGCATATATTTCAAAACTTTCAGCCTGTTCCTTAACTTTGACTTTAACTTTGATGAAGTCAGGTTTTTGAACAACTTTATCATATTCTACCAAAGTTAATTCAGGTTTAATCGTGTCTACATAAACTTCTCTTGAAGATGCGGCTTCCTTGTCTGCAGTCAAAGCGGCATAAGCTTTTACCTTTATCAGGTTATATCCCTCATCAAGGGTTATATTTGTAGGATCAAATTTAAATCCGTCCGCCTTTGGAGAGTTAGGATCGGAAGGTTTAACAGCCAGATCTTTAGCGGCTTGAGTTGTAACTTCAACAGCCGGGCGTGAATTTACAGTGTATGAAACAACAGGTTTTTCATCGTCTATTACATATCCTGTTAAAGGAACCTCTTTCTTATTATAAACCTCCAAAAGATCAGGAGTTAATACATATAGCCAAGGAATATCATATTTTGTTTCAAACTTAACCAAATCAAAGCCGGCACTTAAGTTCATGGCATTATCCGCTACGGTTATTTGATTTTCTCTGCTTTCAAATTCATCCTGACCCAATTTGTCAATCAACTTGGTCAAATCTATTTCGTAATTATTTTTAACGGGATCTGCCAAATCTGAAACTTTAAATAGGGCGGTTTCCGTTTGATTAGTTGTTTTATTTACTGATGTAACAATGAATGCAAACAATCCGCTAAGCTCGTCGGAAGCAGTCACATACAATTTTTTGTTATCATCATATCTTGCTTTTTTCAATAAAGGAGAAACCGTATCTACAAATATAGGAATATAAGATTTTTGTACATTGTCTTGTCCATAAGGTTTAGTTACTATTTCGTAGAAGTATTTACCGTCTTTTACTTGTCTTCCTCTTGCGGTTCCGTTCCATTTCCATTCAGATTTCAACACATAAGGGTTTCTTCTTCCTTGAGCAAAGAAGTTTTTAGTTTGATGACCTGATTTATTCAACAACGCAACCAATTCCTTATTTTCATTCAAGATATTAATATTTAACATTTGAGAGTTTCTTAAGAAAGATAAAACCAAATTTGCTTCTGCCGTTCCGAAAGCAGTTCCGCTTGGAGTGTTCGGAGAAATGGCATAAACATTAGGGTTATAAAGCGAGAATCCGTTGCTTCCTTTGAAGTATATAGCTGATATGCCGAAATAGCTTTCAGTCTTAACCAAATCGTTATTCTCATCAACTTGAGCATTAATAGTGTCAAGTACTCTCGGAGCTGACCAACTTCCGTAGAATCCCATAAAAGGAACATTGACAGTGTGGCCGTCGGCCTTGTTTCTTATGTGTACCCAACCTTCCGCAAATTGATTTTCAACACCGTTAAAATCTATTGTGAATGAAACATCTATCGTTTTAGTTTGTTTAGGTTCCAATGAAACATCGAATTTATCAAATGAATTAGTTAAAAATTCGGAAGTCATCAGATTGTAAGATTGCAGTAATTTATCTTTTATTACAGTAAGATCCACTTCATAATTTTGAGTTTCATCTGTAAGGTTTCTCAATTCCAATGGAATAGTGATTTGATTTTCAGTGAATTCCTTAAGTTCTACCTTAGGTTCTTTAGTCAAAGCGTGAACGACGGTTAAAGTTGTATCCACGACATTTGATAAGTCCATAGAACCCGCTCCTTGATATCTTACTGAGAAAGGAACATTCGTATTGTGGTCTGTAAGAACTCTACTGTTATTCATTAATAAAGTTTTGGCGAATTTTGCCTTATCTTCTTTTGCCACATCCGCAAATTTTTCATTTTCTTCCATTAATTGTATTATTAATGCGTATCCGCCCGCTATATGAGGAGCAGCCATGCTTGTACCGCTCATTGTTTCATATTCGTTGTCGTTCACGGTTGAAAATATATTTCCTCCCGGTGCTGCGATTTCGGGTTTCATTTCAAGAGACGGCGTGGAACCTTTTGATGTAAAATCACTCAATTTTCCAAAATTAGGGTTTGTTACGCTTACAAGGTTTTCCGTGATATCCAAAGAAATGAAAGAAGCATTTTGTAACAACATACCCGCATCATAAGGAATGAACAGGTTCGGTATTGTTTGACCCGGATTTATAGCCATGCTTACCAAATTACTTCCGCCTGAAGCTCTGTTATATACTATGTGAGCCGCAGCTCCGTTATCTTGAGATCTCTTTTGCGTTTCAACGAAGTTTTGACCTCTTTGAACAACAACTATTTTGCCTTGCAAAGTATTACCGCCTGCAAGATATGTGTCGTAATCATTTTGAGTACCGGTTCCTAAAAATACCAATTCTCCTTTTACACCTACCGGACTTACAGGAGATGATGTAGCGTATGGGAATTTTGAAACCACTTCTTCACCGGTTGCATTTCTATGCTTAATTTCTATTGCCGCTCTCAATATGGATATATTTTCATATGATGCAACAGAGGTTGATTCAGTTGCAACGGAAGGTGAACCTACAACTCCGTAATCAGGGTCTATTGCGAAAGGCAAACCTTGATGATCTTGGTGACCGTAATAAGTGTGAGAAGAGTTTCCTGCTGATATAACTACATCCACACCGTTTCTTGTAGCATTATTTATAGTTTGATTTAGGATGTCATCCGGTATATTTGTTCCGGCTTCAGATCCCAAACTCATATTAACTACATCTGCTCCTAAAACAACAGAATCTTCAATGGCCTTCATATATATGTCGGTATAAGTTGTTGAATATACGCCCTCATTTCCGAATACCTTCATATTTAATAACTGAGCTTCCGGGGCTACACCTTTGATAGATTTTCCTGATTCCAAGTCCTGATCCGCACCGTTTGCTCCTACGGTTCCCGCAACATGCATACCGTGCATTGATGCATCCGAACCCAAATCCTTGTTTTCAAGAGAATTGTCAAAATAGTTATATGAAAAAGGTACTTTGTCCGTTAAAAACAGACCGCTCAAACCGTTATTTTCCATAATTTGTTCAACATCTGTCTGTTTTAATTTTGTTTTTGTCTTGTCTATTTCTTGGAAATCTTTGTGATCGGAGTCTATACCGGTATCCAGTACCGCAACAACTTTTCCCTGACCTTTAACATTGATTTTTTCCCATAGTTCCCGATTGTTTATAAGTCCGTAAGAAGATGCCATATCAGGCTTTACTATAGGTAATGTATATTTGTTTGAAATATATACATTTGAAACTCCGTTAATTTTCTTAATTGAATCTACATGCTGACTTTTAACTTCAGCGGAAAATCCTGAAAACAAAGTATTAAATTTATTGATCGGTTCAATTTGGATGTTCAAATTTTTTGCAGAACTTAAAACTGAATCAATCTTTTCATTTACTTCGTCTGAATTTGTTACAACTTTTGTAGCAAAACCGTCTTTTACTTCAGAATTTACCTCAGGAGTTACATCCGTTTCAACGATTATACGGACATAATCTTGTTCGGGACTTTCTTTTATGTCTTCATTTATAGTAGCAAGCCCACTCAAGTCATATTTTTTCAGATATTCCTGAGTAAGAGTTTGAGGAGAAACAACAGAGTCGTTTCCGTTAGTACCGAATGCCGTGGACGGCAGTGTTAACGCCAATGAAAGCGTTAAAGCTATGACTTTACTTATTTTTCTCATAACTACCTCCTTATTTAAGAAAGAGTATAGCATCTTGAATTTATTTGTAAAATTTTTTTTAAATTTTAGTTATTTTTAAATCGATGATTAAATCTAAAAATTCATATTATTAAACATAATATAAAATTTATGATTGAAAAAATGTTAAAAAAATTAAAATTATGAATAAATGTGGTATAAAAATCTAAGGAGAAATTTATTTAAAAAAAGTAATAATTGAAAAAAGAACTGGATTAATATAGATTGGACAAAGAAAAAATGAAAAAGATTTCTCAAATATTTGAATTAAGTAAAATAGAATTGGATTTTAGCATCGGATATTTTAGTTAATAGATGAAAACCGACGGACTTTCAATTATGACATGTGAAAATTAAATTTTAAATCCTGAATTTCTGAAATTAAAGCAATTTGATGCCGAGGATTAGAATAAACTCTTTTATTATATTGTGAAATTAATTATAATATATGGAAAACAGTTAAGTATTTTGGACTTTTAAAATCAAAAAATACATGCTTTGTGATGAAAGAGTTTTCTTTCTAAAAAGCATAAAAGGAGAAGAATATGGCTAAGAAAAAAGTTAAAAAAGGCAATGGAATGAAATTTGTGGCAGTGGTGGTTTTCGTGGCAGTTATAGTTGTGGTTAGTTTTTTTGTTAAAGGAACATTTCTCAATAAAACTTATTCGAAAAGTCTTGAATTTAAGGATATAGGAGAATTGGCGACTCAAACGGCATACTGTGAGCAGGTGAGCGTGCTTGAGAAAGCGAGAGAAATACTGGGATTGGAGGTTCCGTTTACCAAAAGTAAATTGATTTACAGCTACAATGTTGAGATAAAAGCGGGGTATGATTTTACTCAAATTGAGGCAAAGGTTGACAATGAAAAAAAACTGATTGAAGTTAAACTTCCTGAAGTGAAAATTTTAAGTAAAGAATTAAAAACGGATTCTTTTAAAGTATATTTTGAAAACGAGAGCTTGTTCAGAAGGATTTCATTGAAAGAAAGTAATATGGCACTTGATAAATTGATCGAGGATGCGGTTAGAGAGTCAAAGGAAAACGGATTGTTTGCAAATGCCCGTGCCAATGCTGAAGTAATCATTAAGGGATTTATAGCGGGAATGGGAGATTTCAGAGAATACAAAATTGAATTTATGGATAAAAAGTAGGTAAATATGAAAAATAAAATTATTTCTATTATAAAGGGAATTGCTATATTTATAGCTCTATTCTATCTAATATTGCTAATTACAAGATAGATACTCCGGACATGATAAACTGTTAATTATATTTAATAATTTGTTAGCCAAATTAACTATTAGTTGATATTATTTTGCGGTCATTATATAATGTAATTTGTTAGTCTGAGCTAACGATAATATGTTTACATATTAAATATAATAAATCATATTGGAGGAATACATGAAAAAACTAAAAACTTTATTTTTAGGATTTATATTGGTTTTATCACTTGTTTTAACAGCTTGTGGAGGAAATAAAGAGGGCAAAAAGGAAGAACCTAAGAAAGAAGAAATGAAAGATGCTAAAGTTTCACTTGATATGTGGAAGGGAAACTGGAACAATATTGCTTCATTCTTAGAAGAAAAATCAGTTAAAGATGCGTTTTTAGGATTGGAAGACGGTCAAGCTAAAATGGAAAAATTCCAAAAATCAAATGCTTTTGAGTTTAACGGAATGGAATTTGAAGGAAACAAAATTAAGTTCTATGACAAGACTAAAGCTAAAGGCGGAAAGGTAATTTCTGAAGCTGAGTATGAATATGTTAAAGCTCATCCTGCAAAACACGGTAAACATGAATTTAACTGGTATGAATTTAAAGCTAAGAATGCCGATGCTAAATACCCTGTTATATTGTTATTGGAAGCTCACGGAGAAGAAGTAATGTTACATTATCACTTCAAAGTTGGTAAAAATGCTGAAGAGTTATTAAAAGACAAAGAAATTTTAACAGGAACTTTCGTTGGGGAATCTGTAAAAGTTGAACAAATTGAAAATGTTGTAAAAACAAGATTTAACAAAAAAGAAAAACACTAAAAAGCTATAGATTGATAAAAGGAGTATTTTATGGGCAAGAATAAAAGACATATTATGCCTCTTTTATTTATCATATTATCAATTTTAATATTAGTTGCATGCAAAAGAGGTGATTCTGTCGGCAGTAAAAAACCGGTGGTATACACCTCTTTTTATCCAATAAAAGAGTTGGTTAGCGAAATAGCGGGAGATACACTGGAAGTGAGGTCATTCATGCCCGAAAATAAAGAGCCGCATTTATGGGAACCGACTCCAAGGGACATGAGGAAATTATTAAAATCGGATATGTTGATAACTAATGGCGCTAATATGGAAAGTTGGATGCCTCAGGTACAGGAAAATGCACCCGATTTGGAAGTGGTCGTGCTGTCGGATAATGTTGAATTAATAACATATAAAGGAGCTGCTGCATTGGGAGATTTTCAGTACATGGTTCAACATCAGGCTGAAAAAGGAGAAAAATTTGAGATAGAATTCGGACACACTCATGAAGATATTATGAGAATTGTTTTTATAGAAAACAATGACAATAAAAGTGAAGAAGAATTGATCAAATTAGGAAAAAATTACATGAACAAAAAAGGGAATGTAATTTTGCAGGGAGAAACAATTGATGTTGAGGAGGGGCAGGTTTACTCTATTGAAATGGGTCATGAGTCCGGAAATGTTTTTTATAAATTACCAAAGTCGGGTTCTTGGATTTTTATCTCCGACAGAATGTCCGAAGATTTATTGTCATATGACTTAAAAAATTCAATGGGTGAAAAAACGGAAATCAAGGTTCTGAGGGAAGGTTCTACGACGGGTTTGGACAAAATAACATATGATCCTCATTCGTGGATGTCGATAATAAATGCCAAGAAGTATTTAAATAAAATATATGAGGTTTTGGCTGAAAAATATCCTGAAAATAAGGCGATTTACAGAAAAAATAAAGTTGATATTGTAAGTAAGTTAACGGATTTGGAATATGAGTATAAAGAAAAATTCAACAAATTGAAGATTAAGACTTTTGTGGTAACTCATAATGCATATGCTTATTTATGTAGAGATTTCGGACTTGATCAGTATCCTTTACAAGGATTGGTAAGCACGGAGACTCCAAGCCTTAAAACATTGAAAAAAGCTATTGATTATTGTATTCATTATGGAATAAAGACTATTTTTTATGAATACGGCGGACAAAAAAAAGGTGCCGATACGGTTGCAAGCGAACTTGGCGGAAACAGTGTTCCTTTAGCATCGATGGAATATAACAATGTTTTTAAGGATTCAGATTCCAACGGTTATTATGAAGTAATGAAAATGAATTTGGAAAATCTATATAAGGCAATGGAGGAATTGAAGTGAAACATATTGAAGTAAAAGATTTATATTTCGGATATACATCTGAATATGTATTAAAGGGAATCAATCTTGATATAGGAGCGGGCGAAATAGTTGCGCTTATTGGTGATAACGGCTCGGGAAAATCAACATTGATAAAACTGATTTTGGGCGAATTGAATCCTAATAAAGGAAGTGTGAAAGTTTTGGATCAGGATATTTCCAAGATCAAATCTTTCAAAAAAATCGGATATGTGCCTCAGGTACAAAATTTCGAGAAGGTTGCATTTCCTATAACCTGTTTGGAAATAGTGAGCTTAAATCAGTATGAAGATTTTGGATTTTTGAAAATTCCTACAAAGAAACATAAAGAAAAGGCGATAAAAGTTCTTGAGGAAATGGGGTTGAGAAATTATATAAATACTCCTTTTAACGAATTGTCGGGAGGACTTCAGCAAAGAGTCATAATCTCAAGAGCTATGATAAATAATCCTGAAATTTTGATATTGGACGAGCCTACTGCGGGAATAGATAAATCCAGCAAGGGAGAATTCCTGAAACTTATCAAAGATATAAACGAAAAGAGCAATATTACCATACTTATAGTTACTCATGAGATGGAATTTGTTGAAGGTATGTTGTCTCCGAACAGAAAGTATATCGTAGAAGACGGAGGGATAAAAAATGCTTGAGATATTTGAATTTGAATTTATGAGAAGGGCACTATTAGCCGGTTTGATGCTTTCTATAATGATCCCTTTGATAGGTGTTGTGATGGTTAACAGAAGAACTTCAATGATAGGAGATGCTTTGTCTCACACATCTTTGATGGGTGTCGCATTGGGGTTGATACTTAGTTTCAGTCCCGTTATCGGAGCTGTAACCATATCCATAATTTCCGCATTTTCAATTGAATTGATCAGAAAGAAATTTCCTCAATATGGAGACATGGCAACGGCTGTTATTATGAGTTTAGGATTGGGTTTGGCGTCGATTTTATCCGACTTCGCACCCGGAGGGAATACTTTTGAATCCTATTTATTCGGAAGTATTTCAGCCGTTAAGAGCGAAGATTTAGTCTATATAGGGATAATATTTATATGCATATTGGTAATTTCTATAAAATATTACGGAGCATTGTTGGATATATCAATGAATTCCAATTTGGCAAGACTTGCGGGAGTAAATGTTAAATATGTAAATTTCTTATTTACGTTATTTTCATCCATAACAATAGCCTTAGCTGCAAAAGTTATCGGAGCATTGATGGTGGCTTCTCTGATAGTTCTTCCGGTTGCAACAGCACTTTTCATTTCAAGAAGTTACAAGCAGACGGTTATTTTGTCCGTCGGCTTGGGTGTTTTATACATGATTACGGGACTTAGCCTATCCTACTATAACGATATAAGACCTGGAGGAGCAATAGTTGTAATTGCTATAATAGGATTAGTTTCAGTCGGAATATATTCAAAATTGAGGAATAAAAAAGCTAAGATAGTTTAATAGTTAATTTATTTTGGAGCATAATCAGAATTTTGATTGTGTTCTTTTTTTGTTGTATATTAGTTATTGAGATACTTAATCATTTGAAATTGAAGATTGAGCCTCACATAGAAACTTAATTGGAAGGGACTATTTTTGAATATATGAAACAAAATACAGCTTTTTAGGAGACGGGAATGGAACTATGGGATTTATATGACAAAGACAAAATTAAGACGGGAAGAACGATGCTTAGAGGAGATAAGATTCCCGACGGGTACTATCATTTAGTCGTTCATGCATGTATTTTTAATTCAAGCGGAGAATTATTGATACAACAGAGACAGAGTTTCAAAGAGGGGTGGTCAAATATGTGGGATATCACTGTCGGAGGCAGCTCCGTTAAAGGGGAAAACAGCAGTGAAGCCGTGCAGAGGGAACTTTTTGAAGAATTGGGATTAAATATTTGTCTAAATAATATAAGACCCGCAATAAGTATAAATTTTGATGGAGGATTTGACGATGTTTATCTGTTGGAGCGGGATGTTGAATTGGAAAGTTTAGAGTTGCAATATGATGAGGTTCAGGCGGTTAAATGGGCAAATTTAGGAGAAATATTGGAAATGATTGATTCGAGAGAATTCATACCTTATCATAAAAGTTTCATAAGTTTGATATTTGATATGCGAGGCAAATACGGAGCAATAAATAGGGAGAATACATGAGAAGGATAAAAGACAAGTATCAAGAAAGGCTTAAAATATACTATAGCGGAACTAAACTTTGGGATACTTATGTCGGAACTCATTTCATTGTAATCGGAGAAAAATTGTAATATTTATTCCGCTATAATTGATGTGCAAAATGTATTGAAAAGAGGGAAAATGAAATCGGTAGGTACAAAAAGATTAGAAACAAACAGACTTATTCTGAGAAGATTTGAAGTTAAAGATGCAAAAGCCATGTTTGAGACTTGGGCAAATGATGAAGAAGTTACGAAATATTTGACATGGCCGGTTCATGGAAACATTGATGTTACGGAGGCTTTACTTAGAGAATGGGTTTCAAACTATAAAAATGAAAAGTATTTTCATTGGGTTATAGAGGTTAAAGAAACAAATAGAATAATCGGCTCAATCGGAGTTGTCGGAATGAGAGAGGACATAGATTTGGCTCATATCGGATACTGCATTGCGAAGGATTATTGGAATAAAGGCTATACATCCGAGGCGTATAAGGAAGTTATAAGATTCTTGTTTGAAGAAGTTGACATAAATAGGATAGAATCAAGATTTGATACAAGAAATGTGTATTCAGGAAAGGTTATGGAAAAATGTGGATTGAAATACGAAGGCACGCTTCGACAAGCCGACAGGAATAATTTCGGAATATGCGATTCTTGCTATTATGGAATTCTAAGAGAAGAATATTTTAAAAATATACGAAAGATAAAGTAAAAGATTTAAGCTCGACGGTAGCGTTATGATTAGAAGTGGGGGAGAAAGTATGAAGGAAATTCAAGATTTTTTATTTGAAAACCAAGATATGAAGTATAAGGAATTTAATTCAAAATTAATACCTAATCTAAATCCTGAAAAAATGATAGGTGTCAGAATTCCGGTTTTGAGGAAATTTTCCAAAACCGTGTACAGAGACTTGAATTACAGGGAGTTTTTGAATGATTTACCGCATAAATTTTTTGAAGAAGACAATTTACATGCATTTGTTTTGTCGCAGTTTAAAGAATTCGATGAACTTATTTTAGAGGTAGAAAGATTTTTACCTTATATTGATAATTGGGCGACTTGTGACAGTTTTTCTCCACCTATTTTCAAAAAGAACACGGTTAAATTAATTCCTTTTATCGAAAAGTGGATTAATTCGGAGCATACTTATACTTGCAGGTATGCCATAGGAATGTTGATGGAAAATTTCCTAGGGGAAAATTTTGATATCAAACATCTGGAGATTGTATCAAATATTAAAAGAGATGATTACTATGTAAACATGATGATTGCATGGTATTTTTGTGAGGCTTTGCTTAAGAGATATGGCGAAGCCGTTAAGTATATTAAGGACAGACGACTTGGAAAGTGGTGTCACAATAAGGCAATCCAAAAATATTTGGAAAGCAACAGGGCGGGAAAGGCGGAAAAAGAGTATCTGAGGAGTTTGAAGTATTAAAATGTTCAGAGAGTTAAATGAAAATGATTTTACAGAAGATAGGGATTTAAGAAATCCGATTTTTTAGTTCACATGTTTAAGGATATATAGAATCTGAAGTTATTATTATGCTGTTTTTACTATAATTATTAATGATGAATGTTATAGTTTTAAGGATATGTTTTATCGTTAGTCATGACAAACATTGAAATATACGCATTTACAGTTAGAAGACACTAACTATTTTTTTAACAAAGTTATTTAAAAATAAAAAAATAGTGGTATAATATAAACAAATGAAGATTATAGGAGGTAGAAAATGGCATACGTAATTAGTGATAGTTGTATAGCATGTGGAACATGTATAGGAGAATGTCCTGTTGGAGCGATTTCTGAAGGCGATATCTACACAATAGATGCTAATGCATGTATAGATTGTGGAAGTTGTGCAGGTGTTTGTCCTACAAGCGCTATAGATCCGGAATAAGATGTACATATATTGAAGGTAAGAGATAAAATGAACTCGTTTCATTTTATCTCTTTTTAGTTTAAGAAAATGCTTAAATATGTGGTATAATCTTATAAATTAGAGAGGAAAGATATGATTTATTTAGTGGCTACACCTATTGGAAATTTAAAAGATATAACTATAAGAGCATTGGAAATACTGAAAAAGGCTGATGTTATAGCATGTGAAGATACGAGGACGACAAAGGTTTTATTAGACAACTATGAAATCAACAAGAAATTGATTTCATATCATAAATTTAATGAATATAACAGGGCGGATGAGATTATTGAAATGGCTTTGAGCGGTCTCGATATCGCAATAGTTTCTGATGCGGGAATGCCGGGGATATCGGATCCCGGAAATATCATGGTAAAGAAAGCTATAGAAAACGGGATTGAGTATACCGTCATACCGGGGGCTTCAGCTTTTACAACAGCTTTGGTACTGAGCGGATTTAATAATGAAAGCTTTGTTTTTAGAGGTTTTTTACCTAATAAGGGAAGCGAGAGAAATAAAATACTTAAGGAAATATCGGGCGAAACAAAGACCCAAATCTTATATGAATCTCCACATAAAATTGATAAAACCATGGAGGATTTTCTCGAGTTCATCCCTGACAGAAAAGTTGCCATTGTCAGAGAAATATCCAAGATGTTCGAGACGGTCAATACCTTTAGAGTCGATGAATACAAGGATCAGGACATTGTAAAAAAGGGCGAGATGGTAATAGTGATAGATTCACAGGAGCTATGTAATGAAATAACAGATGAATTTATTTTTAATAAATTGATTGAAGAAATTAACAAGGGCGAAAGCAAAAAAAGTGCCGTAAAAAATGTATGTAAAGAATTTGATTTACCTAAGAACAGAGTTTACGAGATTAGCTTGAATATATGATTTACGGAGATAAAATATAGTATAATATTTGTAAGACTAATAGGAGGATATGATTTTTAATCATAGTAAAAAGATGAAATATTTTGGAACAGATGGTTTTAGAGGCGAAGCTAATAAGGAACTGAATGTATACCATGCGTTTAAAATCGGAAGATTATTAGGGTGGTATTACGGAAAAAGAGTCGGAAAAGACGATGCTAAAATTTTAATAGGAAAAGATACAAGAAGATCAAGTTATATGTTTGAAAGCGCCTTGTCGGCAGGAATAACATCAAGCGGTGCCGATGCATATTTACTTCATGTAACTACAACTCCGAGCGTTTCGTATATTGCCAGATCTGAGGACTTCGATTGCGGAATAATGATATCTGCAAGCCATAATCCATTTTTTGATAACGGGATAAAATTATTAAATTCGGACGGATATAAAATGGAAGAGTCCGTATTGGAAGAAATTGAAAAATATATAGATTCGGACGATGACTATATACCGCTTTCACTGAGAAACGATATCGGAAGAACCATAGATTATATCTTGGGAAGAAATAGGTATATAGCCTACCTTTCAACAGTGGTGAGAAGATCATTCAAAGGATATAGAGTATTGTTGGATGTGTCGAACGGATCGGCATATTCAATAGCAAAAAATGTTTTTGATATTTTGGGAGCCGATGTGACAATTGTAAACAATAACCCCGACGGATTTAATATAAATGAAGAATGCGGATCTACTCATGTTGAGAAACTTGTTGAAATGGTAAAAAACGGAAACTATGATGTGGCATTTGCATATGACGGGGATGCCGATAGATGTTTGGCAATTGATGAGACGGGAAATATAGTAACAGGTGATCATATAATGTATGTTTTCGGAAAGACGATGAAAGAAAAGGGAAGTCTTGTAGATGATGTTGTAGTAACTACAACAATGTCAAACTTGGGACTTTTTAAGGCGTTTGATGAGATAGGAATAAAAACTGTTGTAACCGATGTGGGAGATAAGTATGTTTCCGAAGAGATTTCCAAAAACGGTTATTCAGTCGGCGGAGAGCAATCGGGACATATAATTTTATCCAAGTATGCAACGACGGGAGACGGGGTTTTAACATCGTTAAAATTGTTAGAAGCTATAATTGAATCCAAGGCAAGTCTTTCATTATTTACAAGGGATTTGAAAATATTTCCTCAAATTTTGAAAAATATTGTTGTAAAAGATAAAAAAATAGTTCTAAACGATGAGGATGTTACTCTTGAAATACAAAAAGTTTCCGAAGAACTTGGGAAAAACGGAAGAATATTGGTGCGTCCGTCGGGAACCGAACCGAAAATTAGAGTTATGGTTGAAGCGGAAACGGATGAACTATGCGAAATATATGTAGAAAGAGTGATTCAAGTTATAAAAAATAAAGGATATGAAGTATAAATATGAAAAAAATTATAATTGGTGACTCCGGACTTGACTTAAATCCCGGCCTTAGAGAAAAATTGAATATTAGATTGGTTCCATTTTTCATCAATATTGGAGAAAAGATGTACCATGATGACGGAAAATTAATAATTAAAAATTACTTGAAAGAAATGAAGGAATCGAAGCATGTTCCGAAAACGGCGGCTCCAACACCCGAATCCTTTTTCAATGCTATGAAGGATTATGACGAGGCGTTTATTATTACTATAAGTTCCGAATTGTCGACAACTTATAATAATGCTCTGATTGCGAAAGAAATGATGCAAGAGCATAATCCGAATGCTAAAGTTCATGTATTTGACAGTAAATCCGCAGTTGCGGGGGAAACGGCGGTAGCTATAAAGATTCAGGAATGTATTGAACAAAACATGGAATTTGAAGATATTGTAAGAACCGTCGACAAATATGTAAATTCTATAAAAACACTTTTTATTTTGGAAAATCTTGATAATTTGGTTAAAAACGGCAGAATGTCAAAGATTGCCGGAAAGATAGCTTCCGCACTTTCGATAAATCCGATTTGTACCGGAGTTAACGGAAAGATAGAAGTTTTACACAAAGTAAGAGGGATGAAATCCGCTATCAATAAACTTGTGTCAATTATCGGGACGGAAGCAAATTCACTTGCGGATAAAGTCCTGGTGATTTCGCATATTAACTGTATTCAAAGAGCTTTGGATATAAAAAATAAAATTCAGGAACTTTACAAATTTAAAACCATAGAGATAACGGAAGCGGGCGGACTTTCTTCAACATATGCCAATGACGGCGGAATAGTGATAGCATTTTAAGATGAAGAAGAGAATAAAAATTAGTCAATTATTCATACCGATATTAGCTTTATTCTTTTTTATAATATATATTATTCCCGAAAAAACAAATACGATAAAAATAGATGGAAAAAATGAGTATATTTTGAATCCTCACAGTCTGAGACATGATAAGGAGACGCTCAATATAGCTATAGAGTATTCGGAAAATCCCTTAAATCCTTTTTATGACTCGGGACGGGAAATATCAATAATATCGAAATTGATAAATCCGTCCCTTGTCAAAAAGGATAAAAAAAATGTTGTCGAAATGGATATTGCAAAAGAGTATTGGTATGAAGACAACGGAGGTACTATAGCGGTAGTTCTTAGAGATGACATATACTTTTCTGACGGCAAAAAGTTAAATACAAAAGATGTAGAGCAAACATTTTTGATATTGGCGGATCCTGACTATTCGGGTCCGCATTCCGATTATGTTTCCAATATAAAGGGTTATTATGAATACAAGAAAAACAGATTCAGGGATGCATTCGGTATAGAGGTCATAAACGATACCTTTATGAAATTTCACTTCGATATAGTGGATTTAAATAATGTCAATACTCTGGTTTTTCCGATAGTGAACCCGGGAGAGCAGTCAGAGATTGTTAAAAACATCAAAAATCTTGATAAGATGAAATTTGTTGACGGAGCGGGAAGATATAAAGTTGTAGATCAGGGGCATAAGGGAATTGAGCTCGTACTGAAAAATAAAAATCAAGGTGTAGAGTTAGAGAAAATAAAAATATTCAACTATCATTACTTTCAAGCAATAAGCGAATATAAAAAGGGTAATATAGATATTGTATATAAATATAATAAGAAACCCGAATGGGAAAATGCGATTGATGAAAGGGTAAAAGAGTATTCTTACACTTTGGATAATCAGGCGAATAACTCCTATATAATGGGATTTAATTTCAACAGTGAGATATTCGGCGACAAAGAAATGCGAAGAGCACTTAGAAATTCAATAGATTTTAAAGATGTTGTGGAAGATGTCTATGGTAAGGGAATTTATTTGTTTCCGCTATTGCCTATATACCAAAACAGTTGGTTCAGGGATGAGACTCTTATAGATGCGTCAATGATTCATTTGAAGGATATTTTGGAAAAAAAATATAAGATTATTGACGGATACTTTGAAAAAGGAGGAAGACCCTTTACAATAAAAATTGCCGGCTCAAAAAATGATGATTATTTCAACAAAGTGATTCCCGGACTGGAGGAGCAATTCAAAGGTCAGGGGATTAAACTTGAGACATACAGTTTGGAGGACCAGGAAATGTTTGAGGTTTTGAACGGCAGGGGAAGCTATGACTTGTTTATAACCAACAGATTGACAACGGAGTTGCCCAGCATCAGAGATGAAATAGCAAACAAAGAGGATAAAACTCTTCTGAACACCGAGCTGACATCGGAAGCGATAATGATGATATTATCAAATAAAGATAAGACGGATACTCGTAAAAATATTCAAAATCTGTCCAGAACATGGCAGGAATCATTTATAGTAAATACCCCATATATAGTAATGTCTTCATCCAACCGAATGACAATAATAAATAAAGCAATTACGGGGATATATATAAATGAATTTGTTGGAATTGATTACGAGGAAAATCTTAAAAATATAAAAATTAGGTACAAATAATGTTTTATGCTATAATTAATAGGTTAAAAAAGGTATCAAATAGGAGGAAAAGATGATTAAATTAGTATCACATGAAAATGATAAAGCGGTATTTACAGTTGAAGTAAGTTTTGATGAATTTAAAAATGAAGTACAAAAGGCATATCTTAATAATAGAGGAAGATTCAATATTCCCGGATTCAGAAAGGGAAAAGCTCCGAAACAAATAATTGAAGTTAACTATGGAAAAGAGGTATTTTGGGCGGATGCATTGGATCAATTACTACCGGGTTCATATCTTAAAGGAGTTGACGAATTGGAATTGAAGCCAATCGCCAAACCTGAAGTTGATGTAGACAAGATCGAAGAGGGAAAAACTATAACTTTGACATTTACTGTTGAAACACAGCCTGTTCCCGAGTTGGCGGATTATTCTGTAATTGAAATTGAAAAACTTAATGAAGAAGTTTCTGAAGAAGAAATCGATGCAAGAATTAAGAGCGAAATCGAAAAGAATAAAGTAATAAAGACGGCGGAAGACAGGGCTGTCAAAGAAGGAGATATAGCAGTAATCGATTTTGAAGGCTTCAAGGATGAAGTTGCATTTGAAGGCGGAAAAGGAGAAAATTACGAATTAAAAATAGGTTCAAAAACATTCATTCCAGGATTTGAAGAAGGCATCGTGGGTGCCAAAAAGGGAGACAAATTGGACTTAAATGTTACATTCCCGGAAGATTACCAAGCTGAAGAATTGAAGGGACAACCGGTGGTATTCAAGGTGGAAGTTAAAGAAATTAAAGAAGAGATTCTTCCTGAATTGGACGATGAGTTCGTAATGGATGTTTCCGAGTTTGATACTGTTGAAGAGTACAGAGCTGATATAAAGGCTAAGTTGGAAGACGAATTAAAGAAATCTAATGAGCAAAAGTTGGAAAACTTGACTTTAGAAAAAGTTATTTCCATGACTGAGGTTACAGCTCCGGAATCAATGGTTGAAGAACAAATTGACAGAGAATTCGAAGAGTATAAGCATAATCTTTCACATATGGGATTGACAATCGAAATGTTTTACAATGCAACTCAGTCCAGTGAAGAGGATGTAAGAGCCGAATTTAGAGAAAGAGCGATACAAAAAGTTAAGGCTGAATTGGTATTGGACGCTCTTGTTGAAAAACAAGGTGTTGAAGTTACAGATGAAGAATTGGAACAGGAATATAAGGATATTTCTAAACAATACGGACAAGAAAATGAAAAATTCTTGGAACAAATTAAGAAATCAATAAGTCCTTCTTTTGTAAAAGATGTTATTAAAAAGAGAAAAGTTGTTAAGTCTTTAGTTAAAAATGTAAAATTTGTTGAAAAGAAAGAAGAAACAGAAGAATAGGAGGAGTTTATGCCTTTAGTTCCTACAGTAATAGAAATTACAAACAGAGGCGAAAGAGCCTACGACATATATTCCAGATTATTAAATGACAGAATTATATTCATTTCCGGAGAAATTGAAAACCATATGGCAGACTTGATAGTTGCGCAGTTGCTTTATTTGGAGTCACAAGACCCGAAGAAGGATATTCAACTGTATATAAATTCACCGGGTGGTGCTGTAACTGCGGGAATGGCTATATACGACACAATGCAATATATAAAACCCGACATATCAACTATTTGTATCGGTCAGGCGGCAAGTATGGGAGCGGTATTGCTTTCAGCCGGAACAAAGGGTAAAAGATTTGCCCTTCCGAATGCGGATGTTATGATACACCAACCATTGGGCGGAGCTCAAGGTCAGGTTACGGATATAAGAATAGTATCCGAAAAAATTCAAAAAGTTAAAGATAATCTGAATAAAATTTTGGCGGAAAACACAGGACAATCTTTTGAAAAGATTGAAAAGGATACAGACAGAGATTATTATATGACGGCTCAAGAAGCTGTTGAATACGGATTGATAGATAAAGTTATTGAAAGTCATAAGGAGATTTAATGGCTAACTACAAAGAAGAAGATAAGCATTGTTCTTTTTGTGGTAAAAGTTCTACCGAAGTTTCAAGAATCATACAGGGACCTGAAGATGTAGGCATTTGTGATGAGTGTGTAAGTATTTGTAGTGAGATTCTTGAAGAAGAATTCGCATTGTCAAGATCGGAAACGAAAATAGACAAGCTTCCGTATCCTCAAGAAATAAAGGAATTTTTGGATGATTATGTAATCAAGCAGGAGCAAGCGAAAAAGACGCTTGCCGTTGCTGTTTACAACCACTATAAAAGAATAAATGCAAAATATGATAGCGATATAGATTTACAAAAATCAAATATTTGTTTAATAGGACCTACAGGATCCGGAAAGACGCTTTTAGCTCAAAGTTTGGCGAAGACTTTGAATGTTCCTTTTGCTATAGCCGATGCGACAAGTCTTACCGAAGCCGGATATGTAGGGGAAGATGTTGAAAATATATTACTTAAATTGGTTCAGGCTTCCGACTATAACATAGAAAAGGCGGAGAGGGGAATCATTTATATTGACGAGATAGACAAGATTACCAGAAAAAGTGAAAATCCGTCCATTACGAGAGATGTGAGCGGGGAAGGTGTTCAACAGGCACTTCTTAAGATGATTGAAGGAACTGTAGCCAATGTTCCGCCACAAGGGGGGAGAAAACATCCTCAACAAGAATATATCAAGGTGGATACTACCAATATTTTGTTTATTGTTGGTGGTGCATTTGACGGAATCGAGAAAATAATCGATAAAAGAAGCGAAAAAAAATCTATAGGATTTGGTGCTGAAGTAAGAAAAAGCGGTACAATCGGGCTTGGAGAGAAATTGAAAAATATTACGCCTGAAGATTTGATGAAATATGGATTAATTCCGGAATTTGTCGGAAGAGTTCCGATAATAGTTTCACTTGAAGAGTTGGACGAAGAAGCTTTGATGACTATACTGACAGAACCGAAAAATGCCTTAATCAAGCAATATAAAGAATTATTCAAGATGGACGGGGTCGAATTGGAAGTCGAAGACGAGGCCATAAAGGAAGTTGCAAGGCTTGCCATACTTAGAAATACGGGAGCAAGGGGATTAAGAGCAATTTTGGAAGAGAGTCTTTTGGATATAATGTATGAAATTCCGTCAAGATCAGATGTTAAAAAAGTTATCATTACTAAGGAAAACATCGCAGAAAAAACAAAACCAAAATTAGTATTGAATAAATAAAGGGTCTGACAAAACTTTTCTAGTCCTTATGAATTAGTTTGGGTATAAGAAAGTTTGTCAGCTTTTTTAAAAGGGAGAGGAGGTTTTATGGAAAAATATTATAGTGAAACTATAATTGAAGTTCCTGTTGTCGCTCTAAGAGGACTATGGATTTTTCCTCACATGATTGTAAACTTTGATGTGGGAAGAGATATTTCAAAGAGGGCAGTTGAGGAAGCGTTGGCAAGAAATTCTATTATAATGTTGACAACTCAAAAAGATGCCACAGTTGAGAAGCCTGAATTGGATGAGATAAACTCCATGGGAATTGTAGCGAAAATTAAGCAAACCATTACATTGCCCAACGGAAATGTCAGAGTATTCATAGAGGGAATCAACAGAGCTGAAATACAGGAATTCATTCAATCAGATGAATATTATTTCGTAAAAGCCGTAGAATATAAGCGTGAAGAGATAGAAGAAAATATAGAATTAAAAGCAATCAGAAGACTTTGTTTGGAAGATTTGGAACAATATACGAATTACAGAGACGAAATTCCCAGAGAAGCAATTTACGGTCTTAAAGGAGAGAAAGATGCTTCGATATTTTCGGACTTGATGGCGTCATATTTACGACTGGAATTACAAGATTATCAAGACTTGTTGGAAGAAATTGATGTATATAAAAGACTGATTCTTCTGCATGAATTCATGACAAGAGAACTTGAGATTTTAAAACTGGAATTTGAAATCAATCAGAAAGTAAAAACAAATATAAATAAAAGTCAAAAAGAGTACTATCTGAAAGAACAATTACAAATTATTAAAACGGAGCTTGGGGAAGAAAACCTGGATCCGGATGACTATATTACCGAATATATCGAAAAAATCGAAGCTTTGAGCATTTCGGACGAACATAAAGAGCATTTGAACAAAGAGGCTAAAAGATTGAAGTTCATGTCGCAAGGATCGCCGGAAATCAATGTTATCAGGACATATTTGGACTATGCCCTGGAGATACCTTGGGGAGTTTATACAAAGGATATAATAGATATCAAAAAATCCAAGAGTGTTTTAGACAGGGATCATTTCGGGCTTAAGGATGTTAAAGAGAGAATTTTGGAGTTCATTTCCGTCAGAAAGCTGAAGAAGGATATGAAAGGGTCCATTTTATGTTTGGTAGGACCTCCGGGAGTCGGAAAAACATCAATTGTAAAATCTGTTGCGGAATCAATGAACAGGAATTATATATCGATGAGACTTGGCGGACTTGCTGACGAGAGTGAAATTCGTGGACACAGAAAGACCTATATCGGTTCTATGCCGGGCAGAATAATTACAAATTTAATCGAGGGAAAATCATTAAATCCGGTATTTTTACTTGATGAAATTGATAAAATCTCCGCCGATTATAAAGCGGATCCCGCATCTGCTTTATTAGAGGTATTGGATCCTAATCAAAACAATAAGTTTTTAGACAGATATTTGGAAATACCTATAGACCTGTCTCAGGTTATGTTTGTAACGACAGCAAACTCCGTTTCAACTATTCCGAGAGCATTGCTGGACAGAATGGAAGTTATACAAATAAGCGGATACACTTCAAGCGAGAAATTTGAGATTGCCAAAAAATACTTACTGCCTAAACAGACGGTGGAGCATGGTTTAACATCATCTCAATTCAAGATAACGGATTCGGTAATAAAAAAAATCATAAATAACTACACCAGAGAAGCCGGGGTTAGAAATCTTGAAAGGATGATAGCCAAGGCGTCCAGAAAGACGGCGATGAAAATTGTCGACGGTGCGGAATCCGTAACAGTAAATCTTAAAAACTACAAAGAGTTTCTCGGAAGAGAATTAATTTTGGATGACGAAATAATCAGAGAACCGATAGTAGGATTAGTGACGGGTTTGGCATGGACCCAAGTCGGCGGGGAACTTCTACAAATAGAAGTTAATGTAGTTGAAGGTAAAGGAAAAATACAACTTACGGGATCTCTTGGAAATGTCATGAAAGAATCAGCCATGGCTGCAATTTCGTACATCAGATCCGACTGTGAAAGATATGGAATAGACAAGGAATTCCATGATAAATACGATATTCATATCCATGTCCCTGAAGGTGCTACACCTAAGGACGGTCCGTCTGCGGGGATAACAATGACAACGGCACTTATATCGGCATTGACTAACAGAAAGGTCAGACAGGATGTGGCAATGACCGGAGAGGTTACAATAAGAGGAAGAGTCCTTCCTATAGGCGGGTTGAAAGAAAAATCACTTGCTGCAAACAGATATGGTATAAATACCGTGATAATTCCTAAGCAAAATGAAAGGGATTTGGAAGATATTCCTGACAGTATAAGAAAAAATATGGAATTTATAGCGGTTAAAAATGTTCAGGAAGTTTTGGATATAGCTTTATTAAAGTAGGTGAAATATGAAAATAAATAATCCGACCTTGGAAAAAATAGCGGTTAAGATTGAACAATATCCCGATTCGGGTCTTGGAGAAATCGCACTTTGCGGAAGATCCAATGTAGGAAAATCATCTTTAATAAACTCATTGGTGAACAGAAAGGCCCTTGCCAGGACGAGTTCAAAACCGGGAAAAACCAGGACTATAAATTTCTACAATATAGATGATGTGTTCAGATTGGTGGATTTACCTGGATACGGTTATGCAGCGGTTTCCATTTCCGAGAGGGAAAGCTGGGTAAAAACTATAAACACTTACCTTGAAACCAGGGAGAACTTAAGAGAAGTATTCTTATTGGTGGATATCAGACATGAGCCTACGGATCAGGATAAGATGATGTACGACTGGATACTGTCGGCGGGATTTGAGGGATATGTGATTGCCACAAAACTTGATAAAATCGGCAAATCCAGACTGTTGCAACACATCAAGAAGATTGCGGAAAAACTTGAAATAAAAGACAGGAAAAAGATAATTTACTATTCTGCTGAAACCAAAGAAAACAAAGAATATCTTTTGGACTTAATTGAAAGAATAGTAAGCGAAAAGATTTAAACTAAAAAGGGCTGGTAAACCAGCCCTAATTTTGATTTCTTATAATTGTTCAAACATTCCTTTGTCAACTCCACACATTGGACAAGTCCAATCTTCAGGTAGACTTTCAAAAGATGTTCCAGGCTCGATACCGTTATCCGGATCACCTAATTCTGGATCATAAATGTATCCACATGCTTGACATTCCCATTTGCTCATATTAACACCTCCATAAATAATATATGACTTTCGTCCTACTTATTATAATATATTCTTTGTAAAATTTCAAAAAATAAGATAATTAGGAGATTTTAAGAATATTTATTTTGTTTATTTGATTTTCTCATGGGTAAATAACTAGTGAATGTGGGGGATGGTATGTTTTATTTATACAGAGACAATTTTTGTAATGATTTAAAAAAAGTACATAATACAATATTTAATATTTTGGAAAATATTTCATGCATTGTTTCTGACGGGGAGCAATTGTTTAATATACGGCTTATACTCAGCGAGCTGTTAATTAACGCATATGAGCATGGGAACGGTTGCGATCACAATAAAAGTATATCAATAAGATTTGAAATAAATGACCAGGTTATAAATATTGAGGTAGTGGACGAGGGACAAGGAATAAAGAATAATTGTGGGTATGATTACAGAGAATTGAAAAGTTGCGGCAGAGGACTCTTGATTGTAGAAAAATTGACCGATAAAATGGAGATAAGAAAAAATGTGATTAGGTGTAGCTTAAGTATATAAGCGGACTTAATCACTTTTTTATTTTAAATTTATCCTCGATATGATAAAATGTTGAATTAGATTGAGAGGTAATTATGACAGAAAAAAATATAAGGAATATTGCAATAATTGCTCATGTTGATCACGGAAAAACTACATTGGTAGATTCTCTTTTGAAGCAAGGCGGTATTTTTAGGAAAAATCAGGAAGTCAGAGAGAGGGTTATGGACTCTAATGATTTGGAGAGAGAAAGAGGGATTACAATCCTATCTAAAAATACTTCAATATTCTATAACGGAACAAAGATAAATATAATAGATACTCCCGGACATGCCGACTTCGGAGGTGAAGTGGAGCGTGTTCTTAAGATGACTGACGGGGTTATTTTGGTGGTTGATGCATTTGAGGGGGTAATGCCTCAGACCAAATTTGTAATAAAAAAAGCTATTGAATTGGATTTACCCGCTCTTATATGTTTAAATAAAATTGATAGAGAAAAATCAAGACCGGAAGAGGTTATAGACGAAATATTGGATTTATTTATAAATCTGAATGCATCTGAAAAATATATTGAGGCTCCTATTGTATACGCTTCAGCGAAAGAGGGCTGGGCAAGTTTGGATTATAGCGTAAAGACTGAAAATATGGACGCTTTGCTGGATACTATTTTAGAGTATATTCCATCTCCTGAAGGGGATGAAAATGAACCCTTTAAGATATTGATTTCTACAACGGACTACAACGAATATCTGGGAAGGATAGGCATTGGCAAGGTTGATGCGGGTATTGTTTCCGTTCATGACGAAGCTTATATTTTAAACTATAATAATCCGGATAAAAAAGATAAAATAAAGATAACTAGTATTTATGAATTTGAAGGACTTGAAAGAGTTCCGGTCGAAAGTGCAAGTGCGGGGTCCATCGTCGCTATTTCGGGAGTTGAAGGAATAAATATAGGAGATACGCTTTGTTCGCCGAAAGACTTGAATCCTTTGCCTTTTATAAAAATTTCAGAGCCTACATTATCAATGAATTTTCTGGTTAATGATTCTCCGTTTGCCGGAAGAGACGGCAAATTTGTAACATCGAGACATTTGAGAAACAGATTATATAAGGAGAGAGAAACAGATGTGAGCCTGAAAGTTGAAGACACTTCTTCAACGGATGCATTTAAGGTCAGCGGTAGAGGAGAGTTGCATCTTTCCGTACTAATAGAAAATATGCGCAGGGAAGGGTACGAATTCCAGGTTTCAAAGCCGGAAGTTTTATTTAAGAATGAAGAAGGCGGGAAATTGGAACCCATGGAAATTGTGACGATAGATGTTGAAGATATTTATGTGGGAAGCATAATTGAAAAATTGGGACAAAGAAAAGCTGAAATGGTGTCCATGAATAACACATCCACAGGATATGTAAGGCTGATATTAAAGATGCCTGCGCGAGGACTTGTCGGGTATCGTCAGGAGTTTATTTCGGACACGAAGGGAACAGGAATAATAAATTCAGTATTTGATTCATATGAACCTTACAAGGGGGATATACCAAAGAGACAGTACGGATCTCTAGTAAGTTTTGAAACCGGGATTGCCACCGGATACGCTTTGGATTCCGCATGGAAGAGAGGAAATCTGTTCATTGAACCGGGAGAGGATGTGTACGAAGGAATGGTGGTCGGAGAATCTCCCAAAGGTTTGGATATAGAAGTAAATGTGTGTAAAAAGAAAGCTCAAACAAATATAAGATCTTCAGCGGCGGATGACGCTTTGAAACTTTCTCCTCCAAAACAAATGAGTTTGGAGCAGATGCTGGAATTTATCGAAGATGATGAATTGGTTGAGGTTACACCGAAAAATTTAAGGATAAGAAAAAAGATATTGAATACCAATTTGAGATACAAATCCAAAAAATAAAACAGAGGGGGTGGAGTATGGATTTTTTTCTTTGGTCAAAACATATTTGGATGATAAATATTTTACTGTCCGGCTATATTATTTTTTATGGAAGAAAAAATCCGAGATCAACCGTAACTTGGCTGTTGGTCATAAATACTCTGCCTATTTTCGGATTCGTTCTTTTTATGCTTTTCGGACGAAATCAGCGAAAAAACAAGATGTTTAACTTGAAGAAAGAGGATGACAAGAGGATTGAAGAGATAAGTCGTTTTCAATACAATTTATTGGAAAAAGATGAATTTGTTTATAGGAAAAAAAATGCGAGAGACTATAATGACCTGATTAAGATGAATTTGATAAGTGATTATTCATATTATACGGAAGATAATGACATAAAAATTTATAATTGGGGAGAAGATAAATTCAGGGCACTGATAAATGATATTAGAAACGCGAAGCATTCCATCGACATCCAGTATTATATTTTCAGGCAAGATAAATTGGGAACCACGATAATAGACCTTTTAGAGGAAAAACTTATCGAGGGTGTCAAAGTAAGGATTCTATATGACTCTATAGGATCCAGAAATTTCAGAAAGAAAAAAATGAAAAAATTCGTGGAATTGGGAGGAGAGATGGTGGAGTTTTTCCCCGCATTCATGAATATAATCAACCTGAGAATCAACCATAGAAATCACAGGAAAATAGTTATAATAGATGATGCGATAGGATATATCGGCGGATTCAATGTAGGAGATGATTATCTCGGTGAATATAAGAAATTCGGACCTTGGAGAGACACTCATCTAAGAATTGTCGGAGGAGGAGTCATAGGACTGAAGATAAGGTTTTTAAAGGATTGGTACTATGCTTCCGGACAAGAGCCGGATCTATATAGTGATTTTAATCCAAGGTTTATTGAGATGGGAGACAGAGCGGTTCAGATCGTTACTTCCGGACCGGATACCGAGTTTGCGAATATTAAAAACGCCTATTTAAGCATGATAAATACGGCGAAGAGAGAAATATATATCCAGACGCCGTATTTCGTTCCCGATCAATCAGTTTTGGAAGCCATAAAAATAGCCATAATAAGAGGTGTTGAAGTTAATATAATGATACCTTCGAAGCCGGATCACATGTTTATTTATTGGGCGACTACTTCTTTCGTCAAGGAAATGGTTGAAATAGGGGCTAGGGCATATACTTATGACAACGGTTTTTTACATGCCAAGGTTATGATAGTGGACGAGTCTGTGGCTTCCGTAGGATCCGCCAATATTGATGAGAGATCATTTTCACTTAATTTCGAAGCCAATGCGATTATTTACAGCAAGGAAATCAGCAAACAATTGAAGGATCAATTTGAAGAGGATTTGAGATATTCTTCTGAAATAACATTGGAAAGGCTCGATAAAAGGCCGATTTACATTAAGATAAGAGAACCCATATCAAGACTGTTTTCTCCTATTCTATAAATGAATCTATAAATGAAAAATTTAATTTTTTAACATAATCGGAAGAATTTTAAGAAAATATGAATCAAGTTTGCTAATTCATTGACAAAAAAACGATAATTAGTATATAATTAACATAGATTTATGTGAAGGGGGCAGTATGAAAAAACAACAAAAAATCTCATCTGCTGTTGTCAGGAGACTTCCGAAATATTTTAGACATTTATCATCGATTGAGAAGACAGGTATGGAGAAGATTTCGTCTCAACAGCTAAGTGAACAAACGGGGTTCACAGCATCTCAAATTAGACAAGACTTGAATCATTTTGGTGGTTTCGGTCAACAAGGATATGGTTATAGAGTATCAGATTTGAAAAAATCGATAACGGAAATCATAGGTTTGGATAAGGAATATAATGTTGTAATAGTAGGTTTTGGACGAATCGGACAAGCCATTTACAACTATAGAGGATTTGATTTTAAAAAATTTGAAGTCATTTCAGTTTTTGATGTTCCGGCTAAGGTTGGAGATATTAATGGAGTTCAAGTAAAATCAATACATGAATTGAAAGAGTTTGTTAAGAACAATAAGGTGGATATCATCATATTGACCGTTCCTGTCGATGAGGCACAAAGAGTTTGTGACTCACTTGAAGAAGGTGATGTAAAAGGAATTTGGAATTTTGCTCCGGTTGATGTTACAACAAAAGCCAATATACCTGTTGAAAGCGTTCATTTGAGCGAATCCCTTTACTCATTGATTTATTACATGTGGAATGTAGAACAGTACAATAAATAGTTTATACAATATCTGTTGAGGAAATCCTCGGCAGATATTTTTTTTGAAAAATTCCATGATAAAATTTTGGAATGTATAAGAAAAATAATCCTAAATTATTGGGTTCGCATACTGTATGCAAAAACAATACGAAACTAAGAAAAAATAAATTATATATTTTAGAATTTAAAAGTGACGAGTAAATGATTAAGAAAATATTGATAAAAGAGAAATTTTATTTTTCTCTATGATCAGAAATATTTATTACATATATATTGATTGCCAATTATATCGGTTACTGATAAAATACTAGTATGTGTAACATTTTATCAAAGGATATTTATAAATAAGTAAATTAAAGTATAAAGTTTGTATTTGATAGAATATAAATTTAAATAATCGTATTAAGTTTAAATATTAGTTTTAAGAGAAAGATTTAGAGTTATAAATTTTATGATTATTTAGATAATAGAAAATCATTTATTCTGATTCAAATTATATTTATATTGTTTAATGTCCAGTATTTAACTTAATCTTTGTTGTATAACAAAATGAAATATGATAAAATGCTAATATATTTTTTGTATTTAGTTTGTTAGATTAAAATTTGAAAAAGGTGAAAAATGAAGAACAATAGAATTTGGTTGTCGTCTCCGACTATGCACGGAGAAGAAAGAATATTTGTACAAAAAGCATTTGACGAAAATTGGATAGCTCCACTTGGACCGAATGTTGATGAATTTGAAAAAGAAGTTGCAAAATATTTAGGAATTGAAGGAACTGCCGCAGTATCATCAGGAACTGCCGCATTACATTTGGCATACAAATTATCGGGAATAAAAAAGGATGATATAGTTTTGGTGCAAGACCTTACATTTGCAGCAACTGTAAATCCGATTATATATCAAAATGCAATACCTGTTTTTATAGATTCTGAAAGAGAAACTTGGAATATGGACCCAAGAGCACTTAAAATCGCTTTGGACAAATACGGAAAAAGAGTTAAAGCTGTAGTTGTAGTACATTTATACGGAACACCGGCTAAATTGGACGAAATCGTAAGCCTGTGTGAAGAATACAAGGTAGATTTGATTGAGGATGCGGCAGAAAGTTTATCTGCAACATATAAAGGAAAACAAACGGGAACTTTTGGAAAATACAATGCAATTTCTTTTAACGGTAATAAAATAATAACAACTTCCGGCGGAGGGATGCTGTTATGTTTGAATAAGAAGGATTCCGATAAGGCTAAATTTTGGGCAACTCAATCTAAGGAACAAGTGCCGTGGTATGAGCATAAAGAGATAGGATACAATTACAGAATGAGTAATGTACTTGCGGGAATTGGTAGGGGTCAGTGGTTACACCTTGATGAGCATAAAGAGATAAAAACAAAAATTTTTAGAAGGTATAAAGAAGAATTTAAAGATTTGGAATTGACTATGAACCCTTATTTGGAACAAATGGTACCTAATTTTTGGTTAAGTTGTATCCTTATAGATGAAAAAAATATTGAAAAGGGCATTAATCCTGAAATGATTAGAATTGAATTGGAGAATCATAATATAGAATCGAGGAGATTGTGGAACCCCATGCATCAACAACCAATATTCTTAGAATATGATTATATCAAGGCAGAAAAAGAGAGTGTTTCTGCTGATCTGTTTAATAGGGGACTTTGTTTACCTAGTGATATAAAAATGACATATGAAGAGCAAGCTGATGTAGTGCGTCTTATTAAAAGAATATTGAAATAATACAGGGGATGTCATGAAAATAATAGGAAGAGAAATAAAAAGCAGAAAATGGGATAAGGAAACTTTATTTCGTTTTTTGGCTATAATCGGGGGAGTATTGTTTTTTGCTCATGAACTGAATATAGCGATATTTGTAAGAATTTTTACCCTTTTTAAAATTGAAAATTCAATTGCAGTAACTATAACTTCATTTATTCCGATTATTTTATCGGTACCATTGTTGACAAAAAGATATAGGAAGCTAAAGATTTTTTATATAATATATCTGGCGATATTCTTATATTTCTTAGTTTCTATCTTGTTAAATCTTGAAAGTTTAGAATATTATATAAGACCTAAGTATGGTATACATAGGGTGTTTTTTCCTTCTGGAGGGATTTTTTCTATTTATTATATTCTGCTATTGTATGATAAAGATAATAAATCTGACATTTTAGTATTATTTATACTTAGTGCTTTGGCTATTTTTGCTATAGGCAGTTTACAATTTATTGCTGCAAAATACAGAGGATATTGGGTATTTGAAAATATGAAAGGCAATATCGGAAAATTAAGTTACAGTTTAGATTTTGGATTTGGTATGGCCTTTGCTATAAATTTATTTTTAGGCATGGCATTTATTAGAAACAAAAATTCTTATATGGCACTTGCTTTAATGGGATATTACATGATTATAACCGATGGAAACAGGATGTCCATCGTTTTGCCGGTGGCTGTGACACTATTGTTTATTATTTACTTTTCAGTTAACGGGTTTATTAATAAGTTGGATTTAAAAAAAGACCTTATAAAAGCAGTTTTAATACTTATGTCGTTGATAATAGTTTTTGCAATGACATTTATTTTTAGACAATTAGGAATTACTTGGATTCCGGCGTTGGCGATTATACTGACACTGTTTTTACTTTTTTTTGCTGTCGTTAGGATTGTTGAAAAGTTCAATTCTAAAAAAAATATTGTT
Source organism: Tissierellia bacterium (assembly GCA_030529425.1). Taxonomy (GTDB): domain Bacteria; phylum Bacillota; class Clostridia; order Tissierellales; family Peptoniphilaceae; genus JAUMWX01. The sequence continues at coordinate 34,880 of JAUMWX010000006.1, forward strand.
AAATCAATTGTAGTTATAACTTTATTGGCAGTTGTAGTTTCAAGCGTATTTTTGTTAAAACAAAAGCAAGCTAGTAACAATGAAAAAAGGAATAATTTAAAAACCAAAACTCGTACAATAGAGATGTTGAGTTCAGGAAATATTTTTTATGATAATGCAAGAAAGGAAATTCACGGACTTGTTTGGTCGGGTTTAAAAAATCATCCGATTATTGGATTAGGGGCTTTTGGAGATAGACCTTTGGTTGCTCCTAAATATATTTGGGGACACAGTCATGGAATTCATATGGAATTATGGAGTAATTTAGGACTTCTGTTTGGACTTCCGTTTATTATTTATTTGGTTAATACATTTTTTGTTATTCTTTTTAAAAACAAAAACTTTGATACTATAATGTACTTTGTTTTTGTGGGTACGGCAAGTTTACACTTGACATCTTTGTCTTTTTGGATTGAATACTACATTTGGGGATTGATTGCTTTTTCAATCTTGTCTATGAATAGGAATGATTATTGGATTGCTAAAATATTCGGCAATAAGGTAAAAGAATGATAAGAGAAGAAAATCTAAAGTCTGCAAAAAAATCTAATATATTGTTAAAAACCAGCTTTTGGTATACCATTTCCAGTTTTTTGTCAAAAGGAATAGTTTTTATTATGATTCCTTTCTATGTTCGACTTATGACTAAGGAAGAGTACGGAAACTTCAGCAACCTTACATCATGGATTACTCTCATAGCACCAACGGTGCTTATGAATTTACAATTGTTCATAATGAAAGTTTATAATAAAAATCCTGAAGAATTGCCAAGTTATGTAGTAAACGCTTATTACACTATACTATTTGTATTGTTTATAATAATGTTTCCAGTAATTGTATTCAAGGATTTCTTTTTGGAATGGACACAATTAACGGATTTGAATTTATTTATTATAATTACTTACTCCGCATTGGTACCTATGTTTTACCTGTATACAGGTTTTTTGAGAGCTTCGTTTAAAATTAAAGAATATGTGGTCGTAAATATTGCGATAGCAATAATAACAGCCGGATTATCTTTAGCTTTGCTGGTTTTCACGCCTAATGAATACAGGTTATATGCGTTTATTATTGGTCAAAATTTGCCGATAATTGGATATAGTGTTTATTATTTATTGAGATCTTTGTTCGCAGACAAAAAAATAAATAAAAATAAAATAAAAGAGTGTTTGAGCATTGGGATTCCGACCATTCCCCACCTTTTGGGTATAACCATATTAAGTAAGATAGACAGAATTATGATCACTTCTATTATCAGTCCTATTGCTACGGCGGACTATTCTGTCGCAAATAATTTAGCTCTTATAATTACTACTTTTTCAGTTGCACTAAATAACGCGTTTGTTCCCTGGCAGACAAAACAGTTAAACGAAAAAAACTTCTCGAGTATAAGAAAACCGTTATTATATCAGATAGTTTTGTTATCGATTATAACTCTCGGGATAAGTCTGTTGGCTCCTGAAGTAATGATTATCTGGGCCAGTAGAAAATATGCGGATGTGGTTTATATAATTCCGCCGCTTTTAGTAAGCGTACTGTTAACTCATATTTATACCATATTTTATAATATAGAGTTATTTTATGATTCGAAAAAAACTATAATTTTCAGTTCAATATTTGCAGCAATATTTAATGTAGTTACAAATTACATCTTTTTAAATATTTTTGGTTATAAAGCTGCGGCATATACTACATTGTTTTCAAACTTATTATTGGTAATATTACACTTTTTAACCGTGAAATCAATAAAAAGGACTGATGTTTTGCCTGTTAAATCCATAGTATTGATAGTATTATTTTCAATGGTTGCCATTTACCCGATTATACTTTTGTATGAATATATTTTTCTAAAATACATAACAATTTTAGTATTGGCATTAGGGTTGATTGTATATTCAATATATAATAGAAGTAAAATATTAAATCTTTTTTTAGGGAAAAGGAATGGTTAGAAGTATTACAGAATTATCAGTTTATCAGTAAAAAACGTGATTTATAAAAGTTCTATATTTCACAAAACTTAAAGTCATGGTGCACTTTTATTTGATATATGGAACTAAAAGATAATAAAATTAAAGAAAGCAGGAGTTAGAATGGGAAAAATTTCCAGAATTTGGCATCAAATAAGGTTTTTCACTATTAGTGGAAGAATTAAGAGGATGGAATATTTGAAGAAAAAAGGATATTTTAGAAGTGTAGGTGAAAGAGTCAGCAACAGTTCTCTCAAGATACCTCTTTATCCTGAATTGATTTCCATAGGAAATAATGTTTGGATTGCCAGTGATGTAACTTTTATAACACATGATGTTATTCACTATATGTTAAACGGATTTGACAAAAATTATAAATTTACAGAAAAAATGGGATGTATTAATATAGATGACAATGTTTTTATCGGAAACGGAACAAGAATAATGTACGGCGTAAATATAGGCAGGAATTCTATAATTGCTGCCGGAAGTGTTGTTACAAAGGATGTCGAGCCGTATAGTATAGTAGCTGGGGTTCCGGCAAGAAAAATTTTGGACTTTGAAGATTTTCACAAGAAAAAAATAGAAGAGCAGGTAGAGATTCAAAATACGATACTAAAGAACCATAAATCCGGCTCAGTAACAAAAGAGGAAGCAGATTATTTGTGGGATGAATTTTGGAAAAAAAGAGATAAAATACGTCCTTAAACGGAGAGAATATATGAATTGGAAAATTTATCAAAAATTTATAAAAAGATTTCTGGATATAGTTTTTTCCTTGTTGGGTTTAATACTATTCGGTTGGTTGTTATTGATTGTTGCGATATTAGTAAAAACCAAGCTTGGTTCTCCGGTTATATTTAAGCAGCCGAGACCGGGGAAAAATGAGAAAATATTTAATGTATATAAATTTAGAACGATGATTGATGCTTATGACGAGAATGGGGAGCCTTTGCCTGACGAAGACAGATTGACTAAATTTGGAAAATTTTTGAGATATACAAGTCTTGATGAGCTTCCGGAATTAATAAATATTATTAAAGGAGATATGAGCATTGTGGGACCTAGACCGTTGTTAGTTGAATATCTTGATTATTACACGGAAGAAGAAAGATTAAGGCATAGTGTCAGACCGGGATTGACCGGATGGGCTCAGGTAAATGGGAGGAATGTCACACCTTGGGATGAAAGGTTACAACAGGACATATATTATGTGAATAATATAAGCTTTATTTTGGACTTAAAAATATTATTTAAGACTGTAATTAAAGTAGTAAAAAAGTCGGATATCAGGGTCGGAAATGAGCACGGAGAAGTGAGCAGAAGATTGGATATGGTTAGGAAAAATGATAAGCATTAGAAAGTTTAAAGAGTCGGATATCGAAAATAAAGTCAAATGGATAAATGACGAGGAAAATAATCAATACTTGCATTACGAATTGCCTTTAGATGTTGAAAAAACCAGGAACTGGTTTAAAAATAAAAATGATTCAAAAAGATATGATGCGGTTATAGAATATGAAGGCATTCCCGTCGGATTAATCGGGTTGCTTGATATAAAAGACGGAAAAGCCGAGTACTATGTAATCATAGGGGATAAGAAATTTAAGAAAAAAGGAATCGGTATAGAGGCTACAAAACTTATCATTGAATATGGTAAAAATGTATTGAAATTGAATTCTGTCATAGGCTATACTGAAACGGGCAATGAAAATATGATAAATCTTTTCTTGAAATCCGGATTTGAAGAGGTTGAGCTTATTAAGAATTCTGCGAAAAATAGGGATAGAATAGTTGATAGATATTTTTTTGAATATAAATTTTAGAAAAGAGAATATATGAATACTATTATACATTTGATTGAGAAAGAAAATAATTCGATATATATAAAAAGAGAGGATTTGATTCCCTTTTCTTTTGGAGGAAATAAGGCAAGGAAGGCGGCTTTATTTTTTGACGAAATTGATAAAGGGAGCTTTGATACGGTTGTGACATATGGAAGCAGCAGCTCGAATCATTCAAGAGTAGTTTCAAATATGGCTTTTCAAAGGGGAATGGAGTGCCATATAATCAGTCCGGAAGAGTCGTCACACGAGACATATAACAGTAAACTGATGAAAAAATTCGGAGCTCATATTGTGTCAGTTCCCGTCGAATCTGTAAAAAATACAATAAAGATAAAGATTAACTCTTTGAAAAATGAAGGGAAAAATCCATTTTTTATTCCCGGTGGAGGTCACGGAAATATTGGAACACAGGCATATGTGGACTGTTTTCAGGAAATACTGAAACATGAAGAAGAGAATAAGATGAATTTCGATTATATATTTTTGGCATCCGGGACTGGAACCACTCAGGCAGGTTTGATTTGTGGAAACCTTATTAGCGGTAGAAAAAAGAAAATTATCGGAATTTCTATTGCCAGAAAGAATCCTTCCGGAAGGAAAGTTATAATAGACAGTGTAAAGGAATATTTGGAGTCGAAAAAATTAACTTTTAATGATGCAGAGATTGATGATTCCACAGTATTTTTGGACGACTATATCTCAGGAGGATATGGAAAACATGATGAAGATATAATCGAAACCGTAAATGAGAATATTAGAAGATACGGAATTCCGTTTGATTTAACTTATACGGGTAAAGCATATAACGGAATGAAAAAATATATAAAACAAAATGATTTGAAAAATAAAAATATACTATTTATTCATACGGGCGGAACGCCTCTATTCTTTGATTTTTTAAATAACGATTAATGGAGATAAAAACGTGAACATACTATTACTAAGTGTAGGAACAAGAAATAAAATAATTGAATATTTTCAGGAATCCATTCTTGATGAATATGGTAAAAAACTGGGAAATATAGTTGCTACAGATGCATCAAAATTTGCACCTGCCATGTATGTCGCAGATAAAAACTATGTAGTTCCAAGAGTCAATGAAAAAGGATACATAGAGGAAATTCTTGAAATATGCAAAAAAGAGAAAATTGATGCAGTTTTAAGTTTGATAGACCCAGAATTGAATCTCTTGGCTGAAAATAAGGATAAGTTTGAGGCTTTGGGAGTTAAAATTATCGGATCAGATTTAAAACAGTGCGACATTTCCCTTGATAAAATGAAGATGTACGAATGGCTTAAAGTTAGGGGATATCTTACGGCAAAAACTTATACGGACAAAAACAGATTTTATCAAGACTTGGAGAAGGGCTTGATATCTTTTCCTATTTTCATAAAACCTAAAAACGGAAGCGCCTCCATATCAATAAACAAGGTAAACGACGCTGAAACTTTGGAATTTTTATTTCAAGAAATCGATGATTTAATTATTCAAGAGTTTTTAAATGGACAGGAAATAGGAGCTGATGTATATATAGATATGATCACGGGTGAAGTAGTATCCATATTTACTAAGAAGAAATTGTTGATGAGAGCGGGAGAAACGGACAAGGCTGTATCTTTTAAGGATAAAAAGCTTTTTGAACTTATTGAACGATTTGCTAAAGAATTTGGATATAGGGGGCAAATAGATATAGATATATTTGAAGTCAACGGAGATTATTATATATCTGAAGTTAATCCGAGATTTGGAGGAGGATATCCTCACGCTTATCAATGCGGATGCAATCACGTAAAGATGATATTAAATAATTTACAAGGAAAGGCTAATGAATCCAATATTGGAAGATACAAAGAAAATTTATATATGATGAAGTATAACGAGGTACTTGTAAAGGAAATATTATGAAGGAAAAATTCAGATTAAGTTTTTTAGGCGACATAATGTTTGAAAAATATATATTAGATAAAAAACCTGAAAATTCTGATTTTAACTCCATGTTTTCGGAAGTAAAATCCGTTTTGGAATCCAGCGATATTGTGCTGGGAAATGTTGAAACCACTTTTTCAGGAGCTGAAGCGGGATATACAAAAAAAATGTATTCTTTTAACACGCCTGATGGAGCGATTAAATCCCTCAAGAATTTAGGATTGGACTATGCAATAATCACTAATAATCATATTCTTGACAGGGGCTTTTGGGGAAGAAAAAGGACAATTGAAAAATTGGAGAATGCCGGTATAAAAGTATTGGCTAAAAATGATAAATTAGATGTGATAGGTATTGAAGGAGTTAAAATATCTATTTTACCTTATACATCAAGTACAAATTACGTGGATAACAATGTAAAATTAAATTTTGAGGAAGAAATTCAACTTAGGTTGTTGAATCCATATGATTATTGGGAAAGTGATTTTAAACCCAAAAGTTTGAAACAGAAAGTTCATAAATTGATTAGTGGTATTATCGGACCGGAAAATATGATGAAAGTAAAAAAAAAATTGGGTAAAAAGCATAAATACCCTTATACCGACATGTTACTGAAATCTCAAGAAGATAGATTGGAACCATATATCCAAATTGTTGAAAAACAGATGTCTCAATCTAAGCAAATTTCAGATATAACCATTGTTATACCTCATATGGGCGGACAGTTTAATAAAGAACCGGGAACATTTTCGAAGTATTATATGGAAATATTTAGAAAATTCGGAGCCGGTATTATTATAGGATCACATCCGCATATATTACAAAAATACGAGAATATAGAAAACATCCCCAGCTTTTATTCAATAGGAAATTTCTCTATGGCACCCAATTCAACATACACAATTTTGGATGATCATCCTGAAGTTGGAATAATTGTTCATCTTGATATAAATATTGCAAAAAAGCAAATACAGGATATAATAATAACACCTATAATCATGACAATGAAGGAAAGTTTTAAAGTTTTGCCTTTTTTTGGAAGTGAAATGGATAAAAGTAGTAAGCTGGATTGGCTGAAATCAATGCTAAAAGTTGATTTGGAATTTATAAATAAAACGGATTTAAGAATAAAGGAAGTATTATGAGAAGTGGTGCCAGAAAAAAATTAGATGATTTATACATGTGGATCGAAAACAGTTACAGAGCACGATCTAGGAGAAAACAGGTAAGACGAACATTAAAATCCATGAATGGTGGAAACAAGAAAAATGATGACAGATATGGTGAATATTTATCATATTGGAAAAAATACAATAAAAAACCAAGTAAGATGTGGTTGAGATTGTATGCAAAAGACAGTGAGGAGTTTAATCCCAGATATATTCCGGATGATTTATGGTATGGGGAGATTTTGCCATATTTCAGTAATATGCAGTTTAGAAGACCATATGAAGATAAATGTTTTCATGAAACTCTATTTAGAGATTTAAATAGACCGAGAACGATTTTAAGATGCGTGGCGGGAGTATATTTTGACGGGAACAATAATATTGTTGAAAAAGAGGATATTATCGAGATTATAAAACAGAATAAAACGGCGATTATTAAACCTTCTATAGACAGCGGAACGGGTAGACTTATAGATTTCTTCGACGCAAGTGTCGATACCGATGAAACTTTAAAATCGAAGTTAAAAAAAGTCGGTCAAAATTTTATTGTTCAGGAAATTGTTCAACAACATGAGAAGATGATGGAACTAAATCCCAACTCATTAAATACGGTGAGAGTAATAACATTTTTATTCAAGGGGGATGTTCACATACTTTCAATTATTTCCAGAATGGGAAGAGGGGAATCAAAAATAGATAATGTTTCTGCCGGAGGACTTCAAATAACGGTAAATCCGGATGGGACATTCCAAAAATATGCTTGGGATAAAAAAAGAAAAGAATTTGAATATCATCCTGATACAAATGTTAAATTTGAAGGATTTAAAATTCCTGGATTTGATAATATCTTAGATACTGTTAAGCAGGCTCAAAAAAGACTTCCGCATTTTAAGATAATCGGTTGGGATTTCGCAGTAGATCGGAAAGGAAAACCTATCTTTATTGAGTATAATGTTTGTCCGGGTTCAAATCAAATGACGGGAGGTCCAACATTTGGCGACATTACGGAAGATGTATTGCAAGAAGTATACTTGGATAAAAACTACGATAATGCACAAAATTAAGGTGAGAATATGAAAATAAAAACCAGATGGCTTCAGTTTAATGATATGTTAACTAAATCATCAAGTAGAGAATATACTAAATTTCAGAGAATAAGATTGTTTTTTGACTTTATGTTTAATAGGATTTTTAGAGGAATATATTTAATTGATTATATCCAATATAAATTCTATGACAGGAATAAATATAGCAGGGATACATTCATCGAGTACCAAAAATTGCATAAGATTATAGCTATGTGCAATAATCCTGAAAAAAAAGAAATATTTGATTCAAAAATACTCTTCAACGAGACATTTAATAAGCACTTGAATAGAGAATGGTTGAATTCGGCTTCTTGTACTAAAGAAGAGTTTATGAGTTTTACAAACAAGCATGATGAAATAATTGTAAAACCTGAAGTAGGTTCCTTTGGTGTGGGAGTAAGAAGAGTAAATTGTAAAGATGTCAATTTAGAAGAACTTTATAAGGAATGTAAAAAAGATAATTCTTTTTTAGAATCTGTTGTTGAACAGCATAATTCTTTGAAAGATTTTAATGATACGTCCTTGAACACTTTGAGAATTGTAACTCTTATAGGCAAAAATCAGGAAGTTAATATAATGAGTGCAGTTTTAAGAATTGGAAGAAAAGGTAAAGTTGCGGATAATTTTCATAGTGAGGGCTTAGCATGTCAGATAGATATTGATACAGGGATAGTTAAAACTATTGCTGTTGATAAAAATTTCAAAAAATATGTCTTGCATCCGGATTCAGGAAAATTAATATGCGGATTTAGCATACCTTCATGGGAAAAAGTTGTGGAAAAAGCTAAGGAATTGGCTAAAGTTGTTCCGGATGTAAGGTATGTAGGATGGGATATAGCTGTGGACAAAGACGGAGAGGTTCTTTGCATAGAAGGAAACTACAGTGCTGATCCGGATGTTACTCAGACCACTGATCAAGTTGGAAAATATTTTAATTATGTTGAAAAAATTTAAGGAGTTATTATGAAAACGGTCGGATTATTAATTAGCCATAAAAATGGTGAAAAAAGAAGGGCGCTTTTACCAAGTGATATAAAAAAAATAAAAAATCCGGGTAATTTATATTTTGAAAAGGGATATGCTGCTTCACTAAACATAGAAGATAGAGAGTATCAAGAACTTGGCTGTAATATGGTATCCAGAGAGGAAGCGTTAAAAAAAGATATTTTGATAGATGTAAAGCTTGGAGATGCCGACTATATTGAAAGTTTGGAAAAAGGAAAAATATTGTTCGGTTGGGCACATGCTGTACAATCTTTGGATTTTACAACAGCTGTTCTAAAGGGAAAGCATACTGTCTTTGCATGGGAAGATTTATATGAAGACGGAAGATATATATTTTATAAAAATAGAGAGATAGCGGGTGAAGCGGCGATTTTACATGCTATACCTATGATGGGATTCATGCCATATGAAGCCAGGTTTGCAATTCTAGGAAATGGTAAAACATCTAAGGGAGTTCAAAGGATTCTTTATGGATTAGGAGCAAAGGAAGTAGATGTTTTTGGAAGAAGACTTGAAAAGCTTTTTAGAAAAGAAATGTTTAAATATGATGTAATAGTAAATTGTGTACTATGGGATACGAATAGAACCGACAGATTAATCTATAAAGAAGATCTAAAGAAATTCAAAAAAGGGACATTTATTGTCGATGTAAGTTGTGACCCGAATTTGGAAATAGAAACTTCTCATCCGACAACTATAGAAAATCCTATTTATGAAATAGACGGCGTTATTCATTATGCGGTGGACAACACTCCGGCATTGTTCAGCAAGACTGTTTCTCAGGTATTATCTCCAAGAATTGCCGAACTTATAAACGAGCTTGTTGATGACAATATAGGAGAAATGCTTGAAAAAACCAGAGTAATTGATAAAGGTAGAGTTATTTTAAAAGATATTAAAAAATTTAGGGATGCTAAAGGACTTCCTTCAGAATATTAGTTAAGAAATTTCAGGAAATAATATATAGTTTTATAGATATTAAATAAAGTCAAGGTACTTATTAAGTTTAATACTATTTGTTATATAAATAAAAAATAGTAATACAATATCTTTACTAAGGATTGTACTACTATTTTTTAGTATGTCTAAAATTATACATTGCTATACTCAATACATTAAAAATAAAAATGAAATAATACAATTTAAGCTATATTCAGTGACACTTTTATGCAAAAGAGGTATAATTACAACTATTTGAGGCTAATTGTAGAGTATGTTTTGACTTTAATAATACCTTTTGATTAGATCAAATAAAATATTTTATTCAAAAGCAATAAATTATTTTACATTATTTTTGACAATTGGTGGAGTTATGCTCATATTTATTTCTAAATATGTTGCACCTAGGATAATTCATCCTAACTATAGCAGATCTATTGAGTTAATACCCTATGGAATATTAGCTACACTTGCAAGTGCTGTTTCAACCTTTATGGGAAATATATTTTCGGCATCCTAACAAAGTTTTTAGTCCCCCCATAAAACGGTTAGGATAATCATAAATTAAAATATTATTAATATATTCGGAGTATTTTGTATTGTATCTATAGTTAGATTTATACAACTTGAAGCACAGTTTTAAAAGATTCTGAATTGATTTTCAGACTGAAAGAATTTTTTTTGATGTCATGAAGTAAAAAAGTACATAAGTTGCTTTTAGATTATAATTAATACCAATAGATTCTATAAACAAAACACTCAGATTTAATTTACTTAAAATTTGTACAATGTTTGAATTTTAAGTATTTGCTTGATTATTATGACATAGAGATGAAAAATATTAATAGTGATTATAAAAATTATATCTAACAACACTAATTTTTTTTGTTTCGTAAAAATTGTCTGAAATAGGTATTAACAAATCTTGACATATTAAAAATAAAAACATAATAATGTAATTTAATATTTGTTCAGTGACACTTTTCTTAAAAAGTGATATAATCACTAGTATACAGATGCTAAATTATGTATATTTTTATCAATTTGTATAAAAATTGTAATTCAGTTATTTTTAATAACTTTTAAAAGAGGTAATAAATGCTAAATAAAAATAATTTTGGAAATTCTATTATGGGCAATAGGTGGTCCGCATTTTTCTTGATTTTATATGATATTTTCGTTGTAAATGTTTCATTTTTTGCAGCGTTATTCTTCAGGTTTGATATGGTCTATTCATCTATTCCTCAGAGATATTTAAATGCTTATACAAAATTTTCATTAATATATACAGTTTTTTGTATAGTGATATTTTATTTTTTTAATATGTACAACAGTGTTTGGAAATTTGCAGGCGTAAAGGAATTGGCGAGGATATTTGCAGCTACTTTGATTTCGAGCATTTTTCATATTATAGTTATGAATACTTTTATACAAAGAATGCCTATTTCCTATTATATTTTCGGGATTACTTTTCAGTTCCTTTTACTAGGCTTGGTTCGTTTCTTCTATAAAATATTGACTTTTGAAAGAGATAGAAGAACCAGGGTACCGAGTATAGAATTGAAAAGGGTAATGTTAATAGGCGCAGGAAGCGCCGGAAAGATGATTTTAGACGATGCAAAGAGGTCAAATATAGTAGATATCTGTTGTATCATAGACGATAATATCAAACTTAAAAATAAGCTTATAGGCGATGTACCGGTGGTGGGAGGAAGAGATGATATTCTTGAAGCTGCTAAAAAATACAGAATAGAACAGATTATATTTACGATTCCGTCCATACCTAACAAGGATAAGAGGGATATTTTAAATATTTGTCAGGAAACCGGATGTGAAATAAAAGTTCTTCCGGGTATTTATCAGTTGATAAGCGGAGAAGTTAAGATAGCAAATCTTCACGATGTTAAGATTGAGGACTTATTGGGAAGGGATCCGATAAAAATACTTAATCCGGAGGACTTTGCTTATATAGAAAATAAAACAATTTTGGTTACCGGAGGCGGTGGAACCATAGGAAGTGAGCTTTGCAGACAGATAGCCCAAAAACATCCTAAAAAATTAATTATCTTTGATATTTATGAAAATACGACATATGAGATACAACAAGAACTGTTAAAAAAACATCCGGAGTTGGATTTGCTTGTTTTGATAGGATCCGTTAGAGATAAATTGAAAATAGATGAAGTTTTTGAAAAGTATAAACCCAATATAGTTTATCACGCCGCAGCCCACAAACATGTGCCTTTAATGGAGGTAAGTCCTACCGAAGCGGTAAAAAATAATGTAATAGGAACTTATAATGTCGTACATGCAGCTTTGATGAATAAAACTGACAGATTCATTCTTATAAGCACCGATAAGGCTGTTAATCCTACAAATGTAATGGGAGCAAGTAAGAGGATTTGCGAAATGATTATTCAAAGTATGGACAAGATAAGCAAATCAAATGAAGCGGATAAGTTGCCGAATTTATATGAGTTGACAATTCCTTATAATTATTATGAGAATCAAAAGGACAGATTTGTATCCTATGATGATCAAAGATTTATTACTGAGTTTGTTGCCGTCAGATTTGGAAATGTTTTGGGAAGTAACGGCTCAGTAATCCCTTTATTTAAGAAGCAAATATCGGAAGGCGGTCCAGTGACTGTAACACATCCGGATATTATAAGATATTTTATGACCATATCTGAAGCTGTGAGCTTGGTGCTTCAGGCGGGTAATTTTGCAAAGGGTGGAGAAATATTTGTTTTGGATATGGGAGATCCGGTAAAAATAGATACTTTAGCCAGAAACCTTATAAAGCTTTCAGGATATAAGCCTGATATTGATATAAAGATAGAGTATTCGGGATTAAGACCGGGAGAAAAACTTTATGAAGAGAAGTTGATGGATGAGGAAGGACTTCAAAGTACTCCTAATGAATTGATACACATTGGACATCCTATAGAGTTTGATATTGAGGAATTCTTTGAAAACTTGAAAAAACTTGCAAAGGTTAGTATCACAAACAGTGATGATATTGTCGAAGAGATAGCATCAATAGTAACTACCTATCACAGTCCGGAAGAAGATTTCAAAAATGAAAAAGCTAAATTTTATGAGTTATATAATAAGGCGAACGGGAATATATTGTAACAATAAAATGTTTATAGAACGGAGATGAAGTTTCTCCGTTTTTATATATGTTGGTAAATTTTGATTTATATGGTATCTGTTTCGAAAAAATATATTGACATATATAAATAAATAATTGAGGTGAATTATGGCGGAATTAACAGCGAGCACATTATCAAAAAGTTTTGTGCTTCAGGAAATATTTACCGATGTGAGTTTTAACTTGGAAAAGGGAGATAGGGTTGGCATAATCGGTGCAAATGGAGCGGGAAAAACAACACTGTTTAATATTTTAAGCGGTAAAATCGAACCTGATGAGGGGAAAGTATATATAAAAAATAATCAAAAGATAGGATATATGCTTCAAAATGTTCACAATGAAAGTGACAAGACTATTTTTGAGGAGATGCTTGAACAATTTGAATATATTCATGAGATGGAACGAAGACTTAAAGATCTTGAAATTGCTTTGGCTGAAAACAAAAATGACATGGCAAAACTCGAGAGAGATACAATTTCATATAATTCTTTGATTGAAAAATACTCCGGTCTCGGAGGAGAATATTTTGAATCGAGAATCGAAGGAATACTCAAGGGTATGGGTTTTCCAAAAAGCAGATTTACGGACTTGGTAAGTAATTTAAGCGGAGGAGAAAAATCTAGACTTGATCTTGCGAAGCTTCTTGTTTCGGACTCCGACATCTTATTATTAGACGAACCGACAAACCATTTGGATATGAAAACAATCCAATTTGTAGAGCAGTATATCAGAGATTGTAATAAGTTGGTCGTATTCATAAGCCACGACAGGTACTTTTTGGATAGGGTTGCAAACAGGATATTTTTGTTGGAAAATCAAAAACTCCATGTTTATAACATGAATTATTCAAAGTATATCGAACAGAGAAAAAAAGATATTTTAGATATGCAAAGAGCATATGAAAATCAACAAAAAGAGATAGCGAGACAGGAAGAGATTATAAGCAGATTTGCAAAGTTGGGAGGGGCATTGAGAAAAAGAGGAATATCTCAATCAAGATCAAGACAGAAACTGCTTGATAAAATGAAAAAAATTCCAAAACCTGATGTATTTGATGACAAGATGAGATTAACCTTCAGACCACAAAGAGAAAGCGGGATGGATGTTTTGTCCGTGAATGGAGTCAGCATGGGATTTGGAGACAAATTGCTTTATAAAGATATTTCTTTTGAAATATATAAGGGGGAAAAGGTGGGTTTGATAGGAGGTAACGGAACCGGAAAGACCACCTTATTCAAAATGATATTAAACAAACTTAAACCCTTGGAAGGAAGCATAGATTTGGGAGTAGGTGTTTTCCCGGAATATTTTGAGCAGGAACAAGAAAGTTTAAATTTGGAAAATACCGTGATTGACGAGATATGGGATGCTTACCCGGAACTTACTCACTATGAGCTTAGATCATACTTGGCAAAATTTATGTTTATCGGAGACGATATATTTAAAATAGTCGGAGATTTAAGCGGAGGGGAGAGATCAAGAATAACTCTGTTGAAATTAATGCTCTCCACATCAAATTTCTTATTAATGGATGAGCCTACAAATCACTTGGACATCGACTCAAAGGAAGTTTTGGAAGATGCTTTGCTAAACTATGAAGCCACGGCATTTATCATAAGTCATGACAGATACTTTCTGAATAAAGTCTGCGACAAGATTATTCTTATAGAAAACGGAAATATTGAAGTATTTAACGGAAACTATGATTATTATATGGAAAAAATTGAGCAAAGAAATATCGAAGTTGAGACCATATCCGAAAACAAGACAAAGAGAATAAAAGAATATAAGAAAAATAAGTCCGAAGAAAAAGAAAAGAGAAAAATAAAGGCAAGAATCAGAGAAATAGAAAAAGAAATCGAAAACATAGATACCGATATAGAAAAATTGAATATGGAATTTACAAAGAAAGAAGTTTTTGAAAATCACGAGAAATCTTTTCAGATAACAGAGGAAATAAGAAAGCTTAATCTCAGAAAAGACGCAATTTATGAAGAATGGATCAATTTGGTGGAAGAGTAATTTTTGAAACAATTCTAACATTAGTAATTTTACAAACAAATTAATATTGACTAAGCATATCCTTAGTGATAAAATCAAATTGAAAAGAAATCATTTTCAAAATATTAGGAGGAATATATGAAACATATGAAAAAAGTGCTGACTATTCTTTTAGTTTTAGCTATGGTGTTGTCTATTGCCGCTTGTGGTAAGTCCGGTGATAAGAAGGAAGAACCTAAAAAAGAAGGAACGGAACAAAAAGCTACTAAAAATAAAATTAAAGTTGGTATGGTTACAGATATCGGTGGGATAAATGACAGATCTTTCAACGAAACATCATGGAAAGGTTTGGAAGCTTTTAAGGCTGAAACCGGAAATGAAATCACTTATGTTGAATCAGCTCAAGCATCTGACTATGTAAAGAATATCAATACAATTGTTGACCAAGATGTTAATTTTGTATGGGGTATCGGATATGCGTTAGGTGGAGATATTGAAACTGTTGCTAAGCAAAATCCAAATGTTCACTTTGCCACAGTTGACTGGGCTTACGGAACAGATAAAGACGGAAAACAAATTGAAATTCCTAAAAATCTGACAGGTGTTATGTTTAAGGCTCAAGAACCTTCATTCCTTGTAGGATACATTGCGGGATTGACTACGGAAACCAATAAGATAGGATTTGTTGGCGGTCAAAAAGGTTTTATTATCGATCAATTTGAATATGGTTTTAGAGCGGGTGTAAAGGAAGCTGCCAAAGAATTAGGCAAGGAAATAACAGTTGAAGTACAATATGCTGAATCATTCCAAGATGCCGCAAAAGGAAAAGGAATTGCAAGCAAAATGTATGCAGGTGGAGCTGACATAGTGTTCCACGCAGCAGGCGGAGTTGGTATCGGAGTTATTGAAGCGGCTAAAGAAGCTGATAAGAAGGTAATCGGTGTTGATATGGATCAATCTCACTTGGCACCTAAGCATGTTTTAACTTCAGCACTAAAGAGGGTAGACTTTGCTACTAAAGATTTATCTACAAAATTAGCTAATGGCGAAGAAATCGGTGGAAAGAACTTTGTTTACGGATTAAAAGAAGGCGGAGTTGGTATCCCTGCAATGCCTGAAAAAGACGCTGTAATAAAAAAAGAAGTTTATGATAAAGCAATTGCTAAACAACAAGAAATAATTGACGGTAAAATTGTACCTCCTTTTAACGAAGAAACTTGGAAAGCGTACAAATAATATTCTGAACTTTAGGGTGTGGTTTTGCTACACCCTTATTTTTTTAGGAGGCAAAAATGGTTGATAAGATTCAATATGCCGTTGAGATGAGAGATATAACCAAAATATTCGGAAACTTTACAGCTTTGGATAAAGTTGAACTTTTGGTAAAAAAAGGTTCAATTCATGCCATTCTTGGAGAAAACGGAGCAGGTAAATCTACATTGATGAATATATTGTACGGTTTATATCAAGCAGAGGGCGGACATATCAAAATTAATGGGAATGAAGAAAAAATTAAAAACCCGGGAGTTGCAATATCGAAAGGAATAGGAATGGTTCATCAACATTTTATGTTGGTACATAATTTCACAGTAACTCAAAATATTTTATTGGGCAAGGAAGTAACTCAATATGGGGGCTTTTTAGATTACAAAAAAGGTAGAGAAAAAGTTCAGGAACTGGTTAAAAAATACGGATTGGAAGTTGATTTGGATGCAAAGATTGAAGACATATCCGTGGGGATGCAACAGAGAGTGGAGATACTTAAAGCATTGTACAGAGACGCGGATATATTGATTCTTGACGAGCCTACCGCAGTTCTTACACCTCAAGAGATAACTGAACTTATAAATATTATGCATAACTTGGTGAGTGACGGAAAAACAATAATAATCATCACACATAAGTTAAATGAAATAAAAAAATCCGCCGACGAATGTACAATAATTCGAAGAGGAAAGTATATTGATAAAGTTGAAGTGAAGGATGTAACAGAGGAAGATTTGGCAACTAAAATGGTGGGTCATGCAGTTAAACTAAAGGTTGACAAGACAGAAGCCAATCCCGGAGAAGTAATTTTTGAAATAAATAATTTGGTGGTTAAGGACGAAAGAAAATTAGATGTGGTGAATAATTTGTCCTTAAAGATAAGAAAAGGTGAAATATACGGAATTGCCGGAATTGACGGAAACGGACAGAAAGAATTGGTTGAGGCAATCACAAACCTTGTAAAAGCACAAAGCGGAAGTATAAAAATTAACGGTGTAGAAATTCAAAATACGAATCCGCTTACGACGATTCAAAATAAAATTTCGACAATTCATGAAGACAGGCTTAAGAGAGGATTGGTTCCGGATTTCACGGTGGCGGAAAATTCGATTATTGAGAATTATGATAAAGAACCTTTTTCAAGTAAGGGAATATTGAATTTTAAAGAAATAGACAAATATTCCGACATGTTGATTAACAAATATGATGTCAGACCGAGCGACGGGAAATACTTGAAAGCCAGATCATTATCCGGAGGAAATCAACAAAAACTGATTATTGCGAGAGAAGTAACAAATGATCCCGATTTGCTTATAGCCGTTCAACCTACAAGAGGCTTGGATGTAGGTGCTATAGAATATGTTCATAAAGCTTTGGTGAATGAAAGAGATAAGGGTAAAGCGATTCTTTTGGTATCTTTTGAACTCGATGAAGTAATGAATGTTTCAGATACGATCGGAGTAATTTACGACGGTCAAATTAAGGGAGAATTTAAGCAAGGCACTATTTCTGAAAGGGAGATCGGTCTTTTGATGGCGGGAGGATCTTATGAAGAAAAATAATTTGGCTAATTTATTCAGAAAACAAATAGTTTCAACAATAGTTTCCATAATCTTGGGATTTATAGTTGCGGGTGCAATACTTGCATCAATCGGTTTTAACCCGATTAAAACATATTCCACAATGTTCAGCGGAATATTTGGAAAGCCCAGATATATTGCAAATACGGTAATAAGTGCTACTCCGCTAATTTTGACAGGAGCATCAGTAGCTTTTGCATTCAAGACCGGTTTATTTAATATCGGGGCGGAGGGACAATATATGTTCGGCTTTATAGTTGCGGGCATACTTGGTATAGTATTGAATCTTCCGCCGATAATTCAGGTTCCGGTAATATTGATAGGCGGGATGTTGGCGGGCATGATATACGGAGGATTCACCGGATTATTAAAGGCGAAGTTTGGTGTTCACGAGGTAATTACGGGAATAATGCTTAACTGGATAGCTTTTTACCTAAACAACTTTGTGGCAAAAGCATCATCGCTTCACATGGTAAATTCGGAAGGAACATATCCTATAAATCCGTCGGGGTATATTAAGTTTTTCCCACAGATGAAATCTACTGACGAAGGAATTCAGGAATTGCTGAAGAATCCTATTTTGGGAGATATATTTGTAAAATCGGATGTAAATATTGGAATTTTTATAGCCATTGCCGTAGTTATAATACTTAATATAATTATTAAAAAATCTACACTCGGCTATCAATTGAGAGCGGTAGGATTTAATAAAGATGCTGCGGAATTTGCAGGTATAAATGTCAAGAAGAACATTATCAAATCAATGGCTATTGCAGGGGCTGTTGCAGGTTTGGCGGGTGCGGTAAACATTACTGCGTTGAACCCTCATCAAATTTTATCCTTGGGCGTATTTACAAATTATGGATTTAACGGTCTTGCGGTTGCTTTGATAGCGGGAAATTCAATAATAGGAACCGTTTTTGCGGGCTTGTTATTTGGAGGATTTTTAGAGGGAGGAAAAACAATCCAATCAAGGCTTGGAGCTCCTTCAGAAACGATCAGCATATTGATAGGTATAATTATTTTCTTCATTGCCATTTCAAAAATACTTCCGGTGATAATTGAAAAAATACAAGAAAAGAAAAAATCTAAGGAGGAAAAATAATGAATGATTTAATGACTATACTGTTAATAACATTGACATACTCAACTCCTTTGATATTTGGAGCTCTTGGAGGCGTTATTTCCGAAAAATCGGGCGTGGTTAATATTGGAATAGAAGGAATGATGACAATCGGAGCATTTGTAGGAGCTGCTGCTGCATATATATTGGGAAATCCGTGGTTGGGTTTTTTGGCGGGCGGATTTGCAGGTGCAATATTTGGACTTGTACATGCTTTCGCATCCATAACTTTCAGGGCTGATCAAACTGTTTCAGGTATAGCTATCAATATGATAGGAGCGGGGTTATCATTATTTTTATCAAAGATAATATTTTCAGGTGCGGTAAACACGCCTCCATTGGAAGATAAATTACCTAAATACTTTGGAATAGAGGCTGTGACATATATTGCGGTTATACTGACAATTTTGATGTGGATATTTATATATAAAACAAAATGGGGTTTGAGATTACTTTCTGTCGGCGAACATCCGGCTGCTGCGGACACATTGGGAATTAATGTTTTTAAGACAAGATATTTTGCGGTAATTATGTCCGGATTTTTATCAGGTTTGGGAGGTGCTGCGGTTACTCTAAGTTTGGTTTCCAGTTTTTCACCTACAGCAATTGCCGGACAGGGATTTATCGCTTTGGCGGCTGTAATCTTCGGTAAATGGACGCCTCATGGGGCAGCAAGTTCGGCAATTATATTCGGTTTGGCGCAGGCCATAACTATTTACTTGGGAGGAGATTCATTTATTCCTTCACAAATTATGGCTATGTTCCCATACATTTTAACAATAATAATTTTGGTTGTTTTCGTAGGAAAATCAGAAGCGCCTAAGGCGGACGGAGTTCCTTACGAGAAAGGGGTTAGATAATGGAAAAAGAAATATTAAAAACGGTAGATCATACACTTTTAAAACAGGACGCAACTTGGGAAGACATAAAACAGATACTTGATGATGCCATTGAGTATCAAACCGCTTCCGTTTGCATTCCTGCAAGTTATGTTAAAAGGGCAAAAGAATATGCCAGAGGTAGGGTTGCAATATGCACCGTTATAGGTTTTCCGAACGGATACAGCACTACTGCGGTTAAAGTTTTTGAAACTGAGGATGCTATAAAAAACGGTGCGGATGAAATTGATATGGTAATTAATATTAATGAGCTTAAAAATAAGAATTATCAATATTTATTGGATGAAATAAATGAGATAAAAAATGCCTGCGGTGATAAAATATTAAAAGTTATTATTGAAACATGCCTTTTAACCGACGAAGAAAAAGTTAAAATGTGTGAAATAGTGACAAAATCAAAGGCTGATTATATAAAGACTTCAACCGGATTCTCAACCGGCGGGGCAACTTTGGAAGACATAATACTATTTAGAAAAAATGTCGGAGAAAATATAAAGATAAAGGCTGCCGGAGGAATTTCAACTCTTGATGATGCAAAATTATTCCTTGAAAACGGAGCGTCAAGATTGGGTACGAGCAGAATAGTTAAAATAATTAAAAACGAAGAAGCAACGGGGTATTAATATGGATATTTCCAAGGATATTGAACTGGCTATTGAGAATTTGAAGTTTTCATATTCACCATATTCAAACTTTAAAGTTTCATCGGTTTTGGTAGGGAAAAACGGAAAAAGATATACGGGAGTGAATATAGAATCCGCATCTTTTTCACCTACGAACTGTGCTGAAAGAACAGCTTTTTTCAAGGCGGTGTCCGAAGGTGTTAAGGAATTTGAGAGAGTGATAATTGTTGCCGGAAGAAATGGAATTTTAGAAAATTATGTAGCTCCTTGTGGAGTGTGTAGGCAAGTTATGATGGAATTTTGTGATCCTGAAACATTTGAAATTATTCTTGCCAAGGATAAAGATGATTATAAAGTATATAAACTTAAGGATTTACTTCCGTTAGGATTCGGACCTTCAAGTTTATAAAGCGGGTGATTTTATGAGAATGTATGATTTAATACATAAAAAGAGAGAAGGATTTGAATTAACAGAAGACGAAATTAAATATATTGTACAAGGATATGTAAGTGGAGAAATTCCCGATTACCAAATGTCCGCACTTTTAATGGCGATATATTTCAAAGGAATGAGTGAAAAGGAAACGACAATTTTTACATTGGCTGTTGTAAACTCGGGTGAAAAAATAGACCTTTCAGCTATTGAAGGAGTAAAAGTCGATAAGCATAGCACAGGAGGAGTGGGAGATAAAACTACATTAATTATTGCACCGATAGTTGCTTCATATGGGGTTAAGGTTGCAAAAATGAGTGGCAGGGGGCTTGGACATACCGGAGGAACGGTAGATAAAATGGAAAGCATACCCGGGCTTAGAACCACTCTTGAACCTTCAGAATTTGTGGAGGTTGTAAATAAAACAGGAATATCCGTGATAGGGCAATCTGCGAACTTGGCTCCCGCCGACAAGAAGCTGTACGCATTAAGAGATGTTACGGCAACCGTTGACAGTATTCCTCTAATTGCATGTTCGATTATGAGTAAAAAATTGGCAGCTGGAAATGATGCGATACTTTTGGATGTAAAAACCGGTTCGGGGGCATTTATGAAAACTCCCGCTCAGGCTATAGAATTGGCAAGGGAAATGGTTAATATAGGAGAAAATGCCGGTAAAAAAACCGTTGCTCTGATAACTGAAATGGATATC
Source organism: Tissierellia bacterium (assembly GCA_030529425.1). GTDB lineage: Bacteria > Bacillota > Clostridia > Tissierellales > Peptoniphilaceae > JAUMWX01. The sequence goes on from JAUMWX010000006.1 coordinate 56,658, forward strand.
CCTTTAGGCCATATGGTGGGAAATACATTGGAAATCAAGGAAGTTATAGAAACTCTGCAAGGTAGAGGACCGAAGGATTTAACGGATGTTTGCATAAACTTATCCGCAAATATGCTGCACTTAGCCGGACACGGAAATATTGAAGATTGTAGAAAGCTTGCCGAATCCGCTATACACAGCAAGAAAGCGTATGAAAAGTTTATGGAATTTACAGAAGCTCAAGGTGCAGATATAACATACCTGAAGGATTTGGATAAGTTTGACAAGGCTACAATAGCATTTGAGCTTAAGAGCGGAAAGTCGGGATATATACACCATATGAATACGGAAAATATAGGTATAGCTTCAACCATGCTCGGAGCGGGAAGGAAAACTAAGGAAGATTTAATTGATTTTAGTGCCGGCATAGAACTTCTGAAAAAAACAGGAGATTATGTTACGGAAGGTGAAACTTTAGCGATTCTTTATACAAATAAAGAGGAGAGTATAAACGAAGCGTGCAAATTAATGTCTGAAAGTTATGATATAGAAGATACGAAAATTGAACTGAAACCGTTGATTTTGGCAAGAGTGTCAAGAGATGGAGTAGAAAAGTATTTCTAGGAGATAATATGTCTAAAAAAAACGATAGAAGAAAAGAAATAGTCAAATTGCTTCAGATGAATAACGGAGCGACAATCAAAGACTTATCAGGTATTTTAGATGTTTCGGAAATGACAATAAGAAGAGACTTGCAAATTTTGGAGTCCGAAGGAGTTGTAAATTTAGTTCACGGTGCGGCAATATACAACCCTCAAAGCTTAAATAAAAGACTTAAGGAATACAGTTTAGTTACTGCCAAGAATCAAAATAATGACGCTAAGAACAGGATTGGAAAATATGCAGCCTCACTCATTGACGAAAACGACTATATAATTATAGATACGGGCTCCACAGGAGAAAAAATAGTACCGAATCTTCCAATCAATAAAAAGTTTACTCTTGTATGCTATACTTCAAATGTGATGGCTAATGCCATTACTAAGCCGAACATTAAGTTAATAATGGGAGGCGGGGAATACAAGCCCGAAACCATGTTGTTTTTATCAAATGAAACTACCAAGATGCTAAGCAGACTTAGAGCTACAAAAGTTTTTGTGAGTGCTTCCGGAATAGATAAGAAATTTGGAGTAACTTGTATGAACAATTATGAGTTGGATTATAAGAATGTGATTAAAAGCATCGGACAGGAGATAATTTTAGTCGTAGATTCTTCTAAATTTGGAAAAGTTGACAATGCGTATTTTGGAGAAATAGACGAATTTGATTTGATAATTACGGATAAAGATATACCGAAAGAGTGGGAAGAACTGATTTTGAAAAAAGAAGTAAAATTAGTTAAAGTATAAATAGAGAGAAGTTAACTTCTCTCTATTTTTAGGTTTAAAATTTTTAACGATTTTATTGTTATTTATATTCAAGATTTTAATTCCATGTTCAAAATTTTTTTATCCAATTCCATTTAAATTGACTTGTACTTTTAGAAATTCAAAACTGCAATCTGAAGAGTCACACTTGTGAAGGGGATTTTTACAAACTCTCGATATATACCATATTTTTCATGATGGAGTAAAAGCGATTAAAATATTCGAACAAACAAATGTTAAAAATTATTAATAAAATATTGATTTTAAAAGTCAAAGATAGTATAATTATATCAAAAGTCAAAGATAGTCAAAATATAAAGAGGTAAGAAATGAAATTCAGAGATTATTATGAAATATTGGGAGTATCAAAGGATGCGAGCCCTTCAGATATAAAGAAAGAATACAGAAAGTTGGCGAAAAAATATCATCCGGATTTAAATCAGGGAGATGAGGAAGCGGCAAATAAACTAAAAGAGATCAATGAGGCATATGAAGTATTGTCGGATAAGGAAAAAAGAGAGAAATATGATAAGTTTGGGGCAAATTTTGATTTTTCTCAGGGCATGAACTTTGATCCGTCACAATACGGATATAGCTCTTATGAAAGTACCGGGGATTTTTCAGACTTTTTTGATATGATATTTGGAAACAGATCCGGTGCGTTTGGAAGAGGAAATGCAGGTTTTGGCGGTTTTCGAGATATTTTCGGAGGTGCAAATGTAAGGCAAAAACCCAGTTATGAATTGGATACGACATTATCTTTGGAAGAAGCATACAAGGGCGGAAGCAAGAGAGTAAATATAATACTCAACGGTGTAAGTAAAGAAATAGAATTAAAGTGGCCTAAGGGAATTACTCCGGGGAAAAAGATTAAAATTAACGGTTCAAAAATAGGACTTGATGGAGATATTTTGGTAAGGATAAAGATAGATTCGGAATATACCTTTGAGGGAAATCATCTGACCAAGGATATAAAAGTGTATCCTTGGGAGGCATACTTCGGAGTATCAAAAGAAGTGGCAACTTTGAGCGGTAAAATAAAAGTAAAAATACCTCAAAATATACAAACGGGAAAGAAAATCAAAGTACCCGGAAGGGGATATGTAGATATGAAGGGAAATACAGGAGATCTATTTTTGAGAATTAGCATAGTAAATCCTGAAAAATTGACGAAGGAACAGGAAGAAATATACAGAAAAATGATGTAGTGGAGGTGAGACATGTACGATAAATTTTCACAAAAGGCTATGGAGTACATTCAAAATGCACAAAATATAGCAATAAAAAACGCAAATGCCGAGTTAAGAGAAGAACATTTGGCTTTATCTATATTTTTGGATTCGGACGGATTGATATACAGACTGGTTAATATTATGGGAGCTGATTCTGAAAAGATAAGGGATGAATTGAGAATTTCGGTAGATAAATTACCGACTCAACAGGGAGGTAATCTGTATCCGAATGCTACATTCCAAAGGATTATACTTAAGTCCGAAGATGAGGCTAAGGAAATAAAAGATGATTATCAAGGTGTTGAGCATATATTTTTAGCAATGATTAAGGAAAAAGGTATTGAAATAGAAAAAATATTTTCTAAAAACAAAATAGATTATAAAAATTTTAAGAAAAAACTTATGGAGTTCAAGCAAGAAAGCAAAGAAGCGGGAAGAGATAACCTTGACGAAGAAAATGCTTTGGTAAAATATACGATAGATTTGACGAAACAAGCCAGAGAGGGGAAAATGGATCCTGTAATCGGAAGAGAGGATGAGATTAGAAATACTATCAGAATTCTTTCCAGAAGGACTAAAAATAACCCTGTACTGATAGGAGAACCCGGAGTTGGTAAGACCGCGATAGTAGAAGGCTTGGCACAAAGAATCATAAACAACGATGTTCCCGAAAATCTTAGAAATATAAAACTTTTATCATTGGATATGGCGGGATTGATTGCGGGAGCCAAGTATAGAGGCGAATTTGAAGAAAGGCTTAAATCCGTTCTTAAGGAAGTGGAAAAATCCGAAGGTGACATAGTAATGTTTATTGATGAAATTCATATGATTGTGGGAGCCGGAAAGACTGACGGGGCTATGGATGCCGGAAATATCATGAAGCCCGCCTTGTCGAGGGGATTAATTAAATTAATCGGGGCGACCACATTGAATGAATACAGGAATTATATTGAAAAGGACGGAGCTTTGGAGAGAAGATTCCAAAAAGTAATGGTATCGGAACCAAGTGTTGAAGATACGATATCTATTTTAAGAGGAATCAAGGAAAAGTATGAATTACATCACGGTATAAGAATTTCGGATTCCGCTGTGATATCTTGCGCCACTTTATCAGACAGATATATAACGGACAGATTTCTTCCGGATAAGGCGATCGACCTTATGGATGAGGCATGCGCAATGGTAAGAACGGAGATAGATTCAATGCCGCAGGAATTGGATGACTTGAGGAGAGAATTACTTCAAATGCAAATAGAAATCACGGCACTAAAGAAAGAAGAAGACGAAATCTCCAAAGAAAGACTTAAGATAATTGAAGATGAAATGAATCAAAAAAGCGAACTTTACAATGAAAAGTTTGCGAAATGGCAAGACAGTAAAAAGATTTTAGAAAAGGCGAATGAAATTAAGGCGGAGATTGATTCTGTAAAAATAAAAATAGAAGAAGCGGAAAGAAAATATGATTTTGAAACTTTGTCTAGGTTGAAATACGGAACATTGCCAAATTTACAAACAAGTTTAAAAGAAATAGAGGAAAAGTCAAATAGAGAATCGGCACTTAAGGAAGAAGTAAGTGAAGAAGAAATAGCGGAAGTTATATCAAAATGGACCAATATACCGGTGACAAAATTGGTTGAAAGTGAAAGAGATAAGATTTTGAATCTTGACAGAGAGCTTCACAAGAGAGTTGTAGGGCAGGATGAAGCGGTAGAAGCGGTTGCCGAATCTATCATAAGGGCGAGATCGGGTCTTAAAGATCAGAACAGGCCTATAGGTTCCTTTATATTTTTAGGACCGACAGGAGTTGGAAAAACCGAGCTTGCAAAGGCGCTGACAGAAAACATGTTTGATGATGAAAAAAATGTAGTCAGGATAGATATGTCCGAGTATATGGAAAAATATTCGGTGTCAAGGTTGATAGGAGCGGCTCCCGGATATATAGGTTATGAAGAAGGCGGACAGTTGACCGAAGCGGTCAGAAGAAAACCGTATTCCGTAGTACTTTTTGATGAAATTGAAAAAGCCCACCCGGATGTTTTTAATATCTTATTACAAGTTCTTGACGACGGAAGATTGACGGATAACCAGGGAAGGACAGTGAACTTCAAAAATACCATCATTATTATGACTTCAAATATAGGTTCGAACTATTTATTAAACGGGATAAATGAAGATGGAGAAATTTCGGAATATGCAAAAAATATGGTAGATTCCGAGCTAAAAAACTCCTTCAGACCTGAATTTCTAAATAGAATTGATGAAATAGTTTTATTTAAACCTTTGGGTAAGTCTGAAATTTCGAGAATAATAGATATTGAAATTAAAAAGATTTCAAACAGACTTTCCGATAGGAAGATAAAAATTGTTGCTGATGAGATGCTTAAGGAATTTATAATTCAAAAGGCATATTCTCCACAATACGGAGCAAGACCTATAAGAAGATTTATACAAAAAAATATTGAAACTGTACTTGGAAGATCGATAATTTCCGGTGAAATTCTTGAAAAATCAACGGTGAAATTGAGTGTGGAAGGAGAAAAAATCAAAGTTTCCAACATTAACACCGATAAATAGTACAAGAACAAAATAATTTTAGCCCCAAAATCATCAGTGATTTTGGGGCTTTTTAGAATAATACGTTGAAAAACTGTATAAGAGTCGGTTATAAAAAGAGATATTACAACATAAAATACAAACATAACAATTTAATAAAATAATTTAAATTGACAAAAAATAATATCCATTTTATAATATATATAGAGGATAGTTTATATATATAAAAATCTGATGAGTATTAATTGTTAAGGGGGAGGAGTAGACGTGAAAAGAAAAATAATTTGTATGATATTTTTATTTTTGATTATATCGAGCAAATCATATGCTACAACAAATACTGATATTGATTTCAATGGTAGTTTGGAAGATGGTGTGGGTAGTTTGGGAGTTTGGATTTCTCCTTCATGTGAGTATACATATTCAATACCACAAGCGATAGATAATTGGAACTATCCCGGTTGGAGCAATCCAGTTAATATGATTTCTGTGGAAGAATCTCAGTACTCATATATAGATTTCTATCAAGTTTATAGACCCGGTGCTAATTATACTGCATATACTATATGCTATTCAGCGCAAAATGAGGGATTAACATACTATCAAAAAGAATATATGGATTGGAGATATGCAGAAATAACTTTAAATGAGGCGGTCATGGGATCAAGACCAACATATAAGAATATAGGGACAATAATACACGAGATGGGTCATGCGATGGGACTTAAAGACATTAACAGAAGGAGTTCTATAATGCACTTTAATTCTGACAAAATATATTATCGTGTGACTAGAGATGCAAATGATGCTATTGTTAGGAAATACTAAGAGGAGGGAGAATATATGAAAAAATTAATTATTGTTTTACTTATATTTACTTTGGTGCTTGTAGGATGTAAAACAGACGCTAAAATTAAGGAAAGCAATCAAGAGAAGGAAACAACGGAAAGTACTAAATTGGATGTAGTAATTAATGAAAAAGTCATGATGGAATATGCATATTCCGGTGAACTTAAAGATATGCTTAAGGATTCAGATTTTGTTACATTAATAGAAGTGTTGGATAAAGAAGAGGCGTGGATACCTAAAGGTTCTAGACTTCCTCAAACGGCATTTAAAGCTAAAGTTATAGAAAATTTGAAGGGAAAATTGGATGTAGATGAAATAAATGTTGTTTTAACAGGAGGAACGGTTAAACTTAAGGAATTTAAACTCGTAAATCAGAACGAATCAAATCAAAAAATGGGATTAAACGATATGTCTGAAGATGACTTGGAAAAGAAATATATCTCAATTTATCCTGATGCGTATACTGAACTTGAGAAAGGAAATACCTATATTGTTTTTTTGAAAGATTATAGAGATGAAGGAAGGAAACCGAATGAATACCATCTTCGTATGGACGGATATGGTATATATAAGAAAGAGGGAGATTTTTATAAGTGTAAAATGTGGGATACTTCCGTTAAGAAGGAAGCATTTAAATAATGAATTGTATTGGTAATCAGGATCTGGGAAATTGTCTCAGATCCTTTTAATTTGTGTAAAGATAATAAATTTCAGTCAAAAGTGATACAATAAATAAATAGTTGAAATAGTGGAGGAAAATAAATGAGCAAAATAACAATAGATATTTTAGAGGATTATCTGTTACAACATTATACGGAAAATGCATCGGAACAAAGTCTATTCATGAAACTTGTTGAGGAAGTCGGAGAGGTTGCCGAGATTTTAAATATGCGAGCGGGAAGAAAAGCAGGGAACAAAAAAGATTTGGACAAAGAGTTGGCGACAGAAATAGCTGATGTACTACATTATGCGATAGCTATAGCCGCAATAAATAACATTGATTTATCAAGTGTTATTCTAAGTAAGGACAAGGAGGCGGCTGTCAGATATAATCATAAAATCAATCTTGTGGAGTATATTGAAAAAAGGATTTGAAAGAAGATTGTTTAAATTATATCGTCATGTTATAATTTCGTAGAGGTAAATTATGAAATCCAGTAGAAATAAAACAATTGATTTCGGCATGAAAGATGCGGATGAATATTTGAGCATGGCTATTTCTGCCGATAAATTCGAAGGAAAATTTGACAATTTAATAAATAGAAATATTGTTGGAGATTTTTTTAAGGCAATTGAATTAATAGAAGATGAGAGTATTGATTTGGCTATAGTTGATCCCCCTTATAATTTAAGAAAAAATTATCATGGAAATATTTTTAACAAAAAAAACAATGATGAATATATAAAATATACTCAAAAATGGCTTGATTTGATATATGGAAAATTGAAGAAAGACGGAAGTATATATATTTGTTGTGATTGGGAGTCTTCAATAATCATAGGTCAGGTGTTGTCGGAAAAGATGATTGTAAGAAATAGAATAACTTGGCAGAGAGAGAAGGGAAGAGGCTCTAAAACAAATTGGAAAAACGGGATGGAAGACATATGGTTTGCCACAAAATCTAATAAATATAAGTTTAATATAGATGATGTTAAAATAAGAAAGAGAGTTATAGCCCCATATAGGGAGAACGGGAAACCGAAAGATTGGGAAAAAACAGATAAGGGAAACTTTAGAAATACTCATCCTTCCAATTTTTGGGACGATATAACCATACCTTTTTGGTCAATGTCCGAAAATACGGCTCATCCTACACAAAAACCGGAAAAATTGATAGCTAAACTGATTTTGGCAAGTTCCGATGAAAATGATTTGATTTTGGATCCGTTCTTGGGTTCGGGTACGACTTCAGTTGTTGCAAAGAAACTGAACAGGAGATTTATCGGAATCGAACAGAATCCCTTGTATGTGGCTTGGGCTTACAAAAGACTTGAAAATGCCGAATATGATTTGGAAATTCAGGGATATGAAGATAAAGTTTTTTGGGAAAGAAATTCAAAATAAAATGGGTGTATCCCATTTTTTTATTGATTTACAATAATAGTGATTGAAATAAAAGAGCTAAGTTTTCTTAATATATTTTTTGATATTATAAAACATTCAATAAAGGGAGTCTTTAAAAAAGCACACCCGGCTTCGATCGATAACACCCTGACGGAATCTTAGCAGTTTGCTCGGGAAAGGCTGCCTTACGGCACATGAAAATGACTACTTAATGCTGCTTCCTTCCGGACCTGACATGGTTCATAGGTTTTCATTGCGTAAGACCCTTCCGTCATCACCACTTTCTAAGAGCAGCTCAACATATTAAAGACCTCAGCCGGGAATTCTACCCTGCTATAGCGGATTGCAGGCTACAAGGTACCGCTACCACCCCGTATAGTGCATGGCGGAGAATGAGGGATTTGAACCCTCGGTACGCTTGAGGCGTACACATGATTTCCAATCATGCACCTTAAACCACTCGGACAACTCTCCATCTTATGCCATATAATTATAGATTATAGATTGAAATAAGTCAAAAAAAATTAGAATGTTTTTTACATCCTAATTTTTTTCTTTTAATTTCATTTTGAAAAAATCATAGAATATGGAAACTAAAGATATGAACGGAACGGATAAAATCATTCCCCACACTCCGTATATACCTCCACCGATTATGATTGATATCAATATAGCCAAAGGATGAAGTCCTGTAGAGTCTCCCAGAACTTTAGGTCCTAAAATATTGTTTTCAAACCATTGTATAAACAAGAATAACAATCCCACCCAAAGAGCTTTGATCGGGGATGCTATAAATGCAAATATAAACGCCGGAGTGAATCCCATAAAAGGTCCTACATATGGAATAATATCAGCAACCATTGTAATTATACCTATTATCAATGCGAAATCTATATTTAAAATCATCAGCATAACGGCGGTAAATACACCCACGAATATAGCCATTATTATTCTTCCTCTTACTATATCTCCCATTGACACATTGATTTCATCATAAAGAAATTTTGCATCTTTTTTATATTTTTTAGGAATCATTGAGTAAATTTTTCCTATGATTTTGTCTTTGTCAACTACCAAGTAGTAGGAAATAATAGGGATTAAAATCACTATCAACAATTTTCCCAAAGAACCGTAAAGTGATTGGTATATATTGGATGACCACGCAAAGAAATTTTTGCTGAAGTCGCTAATATAGTTTTTAAGATTGTTTTGTATATTATCAAAAATTTTAGGGTCAATATTCCAATCGTTCAAAGCCTTTTTCGTAGAATCAATTAAATAGTTAACAGTACCGGGAATATTATTTACAAAATTTGTAGCTTGATTTACAATTCTCGGAATAACCAAAAAACCTAGTATTACGAAAAATGACAGTATTGAAAGGTAAACGATTATGGTAGCCAAACCTCTTTTAATATTTCTTTTTTCCAATTTGTTAACCAGCGGATTAATAATAAACGCCACTATGACAGACACGAAAAATGCAAAACTTGTACTGCCTAAAATTGGAAATCTGTTAAATAAATAATAGATAGTTGAAAAGACCAAAAGAATTGCTATGATATTGAAGACTTTTTTCCATGAAATAATCAATCGTCTTTCACTGTCGACTTTTTTATTTCCGATATAAATCAGATAATAAATAGCCAATATAACAAATATCATTATCAATAATGTCAAACTGATTTGAAAAAAAATAGGGATTGAACTATTTTTAGTAAACATACATCCTCCTGTAGTTTTATTTAATTATATTTTAACATATTACGGATTAAAATCTATAAAATTACTAATTAGTTAACTTTTGTTTATTGTGGGAAATATTTTGGCAATAAAAAAGTTTCAGCAATTACTGCTGAAACTTTTTTGAACTAGGCTAATATAATTCTTTGGTAGATTTTTTTTCCCTTTTTAACTATCATTGAACCGTCTACGAAGTCTTTATCAGATACTACATATGCGGGATCGGTGATTTTTTCATCGTTTACGGTAATTCCGCCCTGTTGAACAAGTCTTCTTGCTTCTCCGTTTGATTTTGTCAAACCGACATGCGTCAAAATACTCAACAGTCCGGAATTTTCAGATAGGAATTCGCTTGTAATCTCCGTTGAAGGCATATTTTCAGCACTTACACCTTGTTGGAATAATGCCTTTGAAGTTTCCAAGGCATCATTGGCTTTCTTTTCGCCATGAACCAATTTTACGATTTCATACGCCAAAACTTCTTTGGCGTGATTGATTCTTTCGTCATTGAAAGATGCCAATTCTCTACATTTTTCTGTAGGAAGGAATGTCAATAAAAGCAAGAATTTTTCCACATCTCTGTCGTCAACATTTCTCATATATTGGAATAGCTCATATGGAGAGGTTTTATTTTCATCCAACCAAACTGCGCCTTTTTGAGACTTGCCCATTTTTACACCTTCAGCAGTAGTCAGAAGTTTAAAAGTCATCGCATATACCTTGTCTTCTTCAAGTTTTCTCACAAGATCATATCCGCCAAGTATGTTTGACCATTGATCAGAACCGCCAAGTTGTAATTTACATCCGTATTTTCTGTATAGAACCAAGTAGTCATATGATTGCATTAACATATATGCAAACTCAAAGAATGTAAGTCCTTTGTCAAGACGATTTTTGTAAGCATCCTTCTTAAGCATTTCATTAACCGAGAAATGAACTCCTATTTCCCTCATAAAATCAAGGAAATTAAGATCTAAAAGCCAATCCGCATTATTTTCAATTATTGCATTTCCGTCGGAAAAATCCAGAAATCTTTGGAATTGTTCAAAAAATCTTTGTGCATTATACTCAATAATTTCTTTAGTCATAACCATTCTCATATCGGATCTTCCGCTAGGATCTCCAATCATGGTAGTTCCGCCACCCAATAAAACTATCGGTTTATGTCCGTATGCCTGCATTCTCATCATAACCATTACTTGAATGAAATGACCGATGGTAAGCGAATCCGCGGTTGCGTCAAATCCGATATAGAAGGGAACTTTCTCATTTTTTAGAAGCTCTTTCAACTCGTCTTCATAGGTACATTGTTCCAGATAACCTCTTTCGACAAGTTCGTCATAAACATTGCTATGTTCTAATTCGTATTTCATAATATCTCCTTTATTTAAATAAAAAAAGCCGCAAACAAAGGGACGACATATCGTGGTACCACCCTTTTTCGCAACAGCCTCATGGTTGAACAGGCTCAACCTACCTTAAAACTCAGATATTGTAACCCTTACAGGGATATCATCACAGTTTTTATTAACTTAAGTGCATTATATATAAAAACTAAAATTAAGTCAACATATTAATGGGTAATAAGTAAGTAAGAAAAATTATGGAGGAAAATATGAAATTCTTTTTGGATACTGCAAATGTAGATGAGATAAGAGAAATTGCGTCAATGGGATTATGTGACGGAGTTACGACCAATCCTACTTTAATAGGGAAAGAAGGAAGAGACTTCGAACAGACTATAAAGGAAATTGCGAACCTGGTTGAAGGTCCGGTTTCAGCGGAAGTTACGGGTCAGAATTGCAAGGACATGGTTGAAGAAGCAAGGAAAATCTCGAAATGGGCAAAAAATATAGTTGTAAAAATACCTATGGGCAAGGAGGGACTGAAGGCTATAAAGATATTGTCAAAAGACGGAATAAAAACCAATTGCACACTGATTTTTTCCGTATCTCAGGGATTATTGGCAGCGAAGGCCGGAGCTACATACATTAGTCCTTTTATCGGAAGGATTGACGATATTGCACAGGACGGAATGGAATTGATATATAATTTGAGGACGGTACTTGATAATTACGGCTTTGAAACCGAGATAATTGCGGCATCGATAAGAAGTATGGCACATGTAGAGCAATCGGCTTTAGCCGGTGCTGAAATAGCTACGATTCCAAGTAAAATATTTTCAAGTCTTTGGAATCATACTCTAACAGATATAGGAATACAGAAATTTAATAAGGATTGGGAAGAATATAAAAATAAGTTATAAAAACGGATAATTATTTGAAAAGGTCACAAAACTTGATTTAAAATTTTGTGACCTTTTCGTATTGACAAAATTTTGAGACATTACTTTTTAAACAATAAAGAAAGTTTGAATTTATCTACTTTTTTAGCAAAAAACGGGGTAAAATGATATAATAAAGTATAATTTTAATTAAAGCGGGAGATTATTGATGGATAAGAATAAAAAACCATATTATATTACAACACCCATTTATTATCCTAACGGAAATTTACACTTGGGTCATACCTATACGACAATTGTTGCCGACACATTAAAGAGATATAAAAAAATTCAAGGTTATGATGCCTATTTTGTAACGGGAACGGATGAACATGGACAAAAAATTCAGGAAACTGCGCTGAAAGCGGGAAAAAAACCTCTTGAATTTACAGATGAAATCGTAGTTTCAATTAAAGAGTTATGGAAGACATTGGAAATTGATTATGATGAATTCGTCAGAAGCACCGATCCTGTCCACGAAAAAAATGTGAAAGAAATTTTTCAAAAACTTTATGACAAGGGGGAAATTTATAAAGGAGTTTATGAAGGCTTTTATTGTACCCCATGTGAGTCGTTTTGGACTGAAAGTCAATTGGATGAAAACGGGAAATGTGCAGAATGTCATAGAGATGTTCACAAACACAAGGAAGAGTCATATTTTTTCAGACTTTCAAAATATACGGAAAAAATAAAAAAATATTATGAGGATCATCCTGAATTTTTGCTTCCAGAAAGAAGTAAAAAAGAAATGATTATGAATTTTCTGGATAAGGGATTAAACGACTTATCCGTTACGAGAAATACATTTGATTGGGGAGTGAAAGTACCTTTTGATGACAATCATATAGTTTATGTTTGGATAGACGCTTTATCCTGCTATTTAACAGGTGTGGGATATGGACAGGATCAAGAAAAATTCAATCATTATTGGCCTGCGGGAATTCATCTGATGAGTAAAGAAATAGTTAGGTTCCACACCATCATTTGGCCTGCGATTTTAATGGCGCTTGATTTGGAATTGCCGAAGCAGGTATTTTCTCACGGATGGATTTTATTTGATGATACAAAAATGAGCAAGTCGATAGGAAATGTAGTCTATGCCGAACCCATAATCGAGCTTTACGGAATAGATGCACTTAAATATTTTGTAATGAGAGAGTTCACTTTCGGACAAGACGGATCATTTACAAATGAAAAATTCCTTCAAAGATTAAATTCGGACCTTGCAAATGATCTTGGGAATTTGGTATCAAGAACAATTTCAATGGCTGAAAAATATAACGACGGAATTGTCACAAATACTGATGTTGTGGAAGATGTAGATGAGTCATTAAAGAGTCTTGCGGTTTCGACGATTGACGAAGTTGAAAGGAATATGGACGAACTTTCATTTTCCAATGCTTTGGAATCGATTTGGAAACTTATAAGAAGAACAAATAAGTATATTGACGAGACGGCTCCTTGGATTTTGGCAAAAGAAAACGCCGAGAGACTTGATACGGTTTTATATAATCTTTTGGAAAGTGTAAGAATAATAAATCAATTAATTGAACCGTTTTTACCTCATACATTCAAAAAGATTTTGGAACAACTGAACCTTCCGAATATGGGTTGGGAAAGTGCAAGAGAGTTCGGGAAGATTCAAAACGGGTTGAAAGTTCATAAAACGGAAAATCTATTCCCTAGATTAGATATTGAGAAAGAAAAAGAAAGATTAATTGAGGCAAATAAAAAATTGAATGAAAAGAGAAGTTTAGTGAAACAAGTTGAAGAAGAAAAAAACGAAAACAAATCAAAACCTGAAATTTCAATAGAGGATTTTGAAAAAGTTGAATTGAAAGTAGGTAAAATAATCAAGGCGGAAGCTCATCCCAAGGCCGATAAATTACTAGTATTTCAAGTTAAGATCGGAGAGGAGACCAGACAGATAGTATCGGGGATAAAGAAATGGTACAATCCCGAAGACTTATTGGGGAAAAAAGTTATAGTGCTTGCAAATTTAAAACCTGTAAAACTTAGAGGTGTAGAATCTCAGGGGATGCTTTTGGCTGCCGATCACGGAGAAGATTTGACCATGCTTTCAGTTCTTGGAGATATTGAGGACGGAGCAAGTATTTCATAATGAAAGAATATATAATTGATTCTCATGCTCATCTTGAGGGTGAGAGATTTGACGAAGATAGGAAAGAAATAATTGCCAATTTTGAAAAAGACAGGATAATGGCGATGGTAAATCCGGCTTTTGACCTTGATTCCTCAAAAAAAGCGGTCAAACTTGCAAATGAGAATGAGAGGATTTTTGCACTTGTCGGAACTCATCCTCACGATGCAAAATATTACAATCAAGAAACCAGGAACGAATATAAAAGATTGGCTTTGGAAAACGAAAAAGTAGTGGGGATCGGGGAGATTGGGCTTGATTACTACTATGACAATTCCGAAAGAAATATACAAAGGGAAGTTTTTATAGATCAGATAAAATTGGCAAGAGAGCTTAAAATGCCTATAATAATACATTCCAGAGATGCGGTTGAAGACACTTATGAAATACTTTCAACTCATGCTGTCGGTATGAAAGTTCTCATGCATGCATTTTCCGAATCGTGGGAAGTGTGTGAAAGATACCTTAAACTTGATTTTTATATTGCGCTCGGAGGGGTAATTACATTTAAAAATGCCAATAAATTATTAAAGGTAGGAAAAAATATTCCTATAAATAAGTTAATGTTGGAAACGGACAGCCCTTATTTAACTCCGATGCCATATAGGGGCAAGAGAAATCAGCCGGCATACACTCATTTTGTTGCGGAAAAAATTGGAGAACTCAAAGAAATTGATCCAAATGAAGTTAGAAAAATAACAACTGAAAATACATTGGAATTTTTTGGGATAGAATTATGAAAATCAGAGAGATAATAGTTGTTGAAGGGAAAAGCGACATAATTGCCGTAAAAAGAGCATTTAACAATGAAGTGGATGTAATAGCGACTCATGGACTGGGTTTGAGCAAAGGCCTTTTGGATGAATTGGAAAAATTAAACGACATCAGAGGAATCATAGTGTTGACGGATCCGGACTATGCCGGAAAAAGAATAAGAAATATTATTAAAAACCACATTCCCAATGCAAAATTTGCGTTTATAGGAATGGAGGATGCCAGAAAAAAGGGCGATGTAGGGGTGGAAAATGCATCCGATGAAGCTATAGTAAAAGCTGTTCAAAGGGCAAGACCGGAATATTTCGATCAGATTGATGAATATGCCAATGAAGATATCATGGATAATCAACTTTCCGGTTTTTCCAATTCTAAAAATAGAAGAATTCAACTTTGTAAAGAATTGTCAATTGAATATTGCAATGCTAAACAACTTCTAATAAAATTAAATTCTTACTCAATTCCTAGAGAAGAATTTGAAGAAGCGTTGAGGAGGATTAATGACTAGAGAGAGATTATATTCACCGAAAGTAGTAAAACAATTGCTGGATTTTTTCGGATTTAAATTTTCGAAAGGATTGGGACAGAATTTCTTAATAGACGGTAATGTGGTGCGAGCCATAAGTGAGGGATCGGGAATTAATAAGGAAGTTTCCGTATTGGAGGTTGGCCCCGGATTTGGAACATTAACAGAAGAGCTTCTTATGAATGCTAAGAAAGTGGTTTCGGTTGAGATAGATGAGAGATTGAATATAGTATTGAATCAGACACTCAATGAGTTTACAAATTTTAAACTTGTAAATGCTGATATTCTTAAGATTGATTTAAAAAAATTAACTCAAGAGGAATTCGGTGATGAAAAATTTAAGGTTGTCGCAAATCTTCCCTACTATATTACTACGCCGATTATTTCAAGATTTTTGGAAGAAGAATTGAATTTGTCCTCTATGACATTTATGGTTCAAAAGGAAGTTGCTGATCGAATCCTTGCAAGTCCCGGAAATAAGCAATACGGTTCTCTTACTGTATTTGTAAACTTT
Organism: Tissierellia bacterium; assembly: GCA_030529425.1. Lineage (GTDB taxonomy): Bacteria > Bacillota > Clostridia > Tissierellales > Peptoniphilaceae > JAUMWX01. The sequence continues at coordinate 72,765 of JAUMWX010000006.1, forward strand.
TATTCAAAACCTTCAATGGTAATAAAAGCTCCCAAATCGGTATTCATACCTCAACCAAAGGTTGACAGCGTAGTTATTAAACTTGAAATGAAGGAAGAGTTGCCGGAATGTAATAAAGAATTATTTTTTAAAATTGTTCATTCGGGATTTATGCAAAGAAGAAAGAATATTTTGAACTCTCTTACATCAAATAATTCTTTGAATCTTACGAAAGAAGAGATGGCAAAAGTATTGGAAGAGCTGAATCTTTCATCTAATTTAAGAGCTGAGGATTTGAGTTTGGAAGATTATATAAATATTACCAATAAAATTGATTTAAAGTTTATTAGAAAAAAAAAGGGGTAATATTTGATTAGTGAATAATAAAAAAAGGAGAAAAATTATGGAAAAAGTAATAGTTTATTCATCAGAAACTTGCCCTTACTGTGTAGCAGTAAAGAAGTTTTTAACTGAAAAAAATGTAGAATTCGAAGAAAGAAACGTAACAACAAGCGCTGAAGCTAGAAACGAACTTATTGCTAAGGGATACAGAGGAGTTCCGGTAGTTGTAGTTGGACAAGAAGAAATCGTAGGATTCGATCAACCTAGATTAACAGCTTTACTAGGACTATAATGAGCAAAGCAATGTGTCAGAATTGATATTTTCTGACACTTTTTCTTTTTAAATGGTATTTTGTACTCAAATAGAAAAAGGTTCTAAAATATGTCTCGTGTAAGTTTATGACATATTTAGAACCTTTAATTTTAAAACTGACTTCTTTTAAAATATCCTTTATATGAAAATTCTCATAAAATATTGTCCAAATTTTAGTGGTCGGTTTATATCGTAAGTACAAGATTTTATACCACCAAGTGTCCTCTTCTGTCAGCAACACTTATAGATGCTTGCATCCCGGATGAGAATAGAAGAAAGTCACTTTCAACACCATCGCTGAAAATCACACCGTTTTCCGGCATTTTTGATATGAGTTCAAGCGGCTTGTTTTCACTGATTTCACCAAATATACAATTAGCCTGGGAACTTCTGCTTGGGAAGGGCTCTCTCACCGAAAAGATTAAGGTCCTGCTGTCCCATTTTAAATTTGGCAACAGGAATTCATTTTGTTCGATTAAAGAATTTTTAAGATTTTCCAATTTTGATGATATTCCTATGGTTCCACACAGTATTCCTTTTAGCCAACCTGAACTCCCAAGGCCGGTTGATACAATGATTCCGCTAGAGGACTGTTCTTCGGAAATTTCTCCGAAATTAAGTTTGTATCTGGCTGAACTGTGTCCTTTCGGACCGATAAAAAAGTCATTGACTGCATATAATTCCTGACCGTCTTTAAGAGTGGCCTTAGCCATGGTTATTTCTTTAATTTTTCTTTTTTTTCTTGTAAGTTCATAAACGATTTTTTTTACATCTTTCGGCTCAAAAGGCAGGAGAACGCCGTCCCAAAGTTTTTTGTCGGGATTTACTCCGACAATACTTTGGTTGTCCAGATATTTCATAGTATTTGCAACTAATCCGTCCTGTCCTACCACTACGACAATGTCCTCTTCTCTGAATATAAAGTTTGGTAGATAATTTCTATCCAATCTTTGAATTTTCCCATAATTATCAAGGGCCTTCATCGTTTCTTCAAGCGATTTGTAATAAGTTTGATGTTGCCTTTCATATTGGCTGAAATCTTCCCCGAGATGTGATATATAAAAGTTTGCCTGCTCCCTTGTATTGTACTTTTTAATCAATTCTTCGAGAGGAGTCTGTCTTGTAATTACTACAAAATTAATATTATCATTCATTTTGTTTTTCCTTTTTTGAATTTGCTTTCATAGTTTTTTACTACAAGTTGCTTGTAAGCTTAAGATTAAACTTTTATTGAATTAACTCTTTAAGCAAGTCGGGAGATACATTTAATTGTCCGATTGCACCAGCTTTTTTAGCCAATTCTTGGAATGCTACGGCGATAAGTTTATTAGAATCCATTCCCATATTTGCAAGAGCTTGAAGTGTCTCTTGGTTTGTATTTTCCAAAGCTTTCATGGCGGCGGACAGTTCATAGGCTTTGGCATCTGCCTGTATTCTGGTATTTTCCGCCGATAGAGCCATCAATGCCTTTTTCTTTTCTTCCAATTGTATATCCGCATTGATTTGTTCTTCTTTTAATAGATTTTGTTGTTTTTGTAATCCCTGTTTCGCTTTCAGCTTTCTTTCTTCAATTTCTCTTTGTTTTTCCTCAATCGCAATTTGTGTGTTGTATTCATTTTCTTTTACGATTCTTTCCTGTTCAATTGATGAGTTACGCCTTGCGTAGATTGCATCATCGGCATCTTTCAAAATCTGCTCTCTGGTTTGTGCTTCCAAAGCTCTTGCTGTTTCCGGATTAGGTTTTATTGCCAGGATTGAAAGATTGACCATACTAAGTCCCATTTGTTTCAATTCTTCACTGGATTTTAAATCCTCAAGGATTTCGTCTTTTATTTCTTCTCTCATGCCTATAACTTGTTTTAAATTAAGTTTATCGATGGTCTTATTGGCTGAAACAATAACCGCATTTATGATTTTTTTTGAAATTTTTTCTTCCGGGTTGTCAAAATATGCCTTACCTCTATTTTTAAGAGTAAAGTTTAAATGAGAAGCCGTTTTAATGGGGTCTTCAATTTTGTAGGATATATTTCCCTGAACCGTAACCATCTGAAAATCAAGTGTGTTTTCTTGAAACATAAAAGCGTCATCGATAACGGCTGTCGGAATTTTTGCTATACTTTCTTTTGGTGAGTAGTACCAAAAGCTCAATCCCTTGCCTTGTTTTTTAATCACACCGTTTCTGTACAATATTACATATTCATTAGGTTCAAATTTCATAAATTTAAGTCCAAACATTTCTTTTCCTTTCCTTTCCGAATAGAAGAGATATCTTCTTTCTGTTAGTTATTTTTATAGAAAATTAATATAATTTTATGTGGTTAGATATTATGATAATAATAACACGAATTTGATATTATTATAATTATAATGATGGATTATATCAAGCGATTTTAATGTTTACACAATTCGGAAAACGAAGAAATTAAGATGTTTCGGTATATCTGAAATAAAGAGAAATAGAGAATTTTAGAGAAATAAAGATAGAAAAGTTAAACGGATTGTGTACTATCCGACAGTCACAACCCGTTTTAATAATCTTTCCAATTTATATATTTAACGAGAAAGGGTACTATTTGTTAAGAGCTTCTACTAAAAAATCAAGATCCAGTCCATGAACGGCAGCGGCCTGTTCCAAAGATTCCATTTGGCTTGCGGGACATCCTACACATCCCAATCCGAAATTCATCAATACTCCTAAAGTTCTGGGTTTAAGTCTAATTATGTCCCCAATAAGCATGTCCGGAGTAATCAATAATTTTTCTTTTTCCATTTTAAACCTCCATAATTAATTAACTTAGTAAACTAATTATATCTTAAAAAGATAAGTGTGTAAAATGTTGAATTAATAAAAGTTTGGTGATACTATCTTTTTGTAAATTGAATTAAAGGAGTAATTATGCAATATAAAAGAAAAAATGTTTGGGAAAATCTTGATGAGAAAGAATTATTGGAATTGGAGAAATATTCAAAAGAATATATAGATTTTTTATCTTCATCCAAGACTGAAAGATTGGCTGTCAAGGAGATTAGGAGAATGGCTGAGGAATGCGGATATAAAGATATATCTGTCTATCTTCAACAGGGAAAGATTAAAAAAGGTGATAAGGTTTATCAGGTAAATAAAGAAAAGGGAGTAGTTCTGGCGGTTATAGGGGAAGACATAGAAAAAGGAATGCACATAGTGGGATCGCATATAGATTCTCCAAGACTTGATCTGAAACAGGTTCCCGTAATGGAAAAGAACAATATGGCATTTTTCAAAACCCATTACTACGGAGGGATAAAGAAGTACCAATGGACAGCTATTCCTTTGGCTTTACACGGAGTTATTTTTAACAAGAACAATGAAAAAATTGAGATATCGGTGGGAGAAGATGAAAATGATCCGATTTTCTATGTAACGGATTTGCTTCCTCATTTGGCTGCGGATCAAATGAAAAATGCAGCATCCGAATTTATAAAAGGAGAGCAGCTGAATATCATTATAGGTCATGATTCTTCAAACAGCGATGCTGAATCCGAAAAGGTAAAATCAAATATATTAAAAATCTTAAAGGAAAAATATAATATAGATGAAGAAGATTTTGTAGTTGCCGAGATTGAGGCAGTTCCTGCCGGAAGAGCGAGAGAGGTAGGGTTTGACAGATCTATGATTGCGGGGCACGGGCATGACGACAGAGTTTGTTCTTATGCAAATTTAAAAGCTATGCTTGAGGTTGAAAATCCTGAAATAACGGCTATAGGGCTATTTGTAGACAAGGAAGAAATCGGATCTGTAGGGAATACGGGCATGACCTCCAAATTCTTTGAGAATTTTGTATATGAGTTGATACATTTGCTTGGAAAAAATGATCTTGTATTCAGAAGGGCGATGGCTAATTCAAAAGTTTTATCTGCGGATGTAAATGCCGCGATAGATCCGTCTTTTACAGAAGTGCTTGAAGATTCAAATGCCTGTCATATGGGATGCGGAGTGGGTATAGCTAAATATACTGGAGTTCGCGGGAAGAGCGGTACAAATGATGCAAATGCCGAATTTGTGCAGGAAATAAGACAGTTGTTTAATAAAAACAATGTGATTTGGCAAACAGGTGAGCTTGGTAAAGTCGATCAGGGAGGCGGAGGAACAATTGCATTCATACTTGCCGAGTACGGAATGGAAGTTTTAGATGTGGGAACCGGAATGCTTTCCATGCACGCTCCGATAGAGTTGGTTTCAAAGGCGGATGCATATATGACTTATAAAGGATACAAGGCTTTCTTGCAACAGTAAAAGATAGTGTTGACTTTTAATAAATAATTGTATATAATGACAAATTTTGACAATTTTTATCAATGATGATATAATCTGATTGTTGTATTCTATAAAAAACTGAAAAGGGGGATACGATGAAAAAATCAGAAGCATTAGCAGCTATTAGAAGTGAAGTGGAAGAAAATATTGGTAAGAAAGTATTGCTTAAAGCCGACAAAGGAAGAAAGAGAATAATTACCAGAGAAGGTTTTATTGAAAATGCATTTCCTAGCCTTTTTACAGTAAGAGTTAACAATGATTTTGACGACAGCAGAACTGTGTCATACACATATTCTGATGTTTTAACATCGACGGTCAAAATTAAAATAGTAAGTTAGTTATGGGGATGTCTCAAAGTTGTCTTTGAAACATCCTTTTATTGTATTTAAGGGTATAATATTTTTGATATTTTAGTATAATAAGATAGGATGAAGGAGGTCTATGATGGAGAATGATTTTCCTATAGGAGTATTTGACTCCGGAGTAGGTGGGCTTACGGTTTTAAGGGAGCTTCTTAGGGAGTTGCCGAATGAAAAATATATATATTTTGCGGATTTAAAAAATAGCCCGTATGGAAACAAAACCGGAGAAGAAATTTTTGAGTTTTCGTCAAAAATAATTGAGTTTTTGGTTTCAAAGGGAGTAAAATTAATAGCGGTTGCCTGTAATACAGCATCTTCATATAAAATGGATGAGTTGCGAAAAAAGTACAAAGTTCCGATTATAACGGTTTTGGAGTCGGGTGTTGAAGAGATAAAAAGCGATTCAAAGGGCATTATATTAGCTGCTACCAAGGCTACTGTCGAATCCGGCAAGTATGATGAAAAAATAAAAGAAATTAATTCTAAAGCTCAAATATACAAGGTTGCATGCATAGATATTGTAGACTTTATAGAAAACAGGGAATTAAATAGCGACGAAATAGCTTCAGTAGTGGATTCTTACATGAAAAATTTTAAAGAAGATATCGAGGTAAAAAAAATAGATACCTTAATTTTAGGATGTACACATTATCCTATATGGCAGGAATATTTTGAAGAAAGCATGGGAAAAAATGTAGATATAATTAATCCTGCAAAGAAACAGGCTGAAATTATCAGAGATTATTTGACTCACAACAATATGCTGAATGGGAATCCCGGCGTAAAGGAAATAGAATTTTTTTCAACGGATAAAATTTCTTCTTTTAATGAAAAAAGAGATAAAATATTAAATCGAAAAATAGAAAGTAAAACAAAAAAAATCACTTTCTAGAATAGACATTATTAGTAGTTGAGTCTTTAAATAAACATCTATATATAGTATAATCATAAGAGAATAATTTGGAAGGAATTCATAATGAATAATATAGATTTTAAGCAAAATAGAAGGCGAATTAAGAGAGAAAAACAAAAAAAAGTTAAAAGATTAACTTTTGTTATTTTGGGAATACTTTGCGTCGTATCAGTTTCGTTCTTTGTTAATTCGATGTTGGGTGCAAATGATAGTGCGGTTGCGGATACTGCAAATATACTAAAATCCGATAAAGAGAAAACTACATATGAAGATTCTGTAATTCCGGCGAAATTTTCTGCCTCAAGTTCAACCCAAAACGGATTTTCCGAAGAGTTGCTTAAATATATGAAGATAGAAAAAAATACCGTTGTTTACAGTGACAGCAGTATAGATTCCAAAAACATATTGGAGATAAAAATTCCCGAGTATGTGAAGTATTACGGATCCAAGGATGGATGGGCAAAGATCTCACACAAAAACATCACGGGATATGTTTTGGAAAATTCGTTGACGAAAATAGATGAATCCGAGTTAAAAGTAATAGACGGGACCTTAATAGTTTCAAAAAAATATACAGTTCCGAAAGATTTTGTGACCACCTTTGATGAAGAAACTGAAAGTGTCATGATGGTTATGATAGAAGCTATGAAGAGAGATGGATATAATGTAAGAGTGGGAAATAGATATTTAGATTCTAAATCTGATGTTTTCGGGGAGGAATCAAAAGGTCATCCGGATTCTTCAAACAGTGAACTTAGAACAGGTTTGGCTGTTGAGTTTTTGAACGGAAACGAAAAAAATAATATCGACTTCTCTCTCACAAAAGAATCTCAATGGCTGAGAGAAAATGCATACAAATATGGATTTATATTAAGATACCCTGAGGGAAAAGAGGAAATTACAGGATTTGTTTCAAATCCCAAGATTTATAGATTTGTCGGATTGGAATTGGCAAAAATACTTTTCGAGAGAAATCTAACTATAGAAGAATACTTTAATTAGTCTATCAGAATCAGGTTATCTGATTCTGATTTTATATTTTATATGAGGAGAAATTATGAATAAAGAGTTAATAGATAAAGTTTTGGAATTGGGAATAGAAGATGTTTTACTGAGTGAAGAAATGAAAAATCATACAACTTTTAAAATTGGCGGTCCTGCTGATATCCTGATTAAACCTAAAAATGAAGAAGAGGTAAGAAAAGTACTTGAAATATGTAAAAATGAGCAAATTCCTTACTTTGTGAAGGGTAACGGATCGAATATCCTCGTGAGAGATAAAGGAATAAGGGGAATTGTAATTGAATTTTCGGAAAAATTCAGTGATGTGAAAATAGATGATAATAGAGTTACGGCACAATCAGGAGCCCTATTATCAACAGTTTCCAAAAAATCATTTCAAGAGTCTTTAGCGGGTATGGAGGCGGTTTCAGGGATACCTGCATCCGTGGGCGGTGCAATGGCTATGAATGCCGGAGCATACGGAACTGAGATGAAGGACATCGTAGAATCTGTAAGATTAATGGATTCAAACGGACAAATTCATGAATACTCCAATGAAGAAATGCATTTCAGATATAGAGCTTCCAGAGTAGGAGATGACAAACTTGTGGTTCTTTCTGCCACATTCAAGCTTAATAAGGATAATTATGATGATATAATGGCTAGATTTGAGGACTATGATTTCAGAAGAAAAGACAAACAGCCTCTTAGCGACAATTCCGCAGGCTCTACATTTAAAAGACCTGAGGGGCATTATGCTTCAGCACTTATAGATCAGGCGGGACTTAGAGGGTTTACTCATGGGAGAGCTAAAGTTTCGGACAAGCATTGTGGATTTCTAATAAATATAGATAATTCCACATGTGAGAATCTTTTAGAACTTGTGAAAAAAGTTCAAGATTCGGTAAATGAAAAGTATGGAGTTAATTTAGAAATGGAAGTGAAAATAATAGGAGAAGAGTAATGAAGATATTGACTGATTTTCATACACATACCATATATTCAAGACGAAATCATGCAAAAGGAACTATCAGAGAAAATATTGAGAGTGCGATATCCAAAGGGCTGAAAGAGTTGTGGATTACGGATCACGGTCCCGGACACTTCGGTTATGGAATTTTAAGAGAAAATTTTCCAAAGGTAAGAAAAGAAATTGACGAATTAAACAAAGAGTACGAAGGAAGAATAAAGATATATTTCGGTGTTGAAGCTAATGTTATGGACTATGACGGTAAAATAGATGTTAGAGAGGAAGAAAAACAATATCTTGACGGAATAAATGTCGGTTTTCATTACGGAATAGTTCCAAGAGGTATAAAAGCCTTCACATACTTTTTGATTATAAATCCTTTATCCAAAATTCTGCCTTTTATGAGAAATTGGATAAAAGAAAAAAATACCGATGCATTGATTAATATTGTAAATAATCACGATATCAAAATAATAACTCATCCGTCCGACAAGGTTAGAGTTAATATAGAAAGACTTGCCGGAGTCTGCGAAACAAGAGGAACTGCTTTGGAGATCAATTCATCACACAAACATATGAATGAGGAAGATATAAAACAGGCGTTAAAAACAAATGTACTTATCTCAGTGGGGTCGGATGCTCATACTCCGGAAGATGTGGGAGAATTTGAAGTAGCTTTGAAAAGAATAGAAAATACTGAAACTCCATATGAAAGGATAATTAATCTAAAGGAGGTATAATGGAGATTTTAATCATTACAGGCATGAGCGGTGCAGGTAAAACATCTGTTTTAAATCTATGTCAAGACAATGAATATTATTGCATTGATAATATGCCTCCCGAGTTGATAAAACATTTTCTTTATTTAGTTGAAAGATCGAATGTTCAATATAATAAACTGGCGTTTGTGGTAGATGTTAGAAGTGCTGTATTTAATAAAGAATTACTTAACGAAATAAATGACTTAAAAAAATCATATACTGTGAAAATTGTATTTATAGATGCCAGTGACGACACATTGATAAAGAGGTACAAAGAGAAGAGGAGACCTCATCCTATAAAAGGATTAACCATTGAAAATGCACTAAAAGAAGAAAGAAAATATCTTAAACAAATAGCTAAAAAAGCCGATTATTATATAGATACTTCCGAATATAGTCTGCCAAGACTTAAAAACATGATAGAAAGTGCCCTGTTCGGATGCAAAGACTTTAGCATTCAAATAGTCAGTTTCGGATTCAAATATGGGATACTGAGTGAGGCGGACTTGGTTTTTGATGTGAGATTCACGACCAATCCATTTTACATTCCCGAATTAAAATCATTAAACGGATTGGATCAAGCTGTTAAGGAGTATGTATTAGAAGATAAAATGGTAATAACCTTTATAAATAAGGTAGAAAATTTGATTAGAGAATTTTCACCTTATTATCAAAAAGAAGGAAAAAGTAATTTAGTTATAGGTATAGGGTGTACCGGAGGGCAACATAGATCTCCTGCCATAGCTGAGGAACTAAAAAACAGATTGGAAAAAGATTTTTCTATAGGAGTATTTCATAGAGAATCAAACATGTGGTAGAATGTTATGAATAAGAAGGAGGTGGTTTTGTGAAAGAACATAGTGCGGGCGGAGTAGTTATAAAAGGCGATGAAGTATTATTACTGAGAAAATATTATGGTGATTGGGTATTGCCCAAAGGAAAAATGGAATCAAACGAAACCACTGCCATTACAGCGATAAGAGAAGTAAATGAAGAAACCGGAATCATTGCCAAGATTGTAAAGAAAATAGGATATGCAAAATATGTCTATTACAACCAAAATAATGAGAAAGTTTCAAAAAGAGTTGATTACTATTTAATGGAGTTGGAGGGAGGGGAGTTGATTCCCCAGAAAGAAGAAGGATTTTCGAGTGCCGACTTTATTAAATACGACAAAGCTATAGAAATCTTAAAGCACGACTCAGAAAAAAATATGGTAATAAATGCTATGAAATGCTATAAGAATATGAGGTAAAGATGTCTTTTTCAAATGATGTAAAAAAAGAACTTACAAAGATGAAGATTGATTCTAAAATGGAAAGAATTTTAGAACTTTCTTCTATATTAAAGACAAACGCAAGCATTTCTATCAGAAATGCTTTAATTAATATATCCTTCAGTACTGAAAGCGAGGATGTCGCTAAAAAAATCTATAAGTCGATAAACAAATTATACGAGTATGAACCTACCATAAGTATGACATATAACAATACTATCATGAAAGAAGGGGTATACACCATAACCGTTGAAAATGAAGAGGTTGCTAAAAGAATTCTCCATGATTCGGTATTGGACATGTATGGCGGTTATTTAGAAAATACTGAAATAGTACTATCCAGAATCAAGAGTAAAGAAAAGTATATAAAGGCATACTTGAGAGGAGCGTTTTTAGGAGGTGGGAGCATAGTTGACCCTGAGAAAAACTATCATTTAGAGATTGTTTTGACCGGTAAAGAAGATGCTGAAATTGTATTTGAATGCCTGAATCAATTGAACATAGAAGCTTTGAAAACCGAGAGAAAAAGCAAATATATTGTATATATAAAGAATTCCGATCTGATAGCAGACTTTTTAGCTGTAATAGGAGCTCAAAACTCCATGCTTGAACTTGAAAATATAAGAATTGTCAAGCAAATGAGAAACGATATAAACAGACTCGTCAATTGCGACACGGCAAATATAAACAAGACAATAATGACAGCGATGAATCAAATAAGAGATATTAATATAATAGAAGAATCTCCAAACTGTCAAATACCGGAGAATCTTATGGAGATAGCCAAGCTTAGGAAAGAACATCCTCACGAATCACTAAAAAGGATAGGCGAGTTGTGCAATCCTCCGATGTCAAAGTCCGGAGTAGCACATAAGCTGAAAAAAATCAAAGAAATTGCTGACAAATGTAAGAAAAACCAGTTACCTTGAGGTTTAGACCTATAGGTAATTTTTTTTAGAAAAAATAATTGACAAATGTAAGAAAAGTTGGTAGTATAGGTGAGT
>JAUMWX010000027.1 GCA_030529425.1 Tissierellia bacterium
AATTCAGCCTTTAATTCAGTAACATAATCTGTGAATTTGTCAAGAATTTTTACAATTTTTTCTTGAGTTTCTATAGATGGGATTGGAATTTCCAAGTTTTCAAGTTTTTCCTTTCTAATACCTGCCAAGGTGCTTCCTTTAAGTGATTTTTTCACCTCATTTTGTACAAAATCAGACCTTAAATAATAAACTAAATATTTTGGTACTATATTTTTCTCATTTGGTTTCAGCACAAAGGTAGACTCATTCACATCAAAATTATTTGGCTCAATTTCTACAAATGCTATTTTGCCTACTGTTCCAACAGCAGAAAATAAAATATCATTAATTTCTAACTTACTTCTTTTATTTATTAATTTTCTTGCTTTTTCAGTTATTCTAGCGGTTTTCCCTTCAACAAATTCTATTATCTCATTATTGGAATAGTCTTTGGTTGTAATATACCATGAACTCAATTCCCCTTCATTAAAATCATTGAGTTTGAAGTTTTTTCTTGGATTTAATCCTGTAGTAATAGATTTACAGACATTTTGGTCTCCTAGCTTCTTCCATTCAACCTTTTCATTTTTCAACAATTCATCTATCTTATTCATTTTCTTTTCCACCTTTTTTAGCAATTTGCTCTATGCTTTTAATTTCTGAAAGATAGTCTTTTTCAACAGGGGAAAGATTTTTAGTCTGATATTTTCTATATTCCGAAAGAGCCTTTTCCATTGCTTGTTTATGACTAATATTACCTGCATCTTTTAATACTTCTTCGCCTGTAGACTTAAGAATATTATCCAGAGTTTCTACATAATCGCTCATATACATAGGCTTGTGTTTCATGGCTTGCATTTCAGCAATTTCAAAGTAACCTGATACAAGTCTGTTTAATATTTTTAATTCATCTTCTGTGAGATAATTTTTTGCAATTCCAATATCTTTCTTTGTTGGAAAATATCCCAAAAAAGTAGTAAGCCCCATAAATTCTTTTTCACTGTCCGCCCTTTTATAAATTATTTCTGTTGCTGTTTGTCCATGAACTGCATAATGTAATTTATTTTGTACCATTTTGAAAAATACTATGGATTCCTCACTTTTAGGGTCATAATCTATGCTGGTTGCATATAAATCCAAAACCTGTCTATACATGACTTTTTCTGATGAACGAATATCGCGGATTCTCTCTAAAAGTTCTTTCCAATATACTCCACCGCCCAAATTTTTCAGGCGTTCATCATCCATCGTAAATCCTTTGACTATATACTCTTTCAGTCTTTCGGTCGCCCATTTTCTGAACTCAGTAGCAATTTTAGATTTTACCCTATAGCCAAGAGATATTATCATATCCAGATTATAGAATGGAATGTTTCTTGAAACATTGCGATTGCCTTCTTTTCGAACCCGTCGGAAATCCCGACAAGTTAAGTTTTTCTCAAGTTCACCTTCGTCATATATATTACCTATATGTTCCACAACATTTGTCCTTGATGTTTTGAATAACTCCGCCATCTGCTGCTGTGATAACCATACCGTTTCATCAATAAAATTAACATCTATCTTAGTATTTCCATTATCAGCAGTGTATATTAATACCTCACCGTGATTTTTTTCTATTTCATTAACGGTTTAGCTCTTTTCGTATATTCTTTATCTCGCCTTTACGGATATTCACCTGTTCTAATTGCCCTTGCTTGTAAAGGTCTTTGAGTTTCATCTCACTGTTGTTCTTGCTAAAGAGGGGATTGTCTGCATTTTGATAGGCGGACTTTATCTTCTCTCTTAGGAACTCCGATAATTGATCGGTATTCTCGGCTTGCTCTTTAGCGATATTCATCATATAGGTGGCAAGGCTCTTAATCTCTTG
>JAUMWX010000028.1 GCA_030529425.1 Tissierellia bacterium
AAGTTAAAAACCCAACCGAAATGGCTGGGTTTTTTACATATAAAAAGTGTGCAAAAGCACACATAATTAACTTGATCAAATTAACTATTATTTAACATTATTTAATTTCTTTGCTAATGTTGATTTTTTTCTTGCTGCTGTATTTGATTTTAATACTCCTTTAGAAAGAGCCATATCAATCTTTTTAACTGCATTTTTGTGATTTTCTATAACAACATCTTTTGATTCATTGTTTGAAATTGCATTTTCAAATTTTGTAATAGCTGTTTTAAAAGCTGATTTAATCATGTTGTTTCTTAATGTTTTTGTTGCAATTGTTTTTACTCTTTTTTTAGCTGATTTAATATTTGCCATTTTTTTCTCCTTTCTTTAAATTCGACATAATAAAATTATAGCATTAAATAGTGAATTTGTAAATACCACCAGACTTGGTTAATTTGCAAACCTAGTGCAACAAAATTGTTAAAATATCTTTTAATATATTTTATATATATTTTACTTAATTATATACTATTTTTTACTAACTTTTGCATATTATTTACATTCTTTTGTAGATTAAATAATCTTTCTGTACCCTCTACACTATCGTACTCTTTTAATACCATTTGATAAGGAGTACTATATTCAAACATTTTTCTTTCTAAATCATTCATATTATTTGATATCATTTCTATATATTCAACACTATACTTGTCTATATCTCGACCTTTAGGAATATATTCTCTTATCATACCATTATGTCTTTCATTAGTACCTTTTTCATATGAAGCCCCGAGGATGGCAAAAATATGTTTTATTTCCAATAATCTTTTCTATTTCTTCATATCCTGAAAATTCTGTTCCATTATCTGTAGTTATACTTTTAAATATTTTTTTAGAATATTTTCCGAGTTGCTTTTTTATTAGTTTAAAAGCATTTACAACGGTTTTTGCTTTTTTATTTTCAAGTAGAATTATTACTTCATACCTGCTTAATCTTTCAGTAAGAGTTAGTAAACAACTTTTGTTTTCTCCTTTTCTTCCTAAGACTAAATCCATTTCAAAATGTCCAAATTCTTCTCTATTATTTATTATTTCAGGTCTAAGTTCTATACTTCTTTCTTTTTTACTTTTAGGAACTTCATTTCTTTTACATTTATATCTTCTTGTTTTAATTTTCATTCTTTTTCTATCTTTAGCTTTTATATCAAATATACCTGTTCTTATACCATCATAGATAGTATTTGTTGATACTTTTACTTTAAATCTATCATCACTATTAATGTAATATGCTATTATATCAGGTGATTTACCCTCATTAAGCTTTTTGTTTATATATTCCTTTAATTTAGGATTATTTAAAAGTTTTTTATTTCTATAGCTTTTATTTCTTTGTCTAGTATCAGCTTTCTTATTAGCTTCACTGTAATCATATATATACAAATGTTTTTTCTTAACTTTGTATATATCTTTTGGGCAACTAACCTTAACTACTTTTAATGTTTCATTTCTCTTTAATTCTCTTTTTATTGTAGACCTGTGTCTACCTAGTTTTTTAGCAATTTCTGAAATATTTATTTTTTCCATATTTTTCAGTTGTTCTTCATATATTTTTTGTATTTTAAATCTTTCTTGTTCTGTTAAGTGAAAGTATTGCTTTTCTTTATCTTTTTTTGTATACTTTTTATTAGATGTTGAAGACATAGTTAAAATATCCTTTCATTTTATTTTTTTTTGATATTTTAACACATTTCAACATCTTTTTTTATGTCTTTTATTTATTTGTTTTTTATTTGTTGCACTTTGTTTTGAAATTCACC
>JAUMWX010000029.1 GCA_030529425.1 Tissierellia bacterium
ATTTTGGTATTTTGAGCCTTTTGCTTGGGTGGAGCAAATGAAGAGGGTGTTTTCAATTTCAAAATGGAGAGACCCTGTAGATAATCCGCAAATAACACTTTACACATCAGGAGGAAATAAAAGACCTTGGCGTTCTGCTTTTGGATACGTTCGTCAAGATTTAAATAGGCATCATCACGGGTTAGATTTATTTGCAGTAATAGGCACGCCTGTCTATGCTTGTTTACCAGGTAAGATAGTTGGCATAATAGATGATGCAAAAGGTTATGGTTATGGATTTATTTTGAAGATTGACAAAGATTATTTAGAAGAATTTAAAAACCAGAGACGAAATTATGAGCCTTACTACGTTAAGTCGAAAAGGATATATAGTTCTAAGGAATATAGTATGTCGGGATATAATTATGATTTTGAAGAATATGAAGGAATAAAAGAGAGTGATGATGTGTTTTTAGCATATGCACATTTGAGCGAAGTAAATGTAACCTTAAACCAAGTTATCACGGCAGATGAATATCAAACAAAAGAATTAGGTAAAACAGGGGACACAGGAGAAGTAGCCAAGGGGACAAAAGGTCCACACCTTCATTTTGAAATAAGGAGTGTGGTAACACATAAAAAAGGTGAAGATAAATATGCTAGCTTATATAATCCAGCATATTATGTAAATTATAAAAATGAAACTCAACTATCAGAAGAAGAAAGAAAAATTCAAGATAAAACCGCAGGAAAATGAAAAAAATGATTCTATTCACAGTAGTGAGCATATTCTTTGCTTGTGAGCAAAAACAAAAAAAAGTTTTATCTATTTCTGCAACAGATACTATCGTAAGTAAAGAAGAACAGAAGCAGATACCAGAAAATAAAATTGACGATTTGAACAAGAAAAAATACTTTTCAATTGAAGAGATTTATAAACGAGATAGTTTAAAGCTAATTGATTTTACGAAAAAGACGTTAGATACTCTAAAAGCAGATAAAATATACAAAAAGGTCAACTTTGAATGTAAAAAGCAAGGGTATGAGCCTCAAATTTGTATAAATGATGAATATAAAATGTTGGTAACTTATGAGTTTTTAGATCCTTCTAATGAAGAGCAAGATCCCATTACAAAAATTTTAATTAAACATAACGATAAAAGTTTTAATTTTCTGTTAAAAGAATCGTTTGATGACTTTGGAAGCGACTTTTTTCTCTTTGAGATGGATGAACAAAAAATAATTGTGGCAGATGAATTTTTAGGAACAAGTGCAGGAGGACACTATTATTATGTTTACTTAATTAACAAAAGAGAAGCAATTTTTATAGGGGGAGAGGCAGGAATATTTAACGAAGAAGATGGAGTTCAGAATGTTTTAAATATTTTTGAAAAAGAGAATAAGATTTGTCTTTTGATTTCTACATCATCACACGAAAATATTATTTTGAAGTTCGATAAGCCTCATTAAAAAAACGGAGATTTGCGAACTTCGTACAACAAACCCGAATTGAGTCATATTTTTTCTCGTATGGTATGTAAACACAAAAGCGAATGGTCGTACACTTGAAGCAAAATAGAGAAAGACGGTAAAAAGTTTTTCAAGCATCACTATCCTGATGCTGAAGATGATAAAATACAAGAACGCCTTGATGAGATAAAAGCTAAATATGATGTATTGTATGATTTTTGGGATAAATTGAATTTTAAAACGGATACATTTTGGTACTTTGAGCCTTTTGCTTGGGTGGAGCAGATGAAGAGGGTGT
>JAUMWX010000030.1 GCA_030529425.1 Tissierellia bacterium
ACTTAGGAAATCCATATTTTAATTTAGAATATCCCTTTTTAACATATTTATTTTTTGGATAATTAGATGAAGTATGCCACTTTAGATCATACGTTCCCACAGGTATGCGTTTATCTTTATTTCGCTCTGTGGTTTCAGGTCCGTATGGCTCACATACGAAACCAGTAATATCATCAAAAACAAAGGTTCCATAGGTAGCGCTACTTTCATTTTCTCCTGTCCACTTTTCCCATTTTCGAGTGATGTATATGGTATTTTTATCCAAAACATCAAACACCCTCTTCATTTGCTCCACCCAAGCAAAAGGCTCAAAGTACCAAAATGTATCGGTTTTAAAAATACCTTTTCTTTGTAAAACACCCCAAAAATCATACAATACATCATATTTGGCTTTTATCTCATCAAGGCGTTCATCAATATACTCTTGTTTGGCATCGGGATGATGGTATTTAATAAACTTTTCATAATCTGATTTTATTTTTGCCCATTTATACGACCATTCGCTTTTGTGCTTGCATACCATTCAAGGAAAAACATTTATTCTTCTAATTTGAAAAATCATAAATAGAACTTAAAATCCAAATAGAGTCTCTCTTTTTAAATATAAACGACACGTCTATCCCATTATCTATACCCCATAAATGGTAATCCACCGAATCTTTAGTTTGTGTAATTTCAACTTTATATGCATTTTCCTCCAAATTATATGAAATACTATCCTTTGTAAAATCTATAAATTTTATATCTTTTTTACTTTTGAAGTTTCTAACCAAATTATCAAAATCATCATACTCATAAATAGTAATAATTTCTGAACAACGCTTAAACTGAAATAAACTATCTTTTTTAAATCTATTAAAAAAAATGGTAAAATCCTCATCAGAGTATATAGGATTTGTAAAAACATCATATTTTTCTATTTGCTCATTAGTTGCACTATTATTAATATTCTTGCAAGCTACTAAAATAAAGATTACTACGTAATAACAAAAATACTTCATTTCAATCAATTAAATTAATGTTTGTGGATCTAATAATTCTTTTGTTTTTATACCCCTTCCTTCCGTTGGGTCTATTACTTCACTTGGATTTAATTTATCGTCAACTCCTCTTATCTCATAGTGTAAGTGAGCAGACATTTTTGAGTGTATATCACTTCCTAAATATGATGCTCCTAATTCCCCTATCTTTTCTCCTTTTTCAACCATTTGCCCCTGTTTCACATCTATTTTGCTTAAATGTAAATAGCGTGTCATAATTTTTTTATTATGAGAAATTATGACAACATAACGTCCTGTTTTTCCCGAAGTATCTTCTTTTGATTTGTGGACAAAACCATCATGTGTGGCATAAATCGGAGCTCCTATATCTGTATTTCCTCCACCCGAAAAATTAATATCTAATCCTTGATGATTCTTACTGGCAGTGGATAATTCTGTTACATTTCTTTTTCCCACTCCACTTGCTATAAAACGTGTCCACTTCTTATAGGTGGGTTCAACAGGCCACCCTCCAAGTTTTTTAATTTCTTTCTTCTCAAACACCCTCTTCATTTGCTCCACCCACGCAAAAGGCTCAAAATACCAAAATGTATCGGTTTTAAAAATACCTTTTCTTTGTAAAACACCCCAAAAATCATACAAAGCATCATATTTGGCTTTTATTTCGTTAAGGCGTTCTTGTATTTTATCATCTTCAGCATCAGGATAGTGATGCTTGAAAAAC
>JAUMWX010000031.1 GCA_030529425.1 Tissierellia bacterium
CTATTATAACATTTAAAGAAAAAACTCTTTTTAAAATATTTTTATATTTATAATTAAAAATTTTGTCTATAAAAAAATCTATTTTTATTTTTAAATATTTTGATATAGAATAAAATAAATATCAAAAAATAAAAGTTAAAATTATTATAATTAAAAAATTTTGAAATATAATTAAAAACAAAATAAATAAAAAGTAAGAAATTGCTTTATAAGCAAAAACTTTTGAAAAAACTAAATCTCATATTTTTTGCATTCTTGACATATTTTTTCATTTTAAAAATAAAGTTAAAGTAAATTATAAATTATTTTCAAAAAAATCAAGAAAAAAGAAAAAATAGTGAACATTTTTCACTATTTTTTTAATATCATTCTCTAAATTTTTTTTGTAATCTTTTACCAGTAACTGCATGAACATAATGTCATTTTTTTCCATAAACACTTCTTGCAACTTCTGGGCTTCAGTATCTATCTTTTATGTATCTCATAAATCATATAGCTTCTTCTATAGGATCTCATATTCATTTTCTTCAAGATGGATAATATTTATCAACATTTGAAAGTAATAATTGTCAAAGTCATGATGCAGTTGATTTAGCTCAAATAGGATTTTCAGCTTTTGAATTAACTGCCAAAGTTTTAAATCTTTCCAGAGACATTCATTTTATTGTATAATTTAATACTCAAACAACTCATCATCTTGATTCTTTATCTAAAATATAATGTAAATCTTTACTTGTAGCCCAACTTTCTGGAATTCAAGAAGATTTTGCAGCAATTCTAAAAAGAGTAACTGCATCTTGAGAATTTGGAATAAATCTTCTAATTTTTCTTATTCTTTCTACTTCTTCTCTTGAAATATTTAAAGAAGCAAATTTATCTAAATTTAAATTTCAATCATATTTCATAATTCTAACTTTTCTTTCTGCTTCAGTTTGTTTTACTTGTTCATCTTTATAACCATAATTTTTTGCAGTTTTTACATAACTTTCATCATCATATTCAAATAAATAAGACAAAAATTCCAAAGAAAATTTTCAATTTCAATCTATAGGATTTTTTCAAGTTTTTAAAAGAAACTCTGATCTTTTTCTATCAAATTCTATAAATAAATCTTCCATTACAGCTTTTCTAACAGAAATATCTGTTATTTTTTTAAGTTCTATAAAAAATAATCAAGCTGCTATTTCAACAGGAACTCATCTATTTCCAGCTTCTATAGCTATTTCTCTTCATACTTCATCATTAAATTTTGATAAATCTACTTTATTTACAAATTTTTTATTTAAATTTTCTGTTGTTTCTAAACTTACTATACTTATTTTTGTTTCATCTTTTATTATAAGTCTTTTTCCTTTTTCATCAAAAAATTCTCATTTCAAAGAATTTGGATTTCTTGAATATGTTACTCAATTTACAGAAACTTGTCTAACTTCATCTGGTAAAATCATTCAAGCAGTAGCACTTAAATAAAGTGACCTATTAAATCTTCAATTAAAAGAAAAATTTATTTCCAATTCTTTAACTTTAGCATTTTTTACATCTTCAGAATTTATATTTCAAATAGTAACATATTTTAATCTTTCTGAAAATGGTTTTTGTAAAAATTCTATTGCAGTTATTTCCAACATAGCATCTATTTCTTTTTGTTCCAATCTTTTATTAATTCCATTTCAATCTTTTAAAAGCCTAAAATCTTTCAATAGAATACTTTGTTG
>JAUMWX010000032.1 GCA_030529425.1 Tissierellia bacterium
CAATGTCATTAAGTTAAGATTGAAGCAAGTGTAATCACAAGAAAAAGAAGCTGAGAATCTAATAAATCAGCTTCTTTTCGATTGTTTATCCCACGACAAATAGACAGATTAATATCTGCCTGAAAAAAACTTGTCATTTTTAAAATTTTATGCTACTCTATATAAGAAGCTATGAGAGCTCTTCGCTTTTATATTTCGTTCTCTATGCCTATCAGGGCGAATAGGAATAAGATTTTTGGCTATTATGGTTTCAAGCACTGACAGCGTGGTTTTCCCATGAAAATATAGTCTGCACATATGTACAGCAATACAGAAATTCACCTTATAGGTATATTTTCTTTGTTTTTTTCGAATTGATACCTGTGAAGTAACTGTTTGGGCAAAGTTGTACATAATCAGATGCGAGTATATTTCCTGTTTAATACACGCTGTCTTTTTTGTGTGAAAATTTAACATACCGATTGTGTATTTTAAATCCCTAAAAGAGGTTTCAATTCCCCATCTTGAAGCATACAATTCTTTTAATTTACATGGAGGATATTCATCACGCTCAAGATTGGTAATAACAGTTTCATAAGTATTCTCTGTTATTTGAAAGCGTACCACACGAAAATTCATGTCGTAAAATGACAAGGGATCATTTTTTCGACAGGATGAAGGGAGATAATCAAATTTTATGTTATGTGGGATAAACTTATAATGATTTTTATCTTTAAAAAGTGTCTTTGCTTCTTTTGTTTGTTTTCTTGTAAGTTTTAATTGAACATCCATATCAAAGCAAGGCTCATCGGGCAGATCAAGTCCGGCTTTGATCCCTGATTTACCATCTTTAATGCGAATAAGAAAGAACCATCCCTTTTCCCCAATATGTGCCATGTTATTATAAGATTCATAACCTCTATCAGCTATCACAAGAGCTTTGGGGATTGAAGAGTTATCTACCATACAAACCAATGCTTCATGTTCGTTCCAATCAAGTCTTTTTTGAATAACGGCATCTACATATATGTTTTTGTTAAGATCGTAGAGTGCATTAAGATGTAGTAGATTATATCCTTTTTGTCCATTTGATCCGGGAAAATAAGAAGATACATCATCGGGATTGGTTGGGATTTGGATATCACTACCATCAACGGCAAACACGGGTAAATCAGAACTTTTCTCTGAGCAAAGCTGTTTGGAAAAACCTTTGAATATTTCTTCAAATGCTTCAGGTTTAAGCTTTGATCTTTGTTGAACAAAAGCGGATGCCGTAGGAGTATTTACGGATGCATCATAAAGATTTAGTAACTCATTGGTTAAGTTTTTACTTTGCATTCCAATAATTCCGAGCATAAGTTTCTCCACAGGAATTTTCCTTTCTCTTGTAAAATTTTTTCCTGGATTAACGCAAAAACGCTCTATATTTTGTGACACTTTTTTGACTTCATCCATTAGTAATTGTTTGATTTGTTTCATTTTCATATGTGACCTCCTCGCAATCAAGTTTTTTGCCCTAATTACAAGGGTCGCTTTCGCTACCTTTAAAACATAATTTATAGCGAAAGCGACCACACACTTTTGGATAAATGTCAAGTGATATTTTGAAAAAATATAAAAAAAAGAGCCCTATATCATTTTTGATATAGAACCCTTAGTTTCGTCATCTTAACTTAATGACATTG
>JAUMWX010000033.1 GCA_030529425.1 Tissierellia bacterium
ATGGGAGTGAATTTGCTGGGATGAGAAGTGTTGGGAAGTTTTTGAAGTGTTTAGTGTATCGTTGTCATCCGTATTGTTCATGGGAGAAATGAGGGAATGAGAATATGAATGGATTGATAAGATGGTTTATTCCTAAATGATGAAGTATCCAAGACTACAGTGAAGAATATATAGAGGAGGTAGCAGAGAAATTAAATAGGAAACCTAGAAAAAAACTTGGCTACCAAACAGCAAGAGAACTGTTTGCTAGCCAAGTTAAGATGAGAAAAGTATAAGGAGATGAGAAAATAGAGATACTATCTAACTATTCTAATCAAGTGGTGCTTTTTGATTGAAAATTCGTAAATTTATGTTCCAGCAGATTTAAAATGTCAGTGCTAGGCAAAAATAGAAATGTCAGTAGGAGTAAGAGAAAAGAGATTTAGAACGATATTTTTCAAAAGAGGTAGTAAAAACAGTGCAAAATCATGGTACTGTGCAGTATAAACATAAAACCTATCAATTAAAAAAGTGAGTTGTCTTGAAAAGTAAGTTAATAACCGTAAAAGAAAGTATCAACGGCAATGTAAGGCTCTATGATTGAACGGATTGTCTCCAGTCAACGGAAAATCTATAAACCGTCATTTCTATTTTTGCTGTAACACAGATTTTTTCTTAAGGAGGTGTTATAGTGGGGGGATTCGTTATACAAAGAATACTAAAGGTTTTACTAATCAATATTGATGACATACCAAAGCTGATTTTTATCATTGTATATGCATTTAGAATTATTTTTTGTGGCTTTTACCATAATATCTCAGTTTGTAATATCTTGGCAGAAATACCTTGTTAGTTCTTCTTTTATAAAATTTTGTGTATATGGGTCTGTTGTAGAGGTAAAAGATCGTCTTAGAAATCATTGATTTACATAGTTGGCACTATCAGGAGTTTCTACTTTTGCTATCAGGATTGCTCTGCGGCTATTTTCACCAATTTTAGGAAGAAAATAAAAATAATTCCCTTTTTCCATTGTGTTTTCATTATTACATTTTATGTTTTTATTTCTATGTCTTTGATAATAATCCCAACATCGAGCTTCCATTAATTTTAAATCTTGATTTTTATTAGGATCTTGGGGAATTTCTTTGATATATTTTGATAGTGAATCTTTAAGATATTTTGCAGCTCATAAGTAGGGTCGAAATGGTTCATTGTTTAATTCAGGATATTTTGTGTTTTCCCCCATAAGTGGAAATTCTCCATGTTGATTTCTATAACTTTCAATTGCAGTTGCAATACTTCTTAAATCCATAACTCTTTTGAGATCTCTTGTTCTTTCCATATATCCAGTTAACTTAGGTAGGAGGGTGGCACTTAAAATTCCGATAATTACTACAACAACAAGTATTTCCACAAGCGTAAAAGCTGATTTTTTCATACTATTTTTTATGAGCATAAAGAACAAAAAGAAACTCCCTTTAGCGAGAGCAAGCGTTTTCACTATAAAGAATCACCAAAGGATTACAAGATTATAAAGACAAGAAAAAATGAGAAGTCAAGCCCTTCCTGTTGAAAAAAGTCCCCTTTTTTTTGAAAAATCAGCTTTTTTAGCTATACTTAGAGATGAATTTTATTCACCAGCTCAAAACAAAAACCAATGCTTGCA
>JAUMWX010000034.1 GCA_030529425.1 Tissierellia bacterium
TAATGTACTCTAATGGTACTCGGTTGCTTTTTTTAGCATTATAAATTCTTTTTGTAAGCATCAAATTATCTAATGAGTTATCTCCAAATCCTCTTGGTAAAATATGATCTACTTCATAATCTTGTAGATTTGCTAAAGAGATTCTTTCACCAGTCAACAAATCACACGCATTTTGTCTTAAATACAATTCGATAGCTCGTTGATTTTTTTGTAAATAATTCTTAATTTCTTCCCATGCTTCTAGTTTGTTTTTATTAAAAAGCTTACTGTTGTTTTCTTCATATTGTTTGATTAAGCTTTCATATAAATTTTTTAATTCTTCTTCTTTTTTCTTTGATTTCGCTTTTTTAACAGTACTATCACTAAAATCTCTAGCTGTTTCAATAACAATGCGATCCACTTGTCCATAAGTCTTTAATATTTCACTGTATAGTTTAAAAAATTCATTTACTGCACGAATGACTGCGCGCGACATTGGAATAAGTGCCTTTGTTTCTCCTTGTGGAAGTAAAAGATTACTATCTAAAGTATTACATTTTTCTAATCTTGCAATATATTTATTAGACTCTAAATTTAATAGATTTCCTTTTTCATCACAAGCTTCACTAATCAATGTCATCTGCTCATTACTGAAATCTTTACGGTTATTATTAAACAAAGCTTCTAGCATTGTTTCATGGTCTTTATTAATCTTAATTTCATTAATTAATTTTAAAGAATAATTTAAAAATCCTGTTGTATTCAGCTTAGATAATGCTTTGGCATGCTCTTCATCAAGATATTTATATTGTTTAAAATTATCAAATTTACTTTTTTCATCATCATAAACACTTAAATCCAAGATGATTTTTTCGATTTTCTTAACCTTATCTTCATCTTTAAAAATCATTTCTATCGTATCTATTTCAAGCTCTTTGACAACTTTCTTTATTTTAAAATACATTGTATAACGACTGTTGAATTCTTTTTCTGTACCACTTTTTGTTTTAAATGATTTTAATTGTAAACAATCTACAATATCTTTGAATTTCACTTTTTCTTTCTTTAAGAATAATTCATTGAATACTTTTACTTTATCTTCATAAGTTAGATAATATTGGTTCCCATGTTGGTCTTCTGCTTGTAAAATGTTTAATTCATTAACGATATTAAATGTTTCTCCGATAAAGGATCCCTTTGGCAAAGCATACTCATCTGAAAAATACGTACATCTTGAAATCATGCGCTCTTTCCATTTTTTAATAGTCTCTAACTCATTTACAAAGCCATATTTTAATGAATATTCATAACTATATTTAAATTTAATATTTTCATTCTTAACTAGCCACGCATTCTTAGCTTTTTCATTTAATGGACCAACAAAATATGGAATTTTTGCTTTAATGATAGAAATACAAACATCAATAAATTCATCTGTGATTTCTAGATAGTGGTTTTGTTGTTGTTTCAAGATAGCTCTTGCTTCTTTAGTGTATAATCCATTTGGATAAACATTATGCAAATTTTTTACCACACGTAAACGATTTCCTTTTGCAACACTCATCTTATCTTTTATTTTTTTTGTTTCAGTTT
>JAUMWX010000001.1 GCA_030529425.1 Tissierellia bacterium
TTTTCCTTTAGCCCTTTTTCGTTTTCCTTAGGCTCTTTTTCCTGTTTTTCGTTTGATTCGGTAATTTCTGTAACTCCTGAATCAATTTGATTATTTTCCGACTCTGTTGAATTCTTTTCTGTTGTTATATTATTTTCAGATTTAGGTTCTATGACTTTTTTTTCTGTTGAATTTTTAATGTCTTTTTTTTCAGCTTTATCGGTTTGTTGTTTATCATCAGTTTTCACATCTTCTCTATCATTATTTTTTTCTGTAAGTTTTATATTTTCTTTAGGCACACCACTTTCATGATTTAATAAAATAAAACCGGTTAATGCCGATAAAATCAAAATTACAATAATGACAACTAATTTTTTCACACTGTCCATATTGTTCCTCTTCCTTTAAATTTGTTTTCGTTCTATCATTTTATACATTTTTTATAAAAATCGCAAATAATCTATTAAAAAATATGTAATTTATGTTCTTAATATTCTATGTCGATTGCCGTTAAAAGTTTTTGACGAATATTTTGACCCATTTAATAATGATTTCTATTAAATAAAAACTAAATGCGTCTATTAAATAATCCTTAATTTTACTGAAATATTCCCATAAAATTAACATATATTAGGATGGTTTTGAAAATATATTTTTCTAATATTTAAAATGAATAAGGCTAAAATCTTCATTTTAGCCTTGTTATGGTTTAATTTAATTTTGTGTTAGTTTATCCGGTTCTTTTCTTTAGCATCAGATGCCCGATACCTATCCCGATTACGGAAATAATCATTCCGGTGAACATCATAGAAAAATTCGGCATATTAATTTTGTTGAAACTCACATTATTCGCCATACTGAATGTAGCATATTCCGCCAACATGTACATGATGCCGAAAGCAATAGCCGCAAACCACTTGAATCTTCCCCAATAGTCATTTTTACCGATTAAAAGCGAAACTACGAAAGTCGATACCGGCAGTATTATCCAAATGTACATAAGCGAATACCCCATTGCATCACTGCTGTCGGTGAATCTCCAAAATACGATAATCGTAATTGACCAAATAAGCAAATAAGACAATACAAGTATAAGTTTGGATAATCTGGTCTTGCTTTTCACTACATTGGTACTTTCATCAAGATATTCATAATATTTTTTCATTTGATTTTCCCCTTTCAATAGATAATCAAGGGATACATCGTAATGTTCACTCATTTTAATGACACTGATAATATCAGGATAGGATTTCTCGGTTTCCCAATTGGAAATTGTCTGCCTGCTAACTCCAAGAATTTCCGCTGCTTGTTCTTGCGTTATGCCTTTTTCTTTTCTTGCATTTTTTATTTTATTACCAATATCAATTTCCATTACTTGTACCTCCCTTGTACCTAAATGATAGAGAAATTCTCAATATAACACCACCAAATAACTTTTACAATCCCAAATATTTATGTCAAAATCCTTTTACATCAGTTGATTTTATAAAATTTACAAGGTATTTGCAATGATTGTATCATTTTTAGGTTTTAAAATTTTGTAGAAACTCTAAAATCCTTACATTCATTTGACTATTTGCCTGTGTCATCATTATAATACAAAATTCGGGTTATTTCTCTTGTATGAATCAGATTTTTTAATTTGTCCTTATTCATCCATAAACAACCACCAAAATTCTTTTACTTTTTTACATATCTTCATCTTCTTTGAACACTCATATAGTTTATCCGAATCTTTGTTTTCGTAATGGACATACTTATTTATTTTGTTCTATATTTTGTTCCTCTTCCACTTCCAATTTTTTCAGCATATCCCTGTTGTATTAGAGTTTCAAGAATTTCTAGGACTTTATTTTTCCAAAACCCGTTATTTCTGTTAAGTCGGAACTCGCCATTTCTTTATTCTCTAATGCGATATATACAAGATTTTGATCATGAGTTAAGTCTTCTAGTCCGGAAATGGTTGGTAAAGTAATTTCAATAGAATTCTCATAAATCTTAATTATCGGCTTTTTCTTGCTTTTTCTATATGAACTTATTATTCTTCTAATCCCTGTTCCAAAACTTTCTATAATATCTAATCTAAAAAAAACATTACCAATAACCGGATTTCTCATTATAGAAATTTGACTATCTAAAAATTCTTTCTCTGAAAGCCCTTTTGGCAATCCTCCCGGAGAAGTGACAATAATATCTGTTTTTGTCATAGATATTTGAATATATGAGCTTCTCATCCAATCTCTATGAACCAAAGCATTAGCTATAGCTTCTCGAAAGGCATTTTCCGGTATCATTTCTTTCCGCTCTCTATAGGCTTCATTAATTATTTCGTATTGATAGTATTCTCTATACTTTTCAATGGCTATATCATATGCCTCCAATATGGATACCCCCTTTATTTGTTTCCTGCTTAATATGATATCTTTATCTTCTCCGAAACGAACAATATCAATAATATTAAATTCGTTTTTGTCTGCAAGTAAGGAGCCGGCATTTGTAAATTTCTCATTTTTATCCATTAGTTTAAGAGTTTTTAGAACATCTTTATCTAAGTTGTTTATACCTATAGATTCTTGTAGTTTATTTTCTAAATAGTCAAATATTAAATTGCTTTCTAAAGATATTAAAATGTCATAGGATTGATTTTTTCCTAATAATATTAAGTTCTTTAATTCACTACTACCGACTTCTATTGTTGAGGAATCGTTTCTCTTATATGTTTTTGAATTATAAAAATAAGGAACTTGTAGCCCAGGTGAAATTATTAGTTCTATTGTTTTTAATTTCTCATCAATATTTATCAAATAATCTATTTTAGGAGAAATAGAGTCATTAATTTTATTTTCAATGACTAAAGCTGATTCTCTTAGGTTTTCTATTCCTATTACATGACCATTATCATTAATTCCAAAAATTATTCTTCCACCATCATAATTCGCAAAGGCAGTTACAGTTTTTAAAAATGCATTTGTGATTTTCTCTTTTATTTCTAAACTATATGTCTCTCGCATTCCATTTCCCTCCTATACAAATTGCAACAAAAAAAACGATAAATCCAACGCAAAGTTTTACGTTGGATTTATCGTCTGAAATCAGATGTGTAATTATTAATTAAAATTTCTTTACATCCCTATATATCTGAGAAATCTCAATATTTTTCGAAAAACTATTTTCTTTCCAAAAGTACTATACTCTACTGATACAGTACATATCATCTTCATAAAACATAATCTCGTCTGTTCTTTTACATTGTTTTAATACAACCATGGTATTAAATACATCTGGATACGGAGAGACCATCCCCATACCTGCCAAACCAATTAGCACACCATCCAATAACATATTGATCGGTTCAGATACAATAAACAGAATATACGGAACAATTCCCAATATAAATGGCAACAAACACATTAATATAAATCGACTGCGTTTTAACGGATACGAAGCCAGGGCAACAAACAATAGTTTCCCTTTTATTCTAGCAATAGTAACCGTTGCCTCTTTAGGATATACAATTGCATGAAGCCACTCATGAACGACAAATAAAGTAGCTCCACCAACTAATCCCAAAGCAATGCCTATAAATAAAGGCAACACTTCCACCTTTGGAGCAGTATAAATTTTATAAAATACTGTTCCAGAAAGAAATATACAAATTACAATGCAAATAGGCATAGCTATTTTCAGCATCTCTTCTGTTGAAGGTGTATCTAATTTTCTTGCTCCTTTGGGGAGCATACCCTTTTGATATTCAGATATATTTTCAATACTATTCCTAAACTGTATCATCTTTTCTCCTCGGTGAAATCATAATCTTACTTTGTTTTTTACAGCTCATCCATACCCATATCGACGAAATACCGGTATTTTTCATCAGGGATATTATCCTTCCGGAATAAGCAGAATCATTTCTTTTCTTGCTCTTGTGAGAATAACTCTGGAGTTGTTCTCAACAATCATTTCCGGATTCTAAAACTAACTCTTCAAACGATTATATATATCCGTTAGTAATCCCTTTTCCACTTTAACCGCAGGATGGGATAAGTCATAAGTGGTTTTTTTTAGTATTTTTAGGTTTTGGTGGTTCTTGCAAACCGGTCATAATTTTTGCCTAAGAATAAAATTATGATTATTTATATGTCCAAGTATTTCTCTAATTCTTTGTAGTTTACATATTCTACACCATTAAATTTAAGATACGATTCTCCTTGGTAAATAATTTTGGGATTTTTAGCATTTTCTTCTGCTTCAACAAAGGCTATTAAATGTCTAGAAAATGACTTGTTAGGTGTCATTGATGTTTTAATTTCAAACGGATATAAAAAATTTTCATTTTTTACAATTAAATCTACTTCTACTCCTTTTACAGTTCTCATATAATAAATATTTTGGTTCTTATTATTATTGAATCTAGATTTTAAAACTTCTGAAACTATTAAATTTTCAAAAAGATTGCCCCTTAAAGGATCTCTGTTTGCTTGATTCTCTGTTTCAATACCTAAAAGATACGATGCTAAGCCAACTTCTGTAAAATATATTTTCGGAGATTTTATTTGTTGCTTGGTAATATTAGAAAAATAAGGCTTTAACCTATATATAATATATGATGCTTCCAAAACCGATAACCATTCTGACAAAGTGGTTGAAGATACACCTACCTCACCTGACATTTGTGATAAATTTACTACTTGCCCTACCCTTCCAGCAAGTAAGGTTAAAAATCTTAAAAACTTATCAAGGTTTTTTATTTCTAACATTTCACGCAAATCTTTTTCCACATAAGTGTTAAGGTAGTCACGATAATAAACCTGAGATTCTCTAGATTCTTTTCTATAAAGTTCTGGCATAAAACCTGTTATAAGCAATTTATCGGTGGATAAGTTTTTTAATAGTCCTTCTTTATTAAGTTCATCCATACTTAAAGGAAGTAGTGTTAAAATACTTGTTCTACCCGCTAAAGATTGAGCAATGCCTTTTTGTAAACTAGGTTGATGACTTCCTGTAAGAATGAAACGCCCATTTTTTTCCCTATCTTCATCCACCATTACTTGTATTGCTGATAAAAGTTCAGGCACTCTTTGTACTTCATCTATAATTAACGGTTCTTTATAAGTTTCAAAAAAACCTCTGTAGTCCTCTTTGGCTAACATCCTATTTATAGGATCTTCCAAATTGACATAATTATATTCCGGAAAACACTCTTTAACTAGAGTTGTCTTTCCAGATTGTCTTG
Organism: Tissierellia bacterium; assembly: GCA_030529425.1. Lineage (GTDB taxonomy): Bacteria > Bacillota > Clostridia > Tissierellales > Peptoniphilaceae > JAUMWX01. Next base: position 5,213 of record JAUMWX010000001.1, read on the forward strand.
GCCCTATGATAGTTACAACAGGCACCTGTTTAATAAGATCTATTAATTTCTTAGAAATAGTTCTAGTAATCATTTATATGCCTCCTTTGTTATTATATTATATAAAACATGGGCACTATATTCAAGTTGTACTTTTATATAGTGCCCTGTTATATTTGTATTATTTGAGGAAGTTTCCATTATTACATATTAAATAAGAGAAGCTATCATTTCAGATAAAATCCTTATACAAGCATATACTGCAGACATGGTCATTGCAGTTTATTCAGTTACTCTTTTACCACTAGATGAGGTTCCAACATAAAAGTTATATCGATTGTCTGATATTTTATTTACTGGTTTATCTCTTGATTTTCCACTAAATATTTTTTTTATTATATTCATTCTTTCTCCTTAAAAATAGGTATAAAAAAAGCATCTACAGTTTGTAGAGGCTTCTTAGTTAACTATTTTACGATATATTGCATTTAAAATAAGACTCTCTAATTATTTTTATATACAAATATAAGTAATAATCCATTAATAATCAAATATTTATTATTTTGCTAAAAAATAATCAACATTTATTACTTCATCGAATAATTCCAAATATTTTTTATCATTATTGTGGGTGACTAATACTACTGTTCCATTTAATTTTAACAAACTTCTCGTATAAAAAAACTCTAATTCTTCAGTTAAAGCAGAAAACGGTTCGTCTAATAAAATAACACTCTTATTAGAGTTTATGGCTTGATACATAGACATTATCTGTTTTTCTCCACCACTTAAGTTATTTGCATTATTTCCACACGAAAACATTTTTTCCAAATTCTCTTTTCTAATAAATTCTACATCTTTTACCTTGTAAGAACCCAATACTGATATATTTTCCATTAATGTATTTGAAAAGTAATGGTTTTTTTGTCTTATGTAAAAGATATTATTTTTTGCAATTTTTTCATCATATGCTCTACCGGAAAACAATATTTCACCGCTATCTGTATCTTTTCTTCTCATAATCATATCAAGTAAAGTCGATTTTCCAGATCCATTTTTCCCGATAATTGCATATTTACTTCCTTCCTTAAATACTATATTTACATCAGATAACTTAATATCGCCAATGGATTTGCTTACCCTTGCAAATTCTATATCAAAAGGCAGAGTCTGTTTTTCTGAGGATAGACTTTGTACACCTTTAGTGTTATCAATAACTTTATTGTATACACTTGACACAGCTTTTAAACTATTAATGGAGTCAATTATTGATCTAAGAGGGTATGAAAAATTTGCAATATATGCAAAAGTTGCTGTTGCTTATCCAACAGTAATATTTTTACTAAAAAGCATATAAGAAATAGCCGAAAATATAACAATATCTATTAAATACATTATAGTTCCATTCAATACATTTGTGAATGTCTTGTATTTTCCAAAATTATATCTTGAATTTTCTAATATTTCTAAATTTTGATTATGATATCTATCGAAATTATCAATAGTATCCTGGTTCACATATTGATGACCATTTAGTAAATCTGCTGTTTTTTCCATATAATTTGCCGTACTCTTAAGAAGCGTATTTTTTCTATCAGATAATTTCTTACCAGTAATTTGGGGTAAAATTGTAATTAAAACTCCTGATACTATTACTATAATTGAAATTCTATAATCTAAAACTACTAAAAATGCTCCATAAATAATAAAACTTATAATAGATTCAATAATTTGTAATTTATATTCTATATACTCTTCGCCAGCTCCTACATCATTAGTAATCATAGATATATACTCTGGTACAGCGTTTCTATTAAATGTAGAAGAATTCATGGAGATTATCCAACTAAATAGATTTTTTCTAACATGCTTAAAAAATTTTTTATCAAGCTTCCAGGCATTAAGCTGAGAGATATATTGGCTAATCATCCCCATTGCAATGCATGCCGTAAATAACACAATATAAGTTATAACGTCTTTCAAACCATTTTCATAATCACTATCAATCATAAATCTAATAATCATTGGCAATAATGCAATTGATGTTTGATAAATAGCATGAAATAATAATCTCATAAATGTTTCTATTTTGATTAATTTACTTATCTTCACTAGTCCCCCTCAAATAAAAACCTTAAAATAGAATTATTAAATTTAAGCACTTTCGCATTTTTTCATTGAAGATATATATATTTCCTCCAATATTTTGCCATGAAATATATTTATTAATTTTCATAATACTCCCTAAAATTTTACATACTCTCTTAATCGTTATAAATTAAACGTTTTATGATTAATATTTTAATCTTAGACCTACAAAAAATCAATATACTTTTAAATTTTTTCAAACTTAAAATTATGAGGATAATATCCTTCCTTAGTAAAATAAATAATATAAAAATAACTTTACATAAACAATAGTCCTCTGCTATCATATACACTTTCTTCATTTACATTCCCATTTCTAATCGCTCTATCTAATGCCATTATAGTTGCAATTACTCCATCAATTTTTTCAGTAGACTTTTGTAGCAAGCACAGTAGGTGTGTATCCAAAATCGAAAAAACGATAATTCTGGCTCTTACACCTACGGCTGTAGCAAGTTAAGCAAGCGTATTAACGCTTACTTAAAGGCAAACAAAAAAACAGGCATCTATGACTGCTTTCATGTTTGATTTCTTGCTACTTGTTAGGGAGACCATAAGAGACCCCGCTTGGATAAAAAAATACGCCCTTTCGTGCTTATATTCTTTGATTTTTAAGCACGGTTTTCTGCATTTTTATTTTCAGTTCCAGCTCTTTTTTTGATAAAAGTTAAAGAGTATTTGTAATGTAGGCATCCTAATTTTACCCTCTATAAAGCAATCCTCTCCGCAATAAGCTCGACTACTTTTACGGTTTCTAAAAAATCCAAACTGCCTACATAAAGATTGTCTGCTAAATATACCTTCCATAATTCTTTAAGGTAATCGTCCTCTTTTATGTCCTCAATAATCTCTACTGCCTGTTTCATAAGCGACAAACTTTCTCTTCTGTTTGCAGTTGAAATAATCGCTTGTTTTAGAATGTCAAAGTTAATATCTTCTTTTCTTAGGTTGTACAAATTATATAAATCATAAAAATCTCTCATCCTTGTTGTTGTGATATTTCTTTTAATAACACTCTCATATTTTTCAGCCAATATCGTCTCAAGCGGATACGCCAAAACCCTAAGACTTTCATCCCGGAACATACAAAGATATAGATATTCAATCTCCTTTGGAGTTATGGCATCCCCTGTTGTAATATCTATCTTCATATCGTTTTTAATCTTGCCGAAGTTAGCTATTAAATGGACTCTGAAGTTTTCGTATTCATCTTCTTCTCGTATATGGCTTATGTCCGTTATTTCAAATTCTATACCGTCATCCACCTCTACATTTATGATTTCCAAAACAATATTTCGTATAACTTCTTCCTTCAATGGCACGCCTTTTATAGTAGTATCCATATCCATCGTGGTACGATTATCAATCCCTATCATAGAAGAGATGAGAAGTCCGCCTTTGATAACAAAATTAAATCTATACTCTGATTTTGACAGTCTTTCTAAGAATCTTTCAAAGAAAAACATTTGCAGAACTTCCTGTGATCTGAGGTTTTTAGAATTTGCAATGTTTCTTATTTTACCTTTCAAACTTTCCGAACTTATCATTTATAGTACCTCAGTGTATTTTCTGATCTCATCTTCAATGCCGAGAATCCTGCTATACTTAATAAGATTTCTGATGTTCTTATCTTTGCTGTTAAAGTATCCGGTCATTGCATCTATAAATATCTGCTTATCAACAGACTTCCTTTCCGAAACAATATCACAAATACATCTTTCCATGTTATAGCATTTAACAGAAGAGCCAAGCGGTGTTTTTATCTTAATAGCTCCTAAATGGAAAAAATCTCTTTTTACATAATGCACTTTGATGTTTGGGAATTTCCGCTTGATATGCCCTGCATTATACCCTTGTGGTACGCTGATATGAAAAACATTAGGTGTTCTGTCACTGAATCCAAGAAGATATAAAGCTGTATGGAAAGAAAAGACCACTTTCTCATTGTTGAGTGATATAGCGGCAAAATCATCATCTACGGCATCTTTTTTCTTATAGACGCCATTTTTAACCCGCTCCAGCTCACCTTTTTGGACAAGTAAAGCTAAGGTATGTCTTTTGATACCTATCTCTTCCGCCTGTTTATTTGTAATAATATTGCTTTCTAAAAAGTATTTTTCTAAAGCATTCATCCCATCACCTTCTTTACATTTACACTTTAATTATAGATAATTAAAGTGTATTTGTAAAGAAGGCATATCTACCAGTGCATTCTTAATGAAAAAGAGATAACATTTCTGCTATCTCTAATTTCTAAAATCATATTTTCAGTTTTTGCTTATCACTTTTTTTGTAGCATTTATTTTACTATCAGCATAAAGCACTACATCTTTTATAACTAATTTTTTTACAGCTGAAATTATAGTACTCATCACTTTATACTCAACAACACCATCTTTTATTGGAAGGATAACTTTATCATTTTGTATTTTTTTGTTACTAATACTATCTCCCCAACTATATTTATGACCTAAACTTTTTCTAATACAAACAGCTGATTAATTTTATCCGCTTTATCGTCTTCTTTTAAATATAAAGCTATGTTATGGCTGTCATTAGAGAAAAAATCATTTTCTTGATAAGATACAACAAATGTTTTACCATCAATAAAAATACAATTACCTTTGTCTTTCAGTCCTTCTTTATATTCTATATAACTTGATACTGAATTATTATCAGCACTAGCACACAAATATAGGGTATTGCCGCTATTAGGTGCTATTTCATTAGAAAGTATATTTTTTGTATTTTTAACATTAAATATTCCTTCTTGCCCAGTTATATCTTTTTCTTCCCATTGCACTAAATCAAACTTTTCTAACGCTTCTTTCTCCTCGCTAGACAATTCATAATTGTCTAGACCGCTTACCGTTAGGTAAGCGGCGAGTTCGCTTATATAAGCGCCATAAATTCAAAATCTATTTTGCGGTCTTTTGTTGGGAGCTGGATATACGCATTTGAAAAAGTAGTATCTACATCTCTAACCAAAACATTCAATAATCTTTTTTTTGCTTATTTAATAGAGTGGTGAAGTATAGTATGGAGTTGCCATCTAACTCTATTTTAGGAACGATTTTTCCTGTAAAAAAAGTCCATCTGTGGCAAATCCAAACTCCAAGTACCCTTTTCATTAATATTATCTTGATTTACATATCCTGTTTTTCTCAAAACACCCTGATTAAATGATGTTCTAGTAACATAATCATATTCTTCTCCATTCACTAATTTATCTGTATTAAAACTTGATGTAGTTAAAATTTCAAATAAATCTCCAATTCTATACTCGCCCCACTGAACATTTTGGAGTTTTCCGTTCAGTGAGGCATCTATTTTTTTAGGCGTTCATTCTTCTTATCTGTGTTTTTGAGAATATTAGATACTTCCCAAGCAAGATAATCAGCCACAGTTTTCTTAAAATCCTCAAGAATAGGTCTTGTATATACCGGTGCTGATTGATTCCAGTCTGCTCCGTTTTCCGGATCAATATTTCCTTCAAAATATTCTTTTTCCGTAAAAAAATTTAGCTTACTCTTGCCAAAGCGTACAAGATCTACTACTTATTGATACCTTTCTTTTGCTCTATCTGTATCTCTAAGATTTACACTTGCCTTTTTCCTGTTTGTCCTTGTATAACCATCGTTTGAAAAGTCTATAAACTTAACAACTTCGTCTTTTTGATGTACTTCTCCCACTTGGTGAATTTTATGCATCATTGACTGGTGCACCAGCTACTTAACAACTTCGTCTTTTTGATGTACTTCTCCCACTCTAAATACATACACATTTGTTTGTACGCTTGATTTTCCAACAAATAAATCTATCGGCATTTTAATACTTGCAAGTAGTGTATTTTTTTCAACTATCTTCTTGTTAAGTTCTTTTGCTTTCCCACTACCTGCTGAATTTTGAATGATAATAGCTGCATAACCTTTATTCATCATAGAAAGAGCTTTTTCAACAAAAATCATTCCGTTGCCTTCGGCTGAATATGGTGGATTAAGCACAAATGCAGTTGCCGGGAACTTATCGCCTGTTTTCCCAAAACCATATTTACCATCAAAATCCGTTAGGGAGTCTTTGTTTAAGATGTTTGAGCTACCATCTCCCATAAGTATCATATTAAGAATTGCAAGCATATAGATGTTGGATAATACTTCTAATCCTAAAAGCTTTTCTGCTTTTATTTTTAACTGTTTTTGTTCTAATTCAAAGGGAGATGTTATTTTTGCTTTAGCATCTATAATCATCTCGTTCATTGCAGCAACCAATAGCCCCCCGCGCTACCCGTTGCAAAGTACCAAACATAACTATCCTTATCTATTCTAAACCGTTTTCATGTAATATTTGTTCAATGAATCTTATAGTTTCTTCTGGATTTTTATCTTTTCTACTCATTTTCGATTCCTCTATCTATAATAAAACTTTAAAGATTTTTTAAAATATTTAATTGATGCAATAAAGAAAAATAGTGTTACAAATACCGATACTAACAATGTTACTATCATACTCATTCCTGGTATATAGCAGCTATTAGTCAAAATACTTGACGGAAAATTATAAATTGTAATTGCAGGAATTAAAAAAACAAAAGCTAAACGAAGTATATTCGGATAAATTGAAAATGGATTTTTACCAATTTCCATCATTGTCCAAAACATCTTTATTAATCCTTGAATTCTAACAAATCTCAATGAAAAAGTAACCATAATGAAAAACACACTAAAAAGTATCAAAACCCCACATAAAATAAGAACTATATAACTAATAATATTCATAAATTGAATCTTAAAATTTGCAGCAAAAACCGTATAAATCAAGAAACAAGTACCAAAAAAGGTTCCCGCAAATAGTCCAGTATTAAACTGCCTAACTGATATCATAAAAACTGGGTTTACTGGTTTAGTTAGTATGAAATCCAAATCATAATTTTTAACCTTCATGGGGATTCTTATCAAATTAAAGAAAAATACACCTCCAAAAATAGAGTCAATTATCCAAACAGTTGCTAATAATATATATATTTGATATCTACTCCAACCAGAAATATCTTCTATTCCTGCATTATAAAGAAAATAAAAGAACAGAACATTTGAAACATATCCCAAAACCACAGTGAACATATTGACCACAAAATTAAACCGATACATTGAATCTCTTCTAAAACTATTTTTAACAAAATTTAAATATAATCTAATATATTTCATTTTCTCCTCCTATGAACCATAGCCGGAATATTTTTTGAAAGCCTTTTTCTTTATCAGAAGAAGCATCCCCCACAAGAATAAACACCAAAATAATTGAATACATAGCGATTGAAGAATTTCATTCAAATCCATATTACCCATATAAATATTAACTGGCACGAAAAGCATATATTTAAAAGGTAAAAATGATAAAATAGTAAATATATTTTTAGGCAGAATTGATAATGGAATTAGTTTTCCATCTAAAAAATTCTCAATATTTTTCCAAAGATCTAATAAGCCAGATAACTCTTCAATCCAAGTTGTTAAGAGTCCCAAAATACAACCCAAAAAATATTTCAACATAAATGCAAAAAAAACGGAAATCATTACAAATGGGATATATTCAATTTTCCAAAATAAAGAATCACGAAGAATATAACATAGTATTCCATATGGTATAATAATATTAAGAAAATAAATTATTTTTTCTGCACCATATAACATAAAATCTAATTTAAAAAAGTTAATAGGTTTGAGCAAATGATTATGTATACTTCCGTCCTCAATCATAGTCGATAATTTAATGGTATTATCCCTAGAGTCTAATAAAACTGACAAAAGTGAAACAATAATATAATAAGTAATCATCTGTTTAAATGAATAGCCACCCAAATCTTTTATATTGTTACCATATATAGCTTTCCATAGCATTAAATATATTACTATCGAAACACAACCAAACATAAAATTCATATAAACATTACTTCTGTATGCTACAAACTCTTTAAATTTCAGCTTAAACACAGCTTTTTTTATACTCATTCTTCTATTTCCCCCTCAAGCAAGGTCGCAATTATATCTTCAAAGTCATCTCCAGTCTTATACTCCTTTAAATTTTCAATAAGTCCATCATATATAATAGATCCATGATTAATAATAATTACTCGATCGCATAATTCTTCAACATCTTTCATATTATGACTTGTAATTATCATGGTCGAATTACTTTTTTTATTATACTCATTAATAAACTCTCTAAGCTTCTTTTGCGAAATAATATCTAACCCCAATGTTGGCTCATCCAGTAATAGAATCGAAGGTTGATGTAGCAAAACCAAAATCAACTCCATTTTCATTCTTTCACCTAGTGATAACTTTCTCACTGGAGTTTGTAGAAGATTTTTTACATCTAAAATCATTGATAGTTCATTTACTCTTTTTTCAATTTCTTTTAATTCCAATCCATAAATAGTTCCTTCCAAAACAAAAGAATCATAAGCTGAAATATCCCACCATAGTTGACTTCTATTACCCATTATTAATCCAATTTTTTTTAAATACGCAGTTTCCAATTTTTTCGGTTCAAATCCTTCTACTTCTATTTTTCCATCAGTAGGATGAATTAATCCTGCCAACATTTTTAGTGTTGTAGTTTTTCCAGCTCCATTTAATCCGATTAATCCAACCCTTTCTCCATTATTAATTGTAAAATTAATATGATTAACCGCTTTTATGTACCTATAATTATTTTTAAACAGATTAGCAAAAACACCTTTTTTAGATTGGTCTCTCACTATATAAACCTTTGAAACAGCCTCAACTTTTAACATATTTATTATTATCCTTCCCGCTTAATATGCCATCTGTATTATAAAAAGTAACTGGCTAAAAGATACAAGATTGCAAGTATAATTCTCTTAACAATTCCCCATATAATACGCATCTACTTTTCATTTTTCTAAAATATACAGTATCATAAATATCCTATTATCTTCCATCATCCTAATATCTTGCTTTTATTATACCATAACAACTTGACATGTTTTGTTATATTATAAAATTTCCTCAATTCCGCTGACATTACTTATCTCATTTGATATAATAAGAGCATACAATTAAAACTTAGTTAATGCCTGATATACAATCATTCTTTTGTAGGCTCACGAGTTATACAGGTAATCAATAAATGAACCTAACCAACCGAAAAGATGAAAGGTAATGGAATGAGGGCGGAGTCTACGAAATGAGTAATTCCTAAGTTGGAAACCCAGCAAGCATAAAAAACAATCCCATTTCACCCCTAATATCTATTATTTTATCATAGATGATTAAGTTCATTTTTAAGAACTATGCTTAAAGCTGTTCTTATACTATTAGTATATGAGCAAGCACAGTAAGTGTACGGACACTTACGAAAAAATTGATGAAGCAGCCCTCTGGGATCTGCTTCTTTTTTTATCAATTTTTAGCTTGTTAGGGAGAACCCTAAGACCCCAAAATACACCTAAAGGAGGAAATACCTATGGCAAATAGAATACGAAATGAAAGACTTGAAATTAAACTAACTGAAGAAGAAAAAGCTCTTTTTGAGGAGAAAAGAAAACTTGCAAAGTGCAGAAATATGAGCCATTTTATTCGCAAGTGCGTTTTAGAAAAGGAAATTTATCAAGTAGATTTAGAACCTTTCAGAGATTTACAAGGTTTACTTTCCAACGCCACAAACAACATCAATCAGATTGCAAAGCGATTTAATTCGACAGGTGTAATCTACAAAGAGGACATCGGTGATATAAAAAATGAGATTGAACACTTCTCAAAAGAGCTATGGCAAATTCATTCCCTGCTGCTTAACAGGACTTCGGGAGGTGATTAGTTTTTTATGGCGATCACAAAAATACACCCTATAAAATCGACTCTTAATCTTGCTATTGATTACATTGTAAATGAAGATAAAACAGACGAACAGATTTTAGTCAGTACGCATAAATGCCATCAGGAAACTGCTCATACACAATTTTTAAGGACACGAAATGATGCAGAAACAAAGGGTACTGTCCTTGCAAGACATCTTATTCAATCCTTTTTACCGGGAGAAACTACGCCTGAAATGGCACATCGAATCGGTATGGAGCTGTGCAAAAAGATATTAAAAGATGAATACGAGTTCGTCTTATCTACCCACATAGACAAAGGGCATATCCATAATCATATCATCTGTGCGTCCATAAGGTACGAAGTAAATCCATTTTAGCAAAATGGTAGAATAGTAGTTTTAATATCTAGGGTCAATAACTAACTTAGAGGAAAAATCCAAAGAGGACAATAGCACGTTATTAAAGTCATAAGTTGGATAGATATCATTCCACGACTGAATGGCGAGACCTAAAGTTGATATGAGGATAAAATCTAAACTGATTGAATGCCAGTCCGAGGAACATTTGTGGGGGTCATAACGAAAGATATCTATATACGTTATGTTGAGTGTACCTATGTAGCGAAGATTAATGCATTAGGCAAAACTTTACACTCAATCCGCTTGCATAAGCATGAAAGGACGAAAAGCATATCCGACAATCAACGCTTGCTTTTTACTTCGATACTAAATGGAGATTACCTAAGTCAGAAAGCGAAAAAAATGCTATGGTTTTAAGAACCTGAATATCTGATATGGTAACGGAGCCTTCGTAGTAATCTGAGAGAGATAATTACTCTTACATGGTGAAGGAAGGCAGTTTATTCATTCAATTCAGAGGAAAGGAAGGTGCGAGAGGCACTATGAGAAATCCCAACAATGTATTGATTAGTTTGAGAAAACATTCAAAAGAAGAAAACTACACTTACAAAAGATTGTATCGTAACCTTTACAATACAGACCTATTCTTGCAAGCATACCAAAATATTTATGCTAACACAGGAAATATGACTAAAGGTGTAGATGGAATATAGTCTGTATAAAACATTGGCTTGCAAATATAGGACAAAGGTAACGGATATTATAACTAGATACCGCACTGATAAAGATTTTGGTATAAGTTATACAGATAAAAATGGTAGTAACAAAACTCGTCTACTTTGGAAAGACAGCTTGGCTAGAAAAGAATTTCCTCAATGTGATAATGCTGATGTGATTCATAAGCAAAAATTCTATCTTAGGAAACCAACGCTAGGTTTAAGATTAAAAAATAATAAGTGTGAATGGTGCGGGAAAGAAACTAATAATCTAAAAGTGTATCAAGTAAAAAAGCTTAAAGACTTAACTGATGAATATGCTTGGCATGTTTTTATGAAAAGCATTAATAGAAAAACTCTAGTAATTTGTAACGAATGTTTTGAAAAAATTAATAACTCAAATGAAGAATAAATGGAAAGCCGTATACATCGAGAGGTGTACGTACGGTTTGGGGGCGAGTATCTAAAAACCTACATTAGAAATAATGCAAGGCGTTGGATACTTAGCCTACTCAACAATGTAAATATGGTTACCGGCAAGTGCTACCAGTCTAATAAAAAAAGCTACCATAAAATACGTTATCAAAGCGATAAGCTATGCAAAGAAAATAACCTATCCGTCATTGATGAATTTTACGAAAGCTATAAGAAAAAGTATAAGACTAACGGTAAGTCTTGGTATGAAAACGAACAGGCAAAGAAAGGTACTTCTTGGAAAAGCAGACTTCAGTTTGATATTGATCGTCTTATAAAACAATCAAAAGATTGGGATGAATTTCTAAAGAAGATGGCGGAGCTTAGTTATGAAATAAAGCACGGAAAACATATAGCCTTTCCTGTGAGTATATCCACCGGATAAATACTCGGAATAAAACTCATGGTATTAAGCTCTAATATCCCTTGAAAGATTTTGTCAATAATATCACCACCTACATAAGCTCTCACATGATGGGCAAAGATGTTTCCTAAATAGAAAAATGCAAGATAGAGAATGTTCTGCTTTACAAACTTTGCCTTATCTTGCACCTGAAATAAGCCTTTGATGTCTTTTAATATCTTAGCTATCATAGGCTCTGCTCCTTTTGTTTATTCTTAATTTTATCTTTGGAAACAGAGTTTTTAGCCATCTCCTTGAACTTCTCAATATTCTTATGAATAGATTCTTTCCTTTTCGTTTTCTTTTCCGATTCTGACAGGGCGTGCTTAAAGGCTTTATTCATCACTTTCATACCTTTGGCTTGAAAGAATACGGAGTATTTACCTGTTTCCTTATCTTTCATCACTGAAAACTTAACACCATACCGATTAAGTTCCTTTTTTAGTTCTTTAAGTTCTGCTTCTTCAACCGGAATTTCTTCAAGCTGTCCCTTTTTAACCATATCTTTGAGCTTTACTTCATTTCCGTTAGCATTAACCAGCTTTTCAAGTCCTCCAAGTTTTTCTGCTTATTTCATCAATTTCTTTAACAAGTTCAGAATTAGCTTTCCTGTTACTTTAGCAGCTCTAACTTCCATATTCAGTGTTTTTCTTGCTATTTCTTCATTGATCAACTTCTCTCACCTCCATTCAGCAATCTGCCCTTATTGCGATTCAGTTTATACTTTTGAATAACCTTTCTAAAATCCTCTCCTACAACCATAACAGGAATACACATCTCTATGATTCTTGAGTAGATTCTTTGATATTCTACGCTATCCTTAAAATTTTGGATTGTGTCGTAGGAAAGGTTAGTAGTGAAGATAGTCGGTTTCTGTTTTAAGTACCTGTTGTTGACAATGTTATATACTTGCTCTTTGGCATAGCTTGTATCTTTTTCTATTCCCAAGTCATCTAAAATCAGAACGGAAGTATTTACAAGGGATTCAATATATGTGTTCTTATCAAAATCAAAACCTCCCTTTTGCAGTTCATTGATAATCTGTGCAAAATTTCTTATCTTAACACCTATTTGATAATCCTCTATCAAAGCATTTGCAATACAGCAGGCAAGATAGGTTTTTCCACTTCCTACTGAGCCGTAAAATAGCAGTCCGATATTTTCTTTTTTCATCTCCTCATAGTCTTTTACAAAGTTCTTTGCAATGATAAGGCTTTGATTTTCTTCTCCCTGATAATTTTCAAAGGTGTATGACCATTGAATAATCGAGTTAAAGCAGCTATTTTTTAACTGTTCAATCTCCATCTGCTTTTGTCTTTCTTTTTCTCTTGCCTCTCTATCTCTATCGCATTTGCAAGAAATCTTAAATATCATCTTGTTATTAAAGAACTCCATCACTTTTCCGTCTTTTCTTTCATGGCAGACTTTACAAAAGGCGTGTCCGTCCTTGATATATTCTTTTTCAGGATCGTAAGAATACTCTACATCCCCTATCATCACTTTTTCTAATTCTTTCATCATAGGTGTTCTCCTTTATCATATTCTTCCCATGTTGGGATATTTGATGTTTTCACTTCTTTGCTTCTTCCCTGATCTTTATAAAACCAAGAAAGGATTGTTGCCTTATGGTCTTTATAGGTCTTTCCGGTGCTTTTGATATATGCAGATAATCGCTCAATGTAATTATCAAGCTGTGAGTTCATTATGATTTGTAAATCGGATATATCTTCAGCATCTAAAAACACATTTTGAAATGTTCCAAGTCCGTTTTCGCCAAAACTATATTCTCTCTTACTATACTTACTCTTATTATTCTCTATATAGTTACAGTCAAGATTTTTAACTTCCTGAAGTTCATTTTCTTTTACCTGAAATACACTCATAAAGTCTTTGACATAAATGATGTTCGGTTTGCCAAGTCCAAGTCTTACCCGTTCAATCAGTCCTATGCCTTTCTTTACATCAAGTTCATCTAATGTTTTTATGGCAGTCGGCTTTGAGATATTTCTTCTTTTCATAATTTCTTCGACTGTGAAATAGATAAATACTCTTCCTTCCTTATCTATCCAATTATTCTTAAAAGACATTCCTGTCCGTTTAAGAAGCATTAAATAAAGGATAATCGCTTCAGCAGACAGTCCCTTAAATTCTTCTCCATCTACCAATATCTCCGGTACTTTTAAGAAATTAAATCTTTCCGCTTCTCTGTTATAGAAATAGTCAAAGTCCATCGCTTCACCTCCCTCCTTAAAAATTTGCTAAAAAAAGACGATAGTTTTTTCTCTATCGCCTTTGGTAACCATTTTTATGAAATTTTTTATATTGATTTTATTGCTTCATTGATTCCTTGAAGGAATGCTATAACGGCTGCTCCGACTATCGGTATTCCGTATGGACTAACTAAAAACCCAATAATCAATGCTTCAATTCCAATGGTAACTTCTTTTTGCAAAAAAGATGCTATTGCTCCAAATATACAAAACATCATCAACAAGTATAACAATGCTGTTCCTATGCTGAGCAGGAATGTTAGAAATGCAGTGAGGATACTAAGCAGCAAGCTGATTGGAAACAAGATTATTTTTATTATCCACCTAATCATTTCTTATTCCTCACTTTCCAATTCATTTCTTGTATCTCCACACACCATATCAACGCAAACATAAACATCAATATAATTTTTCAGGACTTTTTTTCGTCCTCCATCGCCATCTTCATTAAAGACATAATGCTTATAAAACTGCTTAAAATGCAGGATTTTTACGATTTCACTCTTTGTATCAACGCTATAGCCTCATCTCGTGAATTAGAGTCCAAACTATATTCTAAAATCTCCCCAATAATTGGAAGTTTAAATTTTATTGATTTTAACCACTGTCCATTAGGTTTTCTTTCTTCATGAATTTGAATTTCTGAAATCAACGACTCCATCAATTGTCTTTTTTCAACCTCATCCATTATAGAATAAAGCCTATCAAAATATATTAAAATTTTATAAATATTATCTCCCGTTAGTTTTTCTTGTTCGATAGTTTCTTTCTTTGATTTTGAATTAACTAGTTCACTTTCTATCAAGTCAATTTTATCATAAGCATTAAGTAATCTATCATCTAAATCACTTTTTCTTCTTTTATAATGCTTATCCATGATATCTAATGAATCAATTTCTTCAATTATCTTATTTTTTAATAATACTGTCTTTCTAAGTTTGTTTTCATAATTTTTAATTTCTTCTAAAATTTCAGTAGTATCTATCTTAATATTTATTTTATCCTGTATTAATTTAGCAAATCTAGGATTACTTACTAGTTTAACAATAACTTCAGCAACAGAATTATCTAATAATTCTTCGCTAATCTGCCTTTTATAATCGCATTTATGACCACGAGTTAATTTTCTATGTTTACATCCATAATAATAAAAATCTTTGTATTTAGTCCCATCCGATTTATATTTTATGCTCTTATTACCAAACATACCCGCTCCACAAATTGGACATTTTAATATTCCGGTTAACAGATGTGTCTTATAATCTTTTCTTTTATTTGTATGTTCATATTTTTTTGCTTGTGATTCAATTTTTACCTGCGCAGCATTCCAGATTTCTTCACTTATTATTGGTTTATGAATTCCATCAACTAATAAATAGTCATCTTGTTCAACTAAATGATATTCATTTCTAGTTCCATGTATTTTTTCAGTTTTTCTTCTACCATATGCAATCTTACCACAATAAACTGGATTTTTTATTATTCTTCTAATTAGTGTTGCAGTAAATAAAGGATTCTTTCCATTTTGTCTTGGAATTTTACTAACTCCTTGATTTTCTAGATACTTTGATAAGCCATTAGCTCCAATTGTTGTATTTACATACTGATCATAAATCATTCGAATAGCGAGTGCTTCTTCCTCATTTACTTCTAATTTCCCATTGACAAGTTCATATCCGTATGGAGCAAATCCACCATTCCATTTACCTTCTCTAGCTTTCTGTATCCTTCCTTCCATAGTTTGAATACGTATATTTTCTCTTTCTATTTCAGCTACTGCCGAAAGAACAGAAATCATTAATTTACCAGCGTCTTTTGAAGAATCTATTCCATCTTCAACACAAATTAAGTTTACTCCAAAATCTTGCATAGTTTGTAATGTTGCTAGTACATCAGCTGCATTTCTAGCGAATCTTGAAAGTTTAAAAACTAATACATAAGAAACTTTATCTTTTCCCGTCTTTATATCCTCTAACATCTGATTAAAGGCAACTCTTCCTTCGATTGATTTACCAGATCTTCCAGCATCTTCATATTCTCCGACAATCTCATATTCATTGTAATCAGCAAACAATTTCATTTTTGTTTTCTGAGCTTCTAGTGAATAACCATCTATCTGCATTGAAGTAGAAACTCGCGTGTAAATATAAACTTTTGTTTTTTCTTTTCTCATTAACATAACCTCTAAAATTTACTATATGTTTGGACATATTCTATAATTTATATTGTACTGCTTTTAAAGTTATAATTCAATTTTAGATACTAAATTATCACAGTCGGTTTTAATATTATTTTCAAAAACATCATCTTCTTCATGTGGAGTAGGTATTTCATCTATTTCAAGTTTATCTGCATATTTACTGATTAAATTTGTAAGCAAATCTGCAAATTGTTCTAATTCTTTCCCCAAGAAAAATACCTCCTCTTGTATAATTAAGTTTTTTGACATTAGTAGGTGCATTGGCTGCTACATTGGAATCTCACCACTCCCCTTTTCTCGACAGGAAGCTCAACGTGTTGAAGTATCATTATCACTATTTATTTCATAGTATAAAGCTGCCAAACTTTATATTTAGGTTCTCTTATTAATCTCTAACTTTAAATAAAGTTCTTGTCGTAAGTCCTAATTCTCCATAAATAGATAAAGTCCTACTTTGGTCTATTCAATTGTCAAGGAACACAAATTTTTAGAAGAATATTAATCCCTCTATATGTATAAGTGAATTTTTGAGGGCAGTGTAACACTTTTTCTCAAAAAATTTTTTAAAAGTTTATTATCCCTCTACTTTATTAGTGAATTTTTTATATAAGTGGCAGCCACTCTTAAAGAATTATTCAGCAAAATAAGCATTAAATTTTTCCCCTCACTTTAATAGTGAATATTTGACCTTAGTGGTTACCAAAATCTTTATTTTTTTAATAGCAAGCACAGTAAGGTGATAGCACCTTACGAAAAAAATTGATGAAAACTGGTTCATCAATTTTTATTTTTAGGGTATAACCCTAAGACCCACTGTATATGATTTACTGGAGAAAAAAGCTTAAAAATGGTATAATATATTAACAATATTTCATCTAATTTTTAGATGTAGTTTTTATTGAAAGGAGGATAATGTGGATTTATCAAAATATATTGGAGAAACCAGTGCTTATGATAAAAAAGTAATGCTAGAAGAAAGAAAACCTAAGAGTTGGCTTAAATCCGTAAGTGCTTTTGCAAATACAAAAGGTGGAAAACTTTTCTTTGGAATAGATGACAATGATGAACTTATTGGACTACAAAGTTCAAAAAAAGATTCTGAAATAATTAGCGAAAATATTAAAACTAAATTAGATCCTATTCCTCAAATAAATTTAGAAGTTATTAGACAAAATAACAAAGACTTCATCGTTTTGACTGTTTATGAAGGAAGCGAAACACCTTACTACTTAATCGATGGTGGGAGTAGAATCGCTTATACAAGAGTCGGTAATGAAAGTGTTATAGCAAGTAGCACACAATTAAAAAATCTCGTCCTAAAAGGAATAAATAAAACATTTGATACTTTATCTACATCAATCACAAAAAATAGAGCTTCTTTTTCAAAACTAAAATCTATATACTATCAAAGAACAGGAAATGATTTAACAGATAGTGATTTTCTTTCATTTGGACTTGTAGATAACAATGATTATTTAACAAATGCTGGAGCCTTACTTGCTGATGAAAGACTGATTTATCAGTCAAGAGTATTTGCAACAAGATGGAATGGACTTGATAAGGTAAATGGTCGTTTGGAGGCACTAGATGACAAAGAGTTTGAAGGTGGTCTTTTATATCTTCTTCAAAGTGCAGAAGATTTCATCAAAACAAACTCTAAAAAGATGTGGAAAAAAGGAAATGAGTATCGCATAGAATACCCTGATTATCCTGAAAGAGCCATCCAAGAGGCATTAGTTAATGCTCTAATTCATCGAGATTACAGTGAGATTGGATCAGAAGTTCACATTGATATGTATGATGATCGATTAGAAATTTATTCTCCGGGTGGAATGTTTGATGGAACTTTTATCCAAGAACAAAATCCATACCAAATTTCATCTAAAAGAAGAAATCCTATTATTGCTGATATTTTTAGTAGAATGAATCTGATGGAAAGACGAGGTAGTGGATTAAAGAAAATCTTAGATAGTTACCAAGTTCAAGAAAAATATAACGAAGATTTAAAACCAGAATTTCGTTCAACGCAGAGTTCATTTTTCATTATTTTAAAGAACTTAAATTACAACAGTAGCGATAAAGTAGCGATAAATGTTGATAAAAATCAAGAACAAATCGTATTAGACTTTGCAAAAGAAAATAAATTATTTAAAACTAAAGATATAGAAATTTTATTGAGTGTTAAATCTGCTAGAGCAAGAAGAATCTTATCAAAGATGGTAGAAAATAATCTATTGGAATCAATTGGAGAAAATAGAAACAGACAATATAGATTAAAAGATTAATACCTTGAATTTATATCTAAATATACAAAAAATGCAGCCTACCAAAAGTAGACTGCATTTTCTATTTTCCTAAGTTTTGTAAATAAGATTGTATGTTTAAGACTTCTTTAGAAATATTGGTAATCATTTGTTTCATAGCATCGATATCTTTTTTATAAATCACACCATAGGTATTTGTGTGTTTTGCAATCTGATTGATATTATTTGTTGCATTAGAGAGTAGGTGTTGAATTTTGTAAAAAGGTTCTAGATTAATAACAACAATTTCTTTTTCTAGCAGACAATTACGAATAAAATGCTCCATATTCCTACATTGGCTTAGCTTAAATTTATCTTCAATAATCTTTAATTCTTCTTCGGTTAGACGAATATTTTTTTGTTTATTTCTATATAGTTTTTTCATAAATCTTCCTCCTTTATCAATTCGACTACTATATCCAATTTCTCTATAAACTATATTTAATAACTCCTATTTCTATTTCTGTGCAAAACAAAAGAGCGAAATTTCCCCTATACTTTAATAGTGAAAATTCCGCCCTAGTGGCAACCAAATTTTTTAAATTTTTTTTATTTCTTTATTTAAGTTTAAAGTTCAAGATCATCTTCTGATACTAACATATCAATAAATTCTTCAAAACTATTTGCTAATACTTGTATCTTATGATCATATTCAGCAAAACAAACGGATACTTTTGGTTCTCCATCTTTTCCAGATTCACGATAGTCTAAATAGATCATCTCATGTCCTCCAGATTCTGTTTCAGCAATAATTACTCCCACATCTCTTGGATATTCCCACTCACTAAACCAAAATTCATTACCAAATTTCCCAAAAAGCGAATTATTTTTTTCACTTCCAATACTATAGAAACATTCAATACCAATGACATTCACTTCATTGCTTTTTGCATTTTTATTTACACAATAATTATGAGTTAATTTTCCACCATTTCTACTTTTCATCATATCGATATATGCTTGTGGTAATTTATATCCAAGCTTACTTTCTGCATCTTGAATCATTTCATGGTTAAGAGGTTCTCCTGTACAATTTTTTTTATAATATTCATGCTCGCTCCAAATATATTTTTTCACATTAATCCTCCTTTACAATTAATCTCCCTCGTATTCTCCTGCAAAAATAAATTTTTCAGGATAAGCTTTGATATAGTTTAGTTCATTTTCTTCACCTTCATATTTAAAAATAAAGTCATCTGCTTCATCTAAAATTTTAAAAAATTCTTCTTCATTTTTATTTTCCAATGATTCAAGCATATTCCATCTTTCTTCTCTATCCAAGGAAATACTTCCACAAGTTAAATCATATAGTAAAATCAAGGACTTCAGATACTAAATTTCCACATATTCAGGAGGGTTACTTAGCATACAAACTGAGATTTAAGCTATTAACCCATTTTTCAAAAAAATCATTTTGTTGCTTTGTACTTGGGAAATTGCTCAATTCGGCATAATCCCATATATGAACAATGTTTTTAAATTCTGCCTGTTTTCCTATTTCAACTAGATATACTTTATCTGTTGCACACATCATATTTGATTGAACAGCATTAGGTAGTGAGCCTGCACATTTAATTCCATAACCTAATAATAAAATTTTATCCCTAAATTTTTGAAATGCAGGAAAATAATTATAATCTGAAATCATAACCTCTTGTTCATTAATCAAAGCTCTAATAATTATATTTTCAGTTGTTTCTGCTTCGTCAACCTCTATAGATAAAGACATCTCTTGTTGTGAAGCAAGATGTTTTAAAATAAGCTCATACATTTCCATATCATCACCCCTATAACTTCTAATTTATCTTTCATAATCTATAGTTTTATATCTGGCTGTAACAAAAGCAGAAATACTGACCTGAGGTATATTGTATTCACCAGATAAATAAATCATACATCTAATACTATCACCTTTAGAATTTGTTGCCCTAAATTCATATCGCCCAATTTCTTCATTATCTGAAATCCTCTCAATATTTGGTGTATAGGTATTTTCAAAAAATGCTTTAAATTCACCCCAAATAATTTCTACATCATTCGACGATATTTCAATTTTTGAACTATATTTTAAACCTGTTTTACATCTCTTTTTCTTGACCTTTTCATCAATCTGACAGACTTTTATAGTTCCTTTATTATATATCCATTCATTTTTCTCGAATGTTTTAACCTTTCTTGACAAAATTTGCGTAAACTCACTAATCTTTTGAGAAAAATATTCACACGCCACTTCAAAAATATCTAAATTTTCCATATTTCACACACTTTAAAAATTAAAATTTATTTAATAAATCGTAACTAAAACATTACCTTGTTTTTCTAATATTTTTTTATAGAAATTTTTCATATTTTCAAAATACTCTGCAAGTTCTTCTTTAATTTCTTCAGCTTCTTCTTCATATTCCCAAATATTAGGATATAATTCTGCTTTTTTGCAAGCTTTCATATTAAAGTTTCCCATTGCTTTTTTAAAGTCAAAATTCTGAAGAGCTAATACAATTTCACGAACTCTTGACTTATCTGTATATGCAATAAATTCTGAAATATCTTCAATTGAATCTACTCCTACAATTGCTTCACTAAGTGCGTTATTTCGTATCGGTTCGCTACTATCTACCCCTGTTAATACAAAATGCATAACATCCCACATTTTATCAATATTTACAGCTAACTCTTCAGTTTCATCCATATCTTCAACTTTTTCAAATATTTCATCTTTATCTAAATTTTTTATTTCTTTTAAATCTTCATCACTAATATACATATAATTTGCATACATTCCCATAATTCCATCTCCTTTAAAAACTAAAATTTATGTAACTACCTTGTTAATACACGAGTCAAAAACTCTTTTTCTATTTCTGCAACAGTCATTTTTGTTCTAACATCAGGATTATTTTCATAATTTTTGGTAAGTTCTCTCATCACGCACTCTTTAAATTCTTCTGCTGTTTTTTGTCTATAATAATCAAAGTAATGAAATGCCCCACTTGAGCATCTTCCCCAATCAGCTAAATAACCAATAATCTCAAAAGTATAATCATTATATTTTTCAAATCGTTTTGTTCCACTACTTTTCAAATATCCGGAAACTAAATTTATAAAATAATGGTAGAAAATTGGGCTACGAAACGAATTATATTCTTTGCTATGAAAACTTGGGTCTATGATGTGTGATTTTAGCACATCTGCCATCGTTGGTTTTTCAGCCATCTTTATATCGGTTTGTATGTAATGATAGTATGTTTCTTTATCATAAAATTTACCATCAACAGCTATAATCGCTCCCCACATACCATCTAAGTATTGAAATAACATTACCGCACCGTTACGATATTTACTCTCTACTCGAACAGGCGGAGCTACTCTTTTCTTTGGTTTCTCTTTTTTTGTGCTGATTTTTTCTAAAAATTTCTCTAAATGCTGACCTCTTTGTTTAATAAATTTAGCATCTGAACCACGATCTTCATTTATTTTTAAATCTTTCCCACTAATAATGACATTTTTAACTTCCTTTAAAAACTCATCATCAAGTTCTCCCACTTCCCACATACAGTGAGCTAGAGCAAAAATTACATTAAATCTATCTTCATCATCCTCTTCAAAAAGCAATGATTTTTTTATATCTTGCACTTCTTCTCCAAGATTATATCTTCTGTAAAATTCTTCTTTAATATCAAGTGATGTATCATTTCCAAAAATTGTTGCGTTCCAAGTTCCCATAATTGACTCCTTTACTATTAATATCCCTCATATTCTCCCTCAAAAACAAACTTTTCAGGGTGTGCTTTGATGTAGTTTAGTTCGTTTTCTTCGCCTTCATATTGATAGATAAAGTCATCTGCTTCATCTAAAACTTTAAAAAATTCTTCTTCATTTTTGTTTTCCAATGATTCAAGCATATTCCATCTTTTTGCTCTATCCAAGGAAATACTTCCACCACAATATTCTATAACATTTTTAAAATTATTTGCATGTTCAATCATTCCAAAATGTTTAAAACCATTTAATACATCTTCCCACACAATCCCTGTAGAATTGTAGAAAAATTGATGATGCCCTCCGTTAATTACTTCTCCAAAATACCAATGAATAGCACATAAAAACCTTTGCTCTAAAGTAAATCTTTCTGAAGTTTTTAGATATTTATCATATCCTTCATAACAGTCAATCATTTTAAACATGGGATCACAAATATCCCAAGACTCCTCAATATTTTGAATTTCCTCTATGGTAATTTTTTTGTAGATTTTTTTCTTTTCCATACTTTTACCTCTTAAAAATTAAATTAAAATTTTATTTTCATTATTTTTTTATAAATTTTTTCCTCTAAATAGCAATTTACACATCTGCCATTTTCAAATTTATGTTGGCAATTTTTATAACCATAGAGATAGTGAGAACAATTAGGGCACAAATTAGCCATTTTAGAACTATCTGCAAAATACTCACTTTCACATTCATCACAAATATTAATTGTCTTAATTCTCATAAAATTCTCCTGATATATTAAAATTATTTTCTCTTATTAATGGAATAAGCAAATTCAAGAAGTTTATTTACTAAGTCATTATTAAAATCACAACTATCAACTAATACTCTCGAATAAGTTAGCTGAAATTGTGGATTTTTCTCAAGATGTTGAAGTTCAAAAAGAACTCGTTTCATCATATTCATTCCAATTATATCTGATACACTTTCTCTATTTTTAATTTCTAATTGTACTAAATTTTGAAGTTCATGATTTTTCATTTTAATTATCACCCCATTTTATGTGGAAAATATACGATCAAACACTTCTTCCATATCTTCATCCGACAAATCATACTCTTCTTGTACTATTTTCATATTTTCATAAATTACAGCAAGTTCTTCTGGTTCTTTATTTAAATAATCTTCTCTATTTTTAATGCTAAAATCAGCTAGTATGTTGCAAATTTCTTTTATATACTCTTTCATACTCTACCCATCAATTCCTACATCAAAAATATCTTCATACAAACCTTCAAATTCAATATCTAAAATATGATCATAATCAATAGTATGTTCTGTATATGTTAATAATGTTGTATTCCCCATTCTTCTAAATATTGGCTTCCCAAGTTTAGGGATAATACTATCTACAGTTTCTTCGGGAAAACAATATTTAAAAGTATCTGAATCTACACAAGCTAATGCTATTTTAGGTAATTTCTCTTCATAAAGATTAATTAGCTTGTTAGTAAAATCAATTTCTTCCTGTGTAAAATCTTCTTTATAAATGGTTACATTAATATTTTCATCATCAAATTCACAATTAGAAACATACTTTGATTCATATAAAATAAAATCTTCTTTTTTAAATAAATACTCCATATATCCTCCTATGAAATTAATTTATCGGAATATACTCCAAAACAACATCACAAAGATTTCCTTTTTCATCATAACCAAAATATACAGGATACTGACCATCGCCAAAACCGGATTGAATCATAGGGATAGATAAATCTGTATTAGGAATTTTAAAGTTTATCCAATCTCCATCTTCTCTTTGAAATTTAGGATTTTTTATAGCATTCTCTTTAAATTCCCTTGCAAAAAAATCATCATAAATATTTTTATCTGGCTTTTCTTTATACCATTCATCTACAAAATCACAATATTTGTCCCTTGTTTCTACATCTACAATAGTTGCAAGACCAGCATCAACCATAAATCCAAAAATACTTTCATTATCTACACCCTCCAAGTTCTCATCACCTTTTAGTGCTTCATAATAAATTACAGGCTTTTCTTCTATAAATTTTACTCTTGTAAGTACATAACGATAATGTTCTTCTTCAATTTCTGCAACTAAAATTTCAATTTTATATTTTCCAGTTGGCACTTTTGTTAAGTAAGGTTTTGAACTTCTTTTTAACCAAACCAAAGGATCTCTTACTAAAATTTCTCCGGTAGGAAATGTAATTTCTCCCATTTCTAACACAAACAATTTTTTGCCATGAATTTCACTTTTTTCATAAACTTCTGCATAATTTACAGGTGAGTTAATAAACTCTTTACTGATTCATACTTTTCTAACCATTCTTTCGTTATATTCATATCGTTACCCCTTTGAAAATTTAAATTTATTCTATTAATCATATCTTTATAGTAATTTTTACCACCTTTATTGTTTGCTATTTCATATTTTTCTTGTAAAAAATCAATGATTTCTTGTTTATATTCACTTGGAATATCATTTATATTGCTCTCAATGATTTTTACTAAATTTTGATGAGCAATTTTCTTTGGACTCATTTTCTTGAGTCTTACAAAATATTGCCATTTATTAGGGTATTCTTTAAATCCTTTTAAGTTAGGTAAATAAATTGAAACATAGCCTGCTAAATTTTTCTTGTTTGAATTTTCCAAAACAAAATTATAAATAGCCTTTGTTTCTTGTAAATCATATCTTAAAACCATATTACAAAGTGAAGATATAATATTTAGAGTTATTTTTTTGTTTTCACTATATTTAATTGCTATTTCAAGCAAAATTTCAACAAAACTATTGTCTTTAAAATAAGACAAGAAATAAGAAGATATTTCAGCTCTTGTCATTTTTTCAAATTCCTTAATAAGATACTCTAGTTCCTTTTCTGATTTATCATTCCATAGATTAATTTTATTTTTAAGTTCACTAAGATAATTTATTTTCTTCTGTATTTTAGTATTCATACTAGTTTATTTCTTTCTCAAACTTTCCGGGATATTACTATATGGCTTGGTTGAAAAATCTGCCTCCTCTATTTCTGCAATCATAACATCATTTTTTTCAACAATAAGTCCTGTTTTAAAAACACCATTTTTTACTTTTTCTTCAATGGTACTTAAAAGTTTTGCATCATCATAACAAATATAGTCTTCTTTGGGACATTTTTCTAAACTACCATATTTCTCATAAATATATGTTGGTGATGAAAGACAATAAATCACTTTTGCAGTTTCTATATCACATAAAGGATGATTAATTACTTGCTCTGATAAAAAATTTCCAGCATCAAAATTGTACTCAGCAGTCAAAAGATGAAGTTCTTCTAATGATGAAATCTGCTTAATTTCTTCTTTTACTTGATTTTGATATGCTTCAAAACCAATTTCTCTTTGTTTAAGATATTCTTTATAAAAATCTTCCTCTTCATTGCCTTTCATCGCTTTATCAAAATCTTCTTTTTCCATATTGAAATAATAGTTATCTCCAGCAATTTCTGCTTTTAATAAAATGTTTTCTAAAAATTCTTTTTCCATAATTTCACCTCTTTTAAAACCTAATTTGCTACCTTGTTAATACACGAGTCAAAAACTCTTTTTCTATTTCTGCAACTGTCATTTTTGTTCTAACATTAGGATTTTCTTCATAATTTTTCGTAAGTACGCTCATCACGCACTCTTTAAATTCTTCTGCTGTTTTTTGCCTATAATAATCAAAGTAATGAAATGCTCCACTTGAGCATCTTCCCCAATCGGCTAAATAACCAATAATTTCAAAAGCACAGTCATTATATTTTTCAAATCGTTTTGTTCCACTACTTTTTAAATATCCGGAAACTAAATTTACAAAATAATTGTAGTAGATTGGATCTCTAAATGAATTATATTCTTTACTGTGAAAACTTGGATCAATAATATGTGCTTTTAACACGTCATCCATTGTTGGTTTTTCTTTCATTTTAATATCCGTTTGAATATAGTGGTAAAATGTTTCTTTATCATAAAATTTACCCTCAACAGCTATAACCACTCCCCACATACCATCTACATAATTAAATAACATAACAGCACCATTTCTGTATTTACTTTCTACTTCCACAGGTGGAGCTACTCTTTTTTTTGGTTTTTCTTTTCTTGTACTGATTTTTTCTAAAAATTTCTCTAAATGCTGACCTCTTTGTTTAATAAATTTAGCATCTGAACCACGATCTTCATTTACTTTTAAATCTTCACCATTAATAATGATATTTTTTACTTCATTTAAAAATTCATCATCTAACTGTCCAACTTCCCACATACAATGGGCAAGAGCAAAAATTACATTAAACCTATCTTCATCATCGTCTTCTAAAAGTAATGAATTTTTTATATATTCTACTTCTTCTCCAAGATTATATCTTCTGTAAAATTCTTCTTTTATATCAAGTGATGTATCATTTCCAAAAATACTAGCACTCCAAGCTCCCATAATTATCTCCTTTAAAAATTTAAAATTTATTTATGATTAATTATTTAATGACTATTTCTTCATATTAATTATATCATTTTGCATATACCCTTATAAAGCGAAATAATTCACAAATTAATAATAGCTTCGGAGGATTATAGTCTTTTAGATACTACATAATCCATTATTTTTTTATTTTAATTCGGAGGGATGGATGGAAGGATATGTAGAAATCTCTGTTGTTATTCTTTGTAGTTAATCTTTGGTAATGGTTTATGCAATTTGCCTAAATGCATTGGGTCATTTTGCATAAATGCATTAGTGCAATTTGAACCTTTCCATTAGGTCATTTTGACCCAATGCATTGGTTCTAACTTTAAATTAGAATGAGTTATCCGCATAACTATCTTGATTTACTTCTTCAGGTTCTAACTTTCTTCTCTCAATCTCTTGATTTAATTCTTCTAATTTTTCTTCATTTAGAGAATACCACTTTGTTTTATCTCTTGGATCTTTGTTGTAATTTGATACAATTAAAAAACCTTCTTTTTCTAATTTATTAAATGTTCTTCTAACTGTATCAATACTCAAATAATCAAAATCTTTTTCTTGCCAGTTTCTGATTGAATTATACGTCCAATACTTACCGTCTCGATAATTCTTTCTTGTTTGCTTATTCATTTCTAACCAATAATGGATTTGTTGTAATACGATAGATTCAATTAGTCCAATTTCTCTTGCCAATGTTTTATTAGCAATAATAGGATGTTCATCAAATAATAATTTACTCATTTTTTAATTCTCCTTTCAATAAAAAAGACAAGTAGTTTTCTACTTGTCAAATTTAAATATTTAAATCATTTTGAAATGTTTTAATGCATCTATGATTGCATCTTCTTTTTCCTTTGGACACTTAGGTATTCTTTGATTATCTTTTTTTGTTATATTATAGTTTTTTCCTATATCTAAGCCACATTTTCTTTTAATCTGTGCAATATACAATGTAGATACTTTAAATCCAAATTTATCTAAAATATAATCTATAATTTTTTGATAACTAGCTTTCATCTCAGATGAAGTAATATCAAGTTCTTCCATTTCTAGATTTATGTCGATATGTTTTGCTGTATTTAGTTTGGACAATAAACATACAGTCTCCACATGCACCGTCCTCGGAAACTGATCAAATGCATCTATTTCCTGAACTTCGTATCCCGCTTCGATGAAAAGCTGCAAGTCTCGAACCTGGGTCTTGGGGTTGCAGGATATGTATACAACGGTATCCGCTGACATGGAGATGATTTTATCAATAGCCTTAGGGTGAATGCCTTCCCTTGGGGGATCAAGCACTAAAATATCGGGCTTTTGTTTTAAGTTTTCTATCTCAGAAAGTACATCATTGGCAATAAACTCGACATTTGACAGATTGTTTATTTTTGCATTTTCTTCGGCTTTAACGACCGCTTCTTCGACAATCTCCACACCTATGACTTTGGAAGCTTTTTTTGCAAAAATTTGAGAAATTGTACCCGTTCCACAGTAAAGGTCGTATACGAGTTTGTTCGAAATATCTCCGGCAAGCTCCAAAGCTCTCTCATATAACTTTTCCGCCGACTTTGGATTCGGTTGGAAGAAAGAAAAAGGGCTTATTTTGAATTCAAGTCCATTGATGCTTTCCTTCAGGTATGTTTTTCCGTACAAATGATTTACTTTTTCGGGAACAACCGCATCCGCCAACGAGTTTGAAATGGTATGAAATATGCTTATGATTTTTGCCTCTATGGGCTGAGATGTTATTTTTTGTATATATTCTTCAAGTATTTTATCATTTAATTTTTCGAAGTCCTTGGTAACCAGATTCAACATTATTTCATTGTGCGCGAAAGAATAACGGACAATTAAAAATTTCAACTCCCCGTCATTGCGTTTTCTGTGATAAGCTTTTATCTCTCTTTCCCTAAAAAATTCCTGAGTAAATATTCGGATTTTGTCGAATGACGGATTAACGATATTACAATCTCTATTGTCTACAATTTCATAAAATCTGTTTTTCTTGTGAAGTCCCAGAGTAAGCGGTCCGTCTTTTACTTCATCGCCAAAGGAATATTCCATTTTATTTCTGTAGGATGAAATGCTCGGAGCTTGGTAAAATCTCACTGTCTTTCCAAGATTCAAACCGTCATAAAGCTTTTGGATTATATGTCTCTTGTAATTTGTCTCTTCATCATATGTCAATTCTTGATATCTGCAACCTCCGCAATCCTTAACTCGAGGACAACCTGTTTCAGTTTGAAGAGGTGAATCCTCTAATACATCAATCAACTTTCCCGATGAATAACCGTCTTTGATTTTTCCCCTTTTGACAATCACTTTCTGTCCGATTATCCCGTTTTTAAAGCAGATTTTTTCATCTCCATTTTCAGCAATTGATAAATTCGGATATTCAGCATCAGTTATTCTTAATTCTAATAATTTTCCCATAATAATTCCTTAACTTTTATTCTCAGATAATTATATCATACCGTTTAATTATAAAGGATATCGAAGCAAGGAAAAAGAGGCTTCAAAATATTGATTTCATACTTTTTAAGTACAAAAATCATTTTAATTCAGCCTCTCTCAAATCTTCTATTCTAAACTGTCGTAATATTCCTTCCACATTTCTCCGATTGATTCTTCGCTATAAAAATCATTCCCTCTTTTGGACATTTCCATCGCTTTTTTTCTATATTCGGGATCGTCTCTTAATTTTTTTAATTCTTCTATAAATCCCTTATTGTCACCGGCTTTTAGATAATATCCGTCCAAAATCAATTTATAGATATCTATATCTCTTAAAAGAATCGGAGTATTTGTAGCCATAGCTTCAAGAATGGTCATTGGAAACAATTCCGCATATGACGGCAAAAACATTACATCGGCAATATTGTATAAATCGTTCATTTGAAGTCTGTCGACCATCCCCAAAAACTTCATATTTTCAGGAGGATTATTTTGCAATTCCTTGATTTCATGATAACCTTCCTGCATGTTTCCGAAGCTGAACCCTCCGGCCCACAAAAATTGCATGTCCGGAAGCTCTTTTGCAATATCCGTAAAATCGAAAATTCCTTTTCTTGTCTGCAACTGTCCTACTCCCAAAACCAAAAACTGATCCGGTTTTATTCCGTATTCTTTTCTTTTTTCAGCCTTTTCTTCATCTGAAAGTTTAGAAAAGTGTTCATTGGAAACAAGATTCGGTATATATGTAGTTCTCGAAGTATCTATTCCGTATTTTTTCATTTCTTCAATAAAATATGGATTAACAACAACCGTATAGTCCATACTCTTGTAGAACCTTATTATATATTTGTAAAATATTTTTCTTATAAGTTTGGGCAATCTGATGCTCTTGTCTAAAGTTTCCGGCAAAAAATGAACATATCCCACAGATATAGATTTTTTCCCAAAAATATTATTTCTTAGATAATACGAGAAATTTATCGTATGATAGTGATTAATATCTCCCAATCTTGGCGGATTAACGCTTATATTATACTCGTTTCCTATCTTTTTTTTAATCAATCCCACCTGTTCTTCATAGGCTGAAAGCACTCCGTGACCTTTACTCATGTCTGCTGCAGAAAAAACATGTATACTTTTTTTCCCGTTAGATATATTTTTCATTATATTCCCTCTACAAATTTTTTAACATCCGCTCCCACAAAAATCTTTTCATCATCTATCAATATCGGTCTTTTTACAAGAAGTCCATTGGTTGATAACAACTCAATTTTTTCTTCCAATGTCATATCTTTAAGCTTATCTTTTAAGTTCATCTCTTTATATAGTAAACCGCTGGTATTAAAAAATTTTTTAATATCCAACCCCGATATTTTATGCCATTTCTGTAATTCTTCAACAGTCGGATTTTCCTGATCAATATGTCTATACTCATATGGTATCGACTTATCGCTTAATATTTTCTCAACTTGTCTACAAGTTCCGCATTTTTTATAACAAATTAATTTCATATTATCTCCTTTTTGGATACCACTCTGAAAGGTATGTATTTATTTATATTATATAACAGATTGTCTTCATATCCATTTTTTTACTTAAATGTAAAAAAAGTCTATTTAAAATAAAAAAGGGATTCGGATGACTACCGAATCCACATTTTATAATTTTCTTAATGAACCATTTCTTTTGCGTTCAAAGCTTCTTTTGGAATCTCAAGTTTTTCGTTGACTTTAATTAAGTCTTTCATTACCATCTTAAAACTAGCTTCTTTCATATTACTCTCGATAGTTATTTCTTTGATGTGGAAATCCTTTTTATCAATTTTAATAACTATAGGAATATCGCTCATTGCCAAAAGTGACATAGCTTGTTTTACTTGTTCCTTTTCTTCTTCTGTCTTTGCAAGATCCTCTATATTATCTTTTGTAACTTTAACCTTAATAATATATTCATCTTTTGCATTTTCAAATTCTTTAGGTAGTTTTTCATCTACGACCAACATCTTTGAGAAGTCGAACATTTGGTCCATTTGTTTAGTTTCAGACAATCCTAAACTATCCACTTTAAGTTTTGACCATTCTCCGCCAAATTTAGTGTATTGAACTACAGGGTTACTGCTCATATCCATATATGTTTCAAGGTCTGAACCTGTAATCATCATCTTGGATATCTTACTTTCTTTATCCACGATCATCTTCATGGCAATATTCATAGGACCGACTTGAGTATTCATTTCTGTTTGAATCACTTTTGCATCTTCGTAATACTTGCCAACATTTTTTTGAACATCTTCGATTGTCAACTCTTTTGAACCGGAACAAGCTCCTAATACCAAAGCTAATACCAGTACCAACATTATAAGAACTTTATTTTTTTTCATTTTTTTCCTCACATATTTTAATCATTTCTTCGTTATTTTAATCTAATTTTGACAAAAAATCAACTAATATATCTTAATATTTTATCTCGAATTAACATTATTAATTTATGAGGCTTTTAAACAAATTCTCTTTCCTCATATTTTGTGTGTAATAATTTATGAGATAATTCTCCATAAGGTTCTCCGAAATAGTTTTTGTATAATTCTAGAACCATCGGATTTTCGTGAGACTTCCTTATAGTTTTTTTCTTGTCTATTTCATAAAGAGCCTTCTGCCTCTTAACAAGTATATCTGAATTTCCTCTGTGATAAGGCTGACCTCCTCCTCCGATACACCCTCCCGGACATGCCATTATTTCAATTGCATCAAACTTATATTCATTGTTTTTAATCCCATCCAACAGTTTTCTCGCATTTCCAAGTCCATTTGCTATGCCTATATGTAATTTCAAGCCTTTTACTTCAATATATGTATCTCGAATACCCTCAAGTCCGCGAAGCTCTTTAAAATCAATTTTTTCCAGTTTTTCTCCGGTTATCCATTCCACAGCCGTTCTTGTCGCAGCTTCAATTACTCCTCCCGTAGTTCCGAATATAACTCCGGCTCCCGTCGATTCACCCAATATTTGATCAAAATCACTTTCATCAAGACTTACAAAGTCCAGTCCGAATATTTTTATCAATCTTCCAAGTTCCCTCGTGCTAAGTACGATGTCCACATCCCTTATTCCGTCATTTGAAAACTCCGATCTGAAGGCTTCCTGTTTTTTAGCTGTGCAAGGCATTATCGAAACCACCGTAATGTCCTTAGGATCGATCCCCATCTTTTCAGCATAATATGTTTTTATAACCGTTCCCATCATCATTTGGGGAGACTTACATGTAGAAGGAATATCAAGCATATCCGGGTAGTTATTTTCAATAAATCTCACCCAAGCCGGACAACATGATGTTAAAATAGGCAAAACTCCGTTATTTTGTATACGATGTATCATTTCACCGGCTTCTTCCATCACTGTCAAATCTGCCGAAAAATCGGTATCGAACACCTTGTCAAAACCCATTATCCTGAGTGCGGAAACCAATTTTCCCGTAGTAATTTCACCCGGTTCCATTCCGAATATTTCACCTATAGCGACTCTAATAGCGGGAGCCACCTGTACCACCACATGTCTTGAAGGATTTTTCAACTCATCTATCACTCGATATGTCTCATCCACTTCTACCAGGGCTCCGGTAGGACAAACTTCGACACATTGTCCGCAAAATGTACATGAGCTGTTTACCAAAGGCATCTTAAATGCCGTTCCCACTATCGCATCAAAGCCACGATCGAGTCCACTCAATGCTCCTACCGTTTGAACTTCATTACACATAGTTTCACATCTTCGACACATTACGCATTTTGTAGGATTTCTAAATATAGCCATTGAAGATTTATCAATTTTATGTAGTTTTATCTCTCCCGGGTAATTGATACTGGTTATTCCCATTTCCTTTGCAAGTGTTTGAAGCTCACAATCCAAATTTTTAGGACAAATCAAACAGTCCTTCGGGTGGTTTGATAAAATCAATTCTAAATTCATTCTTCTTGCGGAAATTGCTCTTGAAGAATTTGTATTTATGACCATGCCCTCGGTTATTTCTTCACTGCATGCCGTACATAATCTCGGTCTGTTCTCCACTTCCACCATGCAAAGCCTACAAGATGAAGGCTTGTTTTCGTAGCAGAATTTTTCCAATTTCATATGACAAAGTGTCGGGATTTCAATACCGATATCTCTTGCCAACTCAAGAATTGTAGATCCTTCTTTTACTTTTACTTTTTTTCCGTTTATTACGCAATTTATCATAATTCACCACCTTACACCTTAAGCCTTCGCTATAGCATTTACTGGACAGACACTTGCACAGGAGCCGCATGCAATACATTTCGATTCGTCAATTTTATGTTTTTGCCTTAATTCCCCGACTATTGAATGAACGGGACAAACATTAAAACATTTGTGACATCCCACACATTTTCGTGCATCGATAAAATAAGCTTTTTTAACAAGTCCTTTTGCGTATCTCTCATATTCTTCCGGAAAATATTTCATCGTCGACAATACAGGATTAGGTGCTGTCTGCCCTAAACCGCAAGCTGCGGAATCTATAATATTCTCACAAAGAGATTTTATTTTTTTCAGATTCTCCATATTGCTCTTTTGAGCTATCAAATCACATAACATCTCATACAATCGTTTAGTTCCTATTCTGCATGGAGTACACTTCCCGCAAGATTCATCCTGGGTAAACTCCAAGTAAAACTTAGCTATTTCGACCATGTCGTTATCTTCGTCCATTACGATAAGTCCACCTGAACCCATCATGGCACCGATATTTTTAAGATTTTCATAATCTATCGGCGTATCCAAATTTTCCTCAGTTATCATTCCTCCGGAAGGTCCTCCGATTTGAACCGCCTTAAATTTCTTTCCATTCGGTATCCCTTCCCCTATATCGTATACTATGGATCTTATGGTTGTTCCCATGGGAACTTCAACCAATCCCACATTGTTTACTTTGCCCGCCAAAGCAAACACCTTGGTTCCTTTTGAATTTTCAGTCCCTATGGATGAAAACCACTCGGCTCCCCTATTGATGATTTTAGGTATATTGGCATATGTCTCCACATTATTTACGGTAGACGGTTTTCCCTTGTATCCTTCCTTACTTGGAAATGGAGGTTTCCTCGTAGGTTCTCCTCTCTTTCCCTCAACTGAATGAATTAATGCGGTTTCTTCTCCACATACAAACGCCCCTGCTCCAAGTCTGATTTCAACATCAAAATCAAATCCTGAATTGAAGATATTTTTCCCTATCAGTCCGTACTCTCTTGCGGATTCTATTGCCGTTTTTAATCTTTCGATAGCAAGAGGGTATTCGGCTCTTATGTATATAATTCCATGATTTGCACCTGTTGCATATCCGCCAATAATCATAGCTTCTATTACAGAATGCGGATCTCCCTCCAGTATGGATCTATCCATAAATGCTCCGGGATCTCCCTCATCGGCATTACAAAATATGTACTTTTCTTCACCAAAAACATCTGCCGTCGCCTGCCATTTTAAGCCGGTCGGAAATCCTCCGCCGCCTCTGCCTCTCAAACCGGATTTTTTAATCTCATCTATGACATCCTGAGGTGTCATTTCGGTCAAAACTTTATGTAATGCGATATATCCGTCATAGGCTATGTAATCGTTTATATCCTCAGGATTTATTTGACCGCAATTTTGTAATGCTATTCTGGTCTGTTTTTCATAAAACACCATATGATGATGGTTTTGAGCTATGATTCCAGTTTTGGGAGAAACATAAAGAAGCCTCTCAACCGGTCTTCCATGAAGCACATGTTCTTCAATCATCTCATCCACATCATCGGGAGTTACATGAACATAGAAAATATTATCAGGCTGAACTTTTACTATCGGTCCTTCTCCACAAAACCCGAAACATCCGGTTATCATTACCTCAACATCATCAATATTTCTCTTCTTCAGACCTTCTCTGAGTTTTATAATAATCTCATCCGATTTGGCTGATATACACCCGGTACCCTTACATACCATAATTTGAAGTCTTATATTACTCATAACTGCAACCTCTTTGATACTTTTCTAGAATTGATAAGGTCCGCTATGGATTCTATCAATGCAACAATTTCTTCTTTATCAAACTGTTCATCTTCTCCTGTAGCTCTAATCTTGCTGCTTATATCCACTATGTACTTTTCTTTTTGATTTATATTATCCTTAAACTTAAGTCTGAGATTTGAATATCCTTTCTCCTTTGCAAATTCACTCAATTCCGCAAACAGACCCTTGACCTCATCATATGTTTCAGATCCGTTTCCATATACTTTAACCTCAATTACCTGATCCTTATGAAGGTTTCCAAGTTCTCTTGGAGCTATTTTAGATTTCATCTCTTCTTTGATTCTCAAAAGTTTATCCAATGAATCTATCTTTTTCATATTTTTCCTCCATCAGATATTTTTCAATTATTCCTTTTACATCCTCTTTTTTTACATGTCCATAAATTTCCTTGTTCACCCTGACAACCGGTCCTATTCCGCATGCTCCCACACATCTTATAGAATTGACATTGAATAATCCATCTTTTGACAAACCGTCTAAATTTACTTCAAGTAATGTTTTGAACTCTTTTAACACCGCAGCCGACTCCTTTACAAAACAAGCCGTTCCCATGCACACATCAACGGTGTATTTTCCCATTTTATTTTCATTAAAAAATGAATAAAAGGAAACTATTCCATTGATTTTTGCTGTCGGCATCCCGACACTCTTGGCAATATATGTTTGTAACTCCGGAGGTAAATACCCACAAAGCTCCTGTGCATAATGAAGTATACTTATTATGTTGTTCGGTTTATCTTCAAATTGCTCAATAAATGAATCTAATTTGGAAACAAGTTCGTCCTCAATAAAAGTTAACGCTTTCATATCTTATCTCCTTTCATTTCCATAGTAACACCCTAAATAACAAAAATCAATAAAGTTAGTAGATTGCAACCTTTAATTTACAAGATTTTCTATCTAGAATATTAAGTATATATTTTATATTACCCTATTTAACAAAACTCAATTTATTAAGGAAAATGTATTCATAGCTTAAACTGTTTAAGATTTATTTTAAAATAAAAATTCACACCGAATTTTTATAAATTCAGTGTGAACTTATTAATCAGAGATTCCTCTAAAACATTTTTTCTATTTTTTCAACTATCGCATCAGTTGTGAATCCGAACTCTTCAAATAATCTTTCCGCAGGAGCAGATTCTCCGAATCTCGACAAATTAAGAACTTTTCCGTCCAATCCTACATACCTGTACCATGAATTGTCATTATATACTTCAATGGACACCCTTTTTCTTATATTTTTCGGAAGAACCGATTCCCTGTATTCTTTGGATTGACTTTCAAACAACTCAAATGAAGGCATTGAAACCACTCTGACACCATGACCTTTCTCATGTAAAACTTTAGCCGCGTCATATGCCAATTTCACTTCTGAGCCGGATGCCATAATGATTAAATCCAACTCCTCTCCGAAATCCTTAAGAACATATCCTCCCTTTATCAATTTCTTTCCCGTTCCCTCAATTGATTCAAGATTTTGTCTTGTCAATGACAATGTCACAGGCTTATCACTTGATTTTATGGAGTATGCCCAAGCTGCAGCTGTTTCCCTATTGTCACAAGGTCTGATATTAACAACTCCCGGTATTGATCTCAACATCGCCAATTGATCAATAGGCTGATGTGTAGGTCCGTCCTCTCCAACTCCGATGCTGTCATGTGTAAATACATATATAACCTTTCTTTTCATTATGGCGGACAGTCTCAATGCAGGCTTTAGATAATCGGAGAACACAAGGAATGTTGCAACATATGGCAAAAATCCTCCGTGAAGGCTGATTCCGTTGGCGATTGCAGCCATTGCATGTTCTCTTACTCCGTAATGAATATTTTCTCCCAAATAATTTTCTTTACTGAAATATGTCTTACCTTTAATTTCAGAGTTATTTGACGGAGCCAAATCCGCAGAACCTCCAAAAAGATTTTCCACTTTTTCTGCTATTCTGTTTAGGCTGATTCCTGAAGATGCTCTTGTCGCCATGTCCTTGTCAAATTTATAATATTCTTCCGTGTCTAAAAATGACAAGTCGAATTGGTTATTTAAAAATTGTTGCAGTTTTGTGTAATCATCTGGATATTTTTTAGCATATTCTTTGAACATCTCTTTCCACTCATTTTCATAAGCTTCCAATTTTTCAATACTCTTGCTCATATATTCTCTTACGGAATCGTCTACATAAAAACTTTCTTCAAAAGGATATCCTAAATTTTTCTTTAATTTCTTGGTTCCTTCAACTCCAAGCGGTGATCCGTGAGTTTTTTCGGAACCTTCATTTTCCGAACCGTATCCGATCTTTGTTTTGATTTCAATAAAGATAGGTTTATCGGATTTTTCTTTAGCTTCCAAAATTGTGGATTCTATTTTTTCAACATCATTTCCATTTTCAATAAAATATGTGTTCCAACCATATGACTCAAATCTCTTTCTCGTGTCATCTCTAAATGCTATTTCAGTATTTCCTTCAATAGATATATTATTTGAATCATATAGAACTATCAATTTTTTAAGACCTAGAGTTCCGGCTAAAGAAGCAGCTTCATGACTGATACCTTCCATTAAACAGCCGTCTCCGACAATTGTATATGTGTAGTGATCTATCGGTTTAAGATCTTCCTTGTTGAATATCGCAGCCAAATGCGCCTCTGCCATAGCCATTCCGACAGCCATAGCTATTCCTTGTCCCAAAGGTCCTGTCGTAGCTTCAACTCCGGTGGTATATCCAAATTCCGGATGTCCGGGAGTTTTTGAATGTAATTGCCTAAATTCCTTTAAGTCTTCTATACCTACTCCATATTTGAACAAATGAAATAAAGAATATAATAAAGCTGAACCGTGTCCCGCTGACAGTATGAACCTGTCTCTGTTTATCCAACCGGGATTCTTAGGGTTGTGCTTCATTACTTTGTCAAATAATGTAAAAGCCATTGGAGCAGCTCCTAACGGCAATCCCGGATGCCCGGATTTCGCCCTGTCTATACTTTCAGATGCCAATACTCTAACGGTATTTATAGCCAATT
Organism: Tissierellia bacterium; assembly: GCA_030529425.1. Lineage (GTDB taxonomy): Bacteria > Bacillota > Clostridia > Tissierellales > Peptoniphilaceae > JAUMWX01. Next base: position 43,691 of record JAUMWX010000001.1, read on the forward strand.
GTTGTGTGTTCATACTTCCTCCAAGATATATTCTGTATTTACTCTATCATAAAGATTTTTTCATTTCAATTTCAGAAAATTCAGTTTAATTTATTTATACGATCTTCAATAGTTTTCAATATCTGAAAACCGAAAATTCTGTCAATCTCTTCTCCATTCCTGTAAAATATTGTAGTAGGTACGGATTCTATATTAATTTTACTTGCAAATTCATGGTATTTATCAACATCAAGTTTTAAAATAACCAAATCATTTCCTCTTAATTTATCTAATTGCAAAAGGGTCGGCTCCATCATCTTACATGGATTGCATAGATTTGAATAGTAATCGACAATTACAATCTTTTTTTCTATCGACTGAATTATCTCCAATATGTTTTTATCATCTACTTCTCTAATCATATCCACCTCCTCATAGTATTATATATCTAATATAAAAAATGAGCAATTCTAGGATTATGTGATAAAATATTTTTATTCGTACACATTTCATACATTATTTGTATATATAATGCATTTTAAAGATAGGAGAGTAATAATGAAAAATTTTAAAAATACAAAAAAGCCGATTTATTATTGGTATGTTATTTGTCTGATTTTGATTTTGTTGTTTCAATTCATAATAAGACCCATGTGGAATCAGCAAAAAGTAATTGAAGTTACCTATGACAAATTTATAGAAATGGTAGATAAAAAACAAGTCAAAAAAGTTGAGTTGGATTCATATCAATACAAGTTTTCCGCAATTGACGATAAAGGAAACACCGCAATATACAAAACCGGTAGATGGAATGATCCAAATATAACTAAACGACTTGAAAGTGCAAATATAGAATTCGGATCTTTGATTGATAAGCCGACAAGCCCTATTCTGATGTCACTGATAACTTGGGGGATTTTTTCGGTACTTTTCATTTTTGGGGGAAGATATCTTACAAAAATGATGATGGGAGGTTCCAATTCAATGAGTTTCGGAAAATCCAATGCAAAAATTTATGTAAAGGCCCAATCCGGAACCAAATTTTCGGATGTTGCCGGACAGGACGAGGCTAAAGAAAGTTTGCTTGAGATAGTTGACTTTCTGCACAATCCTAAAAAATATGCTGAAATAGGTGCTCTTTCTCCGAAAGGTGTCCTTCTTGTAGGACCTCCGGGAACGGGTAAAACACTATTGGCAAAAGCTGTAGCCGGCGAAGCTGATGTCCCTTTCTTTTCAATCTCAGGCTCGGAATTTGTGGAGATGTTTGTTGGTCTTGGGGCGTTGAAAGTCCGTGACTTGTTTAAACAAGCAAATGAAAAAGCTCCTTGCATAGTTTTTATTGATGAAATTGATGCAATCGGAAAAAAGAGAGATACCTCAGGTTATAGCGGAAATGATGAAAGAGAACAAACTCTAAATCAATTATTAAATGAAATGGACGGTTTTGATGCAACGGCAGGAGTTATAATTTTGGCAGCAACAAACAGACCTGAGATATTGGATCAGGCTTTAACTCGTCCGGGAAGATTTGACAGACAGGTCAGAGTTGAACTTCCGGATATACAGGGTCGTGAAGATATATTAAAAGTTCATGCAAAAAAAGTTAAAATGGCTGACGGTGTCGTTCTGAGAAATATAGCAAAAATGACGGCAGGTGCATCCGGAGCCGATCTTGCAAATATAATCAATGAAGGAGCTCTGAGAGCCGTAAGAGAAGACAGAAAACTGGTTACCGAATCCGATTTGCAAGAATCCGTGGAAGTGGTAATTGCGGGGCATAAGAAAAAGAATATGGTTATTTCTCAAAAAGAAAAAGAGATGATTGCCTACCACGAAGTTGGACATGCTCTTGTGGCTGCAAAACAAAAAGACAGTGCTCCTGTTACGAAAATTACGATTATTCCGAGAACTTCGGGGGCATTAGGCTATACAATGCAGGTTGATGAGGACGAAAAAGTATTGATGTCAAGAGAAGAATTATTTACTGAAATAGTAACTTTAACCGGAGGAAGATCTGCTGAAGAATTGATATTCAATACAAAGACTACCGGTGCTTCCAATGATATCCAAAAGGCAACAAAAATAGCAAGGGCAATGATCACAATCTACGGAATGGAGGAAGATTTTGACTTTGTTGCCTTGGAATCTCAAACCGGCAGATATCTTGAATCTGATCCGAGAATGAACGCATCCTCAGGAACTGCGGAAAAAATTGATGAAAGAGTTATGGAAATAATTTCAGAAGCTCACCAAAAAGCTCTGCAAATTTTGAGAGATAATATTGATAAGCTTCATGAAATATCAAAATATTTGCTTGAAAAAGAAACTATCTCAGGAGATGAATTCATGGATATTTTGAGAAACGAATATGTACTCACTGAAAAACCTGAATTTATTAAGAACCTAGAAAATATGAATGCCGAAAATGAGGAAATCGTATAGTGTGAATTTATTCACGTGGACAAATTTTCTCAATGGTACTATAATAAACTAAGAAGTTAACTACAAGGAAGGCAATTATGATATATACAGTAACATTAAATCCGGCATTGGATATAGTTTTTTATTCTGATGAACTTAAAACCAGTGAATATAATTCAACGAGTACTACTCAGAAATTTCCCGGAGGAAAGGCGATAAATGTGTCCCGTACACTTTATAATCTTGGAATTCCAAGTGTGGCTACCGGCTTTTTGGGCGGATATCCCGGAAAATTCATATTCGACTGGTTCAATAACAGAAAAGTGGAGAATTACTTTGTTGAAATTGAACAGGATACAAGAATTAATGTAAGAATTAAAACTAAAAATGATAAACTGACCATAGCTGGTGTTTATCCTAGCGTAACCGAATCTCAAATAGACCAGTTACTATTTTTCCTATCCCGAGTAAGGGAAGGTGATATTGTTGTAATGGGCGGTTCAGTTCCCAGTGAAGTTTCGCCGACAATATATCAAAGACTTATTGATATTTGTAATGCAAACAAGGCTTATTTCGTAATTGATATACCTCCTGTGCAAATGATGGATTCTTTGAGGTACAGACCGCTTTTGATAAAGCCCAATGCGGAAAGCTTGGCATTGATGTTCAATAGAAGCAAACCTTTTTCAAACGAAGAAGAAATCATTGAACATGGATTAAAATGTATAAAAATCGGTGCGAGAAATGTAATTGTATCAATGGGAGAAGAGGGATCTTACCTATTTACCGAAGATCTTTCCGTTTACAGATCCTATGCCGTTAAAGGAGTCGAAGTCAATTCATTCAATTCAAGAGATGCGATGATAGGAGCTTTTATAGGCTTGTATATGAAAAAAAACGATCCCGTAGAATCTTTCAAAATGGCTTCGGCGGCAGCTTCTGCAACCGCATTTGTTGAGGATATAGCATCAAAAAGCGAAATTTTGGATGCATTTGAAAAAACTGTCGTTAAAAAGATTAGATAAAAATAAGGTAGTGTGAAGAAAATCTTCACGCTACCTTTTCTATTCCATATCCGTTTTTCTTTCAAAATTCACAATGGATTCAAACTTTCCTTTTTCATTTTTAATTTTTCTGACTCTTTTTTCAAAGTCTACCCTGGATAACCAAACAACTTTATTGCAACCCAGGCATTCAAGTTTTATGTCTACCCCGGTTCTTAAAATTTTCCATTCATTAGAACCGCAGGGATGACCTTTTTTTAATCTTACAATATCATTTACTATATATTTACTCATAAGAAACCTCTATTCGGCTGAAAGAGACTTTTTCTTTTTGTAAACTCATCATCGCTTTCTGTCTCATCAGTCTTTGAGCTTCCCACTGTTTTCCGTTTAAAACCTTTCCCACGATAAGGATTTTATAACCATAGTCTGAAAATTCTTCCACCCCCATAACTTTGGGATTTTCTGAAAAATAGTCGACAGTTTCGGAAATCTCATCCATTGATTGATTTAACAAATCTCTAAGCTTTTCGAAATCCACATTGTCCGTAATTGATATCAATACAGATGCCCTCATATTGTTTCGGGAATGATTTATTACCATATTAATTGTCCCGTTTGGAATGATGTATAGTGCACCGTTTATATCCACCAATTTAGTCAGTCTTATCCCCATGTAAACCACTGTACCCGTGCAGTCATTTATCGTAACCAAATCATCGATATTGTATTGATCCTCCAAAAGTATAAATGCCCCCTGAATAATATCCTTTACCAAAGACTGTGCTGCAAAAGCTATCGCAATACCTCCAACTCCTGCAACCGCTATTATTGAGGTCGTGTTTACTCCGAATGCATTGAGAACAATTGTTGTGGAAATAAAGTATATAAGTATTGTCAAAAAGTTTTGAAATATGCTCAATACCGTTTTTATCTTAATGCTATTTTTAGTGTTTATAACTTTTTTGGTTACCCTTTTTGAAAATATCATCCTTATAATTTTAAGTATAATCTGGGTAATCAAAACTACTGTCAAAATAAATAATATTTTCCCAAGGAATGTAAAACTTCCCGCTTCATCTATGAAATATGCTTTTATTAGTTGATACTGTTCTTTCATTCATCCTCCTAATAGGCACTCAGCTTATTGATCTTATTTTCGAATATAAGATAAACTCCCTGATTTGAAATATACTGTCCAAGTAAATTATTCAATTTTTCTTTAATAATCGTGTCATTCTCAAAAACCGCAGCCTCTTTTTTTCCAATCAAAACAATCGAGTTTTTTCTTATGGAAACTCTGCTTACATCAAAATCAATCTTTTTCTCATTTTCAAATTGAAAACTTTTATTAAATATCTTAAGCTTATCTCCATCCACTATTGCATATTTCCCGTGTGCATAATCAACAGATTTGATATTTTCAACAATGTTTTTGGATTTGATGACACCTTTATCCATCATATAAATATATCTGTTGGAAATTAAAAGACTGTTCCCTTCATCAAGCATGCTTGTATAAAGAAAAGCCTCGTTCGGACTTGATATAGTGTATATTTTTTTATCATTTTCGTATATGGAAAATGTTGAAATTATCTCTCCGTTTTCCATATTTATTTCTATTACGGATATAAATCTTCCGTTTTCCGACTTACTCACCGGATTTCTCAAATCTCTGATTTCAGATTTTTTTTCAAGTTTTTGATTTAAAGAAATTACCCCGTCTTCGAAGTATAAATCTATATTTCCGAATTCATAAACGGCCTTTACAATATTTCTCTCTAAGTTTATCCTCTTCAACTCATTCCCGTTTTTTCTATTTAACATAGAAACTGAACCGCTTTTTTCAACAACATAAATATACCTGTCATATATGATGTCTGCGATTCCTACTCCGATATCTCGAGAAAAAACCTGTTGTTTTTCGTCAAAACAATGTAGGGTATTATTTTCCAAATAATACATCCTATCATCTGTCACCCCGACAAATCTGTATTCCTTTTTTATATTCCTGTTGAAACTGCTCACCTTTGAATCTAATTTTTTTAAACTGTATAAATGATAAATAAAAAATAAAGCTATTATAGATAAAACGATGAGTAATCCATTTAATAAAATCTTCTTTTTCATATTATTTCCTTCTCATTTTATTATATTCTATCACAGATTCAATCAGTAAAAAAGCTACAAGGTTCCCTTGTAGCCCATCTTAAAATACAAGAAAATATAATAAAACAATCATCCCTAAAACTATTCTGTAATAACCGAATATTTTAAAGTCATTTTTCTTTATATATCCTAAAAATTTCTTGATAACTATATATGCAACAATAAATGAAAGAACAAATCCCAACAATATAAGTCCCCATTGCCCAGCTGTCAAAACCGGAGCTTTAATAATTTTTAATAATGTAGCCCCGATCATGGTCGGTATTGCCAAGAAAAAGGAAAAATCCGCAGCCGCCGTTCTGTTTAATCCGATAATCATCGCACCAATAATGGTGGCAGCCGATCTGGAAGTTCCCGGCCACATTGCTAAAACCTGAAAAAATCCGATTATCAAAGCATCTTTATATGTTACCTTAAATACTTCCGTTATCCTATAATTGTCCTTTTGAGAGTTTCTTTTTTCCAAAAAAAGAATAACCACGCCATAGAAAACCAGCGCCAAAGCAACCGGAACAGGTTTAAATAACAACTCGTCTATTTTGTCATCAAACATCAATCCCAATACCGCCGCAGGAACTGCTGCAACTATTATTTTAAGCCATAGATTGATGGTTTTGTTATGTGTTAAAAAATAGTATATCATATTTATTTTTCTATTTTTGTCTTTTGATTCCAATAATTTTTTTGGATAATTTCCGCCATCCAACTTTTTCCTTAAAAACGGATTCAACTTTTCAAAATAAATAGCAACAACCGCCAGAATTGCACCTAACTGAATTATTACCATGAAAGTATTTGAAAATGATTCCGGTTCCAAATTCACAAACTTATTTACAAGTATCATATGTCCCGTGGATGATACAGGTAAAAATTCCGTAATTCCCTCAACTATACTCAAAATGATAACTTTAATTATTTCTAACATTTTTACTCCTCATAATTGTCCAAAAAACTGTGTCTTTCACCGTCTTTCAGATATCCTAGTACAGCTCCGAGATTTATATTTTCACTGGTTTTGAAAATATTTTTCGCTATTCTCGGATTTAAAGATTCCAAATCTTCTATCAACTGCTTAATATTCGCTCTTTGGCTGTCTTTCTTTACTTTAACTATTGGGCATGCCTCATCCATGGGTGTTATTCCGGTGTAGTTCATCCACCTTACAATATTTTTCTCTTCTACCAAATAAAGCGGTCTGATTAATTCCAATCCCTCAAAATTCTTACTTTTAAGTTTAGGCATCATTGAGCTGTATGAACCGTTCCATATAATATTCAACATTATCGTCTCAATCACATCATTAAAATGATGTCCGAGAGCCAACTTATTATATCCCAACTCCTGCACCTTTGCATAAAGAAAACCTCTTCTCATCCTCGCACACATATAACAAGGATTATCTTTAGCGATTCTTTCCGTTACCTCAAAAATATCCGATTCAAATATTTTAACCGGAATATCCAGATATCTACATATATCCTCAAGTTTTTTTCTGTTATGCGGCTCATATCCCGGATCCATTGCTATAAAATCCACCTCAAAGTCCACTTTTGAAAAAATCTTTAATTGCTGAAACATCTTAGCTAATAATAATGAATCTTTTCCTCCGCTCATTCCTACCGCTATCTTATCTCCATCTTGAATTAATTGATATTTATCCAAAGCCTTCAAGAATTTTGCAAAAAGGTCTTTTCTATATGTTTTCTGTATCGATTTTTCAATGCTCTGCAAATCCAAAGCAGCCGCCAAGTACTCCTGTTCCAAAAATCCTCCTATTTATGATACGGTTCATTTTTAAGTATTCTAAATCCCCTGTATACCTGTTCCAATAATATTACACGCATTAGCTGATGAGGAAAAGTCATCTTTGAAAAGGAAAGTCTAAGGTTTGCCGTACTTTTGACTTTTTCAGACAATCCGTAAGATCCCCCTATAACAAAGCTTATATCACTATATCCGTTAATCATACATTCAGAGATTTTATCAGAAAATTCCTCACTTGAAAATCCCTTTCCTTCTACACAAAGTGCTATAACAAAACTTTTCTCCGGTATTTTATTTAATATTAGTTCCCCTTCTTTTTCCAATCCCTCGAAAATTTTAGAATCACCGGGGTTGTTGGGCAATTTATATTCACTTATCTCCCATATTTTCAAATTTGCATATGAGGAAAGCCTTTTTTTATATTCATTAATTGCGTCTATAAAATACTTTTCCTTTATATTTCCTACCGCAACCAAATTTATATTCATCTGTAATTACCTCCTAAATCGGTAATTATATCGGGTTTCTTCTTTGGCGCAACTCTAAGTATCACATCTTTTCCCGTGGAAATTCCCAATTTGTTAAAATTGCTGTGCATCTCTGTAAAGGCTTTAATCTCTGTATTATTTTCCTCGCTTAAATGTCCCAATATAACACTTTCTCTCTTTCCCGTCAAAAGTTTTGAAATAATCTGTGTTGCCACACCGTTTGATAAATGTCCGTAATCCGACAATATCCTGTGTTTTAAATGTAGCGGATAGGGTCCGTTTTTAAGCATATCTATATCATGATTTGATTCCAAAAAATATACATCCGATGATTTAATTGAATCTATTATAGAATCCGACACAATTCCCGTATCAGTTAAAATGCTGATTTTTTGTTGTTTTTGATAGAAAATAAAAAATACAGGGTCTATGGCATCATGAAATGTATTTACTGCGTGAACATCCAAGTCTCTGAATGTAAAATAAGTATTTGTTTTAAATACAATTATATTTTTAGGATCTATTTTCCCGATAAGGGGTTTCATAGCCAACCATGTTTTTTCATTTGCAATTATGGGAATGTCAAATTTTCTGCTCATAATACCCACTCCTTTAATATGATCTATATGCTCATGGGTCACAAATATTGCATCAATTTCCTCCGCTTTGACTCCGATAAAATTCAACAATTCAACCGTAAGTTTTCCACTATTTCCACAATCTACCAAAATCTTCGATTTATCCGATTCAACAAAGATGCAGTTTCCTGTTGATCCGGATGTTAGTGAACAAATTTTCATCTCTTCTCCTCTTCTTTACCAAGATATTATATCATATTTATGTATCAAAAATTCTTGATTAAAATAGAATGATTAACAAAAATTCCCGGATGATGGTACAATATATTCATATTAATAGGAGGAAATTATGAAAGTATTACTGATATCTTCTTTTGCATGGATAATAGCTCAACTAAACAAAGTTATTTACTATTATTACTTAAATAAAAAAATAAATTTAAGACTGTTTACGACATCGGGAGGAATGCCCTCCGCACACTCCGCTTTTATCACGGCGGTAACTTTGCAAATCGGAATAATTGAGGGGTTTGATTCAAGCGTGTTTGCCCTTGCGGCTTCAATAGCTTCAATCGTTATATACGACTCTTTTAATGTGAGAAGATCCGTTGGAATTCAGGGACAAACAATTAATTTAATGCTTGAATACTACAAAAATCTTGATAATTCCGAAGATATTAAGGAATTGAAGGAGGTTATGGGACATACACCTCTTCAAGTATTTTTCGGAATACTTTTGGGTACGCTTATTGTATTCATATCTAAGATATTGGGGCTTATTTAACATCATATTATATATTTTACATCCGGAGAAAAAACATATATAATATATTCGTTGGGGGAGTAGCTTATTAATATTTAGTCGTCATTACGGTTTATCCCGGCTAAATACCGCTAAGGAAGCAAGACCTAGATAGAAATATCTCGGTCTTTTTATATTTATGGAGGAAAAAATGAATTGGTTTATGAATGATAGAGATACCGTTCTAAAAGATCTGGAAACGGATGTTAAAAACGGTCTATCCAGTGAAGAAGCCCAAAAGAGGCTTGAAAAATATGGCGAAAATAAATTGGAAGAAAAGAAAAAGAAGCCTTTCCATGAAAAATTAATAGAACAATTACTTGATCCGATGGTAATAATACTTATTATTGCCGCAGGTTTGTCCGCAATCTCCGGAGATTGGGTCGAAATGTTGATAATTTTGGCAATTGTTGTGTTAAATGCTTCTATGAGTTTAATTCAGGAAGGCAAGGCTGAAAATTCTGTTGAAGCTCTGCAAAAAATATCCGCGCCGGATGCTAAAGTTTTAAGGGACGGCTCATTTAAAACTGTAAAATCTACAGAATTGGTTCCCGGAGATATAGTTAAACTTGAAACGGGAGACATAGTTCCCGCTGATATGAGACTTATTCAAAGTGCAAACCTGAAAATTGATGAATCTTCACTTACAGGGGAATCCGTTCCTGTAGATAAAGATGCAAATGCAGTTTTTGACAGAGAAATGGAAATCGGGGACAGAGCAAACTATGCTCATTCATCATGTATCGTGACTTATGGAAGATGTGAAGGTGTTGTTACCGCAACGGGACATGATACGGAAATCGGTAAAATTGCTACAAATATTTCAAGTGTAGGAAAAGAAGAAACACCTCTTCAAAAAAAATTGGCAAAATTATCAAAAACCATCGGAATTTTAGTTATAGCTATCTCAATACTTGTGTTTATAGTCGGAATTATAAGACCTGACATGGGGCTTTTGGAATCACTGATGACTGCAGTTTCTTTATCCGTAGCTGCTATTCCTGAAGGTATGGCTGCCGTAGTTACAATAGTGCTTTCAATAGGTATGAACAGAATGGCAAAAAGAAATGCCATTGTAAAAAAACTGTTGGCTGTAGAAACTTTGGGAACTACAACCGTTATTTGTTCTGACAAAACAGGTACTCTTACACAAAATGAAATGACCGTAAAAAAAGTTTTCGTAAATAATGAAACCTTTGATGTTGAAGGTGTAGGTTATGCTCCAACCGGAAACTTTTTGTTAAACGACAAAGCTGTAAATACTGAAGAATTCAAAGAATTGGAACTTTTGGTATCAGCTGCAAGTTTAAATAATGATGCAAAACTGGTAAATGAAAACGGGGATTATTCAATAGTTGGCGATCCTACCGAAGGCGCTTTGATAACCTTAGCTGAAAAAGCGGGTTTGATAAATAGCCACCTGAATTCTAAATTCCCGAGAGTTAAAGAACTTCCTTTTGACTCAGACAGAAAAATGATGACCACCTTCCACGAAAATTACTTTGAAAACAAGTATGTTTCATTTACGAAGGGTGCACCGGATATAATAATTGACAGATGTAAATATATTCTACAAGATGGTAAAGTTGTTGAATTTTCCGATGAATTAAGAAAATTGCTCCTTGATAAAAATACAGAGTTTGCAAAACAGGCTCTTCGTGTACTTGCATACGCATACAAGCTGCATGACGAACTTGTAGAACACAATAATTTTGAAGAAATCGAATCGGATCTGATATTGATAGGTTTGAGCGGAATGATAGATCCTGCAAGACCTGAAGCGAAAGAAGCCATAAAAGAATGTAAATCTGCCGGAATCACTCCGATAATGATTACCGGTGACTACCTTGAAACTGCAATCGCAATCGGTAAAGATCTTGGAATTGCAGAAGATGGCTCCCAAGCTATGATGGGTAGAGAACTTAATAATTTGTCGGAAGAAGCGCTGAGAGAAGTTGTTAAACATATCAGAATCTTTGCGAGAGTTTCTCCTGAAAATAAGGTTCAAATAGTAACCGCTTTAAAACAAAACGGAGAAATAACGGCAATGACTGGAGACGGTGTAAATGATGCTCCGGCTATTAAAAAAGCGGACATAGGTATAGCGATGGGTATTACAGGAACCGATGTAGCCAAAAATACCGCTGAAGTTATACTTGTTGACGATAATTTTGCTACGATTGTAAATGCTGTAGAAGAAGGAAGAATTATATACTCAAATATCAAAAAATTCGTCGCTTTCTTGTTATCATGTAATATCGGTGAAGTAATAGTAATGCTGTTCGCAATGATTGTGGGAGCACCTATTCCTTTAACCGTTATACAATTATTATGGTTGAACCTTGTAACTGACTCATTCCCGGCATTGGCACTGGGTGTTGAAAAAGGTGAGCCTGATATAATGAACGAAAAACCTAGAAAAGAAGATGACGGAATAATAGACAAAGATATGAAATTCAACATAGTGGTGCAATCCGTTGCAATAGGTATTGCCACCTTGTCGGCATTCTTCATAGGGCTGAAATTATTTAATTACAATCCTAATGCTGCAAAAGAAGCTGTAAAATACTCTCTTGACGGGGCGCGAACAATGGCGTTTGTAACATTGATTTTCTCTGAATTGTTGAGATCATTCTCTGCTCGTTCATCAAAGAGAACTCTTAAAGAATTGGGAATCTTTTCAAATAAAACCCTTGTTAAAGCCTTTGTTTTCTCAGTAACTTTAACATTAATTGTAGTATATGTTCCTTTCTTAGAACCTATATTCGACACCGTATTCCTTGGGGTTAGAGAATGGTTATTCATAGCAATTCTTTCATTGATTCCATTCACAGCCGGTGAAATTCACAAAATAAGAAAAAGAAATAAATAAAATATTTAATACTAAAAAATAGGTAGTGCAGGGAATTATTCATTCCGTCGCACTACCTATTTTTTGTTTTGAAGTCAGATTTTTAGCATTAAATGGTATTCTTAACTCTTTTCTTCTTTTCCAATATTAAAAATACCGCTATTGCCAATATAAAGCCGTTAATTCTCAACATATGATTGAAATTATCTCCCGTTTCAGGAGCTTTATCCGTTTTAGGCTCATCAATCTTCTTATTGATTATCACATATCCATTTTCCACTTTTTCAATTCTATAGTTGAATTTATCGTCTCCAAGCTTTATTTCTCCGATTTTTTCCGTGTTTTCGGAAATTTCTTCAATCGTATAGACTATCTCTCTCTCAATACCCTCAATTACTTCATACTTATCAAGATTGTCAAAACTTGACTTCCATCCGTTTAATTTATTCAACTTGATAATTTTGTCAGTGCCTATACCGTTTTTTACAAGTTTTACAGTAACTTCCGGCACATTGTTTATGTCGATATTTTCCCATTTTTTCAGTACTTCTATCGAAGTTTTTATTGATTGATAGGTATTCGTGATTTCCAATCCCTTTTCCTCATTCACATAATTTTCAGGCACAAAAGGATTTCCTTGGGAATCCACCTCTTTTACATAGTATTCATAGATATTACCATCTAAATCAAATTCTTCTAAATCTTTCCACTTAATTGTAGATTTTTCTTCATTCGAATTTAATACTTCCGGTTTTCCGATTTTTTCATCAACTTTATCTGTTTTTCTGTAAAGTTGTAACCATATTTCCGGTTTTTCTTTAGGTGCATTTACCCATATCTTCGTAGCTTCCACTTCTTTTTTAGGTTGTACATATCTGTTGGTTACAACAAAGCCCTTCACACTTGCCTCATAGTTTTCAGGTACTGTCGGCTCTTCAACATAGTACGAATACTCTCTTTCTTCACCGTCATGTGTCGGAACCCTGTAATTTTCACTTACCAAGTTATCCTTGTCCGCCCTGAATTCAATCTTGAAGGCATCGTCCACTCTATCCTGTCCTTCAACCTCAACCTTTCTTCTCAATTGAAGAATTGTCTCAGGTTTTGGTCCGTTTTCCCACACCTTCTCAATTTGTACCACTCTTGTGTTTTGGATATTCTTTACATTAAATCCTTCTATTTCTGTTGTATATCCTTCTACTTTGTCCTCAGATATTCTGTATCTATACTCTTTTCCGCTTATCGGATTTGTCTTCGGTAATTTTCTTCCTTGCTTATCAACTTCAAATGTATAATTCCATTCTCCGTTCTTTTCCGCTTCTTCTCTACTCAATGTCTTTTGAGCTATTTCTTCACCTTCTCTATATAACCTGTATGTGATTTGTTTCGGATATATCTTTTCTTTTTGTTCCCATACTTTAACCACCGGTATATTTACAAGCTCTCTTATATTTGTCACCGAGTATTCTTCTATTACCGTCTTGTATCCTGATATCTTCTCTTCTTCTACAGTATATTTGTACTGTCTTCCCGATATATCATACTTTGGCAGATTATTAAATGTATGTTTCCATTCGTTTTCACTGTCCGTTTTTCTTAGAATCGCTATCTCATACGGATTTGAATCTTCTTCTTTGTTTCTGTACAGTTTTATTCTTATTTCTTCCGGTCTGTCAAGGTTATTGCTTTCGTCTTCCCATATCTTTGTCACTTCCAACGATATTGTTTCTTTCGTATTTGTAACAATTCCTCTCTCCTGATCTATGCTTTTTACATAACCTTTAACTTCTCTTTCTTCAACACTGTATTCATATTCGTTTCCTAAGCTGTCATGTGTTGGAAGATTTGTAAACTCATACCTCCATTGGTTGTCTTCTTTCAACTCAATGCTCTTGTACGGCATGTCTTTTTTATCGCTTCTGTATAGATCTATCACTACTTTTTCAGGATTTTCATCCCTTGTTTGATTTTCCCATACTTTACTTACCGGCTTACTTGTCTTTTTCTGTCTGTTTACTATCTCAAATCCTTCTTGAGTAACTAAAACTTCTTTGTCATAGCCTTCTAATAACTTACTTTCTTTTTCCTCTATCGTATAGTCGTATTCTACTCCGTTTTTGTTTGTCTGATCCAAGTTTTCAAATACATATTCCCATACTTTTTCGTTATTTTCCACGGCAAATGAATTGTCCAATTTCCTGTTTGCTACTACTTCCTCTACTCCTTCGGCTCTTCTTTTCAGTATTAATTCTATCTCCGACGGTATTTGTTCTCCGTCTACAAATTCCCATGTCTTTCTTACTTTCTTTTGTATTTTCGGACTTACATAGGTATTTGTTACTTTCAAGCCTTCCTCTGATTTTTCGTAGTTTTTAGGACTTACATTTTCTCCCATTTCATTTACTTCTTTTACCGTAAATGTGTATGCTCTTCCTTCTATATCGGTTGAATCGACATTTGACCAGACTGCCTTGTTGCTCGTCTTGTCAACTTTCAATACATTTACAGGAACCTCTTCAACTTCTCCGTTTTCTACATTTCTGTACAGCTTAAACCATACATCGGGTCTTTCTTGAGGCCCGTCAATCCATATCTTCGTAGCTTCCACTTCTTTTTTAGGTTGTACATATCTGTTGGTTACAACAAAGCCCTTCACACTTGCCTCATAGTTTTCAGGTACTGTCGGCTCTTCAACATAGTACGAATACTCTCTTTCTTCACCGTCATGTGTCGGAACCCTGTAATTTTCACTTACCAAGTTATCCTTGTCCGCCCTGAATTCAATCTTGAAGGCATCGTCCACTCTATCCTGTCCTTCAACCTCAACCTTTCTTCTCAATTGAAGAATTGTCTCAGGTTTTGGTCCGTTTTCCCACACCTTCTCAATTTGTACCACTCTTGTGTTTTGGATATTCTTTACATTAAATCCTTCTATTTCTGTTGTATATCCTTCTACTTTGTCCTCAGATATTCTGTATCTATACTCTTTTCCGCTTATCGGATTTGTCTTCGGTAATTTTCTTCCTTGCTTATCAACTTCAAATGTATAATTCCATTCTCCGTTCTTTTCCGCTTCTTCTCTACTCAATGTCTTTTGAGCTATTTCTTCACCTTCTCTATATAACCTGTATGTGATTTGTTTCGGATATATCTTTTCTTTTTGTTCCCATACTTTAACCACCGGTATATTTACAAGCTCTCTTATATTTGTCACCGAGTATTCTTCTATTACCGTCTTGTATCCTGATATCTTCTCTTCTTCTACAGTATATTTGTACTGTCTTCCCGATATATCATACTTTGGCAGATTATTAAATGTATGTTTCCATTCGTTTTCACTGTCCGTTTTTCTTAGAATCGCTATCTCATACGGATTTGAATCTTCTTCTTTGTTTCTGTACAGTTTTATTCTTATTTCTTCCGGTCTGTCAAGGTTATTGCTTTCGTCTTCCCATATCTTTGTCACTTCCAACGATATTGTTTCTTTCGTATTTGTAACAATTCCTCTCTCCTGATCTATGCTTTTTACATAACCTTTAACTTCTCTTTCTTCAACACTGTATTCATATTCGTTTCCTAAGCTGTCATGTGTTGGAAGATTTGTAAACTCATACCTCCATTGGTTGTCTTCTTTCAACTCAATGCTCTTGTACGGCATGTCTTTTTTATCGCTTCTGTATAGATCTATCACTACTTTTTCAGGATTTTCATCCCTTGTTTGATTTTCCCATACTTTACTTACCGGCTTACTTGTCTTTTTCTGTCTGTTTACTATCTCAAATCCTTCTTGAGTAACTAAAACTTCTTTGTCATAGCCTTCTAATAACTTACTTTCTTTTTCCTCTATCGTATAGTCGTATTCTACTCCGTTTTTGTTTGTCTGATCCAAGTTTTCAAATACATATTCCCATACTTTTTCGTTATTTTCCACGGCAAATGAATTGTCCAATTTCCTGTTTGCTACTACTTCCTCTACTCCTTCGGCTCTTCTTTTCAGTATTAATTCTATCTCCGACGGTATTTGTTCTCCGTCTACAAATTCCCATGTCTTTCTTACTTTCTTTTGTATTTTCGGACTTACATAGGTATTTGTTACTTTCAAGCCTTCCTCTGATTTTTCGTAGTTTTTAGGACTTACATTTTCTCCCATTTCATTTACTTCTTTTACCGTAAATGTGTATGCTCTTCCTTCTATATCGGTTGAATCGACATTTGACCAGACTGCCTTGTTGCTCGTCTTGTCAACTTTCAATACATTTACAGGAACCTCTTCAACTTCTCCGTTTTCTACATTTCTGTACAGCTTAAACCATACATCGGGTCTTTCTTGAGGCCCGTCAATCCATATCTTCGTAGCTTCCACTTCTTTTTTAGGAATTGTAAATTGATTTACAAATTTTACCCTAAGCTCTTCTGTTCCTTCAATCTTTTCAGCGACTATCTCATTCTCAGCCGGAATAAATAAATCCGCTTTATCTATTTCGCTTCCGTCTTGCCTTACTTCTTTCACCATATAAGTATACGGATTTGCATTTTTATCATTTATAGGCAAATCGTTAAAGTGTGTTTTAAGGTCTTGACCGATAGCTATATTCATTATTCCCGGCTTTGGAACTGTTGCTTCTTTTCCTACTACCGGTTCGTATTCCGTATTTTCGGTCTTCCTGTACAATTCAAATTTAAAATCAGGTTTAACGACATTTTTACCATTTTCCCACATTTTCGTTACTGTAAGTCCGGTTTTTGGAGATTCATAAGTATTTTCGATATTTAGAGACCTCTCTCCTTCATTAACACCGGTATATTTTGAAATATAATGATATCTTGACAAATCTAAGTCTTTTGATTGCTCATCTACCTCTTTTACATAATACTTATACTCTAAAACAGTTCCGTTTTCCAAGTGTTTATACTTATCAAACTTTCCAAAATTGATTTCTCCGTCGACCTTTCCTATTTTCTTAATTTCAACATCCAATGCTTCTTCATTTCCGCCATTATAGTTTCTGAACAGCTTTAGGAAAACATCCGGTCTTTCAGCTTCTTTTCCGCCTATCCATTGTTTTGATCCCTTTATATCAATTTGTTCTTTGTTCACAAACTCAATGATTTCGTTTTGTGTAGCATCAGTTGACAAAGGTTTTTGAGGTGTGATTTCAAAATCATGTTCTCCGCTGCCAAGTATTACATAACCTCTAGGTGCTTTCTTTTCCTTAACCTTGTATCTTCCGATTATCGGAACATTTTCAAATTTAATTACACCTGTTTGATTAGAGGCTACTCCTGTAGAATGGAAAATACCGTCATAATATAATTCAAAATTTGATTCGTCCAGATTTTCTATAGGTTTTCCATTGTCATCAACTTTTCTTAATAATAAAGTTGTGGTTGCAAAATTATTATAGAAACTCAATTGTACTATGCTTCTGTCCGGAGTTAGAATGACATGTTTCAGATTATTATCCAATACCTTATAGTTGGTTGGTGCTTTGGTTTCTACAACTGTATAATCACCCAAATCTAGATCTATAAATCTTATTATTCCATCTTTATCAGTGGTCTTTCTCGCTATAGGCGTAGCATTTAACAACTGCTCCTCTGTCAATCTTCCCTCATATATAGAAAATTCAGCATCTTTTAGAACTTTATTTTCTCTGCCTTCAAATTTAGTAATGTTAATCTGTCCTTTAATAGGCTTATTTTTCAAGTAGAAAACTGCGCTCGGTTTTTCATAATTCAAGATTCTGTCAAGTTTAATATTTTGTGATCTCAATTTCTTATATCCTGTAGGAGCCGTTAATTCTTCTACAATAAACGATCCGTACTGACTCATACCTTCGCCATATTTATATACCGAATATCCGTTTTCTTCCGTACTTATAGGTTTAATTTCCTTTGTTGCAATTAATCCCGCATCATTGGTATATCTTTGAGATAATTTTATTTTTGCACCTTTTAGTCTCTTATATATCCTTGATTCCGCAACAAATAAATCTTCCGCATCCTCTCTTTGCACCTTAAGATTTTCCAACTCTCGATTTGCCGCTTCTGTTGAATCATAAGGTCCCGATATTTCTTCGACTTTTTCTATTCTGAAGTCAATCTTCTTGTTCTTTACAGTCTTTTTGAACAACTTGCCTACATATGGATCAACATTAAATTCTAAAGGTTCGCGACCTTTTATATATCCATCCGGAGCTTTAATTTCATCAACTCGATATCTTCCGTATTCCAAATCCTCAAATGAAATAATGCCCGACTCACCTGTAGTTTGGGTGTATTTCTTATCCTGAACTCCTTCATCCTCCAATTCGATATATTGACCGTTTTTAAATTTCGATAACTTAAATGTAGCTCCTTCCAGTTTTTGATTCGTGTCCGCATCAATTTTTGTAATTTCTATTCTGCTTGTTTTAGTTGATCTGATATTAGTAACAAGCAAAATATCCTTTCTCAGATATGGTTTATGATCAATCGACTTGACTTCTCCATTGTCATCAAGATAGAATTCTACAAAACCTCTTTCTTCGTAATCTTGCGGAGCGTTTTCCTCGACAAGTTTATAAACTATATTAGGAATTAGAGATTTGAAAACTATTGATCCACTGGAATTAGTGGTTTCAAGAGATTCCAATACATCCTGAGATCCGTCATTTACTATTGAAAGATTTTGTATCCTTCTTCCAGTTTTGTAAAGCTTAAAATTAACATCTCGCAATCTTATACCTTCGGATAATCTTCTTTCATAATCTTGCTTTTGTCTTACTAAATCCTTAACCCCCAATTTTATCAACTCTAAATTATACTTTTCATTTTGAATCTCAAATTGATATATTGTATGATCCGGATTTCCGGTATCTACAGAACTTTCAAACTTTGATATGGAAGGATTATTAAATCCGGCTTCCAGTGGAAGTTCGAGTATCACCGGTTCGATTAATGTAAATCTATTCCTGTTGCTTACCTCAGTAAGTTTATATTGAGATTTGGTAAGATTTTCAAAAACTACCACGCCGTTTCTGTCAGTTAAACCCTCTTTTACCTCATTTGTAAAAATATTTTCAAGTGAAAATTTAACATTTTGTATATTATCATGTCCGGACTTTTTATTTATCTTTATGGTGTATCTCTTATTGTCCGGCGGATCCAGCTTCTTGTCCTCAAATACTTGTATTATTTCAGCATTTGGATTCAGTCCGTTGTCGATTGCCTGTATATCCTTTTCATAATCCGATAGAGTAAGATTTTTAACGAATTTTTGAGTATCTATCTTGTATCCCTTAGGAGCAACTATTTCTTGTATCGTATACGGTTTGTAATATACATTTTTGAAATATATGTTTCCGTCAGGTCCCGAAACGGATTCTCTTACAATATCGCCCTGTGAAAGTCTATATCTTGCTCCCTGCAACACTTCTTTTGTGTCAGTGTCTATCTTCTTGAATACCAAATCTCTCTTAGGAGAAATTAACCTGTTTACAACCTTGGTAGCTTCCGTGTATCTTTCTGATTCCCCGTAATTGATAGCAATACTGTTTCTTGCAACTTTTCCCTCCCAATCTCTTACATTATCCATTGAATAATTAGGAGCCTTCATCTCAACGATAACTTCAAGTCTATGACCGGGCGGAATTGCACTTTCCTTCTTTCCTCCCAAATATATTCCAACCGTTTCGTTTACATTGTCAGTAATGTATTCAGGATTATTTATCGCTTTATCAACCCACTCTTTAGTTGTACCGTCCAATATCGTCTTAGGAAAATCAGATTTATTTTTCAAAAATATAATAGGATAATTTTGAGGATCCGTAACCTTCACCTCATCTGTTTTATTGTTAATTATCTGTATCGACTTAACTCCCAAAAATTGATTTCTAAATTCCGATCCCCTCAAGGAATGATTTCCTATCAAGTTCCTAACCAGATTTCTATCCAGCAAATCAGGGAAAAGGTCGAATATTTCTATTTTTTCTATATTTATAGGGAAATTATTTGACACCTCAAATTTGTATTCAAATTTTTCTCCCGGAATAGTGTCTATTTCGGTTCCCCAATGGCCGTCCACGCTGGATTTTCTGATAAATTTTTTACCTGAAAGAGAGTCGTTAAGCAAAACGCTTAAGTCATAATTTGCCGTAGAAAGTTTTTTCCCGGATTCTTCAGGAGTGCTTTGTCCGTTTTTTATCTCTATTTTTTCATCCGGAGCAATTCCCGTTTCGGTAAAATCTATATATGATTTATTTTTTATTATTGAATCACCCGGGATTCCGACTTTAAGTTCGGTTTTTATTCTTGCTACAGTTCCTAAATTGCTCGGTACATTAGGCGCACTGAAAATCAATTTAGTATTTCCATCAGGTAAGCTTTCAAATCTAAAAGTTCCGCCATATGCTTCAAATTCCGGGTCTAATTTTATATCTTTCAATACCAAAAGCTTGGAAAGAATATCCACCTGTTTGAAATCCTTTATAAAGAAATTCTCTTTTATATTTGATAGAGTATAGCCTGCATTAAATCCTACCGTATAATTAATTTCCTGATTTATGTCGGTTATCGCTTTTGTTCTTGAAACATCCGCAACTTTATTTGTTTCAATAAATTTTCTGGCAATTCTGACATATTTGGATGCACCTGTGTAGCTTTGAATTAGTCTATTCTCCAAACCTAGTTCCTGAACATCCATATCAGCATAGTATCTGGCAAAATTATTTAAATCAATATTCGCATTTGGAACCGTCTTTCCATCTCTTAATTTAGTACCCAGTTCAAAACTCGCACTTTCAGATATGCTTCTTAAGACTAGATCTCCATAATCCAACTTTATGCTCTTGGTATTTTTAATTTCTTCATCGGTAAAAATATATGTCTCTCCGGCTTTTACCCTGTGTTTGGAAATCAGTCCGCCCAAATTCGGACGAGTTTTGTGATCGTAGTATAAAAGATGTGAATATAAAGAGATTTCAACATCGTGACTTGGTTTTATAGAGTAGTAATATAGTAATTTGTCTTGTTCCCTTCTTCCTCTTTCAAGATCAAAATCCCACAACTCTATATTCTTTATAGTCGGTTCATAATATTTCCCCGTGTTTCCGTCTTTAACATAAACTTTTTCAGGTACAATTTTTACATCCCACTTGTATATTCTATTTGTATCCGTCGAATATGGTGCCAAAAATTCGGAACCGGATTTATTTATATAAACTCCCCTGCTGTTTGTACTGATTTCTATTCCTCTATTTTTAACAGCTCTCAGGCTGATTATCGGTTCTTCCCCGTTTTGAGGATTGTCAATATGAATTTCCATATTTGCACTATTCTTGATATTTTTTTGAGATACCGCGTCAGGGAAATCAAGCACCAATCTAGGCAAAGTATTTTCGATGTGTACCCAATGTTCATATCTTTCTCCATAATCTGTTAATAAGGTATCCAACACATCCTTGTTTACGGTATATTTTACCGTATGGTTTATATCATCATATTCCCAACCCTTGTTCTTTTGAGGATCAAATTTTGCGTAAGCTTCTTCTGCCTGATTCTTGTCAGGATTCCATTTAAAATATTTTGGCAGAACATCCGTTATTACCAACTTTTCAGCTCTACGCTGTAGATTATCAAATCTAAATGAGTATTGCATACTTACATCGGCATATTTATTATTCGTATCAGGTTTTGCCAATGTAAATATTGTTTCATTTTCTCCATAAGCATTGTTTTTGGTAAATCCGGGCTTATAATGAATAGCTATAAACTTTTCCGATTTAGCTATATTACCCTTTATTTTTGAATCACTTAAAACATAGTATGCCTTTGCAACATCAACATTTTCATTCGGGGTATTTAATCCGTCATATTCGAATATAACCCTGATCTTCATAAGAACACTTTCGCTATTGATCTTTTTTATAGGATAAATAACCTGTTTTGTATCAGCATCATAATAAGGTTTACCGCTAAGCTCTATTCCCTGAATATCAGGAGGAAACTGCACTTTTTTCGGATTTTTGGTTGCATGCTTAGGTAATTGAATCACTACCTTTGTGTTTTCTTCATCTCCCGGAATTTTCTTAAGATTATATACCGCCTCCAAATTAAGTTTTCTTCCCTGATGATAGAACCTCTCATCTTTGAATACGGCTCTGTTTATTTTTATATCATATTCCGGTGCCTCTATAGGATTTACCTGTTCATATACAAAAGTCAGTATTCTGTCCTTAGGATTAGTTAAATATTCTACCGTCGCTATATTGGTCAAATCTTCAAAGCTTATTCCTTCATTAGGTTGAACCTCTATGGAAGTGGCATCATACCCGCCTATTTTTTTTGAAGCTATCTCTGCATTTTCAGCAATATATTTAACTTCCTCACCTGCTAATTCCTCACCTAAAGTGGATTTATGTCTGATAGTTATCTTTTGAGGATTTATTAAAACCCCAGGAGGTGCAACTATATCCTTATCCATATTTTTAATGTATATTATTGTTGGATTGTCAAGGTCAACATCAGT
Source organism: Tissierellia bacterium (assembly GCA_030529425.1). Lineage (GTDB taxonomy): Bacteria > Bacillota > Clostridia > Tissierellales > Peptoniphilaceae > JAUMWX01. Next base: position 66,254 of record JAUMWX010000001.1, read on the forward strand.
AAGATTTTGAGCAAAATCAATTTGAGAAGCTTTTTCAAATGTCATAATTAAAGGAGAATCGCTTATAAAAGGTTTTGCAGATAAAAACTTTAATTTTACATTTGGAGTTTTTGAAAAATCCAAATCTTCAGCTTTGACATTCGCTATTGTTTTACCTATATTAATATAATCTTCCGTAGAAGGAAGAATAAACTTTGTAGATAACGGATTATCTATAAAAGCTTCATTTTTTATTTCTTTTAAATTTACAAGGTGACTTAAATCTATCTCCGAAATAAGATTGTTTCTGAAACTTTGCACTCCTATTGATTCTAAAGAAACCGGAAGTTTCAGCTCTACAATACTATTTTTTTCTTTATATCCTTCACCTTTGAAAGCATAATCTCCAATCTTTTTCAAAGATGATAATTCTGTTAAATCAGCCTCAGAAATTTTAGTATTAAAAAATGCACTTACCCCTATTTCTTCAAGTTTAGGAAGATTTTTCAAAACTAATTTTTCCAATTTATAATTATGCTCAAATCCTGCCAAGTATTTTAAATTATTTAAATTTTCCAATTCTACACTCAAAAGTGATTGACCTGATTTTTGATGCCAAAATGCTCCCTGATTAATTCTTTCTAAATTTTCAAGATTTTTAATCTCAACTTTTTCTAAATGATCTCCTGAAAATGCCGAATTTCCTATTATTCTAAGACTGTTCAGTCCGGTAAAATCAACACTTGTGTATGAATTTCCGGAAAATGCATTTTCTGCTATAGTTGTGACTGTGGGAAATTTTGAAAGTTCTAAACTTCCACTTTGCCTATTATTTGCGAAGGAGTGAGCCCTATATTCTTCAAGTTTAGGAAGATTTTCCATCAACATGTTTCCAATCTTAGCTTCATAGAATGCCAAAGATCCAAATCTTTTCAGTTCAGGTAAATCTTTAATTGTTAAGTTTTTAATATCTGTATTGTTAAATCCGCTTATTTCTTCCAAAACAGGAAGATTTTCCATCACAACTCTGCTAAGAGTTTTAATAGATTTAAATCCCTTTATGTTTTTAAGTTTTGGAAGATCTATAAATTCTACATCATCTATACTTGTTCCAAAGAATATTTCATCCAACATATTGGTGAAATTAGGCAATTCTTTGAAAGTAACCTTCTTAAGATTCGGATTGTATGAAAATGATTGATATTTTATACTTTCCAAAGAATCCAAACCAACAAGATTTACTTCACTAAGATTATTATTTTTGAATGCATAATTAAGAATGGTTTTTAATTTTTTCAAACCTTCTATATTTATACTTTGTAATTTGTTGTTCTCAAATCCCCCTAATTTTTCCAAGGAAGAAAGTTCGGAAAAATCCACAGTTTCCAACAAGTTGTTTGAGAATGAATTTTCTTCAATGAGTTTTAAAAGAGGCAACTCAGAGAAAGTTAAGTTTTGCATTTTATTATTTCTAAATGCATCGATTCTTATAACTTCCAATTTTGGAAGATTCTTTAAATTAAGCTCTTTAATCTCGTTATTTGTAAATGACATATAACCTATATGTTCTAAGTTTTCTAAATTCTGTAGATCTAAGCTTTTAATTTTATTATTTCTAAATGCGTAATCTGAAATTCTTCTCAATTCCGGAGTTTCACTTATAACCAATTCTTCTATTTTATTTTCATCAAATACCGAGTTGCCTATTTCTCTAAGTTTAGGATGACCTGACAAATAAACTCTTTCAAGGTTGTTTTTATAAAATGCTCCTTGTTGAATTTCTTCCAATAAAGTTAAAGGTGAAAAATCAAAATCCGTCAGTTTATTATTCTTAAATGATTCATAACCGATAGTCTTCAAATATTTTGAACTTGAAATATTTAATATGGTAGAAAGACCGGAATTTTCAAAAGCTCTTGCGTTGATTCTTTCCAAGGAAGTCATATCTATAAAATCTATGGTTTCTATCTTTACATCTTTAAAAGAATTTGAATCTATAGCTTTTATCGGCTCTCCCGTTACAGGATTGGTTCCCGGAAGTATAACATTTGAATTGGTTTTTAACCTCTCCAACCCGCTCTCACTGAATCCGATTAAATTTCCATTCCTATATTTGAAATCTTTATATAACCAATGAGCGCCTTCAATTATTTCATTATCGCTTATATCAATTTCTACAAAAGAAAATTCTACTGTAGTTGAAGCTTTCTTGTTTTCACTTTCCTCAAAAGTTATTTCCACAGGTATAATCTTTACCTGATTATTTGGTGAAAGTGTATTGCTGCTAACCTTAATTTTGGGATTCAGAATTCCATTTATGAACACTTCAACACTATTTCCCTGACTATCGTAAAAGTTTATATCTTTAAGAATTTCTTTTAAATCCACTCTTATATTTTTGCCAAATATTAATTTCTTATTTTGGTCAACCAGAATCTGAGGTTCTCTATTTCTTTCATAAAATATTTCAACCGTCAGTTTATTATTTTCTATACCGCTCTTATCTATAGCTACTTCTTGAGATCCTACAATCGTATACCCTTGAACTTCGGGTGCACTGTATGTATCGGGAATCTCCAAAAGTTGTTTTCTTTCAATAATTTCATCGGTTAAAAGACCATTATTGGATTTATCCTTCAACTGAATGGTTATAAAGATGGAATTTATTAAGTATTTGTCCGAATTTTTACTTTTCAACTCATTGGCATTATTTTTAATAATTACCTCTACAGGACTGTCCATTTCCCCGAAAGTATCTTCAACAAATAAATCATCAGTCGGATTTTGAGTATTTACTTCAACCGTTTTTAGCTCCGGATTATCTTTAAGTGCCGAAGATTTAACTTCAATAACCTTTTCGAATATCACATCTTTTAAATTGTTCGCAGCAAATGCACTTTCAAAAATTCTAAGAGATGATGTAACTAAAGATTTAAGATTATTTGAATAAAATGAAAACTCACCAATTACATCTAATTGGGCCAAATCCTTAAATTCAGCTATTTCATTGTCTGCAAAAGCATATTGTTCTATATGTTTGACATTATCCTTAACTACAACTTTTTTCAATCCCTTATTTTGGAATGTATGAGCTGATATTATCTCAACACTTCCCCCTATAATAATAGAGTTAAGATTAATGTCTTTAAACGCTTCAGACGCTATAACTCTTGCGCTTTCCGGAATTATTGAAATGTTCGGATTTTGTTTAATCGCTTCCTTCCTATCCGGCTTAATTCCAATTATTGTACCGTTTTCAATTATAAAATCCTGATCCTTTAATTCTAAAATATCATTTACAGCTAAAGTCTCGTTAAATTTCACACTGTAATCGTTTTCATAGCTAAAGTTAAACAGATGAAAATTGATATCTGAAAAAAGGATTGTAGTCGCTAAAAAAATAGCAACAATTCTTTTTAACTTATTTGTTTTCACTTTATCCTCCTATTTTAGTGCTCTAAACAACTCTGTTATATCGTATTGTATTATACTTGAATATTATCTTATTTGCAAGTAATCTTCTATAATTTACTAATTAATAATTCTACCATAATTTTTAATTTTTTTAAATTGCTTAATCATAGAACTTTATAACTATTAATAATTATAGATATTATACGATATTAAAAACCGCCCAATTACATGAGCGGTTTCTAAAATTCTAGTATTTATTTTTTATCCACATCTCCAACTCTTCTTCTTTTGCTCTAACCTCATGCTTTCCCCCAACATTTATCATTTTTGAATCTTCATAGTTTAATCCTGAAGTATGATAATCATAGTGGAAAGATTTTTTATTTTTTTCTACGATGGGATTAGGCGTAGGTACAACGGATAAAAGAGATTTTGTGTAGGGATGTAGAGGAGTTCCAAATATTTCATCACTGGTTCCCGTCTCAACCAAATGTCCTAAATGAATAACACCTATTCTGTCAGAAATATACTTAACCATTGATAAGTCATGTGCAATAAATAATATTGCCACATTTGTTCTCTTTTGTATCTCACCAAGTAATGTCACAACTTGAGCTTGAATGGAAACATCAAGAGCGGAAATAGCTTCATCGGCTATTAACAACTTGGGATTTAATATGAGCGCTCGAGCTATTCCAATCCTTTGCCTCTGTCCCCCCGAAAATTGGTGAGGAAATCTGGATGCATGTTCCGGAGACAATCCCACATCCGTCAAAACCTTAAGAACTTTTTCTTCTCTTTCTTTCTCGTCTTTATAAAGTCCAAAATTATCAAGTCCGCTTGCAACTATATCAAGAACTCTTTGACGAGGATTCAAACTTGCCATAGGATCCTGGAATATCATCTGCATATTCATTCTCAAAAATTTCTCATCTTCTCCCGACAATTTTCCGGATAAATCTCTTCCGTCAAATATTATCTCGCCTTCAGTAGGATCGTACAATCTTATCAAAGCTCTGCCCGTTGTGGATTTTCCTGAACCGGACTCACCTACCAAGCCGTATGTTTCTCCGGGATATATCTTAAAGCTGACATCATTTACAGCTTTTACAATATTTTTTCCAACCTTAAAATGTTGTGACAAATTTTTTACTTCCAAAAGAGGTTTTCTGTCTTGTGTCATATCCCCGCCTCCTTTTTCATTTTCTCTATTCTTGCACTTAACTCCTTAGGCATTTCAACCTTTGGCGCCCTTTCATCCAATAACCAGGAGCTCACTCTATGTTTTCCTCCAACATTAAATTGAGGCGGAAACTCTCTGAAATCAATATTCAACGCATAGGGATTTCTAGGTGCGAACGCATCCCCTTCAACTTGCTTAAAAAGGTCGACAGGAGTTCCCGGAATGGGATGTAAAGTTCCTTCTTCCGTATTCAAATCAGGCATTGATGACAATAATCCCCATGTATAAGGATGTCTCGGATCATAAAATATTTCTTCAACAGAACCTTTTTCCACTATTCTTCCGGCATACATAACCGCTACATAATCCGCAACTTTCGCTACAACACCCAAATCATGGGTAATATATATAACAGACAATTCATTTTTAATTTGTACCTCTTTTATTAAATTCAATATCTTATCTTGAACCGTAACATCCAATGCGGTTGTTGGTTCGTCACAAATCAAAACTTGAGGTTCACATGCCAAAGCTATAGCTATTACAACCCTTTGCCTCATACCTCCCGACAAATGGTTCGGATATTGGTTATAAACCATTTCCGGATTGTTGATTCCGACATCTTCAAGATACTTTATACTCAGTTTTTTAGCTTCTGATTTGCTGAGATTCCTGTGAAGAAGTATCGTTTCACGAATTTGCTTTCCTATTTTCATAGTAGGATCCAACGATGTCATGGGATCTTGAAATATCATGGCTATTTTTTTCCCCGAAAGATACTTCCTAATTTGAGTATTATTCATTTTCGTAATCTCGTACAATTTATCATTATCTTTTTTATCCCAAAATTTAATGGTTCCGTCAGTAATCTTTCCATTTTTTGCCAATATTCCCATCATGGCTTTCATGGTGACGGATTTTCCCGAACCCGATTCTCCAACTATCGCAACTGTCTCATTTTTAAACAAATCAAAATCTATTCCCCTGATGGCCTTCAAGTTTTGATTATTTGTCTCAAATTCTATTTTTAGATTTCTGATTGAAACCACTCTATCTTCAACATATTTAGTTTCCATATCATCACCTGTCCTTCATTGTCGGATCGAATGCATCTCTCAATCCGTCAGCCAAAATATTAAAGCTGAACATAAGTACGCTTAGAACTATCGTAGGAACAATAACCATATAAGGAGATACCAAAAATGATTTAAATCCGTCACTTATCAATACTCCCAATGAGGCATTCGGCGGTTGCAGACCAAGACCTATAAAGGCTAAAAATGCTTCAGTGAATATTGCCGCCGGTATTGAAAACATACTCATTACTATCAATTGTCCAACAATGTTCGGAAGTATTTCCTTGGTAATTATTTTGAAGTTGGAGCTTCCCAATGTCTTTGAGGCAAGTATATATTCCTGATTCTTCAATTTTAATACCTGTGCCCTCGTAACCCTGCTCATTCCGATCCATCCTTTAATAACTAATGCCATTGTAATTGACAATATTCCCGGAGACATTATAAATACAAGAAGTGTAACTATAACCGTGTCCGGTATTCCATTCAATATTTCTATAATTCTTTGCATTATTATATCTACCTTGCCGCCATAGTATCCCGAAACTAAACCATATGTCACGCCTATTATCAAGTCTACAATTATGGCTACAAGTGCCATGTATAAGGAAATTCTGGTTCCTTGCCAAACCCTTACCCATATATCTCTTCCTAAATTGTCCGTACCGAAATAGTAGTAAGTTCCCAACGCATTTTTTTCCTTATATAAATCAATTCCGTTTTTTGTTCCGTCTAAAATTCCAAAATTTTCAACCAAAGGAATTTTAGGAGGCAGAGAACTGTGTGCCGTAATCTGTGTTGTGTAGTCAATCTTAGATATCATCGGAGCTATTATCGACAATAATAAAATTCCCAATATCATTATAAGAGACAATTTAGCACTTCTTTTCTTTCTAAACCTGTTATATACATCAGCCCAAAATGAAGGTTCTTTATTAATAGTATCAATTATTTCGTATTCTTGATGTTTTGCGAATTCGAAATCTCTTAGAATATTCTTGCTCACTATTTACCTCCTTTAGCCAATCTGATTCTAGGGTCTATCAATCCGTACAATATATCTACAATCAACATTGTTGCTATAAATAAAACCGAGTATAGAAAAGCTATTGCAATTACTATATTGTAGTCATTTACCAATATAGCATTTATAAACAGCTCCCCGATACCTGGAATTCCGAATATTTTTTCCACAACCAAGCTTCCGGTCATTAAGTTAACCACAAGAGGTCCCAAAACAGTGATAACCGGAATCATAGCATTTCTGATTCCATGCCTAACCACTACCTTTCCCTCACTCATTCCCTTGCTACGAGCCAATTCCATGTAATCGCTTCCTAAAATTTCAAGCATTTCAGACCTTAAAAATCTTGATACCGTAGCTATCGTAAACATCGAAAGTGATATTACGGGAAGAATGGATGATTGAAATTTAAATGCCGGATTGTACAAAATGGGTACCAATCTCCACTGATGAGCGACCAAAAAAGTCAACAATAATGCGAATACATACGAAGGAACACTTACCCCCGCGACCGCAACCACTGAAGAAAATGTATCAACCCATGTATTATGTCTCAACGCCGCGATTATTCCGAACAGAGATCCTATGATTGTACCTATTAAAACCGCATATATCCCCAATTGAAAGGATACCTCTATTCTGCCTTTCAACATATCCACAACATATGCATCCTTTTGAATTGAATAAGATTTTCCAAAATCAAAAGAAAGCATAGTTTTTACATACCTGCCGAATCTTAAAAAAATATTATCATTTAACCCATATTTTTCATATATAATTTGTTTTTGTTCAGGTGTCAGCTTTTCATCATTGAATGGAGATCCGGGCATTTTATCAAGCATCAAAAATAAAATGAGCAATATCACCAGCAATGTTAAAACCGAGATTGAAATTCTTTTTAATAAATATTTTCCCATGATATATACAAAAAGGGAGTTTTACTCCCTTTTATCTACTCCTTTACTGTGTATTTATAATAATAAGATACTCCCGTCGTACTGTAAATCCAGCCTTTAACTCCTTTTGCCCATATTACCGCATTACCTGTTTGATATATAGGAATAGGTCCCTGTCCTTCACTAAGCAGTTCTTTTTCAGCTTCCAACAAAGCTTTCCATCTGTCTTCATCAGATAATGTTCCACTGTCGGCTTTCTTTACCAATTCATCATACTTAGGACTGTCATATTTGTTGTAATTATAATTGCTGTCTTTCAAGAAAAGTGCCATATATGTCATCGGATCCGGATAGTCCGGTCCCCATCTGTGAAGAGACAATTGGAAGTCACCGGATAATTGTAAATTAATTCTTGATTTCTTCGGTTGGGATTTCAATGAAACCTTTAATCCCGGTACATTTTCCTGTAATTTTGATTGTATATATTCAGCAACCTTCTTTGATTCTTCGGTGTCTTCGAACAATAATTCTATATTCAACTCGGTTATTCCCAATTCTTCAAAGGCCTTCTTAGCATATTCTTTTGCTTTTTCAGGTCCTTCGTTATAGAATGCACCGTTCTCTTCTCTAAAATCTTTTCCGGCAGGTGAAGAAGCCAATTGTTTTGGAACAAAGCCTTCTGCACCGATCGCTCCGTCTTTCAGTATAACTTCCGCCAACTCTTTTCTGTCTACCGCATTTGCAATAGCTTTAGTCAAATTTACATTCTTCAACTCAGGTACTTTATTTTTGTTGTGAACAAGGAACCATAAATATCCGCCAAGTGCTGATTTAAGTCTCTCATCCCCCTTATATCTATCTACAACATCCCCGCTCAATCTTACAAAATCAGCTTTACCTGATTCGAATTCAAGTGCTGCCGTTTGTGAATCCTTAGCCACTTTCCAAGTTACAGAATTTAACTTAACTTTATCCTTATCCCAATAATTTTCATTTTTTACAGCCTTAAAACTGTTTCCTGAAATCCATTCAGTTAATTTGAAAGGCCCGTTATATATCAAATTCTCAGGTGTTTGAGCATATTGGTCTCCCTTTTCGGTAACAAACTTTTCATTTTGAGGTAAAAATGTACCGAATGTCAATATCTTTTTGAAATATGGAACTCTTCTTTCAAGTTCTACTTCAAGAGTTTTTTCATCCAGTGCCTTTACTCCCAATTTTGTTATATCTTTTTCTTCTTGTTTCGCTATCTTATCGGCATTTTTTATACCCGCAGTTCCCATCATGAAAGAATATTCCGATCCAACCTTAGGATCTACAGATTTTCTCCAAGCATATACAAAATCATTTGCAGTAACCGGATCTCCATTAGACCATTTTGCATCTCTCAGTTTAAAGGTATATTTAAGACCGTCTTTACTTTCTTCCACACTTTCAGCCAAAGCCTGCTGTTCCTGTCCGTTTTCTCCCATTACATAAAGACCTTCCATTACAGCTCCCAAAACTTCAAATGACATTTCATCCGTAGCTTTTGCAGAGTCCAGTGTCATAATATCCGCATTTTTGATAACAACCAGGTCCTGATTTTTAGTGCCGCCCTGCTCATTCCCCTTGTTTCCGCTCGGTCCGCATGCAGTAAGAATCATCATAACTGATAAAACCAAAGCCAATACTTTCGTGAATCTCTTTTTCATAATAATCTCCTTTCAAAGATAAATTATCATAATTATATGGATATCCTTATTATCCGTCAAGTTTTTTAGAAAATATATGCATTTTTTTCTTATTTTATTAAATTTACTTAATAATAACTGTTTTTATTTTTTGTTATTTATACATACGCTTTGTTTTTAATCTGATTTTATTGATGTAAAACTTAATAAATATTTATTTTTATATATATTAAATTTTATGTTAGGTTTTGTAGGTGTTTTTTTAATATATTTTTTTGCATGTTTAACATTTGTTAGATTTCTTATATTGTTGACAATAAATGTCTGATGTATCATACTTTACATGGGGGTATTATATGGAAATATTGAAATTAAAACCGACCACTAAAGATTATCTTTGGGGCGGTAACTTATTGAGAAAAAAATACAATAAAACAAGTAAAGATGAAATCATAGCTGAATCTTGGGAGCTTTCAGCTCATAAAGACGGACTTTCAATTATTCAAAATGGTGAATTTGAGGGAATTGATTTTCAAACATATCTTGATAAAAAAGGAAATGGCGTTATAGGAAAGGATTACGACAAGGAGCGTTTTCCTATTTTAATCAAATTTATTGACGCTCTTAAGCCCTTGTCAATTCAAGTTCACCCAAAGGATGAATATGCAATAAAAAATGAAAATGATTTTGGAAAAACTGAAATGTGGTATGTACTTGAAGCTGAAGATAACTCATTTTTATATTATGGCTTTAACAAAGAAATCTCTAAGGAACAATATAAGAACTCAATCGAAGATGGAACTATTGAAAATTATTTAAATAAGGTAAATGTTAAAAAAGGTGATATTTTCTTTATTGAAGCGGGAACAGTTCACGCTATAGGTGCCGGAATTGTAATATGCGAAATTCAACAAAATTCAAATGTAACTTATAGAGTATATGATTATAAGAGAAAAGACAAATTTGGAAATGAAAGAGAATTACACATAGAAAAAGCTATTGAAGTATCTAATTTAACTCCGAATCCGACTTACGAATTTACGAATGAAAACTACATAAATCCAAAGTTAAAAAGACTTGCTAAATCCGAGTATTTTGATGTTTTCAAAGGAAATGTAGAAGACGGTGTTTTGGGGTACAAGGTGGAAGATTCTTCTTTTCAGTCTTTGACATTTGTTGAGGGCAGCGGATATATAGAATTTGATGATGATAAAATTGAATTTAATAAAGGTGATACATTCTTTATTTCAGCTCAAAACTCATTGTATTCAATATATGGAGAAGGGGAATTTATTTTAAGCTGTCTTCCCATGGAAGAAAAACCTTTTATGTTTTAGACAATGATTTGTGATTTTGTGTACTCGAATCTTTAGGGGACTAAATAAAAGTAACAGGATCAAAAGCTTTAAATTCAAGAGTATATAGTCATTTTGCCATAAAAAAACTCCATAAGTAGTTTTGGTTATTTACCTTGTCTACTTATGGAGTATCATATCATTCTCTCTATCGCCTTACCACTTGCCTATTCTTATTATCTCCACGATATAGTTGGGGATCTGTTGCTTATTTTCATTGTATCCTCCTTGTTTTTAAGCATTAAAAAAGGAAGTATCGGCTATTTGCTTTTACTTCCTCTTGGTGATCTCATTTAATTGTTTCGCTTCGATTTATAAATTTCTCGATATATATCACTTTAATTCCATAAATATCGTATATTCAAATCCAGCTTGTTTAGCAAATTTTTCTTATCTTATCCTCATTCATTACTTATCACTTCCTTCTGTGCTTTATTATAAAATAAATAACGCACAAAAGTAAGTTTTGAAACTACATAAACAAAATCCCTCTGCTGTCATATACACTCTCTGTATTTGTATTTCTAGATCGAATTGCTCTATCAAGTGCCATGATAGTAGCAATCGCACCATCAATCTTTTCTGTGGTTTGGATATATCCTTGTCTTTCCCAAATATCATAAGGAACGTGGTCACGTTTAACCCTTAAATCCAAGGTATCCTCTGGTACCCAAAAGTATGGAAGGACTATAAACTTATCTTCCTCATCTACTGGCGGGAATACCAATACAAAGGCAGTAATATCCGTTGTAATGAAAAGGTCAAGTCCTCCATAACAAACTCGCCCTTCTAGATTATCTTCATTCACTGCAAACGAACAGGCATCCCACTTATCCATCGTCATCCAACGGATTGCTTGTTTTATCCATTGATTAAGTCTAAGCTGCCTAAAGGAATTCTCCTCTCCTGAATTTTGTTTTGCTGATTCACAAGCGGCTTTTGCTTTAACCATACCAACCGTTACTCCGAGAGATGGATTCGCCTTATTCCAAACTTTAGAATCTGTCCAATCATCACTTTCATCTGCACCATAAATCACAGGATAAAAAGTAGAATCCACTTTTCTCCTCTCTAAAATATCCTTAGCTTTTTGATGGGTTTCATAGCAAATGGAATGCGTATCTGTTCTTGCTGTTGTGATAAGAAAGTATAGAGATTGCGTTCTTGCATCCCCAGAACCCTTAGTCATGACATCAAAAAGTTTACAATTTGGTTGAGTATGTAACTCATCGAACACGACTCCATATATATTGAAACCATGCTTAGAGTATGCTTCGGCTGATAGCACTTGATAAAAGCTATTGGTCGGCTGAAAGACGATTCTTTTTTGTGATGCCAGTATCTTTACCCTTTTATTTAATGCTGGGCACATACGAACCATATCTGCTGCCACATCAAATACGATTGTTATCTATGCTTCATTTAATTGTTTTACATATGAATTAATATCAAATTTCTCAAGCACGGAATCCTTGGCCAAATATAGTGGATGATGTGGGTGACCTGCCATTGAAGATTTCCCTGTTTTAAGCCATATCACATCGTTTGTATTTCCTATCGATACTATATCCTTAAGACAGTTTTTTAGATATTTTCTTCTTTCAATATTGGTTCCCCATGCACACCAAACATGAGGCTTACCTTCTATATTTGTAAACAGCCACTTTAAGGCTTTCATATTTTCATTGTGTAATCTGTCGTTAAATTGACAATCCATATTTTGTGGACTTGTCGCTCTTTGTGCATATACATTAAACATGATAAAGGAATCATACCCATTCCCGAGAGCTATCCTCTCAACTGATTTTAGAGTAGGATCAAGTTTATTCGGTTCTGCAGTAGAAGGATTTATACCAATTGTTATAAGAGTTTTTTTACCTACGGTGCCTAAAATGTATCTATATTCCGAGTAAAAGTCCGGATAATAAATCCACTTATCTGGATCGTATGATATGCTCTCTTTTCTTTTATTCATCGCTTCTTCAAATGTCAGTATATCAATTACTGAACTTTCATTAATCGGAATATGTGCCATTAAATTCTTATCTCCTTTATTTTGTCTCACTCAAAGAGTATGGTCTGTCTTTCTTATCAAAATAATTATTTGGTAAAATTCCCAATGTATATTCCATTTTATTTTTTCTTATTAAATCCTCGTGTTTTATATACAATTTATTGAAATCTTCCCCGTCTATTTTCAAATTATTTATAAATTTTTTATGATGATAATTTTCATTTGTAATTATCTCCAATATATTGCCGTTGGAAAGCCTGATTTTTGCATTATTCCAAAAAGGAATCCCTATTATATATTGATTTGTTCCCGGGCAAAACGGATATATTCCGAGACTTGAAAATATATACCATGAAGACATCGAACCGTTATCTTCATCTCCCGGATATCCCTTCATATCATAATTAAAATAATTCAACAAAAGTTCCTTTACTATCAGTGAAGTATATTCAGGATATTCGGTAAATGCGTAAATATACGGCAAATGAAAACTTGGCTGATTTGAAATTGCTATTTGGCCGAATTTTGACGATGCAAATTCTGTCATTTCATGAATTTCAAAACCGTAGGATCCGTGTAAAAACTCCGATTTTTTATTTGCCAATTCAATCATCATATCATCAAATTTTTCAAAACTTTCAAACAAATTTCTCAAACCGTCCATATCGTGGTAAACATTAAAACTGTTTTGATATGCTGAACCTTCCGTATAAGGACTTCCCCAATTTAACGGATTGTAATCATTAACAAAATTTCCCTCTCTGTCTTTTGCAACCATTAAACCGTATTCCTTATTAAAGATTTTTTTATAATTTTTTGATAACTCGAAATATTTTTGTGACAATTCCATCTTTCCAAGATTTTTTGCCACAATTCCTATAGAAAAATCCGATAAAACATTATCAAGTGTCTGATTCACACTTTCATGCATGTCAGACGGTATATATCCGTACTTTTCATATGAATCCGAACCGAATCTTCCATACTTTTGAGATTTGGATTTCGAAGAATTTATCATCGCATCTAAAAATTCTTCCATCTTATTCAGTCCTATTCCCTTTGAAGATGCATCGGCTATGACATTATCCACAAGTGTTCCCGGCATTAATCCTCTTTCATCCGGAGATTGCCACTTTGGTAGATAACCCGTATCTTTGTAAAAATTCAATATTCCTTCAAGTATATCTTCGTAAAGTTCCACAGCAACCAAAGAAAATAAAGGAAATAAAGTTTTATTCAGATCCCAAAATCCCACATTTGTAAAAAGTTTTCCCTTTTTTACAGATTTTGAAATTGTATCATAGTGTATTTCTTCATTATTTGCATTCAATTCATAAAATCTCATAGGGAATAAAAAAGATCGGTAAACGCAGTGATAAAACATTCTTTCCTGAGCAAATCTGTCATACTTATTAAATTTATCGTAATTAGATTCTTCCAATGTATTATCGACATCAAAAATATCTAAGTATTTATTCCAAGACTTCTCGGCATTCTCATACATTTGTTCAAAATCAGAAAACATCCTTGAATGATTCAACAAAGCTTGCTCAGTACTTATAAAAGATGTTGAAATTTTCAACTCAACTATTGATTTTTGAGTTTCAATCAAATAAAGATCACCTTTTTGCAAAAATGTAAATTCATTATCCAAGCTTATAACTATATACATTTTAAAATTTTCATCTTCACAACCTGCAAAATTTATTACATATCCGATTATTTTATCTCCCTGCTGTTTTAGATGTAGGGTTTTCTCGGCACTTATACGAAAACCGACATTACCTGACGAATTATACTTTATTATTCCGTCATATATAGAGCCCGTCACTTCAAAAGTTTCATTATTTTGCAGATATATTTGATTGTAATGAGGATAAAATATTGAATTTGGTATATCATATTTCAAATTTTCTTTTAGAGGTGATATTAAAATATGACTAAAATCTCCCATCCACGGACTTGGTTGGTGAGTCAGTCTAAATCCCTTAAATCTAATACTTTCAGGATTGAACCACCAAGATCCCTCCCCGTCTTCGGTCTGAGCCGCAAAATAATTCATCGCATTGGGTACACCTGTATATGGAAGAGTATTTCCGTTTGAATATTTATATGTACTGTAAGTACCTACTCTGGTATCCGTAAATTTAAATTTTTTTAATTCTTTAATGTATTTTTCCATTTTTTCACTCTATTTAAACAAAATCAGACATTTCTGCCTGATTTAATGATTAGTTTTTTCCAATTCTTCTCTGAATTTATTCAGAACTCTTTTTTCCATTCTGGAAATCGTCATTTGACTCACTTCTAATTCTTCAGCAATTGCAACTTGAGTCATTTTTTCGAAATATCTTAAAACAACTATCTTTTTTTCTATATCACTCAATGATTTCATAGTTTCTTTAATAAAATCCATTATTTCAAAATTTTCAAAATTTTTGTCCTCGAAACCTAATAAATCTCCAATATTGACATCTTTATCATCTCCGGAATTGTCATATGTCCTGTCAAGGGATTGAGGCGTATATACCTGAGATGCATCCAATGCCTCTATAACCTCTTCCGAAGATACATCCAAAAATTTGGCCAACTCATCAATACTTGGAGTTCTTTGCAAATCTTGAGCCAAGTCCATTTTTGCAATATTAATTTTTTTAGATAATTCTTGAATCCTTCTAGGTACCCTGATTACCCATCCCTTATCCCTAAAATATCTCTTTATCTCTCCGACTATAGTAGGGGTGGCATAGGATGAAAACTCATAACCTCTGTCGATATTAAACCTGTCCAATGCCAAAATCAATCCCAACGAAGCTACCTGAAAAAGATCGTCGTACTCTATTCCCTTATTTATATATTTTTTTGCCAATATTTCCGCTATATATAAATTTTTATTGATCAGAAGGTCTCTTATCGGCTTCATCTTCTTTTTTATATAGGAAGCCTCTTCTTTGTTATTTGCATTTTTCAGTTGTTCTCTTAAAATTTCAAGTTCCTTAAATAAATCATAGTCCTTAATTTCTTCAAAGTTAACCGAATCTTTTTTTGTCATTTCCTTACCTATTTTTTCTTAGATATTCTTATGCAATTATTTGTACTCTCAATATTATCCGTTAGTGTCATTAAAATTTGTCGTTTTAATTTAAATCCTTCTTGGTCAATTTTTTCTAAAAAATTTATTTCATCAGCCTTAAACAAAACATCTATTTGATTTTCATACAATTCAAAATTCAAGACTATTTTTTCATTTATAGGCATGATAAATGTAGCCAATTCAGTTACAATTACCTTCAAATCCTCTATATCATCAATATTAAAACCTATTCTGTTAGCTAAAGAGCTAACAGAAAGTCTTAATAATTGCAAATATTGTGAATTAGCAGGAATTATCAATTCCACCTTATCCATTTTATTCTCCAATATGAAATAATTTATCAAGTTCGGTTATATAAAACAATTTTTCGATGCTTTTTTTTGAATTTTTAATATATATTTCCTTATTTTTTTCTTTAACTATTTTATAAACCGAAATTATAGCTCCCAAACCTGTAGAATCTATATAATCCAAATTTTTTAAATCGAATACTAAATTCTTATCGGTTTTTTCGTATTCTCTCAATACATTTTGTCTGAATTCATCTACCGTATTGATGTCTAAGTCTCCATACAAACTTACTTTCAGGTCTTCTTCATCTTGGTATTTTATATCAAATCCCATAGCTGTCTCCTATTCAACATCTTCAATATATTTAGCACAGGCAACTATTCTGTCTTCTTCAGATTTAACATCTTTCAAAATAACTCCCTGAGTATCTCTTCCCTTGGTTGAGACATCCCTGACAGCCAATCTTATTACATCTCCTCTGACAGAAACAAGAATAATTTCATCTTCCATATTTACTATTTGTGCAGCTGCAATCTTACCGGTTTTCTTAGTAATTTTGTATGTTTTTACACCCTTTCCGCCTCTGTTTTGAACATTGTAATTCGATAATAAAGTTTTCTTTCCATAACCATTTTCAGAAACTATCAACAAATACTCATTATCATTTACTATTGACAAAGATACTACATTATCCGTCGGATTCAATTTAATACCTTTTACTCCTTGGCCCTGTCTTCCTATAGGCCTTACATCTGAAAGATTGAACATTATCGATTGCCCCAAAGTTGTAACAAGGAATACTTCGGTATCTTCCTCTACAAACTTCGCTCCTATAAGTTCATCATCTTCCATAAGGGTGATGGCGATAATTCCCGAAGGTCTGATATTTTGGAATATATCGGATTTCATCTTTTTGATAATACCGTTCTTTGTAGCCAATACTATATAGAATTCATCCTGAATATCCTTGATAGGGAATACTGCTGAAACTCTCTCACCGACTTCAAGTTGAAGGATGTTTATTATAGCTTGACCTTTGGATTGTCTCTTTCCTTCCTGTATCTCATAAGCCTTTTTACTGTAAACCCTTCCCTTATTCGTAAAGAAAAGTATGGTATCATGTGTTGATGTAACAAATAAATTTTCCACAAAATCATCCTCTTTTGTGGTCATTCCCATTACACCCTTTCCACCTCTGTTTTGAACTTTGTAGGTATCTGCAGGAAGTCTCTTAATATATCCCGCTCTTGTTAATGTTATCAAAACTTCTTCTTCTTTAATCAAATCTTCCAGATTTATTTCTCCGACAGCCGGCATTATTTTTGTTCTTCTCGAATCACCGTACTTGTCCTTGATTTCTCTAAGTTCCTCTTTAATTAAATCCAAAAGTACTTTTTCGTCGGCAAGAATTTCTTTCAATCTCTTAATTGTTATTAAAAGTTCTCTGTATTCATCTTCCAATTTTTCAACATTAAGTCCGGAAAGTCTCTTTAATTGCATATCCAAGATTGCCTGCCCTTGTATATCGGTCAGACCATATCTCTTCGTAAATTCTTCCTTTATTTCCTTATCATCATAATTTGACCTGATTATTTTTATAATTTCATCAATGTGATCATAAGCAATTCTCAACCCTTCGATTATATGAGCTCTGGCTTCAGCTTTTTCCAAATCAAATTTCGTTCTTCTTGTGACAACTTCTTTTTGATGCTCTATATAATGATGTATAAGCTCTTTCAAGCTTAAAATTCTAGGTATTCCGTCAACTAAAGCAAGATTGATAATCCCGAAGGTTGTTTGCATCGGAGTTAAATTATACAGATTATTTAAAACCACATTCGCATTTGCATCTCTTTTTAAATCTATTACAACCTGAATTCCGTTTCTGTTGGATTCATCTCTGATGTCTGAAATTCCTTCTAATTTCTTTTCTTTTACAAGATCCGCAATCTTAATAATTAGATTTGCTTTGTTAACTTGGTAAGGAATTTCGGTAATTACAATCCTGTTTCTATTCTTGTATTCGTCAATATTTGCAACAGCCCTTAATTTAATTTTTCCTCTACCCGTCTTATATGCATTGATAATTTCTGACTTTCCCATTATATTTGCACCAGTAGGGAAATCCGGTCCTTTAATATATTTCATCAAACCGTCAACGGTTATATCATTATCATCAATATACGCAATACAGCCGTCTATGATTTCGTTAAGATTGTGTGGAGCCATATTGGTTGCCATCCCAACGGCTATACCTGCAGAACCGTTGACCAAAAGATTCGGAAATCTTGCAGGTAATACAACCGGTTCAACTTCTTCCTCATCAAAGTTCGGTTGAAAATCAACAGTGTCTTTATTGATATCTCTCAACATCTCTTGAGCAAGTTTACTCATTCTAACTTCAGTATAACGCATTGCCGCCGCACCGTCACCATCTATCGAACCGAAGTTACCCTGACCGTCGGCAAGCATATATCTGGTATTGAAATCTTGAGCAAGCCTTACTACCGCATCATAAATAGCCGTGTCTCCGTGCGGATGGAATCTACCCATTACATCACCGACAAGTCTGGCGGACTTTCTGTGAGGTGTATTCGGATGTAGACCCAATATTGACATGCCGTAAAGTATTCTTCTGTGAACAGGTTTAAGTCCGTCCCTAACATCCGGTAACGCTCTTGAGACTATTACCGACATCGAATAGTCCAAATAAGAGCTTTTCATCTTTTCTTCTATATCCGTAAGGATAATATTTGATTTATCTATCATCTATTTCATACTCCTATGCATCAATATTCTTTGCATATTTTGCGTTTTCTTCAATGAATTCTCTTCTGGGTTCAACCTTATCTCCCATAAGAGTTGAAAATGTTTCATCCAGTGTAAGTGATTGATCGTCAATTTTTACCTGAAGTAAAACTCTGTTTTCAGGAGACATTGTAGTTTCCCATAACTGCTCGGCATTCATCTCACCAAGCCCTTTATACCTATTAATTTTATATTTTTCTCCCTCTAAGTTGGCAAGCACTTTTTCCAATTCAACCTGATTGTAAACATATCTTTCCTTTTTTCCCTGTGTTACCCTGAACAAAGGAGGTTGAGCCAAATAAACATGTCCCTGTTCAATCAAAGGTCTAAAATGTCTAAACAAAAATGTAAGTAACAGTGTAGCTATATGTGCCCCGTCAACATCGGCATCCGTCATTATTATAATTTTGCCGTATCTTAATTTCGTTATATCAAAATCCTTGCCGATTCCTGTTCCGAATGCAGTTATCAGAGCTTTTATCTCATCTGAGGCAAGAACCTTGTCATACCTTGCCTTCTCAACATTCATTATCTTTCCCTTCAACGGAAGAATGGCTTGAGTCTTATTATCCCTTCCATTTTTTGCCGAACCCCCCGCCGAATCCCCTTCGACTATAAATATTTCATTCACAGAAATATCCGATTCTTGACAATCCGCCAATTTTCCAGGCAATGTGGTATTATCCAAAATAGATTTCTTTCTGACTATTTCTCTGGCTTTTCTTGAAGCTTCTCTTGCTCTTTGGGCATTTATGGCTTTTTCTATTATGGTCTTTGAAATTTTAGGATTTTCTTCTAAGTAAAATTCCATTTGTTCCGAAAAGAAAGAGTCGACAATTCCCCTCATTTCGGACGATCCAAGTTTTCCCTTAGTTTGTCCCTCAAACTGAGGATTTTTTAATTTAACGGAAACAACCGCCGTCAAACCTTCCCTTACATCATCTCCCGAAAGATTTTCTTCTTTTTCTTTTATTAAATTGTATTTTCTTGCATATTCATTGATAGATTTTGTTAAAGATGTTCTGAATCCCGTTAAATGTGTTCCACCTTCCGATGTATATATATTATTCGCAAACGAAAAAACTGATTCAGTGTATGCCGTTGTATATTGAAATGCTATATCTACCACGCAACCGTCACTGATTCCCTTAAAATGTGCAACTTCAGGATAAAGTGATGTTTTTTTATTATTCAGATACTCTACAAATGATCTTATCCCACCTTCAGCATAAAAATTTCTTTCGTATCTTTCTTCCTCTCTCAAATCTACAAGTGTCAAATTCAAACCTTCATTCAAAAATCCCATTTCCAAGAATCTTCTTTCCAAGGTCTTTCTGTCAAATTCAACAGTTTCAAATATTTCGGAATCCGGCCAAAATCTTATTGATGTACCCGTTTCTTTTACTTTTTCTCCTTTTTTAAGATTGGTTTTAGCGATACCTCTCTCAAATTCCTGAATGTGATTATATCCGCCCCTTTTAACTTGAGCTGTCAGTCTTTCCGACAATGCATTTACGACAGAAACCCCAACTCCATGCAATCCTCCGGAAAAGTCGTAAGCTTCCGCATCAAATTTTCCTCCGGCATGCAAAATAGTCAATACAGTTTCCAAAGTGGATTTTCCTGTTTGATGATGGGTTTCTACCGGAATTCCCGAACCGTTATCTTCAACTTCGCAGGAACCGTCTTTGTGTAATGTAACTACTATATTGTCACATCTTCCTGCCAATGCTTCATCGACTGAGTTGTCAACAACTTCGTAAACCAAATGATGAAGCCCCCTTTCGTCCGTGGAACCAATATACATACCGGGTCTTAATCTTACAGCTTCCAATCCTTCTAAAACCCTGATATTACTTTCTCCATATACATTTTTCTTAGCCATTATTTTTCCTTTCTATTTGAGAAATTACTTTGCCCGAAATAATTGAGTAAATATTCCCAAACATCTTTTTAGTATCTATATTTATAAGTGAATTCGTAGTAATAATTGTTTGATATCCTTTTATACTTTCCACCAGAAGCTTTGCTCTCTGATGATCAAGTTCCGAAAAAACATCATCTAATAACAAAATCGGTTTTAATTTCGTTACCGTCTCAATTAGCTTAGCCTCCGCCAATTTTAAGGATAACATAACCGTTCTCTGTTGTCCTTGTGAACCATACATTCTAACATCCAATCCATTAATTAAAAACAGGAAATCATCCTTGTGCGGACCATATAGTGATGAGTATTGTTCAATTTCTCTATTCTTATTTTCTTCAAGTCTCTTAGAAAAATTATTTTCTATTTCTTTTAAGTTATCCAATTTATCAGAAAAATTATTTATATAATGTATATCCAACTCTTCTTTTTCACTGGTCAATATTTTATGATATTCTTTAGCAAATTTTTTCAGTATTGTTAAGTATTTAGATCTGTATATCGCAACAACTGAACCATGCTCACAAATCTTAGAATTTAAAGCCGTTAACATTTGCTCAAAATATTTGTTTTGTCTGGAATTTTTAATTAAATCATTTTTTTGACTTCTTATTTTGTTGTATTTGATTAAATGATTTTTGTACACAATGTCATTGTTTGAAATTATGTCATCTATAAATTTTCTCCTAAGTGAAGGAGTTTCCTTGACAATTTTCAATTCCTCAGGAGAAAAAATTACAACTCCAAACTGACTTTTTAATTCTGATAAATTTAAAACCTCAACTTCATTAATTCTTATTCTCTTTTTGTCATTTTCAGAAAATTTTACCTCAACAATCTTCTTTCTGTCATTATTTATTATAAACGCCCTCAGATAAGATTCTTTCTCACCTAATCTTATTAACTGGTCATCTTTTATATTTTTAAAACTATATCCCCTGGCGCATATATATATTGACTCCAATAAATTAGTCTTTCCCTGTGCATTTTTACCAACCAAAATATTGGTATTTTCATGAAATATAATATTCTCATACTCATAGTTTCTGTGATTGACGAGTTTTAATTCTTTAATAATCATTATTCCTCAATTTCAATTATAATATCCAAGACCTCAACTATATCATTCGTTCTGACTTTCTTTCCTCTCATGGTACACACTTCACCGTTAAATTTTACCATTCCTTTGGAAATTAATTCCTTTGCTTCCCCGCCGGATTGAATAATTTCAGCATACTTCAGCAGCTGATCCAATTTTATATATTCCGTATTTATTTTTATTTTTTTGTTAATCATTGTGAAAGCCTCACCGGTAATACAAGATAAACATAGCTTTCTTCATCTCCTGAAGGTCTCATAACCAACGGAGCAAGTGAATGATTTAAATATATATTTACTTGATCATCATCTATAACTTTTAGTCCGTCCAATAAATATTTTGTGTTAAATGCTATTTTCAAGTTTTCTCCGTCCTGATTACAAAATACCTTTTCATCAAGCTTACCCAACTCAGAATTTGAATTTATGGAAATAACACCTTCTTCAATTGTTAATTTCGTAAGACTTGCAGCTCCGCCAACAGACATAAGAAGCGCTCTGTCCAAAGAGTTTAATAAACTCTCTCTGTTTACTACCAATTTTGTCTTATAATCATTTATCAGTATTTTGTTATATTCAATATATTTCTTATCTATCAATCTTGAATACATCTTTGTATTGGAATTTCTAAATAATATATGTCCCTTAATAACGGATATCTCGGTAACTCCGTCATCAAGTATCTTACTCAATTCATTAAAAGCTCTTTTTGGAACAATACAGGAATTAGTTTTTTCTATTCCATAGGTATATTTTTTTATTGCCATTCTGTATCCGTCAAGTCCTACAAATTTTATATTATCCTTATTCAATTCGAATAAAATACCTGTTATTGCAAGCTTAGACTCATCGTCAGATGTCGCAAAAATCGTATCTTTTATCCCATATTGCAAATCTGAATTATTAACTACGGCAATTACATCGTCTTCTATATCCGGTAATGCCGGATAATCTATAGAATTTTGCCCCTTTATTTCAAATAGAGAATTTTGGCATGTTATGGTTATATTTTCATCTTCCACATCAATCTCTATTTCATCTTCAGGCATTTTTCTAACGATATTTCCTATTATATCCGATTTTATTACAACACTTCCTTCTCTTATAACCTGACATTCCACAAATGTTTCTATGGATAATTCCAAGTCGGTAGACGTTAGGTATAATTTTTCGTCTTTTGCTTCAAAAACAATACCTTCAAGAATCTGAATTGAGGATTTATTGGATATGGCTTTTTGAGCAATACTTATATGTTTTGAAAGATGAGATTTCAAAATTCTGATTTTCATGTTTCTCTCCTATATATTTTAAATTTAGTAATAATAGTAGTAAGGGCTGTGGATTCGTGGATAAGTCTACATATCCACAGTATTTTAATAAAAATGCTATTGATATCAATGTGGATAAATTAAGATAAGTTTTACCGAAATTTTAAGTTATCCACATTAGTTATTTTTAATCTTGGCAATTATATTTTCTATATCTCTATTCAGTTGAGAATCTTCATTTCTCATGCTTTCGATTTTTTCATCTCCATGAAGTACGGTCGAATGATCCCTCTCAAAGGAATTTGCTATTTTTACAACTGAAAAAGTTGTTAATTGTCGAGATATATACATTGCTATCTGTCTTGGAACAGCTACATTTTTTTTACGACTTTTTGAAACCAAATCTCCCTTTTGTAGCTTGTAGTAGTCGGTTACAACATCTTTTATAAGTTCCAGAGTTATAGGTTTATTTTTCTTTTCTTTTATTGAAAGCGCCCTTTTTGCCAAATCTAAAAACTGTTCATCACTTATAGGATCAGAACCGTAATTAATTTGTCTGTGAGCGTCTACATTTATAATTGCACCTTCAAGTTCCCTAATATTTGAGGTTATATTTTCAGCCACAAATTCTATAACATTGTTCGGTATGTTTTTCAGTCTGTCTATTTTAATTTTGTGATTTAATATTGCTACTCTAGTTTCAAAATCAGGTTGTTGTATATCGGCGACTATTCCACCGCTGAAACGAGTGACCAATCTTTGCTCTAAATTTTCAATCTCCGAAGGCATTTTATCAGAAGTCAAAATTATTTGTTTTTTAGCTTCCCTGAGAGAGTTAAAAGTGTGGAAAATTTCTTCCTGAGTACCTTCTTTTCCGGCGATGAATTGTATATCATCTATCATTAAAACATCTGCATTTCTATACTTATCTCTGAACAATTTCGAGTTATTCACAGAATTTTTATTGTCTGTAATAGTTGATATAAACTCATTCATAAAGTTTTCACTGGTAATATACAAAACCTTTGTGTCAGGTTTTTTTTTCAATATTTCATGTCCAATAGCCTGCATCAGATGAGTTTTTCCTAAACCTGATCCTCCATAGATAAAGAAAGGGTTGAATTTCGTTCCAGGATTTTCGGAAACTCCCATGGCTACAGCCAGTGCAAATTCATTACTTTTTCCTCTTACAAAATTATCAAATATGTATTTCGGATTCAAATTTGAGTTATTAAATTTTTTTGTAGTTATTTTGGAAGGTTCGATTTCCTGATGAACATAAAATTCCATTTGAGTAGGTTTTGAAGCCTCAATCTCAATATCATTAAGAATTTTATTATATAAAGAATCGGAAGGTTCCAATATTACAACATCTACTTTATGACCGACGGATTCCTCAAAATGCTGGTTTATAGAGTCTATATATTTTTCATTTACAATTCTTTTTATTAATTTAATGGTGGCATTTAAGTAAACCGTGTCATTGGTCATTTTCATCGGTGTAATGGGATTTATCCAGGTGTTAAAATGCACATTTGCCATCTCTAAATACATTTTTTGTTTAATCTCATCCCAAATTTGGGTTAATTCATACATATTCCCTCCGTTTATCCACATAGTTATAAACATAAATACATCTATAAAATCGCTTAAAACAGCGATAATTTTTCATCAACAGAAATTTATCCACAATAATCAACATAACTCAAAAAAATTGATAATGTGGATAAAAAATGAGAAAATTACTATGTTTTTATTGGTTTAAATAAGGACTTATCAACAATTAATCCACAATTGTGCATAAGTCCTTAATTTTTGTTGATATTTTGTTAGTAACCGATAATATTATAGCAATTTTCAGAACAAAACTCAAGATATCCACAATTGTGGATTAATCATCTGCACCTAACAATTCCAATTTGCTCTTTATTTCAGCTTTTGTGTTACCGTGCCTTACGAATACCATTGTTACAAATGATAAAATTGAAAATATCAGTGCATACGGAAACAGTGCTTTATATCCCAAAGCATCCATCAATAAGCCCGAGATTATAGGAGTAATTACTTGAGCTGACATAGCTGCAGTATAGTACATTCCGGTGTATTTTCCTATATCTGAGTTTTTGCTTAATTCAACAACCATCGGAAGAGAATTTACATTAATCATTGCCCATCCGCAACCTATTACTCCAAACATCATATATACTATAAAGGTGAATTTTGTAAGAAAAATTCCTGCCAAATAAGAGGATGTTACTAAAACTACGCCCATTAATATTGTTTTTTTTCTTCCTATTTTTGCAGCCAATAAACCTGAAGGTATGAAACTCAAAAGAGCAAATACATTTGCTATCATCATTGATATGGCAACACCTCCTTCAGTCATATTCCAGACTTTTATTGCATATCTGGAAAATGCCGTAGTAACTGCATTATATGCTGCATACCATAAGAAAATCGAAGCTAAAATTAATAATAAAGATACCAAAACATCTTTATGAAGTTTTTGTTTTTCATCATATACCAATTCTTCAGGATGTTCTTCAGTCGGCATTTCTTTTAGTAATTTGTTTTCATTTATTTTTAATTTCAATATGATTATTGCAATTATCATTACAATTGCAACCGCGATAAATAAAGGCAAATAATTACTTCCGCTTCCATCCAATTTCTTGCTTACTAAAAACTTAATGCTGATCAAAGTTAAAATACTTCCTACGACCCCCATTACATTTATGATTGCATTTCCTTTAGATCTCAGACTTTTTGGTGTAAGATCGGGCATAAGTGCTACAGCTGGAGATCTGTATAGAGCGGTTGCCAATAAGACAATTCCAAGCCCTACTCTGAATAAAAGAAAATTTTTACTGTCATTTGCGACCGGAATTATAATCATACCGATTACCGCGAACAGTGTACCGACAAGTATAAAAGGAGTTCTTTTTCCTATTGGAGTGCGGACTCTATCAGAAAAAGCTCCTATAACCGGCAATAGGAACAAGGCCAATATATTGTCTATGGACATAATTATTCCTGTATTTGTCTTGTTCAATCCAAAAGTACTTTCCAACATCAAAGGAATGATTAAATCGTATAACTGAAAAAATGCAGAAATCGAAAGAAAAGCCATTCCTATATATATAGTTTTTTTGATATTTAATTTCATAATTCCTCCGAAATAAAATTATTAACTATATGATAACTTAAAATTAGAAAAAAACATAAATATTTTTAATTTTTAGAATTTTAAAATGGATTAATTTTAAGTTTTACATTATAATACGGTCGTAAACAGTTTATTTAATAATATATAAAACAGAGGAAACGGGCTTTTAAAGAGCCGTAAGTATTGACAATTATAGTCATAAAATCTATAATGAATGTTAGCATTTTATGTAATCTTGTATGTAAGGGGGGAAAAAGATGAAAAGAACTTATCAACCAAATAGAAGAAAAAGAGCTAAAAAACACGGATTCAGATCAAGAATGTCTACTACTGGTGGAAGAAGAGTATTAAGAGCTAGAAGACTAAAAGGAAGAAAAAAATTATCAGCTTAGATCTATGAATTCTCATAGATCACATTTATTTTAAGGACTTTTGATGGAAAAAAAATATAGGGTGAGAAAAAACAGTGACTTTGTTCGTTCATACAGCAAAGGAAAAAGATTTTCAAACAAAGATTTTACCTTGATGATAATAAACAATAATCTTTCAAATCCCAGATTTGGGTATACTTTATCTCGTAAATTCGGGAAAGCTAACAAAAGAAATAAGGTTAGAAGGAAGCTGAAAGAAATAAACAGACTGAACTTAGGTAAATTTGAAAGAGGAAAGGACTATATATTTATCCCTAAAAGTCACACGATCGGGCTTGACTACAAAACTCTGGAAAAATCGGTGTTGAATATACTCGAAAAAAGTAAAAGGAAAAAGAGATGAAAAGAATAGCTATATTTTTAATAAATCTTTATCAAAAATATATCTCACCGGCACTTGGAAGCAGTAAATGTAGATTCTCGCCAACTTGCTCGGAGTATGCTATACAGGCATTTGAAAAATATAATTTTTTAAAAGCTTTTTTATTGACTATTTGGAGAATACTTAGATGTAATCCATTTCACAAAGGGGGACATGACCCATTAAAATAGGAGGAAGACGTGGATTTTTTATCCAATTTGCTTGGACAATTATTTAAATTTATATACGATACTCTAGAAAGTACGGGTGTGAATATTTCTGACGTTTCAAACTTAGCGATAGCTTTGATTTTGATGTCTTTGGTATACAAGGTTATAACCATGCCTTTGACAATTCAGCAAACTAAAAACTCTCAAAAAACTGCTGAATTACAACCGAAACTAGATGAGATTAAGAAAAAATATGGTTATGATCAACAGATTCTTAATCAAAAGATTCAAGAATTCCAAAAGGAAAACAATATGGCATCAGCAGGGTGCTCAGGATGTTTGTTGTTGATAGTGCAAATGGTTATCGTATTTGCATTGTTTAATGTAGTAAGAGAGCCTGGAAAATATTTATTTGAAGATCCGAATCAAATAAATAATATTGCAAAGAACTTTTTCTGGATAGATAATTTATTTATGGCAGATCCTACAGGTTTTGTTTTTGCGTTATTAAACTCTTTAACACAACTTGCAGTGGCTTATTTATCACAAAATAGTGCAACTTCTCAAACACAGCAAGCAGCTCAGACACAAAAGATGCTTATGTATGGTTTACCGATAATTTTCTTTGTATTCTTTAGAACTATGCCTGCGGGCTTGGTATTGTACTGGATAAGCGGTAACATAGTTGAAATAATAATTAAAGGAAGTAGCAAATTATTTTCAAGAAAGAAATAAGGAGTATACATGAGATCAGTAATAAAATCTGCTAAATCAGTTGAAGAAGCTATTGATTTGGGAGTAAAAGAACTTGGTTTATCCAAAGATGAAGTTGAAGTAGAGATACTTGAACAACCTAAAAAAGGATTGTTTGGACTTTTGGGTTCAAAGGATGCCATGGTTAAAATTACTCAAAAATTTGATTTCAAAATAAATATTAACGATATTTATGGAAAAGAAACAAAAGAAGTAGAAGAAAAGAAAGTATCAAAAGATGATACGGCTGATATAGAGAAAATAACCGTTAAGGTAGAGAAAAAAATTAAAGAAGATATACAAAAAGTTAAAGTAGTTGAAGAAGTGGCTAAGAAAGAAGTGATTACAGAAACTAAAAATTCCGATATAGAAACAATTAAGGAAGATATATCCAAAAAATTAGCTGAATTATTAAACTACATGCATTTAAAATCAAGTGTAAAAGTTACATCAGATAAAGACATAATAAAAGTTGTTTTATACGATATATCTGAAGAAGACACGGGAATCGTAATTGGTAGAAAAGGTGAAACACTGGATTCCATCCAATATATTTTGAGCTTGATAGCCAATAAAGATACAAATGATTTCTATAGAGTTACTTTGGACGTAGCTAATTATAGAGAAAGAAGAAAAGATGCTATTGAAAACAATGCCAAGAAAGTAGCTTTCAAAGTATTAAAATCAAAAAAGTCAATCGCACTTGAACCGATGAATGCATATGAAAGAAGAATAGTTCATTATGCTCTTCAAAACTATAAAGAATTAGAAACTGTTTCACAAGGAAGCTTTCCGAACAGGAAAGTAATAATAAAGTATAAAGGCTAACTCCCCAACTCTTTGGGGAGTTTTTGAATTAAAAAAGGAGAATTTATGGAAAAGACGGTTGCAGCAATATCTACAGCCATTGGTGAAGCGGGCATTGGAATAGTTAGAATGACGGGACCGAAATCATTTGAAATAGCTAAGAAAGTTTTTAGAAATTTTAATTATCAAGAAATTTCGGAAGTTAAAAATAGATATTTACAATACGGTTTTATAGTTGATAAAGAAACTACGATAGATGAAGTGCTTATATCTTTCATGAAAGAGCCGAGAACTTATACCAGAGAAGATATGGTAGAAATATATTGTCACGGAGGAACTATCGCAGTAAAAAAAATATTGAATTTACTTCTTGATACCGGAGCTTATTTGGCTGAAAGAGGGGAATTTACAAAGAGGGCATTCTTAAACGGCAGACTTGATCTTTCTCAAGCGGAAGCGGTAATAGACCTTATAGATGCGAAGACCGACAAATCTTATGAAGCATCTTTAAATCAATTGAAGGGCGGATTAAAAAATACGGTAAAAGAAATAAAGGATAATCTGTTGGACATGTTGGCAAGGGTTGAGTTTTCAATTAATTTTATGGAGGATTTACAGGATGAACTTCCGATTGCTCCCCTACTTGAAAAAGGAGAAGTAATATTAAAGAAACTTGACGAATTGATAAATTCTTCAAATAAGGGTCGAATATTAAAAGACGGTATTAAAACTGTTATAATAGGAAAACCCAATGTGGGAAAATCTTCATTACTGAATGCTTTATTGAAGGAGAACAGAGCTATAGTTACCGATGTACCGGGAACGACGAGAGATACTATTGAAGAATATATAGATTTGGGAGGAGTATCAATAAAAATTATTGATACTGCAGGAATTAGAGATACTGATGATTTGGTTGAATCAATAGGAGTTACTAAAAGTATCGAACTTGCAAAAGATGCCAATCTTATTATAGCTATATTTGACGTGTCCAATCCCTTTGATGAACAGGATATGCAAATAATGGAATTGATTAAATCAAAGAAGTCCATTATATTGCTTAACAAACATGATTTATCTTTATTGGCTGATAAAAATATAATTTATGACAGTTTTAAAGAATATAATATAATAGATATGTCCGTTAAAGAAAACAAAGGAATAAAAGAACTGGAACAGGTAATTTTAGATATGTTTTTTGACGGGGAAATCGTTGTTAATAATGATACGATTATCACGAGTTTAAGGCATAAAAATCTATTGGAAAATGCCAGATCAAATATATCATCATCATTGGAAGATATTAAAAAAGGCTATCCTATGGACGCTATAGAAATAGATTTACGTAATGCTTATACTTTACTTGGAGAAATAACGGGAGAAACAATTGACGATGATATATTAGATAAAATATTTAGCGATTTTTGTATAGGAAAATAAGGAGAAATATGACAAAAATTTATGAAGCTGGCGAAGTGGATGTAGTGGTAATAGGAGCCGGTCATTCCGGAATTGAAGCTGCATTGGCTTGCGCTAGATTAAAAAAACAAACTATTATAATGTCTATAAGTTTAGATTCCATAGCCGATTTACCATGCAATCCCAATATCGGAGGGACCGGAAAAGGTCATCTTGTAAGAGAAATAGATGCTTTGGGCGGTGAAATGGCTTTAAACATAGATAAGGCATATATACAGTCTAGAATGTTGAATACTTCTAAAGGACCTGCGATACATTCTTTAAGAGTTCAGGCGGATAAAAAGCTTTATCATACTGAGATGAAAAAAGTTTTGGAAAATCAGGAAAATTTAAGAATTGTTGAAGCGGAAGTTGCGGAAGTTGTTGTAGAAGACGGAAAAGTGGAAGGTGTTGTAACGGTCACAGGGGCTTTTTATAAGTCAAAAGCCGTTATAGTCGCAACGGGTACTTATTTAAACGGACTTATTTTAATGGGAGAGCTTAGATACTCATCAGGACCTCATGGAATGAAACCTGCCACAAAGCTTTCGGATTCATTCAGAGAACTGGGATTTGAACTTAGGAGATTTAAAACGGGAACACCTGCCAGGGTTCATAAGCGCAGTCTAAATCTTGAAGTAATGGAAAAGCAATATGGAGATGAAGAAGTTATACCGTTTTCGTTTTTAAATATAGGAAAGAAATTTGATAAACCTCAAGAATTATGTTATTTAACATACACAACCAACAGAACACATGAGATTATTAATGAGAATCTACATCGCTCCCCTATGTATTCCGGAGAGTTTCACGGAATCGGACCTAGGTATTGTCCTTCGATTGAAGATAAAGTGGTTAGATTTCCCGATAACGGACAACATCAAATTTTTATTGAACCGGAGGGACTTGATACTGATGAAATGTATGTTCAGGGAGCAAGTTCCACACTTCCTGAAGAAATACAAAGGCAGTTATACAAGACAATCATAGGACTTGAAAATGCTGAATTTATGAGGTCTGCGTACGGTATAGAATATGATAGTGTGGATTCAACGGTATTAAAGGCGAATTTGGAAAGCAAGGCGGTGAAGAATCTTTTCTTTGCAGGACAAATAAATGGAACTTCGGGATATGAAGAAGCTGCCTCTCAAGGATTGATGGCCGGTATAAATGCTGTTAGAAATATTGACGGAAAAGAACCGTTTATATTAGACAGATCCGAAGCCTATATTGGAGTTCTTATAGATGATTTGGTTACAAAGGGAACCAATGAGCCGTATAGAATGATGACCTCTCGTGCAGAGTACAGATTGGCTCTTAGACAAGATAATGCTGATTTAAGACTTACACAAAAAGGCTATGATTTGGGGCTTGTTTCTGAAGAAAGATATCAACTTATGTTGAAGAAAAAAGAAATTATTGAAAACGAGTTGAAAAGGCTAAATTCAATTGTTTTAACACCTAAAGAGGATACAAATCTAAAACTTGAAAGTATAGGCTCTCAACCTTTGAAGACTGCGATGAGTTTGTATAATTTGATTAAAAGACCTGAACTGACATATGACAGTGTTGAGATTTTGGATGCTGACAGACCTGAAATTGAAAAGCAATATAAGTTGGAAATTGAAACTCAGATAAAGTACGAAGGATACATTGCTAAACAAGAAATGCAAATAGCTCAGTTTAAGAAGCTTGAAAATAAAAAACTGGATAAAATAGAAGATTTTTCAGTTATCAAAGGACTTAAAAATGAGGCCGCACAAAAGCTTAATGCTATCAGACCGAATTCTGTCGGACAGGCTTCCAGAATTTCAGGAGTCAGTCCTGCGGATATAAATGTAATATTAATTCATTTAGAAACATTGAGAAGGTTGAAAGATGAGTAGACAATATTTAGAAGCAATTGAATTAAATGATTATGAAATAGAAAGTTTAGACAAGTATTATTCTCTGATAGATGAGTGGAACAGTAAAATTGATATTACCAATATAACTGAAAAAAAAGAGGTTTATATTAAACACTTTCTGGATTCGTTATTGGTTGCCAAGTTTGGATATATTAGACCGAAGGATAGAATTATTGATATCGGTACGGGAGGAGGGTTTCCGGGAGTACCTTTAAAATTGCACTATCCCCTATTATCCGTTACATTACTCGACAGCCTCAATAAAAGAATCAAATTCTTGGAAGAAGTAATTTCAGTTTTAGAACTGGATAATATATATGCCGTTCATGCAAGAGCTGAAGAGCTGTCAAGAAAAGAAGATTTCAGAGAGTGCTACAATATTGCCATCTCAAGAGCGGTTGCCGAGTTAAGGACTCTTTTAGAGTATTCTATGCCATATGTAGCTGTAGGCGGATATTTTATAGCCATGAAAGGTCCTAATTATAAGGAAGAGTTAAAATTAGCGAAGCCTGCAATTAAAATTTTAGGAGGCAAGCTTAAAGAAGTTATTGAGTATGAACTTCCGGAAGGATATGGATCAAGAACTTTAATTATAGTCGAAAAAGTTGAGCCTACCCCACATAAATATCCGAGAGGTCAAGGAAAACCGAAGAACAAACCACTAACATAAGCGTCATTTGACGCTTTTTTGTTTCATATGAAACAATTACTGTAATAAAGAAAAGTTTCATATGAAACATTGGATATAAAATTTTTTAAAGTTTCATATGAAACTTTTTAAGATAATCAGGCATTTTATGTTATAATATAATGCGAGGTGCAAAATGAAAATAATAAGTATTTTTAACCAAAAAGGTGGAGTTGGCAAAACAACCACAACAGTTAATCTTGCCAGCGCCTTAGGAAAAAAAAATAAGAAAATCCTGGTTATTGATTTAGATCCGCAGGGAAATACATCTTCAGGATTTGGAATAGATAAGAATGATTTGGATTTTACCATATATGATGCTTTAATGAGCAATCAAGAAGTGATTCCTATGGAAACATCTTCAAAAAATGTTCATATTATACCATCTAACAGTGATTTGTCCGGGTTTGAAATAGAAGCAGTTTCAGAGAAAAAAAGAGAATATTTACTTAGTGAATATCTTAAAAATAAAAAAGAGTATGATTTCATTTTAGTGGATTGTCCCCCATCATTAGGATTACTAAGCATAAATGCATTGGTTGCATCAAATTCAGTGTTGATACCGATCCAGTCAGAATATTATGCTTTGGAAGGAGTGTCGCAATTGGTTCATACAATAGAATTGGTCAGACAGTCATTAAACTCTAAATTGGAGATTGAAGGGGTAGTAATATCAATGTTTGATGGTAGAAACAATCTTTCTCTTGATGTTGTGGAAGAAGTAAAAAAATATTTTAAAGACAAGGTATTCAGGACAATAATACCAAGAAATATAAGATTGGCGGAAGCCCCATCACATGGAATGTCTGTAATTGATTATGACGAAAAGTCTAAAGGTGCATTGGCTTATATAAAGCTTGCAAATGAAGTATTAAAACAAAATAAGTAGGTAGTTATGGTGAAAAGAAAAGGATTGGGTAAAGGACTTTCAGCACTTATACCCAAGGAAGAATTAGAATCTATAGATAAAAATAAAGAAACAATTGAAAATATAGCTATTTCAGAAATAATTACAAACACTAATAATCCGAGAAAAAATTTTGACGCGGAGTCATTAAATAATTTGGCGGATTCTATTAAAAGGTATGGAATTATTCAGCCCATAGTTTTGTTTAAGAAAAAAGACGGTTATGAAATAATTGCCGGAGAAAGAAGATATAGGGCTGCAAAAATAGCAAATCTGGAATATGTACCTGCCATAGTAAAGGATTTGACCGATAAAGATAAGGATATGATATCAATGATAGAAAATATTCAAAGGGAAGATTTAAATCCTTATGAGGAAGCTCAGGCATATAAGAGTATTATGCAAGATTATTCATTAACTCAAAATGAGTTGAGCGATGTTATCGGAAAGTCCAGGACCTATATAGCTAATATTGTAAGATTGCTTACATTGGATGATGAGACGATTTCCGAACTTGAAAAAGGAAATATAACATCCAGTCAAGGAAGAGCCTTATTGACAATAGAAGACTTAGATATGAGACATAAATACCTTCATATGCTTATAAATAAGGAAATTACAGTAAATGAAGTTGAAAAAAAATCTAAAAAATCTTCTTCAAGATCAAAAGTGAAAGATATCTATATCAAAGACTTGGAGACCAAACTTATGGAGGCCTTAGGTGCAAAAATAAAAATAAATAAGACTAAGAATTCGTGGAAGGTAAATATTGAGTTTTTTGATGATGAACATATCGAAGAATTTCTTAAAAAATACAGAATTGAGGATGAATAATTATGAAGTGGGAAACGGTATATCTCATAGTCATTGCACTAATAACCGCTTTTTCAGTATATAAAGTGAGCGATATGAATAAAAAGCTTCGCAGACTTAGAAAAAGATATGATTTGTTACTGAGAGGCAGGGGAGAATTAAATTTGGAAGAGCTGTTAAAGGCCCATTCTAAAGATATTGATTTCTCCATGAGAAAACTGAAGTTTTTAGAAGAAAATTATTTGGAAATATCATCTAATTATAAAAGTGACCAAGAGAACATTAATAAAAAGATTGCAAATGAGGTAAGTTCTCTGGACAATAAATTAGGGAAGAGAATGAGTAATGAATTTACGAGAGTTGAAAAAGAAATTCAGGGTAGGAATAAAGACTTATTCGACGAGATGAATAAAAATACAAACATTATTAAGAATAATATGGACTTGCTATCATCAAAATTAAATGATAGCAACAAAAATTTTGATAATAAGTTTACTAAAATGTATAATAACTTGGACATTAAATTTACCAATGAGATTTCGGATATCAATAAAAATATGTCGGTCGGACATAAGAAAATCGAAGAACGACTTGAAGTTGATATTAGGGGTATAAAAGAAACGATATTGTCAAATATTGAAGATATGAATGCATTATTACAACGAGAAACTAAGGCGATAAACGATAAAGTTGCATTATCTTTGCAAAATGTAGCAATTCATAAGTACAATGCTTTTGACAATCAAACGGGAGATTTATCATTCAGTATTGTATTATTAGATAGATTTTTGAACGGTATAATCTTGACAAGTCTAAACGGAAGAGATAGCTCATACACTTATGCAAAGCCGATAAAGGCGGGTAAGTCCGAAACTGAATTATCTCCGGAAGAATACAAGACATTGTCAATGGTAATAAAACAATAGAAGGAGAAAATATGGGAGTAAATGTAATTAACGAATTAAAGGCTGGTATTGTAGGAAAAAATAGAACAATTGTATTTCCTGAAGGAGATGACAAGAGAATTATTTTTGCAACAGAGAAATTACACAAAGAAGGGATTGTAAAACCTATATTATTGGGTGATAAGGATAAAATTCTTCAAATTGCCAAGGAGAATGGGGTTGACTTGACAGGTGTTGAAATTTTCAATCCTGTAGAGGATGAAAGATTTGAAGTTTTGGTTGATAAATTTGTAGAATTGAGAAAGGGCAAGGCTACAAGAGAACAGGCTTTAGAAATTATTAAGGATTCAAATTACTTTGGTACAATGTTGGTTCAGGAGGGATATGCTGACGGAATGGTTTCAGGAGCATGTCATTCTACCGGAGAAACCGTA
The DNA here is from genome assembly GCA_030529425.1 of Tissierellia bacterium. GTDB lineage: Bacteria > Bacillota > Clostridia > Tissierellales > Peptoniphilaceae > JAUMWX01. The sequence goes on from JAUMWX010000001.1 coordinate 102,151, forward strand.
AGACCTGCATTGCAAATAATAAAAACAAGACCGGGGGTATCAAAAACTTCGGGAGCTATGATTATGCTTGGTAAAGGCGGAGAAAAATTCTTATTTGCAGATGTGGCGATTAATATAGACATAACTGATAAAGAAATGGCGGAAATTGCGGTTGTAAGTGCTGAAACAGCAAAAATATTCGGAATAGAACCGAGAGTTGCGATGCTGTCATTTTCAACAAACGGATCTGCAAGTTCTCCCGAACAGGAGAAAGCATCCAATGCCACTAAACTTGCAAAAAAATTAGTTGAAGAACAGGGATTGGATCTTCCAATAGACGGTGAAATGCAATTTGACGCCGCTATTGCACCTGAAGTTGGGCAGTTGAAATTTCCGGGATCAAAGGTAGCGGGAAATGCTACGGTATTTGTTTTTCCGGAGTTGCAATCGGGAAATATCGGATACAAGATAGCTCAAAGACTTGGAGGATATGAGGCGATAGGACCGATTTTACAAGGCCTTAACAAGCCGGTAAACGATCTTTCAAGAGGATGTAATGCTGAAGAAGTTTATAAAACTGCAATTGTTACTGCGGCACAAGTAGTGGAAAAGTAAAATTAAAAAATCCTCAAAATCTCTGACGAATTGACGGAGAAATTGAGGATTTTATATTTTAAAACAGGTGTTCTGCTTTAAATAATATTTTTCTTTGCGTTATTCAACAAGTCATTCTTCAAATCCCAAAGTTTTTGAGATAAGTCAACCTTATATAATTGAGGTTGATCAAGACGCTTATACTCTTCCCATAAAGTATCGATTTCAGCCAAACAGTGAGCTCGTGACTCTTCCATAGTAGGGATTTTATATATGAGATTTCCCTTGTCGTATATTTGAACAAGAAGAGGTTTTGCATAGTAATTATAAATAGTTTTTCTCTTCCAAGTGTACAAAGGGTGAAAAATAGTAAGTGGCTCATTTTCGTTTAACTGTTCATCTCTTAAAGTTATTAAATCCGCTTTAGCTTTATTGGTTTCTTTGTCGTATATTCTATAAATTTGCTTGAAACCCGGAGTAGTTATTTTTTCAATATTTTCGGATATTTTAATTTTCGGAGTCATTTTACCGTTTTCTTCTACCGCTACCAGTTTATAAACTCCGCCAAAAACAGGCGATGATTTTGAAGTAATAAGATTTTCACCAACTCCGAAACTGTCCAACTTCGCACCTTGTAAAAGAACATCTCTTATTTTGTACTCGTCTAAACTGTTGGAAGCTACTATATCACAGTCATTGTATCCCGCTTCATCAAGGATGGATCTTGTTTTTTTAGATAAGTATGCAATATCTCCGGAATCCAATCTGACACCTTTCGGCCTTATCCCAAGAGGTTTTAATACATTATCAAAACATTTAATTGCGTTGATAATTCCGGAATTTAAAGTGTCATAAGTATCTATTAAAAGGACGCAGTTATTTGGATATATCTTTGCATATGCTTCAAAAGCTTCATATTCAGTTTCGAAAGATTGTACCCATGAGTGAGCCATAGTGCCTAGTGCTGGTGTTTTATATAAAAAGTCCGCCATGGTGTTTGCAGTTCCGTTTACTCCCGCAATATAAGCCGCCCTTGCACCTAAATTTGCGGCATCGGGACCTTGAGCTCTTCTTGAACCGAACTCCATTACGGTTCTACCTTCGGCAGCACGCACAATACGATTTGCTTTCGATGCGATCATAGACTGGTGGTTTATGGTCAATAAAAGCATGGTTTCAAGCAATTGAGCCTGAATCAAAGGACCTCTTACGGTTACAAGAGGTTCATTTGGAAATACTATGGAACCTTCAGGAATTGCCCAAACATCACATTCAAATTTAAAGTTTTCTAAATATATTAAAAATTCATCAGAAAAAATATTCTTTTGTTTTAAAAAATCAATTTCATCATTTGAAAAATGTAAATTTTCTAGATATTCTATAGCTGTATTAAGACCTGTACTAATTGAAAAGCTCGCATTATCAGGCGATCTTCTAAAATATAGGTCATAATAACCTATTACATCTTTTTTTCCATTTTCCAAGTAACCGTTAGCCATTGTCAATTCATAAAAATCCATCAACAAAGTTAAATTTCTTTCAGCGTGTAACATATATCCTCCGATTAGATTTTTTTCTATTATACACTTTTATTTATTATTTCGCTAATTTCTTTGAACAGTTTAAGGGGAGAGATAAAAAAGTAATGAATATTAATTCATGTAAAATACGATAATTGACTAAAGATTTTATACAGTATAGAATAATTAAAAGGTGAAGATATGGAAAAAATACAAAAATATAGCAAAAAATTATCATATTCATATACACTAGGGGCGTTTCCGACTTGGGAATTAATCAATACAATGCCGGAAATAATAAAAAAGGTTTATATTTCGGATGAATTTGAACACAAGCGTGAAATGATTGAAAAACTGGATTCTCTAAGTATAAGATATGAAATTAATAAAAAATTAATAGAAAAGTTATCTCCAAAAGGAAATGTATATGTAGTTGCAATATTTGACAAGTTTCAAAAAAAAATTGTTCCCAATAATCATATTGTACTTAATGAAGTTTCCGATATGGGAAATTTAGGAACTATCATAAGAACTATGATAGGATTCGGAATGAAAGATTTGGCAATAATAGGAAATTCATGTGACATTTTCAATCCTAAAGTTATCAGAGCGTCTATGGGAGCTATTTTTAGAATAAGATTTTCTTTTTATGAGAATATAGAGTCTTATATTAAGGACTTCAAAAATAATATCTATTTGTTTATGTTGTCGAAAAATGAAGAAGATAGTATTTATAATATGAAAAAAAAGATTCCTTACAGTATAGTCATGGGAAATGAAGGGGCGGGATTACCGGAATATTTTTCTGATTTCGGAAGGAAGGTTTTCATCCCTCAAAGTGTTGAAATAGACAGCTTTAACTTACCGATAGCGACGGCAATAGGAATTTATGAATTTGGGAGAGAAAATGAAATTACTGATATTTGATGTAGACGGAACTATTTTATATACTTTGGAATCTATTGGGTATTACCTAAATAGAGCAATTCTTGAACAAGGTTATCAAGGTCTTGAACTTGAGTCCGTAAGAAGAAATTTAGGAAACGGTTCAAGAGTATTGATAGAGGGGGTATTGAAAGAATTGGGAGTGGAAGACGAAAAGATTGTGGACAATGTCATCGAAAGATACCACAAGATGTATTACTCGAATGCTTCATATCTGACAGAACATTATCCCAAGGTTTTAGAATTACTTGATTCAGTTCAAAGTAATATATTGGTAGCATATTCCAACAAACCCGATTTGGTATTGCAACCGTTAATGAAAGATTTTTTTGATAAAAGGATATTTTCTTTTATACAGGGTCAAAAAGAAGGCGTGGCCAACAAACCGAATCCCGATGTTGTTTTTGAATTGATCAAGAAATACGGAGTTTCAAAAAAGGATGTATATTTTATCGGAGACAGCGAAGTTGATATAGCGACCGGGAAAAATGCGGGAGTAAACACAATAGGGGTAACTTGGGGTTATAGAGACAGAGAGGTTGTTTCAAAATGTAATCCTGATTATTTGGTTGATACAATTGATGATTTAAAGGAGCTGTTATGCAAGATAAGTTGATAATTTATGAATTTTCAGATCCATTATGTCCTTGGTGTTGGGGATCAGAGCCCATATTAAGAAAATTGGAAAGTAGATTTGGTGTTCAAATCAGATATATTATGGTGGGAATGATTGAAGATGTGAGAAAGGAAGTTCCGGATATTACAGAAGAAGGATATATGGAATACAACGATGGAATTGCGTCTAAATGGGAAGAACAGGCTATTAAGCATAAGATGCCCGTAAATCCTTATGATTTCAGTTTATTTGACAATAAGAGCAATTCCACTTGGCCGCTTTGCATTTCTTATAAAGCAGCAGAGTTTCAAGATTTAGAAAAAGCAAATAGATTATTGAGAAGGTTCAGAGAGCAAATTTTCTTGGAAGGAAAAAAGGCGGTAAGAAATTCTTCAATACTTTCAACTGTAGTTGAGGTGGGATTGGATTTGGACCAATATATAGAGGATGTGACCGGAGGTAAAGCTGAAAAAGCGTTTTTAGAAGATATAGAACTGGCTAAAAAACATAAAATTACATCATATCCTTCGTATCTTTTCAGGTATAAGGGAGAAGAAGTGGTAGTAAGGGGTTTTACTTATTATCAAACAATGAAGGCTTTGATTAAGGGCTTAACTGATGGAGAGATAGAAGACAAGGGAATCGAAATATCAAAAATGATGGATGTTATTAATAGATATTACGGTATAGCTATTTATGAATTGGCTGAAATTTTTGAGATAGAATATCCAAGATTACATGAAATTTTAAATGATATGTCCCAGAATAATGAAATAATAATTGAAGAACACGGAGAAAATATTTATGTGAGAAAAAATAAAAAGATTGAAGGTTGTTCTTTAGAAGGTTGTGAACTCTAATTGAGAAATCAATTAGAGTTTTTATGTGAGAAATAATTAACTAATAAGATTAAAACTAAAATTTTTGGTATAATAAAAAATTGAAAATTAATTTTAAAAAGAGGAAGTTATGAAGGATAAAGATTACATATTAAAGGCTCCCATGATGGGACTTTTATTAAAGCTATCGTATCCTCTTGTTCTTAGCAACATTGTCGCAACACTTTACAGTTTGGCTGACGGCGTGTGGCTGGCACAATTATCGGCAAAGCAATTTACCGCAACGAGTTTTACTTGGCCGATTATATTTTTATTTGTATCTGTAGCCATAGGGATTTCAATTGCGGGAACCTCTTTGATTTCCAGAGCAATTGGAGCAAAAGATAGAGAAAGAGCCTCGGATTATGCAAAGCACCTCATTATAATGTCATCATTTGTAGGAGTATTTTTTTCAATATTGGGATATATCGTAAGTCCAACAATTGTAAATTATATGGGGGCAAGAGGAGAACTGTATGAACTGTCGGTTATTTATCTTAAAGTTCATGCGATTGGATTTGTAATAGATACATTATATTTTTCATTTCAAGCTATTTTAAATGCTCAGGGCAGAACAAAGGAAACTACGATAATGGGAATTGTTTCAGGATTATTGAATATTATACTGGATCCGATTTTTATTTTTACGACAATACCTTTTGTGGGAGTTAAAGGTTTCGGTTGGGGAGTTTTCGGTGCGGCATTTGCTACATTGCTGGCAAAATTAATAGCTTTATTCATAGGCGTGTTTAAAACTTATAAGGATAAAACTTATTTGGATATTTCGCTTAGAGATTTCATATATAAAAGAAAAATTGTAAATAATATAGCAAGAATGGCATTTCCTACAGCGGTTGGAAGATCCTCTGCGGCTTTGGGATTCACTGTATTGAATGCTTTTATTATATCTTATGGTGAAAATGTCGTTGCGGCTTTTTCCGTGGTAAATAGGATAACGGAATTTTTTATGCAAATTTCAATGGGAGTTGGCGCGGCTATGACATCCATAATCGGTCAAAACCTGGGTGCTAGGGATTTTAACAGAGTTAAAGAAGCTATAAAGGATGCTAAAATCATAACATGGATAACATCATTATCCGGAATGCTTTTATTGTTTTTATTCAGCAATCAAATTCTTTCAATCTTTATAGATATAAGCAAGAACGGGGAGATTTTTGATATAGCATTGGAGTACTTAAAAATAGATATCTTTATGGTTCCTTTGATAGGATTGTTCAATGTCTATCAATCTTTATTCCAAGGCACGGGTAAAATGAAATATTCCATGCATATGTCTACGGGAAGATTATGGGTAATAAGAATTCCTTTAATTTTATTATTTAAAAACTTTACCGATATTGGAAGAATTGGTATATGGATAGCTATGCTACTATCAAACATACTGATTATTTTATATTGCTTATATATTTTTAAGACGAAGGATATTATAGAGGATAGATATGTTTAGATTTTTACTTAAATTTTATATTAAAGGTGACTATAAGCATAAGAGCAATAGAGAAAAAGTAATATTACTTACAGGTTATATGGGATTGGTAATCAATTTTATATTGTTTTTATTTAAAATTGTCATTGGAATAATGATGAATTCGATTTCGATAATAGGGGACTCTTTTAACAATTTATCTGATACGATGACAAGTATTATTACAATATTCGGTTCTATAATTTCATCCAAGCCCGCCGATGAAGATCATCCGTTCGGGCATGGAAGAAGTGAGTATATCGCTACATTATCGGTAGGTATTTCTGTATTTATTCTCGGAATTCAATTATTTAAATCTTCAATTCAAGCCATTATAAAGCCAGAGGAGATAAAATTTAATACTGTACTTTTCATAATATTGATAATATCAATTTTTCTCAAAGTGTATATGTATTTATACAATTTGAAAACGGATAAAATGATAAAATCTCCTATGAACAGAGCTGCGGCTATTGATTCCGGAAATGATGTGTTGGCAACATTGGTAGTCGTTTTGTCTGTATTTACTTATGGAATATTTGGAATTAACATTGACGGATTTGCCGGTTTATTGATATCAATTTTGGTAATTAAGTCCGGAATTGAGGTGTTCAAAGATATGGGAGATATTTTGTTGGGTAAAGATGTAGAGCCTAAAACAATTGAAGAAATCAGAAAAATCATTCTGTCAGGAAAGTTTGTAAGGGGAGTACATGATATAAAGGTGCATGATTATGGCAATGGCAATCTGTTTGGAAAAGCGGATGTTGAAATGCCGGTGAATATAGACGCTTACTCCGTTCATGAAGTAATAGATGATTTGGAAATCAGAATTAAAGATGAATTGGACATAGAGATTTCACTACATGTAGATCCTTGTTATTGTTTAGAAGAAGATCATTTTATATCTCAAAATTGCCGAGTAGGAAATTGCAGACAGGGTGAATGTATAAAGAACTCAAAATGAAAAGATTTGAAAGTATAGATATTTGGGGGAAAGATGAAGACCGAAGTTTTTGATTTTAAAGAAGATTGTATAGATTTGGATGTACTTAGTGAGGCGTCGAAATATATAAAAACGGGAGGATTGGTAGCGATTCCAACAGAAACGGTATACGGACTAGCCGCAGACGGACTGAATCCTACAGCGATAAGGAGGATATTTGAAGTAAAAAACAGACCCATGGATAATCCTTTGATTCTGCATGTAGGAAAAATTGAGGATATTTACAGATTGGCAAAGGATATAAGAGAAGAAGATATAAAGATACTTGAGAAACTTTGGCCGGGACCTCTAACAGTAGTTTTGAAAAAGAAAGACATAGTTCCGATTGAGGTGTCTGCCGGATTGGATACCGTAGCAATAAGGATTCCACAAAATGAAATTACCAGAAAATTCATTGAAATATGTGAAACGCCTTTGGCGGCTCCTTCTGCAAACACATCATCAAAGCCTTCTCCGACTAATGTTAAAGACACTTTGGAGGACATGAACGGAAAAATTGAGGCTATAATAGATGGAGGAGAATGTAATATAGGGATAGAGTCCACCGTGTTGGATTTAACATCGGATACACCTACCATACTAAGACCGGGATTTTACACCAAGGAAGATTTGGAAAAATACTGGAATCGTGTAGATTTGGAATTATCATTGAAAAAAGACGGCGAGATTCCTAAATCTCCGGGTCAAAAGTATAAACATTATGCACCGGATGCGGATGTGTTGATTTTGATAGGAGATGAGGATAATTTCAGAAAAGAAGTTACTAAAATTATAAAGGAAAAAACAGATAAAAAAATCGGTTTGATGGTCTTTGATGAAGATGGGGAGTTTAAAGTCAGGGATACTATATACATGGGAAGTTGTTGTGATTTGTCGGAAATGGGAAGAAGGATTTTTAAATCTTTTAGAGATTTAGATAATAGAAAAGTCGATTTGATTGTAGTTCATGGAGTTGAAAGTGAGGGCTACGGCCTGAGCATAATGAACAGACTGAAAAAATCGGCATCGGGAAATATCAAATATTTAGGAGGAAATTGATGAGAGTAGCTTTTACATCGGATCATGCGGGAATTGAATTGAAATCTATACTGATTGAGCATTTGGAGAAAAAGGGATATGAGATTGTTGATGTCGGACCAAATGTAAAAGAATCGGTAGACTATCCGGATTATGCACATAAAATGTGTGATATAATTATTAGCAAAGAGGTTGACTTAGGAATAGCAATTTGTGGAACCGGAATAGGTATGAGCATTGCTTGTAATAAAGTAAAAGGTATAAGAGCATCTCTTTGTTCGGAGCCGTACAGTGCAAGATTAACCAGGAACCACAATGACTCAAATGTGCTTTGCCTTGGGGCGAGAGTTATAGGTGAAGAGTTAGCTAAAGAAATAGTGGATATTTACCTAAAGGCCGAGTTTGAAGGCGGAAGACATCAAAACAGAATAGACAAATTAGAAAACTAGGAGGAAGAAATGAGCAAAGTAACGGTTTTAGACCACCCATTAATCAAACACAAAGTTAGTATTTTAAGGGATGTAAATACAGGAACTAATGAATTTAGGAAAATTGTTTCCGAAATTTCTCAACTTATGTGTTATGAGGTTACCAGAGATTTACAACTTGAGGAATATGAAGTTGAAACGCCTTTAGAAAAAACCGTAGGATATAAGTTGTCAGGTAAAAAACTGGGATTGGTTCCGATTTTAAGAGCGGGCTTGGGAATGGTTGATGGTATGTTGAGTATTTTACCGTCTGCAAAAGTTGGACATATAGGTCTTTACAGAGATCCTGAAACTTTAAAACCTGTAGAGTATTATGTTAAGTTGCCGACAGATGTAAGTGAAAGGGACATTTTAGTACTTGATCCTATGCTTGCTACAGGAGGTTCAGCAATAGATGCGATTAATTCTTTAAAACAAAGAGGATGTAAAAAAATAAGACTGATAAATATCATCGGAGCTCCGGAAGGCCTTAAAGCAGTTCAAGACATTCATCCGGATGTTGATATTTACATCGCTTCTCTTGATAGAGAGTTAAATGATCACGCATACATTCTTCCGGGATTAGGAGATGCAGGAGATAGGTTATTCGGAACAAAATAAGGAGAAAAAATGACTGTTGAATTAATACTTAATCACAAAAGCATAAGGGCATGGAAAGAAACACCGATCGAAGAGAAACTGATGGAAACACTTTTTGAAGCGGCAAACAGGACATCGACTTCAAACGGTATGCAGAATGCTTCAATCATAAGAGTTAAGGATTCTAAAAAAAGAGAAAAGATCAGCGAAGTCGCAGGACAGAAGTATGTTATGGAATCACCGGAACTTCTTATATTTATAGTCGATAATTACAGAAACTATAGAATAGTTGAAGAACAGGGACAAAAGGAAAATTTTGCAAATGACACGGACAGATTTTTTCAAGGGTTTACGGATGCCTGTCTGATGGCGCAAAATGTGACAATTGCGGCAGAATCAATGGGACTTGGAATAGTTTATTATGGAAGTATATTAAATGATGCAAGAAAGATTATAGAAATTTTAGAATTGCCTAAAAATACATTTCCTGTGGTAGGTCTTGGACTGGGGTATCCGAATCAAAATCCTGAATTAAAGCCTAGAATGAGCATAAAAAGCAAGGTTTTTACAGACAGATATGAAGTGAAAGATAATTATTTGGAAGAACTTAAATCATATGATGAAGAGATGAGCAGGTATTATGATTTGAGAAATCCGAACCAAAGTTTGGATCCTTTTACAACACAGGTCGCAAAAAAGAATTCGGCACAAATGTTACACAGATCCGAGCTTTTTGAAATAATTAAAGAGCAGGGATTTAATGTAAGCTACTAATTTATGAAAGATTGACAGAGTATTATATTCAAGTGAATAAATAAGATTTTTAAAATAATAAATAATTAATATAAGGGGGCGTATCGGAATTATAATTCCGATACAGCCCCTTAAAATTTTATAAAAAGATTTATAGGCATTCCATAAAATCAATATATCAGTTGTATTTTACCAAAAGATTAAGCATTCTTTTTAATTTTTTCAACCTTTATTAACATTAGAACAGCCACTGCGATTGCCAAACCGGCTCCTAAAGGATATGCGATATTTGTGGCAAGTCCGAAACCTTCACCGGCTTGTAGAATATAGGTAAATATTACAAAATTCATAAATATTGCCGGCAATGTAGTAATCCAATGTGTTTTTTTATATTTTGCAAGGTAGGCTGAAGCAACCCAAAGAACAATTGTAGCCAACATTTGATTTGTAAATGCGAAATATCTCCAAATTATTTGGAAATCTATTCTGGTCAATAAAAATGCTACTACAAATAGAGGAACGGCGATAATCAATCTGTTTAAATTAGGTTTTTGATTGTAATTGATGGCGTCGGCAATAGTTAATCTTACAGATCTGAAAGCCGTATCTCCGGATGTTATAGGAGCGGCAACTACACCAAAAATTGCAAGTAATCCGCCTATCGGTCCCAAAAGCGTTGTAGATATTTGTTTTACAACTCCGGCAGCTTGAACTTCACCAAGTCTTGCTGTTAAAGCGTTTACGCCTTCGGCACCTGTTCCGTAAAATGACATAGCGGCAGTCGCCCAAATCATTGCAATTACACCTTCAGCGGCCATAGCTCCGTAGAATACTGATCTTCCGTATCTTTCATTTGGAAGAGTACGCGCCATTATAGGAGATTGTGTTGAGTGAAAACCGGAAATGGCACCACAGGCAATTGTTGTAAATACTACAGCCCAAATAGGAGTTCCTTTTGGATGCATTGACTTAACCGTGAATTCAGGTAATGAATAATCGCCTAATAAAATACTTCCACCAACTCCTACAGCCATGATTATAAGAGCCGCTCCGAATATCGGATATATAGGTCCTATAATTTTGTCAACAGGAAGTATGGTTGAAAGGAAATAATAAACAAATATTATAACTAACCAAAAGTTTACATTGGTAAAGAAACTTCCTTGATTGAACAAACCGGAAATTATCTTAGCAGGACCTTGCATGAATACTGTTCCTGTAAGAATCAATAATATTACTGAAACCACTCTCATGAATACTCTGGCACTATTTCCTAAATATTCACCAGTAATTTCAGAAACGGATTTTCCGTCATTTCTCAAACTCATCATACCTGAGAAATAGTCATGAACGCCTCCCGCCAAAACAGTTCCGAATGCAATCCAAACAAATGCCATCGGACCGAATTGTGCACCCATAACGGCTCCGAATATAGGTCCTAAACCTGCAATGTTCAATAACTGAATTAAGAAAATTTTCCAAGGCTTCATCGGTACATAGTCTACACCGTCTTCTTTGGTATAGGCACAAGTTTTTCTGTTAACATCGATTTCAAAAATTTTTTCCACTACTTTTGCATAAGTCAAATAACCGATGATGATAATAACAACTCCAACAATAAATAATGTCATATAATCCTCCTTTACTATTTTTAGGAATACCTTTTCCTGATTTCATTTTAACATGTATCGGGAAATAATCAAAATATAATTAAAATTAAATTTTGAAAATAAAAAAGTCTTAGCGATTTTTTAAGTCGCCAAGACTTTTCGGCTAAAGTTAGACATCTATAACTATATCAAACAAAGCTCGATTTTCTTCGATGGTACTTTTATTTCCTAAAACTGCCAAGCTTGAGTTTGAAACCATATCATCCAAAGTGTTTGAAAATGTTTTCAAATCTTCCATATTTACCGATAGGGCATTATTAATTTCTTCATTTAAATCCGAATAAGTTTTTCCTATGATATACATATTCAAATCAAAGCCTGCCTTTGCCTTCTCGGTCATTGGTGGATCGAATCTTCCAACCGCACCGATTATAAACGGCAATAAATCTTTTTCCGGCATTTCAAGAGAGGTTAAATAATTCGGAATTTCTTCATATATCGATAAGGTTCTTTTAAGGTTCGGATCTCGATAGGAGAAAGTTGAAAAATTATTTAATGAGCTTGTACTTAAACCTGCGCCATATGCTCCTCCTTTTGCTCTGATTTCATTATAAAGTTGGGTATTTGAAATCAGATTGTTAAGTACTATCATCTTACTGTCATACTGGTTTAATTTGTTTCCTAGAGCGATATATTGAACATCTGCAGAGCTGGAGAAAGCCTCTCTTATTCTCTTTTCCGTGAAAGGAAATTCGGCTACGGTCAAATTTTCATTTTTTAATTCTAGAACTAAGTCGCCAATATTCGTGATAAGCTCATTTCCGTTGGTGAAATCGGAGGCTATGTCGATGATCAGATTGTTTGAATTAAATACTTTGGAGTATATTTTTTCTAAATTGTGGCAAACTTCATCTATATTTGTCTTTAACAGATCTCGTATAAATAATTGATAATCGATTCCATTAACAAGTTCGTTGTATTTATAGAATTTTATATGGTTAGATAAAGCTCTATTCATCATAATTACATGTCCGCTGTCAAAAAGAGACATGTCAAGTCTGGAAGATGTCATTTGAATCAGCTCTTTTAGTCTTTTTTCATTATTGAATTTGGAGCTAAAAATAACTTCTTTCAGGATTTCAAGGGCATTGTTGAAATTTTCAGAGAAAAATTTTGTTTTAACCGTAAAAGTACTATAAACATCATTTGATTTGTATTTTACATATTGTATGGGGCTGAAGGAAATACCACCGGTTTCAAGATATATTTTTGTATTTAAATCTGAATAATTATATTTTTCAGTGTCGACCAAACCCAGAATTTGACCAAGAAGTGATAAGTAAGGCAGCTCTTCAGGTTTTATTTGAGAAGCGTCAAATACCAATGTTAAATAGTCTATCCCCGATGTCGGAAGATTGTGCTTTATCAAAGTATAATTTTCTTTTTTGAACACTTCTCTGTCTATAGGCTTAATATTACTATTGACATCACTTATTTGAAGCATAGGTATGGTTTCTTTTTCTTCGGTGGTATCTTTACGATTTTGGAAATCACTCATTTCTTTATTCTTGCGTTTTAAGTTGTTTCTTTCGGAAGGAGACATATTTTTCCACTTGTCTTCAAGAAACCTCTTAATTTCCTTATCTTTATATTGATTCATACCAAGTTTCGCCCTGTGAATTACAATTGATTTGTGATTATTTTCAACAATGTTTTCTCTGACATATTTTTCAAAAATACCTTTATCAAGATTTTCTTCAATATATTTTATCGTATCGGACATTTCAAGCGCTTGAATAGGTGATTTATCGTATAACCAAGTATCAAAGGAGCTTATCATATATATAATTCCCTTAGTCGCGAAATTTCCCTTTTCCTTGTTGTAGAATTTTATCTCATTTAACACCGATTTTACCAAGTTTTTGTCGATTCCGTTTTCAACGATATCTAAAAATGAATTTTCAACGGTGTCAACAAATAAGGATTTATTTTTTACATCAATATTTTTTGCCACAATTGAAAAACTGGTTTCCAAGTTACTTGAAGAAGCGTTGATTATGTCTTCCATTATATCCAATTCCAACAATTTTTTTCTCAACGGAGAACTTTCGTTATTTATCAAAACATAACTAACCAAATTTGCCATAAGTCTATCAAAAGAATCCGTATTTTTACCGAGAATCAAAGAATATGATATATATGAAGAATTGTCGGAAGGTTCCGATAATGTATTAAAACAACACTCATCTTCTCTTTTTTTCAAAAATCTTTTTTGTTCGGATATTTGAGAATTCACATTTCTGTATTCATATTTTGAAAGATATTGGTTGTGAATATAGTTTAAATATTCTTCATGATTCAAATCTCCATATAGGAATATATAGGAATTTGATGGATGATAATAATTTTCATAAAATTCTATAAAATCAGAGTATTTAAGATTAGGGATTTCGTAAGGGTCTCCTCCTGAGTTTAAGGAATAAACTGTGTCAGGGAACAGATATTTATTTATATTTTCAAATACCTGATCTTCCGGAGAGCTCATGGCACCTTTCATTTCATTGTATACTACACCCTTGTATTCCAGCTCTTCACTTTCATTTAAATGAAATCTCCACCCTTCTTGAAGAAAGATTTTTTCTTCGTCTTTAACTCGAGGATTAAAAACCGCATCCAAGTATACATCCATAAGATTTTCAAAATCTTTTTGATTTCGGCTTGCTATCGGGTAAATAGTCTTGTCGGGATATGTCATTGCATTTAAAAATGTTTGAAGAGAACCTTTTATCATATCCATGAAAGGTTCTTTGGTTTTATACTTTTTAGAGCCGTTTAACACCGAATGCTCCAATATGTGACATACACCTGTTGAGTCGGTCGGCGGGGTTCTGAATCCTATACCGAAAACTTTATTATTGTCATCGTTTTTCATTATAAAGATTTTTGCCTTTGTAATTTTATGTTCAAAGACAAGTGCGTCGGATTGCTCGTCTTCCAAATATTTTTTTTCTATTAATAAATAATCTTTCATTTTTCCTCCTTTACTTTTGTCGGAATATAATTTACATAAAGTATTTTATCAATAATTACTTATATTTTAAATCGGAAGGGTATAATATATTTGAGAGTATCAAGTAAGAAAGTATGAAGAAAAATAAAAATTAACAAAAAGTAATAATGTTGAAAGTTTTTAAGATAAAAAACAAAATATAATTAAATAAAAAAGGATATTTACTACGCTTGCTATTGCATTTAAAGGTTATCTCTGATATACTTTCTTGGTAAATCTCTACTCTGTTAAAAAGCAGAGTTAAATCCAAAGGGAGGTGAAAATATGAGAAACTATGAAATGATTGTGGTTTTCAAGCCTAATTTAGAAGAAGAATTAAGAAAAAACGTGCTTGACAGATTATTTGAAACTATTAATTCTAACGGTAAAGTTGGAGAAGTTGAAGATTGGGGTCAAAAAAAATTAGCTTACGAAATCAACTACATTAAAGAAGGTCATTATTACCTGGTTAATTTTGAATCAGATCCTTCAATAATTAAAGAGGTTCAAAGAAGAGCTCAAATAGCAGACCAAATCATCAGATACTTAGTAGTTAGTAAAGAGTCCTAATAGGAGGATTTATGAATACCGTAATATTGATGGGAAGATTGACAAGAGATCCGGAATTGAGATATCTACAAACTGGAGCTAACAGAGCTGTAGCGAGATTTTCAATCGCCGTAGACAAACAACTATCTAAAGAAATGAAGATGGAAATGGAATCAAAGAATCAACCGACAGCGGATTTTATAAATATCGTTTGTTGGGGCAAGTTGGCTGAAAATGTTGTAAAATTCACTGGAAAAGGAAGAAGAGTAATTATCAATGGAAGGATTCAAACGGGATCTTACGTGGATAAGGACGGTAAAAGAGTTTATACTACAGATGTTGTGGCATCTAATGTTGAGTTTATTGATTGGAGAGAAGGCGGAGTTTCTACCGGAGCACCTGATTTTTCAGATCAATTTAGTGCAGCACCATTAGATGAAGATTTCCAATACAGTGCAGATTTTGATCCGACTTCAGATGACGGAAGGATTCCTTTCTAAAATTAGGAGGAGAAAATGCAAAATAGAAGGTTTAGACCTAGAAAAAAAGTATGTGCTTTTTGCAAGGATAAAAATAGAACAATCGACTACAAAGACGTGGCTTCTATGAGACAATTTATCAGCGAAAGAGGAAAAATACTTCCAAGAAGAATGACAGGTACATGTGCCGCTCATCAAAGAGAAGTGACTCTAAATGTAAAAAGAGCAAGACAAGTAGCATTGTTACCATATCAAGTGGACTAATGAATAGGCGATTTAACTTTGTTAGATCGCTTTTTTTATTGTGTTTGAGAAAGTTTTTACTCAGTTTTTTTCAATTAAATCGGAGCATATATTTATGTTAAAAAAATTAAATATGGAGTATGTGGTATAATGTTTTTGAGGTGAATGTATGAGACAGGCGTTATATAGAAAGTATCGACCAACGACATTTGAGGGTGTTCTTGGGCAGGATAATATTGTAAGTATTTTAAAAAATCAAATAATCGGAAATAAAATTTCTCATGCATATGTATTTTCCGGTACCAGAGGAACGGGGAAAACAACCTGTGCCAAGATTTTTTCCAAGGCTGTAAATTGTTTAAATCCGAAAGATGGAAATCCGTGTAATGAATGTGAAAATTGTCGTTTAATTTCTGAAGAATCCACCATGGATGTAATAGAAATGGACGCCGCATCAAACAGGAGAATAGATGATATCAGGCAACTTAGAGAAAAGGTAATTTATCCGCCGTCCAATCTTAAATATAAGGTATATATTGTGGATGAGGCACATATGATTACGAATGAGGGCTTTAACGCACTTCTAAAAATCATGGAAGAGCCTCCGAGTCATTTGATATTTATTTTGGCAACTACGGAAATAGAAAAAATTCCCGATACAATTCTTTCCAGAACTCAAAGATTTGAATTTAAAAAAATAGACAAAGAAAATATAGAAAAACAAATTAAAAAAATTCTTGATAAGGAAAATGTAAGAATTGATCAGGAAGGAATCGAAATAATATCGAATATAGCACAGGGAGCTATGAGGGATGCCTTATCAGTTTTGGATCAGGTAATTTCGGTCAATAAGAGAGAAATACGGGTTGACGAAATATATGATCTGTTGGGCATATTCAGCTATGAAACAAAAAGATTGTTTTCACAAGCTATTTTCAACAGAGATTTAAGGACGGTTTTGGAAATAGTAAATTCTGAAATAGAGAAGGGTAAAGATTCTCACAATTTTATAAAAGAGTTGATTTCTTATTTTAGAGATTTGTTGATGACAAAGCTTAAAATTTCGGGTGATAAAGATGATATGTTGAAAAATATAAGTGTTGAAAGAATCGTAAATTCAATTGATATTTTGTTGGAATATGAAGAAATAATGAAGAAATCCGACAATTCAAATTTGGTATTTCAAATAGCTTGTATAAGATTATCGGATTTTATGCCGAGAAAGGATTTGGAGGGAAAGATAAACTCTCTTGAGGAGAGGGTTATAATGCTTGAAAAATCATTAAACACAGAAATGAAGAGATCTTTGAATAGAGAAGAAGCTGTTGAACAAAGTCCTGAATTAATTGAAAATCTTTCATATTTTGAAGGTTCTGAGAAATATGTTGAAGCGGAAAGTGAAAAAGCTCAAAACTTGGAAGAATTAAGAGAGAAAGAGTTTGAGGAAGCGGTAAATGAGGTCGCTTTCGAAGATAAAAAAGAGAATGACGATTCTGAAAAAATAACGGATGAGAAAACAGAAAATCAGGGCAAAGAGATTGACTTGGCAAAAGATATTAAGGAAAGTCTTCTAAATAAGTATCCGCATACAAATATGATATTTAACGGTCTTAGAGAAACCAAGGTGATAAAGAACAAGGTAATTTATTCTTTGGATAAGTCAAGTTTTGATTTGGTATTGGGAATGAATTTCTTCATAAGGCAGGTTGAGAATGATTTTTCCGCCAAACTCAATAAAACTGTTATAATAGAGTTTGAAGAATTTAAAGAAATGGAAGATAACGAAGAAGTTTTAAAACTTGAGAAAAAACTTGAGGAATTAAGGAGAATATTCCCTGAAAATAAATTGAAGATAGAAAAATAGGAGGAAAATATGAGAAGAAATCCATTTGGCGGAGCCAATATGAACAAAATGATGAAACAAATGCAAGATATGCAAAGAAAAATTGAGGAAACTCAAAAAGAAATAGAAGAAACCGAATTGGTTGCAACGGCAGGAGGCGGTGCCGTTGAGGTTAAAGCTAACGGGAAAAAGGAAATTCTTTCGATTACAATCGATCCTGAGGTTGTGGATCCTCAAGACGTAGAGATGCTTCAAGATATGATTTTGGTAGGGGTAAATGAAGCTATTAAAATGGCGGACAAGTTAAATGATGAAAAGATGGGGAAAATAACTGGAGGGTTAAATATTCCTGGTCTGTAGGATGGTGAAAATGTACGAGTATCCTGTATCTTTGGAAAAATTAATAGAAAGTTTTAGAAAATTGCCTTCGGTGGGAAGAAAATCTGCACAGAGATTGGCTTTACACATAGTTTCCATGTCTGACGAAAAAATTGAAGAGTTTATTGATTCTCTTAGAGGAGTAAAAAATAATATTAAAAGATGTTCCAAATGTGGAAATTTGACAGAGGATGATACTTGCTCAATATGTAGAGATACCAACAGAGACTCGTCTACAATATGTGTAGTCGAAGATGTTACAAATCTTTTGTCGATTGAAAGAAGTTCTATTTTTAAAGGGAGATATCATGTATTAAACGGTTTGATAAGTCCAAGCGGGATTGTATCGCCTGATGAAATAGGAGTGGATGAGTTTTTAGAAAGAGTAAACAAAGAGAATATTTCTGAAATAATTTTTGCAATTTCCCCGACCGTTGAAGGAGAAACTACCATGTTATTTTTGAAAGAATTGTTAAAAAATAAAGATATAAAGATTACCAGAATTGCCAGCGGGATTCCGGTAGGCGGAAATCTTGAGTATTATGATGATATTACTTTGATGAAGGCGTTGGAAGACAGAAGAGATCTTAATTTTTAATTTGAACAGGCTTCTTTTAAAATATCATTTATCATTGAAACTTTAAAATTTGTAAGGTAGTTAATTACTGGAGTGTATTTTTTAATACACTCTTTTTTTGCCAGCGAATTACAGGAATGGTATAATCATTCTTATAATAAATTAAGAGGAAGTACTATGAAAAAGAGAAAATTGATTATAGTGTTGGCGATATCAATGATTCTATCTTCTTGTTCAAAAAAAGTTAAACTGGAATCATTTAAGAATACATTTTACGGGACTTTTGATACGGTTATTACATATCTGGCATTTGAAGAAAATGAAAAGAATTTTGAGAAAAACTATGAATTTGTTGAGAAAGAATACCAGAGGCTGCACAAATTATATGACAGGTATAATTCATATGAGGGAGTAGTGAATGTAAAAACTATAAACGAAAATGCCGGGATTAAACCCGTTAAGGTTGAAAAAGATCTGTTTGATATCATTAAGTTTTCTATAGACAATTATGATAAAACAAAGGGTAAGGTAAATATAGCAATGGGTTCGGTGTTGGAAATATGGCATAAATACAGACTTCAAAATGAAGGCTTGAAGGAAAATGAAACTCGAATACCGAAAAAGGAAGAATTACTTGAAGCAAACAAAAATGTGGATATTAATAATATAGTTTTGGATGAAAAAAATATGGAAGTGTATATTAAAGATCCGAAATTGTCAATAGATTTAGGATCTGTTGCAAAAGGTTATGCGACCGAATTAATTGCAAAAAAACTTGTTGAAAGAGGAGTAAAACACGCGATTATTAATGCGGGGGGGAATGTACGAGTTATCGGGAAGCCGGGAGATGATAGAAAAACTTGGAAAATAGCTCTTCAAAATCCTGATTTGAACAGTTCGGATCCGTTGGACATACTTTCAATAAATGACAAATCCGTAGTTACAAGTGGAGACTATCAGAGATATTTCATTCATAAAGGAAGAAATTATCATCATATAATCGATCCGATTACATTGGAACCGGGAGGAGAGTTCAGCAGTATATCAATAGTTGTTAAAGATTCCGGAATAGCGGATCTGTTATCTACTGCGGTATATCTTTCTTCAAAAGAAGAGGCATTGGAAATAATTAAAAATTATGAAGATGTCGGGGTGGTTTGGTATTCAATGAATAGCGGAAAAGATAATACTGAAAATCTGGACGAATATTTGGAATCAAAAAACTCTAAAATTAAATAGAAAAAATTTTATAAAAACTGATGAAAATCGATATTATTCAATTAATATCGATTTTTTGTGTGCACATATACAAAAATTTAGGTAGTAAAGATATCCTATAATGGTACTTACTTGAACAGGAATAGCTATTTCTATATAATATAATCAAGAGAATATGCATTTTTATAAAAAAATTTCAATATATTTTTGAAAGGAGGAGGTCTATGTTTGTTAGCAGAAAAACAATAGTTACAAATGTGATTTGTTTGTTAATTATTGTTATATCGGGAGTTATCCATGTTACGAGCGGAAACGGAAGATTCCATTTTGCCGAAAATAACATAATTTTTATCCTTTATGCTATTGCCGTTTTGACTTGGTTGTGGCAGATTAGGAGAAGAATTCTTCAAAAATATGTTTACAAATATATCACTTATATTGCCGTACTCATGATTTTTTGGATGGGAGCCAGAAATTTGAGGTATGTTTATATACCGTTTAGCCATCCATTGTCGAGGTATATGTGGTATTTTTACTATTTTTCAATGCTTTTTATGGCTCTTTTCGTGTTTTTCTCCGTGTTATTTATCGGGAAAAAAGAGGAAGAAAATATAGATCGAAGGTGGAAATTGTTGTATATTCCCACAATATTATTTTTTCTTCTCATCATAACAAATGATTATCATGAGTTGGCTTTTAAATTCCATAACGGCTTGGAAGGATGGTCAACAATTTATATGGACTACGGGATTGCGTATTTTGCAACGATGACATATTTTGTGAGCTTGATTATTGCCTCCGTAATAATAATGTTTATCCGATGTTCGATCTATGAGAAGCGCAAATATATTTGGGTTCCGATTTTACCGCTTCTGGTGGGGGGATTATTTTGTATAGCGGTTGTAACTCGTATAAACTTTTTAAGTAATTTATTGATTGCTTTTAAAGTTTCAGAGGTGGGATGTATAGTATTTGGAATTTTTCTTGAAAGTTTAATTCTAACACATCTTATTCCGTCAAATGACGGATACGAAAATTTTTGGAATATGTTGTCATTGAGAGCCGGTATCATGGATTATGACGGAAAAGAGCATTTTAAATCCTTAAAGGGGGTATCAATAAATAAAGAAGATGTTTATGGAGAAAAAGACAATAATATTTTACTTGACGATGAAACCATTTTACAGAGTTTTCCGATTAATGGAGGAAGGAGTTATTGGTTAAAGGACATTTCACAAATAAATAAATTAAATGAAGAGCTAAAAGAATTAGGGGACATCATTTCTGAAGAAAATGAAATGTTGAAGTTTGAGAATCAGATAAAAGAAGAAAGCGTCAGAATTAAACAGAAGTCGGACCTTTATCATGAAATAGCAAAAAAGTTGAAGCCCCAACTTGATAAATTAAGCCGTATTTTCAAAAATTTGCCTCAAGAAGAGATTGAATTTATAGAAAAAATGAAAAGAGCATGCGTTTTAAATGCATATATAAAGAGATATACAAATTTACTGCTCTTATCCGAGGACATGGAATACATAGATTTTTATGAATTAAAACTTGCATTTGACGAATCCGTGGAATACCTTGAGTTAAGTGGGATAGAAACATATTTGAATTGGAGTGCCGAGGGGGAAATATCTACAGAAAAAGCGATTTTAATTTATGAGATATTTGAACAAATTTTAGAAAATTCATTTTTGACTACGAAGGCTATATTGATTGATTGCACGGTTTTTGAGAAAAAATTTGTACTGAGCATGCAAATAGATAATCCGGAGATTGTTTTATCTGAGGATATGTTTGAGCGAAAGTTATCCAATTCTGATGGATACATTACAATTGAATATGACTTGGATGACAGGACGGAGCATATATATTTTAGTATTTCGTCAGGGGGTGTCTTATGACATTTCAAAACTTGAATGACATGTGGAGAATATGTGTTTCATCAATATCTATGATTTTATCGGTAATTTCAATTTATTTATTTATTCAATTTTTAATGCTGAAGATGGATAGAAAATTATTGGTGTGGACAGGAATTATTACTTTTATAAACTTGGTATTTCTTCAAAGTCTTGCGAATTATTCCATATCTTTACTCGGGGGACATGATGTTGATGGATTGAGATATATTATAGGTTCGATTGATGTATTCTATATAGTTGTAATATACATATCCATTGCAGTTAATGAATTACTTTTATACATAAATTTATTAAAAAAAAGAAAAATTATCCTAAACACAAATTCAATTAAAGAAAGTTTGGACTTTATGCCTGAAGGAATTTGTTTCTCGTCCATGGACGGAACTCCTCTTTTAGTAAATACAAAGATGCACGAAATAAGCGACGAGTTGTTCGGAGAGATTGTTTTAAATACCAATATATGTGACAAGAAATTAAAAGATAATGAAGTTGAAGATGGAATAACGATTATACGATCTGAACCTGACTATATAGTTAAGTCAAAAGATTGCGTATGGAATATTAAACATAAGTTTCACGGAAATATAAAAGAAGTTATCGCTACTGATATTACTGAAATATATAGACTAACTGAGGAAATAGAAGAAAAAAATCATAGACTGGAAGCTATAAACAAAAGGCTTAAAGAATATAACAAAAGAGTGGATGAATATACCAGAGATAAAGAGATTCTAGCCGCTAAAATACGAGTTCATGACGATATAGGACGATCCTTATTGGCATTTAGAGCATATATGAATAAGTATAGAAATAACAGAGAGGAACTCATAGAGCTTTGGAGTCAGAGCATTTCTCTTATGAAAGGTGAAGCTCAAAATATACATGAGCCGGATGATTGGGAGAATTTGAATCATGCCGCAAAACAAGTTGGAGTTTTACTCGTATTGAAAGGAGAAATTCCTAAACAAAAGCCTAAAAGGAAGATAGTGATAGATATTATCCATGAATGTTTGAACAATATGGTTCGTCATGCTGGCGGAAGGAATTTGAGTATAATTTTAAGAGAGAATAAAGATTTACTTGAATTGGAAATAACAAATGACGGAATGGCACCCAAAACAAAAATTGTCGAAAAAGGCGGTCTTTCAAATTTACGAAAAAGTGTTGAGATGATAGGAGGAAGCATGGTGGTAGAAAGTTTTCCCAATTTTGTTTTAAGAGCAAGTATTCCCGGGGAGGCGGAATAGATGAATAAAACAAAAGTTATGATTGTGGATGATCAATATGTTCCGCGTCAAATGTTTACAATGTATATTGAGCGCAGTGAAAATTATGAATTGGTTAATACGGTATATTCTGCCGAGTTTGCCGATACATATATATTGAAAAATGAAGTTGATTTAATATTGATGGACATACTGATGAAGGACGGACCTAGCGGGCTTAAGGCTGCAGAAAAAATAAAGAAAATAAAACCGGAAATAAAAATAATAGCCGTAACCAGTATGCCGGAAGTTTCCTGGATAAAAAAGGCAAAAGAGATCGGCATTGAGAGCTTTTGGTATAAGGAAGCATCCGAAGAAACTATTATTTCCGTAATGGATAGAACTATGAAGGGGGAATCCGTATATCCCCATACTTTACCAAAAATAAAAATCGGTTTATCGGATGTATCTGAATTGACAGAAAGAGAATTGGATGTTTTGAGAGAGATGACGGCGGGGTTGAGTAATTCTGCAATCGCAAAAAAATTAGGAATGGCGGAAACCACCGTTAAGACACATATCCGTCATTTAATTGAGAAAACGGGATGTGATAATCGGACACAATTGGCGATTAGAGCGAGAGTTTCGGGAGTTGTTGTCAGTGAGGAAGATTCCTGATATATAATTTATCGGATATTTTGTATGTTTTTATATAAATTAGTGAGAAATACTCCTTTAGGATGATGTATGAAACAGAAAAATATTATAGAATCAATAGTGAAAGATGGTGGCTATCAAAAAAATAAAAGGGAGTTGAAGGAGGCATAAGAATGAAAAAAGTGAAAGCTAAAAGGTTAATTGCATTGATTATTGCTTTTATGATGACTGTAGCAATACTACCACAAACGATGTCGAAAGTTTCAGCCGGTGGGAAGACTATTATAACAGAAGTAGTCGCTAAATCTAATATAAAGAGCATATTTAAGAGAGGAAATGACATAGTGAGTCCGGTGACATTTGAAATTACATCGGGGAAACCGGCAACATTTTCCTCATATGGTTGGCAAAAAAAAATTGCAGATAAATGGGAGAATGTATATGTCGGGAAATTTTCAACAGGGACTTGGAGATATTCAACAAGCGTTAGACTTGATGGAGACGCATACAAAACTCATGGATTTTCAGAAGATTTAAAACTTAAAGTGGATGGTGTAGATTGGACTTTAGATGGGATTCATTCTATGAAGGATTATGCTTGGGCAAATTTTGACTCCATGGAGTTTGAATTAAAAGAAGAGGGATTAGAATTAGTTTTTTATGATGATGACTCTTTTGATATAGAAAAAAACAATGTTAACAAAGCCATATACAATTATTCTGTTGCGGGGTATGTTGACGGAGGAAAAGAGCCTTATAAATTTAGTAAAACTTCGGGACCTGACTGGATAGAGGTTTCACCGGATGGCGAGGTAAGCGGAACGCCTAAGGCTATAGGAAAAAATTCGGATTTGGTTATCAGAGTAACGGATGATGAAAATGCGTACAAAGAAATAACAGTTAAAGTAGGGGAGACTTTTGCAAATCCCGATGATGACGAAAGGATTATTATAAGTGAAATTGTTGCAAATTCAAATATTGCGGATATAGTTGGATATGGTAGAGATATAAAATCGCCTACTTTTGAAGTTTTGTCGGGGAAACCTGCTTACTTTTTAAATGCATTTTGGGAGAAAAAATCAGGGAGTAAATGGATACCTTTTTATAAAGGAAAATTTGGTCCCGGGATTTGGAGATTATCGGTACAGGTCAGAATTGATGAAAATGACGCTAAGACTCACAAACTTGATAAAAGCTTAAAAGTTAAAGTAGATGGAGTAGATTGGAAAATTGAAGGTAATGTATATGTAGGGAACGAATATTCATCGGCATGGCCTTATTCTCAACTATATGCATTGGACGGTCCTAATATACCTACAGAATATGATGTAAATGTAGTAAACGGAAAAGCTTTTGAGGGCGGAGTGCCTATAAAAGCTTCAATGAAGGGAGCTACGATTGTCATAGAAGCTGACGATCCGCCTGAAGGTCAGGAATTTGACGGATGGGAGGTTTTATACGGAGGTATAGTTCTTGAAGATGAGACGAAACCTAAAACAAAATTTAAAATGCCTGAAGAAGATGTAGGAGTTAAGGCAAAGTTTAAAGAAAAAGAGAAGATTTACACAATAAAATTTGATTTAAATGGAGGAACACTTAAAGGTAATACAGGAGTTTTGACGATGACTGCAACCGAAGGCGACTCCGTAGCGATGCCTGAGGCCCCTAAAAGAGAAGGATATAATTTTACTTATTGGAAGGGTTCAAAATATAATCCGGGAGACATATATATTGTAAAAGGAGATCATACTTTTGTGGCTCAGTGGGAAAAAATAGAAGAAGATGACGGCGGGGATGACGATATTCCGCAAGATATTCCAAATGATACTCCTACAGATGGAAAAACTCCAAATACGGGAGATAGAAGTGAAATCCTGACTTGGTTGGCTTTGATGATTGCCTCAATGATATTGCTTGTTAGATGGATTATTACGGATTTGAAAAAGAAAACAATTAAGAGATAGCAATTTAAATAATATTTAAAATTATCCCCAAAAGCGGACTTTGAAAACCTGCTTTTGGGGATTTATTATGCTTAAAGTATATTTGATAAAAATATTAACTGCCAAATATTTAATTTTTATATCCGTCCGGATGAGATTTATGCCATTTCCAAGCATCGGAAATAATTTCTTCAATGGATGAATGCTTTGGAACCCATCCTAAAATTTCCTTGGCTTTTTCATTTGATGCTATTAATTTTGCGGGGTCTCCCGCTCTTCTTGGAGATATTTCATAATTTACTTTAAGGTCGGTAGCTTTTTCCGTAGAGTTTATTATCTCCAATACGCTAAAACCATCTCCTGTGCCTAAATTGAATATATCTGAACTTCCTCCATCCGACAAATACCTGTATGCCAAATAATGAGCATTCGCCAAGTCCAAAACATGTATATAGTCTCTGATTGCGGAACCGTCTTTGGTGTCGTAATCGTTTCCGAAAACCGATATTTTTTCTCTTTTTCCCAGAAGAACTTGAAGTATGATTGGAATCAGATGTGTTTCAGTGGTGTGATTTTCTCCGATATTTCCGGATTTGTCAGCTCCACAGGCATTGAAATATCTTAAAGATACATAATTAATTCCATAGGCATGATTATACCACTTCATCATTTCTTCCATCGCAAGTTTTGTCTGACCGTATGCGTTTGTGGGCTTTGTAGGATCAGTTTCTTTTATGGGGATGTTTACAGGTTCCCCATAGGTTGCAGCTGTAGAAGAAAATACTATGTTTTTTATATTATTGTCTTTCATCACATCCAAAAGACAAATCATTCCATATACATTATTGTTGTAATATATTGAGGGGTCGGTCATGGATTCGCCTACAAGGGAATTTGCGGCAAAATGTATAACCCCGGATATTTCATGTTTTTTGAAAATTTCATCCATTTTGTCTTTATTTCTCAAATCTACTTGATAGAAATATTCAACATTGACAGATTGAATATGACCTGTGTTCAAATTATCAACAACTATGACTTCTTCATTTTTTTCTTGTAAGTATTTAACTGTGTGAGAGCCGATATAACCCGCACCACCTGTTACCAATATAGCCATAAAATCCTCCTAAAATTTCTGTTTTTATTATATCAAATATTAAATTCTTTTAAATATTTTTGTTAATATTTTGGTATAATGAATACATTAGGGAGGGACTAAATGAAAACTTATTATAAAGCAAAAAAAATATTTTTGGAAAAAGAAATATTGAAAGATTATTTTATGGCTGTGGAAAATGGGAAAATAGAAGGTTTTTATCAAGAAATATCGGATGAATATATAGATTATTCAGATTTATATATTGCACCCGGCTTGGTGGACACTCATATTCACGGATTTAAAAATGCGGATATAATGGACGCTAAAGAAGGGAACTTGAATATTATTTCCAAAGGAATTTTAGAAATGGGGGTAACATCGTTTTTACCTACCACATTGACAGCTTCAGCAGAACAATTAAATAATGCATGTGAAATAGTCGGAAAAGAATACAAAACCGTTGAAGGTGCGAAAGTTAGAGGAATTTTCCTTGAAGGACCGTTTTTCACCGAGAAGTATAAGGGTGCACAAAATCCGAATTATATGGGTGATCCCGACATTCAAAAACTAAAAAAATGGAAAGACTTATCCGACGGACTTGTAAATAAAATAGCTATTGCTCCGGAGAGAGAAAATGTTGAAGAATTTATAAGATTAGCAAAAGAAATCGGAGTTTATGTGGCATTGGGACACTCCGACGCAACATATGAAGAGGCTGTAAAAGCTGTAAATGCAGGGGCAAATATATTTATTCATACATACAACGGAATGAGAGGATTGCATCACAGAGAGCCCGGGATGGTGGGGGCGGCTTTAAATACCGACACTATTTCCGAGTTGATATGCGACGGATTTCATGTCCATCCTATTTCCGCTAAAATAGTTATGGATCATAAAAGCAGAGATCATGTTGCGCTTGTAACCGATTGTATGAGAGCGGGAGGAATGCCCGACGGAAATTATTTTTTAGGCGAATTTCCGGTTAAAGTTGAAAAAGGAACTGCAAGATTGGAAGACGGATCATTGGCAGGTTCATTATTGAAATTAAGCCAGGCGGTAAAAAATGTTCTCGATTGGAATATAGCAACCGCAAAAGAAGCCATAGATATGGCCACGATAATCCCTGCAAAATCCGTGGGTATAGACGATGTGTGCGGAATATTGAAAGAAGGAAGAGAAGCGGATTTCATAGTTTTAGATGAAAAACTTAATTTGAAAAAAACATATTTGGACGGAAACTTGGTTTTTGAAGCATAGTTAATATCGTTTCGGTATTATTTTGAGTAAATTTATGTGAAGTTAATATTAAAATGAATTAGTTAATTAAACTCGGCGATTTACTTGAAAATAACAATAATTTATGATATTATAAAAAAATAAAACATTCTATGTAATGTCAGTAAAATAATCTTAATAAGCGTGGAGGAGATTTTTAATGAAAAATAAAATTAATTTATTTTTAATTCTACTCATTGTTGTAGGATTACTTTTATCAGGGTGTAATAAAGGAAAAATAGTTAAAGAAGTTGATTTGCCGTCATTGCAAAAAGATGTGGAAAAAAATCATATGTCAAATGTCGTTAATAAGCTTATATTTGCAAATCAAAAAATTGCGATTGTTAATATTCCTAATTATTTGATAATTGTTAATTTGGAAAAAAATGGTATTGAAAAGGCTTATGATTTGAATCGTTTTGGATTGGGGAATGTTCAAGGCGAAACTATGGCACAATTTATGATAAAAGGCAACGAGTTGTTGATTTATTCCGATTTAAACACAAAGAAATTGGTATTTGATTTAAATGCGAAGAATTTATCGGAATATGATTCGGATTATAAGGATTTTGAAAAAATAAGAAAAAATTTGGAAAATATTTCTTTACCTGAAGGATCTAAAAACTATTCAGCTTATTTAACAGAAAACAATCTTGTATTAATCACTACTCCATCCGATGTTACTGAAAATTTCTATAAGGAAATAAAAATTAAAGTGTATAGTAAAGACGGTAAAAACTTAGAAAAAGAATTTTTGTTATATAATTTTTGATTTAATAAGTTTGAATGGATATAGATTAGTGCCTAAAGATTACAGAATGACCGATAGATACAAAACTTTTTAAAAACTCTGAAACTATTAAAACTATATAAGATTGTCAATTTGTATATGAAAATAAAAGGTTTAACTATTCAAGAAATTAAAAACTTTGGTATCTATTGATAAAATAAAAAACGAGGTAAACTTTTATGTTTCCTCGTTTTTATAATTTTATTGTGATGGTATCTTTGTTATGGAGAGGGGATTTAACTACTTTGTAATACAGTAACTTTTTCCTCAAGAAAGAATTTCTTGTCCAATTCATGAACTAAATAATTGACCCTTTTCAAAATCGTGCTTCTCGTAATAATTCCCTTATATGTACCCTCGTCATCAACTATACATATAAAGTTGTAATTTACCAATGCTCCGAGAACTTCTTCCACTGAGAAATTCTCTCTTACCGTATGAAATCTCGTATCTATCGCATCGGAAACTTTATAATCATTTAATTCTTCAAAACCCTTGGGATTTTTATCCTGCATGAACTTCATTATTTGGTGGTTTGAAATTAATCCTATAAATTTATTTTCATAGTCCAAAACGGGAATGGACGTGTAGTTTACATTATTTAATATGAGCATTGCGTGCATCAGGGAGTTATCTGAAAAAACCATCGATGTATTTTTTGCAGGGATAATCATGCTTGAAGTATCCTCAATCAACATTTCTTCAATTTTCTTATTTATCATTTAATCACCTCATATATATTATACATTAAAGTCTGACGGTTAAAAAGTTTTTGTTAAAAGTGTGTCATTTTTAATGTTGACATTGTTATTGCAGAGTGCTAATATATTGTTAGCACTCAAAAGACTTAATTGCTAACAAGGAGGTTAAATGAAAAAACAATTTGCAACCGAATCCAAAAGAATATTGGATTTGATGATACATTCAATCTATACAAACAAGGAAATATTTTTGAGGGAACTTATTTCAAATGCTTCCGACGCCTTGGATAAGAGATATATTTCAGAGCTTAACAGAGGAGAAAGCTTTGACAGATCAAACTTCTATATAGAAATTAAATTTAATAAGGAAAAAAGAATTTTAGAAATTATAGATAACGGGATAGGAATGACAAGGCAAGAGTTGGAGAATAATCTTGGAGTTATTGCCAAAAGCGGTTCTTTGGATTTTAAAAAGGATATTAAGAGTGAAGATGTATCCATAATCGGACAATTCGGAGTAGGCTTTTATTCCGCTTTTATGGTTTCCGATAAAATAGAAGTTATCACTAAATCTTTCTCGGGAGAAGGTGCTTTGATGTGGTCAAGTGAAGGGACGGACGGATACGAGATTGAGGAAGTTGAAAAAGAGGATATCGGTACTACTGTCAGACTTTTTATTAAAGAAAAAGAAGATGAAGAAGATGAGTATGATTTATTTTTAGATCAATATTACTTAAAAGACTTAGTTCAAAAGTATTCAAATTATATAAAATATCCTATTAAAATGGAAATGCTTAAAACAAAAGCAAAAAATGACGATCCTAAAAATTATGAAGTTGAAGAGTATCATGAATATGAAGTCCTTAATTCAATGACGCCTATTTGGAATAAGCAGAAGACATTGCTTAAGGATCAGGACTATATTGATTTTTATAGGGAACAAAGATATGGATTCGACAATCCGTTGAAATGGGTTCATTTAAATGCGGAAGGGCTTATTAACTATAGAGCTATTTTGTATATTCCTTCAGAAAAACCTTTTGATTATTATTCAAAGGACTTTAAGCGAGGATTGGAGCTTTATTCAAACGGTGTGATGATAATGGAAAGAAATGAAGAACTTTTACCGGAATACTTATCTTTTGTTAAGGGGGTAGTTGACAGTGAAGATCTTTCATTAAATATATCCAGAGAAATTCTTCAAAAAGACAGAAGATTGTTGTCGATAGCAAAAAATGTTGAAAGGAAGATAATATCCGAACTTAAAAACATGTTGAAAAATGAAAGAGAAAAATACGAAAAATTCTATGAAAGTTTCGGCTTGAGCATCAAAGCAGGAATATACTCAGGTTTCGGAAATAAAAAAGCTGAATTGCAGGATTTATTGCTATTTAAGAGCTCAAAGTCTGAAAAGTCTGTAACTTTGGAAGAATATGTTTCCAATATGCCGGAAAGTCAAGAATATATTTATTACGCTACCGGTGAAAACTATGACAAGATATCCAAATTGCCTCAACTTCAAAAAATGAAGTCCGAAGGAAAAGAAATTTTATATCTTGATCAGGATATAGACGAGTTCGTAATAAAAATGCTTATAAGTTACAAAGATAAAAACTTCAAATCTGTATTTGACGAAGATATCGAAGGCACTGAGGAAAGTCTTGACGAAGGGGAAAAGAAAAACAGAGAAGAGTTGTTTAACAGAATGAAAAATATTCTTGAAGGTGAGGTTGTCGCTGTAAAAGAGGGAACGAGACTTGTTGATGATGCGGCTTGTCTGATATCAAAGGGAGAGATTTCCATCGAGATGGAAAAAACACTTTCAATGCAGCCGGATGCACCAAAAATAAAGGCTGAAAAGATTTTGGAACTAAATCCTAAACATCCTATATTTGAAAAATTAATGCAGGCATTGTCGAAGAATGACGAGGAAAAGATAGCTTTAATCTCAAGAGTTTTATATAATCAATCAAGATTGATTGCGGGATTGAAGATTGAAGATGTTGTTGAATATACTCAGGATACGATGAAGTTAATGAATTTATAAAAATAAGGTGGGGTTTCGGATTAACCGACATAAAAAGTTGAATTTTCAGGTTCAACTTTTTAGTTTTATATTATCCGCACCCACCTTTTTGTTAATTTATTTTGTCTAATACCAATACGGTTCTGCAAGGAACATATATTTGTAATTCCTGACTAAAATCCGTTCCGAAAATATGTTTTGTAGAATATACATATTCTTTGGAGATTCTGTCATAACCGCCAAAAGCGTTGTCATCACTGTTGAAAACAACCTTATATTCTCCTTCTGACAATATAGGAACGGTCAAACCTTCGTAACTGTTAACCGGATGGAAATTAAATATGAAATATAAATTATTTTTTTCATAAATCAACAATTTCATATCATTATGAATCATCATAAGTTGAGGAGTTACTCCATCCATCAGATTGTTTTTCTTGGCAAAATGAATCATTTCTCTGTCGAAATTATTAAGATATTCATATTTCAATTCCTTATTGTCGACAAGATTCCACTGCCTTTTGGCGTATTTGTAAGACCAATTATTCCTTTCTGAAGGAAAATCTATCCACTCCGGATGTCCGAACTCATTTCCCATGAAGTTAAGGTAGCCGTTCGCACCGGTGGTAAGTGTTGCAAATCTGATCATTTTATGAAGTGATACAGCTCTGTCTATTACATAGTTTTGGTCATCTTTTTTCATATGCCAATATATGTCCGCATCGGTCAGCCTGAACATGAGAGTCTTGTCACCTACAAGTGCTTGATCATGGGATTCGCAGTAAGTTATGGTCTTTTCAAAAAGTCTCTTTGTTGTCAACTCATACCACATCCAATTTATGTCCCAATGGTGATCGTTTAATTGCAGGGTTTTTATCCAGAAATTGGGTACACCCATGCTATATCTATAGTCAAAGCCTATACCTCCATCCTTTATCGGAAGGCAAAGTCCCGGCATCCCGCTGACATCCTCAGCCAAAGTGATGGCATAAGGTTTTATTTCCTTAACCAACTCGTTTGCTAAAGTCAGATATGTCAATGCTTCAATATTTGTGTTCAGTGAAAAATAGTCTTCATATTTTATAAAATCCTGACCTATTCCGTGATTTTGGTAAATCATGGAGGTTACACCGTCGAATCTGAATCCGTCAAAATCATATTCCTCAAGAAAGTATCTTATATTTGAAAGTAAAAATTTTATGACATCATTTTTACCATAGTTAAATATTTTTGAATCCCAAACAGGGTGATTTCCTTTTTCAAAAGGATAAAAAAACATATCATTTGTAGTGTCAAATAAATTGATACCTTCATGAACATTTTTTGCTGCGTGACTGTGTACTATATCCATAAACACAGCCAATCCCAATTCGTGTGCTCTGTCAACAAGTTTTTTCAGGTTTTCCACATCTCCAAACCAGTGAGAGGCGCTGAAAAAATTTGTAACATGATAGCCAAAAGAGCCATAGTATACATGGGATGCTATCGCCATTATTTGTATAGAGTTGTATCCCAAGTCTTTTATTCTGGGAAGAATATCCAAAAACTCTTCGTATGAACCGATTTTTTCGGCATCTTGAGCAATCCCTATATGAGTTTCGTAAATAAAAGGTTTGAAATTTTTAGGTATTTTAAAATCTTTGGATTTCCATTTGTAAGGCTTGTGAGGATTGTGTATAATCCCATAAAAATCCATATTTCCATCACCATATACTTCCTGATTTACTTTATTTATAAACAATGGAATTCTATAGTGAGGATTTCCGAACTTTTCAATAATAACCTTTACTCTTGAATTATGAGGTAAAGTTTTAATTCCTTTTATTTCAATTTCCCACGAAACATCATCAATTTTTTTTAGGGGATGCGATTTTTTATTCCACCCGTTGAAATCACCTAGCAAGTATACTTCGTCGGCATCAGGAGCCCATTCTCTGTAGATCCAGCCTGTACGCGTTTTATGAAAACCGTAGAATTCATGCATGTTGGCAAATTCATAGAGGTCAAGTTTATCTGTTAGGATTTCTCTTCTTTTTGAGTGATAGTTTTCAATTCTCAAGTTGATATCATCTTTAAAATGATTTAGTATGGTATCTTTTTCGAATATTTTTAAACAGGTATTTTTAGTTTTCATAACAATCCCCCCTTTTTAAGTATTATACACAAAAATTAGAGATGTCTAAAGGTTTTTACGATGGAGAAAATGGTGTATAATATACTTAGTATTTAAGGGGGGAGTATGTCAGGGAAATTTGTAGTATTTGAAGGATCTGATGGTTCGGGAAAAACAACTATATTAAATAATGTTAAAAAATATTTAGATGAATCTAATATTGAATATATATTAACAAGAGAACCGGGTGGTACCAAAATAGGTGAGAAAATAAGAGATATATTGCTGAATAACAAGAACAAAGAAATGGATTACAGGACGGAAGCTTTGCTTTTTGCCGCGGCAAGAGCTCAAAGTGTGGAGGAAGTTTTAAGACCTGCATTAAATCAGGGGAAATTGGTTATTTCAGACAGATATGTTTTAAGTTCAATAGCTTATCAGGGATATGCCAGAGAATTAAGCATTGACGGGGTGAAGGGAATCAACGATTTTGCAATAGATGGATTAAAACCGGATTGGACGATATTTTTTGATGTTGATCCTATTAAGGTGTTGGATAGAAAGAAAGCCGCTACCAAGGCGGACAGGTTGGAAGAGGAAGGAAATAACTATCATAGCAAGGTATATGAAGGTTATAAAAAAATGATTGAAGAATACCAAAATGTAATCGTTATTGATGCATCAAGAAGCATTGAAGAAGTAACTAACGAAACGATTATTGCGTTGAACAAAATTATAGGAGAATGAGATGAAATTATTATTAGCGGTCGTTCAAGACAATGATGTGAATATCTTGATGGAAGATTTAATTGAAAATGGATTCAGTGTTACCAAGCTTTCAAGTACGGGAGGATTTTTAAGATCTGGAAATACCACCATATTCATGGGCGTAGATGATGATAAAATGGATGAATGTTTCAAGATTATAGAAAGAAATTGTAAAAAAAGAACGGCAACCACGGCTATTGTGAATCCTAATATGCAAGGTGCAATGTTTCAAACATTTCCTGTGGAAATAACGGTTGGGGGAGCTACCGTATTTGTAATAAATGTTGAACAATTTCTAAAATTGTAATGGAAAACATACTTAAAATACAGATTGAAAATAAGTCAATATTTCAATCATACATTTTTGAAGGAACAAAGGCCGATGTTAAGAAACAATATCTTGAGTTTTCCCGAAATTTATTGAAAACAAATAAGGAGATTACGAGACAAGTTGAGGTTATCAGTCCGATAAACAACAATATTTCTATTGAAGAAATCAGAGAGTTTAAAAAGAGAGTTTTTGAAAGACCGACGGAATTCATCTACAAGATTATTGTCATAGAGGATTCACATTACATGAGAAATGAATCTCAAAACGCCATACTGAAGACTTTGGAGGAGTTGCCTGAGTATGCCGTCGTAATCTTTACGACGGATAATAGGTATAAGCTCCTAAAAACTATACTGTCAAGGAGTCAGATAGTACAAGTATCCATGGGAGAAGCTGCGGAAACTGACCATGAAAAAATTAATGCGATTATGGGATTATTGACATCGGCAAAGGAAAAAAAGTATTATCTTGTCAATAAAGAAAAAGAGATATTTAATGTTTTGGCGGATAATAAAAAACAGACTTTTAACATGATTGTGAGGCTTTTAACGGATGTTATTCTTTACAAGAGTGGTGTAAGATTTTCAGCCAGATATGAATCGGATCTTAAAAAATTTTCTGATTTGAAAAAATTTTCGCTTGAAAAAATAATATTGGAGGCTGAGAAAATGAATAAATTACTTGATGTTAATATAAATTTCCAATTATCTTTGGAAAGATTATTATTTTTATTGATGGAGGCGTAATGGTTGAAGTTGTAGGGGTAAGATTTAAACCCACCACGAAAATATATTATTTTTCTCCGCAAAATATGGAATTGAAAATAGGTGACGATGTTATAGTTGAGACAATTAGGGGAGTTGAATACGGAAGCATCGTGATTGAAAATAGATATATAGATGAAGAAAAACTTTCTTCGCAATTAAAGCCCATAATAAGAGTTGCGGATGAACTGGACAAAAAAATACATTTAGAAAATAAAGATAGAGCAAAAGATGCTATTGATATCTGTAAAATTAAAATAAAAGATCATAATCTTGAAATGAAGCTGGTGGATTGTGAATATACTTTTGACGGTCAAAAATTAGTCTTTTATTTTATGGCTGACGGAAGAATAGATTTTAGAGAATTGGTAAAAGATTTAGCCCAAATTTTCAGAACCAGAATCGAGCTGAGGCAAGTCGGAGTTAGAGACCAAGCTAAACTAATGAACGGATTGGGGCAGTGTGGACAAAAGACCTGTTGTTCGAGATATTTGGCTGAATTTCAGCCGGTATCCATAAAAATGGCGAAGGATCAAGGGCTATCATTGAATCCCAACAAGATTTCCGGAGTGTGTGGAAGACTTATGTGTTGTTTGAAACATGAGGAAGAGGTTTATGAAGCACATTCTAAAGAAATTCCACAAATCGGTTCCAAATATTGCACTTCCGAGGGATGCGGAACAGTTTGTGAGCAGAAAATTTTGGAGAAAAAGATAAAAGTTAAACTCCAAACAGAAGATGAGGAGAAACTTGTAGAAATAAAAATAGATTAAAAGTTACAAAAAAATGACAATGCTTATTTTCAGTGATATAATGATTTTATTATTACTGATATGGAGAAGAACATGATAAACAAAATTAAGAAAAGTATCATAAAGCTTATAGCGGTTTCTTTAATAATTAATTTATTGTTTTTTGTTAATGAAGCAAATGCCTACGGTACTAACCACCTTAAAGATGGAAAATACTATATAGAGGAGCTTTCCTACAAAAACGGGAAAATAAGCTATTCCATACTAAAGTATTCAAATGGAAAATTGTATGCATTTCCAACATTGCCGAAGGCCAAAGCGGCTATGAAAAAACTTCCAAGAAAAAAATCAAACGGTGATCATAGAAATTATGTAATAAGACATAAATCCTCCAAATCTCCTTTGAAAATTGTGGCTACGAATTTAGGATTTGCAATAACTTGGAAAAATCATAATTTGGATTATGAAGACAACCTAAGCTATATAGTTGATGTGTATGACAGGTATGGAGGAAACCTTACCTATTTAAGCGCAAGAAGGATAATGAAATATATAGAAACGGCGGATGATACGGATTTAAAAATTCAGATAAGCGGCGTTACGGGATATGTAAAGGCCGACGAATCCGATATTATACCGTATTTATACATTGAAAAAGAGGTTCCTGTTGCCTACGGTAACGGTGTAAGCGGAATTTTCAGACCGCCTATGTATTCGGCAAGAGTATTTAACGGCCCTAAAGAATTGAGATTTCAACATGAAGATTATGACGGATATTATTCGATAGGAGTGGCACCGGATTGGATGATAGAAAATGGGGACTATTATTCATTTGACGGAAATTATTTTTATACGGATTTGGCTATGACAAAACTTGCAAGCAGTGAGCCGTATTATAATTATTATCAATATCTTCCGTTGACATCCAAGTCAAAAGTAACTCCGAAGCAACTTGATGAATTTACCGAAGATAGAGTTGGAGATGAGGAGTCCGCCATGAGAGGCTTGGGGTCGGCATTTGTTTATTATCAACAAGTAACCGATACAAATGCGCTTTTGGTTTATTCCATGGGAGTAATTGAATCCGCAACGGGAACATCATGGTTGGCACTAAATAAAAATAATTTATTTGGGTGGAATGCCGTTGATTCGAATCCTATCGGAGGAGCCAGCAGCTTTGAGAGTTTGAGACAAGTTGTAAAGGAGCAGATGGGAGATAATTTGAAGGGATATGTAAATGTTCATGACTGGAGATTTTCCGGTCCTTTCTTGGGAAACAAGGCCTCGGGAATGAATGTTAAATATGCTTCAGATCCGTATTGGGGGCAGGTAATTGCTCAAATAGCATTTGAGGTTGATAAAAACAACGGATATCAGGATTACAACGCATATCAAATGGGTTTGGTGAAACCTGATATGGATGTGGTTGTTAAATCTCGTCCGTCAAGCAACTCAGCACCGATATATAAGAGAGAAGACGGTGAGACGAACTCTCTCTTGCCTATAGAAATACAAGGTCTTTCCCGTGGATTGGAAAATCAAATGTTTTTAATTAGAAGAAATTCATCCGTAGAATCCCAGGGATTTTATGAAGTGTATCTATATTGTCCAGAATTGAGCGATAATGATTGGGATAAAGATTTCGGATATGTGGAAAAGTCCAAGATAATTCTTATTAATGAAGGAGATAACTATATTCCGCCTTCAGAAATACCTGATTGGAATATTGAAGGGGATACAAATCCTAAAGTCGAAGATGTCGGAGTTTTGACGAATTACTATGTTAGCGACGGACCTTTGAATGTCAGGAATAAAGCCGGATTGAACGGCAAGATAATGAAAGAATTGAATACCGGTACTAAATTCCAAGGTATTGAAGTAACCGGAGGATGGGTAAGACTTAAGGTTGACAACCTGAAGGATTATGAAAAAGGAAAAACTGAAGGATATGTATATAAAGAGTTTGTAAACTCCAATGGAATTGTTCAAAATAAAAATTTGAAAAAAGGAGATATAAATCTCGATTCTGAAATAACAATTACAGATTATGTAAAATTGGGATATCATGTTCTTGGAAAGAAAAAACTTACGGGAGATGCGTTGAAAAACGCAGATATTAATGGTGACGGAAAAGTTAATCAGAAAGATTATGAATTACTTAAAGATCACCTGTTAGGAAACGAGACAATAAGGTAATAAGATGAAAAGAATATCAAATATTTTTGTATGGATTTTATGTTTAACATTGTTTCTTCATGGTGGGGTACTTGCTCAGGACGCCGTGGATACGGATAATAAAACTCAAGAAGATACGAACAATAAAACTCAAGAAGATAATAATGAAGAAAATATAGACAAAAAAGACAATCTTGAAGAAAAAGACGATAAAACTCAAGAAAATAATGAATTGAAAACTACTACCTATGAGGAAGAAATTGAAATTTTACACTTTAAGACCATTCGAAAAGAGGATCCTGAATTGTATGAGGATGAATATGAAATTGAGCTTGAAGGGGTAGATGGTGAACAGAAGATTATTTATGAAGTTAAAACTGTAGACGGAAAAGAAGTTTCAAGGAAGAGAATAGGATCTCCTCAGATAATTAAACAACCGATAGATCAAATAGTGAGAATCGGTACCAAACCGAGAGAACAAGAACCATTGGATACAAAGCTTAATTATTTGGAGATTCAAGGTGCTAAATTGAATCAAGAATTTGATGAGAATACATTTTCATATATACTTGAAATTGAAGAAGGCGCTACAGAGATTGATTTTTATGCAGAAGCAAAAGAGGATCAAGTAACGATAGAAGGACTGGGTAAAGTTGACCCTTTCAGTGTTAAAGAGCATAAAATTGTGGTTAAAAATGAAGAAGGGCTGTTTTCAACATATAAATTTGTTTGGACTGTCAATAATAATGTGGAATTTAAGATTTCGGATTCAGACGGCAATCCTATAGTCGTTATTTACGACAATGAAAAAGAAAATCCTTTTAAGGGACTTCAGGAAGTTGAAGATAAAATAAACGGTAAGCAGGTTAAATTGTTCAAGGATGCTACCGGAAATACGATTATTGCAATAAAAGCCGAAAATCAAAAGTATACAGGTTGGTATCACATCAAGAACGGAGAATTGATTCAAATATTGAAAAAGGCATTTGTTAACAAAGGAACGGTTTATATTGATGTTGATTTTTATGAAATAGAAAAAGAATTGGCAACAAAGTATGGTTTAGAACTTACAAATATTTCGGATTTAAATATTGACGGTTATAAAATAAACTCGAAGACTTATGACGGAAAGTATATTTTAAGATTGACTAATTTGATATCTGAAAATAGCTGGTATGAATATGATGAGAACACTAAATCTCTAAGTAAATTGAATTTCTCGGATTCAATTCAAAATGAAGAATTGGCCGAATATCTTAATTACAAAGAGAAAAAGGATAATACGATTTATTATATTGTAGGTGGAGTCCTGCTTATAAATATATTGGTTATAGTAATTTTTATTGTTAGTACTCGCAAAAAGAAGAATCAAAAATCCATGTAAAAATTCATATAAAACAGAGATTTTATACTTGATTATGGATGAATGATTTTAGAATTTTATATATTTGCAAAACAGAAAAAATGAAAACATAGAAATACATATGTATTTCTATGTTTTTTCAAGAAACGAAAAGAGGTAAAAATGAATATTACAGTATTTTGCGGATCAAATATCGGAAAGAATGATGATTTTATTCAAGCCGCTAAAAACCTGGCAAAATTGATAGCATCAAACGGAAATCTCATATATGGCGGAAATAAAAGCGGTCTGATGGGCCTACTGGCTTCCGAGGTGAAAAAAAACGGGGGAAAAGTTGTTGGTATAATGCCCAAGTTTTTATTGGAGAAAGAAATTCCAAATACTGATATCAACCAATTTATATTGGTGGAAGATATTGACATAAGAAAAAAGAAAATGATTGATATGGCGGATATATGTATCGCGTTGCCGGGAGGAGTAGGAACCTTGGAGGAAATAAGTCAGGCATTTTCATGGTCAAGGATTGGATTAAATGATTCATCACTTATTTTGATGAATGTATCCGAATACTATACCCCTTTAAAAAAAATGTTTGAAAATATGGTTCAAAATGGATTTTTGAGCGAGTCTGACTTGAATAAGATTTTGATAACGGATGATATAAAGAAAATAGAAGAGTTAATAAAAGAAAAATAACATTTGCAAAATATTATGAGTTGATATATTATGTTTACGCAAGAATGATGAACATTATATAGTGGTAGGAGGAATTATGGAAAAATATCCAGTCCAGTTCATCGAATCGGAAACGGGAGAAAAAATTGCATACAGAAAAGCAGGTAAGGGAAAGAGGACATTAGTTTTTGTTCATGGCAACATGAGCTCATCCGTATATTTTGAAGAATTGATTGAAAAGTTGGAAGATGAAAATACAATTTATGCATTGGATTTACCGGGTTTTGGGGATAGTTCTTACAGAAGCAAGAAACTTTCTTTGCATGATTTCAGCTTAGATTTGACTGATTTTATAATAAAAAATGATTTAAGAGATGTTTATTTATTCGGTTGGTCAATGGGGGGAGGTGTATGTATGGAAACATCTGTAGATATACCTGACAGAATAAAAAAACTTTTTTTACTTTCATCAGTTGGCGTAAAAGGATATCCTGTTTATAAGAGTGACTTTGATTTTTTGGCTCCTATGAGAAAAACCAGAATTTATACCGTAAAAGATATAATGGAAGATGCGATATTGGTAAAACCTATAATGGAAGCTATCAAAACCTCAAATGAAGCCATAGTGAAAGGAATACTTAGAACTGGAGTGTTTTCGAGGACTGTGCCGAGCTATGAGCTGTTTCAAAAATATGCACGAGCTACTATGAAGCAAAGAAATCTTCCGGAGGTTATTTCCGCATTGGCGAATTTTAATATGTCCAATGAAGAAAATGATATAATAGAGGGAAGTTGCAGAGCATTTAAAATAGAA
Source organism: Tissierellia bacterium (assembly GCA_030529425.1). GTDB lineage: Bacteria > Bacillota > Clostridia > Tissierellales > Peptoniphilaceae > JAUMWX01. Next base: position 143,337 of record JAUMWX010000001.1, read on the forward strand.
GCTCCGATATATATTTTCCACGGGGACAGAGATAAGGTCGTGGATTTAAAACTTGCTAAGGAAACTAAAGAGATACTTGGAGAAAAAGCTGAGTTAGTAGTTTTTCAAGGCTCAGGACATGCAATTATGAACGATAATTTAGATGAACTTGTAAATAACATAAAAAAGAGATTGGAGTAGGACTGGAAAGTCCTATTTTTTTATACTTCCGTTTAGAATAATTAATTTAAATTTGGATGCATAACTTTTTATTTTAGTAGAAGAGGATGAAAGCTTATATATTAAATATTTGAAATAAAGCATAACAAGAAATCATGAAAACGATGACATTTCATTTGTTTTTATTTTAAAATTTGGTATAATTCTCTTATATGGTAGAAAAGATATCATTGACAGATTGCTTCATGACTAGGAAATAAGCAATCAAAAATATTAAGAACTTAAATAATCAAATATTAGGAGGGAAAGATGGTAAACTATAAGGATAAGGTTATCACAAAAGAAGAAGCGGTAAAATTGGTAAAGTCGGATTTTCAAATCGTAACAGGTTTGGGCGGATCTGAAGCTAGAGAGTTTTTCAGTGTTTTACACACAGTTGCGGATCAAGTAAAGAATGTAAATATTACAACTTATTTGCCACAAAAAGTTCATGAGTATATGGATCCTAAATATAAAGGAATTTTTTCTGTTGACTCAGAATTTTACACAGGAGTAAATCGTAACCTTGAAGCTCAAGGAATGGGATACTATATTCCTAACAATCTAAGCTACGCGGGAAGAGACAGATTGACACATATCAAGCCTAACATTTATGTTGGTGTTGCAGCTATGCCTGATAAACACGGAAATATTTCTTTATCTTTAGGAAATATATATGAAAGAAGAATGCTGGAAGCTGCCGATATTGTAATTCTTGAAATATCTCCTCATTATCCAAGAGTATTTGGTGACCATGTTGTTACATTGGATCAAGTTGACTATTTAATTGAAGTAGATTATGAACCTCCAATGCTTCCCGACGGTAAACCAAATGAAAAAGATATGATAATAGGTAAACTTATTGCGGATATGATTCCTGACGGAGCATGTATACAAATAGGGATAGGGGGAATTCCCGATGCTGTTGCTTCATTTTTAACGGAGAAAAAAGATTTGGGGATTCATACAGAAATGTTGACTTCAGGATTGGGTAAGTTAGCAAAGGCAGGAATTATTAACGGTTCAAAGAAAAACATAGATAAGAGAAAAATCGTTGCAGGATTTATTCTTGGAAATAAGGAATTGTACGAATTTATTGATGATAATCCGATAGTAGAAGTAAGAGATGCTTCTTATTGTAATGATCCTTATGTTATTTCAAAAAATGATAATCAAATGTCTATTAATACAGCACTTGAAGTTGAGTTGACAGGACAAGTGTCTTCTGAATCTATAGGTTCAAGACAATTCTCAGGGACAGGCGGTCAAGCGGATACTCACAGAGGAGCTTATATGTCAAAAGGCGGTAAGGCAATAATTACTCTTTATTCTACAGCTATGGTTAAAAATAAAGAAACCGGAGAAAGAGAAGAAAAATCTAAGATTGTTCCTAGATTGATCCCTGGAGCATATGTAACTCTTCAAAGACAAGATGTTGACATGATTGTAACAGAATACGGAGTTGCAAAACTTAAAGGTACAAACATGAAGGAAAGAGTTGAAAGATTGATTGCAATCGCTCATCCTAAGTTCAGAGATGAATTGAGAGCGGAAGCTTTAAAACTTGGATTAATTCACGAATAATATAAATATTGAAAAAACAAGTAGATGGCAAACGCTATCTATTTGTTTTAATTGGTTTGATTTTAATAGATTATTTAGTAAAATATATATGTAAGCATTTTATAGATTGAAAGGAGAAAATATGAGTAAAGTATTTATAACTGCTGCTAAAAGAACACCGGTAGGAAGTTTTGGAGGATCTCTAAAGGATTTAGATCCGGGGTTATTGGGAGCGACTGTAATTAAACAAATCCTATTAGATAGTAAGGTTGAAGGGAAAGACCTTGATGAAGTAATCATGGGTAATGTACTATCTGCAGGATTAGGACAAAACGTTGCGCGTCAAGCATCCCTAAAGGCTGGAGTTCCAAATGAGGTTCCTGCTTATGCTTTAAATATGGTATGCGGTTCAGGTATGAAAACCGTTATGAACGCTTATACAGCTGTTAAGTCAGGATTGGCTAATATCGTTGTAGCCGGCGGTACTGAAAATATGTCAAGTGCACCATACCTAGTATCCGGAAATAACAGAAATGGTGTTAAGATGGGTAATCAAGTTCTTGTTGACCACATGATTAAAGATGGTCTTTGGGATGCATACAATGATTATCACATGGGAATTACAGCAGAGAATATAGTTGAAAAACACAGTATTTCAAGAGAAGATCAAGACAACTTTGCTTTAACATCACAATTAAGAGCGACCAAAGCTCTTGAAGAAAATAAATTCGAAGGAGAAATTGCTCCTGTAGAAATCAAAACTAAAAAGGGTGTAGTTGTATTTGATAAAGACGAATATATCAAAACAAATGCATCATTTGAATCTCTTCAAAAACTTCGTCCTGCATTTAAAAAAGACGGAAGCGTAACAGCAGGAAACGCATCAGGAATCAATGATTCAGCTTCAGCTGTTTTGGTAATGAGCGAAGAAGAAGTTAAAGAAAGAGGATTAAAACCACTTGTTGAGATTGTTGGTATCGGACAAGGTGGAGTGGATCCTAAGGTTATGGGATTGGGTCCTGTTCCGGCTGTTAGAAATGCATTAAAGAATGCGGGATTACAATTGAAAGATATCGATGTTTTAGAATTGAACGAAGCTTTTGCCGCTCAATCTCTAGGCGTTGTTATAGAATTGGCTGAAGAACACGGAATGAGCAAAGAAGAAATTCTTGCTAAAACAAACCTAAATGGTGGCGCAATAGCTATCGGACACCCAATTGGAGCTTCAGGAAACAGAATTATCGTGACATTAATTAATTTAATGAAAAAAAATAACTACAAATATGGATTGGCATCTCTTTGCATCGGTGGTGGAATGGGAACAGCAGTAATCCTAAAGAATGTAGAATAAAGAATTTTAAGGAGAGATATCATGAGAGGAAAAACAGTTGATCAAATCAAAGTAGGGGACGTTGAAACTTTTACTAAAACAATAACAGAAACGGATGTATATCTATTTGGTGGAATCACTGGAGACTTAAATCCAGCACATACTGACCAAGTTGCTTCATCTCAAACAATGTTTAAGGGAAGAATAGTTCATGGTATGTTTACAGCATCAATGGTATCTACAATATTGGGAATGTATCTTCCTGGACCGGGAACAATATTCCTTAGTCAAGAAACAAAATTCTTAAAGCCTGTAAGATTTAATGACACAATCACAGCTAAAATTACTGCTGTTGAAGTAAAGACTGAGAAAAATATAGTTGTATTTGAATCAGAGTGTACAAATCAAGACGGCGAAAAAGTTCTAGTTGGCAAGGCGACAGTAATGCCTCCAAGAGCTTAATTAGGAATGAAGGGGTAGGAAACTACCCCTTTTTTATTACTGTCCAATTACAAAATTTTGTGAAACAGTCCCATGGAGTAAATATGAACAAATATAAAATTTCTTTATTAGATACGGATTTAAGCGCTTTTCAATCGACTGATATCCAAAAAACAAAAATTAATATATGGAAAAATGACAAAGCTTGTGTAAAAATTTTAATAGAAAATCCGGATTCAAAAGATAATACAATAAAATTTAAAATTAAGGGAAATGATAAAACTAAAAATATTAAAATATTTCAAATAGATTATACCATGGCTTATAACGGGCCTATGTATGTAAATGGAGAACATTTTAGTAAGAATGAAGTACATGATCTTTCAAAAAGAAGCAAAAGTTTTGATGTACTTATTCCGAAAGAGGAAATACACTTCAAAGATAGGGTTTTTCTTTGGGCGGAAATAATTACGGATAAAAATATTAAATCCGGAATACATACGGTAGATATTGAATTTTTAGAAAAAGGTGCAATTATCGGAGAAGTTGCGTTGGAAATTGAGGTGTTTGACCATGTGCTTGAAACCAACAATGAGTTTTATGATATTGAATTGTGGCAATATCCCTATTCATCAGCGGAGTATTTCGGTTTAGAACCTTTTTCGGAAGAACACTTTAAAATATTAAAAAAAATAATGACCATATACAAAAATATCGGTGGGAAAGCCATTACCGCGACATGTACCGAAGATGCATGGGATAAACAGACTTACAGTAAGAATGATATACATTATCCGTCAATGATCAAATGGATATACGATGGCGAGATAAAATATGATTATACAGATTTTGACAAGTGGATTAAATTTACAACTGATTTAGGCTTTGACGGAAAGATTGCACTATACGGGATTGCACCATGGCATGACAGTTTTACATATTGGGAAAACAATAAGTTGATATATGAAAAATTTGGTGAAATTGAGAGATATGAAAAATTATGGACCAATTTTTTAGGAGATTTAATAGACCATTTAGAAAATATGAATATATTGGACAGAGTTTATTTGGGGATAGACGAGAAAGGATTCAGTGATAAATTTTTAAAAGTTTTAAAATCGGTAAAAAATACCAAGGGCAAAACAATCAAACTGACGGCTGCAATGGACAATTTTGTAGATAAATGGGAATATTGTATTTTAATAGAGGACTTAACAATCGGGGATAATGCAATATACAAAGATTTTGATAAGTTTCTTGATTTGCTTGAGATCAGAAAAAAATATGGATACAAAACTACATTATATTCATGCGTCGGACATATTCCCGGAAATTTTGCATTATCGGAACCATTTGAAAGCTATTTTACAGTCATAAATGCCTGCAGATATACCGACGGTTTTTTGAGATGGGCATTGGATGCTTGGGTAGAAAATCCTATGAAAGATATAACTCATATTGCCTTTGAACCCGGAGATACATCTCTAATCTACCCATCAGAAAAAGACTTCAGCATATATTCATCCGTTAGGTTGGAAAAAATGGCTGAAGCTGTCAGAGATATGAATAAGCTTAGAGAATGTATCAAGAACAAACCGAATGAAGTATTTGAAGATATAAAAACAATTTGTTATACGGAAGACGGGAAAAGTTATATGGATAAACTTGAAAAAGAAAGATTGAAACGAGAAATTGATGAATTCAGAAAAAAATTAAATAGAATAATTTATAGATAGCCGGAAACGGCTATTTATTTTTTAAATATTATTTTTTAACAACAGAACCAGGGGGCGTGAACATTCATATTAAGCCATAGTTAAACATGGTTAATTAAAACCAAAATAAAAAATTAAGGAAAAAATTTAAGGTTAGAAACAATCAATGGAGAGAAAATAACTAATTTATGAATGACAATTCAGAATTGTTGACATAGGTTTTTGCATAAGTTAAGATTAAATTAACATGAATAGCAATTCAAGTAATTATCATTATATTGGAGGTGTTTATGAAAGAGTATTTTGTTCATTACATCAATTTGGACAATGGCGAAAAGATAGCTTACAGAAAATCGGGAAAAGGTATTTACAACATAGTTTTGGTGCATGGAAATATGAGCTCATCGGTTCATTTTCAAGTGCTTATGGAAAAAATTGAAGACAGGTTTACAGTTTATGCTCTTGATTTACCCGGGTTCGGTGACAGTACATATAACAAGGAGTTAAATTCTCTTCGAGAAATGAGTAAATATCTTGTAGAATTCATAGAAAAACTGAATATTGACAAGACATATTTATTGGGTTGGTCTACGGGAGGCGGAGTCGTAATGGAGGCGGCGGCGGATATTCCTGAAAAAGTTCAAAAAATATTTTTATTATCGTCCGTGGGAGTTCACGGATATCCGATGTTTAGAAAGGATGAAAACTTTCAACCTATACTTACGGAAAGAGTATTCAGGCGAGAAGACATAGCGATTGATCCGGTCCAAGTGTTGCCCGTATTACAAGCATATGAAACTAAAAATAAGGATTTTTTCAAACATTTATGGGAAAGTTTAATATATACCGATAAGGTTCCGCAAGGGGATGAGTATGATAAGTATTTGGATGCAATTTTGAAACAAAGGAATTTGGTGGATATAGATGTATCGCTTACAAATTTCAACATCACTCATGTAAATAACGGAGTTGTAGACGGAAGCGGAAGGATTGATTTAATAAAGGCGCCGGTTGTAATAATTCACGGGGAGAATGACTTGGTGGTTCCTGTTGATTTTGCAAGATTGAGCAAACAATTTTTTGGTGACAGAGCTGAATTGGTAGTTATAGAAAATGCGGGACATTCAATTTTGACTGACAATTTATCTAAATTGGCAGAACTCATAAAATAAGGGAGGGAGATTATGAAAGAAAATATTGGTGTTGCAGGACTTGGTGTTTATATTCCGGAAACATATATGACAGCAAAGGATATTTCGGATGCGACAAATGGAGTATGGTCTGAAGAAGCGGTTGTTGAAAAACTGGGAATAAAGAGGATTTATGTTCCCGGAAAGGATGACGGAACTCAGGAAATGGGAGCAAGGGCTTCAATTGCCGCGATAGAGGATGCGGGAATTGATCCTTTGGAGATTGATGCAATTCTTTGTTTCGGAGAGGAATGGAAAGAATATCCTCTTACCACATCTGCATTATACATTCAAGATAGGGTCGGAGCTGTAAATGCTTGGGGAATTGATTTGCAAAATCGTTGTTGCTCTACTATATCGGCTTTAAAAATTGCAAAGGATTTAATGATTGCCGATCCGGATTTAAATTGTGTTCTTGTTGCCGGAGGATACAGAAATGGAGATTTTGTAGACTTTGAAGATAAAGACATGTCCATGATGTACAATCTTTCAGCGGGTGGCGGAGCCATGATTCTTAAGAAAGGGATGGACAGAAATTTGGTTTTGGGATCCCATATTATTTCGGACGGATCTCTTTCAAGGACTGCCGGCGTTGAAATCGGAGGAACTTTGAATCCTATCAATTCTGAAAATATTAAAGAGGCATATAAATCACTTAAGTTGTTGGAGCCGGTAAAAATGAAGGACAGATTAAATTTAGTTTCCATGCCGAACTGGATAAAATGCATAGATAAGGCATTGGAAAAATCAAAACTCAAGAGAGAAGACATCGACTTTTTGAATATTTTGCACATTAAGAAATCCGGACATTTGGGAATGTTGAAAATGTTAGGACTTACAGAGCAACAATCCTATTATTTGGAAGAATACGGACATATGGGACAGGTTGACCAAATACTGGTTTGGAAGATAGCCAGAGATAAGGGACTAGTGAAAGATGGAGATGTAATAGTTACTATAGCTGCCGGAATAGGATATGTTTGGGCTGCCAATGTTATAAGATGGGGGAAAATATGAGTAGCTTTATAGGCGTAATACTTAGAAGCTTGGAATATGGAAGTATTTATGCGTTGGCCTCATTAAGTATTATTCTTGTATATAGAACATCTTTTACAACAAATTTTGCTCAAGGTGTGTTGGGGATGTTTAATACTTACTTGGTGGCAACTCTTGTTGTAAATAAAGGTTTCAGTCTTTATTTGGCGATTCCTTTCGGAATACTGAGTGCCATATTGATAGGTGTTTTGATAGATATAGTTGTTATAAGGAGAGCTAAAGGAATTAATCCTGTCGGAAAGCAAATGATAACACTTGGATTAATCAATATAATTTTAGGGATAACACCTTTTATACAAAGGAGATATTATGAAACTTTATGAAGAAAAATTAATAAGTGCAGCGGATGCCGTTAAATTGGTAAAATCAAATGATCATATAGTTACGGGTTTGGGTGCCGCCGAAGGCAGGAATTTTCTTTCTCAGTTACATACAATGAAAAAGGATGTTACCAATATTACCATATCAAATTGTCTTCCTATGAATAATTTTAAAATATTTGAACCGGAATATGCGGAAAGAGTAAATTTAGACGGTTTGTTTTTTGCACCTATTTTCAGAAAAATATTTAAGCAAGGAAATACATCATATATACCTAATAATTTACATTCGGCTGCAAAAGCAAGATTCTACCATAAAAAGCCGAATATTTATGTGGGATCATGTACGATGCCTGATAAACACGGATATGTTTCACTTTCAACAGGAAATACATATGAAAAATTGGCTATTGAACTGGCGGATATTGTAATTTTAGAGCCTAACAAGAATTTTCCGAGAACCTTTGGTGATGTCGAAGTATCAATAAATGATGTCGATTATTTCATAGAGTCGGATTATCCGATACCTACAATCCCTGATGTTGAGCCTAATGAAAAGGATATGAAAATCGGTAAACTCATAGCGGATTTAATTCCTGACGGAGCGACTATTCAACTTGGAATAGGCGGAATTCCCAATGCGGTTGCAAAATTTTTATATGACAAAAAAGATTTGGGAGTTCACACGGAAATGTTAACATCTGAAATAGCCAAATTATCAAAGGCGGGAGTTGTTACCGGGAAGAAAAAAACTATAAATAAAGGAAAGATAACAACTACTTTCATCTTGGGGAATGAGGAGTTGTATGAATTTGTTGACAATAATCCTACGGTTCAAATATTAAACGGCGGATATACAAATGATCCTAAAGTAATTGCTCAAAATGACAATATGTATTCAATTAATACGGCGATAGAGGTTGATTTGACGGGACAGGTGTGTTCCGAGTCAATAGGAACCATGCAAATCTCAGGAAGCGGAGGACAGGCAGATACTGCGAGAGGGGCGGTGGAATCAAAGGGAGGAAGATCCATAATTGCACTTTACTCTACTCAAATAGTAAAAAACAGAGAAACCGGAGAAAAAACACCTAAATCTAAAATTCAGGCAATACTAACTCCTGGGGCGGCTGTAACTCTTCACAGATCGGATGTGGATTTGGTCGTAACCGAGTACGGAGTTGCCGACTTAAGAGGTAAGACCATCAGAGAGAGGGTTCAAGCTTTGATAAATATAGCACATCCTGACTTTAGGGAAAATCTTAAGGAAGAGGCTTTGTCACTGGGAATAATAGGAAAGTGGAGAGAGTGATGTTTTTTGAAACTAAAGGAAATAATATTTATTATGAAGTGCATGGTGAGGGAGAGCCGATCATCCTGTTAAACGGAATAATGATGTCAACTCTGTCTTGGCAAGAATTTATTGAACCTTTGACGAAAAACAACAGATTGATACTCTTGGATTTTTTTAATCAGGGACAGTCGGATAAATTGTCCGACCATGATTATCGGATGCGAATATGATTTTGTGACCCCTTTTTATCAACAGGAAGAATTGCACAAAAGTATAAAGAATTCTGAATTGCTATTCATTAAGGAGAGCGGACATGGTATAATGTATGAAAAACCGGTTATTTTCACTTCCACACTATTAGGATTTGTAAATAATTGTAAAATTAATTATAATGTGTAGTATACATTAGTTAAGAGAGGAATAAATGAGTTTAATCAATAGACCGAAAACCACAAGAGGAGAGAAGACGCTACAAAGTATCATCGATGCTGCCGAAATTGTGTTTTACGAAAAAGGATATAATGGATCAACAATTAAAGATATTTCAAATGAAGCGGGCGTATCCGTGGGTACAATATACATTTACTTTCCGGATAAGAAAAGTATATATGATTATCTTTTATTACAATACAGCAAGTATATAAGAGCAAATATAGCTAAGAGAATTGAGGGGATAAAGTCAAGAAAAGAGGCTGAAAGACTTGGTTTACTTGTGTTTTTGGAAATAGTTAGAGAAAGTAAATATATTTACAATATAATATGGGAATCTTTATATATTGATAAACAAAAGTTTATTGATTATTACATGGACTTTGCGGAACACTATTCAAAACAGATTAAAGAAGCAATGGATGACGGTGTAATGTTAAAGTATGATCCTGAAGTTGTTGCATGGACTTTGATGGGAATTTCAAACTTTATAGGGTTGAGGTATGTAATGTTCAAAGATAATGAAGACCTGGATAAGGTTGCAGATGAAGTGATGAATATGTTAGATAGAGGACTATTTGGAACAGAAAAATAATAATCAAAATCCGGAAAATATAATTTCCGGATTTTATAATTTTTAATGGTATAATATAAGTGGATAATTTTAAGTAAAGTATTTTTTGTTCGCGCAGGATGGAAAATATATGTTAGTTATAGGAGGAATAATGGAATATATAAGAGTTCGTAAGAGCGGTCCATTAAAGGGAGAGGTAGTTATTGAAGGCGCTAAAAATACAGCACTGCCTATTTTAGCAGCTACTCTTCTAACTAAGGAAGAAACGATTATCTCAGGAGTTCCGCCACTAAAAGATGTAGAGATAATGATTGAAGTTTTAAAATCTTTAGGGGCTACTGTTGAATATTTGGATGAGAAAAAAATTAAAATTAGAAATGAAAATTTAGTTAGGTATGAAACTCCATATGAATTGATGGACAAAATGAGAGCCTCTTTTTTGGTAATGGGACCACTGTTGACGAGGTTGGGAAAGACGATTACGAATTTGCCGGGTGGTTGTAATATAGGAGCAAGACCTGTCGATCTTCATCTGAAAGGATTTAAATCATTGGGGGCTGAAATTTCTGAGGATGTCAATGCAATCGGAGCCAGAGTTGAAGGCAGATTGAAAGGCGGGTATGTATATTTGGATTTTCCTTCTGTGGGAGCGACCGAAAATATAATGATGGCGGCAGTGTTGGCTGATGGTGAGACCGTTATAGACAATGCTGCAATGGAACCGGAAATAACTGATTTGGCGAATTTTCTTACAAAAATGGGGGCAAAGATTAAGGGACCGGGAACACAAACCATTACGATTGAAGGAGTTCGTGAACTTAAAGGAACCAGTCATACCATAATACCTGACAGAATTGAAGCGAGTACCTATATGGTTGCAGCGGCGATAACCAAGGGGGATGTGATTGTCAAAAATGTTTTGGCATCTCATGTAAGACCCGTTATTGCAAAGCTTAGAGAAATGGGTTGCACGGTTGAAATTGATGACGATGCGGATATGGTCAGGGTTATAGGAACTGAAAATCTTAAAGCCACACATATCAGAACACTTCCATATCCGGGATTTCCGACAGATGCACAGTCTCAATTCATGACCTTAATGACGATATGTCAGGGGGAATCCAGCGTCGAGGAAACGGTGTTTGAAAACAGATTCATGCATGTTGAAGAATTACAAAAAATGTCGGCTCTGATTATAACTGAAGGTAATGAGGCGAAGATTATGGGGGTTCCGAAACTTAAAGGAGCAAAAGTAAAGGCGACCGATTTGAGAGCGGGAGCATCATGTATATTAGCAGGCTTAGTTGCAGAGGGTGAGACTTTAATTTATGATACATATCATATATATAGAGGTTATTATGATGTTATTCGTAAATTCAGAGAACTGGGCGCGGATATAGAAGTTGTACAGGAATAGCAGGGATTATTATGATAAATGCAGAGGGAATAGTTGTAGATATTAGATTTAGAAACGAGGATAGCTATTATACTGTTTTTTCATTGGATACTGATGACGGTCCAATAACGGTTGTGGGCAAAATTGCCCAAATAAATGTTGGGGATAGCATAAAAGTGTTTGGTAATCTGATTTATCATAGTATTTATGGGGAACAAATCCAATTAGAGACATATGAAAAAGTTATGCCAAGCACTATGGTACAGATTGAAAAGTACCTTGCGTCTGGCATTTTTCCTTTTATAGGGAAAAAGACGGCAAGAGAAATAGTAAAAAGATTCAAAGAACAGAGCTTGGATATAATGACTGAAGAACCCATGAGATTGAAAGAAATATCGGGGCTGGGAAAGAAAAAAATAGAAAAAATTCATGATGCTGTTATGAAGGAAAAGGAGAGCAGAAACACTTTTATTTTTCTTCAAAGCTTGGGTCTTGGAAATAAATTGTCTATTGAAATATACAGAAAATACAAAGGAAATACCATTGAAATTATCAGGGAAAATCCATACATTTTGATTGATGATATCAAGGGAATAGGCTTTAACATAGCGGATAAAATTGCCTTGAGAAATAATATAAAACCCGACTCACCGTTTAGAATAGCTGCCGGGATTACCTATTTTTTAAATCAAAGTGCAAATGTATCCGGACATTGCTATTTAAATGAAAAATATCTTATAGAAGAAGTTGCAAATTTGTTGGGAGTGGACAGTTCTTTAATCAGTGAAGAAATAGTTAATTTACAATATACAAACAAATTAAAAAAGGAAAAAATAGATTCTGAGGAGGTAATATACTTAAGAAGAATTTATGAGATAGAAAAAAGCGTGGTTTCTTCAGTGTTGAAACTGATTTATAGTCAAGAAAAGAAGTTAAACAATGACTTGGATAAAATTATTTTCGAGATTGAGGAATTTGAAAATATAAAATATTCTGAAACTCAAAGAGAGGCTATAAAATCGGCAGTGAGCGAAAATATTATGGTTATAACCGGAGGCCCGGGCACCGGTAAAACCACAATAATCAAGGGCATTATTTCAATACTTGAGCAATTAAATAAAAAATATATTTTATGTGCTCCTACGGGGAGGGCGGCTAAGAGAATGGAAGAGTCAACAGGAAAGACTTCATCTACGATCCACAGATTGTTGGGATATAAATCAATTGAGGATGAGGAGAATTTTCTTGATCACGATGAAAATAATCCCATTGATACGGATGTAATTATTATTGATGAAATGAGTATGGTTGATATTTTTCTTATGAATAATTTGATGAGAGCTATAAATACCGATACCAAAGTCATATTGGTTGGAGATGTTGACCAACTTCCTTCAGTAGGCGCCGGAAATGTACTCAACGATTTGATTGACTCAGAGGCGATATTAACCGTAAAGTTGGATACAATTTTCAGACAGGGGAAGGAATCCAATATTGTAAAAAATGCTCATCTCATCAATACGGGTAAATTACCTATTTTGAATGAGGAAGGAAAAGATTTTTTCTTTGTTAAGACAAGAAGCGATACGGAGACCTTAAATACTGTTGTCGATTTGGTAAAAAACAGATTGCCGTCTCATTATGGAGTTGATGCATTAAAGGATATTCAGGTTTTGACTCCTACCAAAAAAGGAATTTGCGGTACGGAGAATTTGAATTATCATCTGCAAAACTCTTTGAATCCAAAAGAATTTAACAGGGTGGAGATGGAATATCAAAATACGGTTTATCGCGAACAGGATAAGGTGATGCAGATTAGAAACAATTATGATTTAGAGCTTAGAGATAATTATGGCAATCTTTATAACGGTATATATAACGGAGATATAGGATTTATAAGAAATGTATTTACGGATACATCTTCAATAGAAGTGATTATTGATGAAAAAAGAGTATTATATGAGTTTAAAGATTTGTCCGATCTTGCATTATCCTACGCAATTACCATTCACAAGTCACAGGGATCGGAATTTCCGATTGTCGTAATCCCGATGTTTAACGCTCCGTTTATGTTATTAACGAGAAATATACTGTATACGGGAGTAACGAGAGGCAGGAGTTTGGTTGTTTTGGTAGGCGATGAGGCGATAATGAGAAAAATGATTGAAAACACATTTAGACAGAAAAGAAATTCAGGATTGGGTTTATACTTGAAAAGGGCTGTAAAAGATATCGGAGAATTATATGGTATTTGATTTTTTGTTTTTTGGAGAAGATTATTGTCCGATATGTTTTTGCGAAAAAACCGAAAACCATATATGCCATAATTGTAAAGCGAATTTGGATTTTGTTGACGGAAAGATTGAATTGGATAGGGGGATTTGTTTCTATCCTTATTTCTATAATTCATTTATAAAAAGAATTATTCGAGATTTTAAATTTAACAGAAAAACATATCTGGTAAAGCCTTTGGCTTATATGTTGGCGGAAAATATTGTGAGAAATCATATAGAAGCAGATTTTATTTCATATATACCTATGTATCATAAAGATGAGTTCAGAAGAGGATATAACCAGTCTGAACTTTTGGCAAGGGAGGTTTCTAAAATGTTGAAAATTTCCGTTATTGATCTGGTCGGGAAAATAAGGAGCACAAAGGAACAAAATAAACTTGATAAAGAGAGCAGACGAAATAATCTTTCAAATAGTTTTATTGTTAAAGAATCTTGTAATTTGAGCGGAAAAAGTATAATATTAATAGATGATTTAGTAACTACCGGAGCAACATTCAATGAAGTTTCCAGAGTGATTTTAGAAAAATATGATGTGAGTATTAAATATTTGGCTATTACTTCTAGCCGGAATGGAGAAGATAATGACGAGCTTTTTAAATGATTATGATGAATTGTGTCACCCTAAAATTTTAGAAAATTTAGCAAAATTTAATGGAATAAAATATAAGGGTTATTCCGATGATGAACACGTAAAACTTGCTATTAAATATTTAAAGAGAGATTTGAAAAATGACAATGTGGATATTCATTTTGTTCACGGTGGAACCATTGTAAATGTTTTAGGAATAATTCTTTCTCTAAGACGATTTGAGGGCGTTCTGTCTTGTGATACAGGGCATATTGTAAATACCGAAAACGGCTCGATAGAGTCTACGGGACATCAAATTATACAAGTTCCGAATAAAGATGGTAAGGTTACAGTTGAAGAATTAAAAAAAGCTATGGATTGTCACAGTAAAGAATATTGTGTAAGTATAAAATTGGTATATATATCAAATGCGACCGAACTTGGAACAGTGTATACGAGAAATGAAATCGAAGAATTATCAACATTTTGCAAATCAAACGGGCTTTATTTATTCATGGACGGAGCGAGGATAGGAACTGCACTGTCTTCTTCAAACAGCGATTTAAAGATGGAAGATTTAACTAAGTATTTTGATATATTTTCAATAGGCGGAACGAAGAACGGGATGCTTATGGGAGAAGCTTTGGTAATAGTGAATAATGATTTAAAGCTTGAAGCCAGAAAAATTATAAAGCAAAAAGGGGCTCTTTTGGCAAAAGGATATTTTTTCGGAATCCAGTTTTGGACAATGTTTGAAGACGGCTTGTATTACAGACTTGCAAATCATGCGGTTGAAATGGCGAAAAAACTTGCAGCTGTCTTTGAAAAGCACAAAGTTTTTTTAGAGCATAGTCAGGAATCCAACTTAGTTTTCGTTAAAATGCCGAAAGAACTTGCCGATAAACTTTTGAAGGAAGTAAGTTTTGAAATAGTCCATGATTTTTGTAAAGAAATGTGTTTAACAAGATTTGCAACAACATGGAATACCAGGGAAGAAGATATATGTAATTTAGAAAAAGTTTTAAATAGATATCAGTAAAAGGAGAGCATGCTCTCCTTTTTTATACTACTTTTTTTTCAAAATCTCGGATGGTTGCGGAAACCTCCGCTCCGAATACAATTACTTGACAGATGGTAAGTATCCAAACCAATAATGCCAATATTCCTCCAAGTGAACCATAATATACATTTATTTTTGACAGATTATCATTGATATATGTATATATGACGGTTGTTGCGGCTATGCCAAAACCTACTATTAAAGCCCCGATAAAAGCGGACTTGAAAGAGAGCCTTTCGTTTCGGTTTGGAGTTGCAAATTTGAAAAAGAAAAAAAATATTATCGTAAGTATGGTAAAGGGAGCCAATGAACCTATTCCGCTCAGTAATAGATTATAAATAAAGGGCAACCTGGTCTTAATTTCAGTGTATTGTTCGATTAAGGAAAGTATGTGTTTGTTGAATACATTAAAAGTAAGTATGCCCGCAAAAATTATTATAAATGAGATCATATAAATAATTGAAACCAATTTTTCCACTATAAAATTTCTGTTTTTATTTATGTCAAATATTTGATTTAATGTCTTTATTAAGCCTTGAAAACCTCTTGAACCCAACCATAGCCAAGAAAAAGCTGCAAGAAAAGACAGTCCGGTCGACCTTACATTTACCATCTGTGTAAGTACGGGACCTAAAATCATTTTTATATTTTCCGGAAGATAATCCATTGATTTTATCAATGAATCATCAAAAGAATTATTTATATACCCCAAAACTTGAGAAATAAATATAATCATCGGGATAAAAGAAAGTATTAAGTGATATGCTAAAAAAGTGCTTGATTGCTCAAAATTTGAAGATTTGATTCTCTCATAAAGCCTAAAAAGGAATTTTGAAGGTTTATTGAGATACTTGGTTTTAACTAAAAAATCTTTAATTCTATTTTTCATGTAATCACCTCTAATGAATATTATAGCACAATATTAAAAAAGAGTTTTTACAGGGTGTGTGGTATAATTACTTTGAGGTATGCTATGAGAAATGAAGATAGAAGAAGACGCAGAAGACTTAAAAAAATCAGAAAAAACCGAATAAAAAAGAGAGTATTATTTATTTTGTCAATGCTTTGCGTATTTTTTATTGCTTGGATATTTATAAAAGCATTTGCAGGTAAAGCAAAAAAAGACGGTCCGGGGATAAAACCTGAAAAAAAATCCGAATCAAAGCAGGAAGAAAATAAAACCGAGAATACATTAGAAGAAAGAGTTTTGGAAACGATTAAAAACAGCAATTTAGATTTGGAAAAAAGACTTAATGAATTAATATCCAAAGAGAAAATAAGGAAAGAAAATATATCCTTAACATATCTTTCTCTAGAAGACGGACATAGTTTTTCTATAAATGGAGACAAGTATCACAGAATGTCCAGAAGCAATAATTTTGCTCTGTATATGCTTTATGACGATCTTCTTAGGGAGAAAAAAATTAATCCGAACAAAGAAGTTAAAGTAGAAATTGAGCTTGAAGGATCTCCAATAACAAAGAAAACAGAAATCTATACAATTGACAGCCTGATTTCTTCACAGATTAAAGAAGCCAAAGATGAATATTACGAAGCTATTAAGAAGGAAATTGAACTGGCTTCCAAAACGAATTGGATAACGGATATAAACAGAAGATATAATCTTGAAATAGAGAATGAATTTAATATGACGACTGAAAAGAATACCGAGTTATTGAAAAAACTTGCGGAAAAGAGAAACGGAAAGTATATTTATGAGAGTGTCATAAATAGATTTATATCTAAACCAAGTAAAGATAAGGCTGTTATGAAAATCAGAGAAAAGGCAATGATGGGTTATATGAGCGGTAATTATTATGAAGCATATATGGATATGGGAATTATTTTTGGGAAACACCCTTATGCTTACGCAATAGTTTCGGTTGAAAATAAACCTGAACTTAATTCGAATATATTGGATGTAATAAATAGTTGGCATGATATGCACAGGTAATAATTATTAATTTAATGTTATAAAACATTGACAGTTAAGCAAAATATTGATATTATTCTAATTAATATACTGAGAAGAGAAGAGTAACAAATCCTCTCCTTTTACAGAGAGCCTTGTAAGGTGAAAGAAGGCATCGGATGATTTTGTGAAAAAAGTCTTGGAGTATCGCCTAGGAATATTGGGTGACGTGGTCTGCATGTTATAGCGGAGGAGTATGATTGTACTTGCAGAGATATATCTTGTGAAAGATATGTGAATTTGGGTGGTAACACGGTTTTCGTCCCAAGTCTATGACTTGGAATGAAAACCGTTTTTAATTTTCAACGGGAGGAAAAAATGAAAAAAAGAATATTTATTTTGTTAATGGCAATTATCATTTTAACGGGAAATGTTCGAGCTTCAGGAGAAAGAAAACTTTTTAAAGTCGGAATGGAGGCTGCATATGCTCCATATAATTGGACACAGACCGATGATTCAAACGGAGCCGTTCCAATCGAAGGTTCCGTAGAGTATGCGAACGGTTATGATGTTCAGATTGCAAGAATAATTGCTGAAGAACTTGGAATGGACTTGGTAATTGTAAAAATTGAATGGGATGGATTGGCACCAGCAGTTCAATCGGGTAAGATTGATGCGATTATAGCAGGGATGAGTCCGACATCGGAAAGAAAAGAACAGATAGATTTCACAGATAATTATTACGAGTCAAATCTTGTTCTTGTAACATTGAAAGACAATCCTTATGCGAGTGCTAAAAAATTACAGGATTTTAAGAATGCGAGGGTGGTTGGTCAATTAAATACTTTTCATGATACGGTAATTGATCAAATAGTAGGAGTTAATCACATAACACCTATGTCCGATTTTTCATCTATGAGAGTAGCTTTGGAAAGCGGAAAGGTAGATGCATATGTTACTGAAAAACCCGAAGCGGTTTCTGCGGAGAAATCAAATGACAAGTTTAAAATGATTGAGTTGGAAGATGGTTTTAAAACAAGTCCCGAAGATACTTCAATAGCAATCGGTTTGAAAAAAGGATCCGAATTGCTAAATCCTATAAATGAAGCTTTGAAAAAAATCCCGGTTGAGCGACAACAAAAGATAATGGATGGAATTATAGCGAGTCAATTAAAACTTGGCGGAAATGTTTGGACAATATTTAACGACAATAAGGATATGTTTGCAAGAGGAGTGTTATTTACCCTGGTGATTTCGTTTATCGGAACATTGCTAGGTTTGATAATAGGAATGTTTGTAGGAATAATAAGGACGATTCCTAAACAAAGAAATGTATATTCAAATTTTATTCTGAATATTTTCAAGATATTTTTGAATATATATGTTCAAGTATTCAGAGCTACTCCTATGATTGTGCAGGCGATGATATTCTACTACGGATTACAGCAATTCTTTGATATCGATACCAGCCCGTTAACTTCGGCATTCATTATTGTATCGATAAATACGGGTGCATACATGGCTGAGGTTGTAAGAGGAGGAATAACATCGATAGATAAAGGTCAATTTGAGGCGGCGAACTCTCTTGGAATGAGTCATTTTCAAACGATGTTTTATGTTGTATTACCGCAGGCATTTAAAAATGTTCTGCCTTCCATAGGAAATGAATTTATAGTAAATATAAAAGACACATCGGTTTTAAATGTAATTTCCGTTCAAGAGCTGTTCTTTACAACAAAATCAATTGCGGGTGCAAATTTCAGATATTTTGAAACCTATGCGATAACATCGATAATTTATCTTGTGCTTACCTTGGGAATTGCGGGATTGCTTCACCTATTGGAAAGAAAGATGATGGGACCGAAGAGTTACGAAAAAGCTGTGATAAATGTTATGAAGAGTAGTAATTAGGAGACTGTTATGAAAACAATATTGGATATTAAAAATATAAAGAAATCTTATGGAGATAATGAAGTACTTAAAAATATTAATTTTACGGTTCGTCAAGGGGAAATTATAGCGATAATCGGTTCATCCGGTTCAGGAAAATCAACTTTGTTGAGATGTTTGAACTTGCTTGAAAGTCCGGATAGCGGAGAGATAATTTTTGAAGATAAAAATGTTTTGTCTAAAGATATAAACCCTCATTCCTACAGTAAAAATCTCGGAATGGTATTTCAACAATTTAATTTGTTTGAAAACATGACGGTTTTGAAGAATTGTACAATTGCTCAGGAGAAAGTGCTCAAAAAAGGTGTTGAAGAATCAAAAGAAAAAGCGATTTACTATTTAAATCTTGTCGGGATGGGAGAGTATCAAAATGCAAGACCTCATCAATTATCGGGCGGGCAAAAGCAAAGGGTTGCCATAGCGAGAGCTTTGGCAATGGAACCTAAATTGATATTGTTTGATGAACCTACATCGGCATTAGATCCTGAAATGGTGGAAGAAGTGTTGAACACTATAAAACAGTTGGCGGAAATGGGATTTACGATGATTGTCGTTACTCATGAAATGGAGTTTGCGAAAAAAGTGGCCAACAGAGTTGTCTTTATGGAGAAGGGAGTAATTTTGGAGGATTTACCTCCGGAAGTTATGTTTACAAATCCGAAGCATCAAAGAACAAGAGAGTTTTTGAAATTGGTATGATTTATAAACTTTTAATTGCAAAATCTTTTTGCTATACTTTTAATTGAAACGAGGTGAATTATGAAAGATAGAAAAGATGTGAGTGTTGAAGAGACTTGGGATTTGTCACTTATATTTAAAACAGTTGAAGAATTTGAAGAAAAATTGAAATTGGTTATAAATCTGGGACAGGAGTTTTATGAAAAGTACTTCAATAATTTAAAAAATGCTAAAGATGTTGAAAATTCTCTTAGTAAGATAAGTGAAATATATAAACTTATAGACAAGTTGTCAGCGTACGCTTCTCTTGCAGTTGAAGCTGATACTCTGGATGATGAGGCTAATGTTAGATATCAAAAAATGAGAGCGGTATTGTCAAGAGTATTTGCCAACTTCAGCTTTTTTGATAATGCTTTATTGTCTTTGGATGAGAATATATTGAAAGAACTTGGCAATCACAAAGAATATGGAAGAACAATAAAAAAAGTTCTTTCAAAGAAACCTTATGCACTTTCAAATGATGTTGAAAAGTCATTATCAATATTATCAAATACCTTGGATTTCCCGTATCAGTTATATAATGATACCAAATTCAGAGATATTAAATTTCCGGATATAAAGGTAAATGAAAAAACATATCCTATGACATATAATAACTTTGAAGGTCATCTGGAAATGGATGATGATAAGGATTTAAGGAGAGAGGCGTTCAAAGTTTTTTCTGAAAATCTTAGAAAATATCAGTATACCACTGCCAGTACTTACAACGCTCAGGTACAAAAAGAAAAACAATTGGCTGATTTAAGAGGGTATAAAACCGTATTTGACTATTTGTTGCATGAGCAGGAAGTAAGTATGGAGATGTATAATAGACAGATAGATGTGATAATGACGGAACTTGCACCCCATATGAGAAAATATGCTACATTGCTTAAAAAAATTCACAATCTTGAAGAAATCAGATATTCAGATTTGAAAATAGAAGTAGATCCGACATATTCTCCCGATTTAACATATGATGAAGCAAAAAAATATGTTTTGGAAGGATTAAGTGTTTTGGGTGAGGACTATTTATCAATCATGAAAAATGCATTTGACAACAGATGGATTGATTATGCTGAAAACAAGGGAAAGAGAACCGGTGCATTTTGTTCGACTCCATATGGGGTAAATGCATTTGTTTTGATGAGTTTTAACAACAAGATGAATGAGGTTATGACCTTGGCGCATGAACTCGGTCATGCTGGGCATTTTGTTTTGGCGGGACAAAATCAAAATATCCTAAATACCGATTGCTCAATGTATTTTGTAGAAGCGCCTTCAACCACTAATGAATTAATAGTTGAAAATTATCTTCTTGATCAGGCTAAGGATGATAAGAGATTGAAAAGATGGGTATTATCTCAAATTGTCTCCAAGACATATTATCATAATTTTGTTACACATTTTATGGAAGCCGCCTTCCAAAGAGAAGTATACAAACTTGTTGATGCAGGAGAATTTCTTGATGCGGACAAGCTAAATGAAATATTTTTGACTAAATTGAAAGAGTTCTGGGGAGAAGAAATTGTTTTTGATGATGGTGCGGAGCTTACATGGATGAGACAACCTCATTATTACATGGGACTTTATCCTTACACATATTCTGCAGGACTTACCATCGGAACTCAAGTAGCTATGAAAATAAGACAAAATAGAGAAGAGTCAAAAAATTGGATTGAAGTATTGAAACTTGGAGGAAGCTTTACATCTGAAGAACTTGCAAAAAAAGCCGGCGTGGATATTAGTACGGACAAGCCTCTTAAAGATACGATTGCATATATCGGCAGTCTGATTGACGAGATTGAAGAGATAAGTATTCACTTGGGAGAGATATGTTAATTTCCATAATTTAAATTAGATATTTGATTAAACTAAGGTAAAATACTTTATAGATACAAAAAGGTGTCGGAATATTTCCGACACCTTTAATTTTATTTAATTAAAAACTATTAATTAGCCTAATAATTTTTTTGTTAATAGAGGTAGAACTTCTTTAACATCGCCAACGATTCCATAGTCTGCGTTTCTGAAAACTTTAGCATGTGGATCATTGTTGATTGCTACGATAGTTTTAGCATCCTTAATTCCTCTTAAGTGTTGGATTGCTCCTGAAATTCCTACTGCGAAGTATAATTCACCGGTGAATTTTTGTCCTGAAATACCAACATATCTTTCAAGAGGTAACCATTTTAATTCTTCAGCGATTGGTCTTGAGCATCCAACTGCTGCGCCTACCGCTTCAGCTAAATCTTCAACTAATTTGAAGTTTTCTTTATCTCCAAGTCCCATACCACCTGATACTGCTCTTTTAGCTTCAGTTATTGGAAGGTATTTGTCAACTTTTTCTCCAAAAGTAAATCCTTCTTCTTTTAATGCAGCAACTAATTTATCAACACTTTCTTCAACAGAACCTTCAAATACTACAGCTTTTCTGTCTCCTGTAGGTCCGTAAGGTTTAGCTTCTTCTTTTTTAGCTTTATTTACAGCACCAACTTTTCCTAAAATATGAGAAGAAATTACCAATCTCATGATTTCGGAAGTTCCTTCATAGATTGTAGTAATCTTAGCATCTCTGTAATGTCTTTCAACTTCCATACCCTTTAGGTAACCTGATCCACCATGTAATTGAAGTGCGTCGTTACATACTTCAAGAGCGATTTCAGAAGCGTACATCTTAGCAGCGGCAGCTTCTTTACCATATGGTAAATGTTTAGTCTTTAATTCAGCAGCTTTGTATATTAATAGTCTAGCAGCTTCAACTTTAGTGTCCATTTCAGCAATCTTGAATGCCAATGATTGTTGAGCTCCGATTGGTTTACCGAATTGAACTCTTTCTTTTACATAAGATACAGCTTGTTCATAAGCGCCTTGAGCAATTCCCAATGCTTGAGAAGCGATACCGATACGTCCTCCGTCAAGAGTTTGCATCGCAACATTAAATCCTTTTCCTTCAGGTCCTAATAGGTTTTCTTTAGGAACTTTAACATTTTTGAATACCAATTCTTGAGTTTGAGATGATCTGATACCTAATTTATTGTATCTAACACCGAAAGTAAAACCTTCCCATCCTTTTTCAACAATGAAAGCGGAAATTCCTTTTGTTCCGATTCCAGGAGTTGTAACGGCAAATACTACATATGTTTCAGCAACACCACCATTTGTTATGAAAATTTTGTTTCCGTTTAATAGATAGTGATCACCTTTATCTACTGCTGTAGTTTGAGTACCGCCGGCATCAGAACCAGCATTTTCTTCTGTAAGACCGAAAGCACCCAGTTTTTCCCCTTTAGCAAGTGGAACCAAGTATTTCATTTTTTGTTCATGAGTTCCCCAGTCGTTAATAGGGTTTGATCCTAATGAAGTATGTGCAGATAAAGTAACACCAACCCCACCGTCAACTCTGGATAGCTCTTCTACAGCGATTGCATAGTGGATTACATCTAAACCTGCTCCGCCGTATTCTTTTGGAAAGTACAATCCCATGATTCCTAGTTTACCCATGTCCATAGCTACTTCCAATGGGAATTCATCATTCACGTCAAGTTTGAAAGCAATAGGTTTAACTCTTTCTTCAGCGAACTTTCTTACCTTCATTCTAAATTCTTCATGTTGTTCAGTTGTCTTATAAAGCATATTAGCCTCCCTTTTAAAATATTACCATCAATATAAAACTGATCATTAGTATTATACATTATTTTTTTTTTGAATTCAAATGTATATGAAAATATTTTCCAAAGAAGGATATTAAATTTTAAAAATTTTTAACATTACTTAATTAGAATATGAGAACTAAGCATTTGTCCCTAAAATTAGCCGTTTATAAAGATTTGTAATTCTTGACAAAAAATATCGTATCTTAAAATTTTTATTTGATAAAATTAGATTTATGAAAATATTTTCATGATATGGGATAGATGATGGTCTACATTTATAATGCTTTGTGCTAAAATAAAGTGGAGGTGAAATATGAAATATTTTATTACTATAGATGAGCAGGTTGCTCTGTTAAAAAGCAGGGGGCTTATCATTGATGATGAAGATTTGGCGAAGAAAACGCTATTTAGATACAATTTTTATAAAGTTATAAACGGTACATATAAAATTTTTACGGATAACGAGAAATCAAAATATTACCCAAATACAAAGTTTGAATATTTAATTGAAGTATATAAATTTGACAAGGAAATAAAGAAAAAACTTTTAGGAGCCACTCTGGAAGTCGAAAGAATTTTGAGGAGTATTGTGTCATATAAATTTATGGAGAAGCATCCGGAAAAGGCAGCCTATTTGGATTATAGAAATTTTGATAACTCAAATAATATCGCCAAAAGCAATATACTTTCATTTGAAAAAGCGATAAATCAGTTTAGAGAAGAGATTAATTATCATAAATCCATAAATCATTATTTAAACAAGTATGGAAGCGTTCCGCTTTGGTTCATTATTAATTTCATATCATTTGGGAAATTAATTACTTTTTTTGAGTCTTTGAAGATGGAAGAGAAATTTGAAATAGCGGATGAATTCGAAGGATTTGTTGAAGAAAATATAGAAGAAGAGATAAGGTTCAGACTTAGCCCCAGAATTCTTAAATCCTTTTTAGAAAATGCAAAGGAACTCAGAAATATTTGTGCACATGACAATTTAATTTTGGGATATACATTTGAATTGGAAAATATATACTATAAGCCCATCCACGACATTTGGCAAAAGGAAGAAAACGAAAAGAGGAATCAATTATTTGACACTTTTTTGATACTTCAAGCATTGCTTCCTAAGGATCAATTCAATTCGATTAATCAGTCAATGTTAAAGAGAATAAATAGACTGAGAGAGAGGATTCCTAAGAAGGCTTTTATTAAAGTAATGGATTCAATAGGATTTCCGATCGATTACAATGGAGATATTTTATGAAATTTATACATTTAGCGGATCTGCATATAGGAAAGAGAGTAAATAATTTCAGTATGCTGGAAGATCAAAAATATGCTTTGAAAAACATAGTAAATTTGGCAAAAAAAGAAGAAGCGGATGCGATTTTGATAGCGGGAGATGTCTTTGATACAACGGTTCCGTCCGGTGATTCCATAATGACTTTTGACAGTTTTATAACGGAATTGAATCAATTAGGGATTAAGATTTTGATAATCAGCGGAAACCATGATTCTTCCGAAAGATTGTCTTTTGCATCTTCAATGTTGGAAAAATCAAATATATTCATATCAAAACCTTATTCGGGAAATATAGAAAGGATAATTTTAGAGGATGAATACGGAAATATCAACTTCTATCTTTTTCCCTATGTTAAGCCGGTACAGGTGAAGAGGTATTTTAAAGATTGTAATATTGAGAATTTCAATGAAGCTGCTAAGGTTATTTTAGACAATATATTTATTGATGATTCACAGAGAAATATAATTTTAAGTCATCAATTTGTATTGGGGGCAAGCAGATCGGAGTCTGAAGAGATATATGCGGGCGGATTGGAGGCTGTTTCTGCCGATTTATATGAAAAATTTGATTACATTGCCATGGGGCATATACATAAAAAACAATATTTCTTGGGAGGGAAACTGCGTTACAGCGGCTCTCTTTTGAAATATTCGGCATCAGAAGTCGGGTATGATAAAAAAATTACCATTGTTGAAATCGGTAAAAAAGGGGAAATGGAAGTAACTGAACATGAGATAGATTATTTGAGAGATATGAGAGTTTTGATGGGAAATTTTGAGGATGTTGAAAAATTTGCGAAAAATGATGATTCAAGGCAAGATTATATGCATATAACACTTTATGATGAAGATGAGGTTTTGGACGGAATATCAATATTGAGGGAACATTATCCCAATATTATGAGTTTGAAATATGAAAATTCAAAAACCAAATATTCGGATTCGGATATAATCAACAGAAATGTGGAGCTGAAAAATCCTTTGGAAATATTTGAAGAATTTTATTTAATCAGAAACGGGATTGAATTGAGTGAATCCAAAAAAGAGATTATATCCAACATAATCGGAGAAGTTTGGGGGAAAAATGAGAGCTAGAAAATTAGTGATTCAGGCATTTGGACCTTTTGTAAATAAGGTTGAAATAGACTTTGACAATTTCGGGAATAACGGAATTTATTTGATTAGCGGAGATACCGGAGCGGGAAAGACCACGATATTTGACGCAATATCTTTTGCTTTATTTGATTCGTCCAGCGGCGGTAAAAGAGAGAGTAAGATGTTTCGTTCAACATTTGCCGATGATGATGTGGATACATTTGTCGAATATATATTTGAATATAAAAATAAGGAATACCGAATAATCAGAAATCCTCAATATATGAGAAAATCTAAAAGAGGATCGGGGCTTACGGAACAAAAGTCCGATGCAAATCTATATCTTCCAAGCGGGGATATAGTATCGGGAGTTACAGGAGTAAACAGGTATATAGAGAATCTGTTGGGAGTGAATGAAATTCAGTTTAAGCAAATAGTTATGCTTGCTCAAGGTGATTTTTTAAGATTAATTCATTCAAAAAACGAGGACAGGCAGGAGTTGTTCAGAAAGATTTTTTCCACCGAAAAATATTCCGAATTGGAACAAAAAATTAAGAATCTGTATTCCGAGCTGAAAACAAAATTCGAAATTCTAAAAAGAGATTTTAAAAACATAGTATCCGAGATTGAAATTGAAGGATATGAAGCTTCCGAGAATTGGAAGTTCGGAGATGAAATTTTAGAAAAATTAGACATATGGTTAAAAATGTCGGAAGATGAACTTGAAAAGAATAAAGAAAGAGGAATTAAATTACAAAAAGAAATAACGGACAATTCGATATTGATAGAAAATGTAATAAATTACTATAAAAACAAAGGTCTGCTTTCGAAATTGAGAGAAAGAAATGAAGAATTGAACAGAGAATATTCGGAGTTGGAAGAGAAGTCAAAGAGTATCCCCAAACTTAATGAACAGAGATTGCAGACTGAGAAAAACTTAATTAAATACAGGAATGATTTAAAAGAGTTGAATATACTCGATGAAATTATAAAAGAGATTGGAAAAATAAAAAATGAAATAAAAAAAGTTGACTGTTTGGAGTCGGATTTAACGGAAATCGAAAACTCTTACAAGAAAGAAATTTCAAAAATCAATGATTTTGTGGAAAAAAATCTGGGTTGTGAAGTCGGTCTAATAAATGACATAAACTTGATAAAGGAATATGAGAAAAAAACTTTGGATCTGATAAATACAAAAAAAGAATATTCTTCCTATTCCGATCAACTGAAAACGATAGAGGTTTTGAAAAAAAGATTTGAAGAAGATTGTGAAAAAATACAAAAGCTTGAATTTAAAAGAATGGGCATGGAGAATTTGTATTTTACCGCACAAGCCGGAATTTTAGCGAGTAATTTAATCGAAGGTGAAAAATGTCCCGTATGCGGTTCCACTAACCATCCGGAAAAAGCAAAATTGTCGGGAGGTGTTCCAAATAGAGATGAAATCGAAAAAATAAAACTGGAGATAGACGAATTTTCAGGCAAGAGGGAGATGAATTCATCAAGACTATCACGGATGAGTGGAGAAAATGTACAGTTATTAAAGAAAATTCAAGACAATTTATCAAAACTTGAAATTGATATATTATCAATAGAGGAATTGGATTTGTTAATTTTGAAAACGGAGACTGAAAAAGAAACTGTTTTTAAATCTTTGGAAAATCACAAAAAAATAAAATCTCTTGTGGAGTCGGGAAGAAAAAAAATACCTGAATTAAATAAATTATTGGAAGAAAACTCGAAAAAGATTCAAGAAAACAAGTTGAAAAAAGCGGCTTTGATTGAAAGGCAAAAATCTTTGGAAGAGCAAGCTGAGAAAAAGAAAAAAGAAATTACGGATTCGGATGTATCAGGTATTAAAAAAATAATTAAAAATAGTGAAAATGAATTAAAAAAAATATCTGAATTTGTGGAAAAAGTTAGGGAAGATCTCGAAAAGTCAAAGATTGACATAGCGAAAAATCAGGAAAATATAAAATCCGTTTCTAAAAGCCTTGACGATAAATTTGCTTTGGATTTAAATGAACTTGATCTCAAATCAAAAAATCTTAATACCGAGATAAATTCTGCAAGAGAACAGTATAAAAATCTTAGTATTCAAATGTCAAAAAACCACAACATTAGAAATAAACTTTCTGAATTGATAAGCGAAATATCCTTAGATTCGGTAAGCTTATCGGATGTTTCGGATATTTATCAAACCGTTACAGGGAGAATAGCGGGAAAGGACAATATAAAGTTTGAAGTATATGTCCAAATGAAATTTTTTGAAGAAATAATCAATCGTTCAAATGTAAGATTTATCGAAATGACAAATGGAAAATTCAGATTAAAAAGGAAGGAAATTTCCGATAACAAGACATCTCAGGCAGGATTGGAATTTGAGGTATTTGATACCAATAGCGGGAAATGCCGGGACATTAAAACTCTTTCGGGAGGTGAATCTTTCCAAGCCGCGTTGTCATTGGCATTGGGACTGTCTGATACGGTCCAGATGAATTCGGGAGGAGTGGAAATTAATAATATGTTTGTTGATGAGGGATTTGGAACGCTTGATTCCGAATCTTTGAACAAGGTCATGAGAAGTTTGTTCAAATTGAGCGAGAGCAATAAGTTAATAGGGATTATTTCTCATGTAGAAAAGCTTAAAGAAGTCATAGACAAAAAAATAATTGTGACAAAGTCTAAAGACGGAACGAGCAGTG
This sequence comes from Tissierellia bacterium, assembly GCA_030529425.1. Classification (GTDB taxonomy): domain Bacteria; phylum Bacillota; class Clostridia; order Tissierellales; family Peptoniphilaceae; genus JAUMWX01. Next base: position 172,099 of record JAUMWX010000001.1, read on the forward strand.
TTCAGGCATCTTAAAATATTCAATTAAAAATAAGTGTGTTTTAAGAATAAACACACTTATTTTTTCGATCGATGTCATCATACAGTATACTCATCTATGGGTGAGAGAACCATGAGATAGAGATGAGGTAACTGCAAACTATTGACAGCTCTAAATAGTTTAGGTATGTATAGAGCGATGACTACCTTATACACAAACAAAAATCTGTAACTGGATAGCAAAGGATGAGTGGCCTGCTCAAGATTTTTGTTATAAATGATATCACTTTGCCTGAAATTATAATAACATTTTTTTAGATATTAAAACTGTCATTAATATTAAAAAATATTAATGACAATCTTTGGACTGCTAATGACAAGATTTAAACAAATATGTAATAAAAGCCTTATTGTGTTATAATTGTGTATAATTAATTTGCCAAGTGGAGTATATTATGATAAAAGTTGAGAATTTAGTCAAAACTTATAATGTTTCAGATAAAGAATTCAGAGCTTTGGACGAAGTTTCTTTTGAAGTAAATAGGGGTGAAATTTTCGGAATTATAGGTTTGAGCGGAGCCGGTAAATCCACGCTTGTCAGATGTATCAACAGATTGGAAGAACCTGATGACGGTAAAATTCTTATAGAGGGAAAAAACATACTTAGCATGAATGCCAAGGAGATTTCTACTCAAAGAAAAAAAATGTCTATGATTTTTCAGTCATTTAATCTTTTTAATCAAAAGACAGTATTTAAAAATATCGCATATCCTTTAGAAATAGATGGCGTTTCCAAAAATGAAATTGAAGATAGAGTAAATAAATTACTAAAATTTATTGATTTGGAATCGAAGAAAGACGAATATCCTTCAAGACTTTCAGGAGGACAAAAGCAAAGAGTTGCGATTGCGAGAGCTCTTGTTGGAAATCCTCAGATTCTATTATCCGATGAGTCCACATCGGCACTTGATCCTGCAAATACAAAGGTTATTTTGGATATTTTGAAAAAGGCCGTTAAGGAGTTTAATCTGACTATTATAATGATTACTCATCAAATGGAAGTTGCGAAGGCAATTTGTGACAGAATTGCGGTAATGGAGCATGGAAAAATTGTTGAAGAAAATGATGTGGAGAATCTTTTTACAAATCCTAAGCATCCGATTACGAAGGCTTTCGTTAGAGGAACCGAAAATTTATCTGCAGTGAAATTTGAAAAAAACAGCAAGTCGGTAATGGTGACGCTTAATTTTGATGCGAACACGGCAAACAGTCCGATAGTAAGTAAAGTTATTAAAACATTTAATGTTGATATAAATATTTTGTCCGGGAAAATAAACAGATTGAAGGACAATACTGCGGGATTTTTAACCGTTGAGATACTTGGAGATAAGTCTGAAATAGACAAGGCGATGGAGATGTTCAGAAATGAAAATGTTATTGTGGAGGTGATGAGATGATAGATACGCTTATACAATCCACATTGGAAACATTATATATGGTATTTACATCCGCTTTTTTTGCATTCCTTATAGGCTTGCCGATGGCAATAGTTCTTTTTGTTACCAGACAAGGCGGACTCAGAGAAAATATTGTGATATTCAACATATTTGATTTTGTTATAAATATTTTCAGATCGATACCTTTTATAATTTTGTTGATATTGATTTTACCGTTGACCACGCTTATAGTGGGAAAAAGTATAGGGAGTACGGCGGCGATTGTCCCTTTGACATTTGCATCCGCACCTTTTATGGCCAGAATGTTTGAAGGATCTTTTTTGAAGATAGACAGACAAATAATTGAAGCTGCGAAATCCATGGGATCGACAAATTCGGAAATAATATTCAAAGTTCTTATACCGGAGGCGATGCCTTACTTGGTAAGTGATGTAACCATTACAATCATCAATCTTATAGGATATTCTGCGATGGCGGGAAGCGTAGGCGGTGGAGGAATCGGAAGTATGGCGATACGATTCGGGCTTTATAATTATAAGATTGACTACCTGATAGCCGCAGTTGTTACAATAATAATTTTAGTACAATTAATTCAAATTTTTGGTACATTCGTATCAAATAAAATAAATAAAAGATAGGAGTAATGTAGATATGAAAAAGAAAATAATTACATTGTTTTTTGTGATAGCGCTATTGGTTGTTGCATGTTCACCAAAACAATCTAATCAAACAAATAAAATAAAAATAGGAGTATCACCTGTACCTCATGCAGAAATAGCGGAATTGGTGAAAACTGAATTGGCTAAAGAGGGTGTGGAGTTGGAAATTGTAATATTTGACGACTATGTTTTGCCGAATATGGGATTGCAAGACAAATCAATCGACGCAAATTTCTTCCAACATATTCCATATATGGAAACTTTTATGAAAGAAAAAGGTGCCGAGTTTGTATCTTTGGGTGGAGTTCATGTTGAGCCTATCGCTTTATATTCGACAAAGGTAAAAGACATAAAAGAGTTTAAAGAAGGAGCTGAAATTTTGATTCCGTTAGATCCTTCAAACCAATCCAGAGCACTATTTTTATTGCAACAAAACGGATTGATCAAACTTAAAGATGGCGTTGGAGCGACAGTAACGGAAGCTGACATTGTTGAAAATCCTAAAAAGATTAAATTTACAGCCGTTGAAGCTGCGTTGTTGACAAAGGCTTATAAGGATGTTGACGGAGCCGTAATAAACTCAAATTATGCTTTAAACAGTCAGTTAAATCCTTTAAAAGACGGATTGGTGATTGAAGGCTCTGAATCCAAATATGCAAATATTATAGCTGTTAGAAAGGAAGATGCCGAAAAAGAAGTTTTTAAAAAACTTATTAAAGCATTCCAATCAGAACAGGTAAAGAAATTTATCGAAGAAAAATATAAGGGAGCTGTGGTTCCTGCATTTTAACAAGATTGTTGTTTGTAAGCATCTTTTGTTAAATCCTGTCAAAATACCGTGATGAGGAATAAAAGTAAATAATTGCGAGGCTGAGATAAAATCTTAGCCTTTTTTTATTTTGATATTGACAATTTAATATGCATATTATATTATTGTTTACAAATCAGTGAAGCAAAGATTAGTCAATATAAAGTTTTCAGCGAGTTGTGGACGGTGTGAGGCAATAGACGGATTATTGATGAAGAGAGTTGTGGAGATGAATGGGACAAAGAGAAGTCGAGTATCTCATTCCGCTAAATGGCGTTATATTTTGAGTGATCATTGGATTAAAAGAGTGGTACTGCGGTTTGAAGAATCGTCTCTTTAGGGGTGATCTTTTTTTTTACCGAAAAATGATTTTAATCCATGATTAATTAGAGTGGCACCACGGAAAATTCGTCTCTAGGGATGGATTTTCCTTTTTTATTTATGGAGGAGAATATGAAAAAAGTATTGTTGTTTTTATTAGTTATAATCCTGATAATAACAGGATGTTCCGGAGAGAAAAAGCCAGACGGTAAAATTCAAAAACTACTAAAAAATAATAAGCTTGTTGTTGCGACAAGTGCGGATTATCCGCCGTATGAATTTATTAAATCGATAAACGGCAAAGATGAAATAGTGGGTTTTGATATAGAAATAGTAAAGTATATTGCAAATAAGTGGGAAGTGGATTTTGAAATAAAAGATGTAAAATTTGAGTCATTGCTTTTAGGCTTGGAATCGGGAATGTATGACATGGTTATAGCTGGTATGAATCCAAGTCCGGACAGAAAGGCAAGTTTTTCAGATATTTACTACAGTGCTACTCATGGAGTTTTGGTAAAAAAAGAAAACTTGAAGAACATCAAAAAAATTGAAGATTTGCAAGGTAAAAAATTGGGGGTTCAGTTGGGAACAGTCCAGGAAGGGATTGTAGACGGTCTTAAAAATGTAGAGAAAAAGGCGCTTTCTTTAATAACCACACTTTTGTTGGAACTGAAAACCGAAAAAATTGACGCGATTATAATGGAGAAGCCCGTAGCTGAATCTTATGCATTGGCAAATCCCGATCTGATGGTGGTTCAGGAAATAAACATTGAAGATGAATCCGGAGGATCTGCAATTGCAATGTCTCAGGAAAATACTGAACTTACAAAAGAAGTAAACAAAGTTTTAAAAGAAATCAAAGAAAAAAACTTAATTGAAAAATGGGTAGTTGATGCAAATAATCTGATGAATGATGTCAAAAAACCGGACTACAGTTATTTGTATATTGAAGGATTAAAGTACACGCTTATGCTTTCTTTATTCTCATTATTTGTAGGTTTCATATTAGGTTTGCTGCTTGTATTTGCAAGAAGAGCAAAGTTGTTTTTGTTTTCTCTGGCATCCATGGGAATCGTCGAGATAATAAGAGGGACTCCTTTAATGTTACAAATTTTAATAGTTTATTACGGATTGGACTTTTTGGGGATAAAGATGTCCGCATTTATGGCATCTTTTATAGCCGTATCAATAAACTCGGGGGCATATGTTTCAGAAATAATTCGTTCAGGAATAGAGTCAGTTCCTAAAGGTCAGATGGAAGCGGGAAGAAGTTTGGGCTTATCATCGGCTCAAACCATGAAGAAGATAATAATGCCTCAAGCTATTAAAAATATACTTCCGGCATTGGGTAATGAATTTATTACTCTTATAAAAGAAACATCGATAGCCTCTACTATAGGGGTTGGAGAATTGATGTTTCAGACATCAAAAATTCAAAGTTTGACTTTTGAAGCGATGAAACCGCTATTGATAGTTTCCGTAATATATTTCATTTTGACATTTAGCTTATCTCAAATTATGAAGATGATGGAAAGGAGACTGAATTATGATAATTAGAGTTGAAAATCTAAGTAAAAGTTTTGACGGTAAAGAAGTATTAAAGGGAATTAATTTGGAAATAGAAAAGGGAGAAGTGGTTTCTTTGATAGGTCCTTCCGGATCGGGAAAGTCAACCCTGTTGAGATGTCTGAATTTTCTTGAAATTTTGGATGAGGGAAATATATACTTCAATGATGAAAAGGTTGAAAAGAATGAAAATAAATTAAATGAATTAAGGCAAAAAATGGGAATGGTATTTCAATCATTTAATTTATTTCCTCACATGACCGTACTTGAAAATATAATGTTGGCTCCGGTAATGACGGGCAGAAGCACCAAAGAGGAGGCTGAGAAAAAAGCAATCCAATTGCTTAAAATTCTTAATCTTGAGGAGAAAAAGGATGTATACCCGAGCACACTTTCAGGGGGACAAAAACAGAGAATAGCCATGGCGAGAGCTCTTGCGATGGAACCTGAAATAATGTTATTTGATGAAGTTACATCAGCATTGGATCCTGAAATGGTAAAGGAAGTCTTAGATGTAATGGATGATTTGGCGAAATCGGGAATGACTATGGTTGTGGTAACGCATGAAATGAATTTTGCAAAAAATATTTCGGACAGAGTGATTTTCATGTCGGAAGGCTCAATTGTTGAAGAGGGAAAACCTAAAGAAATATTTGAGAATCCCAAAATGGATCGAACAAAAGAGTTTTTGTCTAAGGTTTTATGATATAAGTATTGCTCATGTTAATTAGAGTATAAATCATATCATTAAAAAAGATTTAGAGAAATAAATCTTGTATGAGTTTTATTTACAAATGTAAAAAAGAAGTAAAAGCTTATAAACTTTTACTTCTTTTTTTTTGACATAAATGCGACATTTTCCAAATGTGGATTATTATGAGAGCTTAAACAAAGAAGATGTTTTACAGAGACGATATCGGATTGACAGTATCAAAATAGAAATTTATGATTAAAGTATAGGATGTTGCTTTTTGAAAATAATAGAGGTGGAATGTGAAAAACTTAAAAAGATTTTTATTGGTTTTAATTTTGATGTTTGGGATTTTTATAATTTCAGGATGCGGGGTAAATGTTACGGAAGTTATGAAAGTTGACGGCGGTTTCAAGGGAGAAAGGGTAATAGATTTAAACTTTGATGAAGACACATTGGAACAAGTTCAAGGCGGAGGCGGGAAAGTAAAAGATTTTTTGAAAAGAAACATAAAAAAACCTCTTACATATAGAATATTAAAAGATAGTCCCAAAGCTTTGGATGTTAGAATTACTCTAAAATTTGACAATTTCGAAGATTATAAAAATAAGGTGAGAGAACTCTATAAAAAAGGTAATGTTAATGAAGAAGCGGAAATAATTTTTACTTCTCAGAAGAAAAGATTTTACGATGAATTAAAATATAGTGATAAGTCAGATGCAAAGATGTTGATGCAGCATCTCATAAATCAGGCGATTAAAGAAAACATATTAAAGGAAGAAAATAGGGATAGCGTTTGGGCGAAAAGTCTGTTTTCATTCAAATTTAAGGATAAGGAAGTTATAAAAGATGCATATCATACGCCTTATGAATTCAAAGAGATAAAGTACAGAGGACCCGAACAAATAGTAATGACAACGGCACCAAATGATGTTCATTGGGATAGAGTTTTTAACTTTATTTTTGATAAAAAGATATGGGATGCTTTGCCTAAAGACTGGGTAAAAGAAGTGTTTGCCGGTGTCGATATAAAGGAACTTGGAACTGTAGAAAAAGAATTAAAGGGAAAGAAGTATATTATATCAAGGGTGGCTTTACAGAAAACAAATATGGATACGATAAGAGATGCAACATCAAAACTTTTTGATGTTAAAACCATTCTTTTATCAGGTTATGAAATAAATACAAATAAATTTAGAACAAATCTTGAAACAAATGAAAAAATTCCTAAAAACGCCTTCTCTTCGAATGCTGAAATCCTTTCCGTTTACTACAGTATTCCGGTGTCCCTTGAGAAACAGTACTGTGATTTTATCGAAAATTATGTAAAATCCGAAGATGTTTTTACCGTTTCCAAAAAAGAACTTGAAGAGGGATTTAGAAAAGAATATCATGCGGCTGTTGTTTTTGATAAAATGAGCGTAACAACAAAGATATTCAAAGACGGAAGCATCGAAAGAGTTTTTGATTTTGTTAAAAAAGATGATTTGGACGGAGCCGATTTAAACAGATACTTGGAAACATTCTTAAAAAATAATGATATAAAATATAGTACAACGGAAAAGGGATTAAGTTTTAAATTAGAAAAAGAAAGATTTAAAGAATTGAATGACATATTATTCCAAAAAAATCCGAGCATAAAAATTATAAGTAACGGCTTTTTTAAATATGAAATTAAATATGATGAATTCAGTACCTTAGATCTATTTAAAGTTAAAAATCTAAGCCATAAGATTGAAAAACCGATGATGTCATCATATGTAAAAGAAAGTATAGATGCCCATACAAACACTCTTTTGTCTACGGTGATAATAAAAGGGTATCATGTTTTTAATATAATTATGACGGTTTTGGTGACATTAATTTGCATAGTCATAGCAATTATATTTGTGAAGAAATCAAATACGAAGATAAAAAAACAGTACATGGAAAATAAAAATTATAGTGAAAACAAAATAGACTCTGAAACTTTAAATGAACAAACTATGTCTGAAACGGAAGAATTGATCAATAAAGATGAAATGATTGATTAAAATGAAAAAATTGCGTAATGTTACAATTTATCTGAAGCACTAAAAATCTTGGTATCATCCAAGATTTTTAGTTTTTAAAGTTTAATTTTCTAAATAAAAGTTGACAAAAATAAAAACTTGGCATAATATAGTTTTCGATACTAGATAACAAGGTTACAAAAAACGAGTGAGAGGTAAGATGAGTTTTAGATTTGAAGATATTATTAAGTTTGAAAAAATAACTTGGGAAGAGTTGCCGGATTTCGGATTGTATTCGGAACAATTGATTTCTTTTATGGAAGATAAATTGAAATCACTTTATCTTGAGGATGAAAAGATCATTACACCAAGTATGATTAATAACTATGTAAAGCTAAATATGATGCCAAAGCCTAAAAATAAAAAATACTATAGAGAGCATATCGCGCATCTTTTAGTTATTAGTATTTTGAAATCAATATTGCCTATAAAAGATATAAATAAGGGAATAGGACTTCAAGTAGAAATTATGGGGATTGAGAATTCTTATAATGAATTTATGGATATACTTGAAAAAACAATGAATAATATACTTAAGTCTTTTAATGAAAAAGACCGAAACTTTGTTTACAAAGGTTTTTCGGGAAGTTTTGAAAACATATCTTTGACATTTGTAATACAGGCATTTTGTTTTCAGGTTCTTACAAAAATGATATTAAATATGAAGGGTTTGTACCATCTAAAAGGAGAAAAATGATGAAAATAGCTATTTTAACTGATTCTGCGAGCAATGTTACGGAAAATAAAGATAAGGGAATCTTTACAGTTCCGCTTTATGTAAACTTTGGAAAGTACTCAAAGAAGGATTTGGTTGAAATATCACCACAAGAGTTATTTGATAAGTTGGAAACGGAATCTCCAACTACTGCGGCGCCGTCAATCGATGACTTTATACAAAAGATCAGAGAAATTAAGTCTTTAGGATATGATGCTATTCTTGGTGTGGCACTGTCATCTGAATTATCGGCAACCTTAAATGCAATGAAATTGGCATTTGATGAGGAAATTATAGAACACAGGATAGTTGACAGTAAAGGAGTTTCATATTCAGAAGGTTTTCTGGTTATACATGCCAGAAAATTGGTTGAAAAAGGACATGACTTGGAGTACATCTATCAAGAAATTGAAAGACTGAAATCCGGTGCAAAACTGTATGGCATGGTTAGCGATTTGAAATATCTTGTAAGAGGAGGAAGGCTAAAACCTCTTAAGGGATTTATAGGCAGCATGCTGAAGATAAACCCGATTTTATCAACCACCGAAAAGGGTTTGATAGAGCCATATGCCAGTGTCAGAGGAAAGGCGAAAGCCGTAAAAAAATTAAAAGAGATTTTGGAAAATGATCTTAAAGATTGTAAAGAATTTTATATATCAATCTTATATTCAAAAGACGAAGAATTGAGAGATGAACTGAGAACCGAGTTGGAAGAATTGATTCAAAAGGCGGCTGAATATGCTGAAATAACAATTACAGCAGTTCTTGTAGCGCATGCAGGACCGAGTTTACAGGCAGTCGCATATTTGAAAGTTAGATAGACCTTTAGGGTAATGAACCTCCATTTTGTATAATTCATACTATATCTTAAAGGGAAGGAGACTGTCGGAATTATAATAAATTCTGACAAGTCTCCTTGTTTTTAAATATTCCTATTTTTTATTTTCTTTTTTAGCCAAATACTTAGAATCAGTGTCACCGTAGGGAAGAGTAAGAGAACCAATATATCATATTTTGCATTATTAAAACTGAATTTTTTGTCATATATCAAATCACAAATATTTAGATAATAATAATAAGGAAATAGTTTTGAAAAACTAATTAAAGAATCTTCCAAAAATTCTCTCGGCACCATTAATCCCGACAGAAATCCTAAACCCAAACTTGAGATATTGTTTATAGCGGAAATTACCGGAGACTTATTTGTAAATGTGATTATTAAATTACCCAAACCTATTCCTGACATCGACAGTAAAATCAAATTCATCGCATAAGGAAACGCACTCTCAAAATATTTGTTACCGATAAATATAGCAGGTAATAAAATTATCGGAATAATCATTATCAACGATACGAGAAGCTGTCCCAATGTAGTTTGAACCAAAAAGTTTAAATTGCTCATCGAAGATACTTCAAATCTTTTTGCAACATTTTCTTTAAGTAATGCGTTCATGCTTAAACTTATTACCGACAGAACCATTACAAAAGATACATAAGCTGCGGGTCTATAATAGTTTAACAGCCAAAAATCGGAATTTTTAATCGATGCATTTTTAGTGAATTTTATTGCAACATTTGAGTTCTTTATTGCATCAACAATTTTATTTACATCAATTCTTCCATTTTTAACAGATGCATTTGAATAGACTAAAAATTTATTTACTTCGTTTCTTATCAGTACTGATGACGGAGAGGCGGGATTTGATAAAAATGTTATTGTTCTTTTCTTTTCTATTACATTATTTTCAAAGTTTTCATCTATAATCAAAGCTATATGGTATTTTCCTATGAAAATATCCTTTTTTGCCTCTGCTTCAGTGAAGTCATCAATTTTAACTTGGTGATTTCTTCCCAAATAATCGATTAGGGCTTTTGAAGTTTCAGATTTTGATTTATCATTCACTCCGACTGTTAATTTCAGCAATCTAAGGTTTGAAGAACCTTCTCTTGAAAAAATAATTGTCATTGCAGCAAAAATTACCATGTACAATAAGAGAACAGTTTTATATTTAGAGGTTATTTTTAAATAGGTCTTAAATACTTTCATACTTCAACCTCCTCATAAACAATACTGAAACGCCGATTATCACAGCAGAAGTCGCCAATAATAATATTGAATTTTCTATGGCGAGATTTACATCTTTCAAAACATTCAATCCATATAATGCATCCATGGAAAGTGCGATTGGATTAATCTTTGCAAGAAGAGGAAAGCCGTCTTCAACTATATGCTTTACATCGCTTGACATCATTCCGGTTAAAAAAGACATTAAAAGAGACAAAGATATTCCTATGCCGTTCTTCAAATTTATATTGAATTTGTTGGTTATCGAAAATAGGGCTCCAAGGGAAACTCCGAAAATATTAGCGGACAAAATTACTAATGAACTGACTAATACATTATTTATCACATTAATCTTATAAACATATGTTATAAAAAGAATCAGGATTATATTTGAAACAATATTTACCAACAATCCTATTGTGAAAGGGGTTAAAAGAGCGATGCTTTTTTTCAACGGAGTAACCGATATTCTTGCTCCCAATGTGGATAAATTTGCCTGATAAATGGAATATCCGTTTATTGAAATGAAATATCCATATATCAGGTACATTGCGATCAATGAATACATATGAAATTTTACAGCTCCCATTTCGGAATCGGATTGAGTAAAATAATTAACTTTAAAATCATATTTTTCAATCGGAATTTGCAAATTTTCCATTTCTTTGAACTGAGACAGTATTGAATCAATGATATTTATATTAAGCGAATTTGTAACATTATTTTTATTTACAAGCAAATTCAAATCCTTATCAATAAAGGCATTTATTTCTTTGTTTTCAATCATCTTATTTGCCGCTTCGGGCGTAGTATATTTAAAATTAAACAAATTTGAAATCTTCAGATACTCAAGCCTTGGATTATTTTCTTCTATACCTACATCTAATTTATCAATCTTTTTATGTTGTATACTCCCTATTGAAAGGTAGAAAAGTAATGATAAAATTATGGGATACGAAACTATCCAAAAAAGGACATCCAAGGATTTTAAATTTGATTTTAACATATACTTGAAATTATGCATAAAATCTTTCATCAATCTCTCAACTCCTTCCCTGTGAGTTCTAAGAAAACATCATTTAATGACGGTAGCTCGTTATATATTTCTGTGTAACCGTATTTGTTTTCATTTAAGAAGTTTAACAAGTTTATTAAATTATTGTTTTGATTTGAAAACATAATTATATATTTATTTTTCTCCACTTGAACAATATTGGTTACTCCGGATAATGAACTCATTTTTTCTTTGATATCGGGATATTCCTTATCAAAAGATACGGTTACTTTTTCTTTTATTGAAATCATGTGTTTTAGTTCTGATGCCGATCCGTTTACTAATGATTTGCCTTTATCCATGATAACTATCCTATTACATATTTTTTCAGCTTCTTCAAGATAATGTGTCGTATAAATAATGGTTGTCCCCGCTTCATTCAGTTTTTTTATATTGTCAAGAATGAAATTTCTGCTTTGTGCATCAACTGCCACGGTCGGTTCGTCCAAAAACAGAAGTTCAGGTTTATGGACAATACCGCATGCAATGTTCAATCTTCTCTTTAATCCTCCGGATAATTTAGAAGGATAGAATTTGCTGTATTTCTCCAAACCTACGAAATGGATAGCTTCTTCCACATATTGTTTTGCAAGCTTTGAGTCATTTATATACAGTCCACAAAAATATGATATATTGTCCTGAACATTTAATTCATCAATATATGCCAGTTCTTGAGGGACAATCCCGATTTTTTTCTTTAAATCATAGCTGTTTTTTTTCAATTCTTTTCCGAAAACCTTGATATCACCCTTATCGTATGTAAGAAGAGAAAGTATTGTATTTATTACGGTTGTTTTCCCGGATCCGTTCGGACCTAAAAGACCCAGAATTTCACCTTCTTTTACATCCAAATTAAAATGATCCAGAGCGATCAGTTCCTTATATCTTTTTACTAAATTTTTAACTTCTATTACCATAATCCACCTCCTAATGATAAAATAGCATATATGAGTAAAAAGAATAAGTAATAATAATCACTATTTTGTATGACAAATGTAATGGAGAACTTATGAAAAATATAACAGACAGATTAATAATATTTATAACTTCAATAATATTTGTTTTTCAGGTGCATATTATAAAGATAGATTCAAGATTTATGGCAGCCGTACTTTTGATGGTGGCCATGAGTTTGATTATATCTTTACTTGAGAATAAAAAATATATAATGATGATTTTTATTATATATGTGTTTCTTGCGATATTTGACAGGAGATTTATATACCTGTCTCCATCGATAATATTTTCATTATTTTTTAAATTTGACTCCAAATACATTTTATTATTATCGCTATTTGTAATGTTTGAAGATGTAAGAATTATTTTTATGGTAATATTCAGCTATTATTTATTCGTGCAAAATATCAACTTGGAGAAACTAGAACACAGATACAAAAGAATCAGAGATGACTACACGGAAAAGAATCTTAAGCTTGAGATGGAGAGAATGAAAATTCTTGATAAAAGTGAAAGAGAGAGGCACGATCTTGTGCTTGTAGAAAGGGAAAGGATTGCCAAAGAACTGCACGAGTCGATTGGGCACACCATATCATCAAGTATAATTCAAATTGAAGCTTTGAAGGTTACAACAAATGACGAAATTATGAAAAGTTCGTTGGAGAAAGTTCAAGAAAATTTAAAGAGCGGAATGAATGAAATAAGGTCCGTGCTGCATGATTTGAAAAGTCAAAGTTTGGATTTGGAGAAAAAAATAAATGATTTGATAAAATCAACAAATCGTATAGAAGGAAAATTGAGTTTGATAGGCTTTGAAGATGTTAAAATGAATTTGAAATTTGATATCATTTCGATTGTAAAAGAGGCGATTACAAATTCAGTAAAACATTCAGATGCGGATTTTATGGATATAACTTTGGTAAATAATAGAAAATATGTGGTTTTGAATATACAGGATAACGGTAAAAAATATGTGGATGTATCCACATTGGAAAAGGGTATAGGAATGATATCGACAAAGGAAATAGTTGATTATTATGCGGGAAATATGAACTTAAGTTATAACAACGGATTTAATATACATATTTTATTATTGGAGAATATATCATGAAGAAGATATTGTTGGTGGATGATGACAAATTAATATGTGAATCTCTTAAAATTATTCTTGAAAACAAAGGGTATGATGTAGTTGCTGTTGCGAATGACGGAAATGAAGGTTATGAATTGTACAAAAAAGAAAAGCCGGATTTGGTTTTAATGGATATCAGGATGAAATATTGCAACGGTATTGAATCAAGTGAGAAAATTCTCAAGGAATATCCTACGGCAAACATTCTTTTATTAACGACATTTAAAGATGAGGAATATATATCAAAAGCCATTACCAACGGAATTAAGGGATATATTTTGAAAGATAATTTTTCTTCGCTAATTCCCAGTATTGAGACCGTTTTATCAGGTAATATGGTATTTGACAAAGAAGTAATAATAAATATGTCAAAAATCAAAAAGCAGGATAAGCTGCTTGGCGATTTTACACAGAGAGAGATGGATATTATTGAACTGGTTGCCAAAGGAATGAATAATAGGGAAATATCCGAGAAATTATTTTTAAGTGAAGGTACTGTAAGGAATTACCTATCCGTAATCTTGGAAAAGTTGGATTTGAGAGACAGGACTCAATTGGCAATATATTATTTGAATCAATTAAACGGCTAAAATTGAAAAAGGGTATGGTTTATGATAGAATCTTTAAAAATACGATTATGGAGGGAGACTTTTAATGGAAATTCCACAGGTCGCAACTGAGGCTGAACTCGGGGGTGGCGGTTTGACAGGACAATTAATTTTGATATTAGTTTTAACACTGATAAACGCATTTTTTTCAGCTGCCGAAATGGCGATGGTATCGGTAGACCAAAATAAATTAAAATCCGATGCTGACGAGGGAGATGAGAAATCAAGAAAAATCCTTGCAATACTGCAAGATCAATCAAACTTTCTTTCTACTATTCAAGTAGTTATCACTTTGTCCGGTTTTTTCAACTCTGCTGCTGCGGCAACAGGCATTTCAAAAAGGTTGGGAGAACTGTTTGCATTTTATAAATTACCGTATGCTTTCACTGTTTCTACAGTTTTGATAACTCTTATACTATCATATATAACTATAGTTTTTGGAGAACTTGTTCCCAAGAGAGTTGCGCTTGTAAAAAGTGAAAAATTTGCCAGATTTTCAGTTGGTCCTATTTTAATAGCGTCAAAAATATTTAAACCGTTTGTAAAATTCTTATCTTTTTCCACGAACTTTGTATTAAAATTGATAGGAATCAGCACGGATGGAGTCGAAGGTAAAATTACGATTAACGATATAAAATCCCTGGTTCAACTGGGTCAAACACAAGGGATTATAGATCAGGTTGAAAGTGAGATGATAAACTCCGTTATAGGTTTGGATAATACTTATGCGGAGGAAATAATGACTGCCAGACCGGAAGTATTTATGATTGATGTCAATGAGCCTTTTGAAGACTTTATTGATGAGATGTTGCAGTTGAAGTATTCAAGAATTCCTGTTTATGAAGATGAGGTTGACAATGTAATAGGAATTTTATATCTCAAAGATTATTTGCTTGAAAGTTATAAAAAGGGTTTTGAAAATGTAGATATAAGGAATATACTTAAACCGGCGTATTTTGTACCCGAAAGAAAAAATATCAATGAATTATTTTCGGAACTTCAAACGAATAACAGGCATATGGCCCTTTTGATTGATGAGTATGGTGGATTTTCCGGAATCGTTACAATGGAAGACTTGATTGAGGAAATAGTCGGTAACATTGATGATGAATATGATCATGATGAACCTGAGCTTATTAGGATTTCAGAAGATGTATTTATAGCAAAAGGATCAATCTCAATCAAAGAATTAAATGCACAACTTCATATAGAAATTGATGAGGAAACTGAAGATTACGATACTTTGGGAGGCTTGATAATATTCCTTCTTGGACATATTCCGGATGACGGAGATCAGCCGCATCTGACATTTGAAAATTTAGATTTGAAGGTACTTGAGGTAAAAGATAAAAGAATCCAAGAAGTAAAAGTTACTGTCCAGGAGTAAGAAATGAATAAAAAAGTTAGAAAAGCTGTAATTCCGGTAGCGGGATTGGGTACCAGATTTTTGCCTTTTACAAAGGCGGTGCCTAAAGAGATGCTTCCTATAGTAGATACGCCTACCATTCAACATATTGTAAGGGAAGCCGTTGATTCAGGAATTGAGGAAATCCTTTTTATTACAAATAGAGGTAAAGTTAGTATAGAAAATCATTTTGATCATTCTTTTGAATTGGAATATGCACTTAAAAAGAGTGGAAAAGATGATGATTTAGAGATGTTAAATGATATTACCAAAATGGCAAAATTCTTTTATATAAGACAAAATGAAACCAAGGGATTGGGACATGCGATTTATAAGGCGAAGGAATTTATAGGTGATGAACCCTTTGCGGTTCTTTTGGGAGATGACATCGTTTATAATCCCGAAGAGCCGGTAACGGGGCAATTGATACAAAAATTTAATGAGACCGATAAAACTATAATAGGATGCCAAAGAGTTCCGATTGAACAGATAAATAAATATGGTTCAATTAATGCAAAACAATTGGATGAGAGAACCTATGATGTAAATTGGTGCGTGGAAAAACCGAAACCGGAAGAAGCTCCTTCCGATGTTGCCATATTGGGAAGGTATGTATTTACCTCCAAAATATTTGACTATATTGAAAAGACCGAACCCGGAGTTGGAGGAGAAATCCAAATCACCGACGCCATAGATATGATGGCGAAATCTGAAGGTTTATTTGCATACATATTTCATGGAAGAAGGTATGATGTGGGAAATAAGCAGGGATTTCTTGAGGCTACGGTTGAGTATGCTCTGAGGGATGAACAAATTAGAGATGAGTTCAGAGAGTATCTTAATAAAATAATTGATTACAAATAAAAAGACCTCGTGAGAGGTCTTTTATTATTTTTTCTTATAGCCTTGAGAAAACAGCAATTCTTCACTTTTCTTTAAGCTGATTCCGTTTTTAGGATCTCCACTGAAAGCAAAACCTTCAAGTTTTTTCGCTTTTTCAAAATCCAGGCTGCTAAAGTCAACTACCATGGTTTCAACAGCTTTTTCATCAGAAATTTGTACATCATATTCAATTCCTTCAAGCTGTTTGTAAGAATTAATCAATTCATCGGTAAATAGCTTTTTAGCGTCTTCTTTATTCTTAATAACAGGTGAGTCTTTGTAAGTGATTACATTTTCGACTTTTTGTTTTGTAACCACATCTCCATTTGATTCGTAAGTTAGAGTTGATTCTACACCGTTAATGTTTATATAATAAACAGTCGTATCTGATCCGCCGCTACCTTTTCCACAAGCTGTAATTATTAAAGTTAATATTAATAATACAACTAAAAAACTAGATTTTCTTTTCATTTAAATCTCCTTTATTTTCAGTATAGATAAATTATACATTAAAAATCATTTTCTGTAAAAACATATTTAATCTACAGATTTTAGTGCTTCAACCATGTCTATTTTCTTTACTTCTCTCACTGTGAGTAAAACTACTAAAGCTGTAAAAATCAATATTATTACTGCAGCATATACAAAACTCATTATTCTCATTTTAGGATCGAATAAAAGAGTGCTTGGGGATAAGGTGAAGACTATAATATAATGCATCATTTTACCTACAGCAACACCGATAATCATTCCGACTATGGTGAGTGTAAAATTTTCTGAGAATACATAGGATATGAGCTCTTTAGTTCGAAAACCTAAAACTTTTATTGTTGAAATTTCCCTGACTCTTTCCGAAATATTTATATTGGTCAAATTATAAAGTATTACAAAAGTAAGCAGTGATGAAATTGTTATAATTAACAGAACCACTGAGTAAAGAGATTTTGTCAAATTATCCAATGTGGATTTTAAAGCCTTGGTTTGAATTGTACTTATAACCGGCGACATCTTTTGTATATTGTCATCAAATTCGTCGACGGTTTTATTCGAATTTAATATAATCATGTATGAATTGTTCTTTTGAGTAGGATCTATTTTTTCTACGAAAGTGCTTTTAGTCATGTAGATTAGGTGACCGCTATATTGTTCCGTGATATTAGATATTGGAAGCGTATATTCCAAGCCGTCCCTATATCTGAAAACAATGTTGTCTCCCACATTTAACCCCAGCAAATACGCCAATTTTTCCGAAACAATCACATGATTTTTTTCTAAGGCGTAAGTTTTACTTCCTCCGCGCTCATTCAGACTTATAAAATTATTGATTTCGTCATCATCGGTTGCATATATTTTCACTGTTTCACTGAAGCCCGATTTGTTTGTAATATTGGCTTTTTGAGATATGCCCGACATTGAATCTTTTGAATTTTCAGTGATATATTTTTCTAAATCTTCAACATTATCGTCATTTTCATCATAAATAATTTCTATGTCGTATTTATATACATTACCATATTGCATTTCAGACAAATCTTCTACTGATGATTTTACACCGTACCCCATCGAAATAAGTCCGAAACTTCCCGCAACTCCTAAAATCGTCATTAGAACCCTGATCTTGTGCCTGAAAATATTTCTGGCTGAAACTTTGCTTAAAAAAGACATTTTGTTCCAAATAAAAGGCAATTTTTCAAGTAAGAGTCTTCGATTTTTCTTAGGAGGTTTAGGTCTCATAAGGCTTGCGGAATTTTCTCTCAGAGTGCTGTTTACGGATAAAATCACCGTCAAGCTGATTGCGACAATTGTGATAAAATATATCACCAAAATATAAATCGGATTAAACAGGTGATAGGTATTGATATCAATTTCAGCGGTATAAGCTTTGAATACAGATAATCTCAGAGAATAAAAACCGAAAACTATACCTATTGATGTACCTAATATTCCGGATATCAATCCATAGGTCAAATATTTAGTTCTTATCTTATATCGGCTATATCCGAGAGCTTTTAAGGTCCCCATTTGTCCTCTTTCCATATCGACCATTCTCAATATTGTTGTAAGAGTAACCAATATGGCGACAAGATAAAACATGGCGGTAAATATATATGATAAATTATCAACGCTGTCCGCTTGATCGTTGTAGTTGAAAAATACAGGATCATCATATTTTCCGGTTATTTCGTAATGAGGAATTTTTAAATTTTCAATATGTTTTTTATAATTTTTAATATCCTCTTTTGCTTTTGTAATCTTCTTTTCGGCATCAAGATTTTCCAAGTTGAATTTTTCAGAATTTTTATTATATTCATCAAGTCCTTTTTTGTATTCTATTAATCCGTTGTTATATTTTTCCAGGCCTTCCTGATATTCAATTTTACCCGACGAATATTTTTTCAGAAATAAGTTATATTGATATTCCGAATCATTCAATTCTTTTTTGACCTTATCGAGCTTGGCTTGTGCAATTTCAGTTTCAGAATTTAATTTATTCAGATTTTCATTAAAAATTGCGAGATTTTTTTTATATTCCTTCTCACCGTTTTCCAGTTCGATCTTACTTTTATCCAATTCTTTTTTGACCGCTGCAATTTTCTTTTCCCCTTCTTCAAGATTTTTTTCTTTTTCAAAAATTAAATCTATATTCTCTTTAATTTTTTTAAGATTTTCAATGGACATATTCAGAGAAGATTCAATTTTTTCCAAGCTTATTTTCAAAGATTCCAATTCTTTCTTCAATTTTTTAACTTCTTGAGATTCTTCTCCTTCGGGTAAACTGTTTACCAAATCCTGTATTTTTAGTTCGGTTTCTTTTATAATGTCTTCAACGGACAATTTTTTCTTATGTAATTGATCTATTGTATTTTCGAGTTCTTCTTTCTGATTTATAAGCTCAATTTCGGATTTTTTAAGAAGAATTTTGTTTTTTTGAAATTCTTCAAACTCCTCGTTGTATTTTTTTAGACCCTCTTCATATTCTGATTTAGCCTTATTCAGTTTTTCATTAGCATCATTTAATTCTTTTTTTGCGGATATTATTTTTTCGGTTGCTTTTTGGTTTTCAGATTTGAACTTGCTTGAATTTTTTCTGTATTCTTTCCAACCGTCATCCAACATTATCCTCGTTTCGTCGAGAGTTTTTTTGGCGGTTTCAAGATCTTTCTCGGTAGTATCCAAAGTTGATTTTGCATTATCCAAATCTTCTTTACTTTTTTCAAGCTCAGATTTTGCATCGTTCAATTTTTTTCTTGCGTCTTTGATTTTTTCGTCCGCTTCATTTATATCTTTTTCAGCATTGCTTATTTTTTCAACAGCGTCTTTTCTCAATTCTTCAAGAAGATCATCAGGTCTGTTTTTGAATTTACTTTTAATATCGGTAACCTTGGAAATCTCTAATTTTTTATATTTCTTAGAGAGAGAATCAGTTTCCGACAGATCTTTGAATTTAAGCAGGGCATAATCGGAATTATTCGAGTTAAAAACCTCTTTTTTTACAAATGCGAAGAAATCCGATTTGCTGGGATTAAGAGACAATTTACCTCTTTTTATAACCAAGTAATCCATGGATTTTCCGAATCCGACAATTTCATATTCAGTCGTGTTTAAGACATTTTTTTCTTCAAAAATACTTTCTTTTTTATTTTTTAAAGAAATATAATCCCCGATTTTATATTCATTTGTCACGGAATCATCCACTAAAATTTCGTTCTTCTTTTCAGGAAGCCTTCCTTGTGTAACCAGTGGGATTTGAATTTCATCGGTTAAAGATATCAAATTCACGAATCTTTTGGAACTCAAATCCATAAAATCATCCGAAATAACATATTCAACCTTATCCAAGGATTTAAGATCTTCTATTATTTTTTTATCTTCATCCCTCAGAGAGGCATAAGATAAAATCTTGATATCATACATATTATGCTCTATAGATTTCTGTTTGACCGAATATTTTATATTCGGTCCGGTTGTTTTGAGACCTATAAATACGGCTGATGCCAATGCGGTCATAATCACAATAGCCAGGAATCTCGTAATGGAGTATTTAATTGTTCTGAATGTGTCCTTAAATAAAGGAGTAAATCTGATTTTTTTCATATTACCACTCGATTTCTTCTATTGGGATAGGATTTTTATTTATTATTATATTCTTAACTTTTGCATCTCTTATTTCAATGACTTTGTCAGCCATTGGTGAAACTGCGTGGTTGTGAGTTATAAGAATAACCGTAGTACCTAAATTTCTGCAAGTTTCGTGCAAAAGCGAAAGTATTTGCTTTCCGGTCTTGTAATCCAAAGCTCCGGTCGGTTCGTCACAAAGTAGTATTTTAGGATTTTTCGCCAGCGCTCTCGCTATAGCCACTCTTTGTTGTTCTCCTCCGGAAAGTTGTGAAGGAAAATTATTTGCTCTGTCTGAAAGGTTTACCAAATTTAAAGCTTCTATAGGCTTAAGAGTATTCGGGACGATTTGAGTAGCAAGTTCTATATTCTCCAATGCGGTTAAATTGGGTATTAAGTTATAGAATTGAAAAACAAATCCGATGTCAAATCTCCTGTAATCGGTGAGATTTTTATTGGAATAATCCGACACTGTATTTCCGTCCACAATTATCTTTCCTTCATCACATTTATCCAGACCTCCCAATAAATTTAGGGTGGTAGACTTTCCGGCACCTGAAGGGCCCACAATTACAACGAATTCACCTTGATTAATTTCAAAATTAATGCCATTATTTGCGTGAATTATATTTTCACCCATTTTATAGATTTTGTGGACATTCTTAAATTCAATGTAAGCCATAGAAACCTCCTTCTAAAAGATATTTTCGATACAGAATCTACATAATTTCTCTACAACTTTAGGATATTTTATAGTCAATAGTTGTATAAATATTATAACAAGTAAAATAGTTTATTTAAACATGGAGGTATATATGTCAGATAAATATGGAAATGATGAATTTGAGAAATGGATTAATTCAGCAGAAGATTCAGAGTTGAACCGAGATACTGCATATTCACATGAGAAATATGAAGAATATATCCATGATTATTCACAGGGATTTAAAAATACCGAAGAAATTGATATATCCGATTATTATGAGGAACTAAGAGGTAAAAATAGAGAAATAGATGAAAAAATAAAATTGTATATCGACAGAAGGTTGGAAGAAATCAGACCGAAACCTAAAAAAACTTTGATAAAGACGGTTTCGTTTCTCTTAGTGGGTTCATTATTGGGATCTTTTGTCGGTTTTCGTATAGGTATGAACTTGGAAAAGAATAAAATCCACAGCCTTAACCCTAATGCGATATCAATAAGTTCAAATGAAGAACTGAATATAGAAAATGCGGTCGCCATAAAAGCTACACCCTCCGTGGTGGCCATTACCGTAAAGTACAGAGCGAGGGGCGGATTTTTCGGAATGGAAAATATTGAAGCTCAAGCTATAGGCTCAGGTGTGGTAATAAGTGAAAACGGCTATATTTTGACCAATGCTCATGTTGTTACGACAAGCCCGGAGTTCGTAAATGTACTTTTTCATGACAACAGCAATGCGGAAGCGAAAATTATTTGGAAAGATGAAACTCTCGATTTGGCTATAATCAAAACAAATTCAGAGAATTTGACCCCGATAGAGCTTGCGGATTCCGATAATGTAAGGGTCGGAGATAAAGCTATTGCCATCGGAAATCCTGTAGGATTGAACCTTCAGTCAACATTAACTTCGGGATATATTTCAGGGCTTAACAGAACAATAAAAATGGAAGACGGTCAAATCATGGACGGTTTATTTCAAACGGATGCGTCCATTAATTCAGGAAATAGCGGAGGTGCTTTATTGAATAGAAAAGGACAATTGATAGGAATAAATACTGCTAAGGTAAGAAGTACCGACGGTATAGGGTTTGCAATTCCTGTAAATACGACAAAACAAATTATTTCGAGCATTATAAAAAACGGTCATTTCAAACAGGTTCTATTGGGAATAAGGGGAATAAATCTTGAAATATACAAGCAACACAGTTTGGCGAGAGACCTTGGGGCGGATGAAGGAGTTTTTGTAAGTGAAATTGTCCAAGGAGGACCTGCGGATAAATCGGGAATTAAGTCGGGCGATATAATAATAAAAATAGACGATAAAAAAATTGAGTCGATGAATAAATTAAAGAGAGTTCTTTTGGATTATAAGCAGGGAGATACGGTTAAGATAACCGTTGTTAGAGACGGAAAAGAAGAAATATTAACCATGACCTTCCAAGAAATAGATCCGAACATATAATGTTGACGGAAAATATAAGCGAGGAATTATGTATAAGGCGGAACAGGAAGTATACGGAAATAGGGATATATCTTTTACGGTAGAGGAAAAGAGTATTGATGAATTTATAGAGAAGTATGGAAAAATCTACGATTTGAACGCTTCCCATATAAAAGATAAAGATTCTAACAAATCCAGGATTTATATATACCTTAAGGATGTCGATAAGAGAATTATACAAGGTTTGGCACCTATTTTTGAAATAGCGCTTGAAAATTCAAAACCTTGCGAGTTTGATGAAAAACATCTTAAAAATTATAGAGACCAGGGATTTGTATATGAAGAAGATGAAGCTTATATTAATATCTCTTTGGGAGATTCAAATGATAAGGAAATCAGTTTGGCGGGAATTGTACTTTATTTTCTTCTATTGGACATGAAATATCTTCAATTGTCGACCGAATTTGAATATATGAAAGAAAACATATGCCGTGGAGGATTTAACTCGGCTATTTATAATGGTTTGGAAGGATATTATTATTCTAAATATTTTGTAAAATGGTTGCTTGATTTTAAAGAATACATAATTGAAAATCCGAGATTTTCGATTGTGAAGCCGTTGTACGATTTAGTTGAAAATCTCGAAAATCCTCTTACGAGTAAACTGAAATAGTTTAAAAGTAAAAAAATTATGTTTTTTATTAATTTGGTAAAAAATTTAATAGACTTATCCACAATTTATCCATACAAAACAAATCAAAAAAATATTGAAAAATAGATTTATCCACTAAAATCTAAAGAAAAATGTGGATAATGTGGATAACTTTGTCGGGATAAGTGAGAAAATAGTGAAAATAAATATTCATTGAGATTGTGTAGTATTTTTCAATATGGGTATTTCTATAATAACACTAATAAAGGGGGACAATTTTATGAAAATAAAGTATATCGGTAAAAACATAAATGTAAGAGACAACTTCAAGGAAAGTGTTGACAAAAAGCTGGGGAGACTTGATAAGTACTTTGTTGAAGATGTTGAAGCTACAGCTACATTTTCGGTATATGGAAATTTCAAAACCGCTGAAGTTACAATTTGGTTGAAGTCCGGAACCATTATGAGAGCGGAAGAAACCTCCGATGATATGTTAGCATCTGTAGATTTGGTAGTTGAGTCATTGGACAGACAACTTAGAAAATATAAAACAAAGTTAAAAGCAAAAAAATCTACAGAGTCCATTAGATTCGAAGAGGTTCCTGAAACGGAAGAGACAGTACATGAAGATGACAAGCCAAACATTGTTAGAGTTAAAAAAATTGGACTAAAACCTATGTTTGTAGAAGATGCAGTGTTACAAATGGAGTTGTTGGGACATGCATTCTTTGTATATTTGGATGCTGAGACGGAGCTTGTCAGTGTGGTTTACAAGAGAAATGACGGCAATTTCGGATTGATTGAACCTAGTAGATAAGATTGGAGTGCAAGATATTGCAAGATATATTAATATAGACTGAAATGATATAAACCCTGAAATCCGCAATGCGGACGGAGGGGTTTTTCCATTGAATTGTAGTATTTCGACAGGAAAAAATTAAAAATGATAATAAATTTATATGATATGAAAATGGATAATGTTGCCATCTATATGATATAATGGTAGTATTTAATAGATAAAAAGAATAGGAGTTTGTATGGGATTATTTAGTAAATTATTTAAATCGTTCAGCCAAAAAGAAATTGATAAAATTAGACCTTTGGTTGATGCGATTTTGAAGTTGGAAAATGAGTATGAGCAGTTAACAGATGAGCAATTAAGGAATAAAACGCAAGAGTTTAAAAATAGGCTACAAAATGGAGAAACATTGGATGATATATTAGTAGAAGCATTTGCTACGGTTCGTGAAGCTTCATGGAGAGTTTTGGGAATGAAACATTATCCGGTGCAAATTGTAGGGGGAATTATCCTTCATCAGGGTAGAATTTCCGAAATGAAGACGGGGGAAGGTAAGACTTTGGTTGCAACTCTTCCCGCCTATTTAAATGCGTTGAACGGACTTGGAGTTCATATAGTTACAGTAAACGATTATTTGGCAAAGCGTGATATGGAGTGGATGGGAAAGGTTTATAGCTTTTTAGGACTTTCAGTGGGCTGTATTATTTACGGCTTGACTCAGGAGGAAAGGCAAGTAAACTATGCCGCAGATATTACTTACGGTACAAATAATCAATTCGGGTTTGACTACCTGAGAGACAATATGGAAATCTATAAGGAAGATACGGTTCAAAGAGGGCTTCAGTTCGCCATTGTCGACGAGGTCGATTCAATACTTATAGACGAGGCGAGAACTCCGCTTATCATATCAGGTGAAGGTGATAAGTCCACAGATCTTTATAAGTTGGCGGATGATTTTGTCAAGACTTTGGAAGGAAGAATTATGGATCCTTCCGAAACCGAAAAAAATAAATTAGACAGGCTGTTTGAAGAAGAAAAATTGGAAACAGTTGATTTTGTTGTTGATGAAAAGAGAAAGAGTGCGACTTTAACGGAACAAGGTACCGAAAAGGCTGAAAAATTCTTCAGACTGGAAAACTTGTCCGATGCCGCAAATATGGAAATAGCACATCATATCAATCAGGCTTTGAAAGCAAGAAACACAATGCATAAGGATATCGATTATGTGGTTCAGGATAATGAAATTTTGATTGTTGATGAATTTACAGGTCGTATTATGCAAGGAAGAAGATATTCCGACGGATTACATCAGGCATTGGAAGCAAAAGAAAAAGTTGAAATCAAGAGCGAATCCAAAACACTTGCAACAATAACATTCCAAAATTATTTCAGAATGTATAAAAAACTTTCAGGAATGACGGGAACCGCAATGACAGAAAAAGATGAGTTTGCTGAAATATACAATATGGATGTTATTGAAGCTCCGACAAATAAGCCGGTTATAAGAAAAGATGAGAATGACAGATTCTTTGTAAATGAACCGTCTAAATTCAGAGCTGTTGTTCAGGATATCAAAGAAGTGCATCAAACAGGACAACCTATACTTGTAGGTACAATTTCAATTGAAAAGTCTGAGATTTTATCCGCATTATTGAAGAGAGAGAGAATTCCTCACGAAGTCTTGAATGCTAAACAACATGCAAGAGAAGCTGAAATAGTTGCACAAGCGGGTAAATTGGGCAAAATTACGATTGCAACCAATATGGCAGGTAGAGGAACGGATATTGTATTGGGAGGAAATCCTGAGTTCAGTGCAAAGCTTGAAATGAGAAAGAGAGGATACCCTGAGTATCTTATTGAAGAGGCGGATGCGCACGGTGAAACAAATGATGCTGAAATATTGGAAGCAAGAAAAATATTCCAGGAGTTAAGGGACGGTTTTAAGGTTGAGACCGATGAAAATGCGGAGAAAGTTAAAGCTGTCGGAGGGCTTTATATAATAGGTACGGAAAGACACGAGTCAAGGCGTATAGACAATCAGTTGAGAGGTCGTGCGGGTAGACAGGGAGATCCGGGAAGATCAAGATTTTATATATCTTTGGAAGACGATTTGATGAGATTATTTGGCGGACAAATGCTACAATCGTTCAAGAGTTTTCCGGAAGATGAGCCGATAGAGGCAAAACCGCTTACCATGGCTATAGAAAGAGCCCAAAAGAAGGTTGAATCCAACAACTTCGCAATGAGAAAAAGAGTTTTGGAATACGATAATGTTATGAACAAGCAAAGAGAAGTAATCTATGCTGAGAGAAATTCCGTATTAAACGGAGACGATATGAAAGCTAACATCATGTCTATGTTGGAAAGCCTTATAGAGGAAGCTGTTGACAGTTTTTGTGCGGACGGAGTTTCAAAAAATCATTGGGAAATAGAGGGATTACAAAATTATTTAGCAGGGATATTCTTGCCGAAAGAAGTTTGGAAACATATCGATATTAATGAAAAACAAGACATGAAAAACCAAATAATCGAAATTTCCAAGATGATTTATGACGAAAAAGAAAAAGAAATCGGACATAAACAAATGAGAGAATTGGAAAGAGTAATCATGCTAAAGGTTGTGGATTCTAAATGGATGGATCACATAGATGCTATGGACCAATTAAAGCAGGGAATTGTTGTTAGAGCTTTCGGAAATGAAGATCCGGTTAGAGCCTTCGGAAATGAAGGATTCGACATGTTTAATGAGATGAATCAATCTATTAGAGAAGAAACGATTAAATATGTTTACCATGTAATGCCTGAATCCAAAATGGAGAGAGAAAAGGTTGCAAAGGTAGTCGAAGCTCCCGAAGAAACACCTCAACCGGTAAGAAGAAGCGAGAAAAAAGTTGGAAGAAATGATCCGTGTCCATGCGGTTCCGGGAAAAAGTATAAAAATTGTCATGGAAAATAAGGGGTGATATTATCGAAACTTTTGAAATAAAAAATGAGTTGGAAGCTCAGGCGAAAGTATTGGTGGAATTGGGTGATTCACTTTGACATCGCTTCACTGAGAGAGGAGATGGTCAAGCTTGAAACCGAAACGCTTGAAGACACCTTTTGGAATGATTCGGAAAAAGCTCAATCTGTAATGGTCAATTTGAATTCGATAAGAGAATCGGTCAAAAATTATGATGATTTACAAAATTCGATTGTCGCAATGAAAGAATTGATTGAGATGATGAGTGACGAAGAGTTTGAACAATTGAGGGAAGATCTTTCAAATGATCTCAAAAACACAAAAAATAAGATTGAAAAATTAAAACTTGAAACACTTTTGTCAGGAGAATATGACAAGAATGACGCCGTTATTTCAATACACGCAGGTTCAGGCGGACTTGAGGCTACCGATTGGGCGGAGATGCTTATGAGAATGTATACGAGATGGATGGATTCAAAGAAATTTAAGTATCAAATCACCGAACTCAACAATGAAGAAGGCGGAGGAATAAAATCCTGTACCATGATGGTCAGCGGCAGAAATGCCTATGGATATATGAAAGCTGAAAAAGGGGTTCACAGATTGGTAAGGATATCCCCCTTTGACTCGAATTCAAGGAGACATACTTCATTTGCAAGTGTTGACATATACCCTCAATTGGACGATAACATAAATATTGAAATAGATGAAAAGGATTTAAAAGTAGATACTTACAGATCGTCGGGAGCCGGTGGGCAACACGTAAATACAACGGACTCGGCCGTAAGGATAACTCATATTCCTACCGGGGTAACGGTAAGCTGTCAAGTTGAGAGGTCTCAAATAAAGAATAGGGCGACGGCTATGAGTATGTTAAAAGCAAAATTGGTGCAAATCAAAGAAGAAGAGCATAAGGAAAAGATAGAAGATATTCAAGGCAAATATTCTCAAATATCTTGGGGATCGCAAATTAGATCTTATGTATTTCAACCATATACTTTGGTTAAGGACCACAGAACAAATTTTGAAGTGGGAAATATATCAAAGGTTATGGATGGGGATATTGATGATTTCATAAACGCATATCTAAATACAAAGGAAGTAATTAATAAATGAGTATAGAAAAAAAGATAGCCGATTTACTAAATATTAAAGAAAGTCAGGTTGAAAAAACAATTCAGTTATTGGATGAAGGTAATACAATTCCGTTCATCGCGAGGTACAGAAAAGAAGTTACCGGAAATTTGACGGATGAACAGCTGAGAGTTTTGGAAGAAAGACTAAATTATTTAAGAAATCTTGAAAAGAGAAAAGAAGAAGTTATAGCATTAATTGACGGGCAGGGAAAACTTACGGACGATATCAGAAAGTCAATATCGGACTCTCAGACATTAAAAGATGTAGAAGACATCTACTTGCCTTTCAGACCTAAAAAGAGAACCAGGGCCATTATTGCAAAAGAAAAGGGTCTTGAACCTCTTGCCGAATATATTCTTAATTGGAGTAAGGATGATTGTTTAGTTGAAAAAAAAGCGGAAGAATTTATTAATGAAGATGTACAGAATATCGAAGATGCTGTAAACGGCGCAAAAGACATTATAGCGGAAATGGTTTCAGAGAAAGTGGAATTCAGAAATATATTAAGAAAAGATGCGAAAAAAGCTGGAGTTCTTGTTTCTCAAAAAGCGAAATTCGATGAAGATAAAGACGAAGAAGCCGCGGTTTATGAAATATATTTTGATTACGAGGAAAAACTTACAAAAGTTCCTTCACACAGAATATTGGCTATAAATAGGGGTGAAAAAGAAGGATATTTGAAGGTGTCGGTGAAATTGTTCGACGAAGATAACATTTTTGAGATAGCTATGAATATCCAAAATAACAGAGATTATGATTCATTTAAGTACATTTACGATGCGGTTGAAGACGGATACAAGAGATTATTATTTCCTTCAATAGAAACGGAAATTAGAAATGAATTGACACAAATGGCGGATACTCAGGCAATAGAGGTTTTCGCTACAAATATTAAGCCTTATATTATGCAACCTCCGATTAAAGAAACGGTTGTTATGGGATTGGATCCGGGATATAGGACGGGTTGTAAATTGGTGGTTATATCCAAAACCGGCGAACTTTTGGAAAATACGGTTATATACCCTGCAAAACCTAAGGAAGATGTCGAAGGTTCAATAGCTGTAATGAAGAAATTAATAGAAAAATATGGAGTAGGTCTTATAGCGATAGGTAATGGAACCGCTTCAAGAGAAACTGAGAGTGTAGTTGCAAAAATGCTTTCGGAAAATAAGGATAAGAAGTTGAGTTACACGATAGTAAATGAGGCGGGAGCATCGATTTACTCGGCGTCCAAAGTAGGAATAGAAGAATTTCCGAATCACGATGTAACGGTGAGAGGTGCAGTGTCAATCGCCAGAAGAATTCAGGATCCTATGGCTGAATTGGTAAAAATAGAACCTAAACATATTGGTGTAGGTCAGTATCAGCATGATGTTAATCAAAAACAATTGTCCGAAACACTTAACAATGTGGTCGGAGACTTGGTAAATACCGTAGGAGTGAACCTTAATACGGCGAGTCCCTCCTTATTGTCCTATGTTTCCGGGATAAATAAAAATGTTTCTAAAAATATCGTAGAATACAAGGAAGAAAACGGACCTTTTACAAACAGGAATCAATTGAAGAAGGTGAAGGGGCTTGGACCTAAAGCGTTTATTCAGGCTGCCGGATTTTTAAGGATACCGAATGGGGATAATCCGCTGGACAATACGGCTGTTCACCCTGAATCATATGATATTGCAAAAGAGCTTATAGGCTTGGATTTGGAGTCCATAAACATTGTAGAAAAATCAAAAGAGCTTGGGGTTGGAGAATTAACTCTTAAGGATATTATTGAAGAGCTGAAAAGACCGGGAAGAGATCCCAGGGAGGATATGCCAAAACCTATTCTCAGATCCGACGTTCTATCGATTGATGATTTGCAAGTGGATATGATTCTTAAGGGAACGGTAAGAAATGTTGTCGATTTCGGCTGTTTTGTAGATATAGGGATAAAAAATGACGGATTGGTTCACATATCCGAGATATCAGAAAAATTTATTAAACATCCAAGTGATGTTGTGAAAGTATCTGACATTGTAAATGTGAGAATAATAAATATAGATAAAAAGAGACAAAAAGTTGGTTTGTCTATGAAAGGACTAAAATAATATGAGAATGAAAAATTATTATATGCCAACCTTGAGAGAAGACCCTGCAGAGGCTGAAATTGCAAGTCACAGATTATTGCTTAGAGCCGGAATGATCAGAAAATCCGCTTCGGGAATTTACTCATATCTTCCTTTAGGATTTAGGGTGATTAAAAAGATTGAGAATATAGTTAGAAACGGGATGGACAAATTTGGAGGGCAGGAGATATTGATGTCTGCAATTCAACCTCAAGAAATATGGGAACAATCCGGAAGATGGCAAAACTTTGGACCCGAAATGTTCAAACTGAAAGATAGAAACGGTAGAGATTTTTGTTTAGGACCTACAGCTGAAGAATACTTTACAACTTTAATAAGAGACGAAGTAAAATCATATAAGCAATTGCCTCTAAACATTTATCAAATTCAAACCAAATATAGGGATGAAAAAAGACCCAGATTCGGAATAAACAGAGCCAGAGAGTTCACTATGAAGGATGCCTACACATTTGATAAAGATGTGGAATCAATGCAGGAAGCGTATCAAAATATGTGGGATGCATATGTGTATATTTTTGACAAGATAGGCATAAATTACAGAGTGGTTCAAGGGGACAGCGGTGTGATGGGAGGAAATGTTTCACACGAATTTATAGCATTGGCTGAAACGGGAGAGGGAGTAATTGTTTACAGCGATGAAAGTAATTATTCGGCTACCGAGGAAAAATGTGTTGTAGTATATTCCGAAAATAAGAAAGAAGAACCGAAAGAAATTGTAAAAATTGACACACCTGATGTAAGGACGATACAGGAACTTGAAGAATTCACAGGACTTGAAGGACATAAATTTGCAAAGGTAATAGCTTTAAAGGCGGCGAAAGAGTTCGTGTTTGTCGTTGTACCCGGAGACAGAGAACTTAATATGTCAAAACTTTTACCGGTACTTCAAATTCCTGAGCATGAAATAGAAATGATGAATGATGAAGATATTTTGAAGGTTACGGGAGCTAAACCCGGATTTTCAGGTCCTGTAGGATTGAAGGAGAAAGTTAGAATCATTGTAGACTCAAGGATTGCTAATACATCGAATATGATTTGCGGGGCAAATGAAGATGACAAACATCTTGTAAATGTAAATTACGGAAGAGATTTTGAAGGGGAAGTGGTTGGTGATTTACTGCTTGTAAAACCCGGAGATAAGGGACCTGAGGGGGAAGAACTGAAGTTTGCCAGAGGGATTGAAGTCGGAAATATTTTTCAATTGGGAACGAAGTATTCTGTTCCGCTAAACGCGACATTCTTGGATGAGAACGGAAAGGAAAAACCTTTTGTAATGGGCTCTTACGGAATCGGTATCACAAGGACAGTTACGGCCATTGTGGAACAAAACTATGATGAAAAAGGTATTATTTGGCCAGAATCGGTAGCTCCTTTCAAAGTTATCATAACAGTGATAAATACTAATGATGATGAACAAATGAAGTTGGCGGACGAGATATACTCAAAATTGGAATCATTGGGAGTTGAAGTTTTACTTGATGACAGAAAAGAAAGACCGGGGGTTAAATTCAACGACAGAGACCTGATCGGAATACCGCATAGAGTGACAGTTGGAAAGAAATCATCTGAAAGACTTGTCGAATATTCAACAAGAAGAGAAATGGAAAACAAAGAAGTTTCCGTTGAAGAAGTATTAGAAATTTTGGGAGAATAAAATGAAAAAAAAGAATGTTTTATTGCTGATAGGTATATTGGTTTTTGTTTTAATGTTTGCTCTTTTAGTATACTTTGAAAGAAACAAAGGAAAAGAACCTCAACAGCCTAAGCAAACTCAAGCAGATTTTGATAAGTATGAAGAAAGTGTAAAAAAGTTTGAAAAAATCGAAGTTTCTCAGGTTGAGAAAATGATAACTGAAAAACAGGAAGGACTGGTTTATATAGGAAGAGTAAGTTGTCCGTACTGTGTAGGTTTCGCTCCGAAACTGGCTAAGGTAAATGAAGAATTAAAAGTTAAAATCGCTTACTTGGAGGCTACCGGTGCACCTGATGTAAAATCATTTTTTGAAAAGAACAAAATAGAATATGTTCCAACTCTTCTTTATATAAAGGATGGAAAACTTACCGATTTGAATATTAACGAAAATATACAAAATTTTGACGACTACAAGGAAGAGGATATAAAAGCTAAAATTGAAAAAGTAAAATAAATATTAATTATTTATAAATATACTTTGCTTATAATTGAGAAATATATAGATTTTGAGCGAAAAATTAGATAATTATTAATAGTTTTATTGCTTTTATATAAATATTTAGCAAAATATTAACGAAATTATGTATAAAAAGTCGAAAAATATGATTAAACACATTATAAAAATTCAGTTTTAAAGCGTTTTTACATGAAATTAAATTAAAAATTATTAATTATTTTGATTTTTTTACGAGTTTCAGTTGAATAATAAAAAAAAATAAGCTATAATTCTAATTAAATATTTGCTAGGAAAACTAGCATAGAGGAGGAACAATATGAAAAAGATATTAGCGTTGTTACTTGCTTTAGCTTTAGTACTTACAGCATGTGGTGGTCCTAAAACTAAAGAAGAGCCTAAGAAAGAAGAACCTAAAAAAACAGAGGAACCTTCTAAAGATCCTAAGAAAGAAGAACCTCAAAAAGCTGAAGAATACAAAGGTCCTACAGAGTACACTGAACCTACATCAAGAGAAGTTCAAACTATGGACTATGTAGTAACTGCATTAGCTTCTGACCATGAAATCAATGCAAACTTGGTTGACGGTTTATTGGAAAATGACAGATTCGGTAAGCTTGTAGGAGCATTGGCTTCAGAATGGAAGGCAAATGAAGACAAAACTGTTTGGACATTTGAATTAAGACCGGGAGTTAAGTGGGTTACAAATGCCGGTGAAGAGTATGATGAAGTTAAAGCTGAAGACTTTGTAACAGGTGTAAGACACGGTGCTGAATTTAAATCAGGAACATCATGGTTACTACAAGGTGTTATTGACGGATATAGCGAATATCTAAAATCAGACTTCAGTGATGAAGCTTGGGCAAAAGTTGGTGTTAAGGCTATCGAAAAAGACGGCAAGCAATTTGTTGAATTTACGATGCAAAAAGATGAAAAAGGAAAGGGAATTCCAGTTCCATACTTTGATTCTATGACAACTTACGCAGTTCTATACCCTATCAACAAAACTTTCCTTGAGTCAAGAGGAGAAGGATGTAAATTAGGAAAACCTAACAAAGAAACATGTAAGTTCGGTACAATTGAATTAGATTCAATCCTATACAACGGAGCTTATATTTTAACTACAAACGATTCTCAATCCAAAGCTGTTCTTACAAAGAACGAAGCTTACTGGGATGCAGCTAATGTTCATATGAAAACTATAACTAGAATATATGATGCTGGTAAAGATCCTTACTCAGTAATTAAAGGTTTCGAAAACGGAACTTACCCTGCTGCAGGATTATCTACAACTTGGGAAGATTATGCACAATATTTGGAAAAATACAAAAATAATGCAACTTATACTTTACCTAACAACACAACATTCGGTATAGTATTTAACTACGGAAGAGAAAAATTTGATGTAACTAAGTATGCCGGAGATGAAGCATTAAGAGAAAATACAAGAAAAGCCGTATTGAATGAAAACTTCAGAAAGGCAGTAAGAGCTGCTTATGACAGAGTTGCAGCTTTATCAATCGGAGCACCTGAAGAATTAGCAAAACAATCTTTGAGAAACATCAATAACTTCCCAGCAGCGGGAACTCAATCAAACGGAACTAAATACTTTGATGAAGTAACAGCAGTTTACAACGCTGCTACAGGTGAAAAGAGAAACTTAAATGACGGTCAAGATACATTCTTAAATAAAGAAGAAGCTCTTGCTTACATTGAAAAAGCTAAGGCTGAAGGAATAAAATTCCCTGTACACTTAGACATCATCATAAATGAAACAGCTCAAACATTATTAAAGAGAGGACAATCTCTAAAGAAATCTATTGAAGAAAATACTAATGGACAAATAATAATTGAGTTGAACTTAAAACCTCAAAAAGATATAGAAGCTTTAGTATATACAAACAACGATCCTAAAGCGATGGATTACGATATATCTACATTTACAGGTTGGGGTCCAGACTATGTAGATCCTAAGTCATTTGTTGACATATATTCTCCAACAACTGGTTACTATATGGCTTCATTAGGATTGGGCACAGTTGATAAAGACGGTAAGGTTGCAGACCTAGAAATTAAAGAAAAATTAGGTCTAATGGAATACGAAAAGCTTTACAGAGAAGCTGACAAGATAACTACAGACTTAGATGCTCGTTACAAAGCATTTGCAAAAGCGGATGCATATTTGCTACAAAGAGCTATATTTGTACCAACATCTCAACAAACAAGATCTCAAAGAATTACTAAGGTTGTACCGTTCTCTAAAGTATACTCAGATGCAGGTATGACAGAATACAAATACAAAGGTCTTAAACTTCAAGATGAGTTGGTTACTGTTGAACAATACAACAAAGCTTACGAAGAATGGCAAGCTAACCGTTAAAATTAGAATATGAGAGTTAAGGATAGGTTGAGTATTTAACTCAGCCTTTCTTTACATAAAAGGAGTAATTATGAAAAAATATATATTGATGAGACTGATAAGATCCATCATATCTATTCTAATAGTTGTATCCATTGTTGTGGCAATGCTTTACACATTAGTTCCTACTTCTAGAGTTTTTGAAAAAGATACGGCATATCAAAAGTTAAAGACAAATTATAAGGTGGCTTATCAATACTCGAAACTTGAAGAATTGGGATACTTGGATTACATGAGTCAAGCTGACATGTGTATTGCCGCTGAAGATACATCTCAGGAATGTTTAGATCCTAAAAGTGAGAAATCTGCTGCTGCAAGAAAATTTGTAGAGGGCAAAGGTTTTAAAATTTTGTCTTTGGATCAATATGACGAACTTCAAGGAACTTACATAGCATACAGATATTACAATGTAGTAGAATTGGTGGGTAAGTTCTTTACAAGACTTATTGAAATCGACAATCCTTGGGCTATAAAAGATGAAGCTAATCCTGGAATTAGCAGAAAATATTATTTTACAACGGATCATAACGGAATTCCTGCTTTGGCATGTTCCGGATGTAATTACAAATACCAAATTTATTTTGATGGGAATTTTCCATTTATTCATCAAAATATATTCAATTTGAATTTTGGGGATTCTTTCCCTACACAGTCAGGGATACCTACCACCTCCGTAATCGGAAACGGACAAGGTAAATTAAAATCATTTGAACAAACATTTCCGACAGGTCAAAAAATTAAGAGTCCAATTTTACAACATACTTGTAAATACAAGGAAAATCCGGACCATTTAGATAAAAAGAGATTTACTGATAATTACGCAAATTGTACTTCAAAATATGAATCAGCTTCAATGATTCAACTTTCTTATTTATTTGGGATTTTAGCAATAATTCTTGCATATTCAATAGCTGTTCCTGCGGGTGTGGCTATGGCGAGAAATAAAGGTAAACTGCAAGATAAAATAGGTATAGTATATATAAACATATTGATATCTGTTCCGTCATTGGCTTTTATTTTCTTTGTAAAGTTCTTGGGACACAGGATAGGCCTTCCGGATAAATTTCCACATTTAGGATTTAATGATGTGAGATCATATATATTACCTGTAATAATATTGGGGCTTTTAAGTACACCTAGTTTGATGATGTGGATAAGGAGATATATGGTTGACCAAGCTAATGCGGATTATGTAAAATTTGCAAAAGCGAAGGGTTTAACACGTAAAGAGATAGCGAGAAATCACATATTTAAGAATGCGATTATTCCAATAGTTAACGGTATTCCGGCATCAATTATTTTGGCAATTTCAGGAGCGGTTATTACCGAATCGGTATTCTCAATCCCTGGTATGGGTAAGATGCTTCCGGATGCTATTTTAAATGTAAACAATAACATGGTTATTACTCTTACATTTATATTTTCATCACTATCAATATTTTCCGTATTTTTAGGAGATATTTTGATGACAATTATGGATCCTCGTATTTCTTTGAGTACTAAGAAAGGAGCGTAAGAATGGAAAACAAAGCAAATGACAAGTTTAGTTTTTATAAAGTTGATGATTCAGTTTCTGAAGTTATAGCGGCTCCTGAATACTCATATTGGAAATCGGTATACAGAAAATTCATATCTTCAAAAGTAGCGATATTTATGTTCCTTTTATTGGTAGCTGTATTGTTGATGTCAATTATTCACCCAATGTTTTCAAAATTTTCAAATTTGAATAATGTGAATATAAACGATAAAAGTCAATGGTTTTTAAGACCTTCGGCAGAACATTGGTTTGGTACCGATGATGTCGGTCAGGACATGTTTGATATGGTTTGGGCAGGAGCTAAAACAAGTTTATTTATTGCATTCACCGCTACATTCTTTTCTACAACAATAGGTGTTATAGTAGGTATGTTTTGGGGATTCTCAAAGAAAGTGGATGCTATAATGATTCAAGTATACAATGTGGTTGCAAATATACCTTTTATGTTGATAGTAATGGTTTTGAGTTTTGCATTGGGAGCAGGGGTTGCTCAGTTGATTTTTGCCCTTTCTTGTACAACTTGGATTGGAACCGCGTATTTTATTCGTGTTCAAGTAATGATAATAAGAGATAGAGAATATAACTTGGCATCCCGTTGTTTGGGATCTTCAACAACTAAGATGGTATTTCACAATGTTTTACCGTACTTGGTTTCAGTTATAGTAACTTCCGTATCAAGAGAAGTTCCAAGTTTTATTTCTTACGAAGTATTTTTAAGTTATGTGGGGGTAGGTCTTTCAAGTGATATAGCATCATTAGGAAAGATAGTTCAGGATAATGCACAATACATGCAATCGGCTGCATACCTGTTTATAATACCTCTAATTGTAACAGCGCTAATATCAGTTTCTTTATATATAGTAGGTCAGACACTTGCGGATGCAAGTGATCCACGAAACCACATGATTTAGGAGGTCTTATGGAAAAAAATAAAATATTATCTGTTAAAGATCTCGAAGTAAAATTTAAGGTTCGTGATAGAGAATTAACAGCTATTCGTAACATATCTTTGGACTTTGAAGAGGGAAAAGTTGTTGCAATAGTTGGAGAATCGGGTTCAGGAAAGAGTGTATTTACTAAGACTTTTACAGGGATGTTGGAAATTAACGGAAGAGTTAGTAACGGAGAAATTTGGTTTGAAGGTCAGGATTTAGCGAAATATTCTACCGATAAAGAATGGTTGAATATCCGTGGTAAAAAGATTGCTACAATCTTTCAGGATCCTATGACTTCTTTGAATCCAATCAGAACAATCGGGTATCAAATTTCCGAAGTAATCATAAAACATCAAGGCAAATCAAAGTCTGAAGCAAAAGAATTGGCTATTGATTTAATGAGAAGAGTAGGGATAAAAGATCCTGATTTGAGATATAATGACTATCCTTTCCAATATTCGGGAGGAATGAGACAGAGAATAGTTATAGCGATAGCTTTGGCTTGTCGTCCGAAAATACTTATTTGTGACGAGCCTACTACAGCTCTTGATGTAACGATTCAGGCACAAATAATCAGTTTGATCAAAGAATTATCTGAAGAGTACGGATTTACTACGATATATATAACTCATGACTTGGGGGTTGTTGCGAATGTTGCCGATAAAGTAGCGGTAATGTATGCCGGTCAAATAATCGAATATGGAACGGTTGAAGAAATATTCTATGACCCTAGACATCCCTACACATGGGGACTATTGTCATCACTTCCACAATTGGGAGATAAGGAAGGTGAACTGTTTGCTATTAAAGGTACACCACCGTCATTATTCCAAGCCGTGAAAGGAGACAGCTTTGCACCGAGAAGCGAATATTCAATGAAAATAGATTTCGAAGAAGAACCGCCTATGTTTAAAATAACGGATACACATTACGCAAAGACTTGGTTACTGGATGAGCGTGCTCCAAAGGTTGAAAAACCTGAACAAATCAGAAATCTTCATGAGAAGATGAAGGAATTGACATCTAAAGGAGGAGTTTACAGTGACAGAGAAGAATAGAGAAGTTTTGCTGGATGTAAAACATTTAGAGATAACATTTAAAAATGGAAAAAGAAAGTTCAGAGCTGTAAAAGACTGTAATTTCCAAATTTTTAAGGGTGAAACTTTTGCTTTGGTAGGAGAGTCCGGTTCAGGAAAAACAACTATCGGGAGAGCTATAATCAGATTAAACGAAACTTCAGATGGAGAGATTATCTACAAAGGAAAAAAGATAAACGGACCTTTGAAAAAGGATGAAGAAAGACAGTTGGTCAGAGAAGTTCAGATGATATTTCAAGACCCTGCGGCTTCACTTAATGAAAGAGCTACGGTTGACTATTGTATAGCTGAAGGTTTGGATAACTTCTCCTTATATAAGGATAGGGAAGAAAGAAGAGAAAAAGTAGATAATGCGCTTAAAGCTGTAGGTCTATTGCCGGAGCACAAATCGAGATATCCTCATGAATTTTCGGGCGGTCAAAGACAAAGGATAGGAATTGCCAGGGCGATGGTTATGGAGCCGGATTTCATCGTTGCAGATGAACCCATTTCAGCTCTTGACGTTTCAATCAGGGCTCAAGTACTAAATCTGATGAATAAGTTTAAATCTGAAAGAGGACTTACCTATTTGTTCATCGCACATGATCTGTCCGTTGTAAGATATTTTTCAGATCGTATCGCGGTAATTCACAAAGGGCGTATTGTTGAGGTTGCACCGACAGAAGAGTTGTTTGCATATCCTCTTCACCCATATACAAGATCGCTTCTTCAATCAGTTCCGATGCCGGATCCTAGGATTGAAAAAACGAAAGAATTGATAATTTATGACGAGTCGAAGAGAGATTTTTCAGGGGAAAAGCCGATACTTCAAGAGATAGTGCCGGGGCATTATGTATTTGCCAATGAAAGAGAAATGGCGGAATACAGGGTAAAACTTGACAAAATGATCAAGACAAGAAAAGAATTAAATTTAGATTAGTAAAATGAAAAGATCACGAATTGAAGCTCTCCAATGGAGAAATTCAGTTTTGTGGTCTTTAATAAATTACGGAAAAATCAAGATGTGATAATTAAAAGGAGAAACTCATGGCATCATGGATAGTACATCTTAGAATAGCGGAAAAATTGATAGATAAATTGGATGTGGATTTGGATGAAAAATTATATTACATAGGTAATATTGCCATAGACAGCGGTAAGGCATCGGAAGATGGATTTAGTTTTTATCCTCCGAAGAGCGTTTCACATTACACCAAGACGGGAAGAATGTCGGATGTCGATTATTTGGGATTTTACGAAGAATATTGTAGAGGTAAAAATATGTCCGAATACTCCTTTTATTTAGGGTGTTTTCACCATCTATATACGGACTTCTTGTGGGATAAATTAATATATAGCGGGCTAATAGAAAAATATGCGAATCAAATAAAGAAGGACAAAAAATTTGTATATAATTTCAAGCAGGACTGGTATGATCAGGATTTTGTTTTTATCAAAAAACACATAGATTTTATAGGACTGAAAACTTTGAAAGAAATTGATTATTTTGAGAATGTTTATCTACCTTGGTTTAAAAAAGATGCCGTGGATAACAAGATAAAGGAAATAGTTGAATTTTACTCGATTTTTCCTGAAAACCTTAAAAGAGAGTATTTATACACAAATGAGGAAAAGATGAATAAATTTGTTGATGATGCCTGTGAAATTTTATATAATTCGACGCTAAAGCTACTTGAAAAATAAAAATGTAAAAAACTTATAAAAGTTCGAGTTTTTTCTATAGAAATATACTAAATAATTCTAAAATATCTTTGTTTTAAATTAGCATAGTTTATGAAAACGCTTTAAAAGTTTTCATTTTATTTTAACAAACTAGATTTAAAACACAATTTTTTACAAAAAAAATTTCATGTATATGGATTTAGACTGTTAAATTATTGTATAATTAAGTTGATAATACACTTAAAGGAGGGTATATGAAAAGAAAATTACTTGCAATGCTATTGGTATTAGCACTAGTACTTGTTGGTTGTGGTGGAAATAAACCTAAAGAGGAAAAACCGTCAACTGATGAAAATAAGGTAGTAGAAACAGTGGCTAAGGGATACAAGGAAGATTTCAAGGTAAAAACTACTTTTGATAAGGCGGGAAAAATCCTTAAAGTAGAAGTTCTTGAAAATAAAGAGACACCGGATATCGGTGGATTGGCTATTAAAGAAATACCTAACAAGATAGTTGAAAAACAATCTGTTAAGGTGGATGTAGTATCAAATGCGACAGTTACATCAAATGCAATTTTGGAAGCTGTTAAGGAAGCTATTAAAAAAGCGGGATTTGATCTTAAAAATTATGAAAAGGGTGCAGAGACTGGCAAAGCTGAGAAGCCAGCTGCAACCTTTAAGGCGGGAACATATGAAGGAGAGGCTACAGGTTACGGCGGAAAGATAAAAGTTTCAGTAGAAGTTGACGAATCTAAAATAAAAGACGTAAAAGTAGTTGAGCAAAACGAAACTATATACATATCAAAACTGGCAATTGAACAACTTCCTAAAGATATTGTTGAGAAACAAACAGTCGAAGTTGATTCCATATCCGGATGTACATTTTCCAGTTTAGCGGTTAAAAACGCAGTTAAAAATGCACTTGAGAAAACAGGTGTAGACATGGCTGCAGTTACTAAAAAAGTAGAAAAGGAAAAAGTACAAAAAACTGAAGAAACCATGGAAGTTGAAGTGGTAATAATCGGTTCAGGTGGAGCCGGTTTGTCAGCAGGTGTAAGTTCGTTTGAACATGGTGCAAAAAATGTACTTATAGTAGAAAAAATGCCGTTTGCAGGTGGTAACACACTTAGAGCGGGTGGCGCAATGAATGCGGTAAATGAAGAAAAACAAAAGAAACAAGGTATCGAAGATTCAGTTGAGCTACATTTCCAACATACATTTGAAGGTGGTCATAAAGTAGCTAACGAAGCATTGGTAAGAGTTTTGACAAGCAAGGCTCCCGATACTGTTAAATGGTTAGAAGGTCTTGGAG
Organism: Tissierellia bacterium; assembly: GCA_030529425.1. Lineage (GTDB taxonomy): Bacteria > Bacillota > Clostridia > Tissierellales > Peptoniphilaceae > JAUMWX01. The sequence continues at coordinate 213,495 of JAUMWX010000001.1, forward strand.
TTAAATTCAAACCTGAAATCGGATCAGTAATAGGTGCTAAATGGGCTAGATCAAACCAAACAGAAATGCCTCTTGGTACAGGATTTATATCAGTACTTCAAAAACAATTTGAAGACAAGGGTGGAAAGATATTATTCAAAACAAAAGCTACGGAAATCATTAAAGAAGGCGACAGAGTAGTGGGAATCAAGGCTGAATCTGAAGAAAAGATCCTTACTATTAAAGCGTCTAAGGGGGTAATAATCGCTACAGGCGGATATGCATCCGATTTCGAATTGGCTAAAAAATATTTGAATGACAAGGGTGTTTACAATACATCAAATTTACCTGCTACAATTGAAAGTACAAACCATCCGGGAGCTACAGGAGACGGTATTGTAATGGCGGAAGCAATTGGTGCAAAATCAATTGATATGGAACACATTCAATTATTGCCGATGGGCGGAGACAGATTCGGTCCTACAATTAATATAGACAATGCTTTCTTTATAAACAAAGAAGGTAAGAGATATGTTAAAGAAGATGGTGGTCGTGATGAATTATGTCTATCAGCTTTCAAACAAAAAGACGGTCAATATTACATGATTAACGACTCTCAAATCATCACTCCTGAAAGAATAACATTATCCGGAGAAAAATTAGATGTTTTGATTGAAAAAGGTTTGGTAGTTGAAAAGCCTACATTAAAAGAATTGGCTGAAGCAATCGGTGTACCTGCAGATGCGTTGGAAAAAACTACTGCGGAATTTAACAAAGCGGTTGATGCTAAGCAAGATGAATTTGGACGAAAAGTTTGGGATAAGAAAATTGAAAAGGGTCCTTTCTATGCTACACTTCGTTATCCTGCACTTCACCATACAATGGGTGGTCTAAAGATTAATGAACAAGCTCAAGTTCTTGACAAAGAAGATAAAGTAATTCCTGGATTATTTGCAGCCGGAGAAGTTACCGGAGGTATCCACGGAGCTAACCGTCTAGGCGGAAATGCAATTACAGATATCATGGTATTTGGTAGAACAGCAGGCGAATCAGTAATGAAATAAAAATAAAATTTAATAAAATATTTTATTGAGCAGTCACGCCGTCATTACCTCCTATTTGCTAATGACGGCGTGATTTTTATTGTGATATAATATATGGGAGGTGATTAAATGATTAACGAAAAATTAAAAAAAACATATGAAAAAGTTAGAGAAATGACTGATTTTAAACCCGAATTGGCGATTGTACTCGGTTCGGGGCTTGGGAAACTTGCGGATCAGGTTCAAATAGAGAAAGAGATTTCATATTCTGAAATTGAAGGTTTTCCGGTTTCTACCGCACCCGGACACAAAGGAAGGTATATTTTTACTCATATTCACGGAATTCCTACGGTTATTATGCAGGGAAGAGTACATATGTATGAGGGATATGAATCATCGGATGTAGTTCTTCCGATTAGATTAATGGGGCTTTTGGGGGCTAAACTGTTATTGGTAACAAATGCTGCCGGCGGTGCCAATGAAAGTTTTCAAGTCGGAGATTTAATGGTTATAACGGATCATATTGCACAATTTGTAAAGTCTCCGTTAATAGGTAAAAATATTTCCGAATTGGGCGTAAGATTTCCGGATATGTCGGAAATATACAAGAAAGAGTATAGCGACAGATTATTTGAAATAGGAAAATCAAAAGGCTATTCTATGCAAAGAGGCGTATATTGTCAATTTTCGGGACCTCAATATGAAACTCCGGCTGAGGTTAGAATGGCTCAGATTTTAGGAGCGGATGCCGTAGGGATGTCTACGGCGATTGAGGCCGTTGCTGCAAGACATATGGGAATGGAAGTTTGTGGTGTTACACTTGTATCAAACAAGGCCGCAGGACTTTCAAAAGAACTTTTATCCGAGCAGGAAGTAATAGATGCTGGAGAAAAGGCGTCAACATACTTTATAGATTTGGTAAAAGAATTTATCAAAACATTAAATTAGATCAAGAAAATCACATTTTGTAAATGTGATTTTCTTAAATATGAGGGATTATGAAAATAAATGAAAACCAAAGAAGAGCAATTCAAAATATAAATGGTCCTGTTCTTATTATTGCAGGACCGGGAACGGGAAAAACATTCACCTTGGTTGAAAGAGTTATACATATGGTTTCCGAATGTAAGATAGATCCTTCGGAAATAATGGTTTCAACTTTTACAAACAGGGCAAGTTTGGAATTGCTTGACAGACTTTCAACTAAATTTAATCAATTGAATATAAACAAAGATGTAAATGATATGTTGATTGGGAATTTTCATTCAATCTCTCGAAAAATTCTTAATGAATATATTGATTATACACCGTTAAGGAAGGGTTTTACTCAAATTGACGAGATTGAGCAGAGATATTTAATTAAGAGGTATCTGAAATATTTCAGAGAAATAGAAGGATACAAAGATATACGGGGAAATGATAACGAAGTAAAATTTATTGAGAAAATTGTAAAATATATTGCGGAGGAAGGGATTCTCAAGAGAAAAAGTGAGGACAAAGAGTTCGATACAATGTTTCAAATAGCGAAAATATATGAAGATATTCTCATTAGCCTGAATATTGTCGATTACTCACATATTTTACTTTATACATATAAATTGATTAATGATAATGCTGAAGTAAGGGATAAACTTAGAGATAAAATTAAGTATATAATGGTTGATGAATATCAAGATACCAATACTGTACAGGAAAAGATAATATTTTCATTATTAAAGGAGGAAAATAATCTATGTGTTGTAGGAGATGATGATCAGGGTTTATATAGGTTCAGAGGAGCCAGTGTTAGAAACATATTGGAATTTAAGAGCAAGTTCGACAGTGCTACAGTTATTAATCTGAACGAGAACTACAGATCACAAAACTCAATTGTTCATTTCTATTCAGACTATATGAAATCATTGAAGGACAGAATTTATGATTTTGACAAATATAGATTTTCAAAAGAATTATTTTCTAAAAAATTCGAAGGAAACAGGGTAAGAAAAATCGAGTCGTCAAGTGAGATTGACTGGCATAAAGATATATATAGTTTTTTAAAATTTTTGAAATCGCAAGACATGGTTAACGATCTCTCCGAAGTTGCATTTATATTCAGTTCAATAAACGATATAAGGGCAATTAAATTGGCAAATTATCTGGAAGGAAAAGGAATAAATATTTACAAACCTAAAACTACAACTCTATTCTCTAAAAAAGAAATTCATGAATTGATAGGAGCGATATTTGCCGTGTTTGAAGATTCAATAGAGAAGTTAGTGAGATATAGGGACAGTTCAACGGAGGAATTTCTTAAACAATGTCACTCCAAGTTTTACAGTAAGATGCTTCAAGATAGCAAGGTTGAAGAATTTATTGTTAATATGAAACAATATATTAAAAATGATTTTCAATTTAGTCTTTATGATTTTATATACAGAATTTTCAGGTATTCTCCATTCAAAGAATATCTCGAATATGATATAAATAAAACCAAGAATATATCAAGATTTCTTGAGTTGATAAATTCTTTCAATCGAATTGATCGGAATTGTTATGTAATTAATAAAAATAATTTGCAAAGATTTTTATCCCTATTTTTCTATGATTATATTAAGTTTTTGAAAGATGAGCGGGTTTCCGAATTTGATGAAGAAACAATAGTTCCGAAGGGGGATACGGTTTCTTTTCTTACGATTCATGCTTCGAAGGGGATGGAGTATCCTGTAGTTCTGATTTCCTCAATTTGGGATAAACCATTTAATAGAAGGAATTTGAGCCGTTTGGATGAGAAACTTAACAGAATGGGCATCGAATTCAACGCAAAGACTGATTTTGAAAGAATTGAGGACATAGAAATATTTGATTTTTACAGGAAGTATTACACAGGTTTTTCAAGAGCAAAGGAATTACTTGTTTTAACAGGCTTTACAGATGGAAAATTCAGAAATATTTCCGAGGAGTTTAAAAAATTACTGAGTGATTTATATGCATTTGACAGAGAAATTAAAATAAGTAAATCAGATAAAAAAACAGATTTAATAAAGAATGTATATTCATACACCACGGATATTTTACCATATATGAATTGTCCTAAATCTTATTATTTTTTCAAGAAGATGAAATTTAAAAGACAAAGGACAAATGAAGAGTTTTACGGATCATTGGTTCATGAAAGCATTGAGACTGTAAATAAGAAAATTATTAAAAATGTTTTTGTGGATGAAGATGTGATATCAAAAGAGGTCAAAAAATTATTTGTTCAAGCTTATAGAAACGGTGCGGTTTACTTTAATGAAAAGGTTCTGGAAAGGGCGATTAAAGAGGTTACAAAATATCGTGACAATCTAAAACATATTGGAATTCCCAAGGAGGTTGAGCTAGGAATATCAATATCCAGAGAAAAATATATTTTTACGGGAAATGTAGATATGATTTTTGAGAGAGATTCTGGAAATTGGATTTTAGACTTTAAGACTGGAAATCCTCCCGATGAAGCGGGGAACCATCCGAACCTGAGAAATTATTATAATCAGATAAATCTATATGCCAGCCTATACGGTCTTACAAAGGATGAAAATATTGATAATGTTGCGTTATATTTCACCGATGCCGAGGCTGAAAAACATCTTTTTGAATTTTCTTTTTCAAAGGCTGTCAGTGATAAAATGATGGAATTAATTGACACAAAAGTAGGTGAAATAGAGGAAGATATGGAATTTAAAAAAACGGAAAATACTCACAAATGCCGAAATTGCGACATGAGATTTTTTTGTGAAAGAGTTTAATATGAAGCAATGATAAAAGATTTTGATTTAAAACCGATTTTAAGCCTTAAGTTTGAATGTCACATTTATCATTGCTTTTCAGTTGAGATTAAATTTAGGATTTAATATTATTGTTTTTGTATACATTGTATGTAAACTCAAATATTTCTCCATCTTTTATTTCCGTATGAATTTCAGATTTTTCAATTAATTCCCAATTTGATAATTTTTCCAAATTCGGTATTGCGGTATCAAAATTCTGATAGCTTTTATCAACTTTTGTTATATAAGCATATTCACACTCGTCAAGCATTTGTTCAACCAAATCTCCACCGCCTATCAAAAATACTTTCTTTTCATTATTAGGGTTTAATTCCTTTACTTTAGGCATTATTTCAGATATATGATTTACTACGATTGAATCGTGATTTCTATATTTCTCATCTCTGGTTAGAACTATATGAGTTCTGTTTGGAAGAGGCTTTCCGTTAGGAAGGGATTCCAAAGTTTTTCTACCCATGATCATGATATGACCTGAAGTAATATCTTTGAATCTCTTTAGATCTGTTTTTAGATGAAATAACATATCTCCATTAATGCCGATTGAAAAATTATTATCTACAGCTATTATTAGTATCATATTATCCTCCAACTTTTATTTGTATTTGTAAATATTATATTAGAGAGAGTCTTAAATTGCTATAGTTTTAATTTTACTTAATTTTTTGGTATAATATAGTGAAAGATTGGAGAAAAAATGGAAAAATATAAATTAAAAGAATCAGTTATAAATTCAGTTATGGCTATAGTTTTTAGCTCAATACTCATATATCTGACCGAGGGTTTTGGGGACTTGTATTCATTTATACTACTTATTCCATTTATTGTTGTATTTATACATGGCGGAATAAATCACTGGTTGATTTCAATAACTGTAGTGGGAGGATTGGCATTTATACTAAAAGACATTTATGTATTCATATTCTTAATGAGCTATGTAGTGTTGACATCCCTTTTGGTCGGAATTTCTTACAGAAAGGGAATCAGACTTAGATATATAGTTAGAAACAGTTCTTATTTGACATTTTCATTGATAATTTTAGGGTTATTTTTAACTTATTATGTATTAAATGTCAATCCTGTCGAAATGTTGAGAGATATGATGAGAACGGCGGTTGACTCAACCGTAAACACGATGAAATTTCCTATAGATGTTTCTTCTGATCAGATTGGAGATATGGCTGTTGAACTGAAGAAGTATATAGATGTCTCAATATCTTTGTTGCCGTCGCTTATTTTTATATATAGCTATGTGCTTGTTTTTATTAATGTTTTTATCGCATTGAAAATAGTTAACAGCAACGAGAAAGATGAAAGATACAACCTTAAATTGAATACATTGTCTTTGGGAAAAGACTTTAAAGTATTAGTTTTGACGGTAATTGCAATAGGTATAATGAACAGTGTTTTCTCTATACAATATTTGGATATTATATTTTCAAATTTGTTGATGATAATAAGTGTTTTCCTGTTCTTTAACGGGGTTTTGATGATGGATTTTGCATATGAGAAAAAGGTTAATATCATCATAAGGTTAATTTTACTGTTTATATTTATCGTTGTAATAAGAGCATATATGGCATTCGTTATAGTTGGCGGATTAGATTTAATTTTTAATTTAAGAAAAAGAAGGTTGAAAAATGAAATTTGAAAAATTTATGAAAGAAAATGTGGATGTTTGGTTATATCCGCTCATCACAACACTGCTTACTTTGATTTTGGCATTTTTTAATATCTATTTCTCTATTTTTGGATTGATTTTGACGATTGTAGCACTATATATATCTATTGAATCTTACAATAAAAGAAATTCATACCTAAAAAATTATGTTGACAAACTCGAAATTACATTTGAAGAATTTACCAAAAATGCTATATTTTCAATGCCGTTTCCGATATTTATCGTAAATATGGACGGAAAGCTGACATGGTATAATTCAAGATTCAAAGAGCTTTTCAGTGAAGATTCAAGTATGGTGGACAGAAGTTTGTCGGAGTTGCTTCCGAATTTCAAGTCGAAATTTGTAAAAGATGAAAATTGTTTTGATTGTGAACATAAGTCAAAAACATATACGGTTTATCAAAGAGGGATTGTGGTTGGAAAGGAAAAATTATTTTTGTTTTACATGGTTGATATAACGGGTGAAACGGAGATGAAGAAGGCTTACTATTCAGAGAAATTGAATATTATGAACATTCATATCGACAATTTTGATGAAGTGAAAGCTCAGACTGACAGTGAAAAAAGGCCGATAGTTTTTGCTGAAATTGATAGAATAATTACTTCATATATGCACGAAAACGGAGGATTTATCAAAAAGATTGAAAATGATAAATATTCGGTTGTAGCACTTAGCAAAAATATTGAAAATATGAAGAATGACAAGTTCTCATTTATTGAAAAAGTCAGAGATGTTAAGCAGGGAAATAGGATTCAAGCTACTTTGTCAATAGGAGTCGGAACGAATGAACAAACTCCTAGAGATATTGAAAAAGCTGCAAATGCCGCACTTGAAATTGCGCTTGGAAGAGGTGGAGACCAGGTTGTAATAAAAAATAGAGAAGTTTTAGAATATTTCGGCGGAAAAAACAGAGCTACCGAAAAAAGAACAAAGGTAAAGGCGAGAGTTATTGCACATGCTTTAGGACAGTTAATTGATAAATCCACGGAAGTTTTTGTAATGGGGCATAAAAACCCTGACATGGATTCTTTCGGTTCAGCATTAGGGCTTATGTATGCCGTAATTAGGAGAAAGAAGAAAGCTCATTTGGTCTTGGCGGAAGTAACTCCTGCGATTAAAAACATATACAATATGTCGATTGAAACTATTGAAGGATTCAAAGAAATGATTATCAGTCCGGATGAAGCGTATAGATTGATTAAACCTTCATCTCTGATTATTGTTACGGATAACCATAGAAAAAACTCAACGGAGGAACCCAGATTATTTGAGATAAGCTCCAATGTTGTGGTAATAGACCATCACAGAAGAGGAAGGGACTATATAGATAATGCGACATTGAGTTATACTGAACCATATGCGTCTTCGGCATCCGAGTTGGTTACCGAGATGTTGATGTATATGGATGATGAGGTGTATATAAATAAATCCGTGGCGGACGGTTTGCTTGCCGGTATTACGGTAGACACCAAGAATTTCTTTTACCAGACAGGAGTCAGAACATTTGAAGCGGCATCGGTATTAAAGAGAAACGGTGCGGATTCAATGGTGGTAAAACAATTATTCAAAGATGATCTTGAGATAATAAGATATAAATCTGAAATTATCAGTAAGGCGATTATGTTCAAAGAAAAATTTATCGTGGGAGTATTTGATCAGGATATTGACGGATCGACTCTTATAGCATCTCAGGCGGCTGATGAGTTATTAAATATAGATGGGGTAATGGCTTCATTTGTACTTACAAGATCGAAAGGTTTAACTCATGTTTCCGCCAGAAGTTTAGGAGATGTTTCCGTACAGTTAATAATGGAGAAAGTTGGGGGTGGCGGTCATTTGACGGCGGCTGCTACACAGATAGATAAAAATATAGAAGAATCGATTGTATTGATAGAAAAAGCGATCGAATCTTACTTGGAGGAGGGAAATATATGAAAGTAATACTTTTAGAAGATGTTAAAGGTTTAGGGAAAAAAGGAGAATTGGTTAACTCGAAAACGGGATATTTTAGAAATTTTTTGGCACCTAAAAACCTTGCCATAGAAGCTACGCCTGAAAATAAGAAAAAGTGGGAAGAAGAGCAGGCTGAAAAGGCGGCTCAATTCAAAGAAAGCAAGGAGCAGGCTTTGGCGTTAAAAGAAAAGTTGGAAAAGTTGGAAATTACATTAAAGATGAAAGGAAGTCCTGAAGGCAGACTTTTCGGTTCGGTTACGGCGGGAGATATAGCCAAAGAACTTTCAAAAATTCACGGTATGGAATTCGACAAAAAGAAAATAGAATTGAATGACAGTATAAAAAACTTCGGAAAATTTACTTTTGGAGTGAGGGTATTTCCGGAAATATTGGCGAAATTGAATTTAAATGTAGTAAAAGAATAGAGGGTTTTTATGGAGAATAGTAGGATGCTTGAGAAGCCCAATGATATTGCTACTGAAAAAGCGATTCTTGGATTAGTCATAGTAAATAATGACTTGGTAAATACTTTATTGGAGAGATTGAAGTATTCGGATTTTTATGATCCTAAAAATGCTCAGGTATTTGAAACTATTTCTAATCTAAGTTTTGAAAACAGTCCGATTGATTTCAAAACAATTCTTAATCGACTGAATAAAGATAAGAAGTTTGAAGTAATTGAAAGCGAAAATTATCTTTTTGATTTAGTAGACAGCAGTTATTATCAAGCAAATTTTGAAACATATATTGACATAGTAAAAGAAAAAGCTTCATTCAGGAGAATACTTGCATTTGCAGATGAGGCGGCAAGAGCGGTTTATAATACTACTCTTTCCGCTCAGGAGTTAACAGGTCAATTATCGGAACAATTATTCAATATTTCAGATGACAGAAATGAAGAAGGTTTAGTGAAACTTGAAGCAACTATTGACGAAACCTATAAACATATGTTGGAAATGGCGAATAATGACAGTCCGGTTACGGGGGTTACAACAGGGTTTAGAGAATTGGATGCACAGCTAAGCGGGCTGCAAAATTCCGATTTGGTATTATTAGCTGCAAGACCTTCCGTGGGAAAGACTGCATTGGGGATAAATATGGGACTTAATGCCGCATTAAGCGGTAAGAAAGTTGCCGTGTTTTCATTGGAAATGAGTCGTAGACAGATTTTACAAAGAATTATTTCCATGATATCGAAGGTGGAACTTCAAAATATTATATCAGGGAAAGTCAGCCAGGAAGATTGGGGAATTTTATTCAGCAAGGTGGCGGACATTAAAAAATTGGATATGTTTGTTGATGATACGGCAAGTATTTCTTTGACCGAGCTCAGAGCCAAAGCAAAAAGACTGAAAATGGATAAGGGATTGGACCTTGTTATTATCGACTATTTGCAGTTGATGACGACCGATATTGGCAGAAATGAAAATAGACAGCAGGAAATATCAAATATTTCAAGAGGGCTGAAAGCATTAGCTAAAGAGTTGGCGGTTCCGGTATTGGCATTGTCTCAGTTATCCAGAAAATCGGAGGAAAGATCGAACAAAAGACCTATGCTTTCGGACTTGAGAGAGTCGGGGGCGATTGAGCAGGATGCCGATGTAGTAATGATGTTGTATAGAGATGATTATTATGAGGGTAATTCGGAAGAACCCAATATCATAGAAGTTATAATAGGAAAGCATAGGAATGGGCCTACGGGTACCGTGAAGCTTTATTTTGCAAAGGAATATACTAAATTTCACGATTTGGAGTATGGTGAAAAAAATGGAAATTCGTAGAAGTAATTATTATATAAGGCCGCTTAGATATGAAGATGGCCTTCTTCTTAAAAAATGGGAAAAATTTACCAGTCCCTTATTTGAGGGATATAACTTTAATAATATGGATGGTAAAACCTTAAGGCGTTGGTATATTACGAAACAGAGGTTTTACAGATCTTCATATTTTTCGATATTAAGTAATGAAGATGAACTTATAGGATATATAGGAATAAAGGAAATTAACAGATTTCTTAAGAGAGCCAAGTTGGGGATCGTACTCAACGCAAAGATGGTTTCAAAGGGAATCGGAACCGCAGCTTTATCAGATTTTTTAGAATATTATTTTAATGAAATTAATATGCAAAAATTGACATTGGAAGTAAATGATTGGAATCATAGAGCTAAACGGCTGTATGAGAAATTGGGATTTAAGTATGAAAATACAAGATATGAATATTGTAAAAATCAAAGTATAAATATTAATCGAAAAGAATATGAAGATGTGAGAGACTCGTTTGAAAAGAGACCTAACGGGCTGTATACGAAGATTCATCAAATGAGTTTAACGAGACAGGAGTATCTGAATGAGACTTGAAATTGAAAAAAATGATTTAGATTTTGGCTTTACTCCAATTGAAAATATGTTTATTAACACATATCTTGCAATTGCGAATTCGGATCAGATTAAAGTATATTTATATGGACTTTCTCATGCATTTTCAAACAAGGTTGAGAATATATCAAATGAGATAATAGCTAAAGAAATGAAGCTTTCCGTAGGACAGGTGATCGATGCTTGGAAGTTCTGGATTGATGAAGGTTTGGTTGAAAACATCAACGATAAGTATATTTTTAAGAGTTTAAGGTACGGATATATTAATCAAATGCTTGGAAATGTTGGAGAAGATTCCAAGGTATTCAAGCAGGAGGACGCAGGAGTTTCAGAGTTGCCTAAGGAAAGTAAGGAGACTAAGGAACTTATTGAGAATATAGAGGAATTTATTGCAATCGGTGCGGATGTAAAAATAAAATTAAATCCGCTTGAAATTGAAAAAGTTTTGAAGTATATGAATGAATTTAAGGTAAGTCCCGGATTTATATCCTATGCTTTTCCACTTGCCAGTTTTGAAAGAAATACAAAATCTGTTCACCAGGTAATGGAGACAATAAGAAATTGGATGATTGACGGAGTTTTAAGTGAAGATTCTTTGACTGAATATTTGGATAATAAATCTAGGAAAAAAGTTGAGTCAGCCGGTATACCGAAAAAAAAGAAATCGAAATCGACTATCGGGAAAGACGAGAGAATGTCGGCACAGGAGAGAAGAAAGTTCATAGAAAACAGATTGAATTCGGATATTTCGTTTAAACCGACGGAGGACTAGATGACAAAAGTTGAAGATATTTTGGCAAACAGAAGAAAGAAGAATGACCATGATCTGGAAAACAGAATCATTTCGATATACAAAAAAATTCCGGAAATAAAAGAGATTGACTCCGAAATAAAAAAGTTGAATATCTTAAGAATCAGCGATTCAATTGAAGGAAAAGATGTAAATTATATAAGTGAAAATATAGAAAGATTAATACAAAGAAAAAACAGACTATTGGATCAAAACAATATTCCGGCAGATTATTTGGATAAAAAATATCATTGTGAAAATTGTAAGGATACGGGCGTTTATGAAATGAAGATATGCAATTGCAGGAAGCAATTGATTCTTGATGAATTATACAATCAAAGCGAAATATCGGAAAGAATAAAGGCGGAGAATTTTGATAAGTTTAATTTTGAGTTGTTCAGAAAAAACAGGATGAGCAATGAGAAACTCAGCCCATATGACAATATGAAAAAATTGTTTAATAATGCAAGAGACTATGCGGAATCGTTCAATACCAAAAGTCCCAATTTGTATCTTTACGGAGCTGTGGGGACGGGGAAAACTTACATGGTTAACTGCATAGCCAAAGCGATTTTGGATAGAGGATTTTCGGTATTATACCAATCTGTAAACGAATTGATTGACAATCTGAGCACATACCAATTTTCATATTCAAATGAGAAAATTTCATTGAAAAAGAAGATTGATTTTATATATAATGTTGATCTTTTGATAATTGATGATTTGGGAACTGAAATAATATCCGAAATGTCAAAAAGTTTGTTGTTTGAAATTTTAAACAAAAGAATAGTAAAGAGAAAACCTATGGTTATATCTTCAAATATAGAACCGTTTGACATAGCCGATTATTATGATGCGAGGATTTATTCAAGAGTTAACGGTAATTTTTTACCCATGTATTTTTACGGAAATGATGTAAGATTATCTTAAAGAGGCTTTTATGAGAGATATTACTCGAGACGAATTCATAAAATTGGAAAGATACACGATTGAACAAATAAAGATTCCGGAAATTTTGTTAAATGAGAATGCCGCCATAAAGGTAATAGACAATATTGACCTTAACATGAGACATTCATTTGCAATAATTTGCGGAGTTTCTAAAAATGGAAATTATGGGCTTATAGTGGCAAGATTGCTATTGGGAATGGGCAAAAAAGTTGAAGTTTATTTAGTGGACAGTATGAATGAAGTTTCGCAGGAATTCTTGAATAATATCGATATTCTAAACAGGATGGGTTTAAAATTGAACAATCTGGAAACTATTGAGGAACTTGAAAATTTTGGAGAAAATTTGAAGAAAGTCAATACTTTGATAGATGCGGTGACGGGAATAGAGTATTCGGGCAGATTTCAAGGTCCTACAGAATATATTATTGAAAAAATCAACAGATCCAGAATTTATACAATTTCTATAGATATTCCATCGGGTATGGATTATGACACCGGAAAATGTAATACATTATGTGTTCAACCGGATTTGGTTGTAACCTTTGAATACATGAAAAAAGGATTACATGTAATTGATGAACTGTCAAGATTTAAAGTGGTTGTTGAAAATATAGGAATACCGGAAATTGCTAAAAAATATGTCTTAAATGAGGAGAAATTATGTTAGATATTAAGAGAATCAGACAAAATAAAGAAGAAGTGTTGGAGTCGTTAAAGGGAAGAAACGGAAACTTTCCTATCGATGAAGTTATTGAACTTGATAACAAAAGAAGAGTTCTATTAACTGAGGTTGAGGCTAAAAAAGCTCAACAAAATAAAGTTTCCAAATCTATACCCCAACTTAAAAAAGAGGGGAAAGATGTTGAATCGGTTTTTACCGAAATGAAAAACTTGTCTAATGAGATAAAGGAAATAGATGAATTGGTTAAAGGGATTGAGGAAGAAATAGAGAATAAATTACTTTTTATTCCGAATACTCCCGCAAAAGATGTTCCGATTGGAAAAGATGATACATATAATGTAGAAATTAGAAAATTTGGAGAACCGAGAAAGTTTGATTTTGAGCCAAAAGCGCATTGGGACTTGGGTGTGGATTTGGATATTTTAGATTTTGAAAGGGCATCAAAGATAACCGGAGCCAGATTTACAATCTTTAAAGGTCTGGGGGCAAGGCTTGAAAGAGCTATAATTGATTTTATGCTTAGAGTTCACACTGAAGAACACGGATATACGGAGTTGTCCGTCCCTTATATGGTTAATAGAAATTCAATGATCGGAACGGGACAATTGCCTAAGTTTGAAGAAGATATGTTCCATTTGCCTGTAAAGGATTTTTACTTGATTCCTACAGCTGAAGTTCCCGTAACAAATTATAGAGGAGCTGAAATTCTTTCAGAACAGGAGCTTCCTGTTTATTATACGGCATATACTCCTTGCTTCAGACAAGAAGCCGGTTCCGCGGGAAGAGATACGAGGGGATTAATAAGAAATCATCAATTTGACAAGGTTGAAATGGTCAAATTGGTTAAGCCTGAAACATCGTATGAAGAACTGGAAAAATTGACTGACAATGCAGAAAAAATTCTGCAAAAATTGAATATACCATATAGAGTTGTAGTACTTTCTTCAGGTGACTTAGGTTTTTCATCAGCCAAGACTTATGATATAGAGGTTTGGATGCCGTCTTACGGAAGATATGTAGAAATTTCATCTTGTTCAAATTTTGAAGATTTTCAAGCTAGAAGGGCAAATCTTAAATACAGAGATGAGGAAGGAAAGGTTAAATTCCTACACACATTAAACGGTTCAGGTCTTGCTGTTGGAAGAACATTTGCCGCAATTTTGGAAAACTATCAAAATGAAGACGGTTCGGTAACGATTCCGGAAGCTTTGAGTTCATATTTCTCAGTGGAGAAAATATCTAATGAGAAATAAGAGATCGGATAAGAGAATTGTTCTTACAGGAGGAGGTTCAACCGGGCATGTTTCTGTAAATTTGGCCCTTATACCCCGACTTTTGAGAGATGGTTGGGAAATCTATTACATGGGCTCGAAAGACGGAATAGAAAGAGAATTAATTGAGGAAATAGACGGTGTTAAATATATTACGATAGCTACGGGAAAATTGAGAAGATATTTCAGCTTTGAAAACCTTAAGGATGTATTTAAAGTTTTTTGGGGATGTTTACAGTCAATATTTAAGGTTAGGAAAATTCGTCCAAATGTCATATTTTCAAAGGGAGGATTTGTATCGGTTCCGGTTTTATTTGGAGGTTTTGTCAACAGAATCCCATCTATTACTCACGAATCTGATTTGACCCCCGGGCTTGCGAATAAATTGGTTCAACCATTTGTAAAAAAAGTATTTACAACATTTCCCGAAACCGAAAAATATATTAAATCCGGAAAGGGGGAATATATCGGTCCCGTAATAAGGGATGGTCTATTTGAGGGGAAACCCGAATCTGCAAGAAAATTTTTGAAAATAGATAATGATAAACCCGTTATTTTGGCGATGGGAGGATCTTTAGGAGCCGGTATAATAAACAGAGTTATAAGAGAAAACCTTGATTCGCTTTTACAAAATTACAATGTCGTTCATTCCTGCGGACAGGATTCATTGGATAAATCAATAGATAAAGATGGATATTTTCAGTTTGAATATATAAATGAAAACTTAAACCATATAATTTCATTGGCAGACATGGTAGTCACCAGAGCGGGATCAAATGCGATATTTGAGTTTCTTTTTTACAGGAAGCCCATGCTTCTAATACCTCTTGGTTTGGATCAAAGCCGTGGAGATCAGATTGATAATGCGAGGAGTTTTGAGAGAGAAGGATTTGGAAGAGTTCTTATGGAAGAAGATTTAAGCAATGAAATGTTTTTGAAAATGGTAAATGATATTTATTCTGATAGAGAAAAATATGAGGAAACCATGAAAAATGTGGATTTTGAGGACAATATAGGAAAAATTTATTCTGAAATTAAAAAAATTAAATTGTAATAAAAAACAGGGATAAAGAATTCCGAGAGGAATTCTTTATCCTTGTTTTAATATACTCTAACCAATTCTAAAGCTTCAACAATTTCTTCCAATCTTAAAGATCTTGAAGCTTTAACAAGAACCAGACTGTTTTTTGAGATCAAATATTTTGCTTTATCTATAAGTTTGTCTTTTGTTTCGGCATAAAAAACATGCCCTTCGGGAAAAGTCTTTTTCGTTTCGTCCGCTATATATTTGCTCAAAGGACCATAAAGTAAAAGATAGTCGACTTTTTTGGGATTAATCTTTTTGCCTATCGCTCTATGAAGTTCTATTTCATTATCTCCAAGTTCAAGCATGTCTCCAAGAATCGCAATTTTTCTGGTATACCCGGAAAGCACATTTAAGGTTTCAAGTGCAGATTCCAAACTTTGAGGATTGGATTTATAGCTGTCATTAAGAATGTCAAAACCTATGCAAGATATCAATTCCGAACGCATGGAAGAAATGTCTTTCTTCTCAAGAGCCTTTTTTACAAGAGAGCTTTCAATACCGAAAAGTTTTGAAACAATTATTGCGATTGTCGAGTTATATACTTGATGATAACCGATTAATGAAGTAATAAACTTTTCACCGTTCACGGTAAAGCTGTTACCGTTATTATTTGAAGCGAGAATTTCAATTTTATAGTCCGCATCATTTGATGTTCCAAATGAAATGACCCTTTGTTTAATAGAGGTTTTTTTTACAATCTCTCTTAAATATGGATCGTCGATATTATAAATAAATACACCGTCTTCAGCCAATCCGTCTATAATGTGGAGTTTTTCTTCAGCAATATTTTCTTTTGAAACAAGTTGTTGAAGATGAGAATCTCCTATATTTGTGATAATGGCTATATTGGGCCTTGCCAGTTTTGAGAGAAATTCTATCTGACCAAAACCGTCGGTTCCCATTTCTACAACACCTACATCGGTATTTTGATCAAATCTCAGTATAGTTCTGGGAACTCCTATATGATTATTTAAATTCCCTATGGTTTTTCTTACATTGAGTTTTTCATTAAGTGTAGATGCGATAATATCTTTAGTGGTTGTTTTTCCGTTTGAACCGGTTATCGCAATGATCTTTATATTTTTTAAAGAATCTCTATAGTTTGAAGCAAGAGATGTAAATGCATCATTCGAATTTTTAACCCAAATAATTGGCTTATCTTTTATATTGGAACATCTTCCTACTTCACAAAATGCAGCCACAGCACCTTTCCTAAAAGCTTCTTCAACGAATAGATGACCATCAAGTTTTTCACCTATAATAGGCATGTACATTTCTCCCACGCTCAATGTTCTGGTGTCTATTGATACAACATCAACCTTTATATCTTGATATTTAGAATCATTCAATTGTCCATTTGATAAATTTGCCAGTTCTTTTAAAGTTAGATTTAACATAATAACTATTTAGAAAACCTTTCTATACATAGATTAATAAGTATGTCAAGCATGTCGGAATATGTAGTTCCGTCCGTTGCTTGCCACAGTTCTGCAGATAGGGAAGAAAAAGTCATACCCGGGAATGAATTAATTTCATTCACAAAGAAATTGTTATCCTTATCCATAAATATATCAACTCTTGCGAAACCGCTGCATCCGGTAGCCAAGTAGGAGTCTATAGCCAATTCTCTAACTTTCTTTTCATTAGTAGGATCAAGCTTATGAGGGATATTTCTAATCAATGTCTTATCATGATACTTTGCGGTATAGTCAAAAAATTCTCTTGTTGTACTGTAAGATCCCGGCAAAGATGCCTTTGGGAAATCATTACCGATAACCGATATTTCTAGTTCTTCTCCAAATATTTCCTCTTCAATAACAACTTTATTGTCATATTTGAACGCTTCTTCAATCGCATCAATGATATTTTTTCGATTTGCTCTGCTTACACCCACGGAAGATCCATTTGCTGAAGGTTTTACAAAAACGGATTCCCCGCATGTATCAAATATATTGGATATGATAGATTGTCTGTCTTCATCCCTGAAAAATCTCTTCTTTTCCAAAATATAGTATTTTGCCTGAGGAATATTGTGTACTTTGAAAATATTATTTGTAGTAGCCTTATCCATACATATTGCAGATGAAAGAATGTCGTTTCCTACAAATCTCAAATTTAATGTTTTAAGAAAACCTTGAATTTGTCCGTCTTCTCCTGTGGTTCCGTGAATACAGGGAATTATAATGGGATTATCAAGAGTATTTATAAAGTCAATAAACTGCATTATTGATTCCGCCCTATTAAGATAAGAAGATCTGATTAAGGACTCAGGAGATTCAATTTTGTGTTCAAATTTGCCCAGTGGTACAAATTTACCTTCTTTTGTAATGTAAGACATGCTTACATTATACTTATTTTTATCAAGATGATTAATTATTGATTGCGCAGATCTAAGTGAAATTTCATGTTCACTACTTTCGCCACCACAAATTACATGGATGTCAATCATTCTTCCCTCCGATTTGATTGTATAATATTAAATATTACTACAAATTCTTTAAATTGCAAAATCATTTATCCAATTTTTGATCTAATTTATGGATTGAATCCAGATACCTTATCGTTCCGCTAGGTAACCTCAATATCAGAGATTGCGTTCTCGCCATATTGTTTTCTAAGAATTCCACTCCTTTTAAAAAAGTTCCGTCTGTTATTCCGGTGGCTGCAAATATAACATTGCGCCCTTTCACAAAGTCGTCAAGAGTATATACCTTATCCAAATCAATATTCATTTCTTGGCATCTTTTAAGTTGTTGTTCGTCTGAAGGGACAAAAATTCCTTGGAAATCTCCGTCGAGACATTTAAGTGCAGCTGCGGCGATTATTCCTTCAGGAGCACCTCCAATTCCCATTATTATATCAATTTTACCCTGAGGTAGTCCCGTAGCTATTGCCGTAAAAATATCTCCGTCAGGAACCATACTTATTCTGGCACCGGCAGCTCTGATTTCTGCAACCATTTGGTTATGTCTTTCTCTTTTTAATACTGAAACGGTTATATCTTCAATTTTTTTGCCCAATGCTTTAGACAAAGCCTCAATATTTTCTTTTACCGGTTTTCTGATGTCTATTTTTCCCTTAGCTTTCGGACCTACGGCAATCTTATTCATATATACATCCGGGGCGTGAAGTAAATTGCCCTTGGGAGTAACCGCCAATACCGAAATTGAATTTGACATTCCGTCTGACAAAGAAGTAGTACCATCTATTGGATCTACAGCAATATCTACCTGTTCACCTTCTATCGAACCAATTTGCTCTCCAATATAAAGCATGGGAGCTTGGTCAATTTCGCCTTCACCTATAACAACCTTTCCCCTTATATCAAGGTAGTTAAACATGTTTTTCATTTCCGAAACTGCAATTCCATCCGCCGCATTTTTGTCACCTTTTCCCAAAAACTTTGCGGATCCGAGTGCAGCCGCTTCAGTAACTCTCGCTAAATTGATACCAAGATCTCTGTTCATTTTTTCCCTCCATAATTTTTTATTTAAGCCCAATTACCATCCTTGAAAATTTGAACTCTTGTACCGTCATGCTTAATTCCTACAATTGATAAATCTGAAGTTCCAACCATAAAGTCCTCGTGAATATAAGAGTCATTTATTCCGTGTTTATCAAATTCTTCTTTAGGCATATTTTCTCCATTTTTTATTGTTGTAGGATATGCTTTTCCGAAAGCCAAGTGACAGGATGCATTTTCATCAAATAATGTGTTGAAGAATAAAATATTTGAATTGGAGATAGGACTGTCATAAGGAACCAAAGCCACTTCTCCCAAATATCTTGCCCTGTCGTCCTGATCAAAGATTGATTTTAATGTTTCATATCCGATTTTTGCATCAAAGTCTACAACTCTTCCGTCTTTAAATTCCAAATAGAATTCATCAATAACATTTCCGTTATAAGCAAGAGGTTTTGAAGAGAACACCTTTCCGTTCACGCCGTATTTGTGAGGCATGGTGAACACTTCTTCAGTAGGCATATTCGGAACAAATTGATCACCCTCTGCATTTTTGCTTGAAGCAGCACACCAAATATGACCTTCTGCAAGCTCCAGTGTAAAATCAGTTCCGTTAGAAGCTTTGTATTCGAGATATTTGAAATTATTTTCATTTAGCCAATTAGCTTTTTCGGTAAGTAAATTCAAATGATCTCTCCAAGCTTTTACCGGATCTTGTGTATTTATTCTTGTCGTTTTGAAAATGGCTTCCCACATATCTTCAACAGGTTTTTCGGAATTAGGAAACACTTTTTTAGCCCAACCGTCTGTAGGAACTGAAACGACACACCAAGAGCATATATCGTTCATCATGTAGTGAATAAGCGGTTCAAATTTCTTACTTCTTGCCAAAGTGACTCTAGAAACTTTCTCCGGATCTATATCCTTCAACAGTTCGGGATCGGTAGCATATACTTTTATAAATTTGGAGCCCTTTTTATATAAATATTCCATTTCGTCATATTTGTGTTGTGGAATATCTTCCAATACCTCAACCGGAGAATGAGTCATTGCCATCAGAGTTAAATCGTCATCGCTCCAATCTACTCTAACTTTGTGGGCGCCTGCTTCATAAGAGTTTTTTGCCAATAATTTACCGAAATCGGCCCTTTCCAACGGACAGTCGATTACAACACTGTCACCGTCTTTTACCTGAATACCGATATTTACTATCAGCTTTGCATAATCATTTAACTTTTTTTCGAAATTCATTATTTTCTCCTAACTAATTAATTTAAAACTAATACACTTTAAATTATATCACTAATGGATAAAATAATCATTTTTTGGCATTTAGCCAATAAAAATAATTTGTCATTTGAAAATTATTTGATATAATCTATCTATAAAAATAGCGGATTAATATTCTATTGAAATTTAAAAGCATAAGTGCTATAATATTAAAGCTATCGGATATTTTGAAATAAAAAGGGGTGAAATAGATGAAGAAAGACTTGCATCCAAATTACTATGAAGCAACAGTTACATGTGCTTGTGGTAATACATTTAAGACAGGATCAACAAAAGAAGACTTAAAAGTAGAAATTTGTTCAGCATGTCATCCATTCTACACTGGAAAACAAAAATTTGTTGAACGTGGTGGTAGAGTAGAAAGATTTAAAAAGAAATATAAAATCGACTAATAAAAAGGGAGTTAGCTTTGCTAGCTCTTTATTTTTTAGTATTGATATCTATTATGCTTAATATTTCTAAAATTATCGGGTATAATTGTCGATGAGGTGAATTATGAAAAAAGTTATAAAAAAGACAAGTATTGGAGGACAGGCGTTGTTTGAAGGCATATTGATGAGGGGACCTAATGCCACATCAATAGTCGTAAGAAAACCGGACGGTGATCTTGAAGCAAAGCTTACACATCCAATTTCATTATCAGATAAATATAGTATTTTCAAAAAACCCTTTTTTAGGGGAATCGGAGCATTGGTTGATGCAATAAAAAACGGAACGAAAGCAATAGACTACTCTGTAAGCTTTTCTGAAGGTGCCGATAAACCTAAAGAAAGTAAAGAAGAGGGTTCTAAGATAAAAAGATTTTTTGAAAATCTTCTTGTCGGGGTAAGTTCGATTGCAATGATAGTTGTGTTCATATTTACATTCTTCTTTTTACCGACTTTATTGTCGAATATTTTCAGTTCGCATATAAAATCGACACTTGTGTTAAATCTGATTGAGGGAATGATAAGGATACTATTCTTTTTCCTTTATATAATATCCATAAGCCAAATAAAGGATGTAAAACGAGTATTTATGTATCATGGAGCAGAACACAAAACAATAGCGACATATGAATTCGGAGAGGAGTTGACTGTTGAAAATGTAAGAAAAAATTCCATGCTTCACCCGAGATGCGGAACAAGTTTTATGTTCAATATGGTGATAATATCATCATTGGTGTTGGCATTTTTCGGATGGCCTAATCCGATATTGAGATTTGTTACAAGAATCCTGACACTACCGGTTTTGGTCGGTATAACCTATGAACTTAACAGATGGATCGGAGGATCAGATTCAAAGACGGCATGCTACCTGTCAAAGCCGGGGATGTTTATTCAAAAGATCGGAACGGTAAAAGAACCTACAGATGACATGATAGAAGTTGCGATTGAAGCAATGAAAATGGTTATTCCTGAAAATAAAGAGGAAGATATTTGGCAATGAAAATAAGAGATATATTGAATAATAAAGAATATAAGGAGAGTAGGATAATACTCTCCTATATTAAATCTATGGGATATTCAAAGTTGTTGACGGTTTCGGATCAGGAGTTGTCCGACGAAGAAATGGATGAGTTCTTAAGAATTCAAAGTAAATTGAAAGACAATTATCCGCTTCAGTATGCAATAGGGAAATGGAATTTTTTCGGGTATGACTTTAAGGTTACGGAAGATGTATTGATTCCAAGACCGGAAACCGAAATTTTGGTAGAAATGATATTGAAAAATAATCTGCACGGTAAGAGAATTTTGGACATCGGAACGGGCAGCGGAGCTATTGCGTTAACAATTGATTTGGAAAGCAGGAAAAAAGGACAGATTCCGTGTGTAACTGCAGTTGACATTTCTGAAGAGGCAATTAAAATTGCAAAATATAATGCAGAAAACCTCGGGGCGAATGTAGATTTTATCCAATCCGATTTATTTGAAAAAGTTGAAGAAAAGTACGATATAATTGTATCGAATCCTCCGTACATTACTGAAAAAGACTACAAAGGCTTGGAGAAGGAATTGTTTTATGAACCGAAATTGGCTTTAGTTGGAGGCGTCAAAGGATACGAAATATATGATAGAATAATTGAAAGTGCTAAATCCAAAATGAACGAAAAAGCGATGATTGTTTTTGAAATCGGATATGACCAGGGAGAAATAGTATCCGATATTTTGAAAAAAAATGGATTTTTTAATGTCAAGGTGTTTAAGGATTTTAATAAAATTGATAGAATAGTATTAGCTTATGTACAAGAGGTAAAAAATGTTTGAAAAATTAAAAAAAACTAGAGATTATTATTTTGAATTGGAAAATAAACTGGCATCGCCGGAGTTGCTTGCTGACATGGGCAAGTGGCAAGAGGTAAACAGGGAGTATGCCGGATTGAGAGCATTGGTTCAAAAATATACCGAATATGAGGATACGAAGAGAATAATTGAGGAAGACAAGGAAATGCTTTCCGTTTCCGAAGATGAAGATATGACCGAAATGCTGAAAGAAGAGATAGAATCCAATTCCCAAAAGCTTGAAAAATTGGAAGAAGAGATAACTATACTTTTATTACCTAAGGATCCTAATGATCATAAAAATGTATTTATAGAAATCAGAGCAGGTGCCGGCGGAGATGAAGCGGGATTATTTGCCGGAGAGCTTTACAGAATGTATCATATGTACGCAGACAGTCAAGGATACAAGACCGAAGAAATAGAGTTTTCCGAGCAGGGAGTCGGAGGCGTCAAAGAAGCAATTTTTATGGTTAAAGGAGAAGGAGCATATTCAAAATTGAAATATGAATCAGGAGTTCACAGAGTTCAAAGAGTTCCTCAGACCGAATCTTCAGGAAGAATTCACACATCCACGGCAACGGTCGCGGTATTGCCGGAAGCTGAAGAGGTGGATGTGGAGATTGATGAGTCCACGGAATTAAGAATAGATTATTTCAGATCTTCCGGAGCCGGCGGACAACATGTCAACACTACCGATTCAGCGGTTAGAATAACTCACCTTCCAAGCGGTTTGGTCGTAAGTTGTCAGGACGAAAAATCTCAGCATAAAAACAAAGATAAAGCAATGAAAATACTTTATGCCAGATTATATGAGTTAAAGCTTGAAGAACAACAAAAGGAATTATCCGCCGACAGAAAAACTCAAGTTGGGACGGGAGACAGAGCGGAAAAAATAAGGACATATAACTTCCCTCAAGGAAGAGTAACAGATCACAGAATCAATCTTACAATTTATCAATTGGATGATTTCCTAAATGGGGAAATCGGAGAAATGATTGAAGCCATTATCAGAGAAGATCAGACTAAGAAGTTGGAGTTATCTCAGGAGGGAAAAAATGAGTAGAATCGATGAAATCTTCATCGAAAAATCTAATGAAATTTTGAATGAAGGATACTCGGAAAGAGACGCTAAAAATAATAGTGTAAGACCCGTATGGAATGATGAAGAGTCCGCCTATACAATTTATCTACCTCAACAATTTGTAACTTACAAAGAAGGGGAAGTACCTATAACAAATCTTAGAAAAATAGCCTGGAAAACTGCTATTAAAGAATTGCTTTGGATTTATAAAGACAGATGTAATAATGTAAATAATTTACGCGAAAAGTATAATGTTAAATATTGGGATAGTTGGGCAAACGAAGAAGGTTCCTTGGGAACTGCATACGGATACCAAACATCAAAGACATTTAAATCACCGGAAACCGGAAAGTGGGTTAATCAGGTTACCCGACTGATAGAGCAATTGAGGGATAATCCTCTCAACAGAAGATTGATTATAACTTTATATGATGTTGACGATTTGGCGGAAATGACTTTAATTCCATGTGCATTTATGACAATGTGGACGGTTGTCGGGGATAAGTTGAACATGACTTTGATCCAAAGAAGCGGAGACTTTCTTGCTGCGGCGGGACCCGGCGGTATAAATAGTTTTCAATATTATGTCTTGATGAGAATGATTGCCCAGGTAACGGGGTATAAACCGGGTGAGATGGTTCACTTTGTTCAGAATTTGCATATTTATGACAAACATATTCCATTGGTAAAAGAAGTAGCGGAAAAAGATGCTACTAAAAAAGGTCCGGAGTTATGGATTAATCCAGATATAAAAGAGTTCGACGATTTTACAATAGATGATTTTAGATTATTGGATTATAATCCTGATACTCAATCATATGATATTCCTATAGCGCTATAGGATGTAAATTAATTAAAGAATAAGGCGGGTTGTAGTGTGACTAATAGAAGAGACTTATATATTGAAAATTCATTGATTAGTGCATATAAAGGAGATAATCTTCTAAAAGATGTATATATTGAGCATAATTCATTGCCTGAAATATCTTTTGATGATATTAACACTTTTGTTGAAATTTTCGGAAAAAAAGTAGCATTTCCATTGATTATCAATGCGATGACGGGAGGCACTGAAAAGGGGTGTGAAATCAATGAGATGCTTTATATGCTGTCGAAAGAATTGAATATTCCGATGGAAGTCGGTTCACAAATGGAACTGATAAAGGATAATGACCTGGAACAATTATTCATAGGTGAGAAAGCTGAGGGAAAGAACAGAAAATCCGTATTAATCTCAAATTTGAGCTCAAAATCAAGTGTTGAAGATGTAAAATACGCTATGGATGTAATTGATGCCGACGGAATTGCACTACATTTGAATTCGGGTCAAGAGGCGGCAGCCAAGGACGGAAATAAGGATTTTAGAGGAATTGTTGAAAACATAAAGATAATGGCAGAAGAATTCTCGGACAGGTTGATTGTAAAAGAGGTCGGCTTCGGAATGAGTTCAAAAACAATCAAAACTCTGGTTGATTGCGGAGTTAAGATGATAGATGTTTCGGGAGCCGGAGGAACTAATTTTATAGAAATAGAAAACTTGAGATGCTATGAATATGACTTCTCGGATTTGTATTGTTGGGGAATTCCTACAGCTAAAGCGATTATTGATGCAAGAAATATCAGCAAGGACATAAAAATTATTGCAAGTGGCGGTATAAAAACTGCATTGGATATAGTCAAAGCAATAGTTCTCGGAGCAGATTATGTCGGAATTAGTGGGGAAATACTGAAATTCATTCTTCATGGAGGATACGACCAAGCAAAGCAATATATTGAAGAGTTGATGTATAAGACAAAGATAATAATGTTTTTACTTGGAGTAAAAAATATTGAAGAGCTGAAGAAAGTAAATTACACAATCAAAGGAGAATTAAAAGATTTAATAAATGGATAAGAGAGAATCAAGAGCTATATTTTACGAAAAACAAAACATGTATTGCAATGTAAAAAATGTTATCGGAGTGGTCAGCGGTAAAGGTGGAGTCGGTAAATCTTTGGTTACTTCATTATTGGCTACCGCAATGAATAAAAGAGGTTATAAGGTCGGTATTCTCGATGCGGATATTACCGGGCCGTCAATCCCGAAAGCATTCGGCGTTAAAGGTCCTCTTGTTGCTTATACAAAAGGTACATATCCTGCGGTTTCAGAAAAAGGAATAAAAATTGTATCTACAAATTTAATACTTGATGAAGATACGATGCCGGTGGTATGGAGAGGTCCGGTTCTTTCGGGTGCGATTAAACAGTTTTGGAAAGATATTGTTTGGGAGGATGTTGACTATATGTTCGTTGACTTGCCGCCAGGAACATCCGATGCCATTTTGACCGTATTTCAAACGATACCTCTTCAAGGAATTATAATAGTTACGAGTCCTCAGGAACTTGTTTCTATGATTGTTGATAAAGCGGTAAATATGGCTAAAAAAATGAGTATTCCGATAATTGGGATTATCGAAAACTTTTCTTATTTTGTCGCTCCGGATACGAATAAGGTATATGAAATATTCGGAAAGAGCAGGGTTGAAGAACTTGCAAGGCAAAGGGATTTGGATATTCTTGCCAGAATTCCGATAAAACCGGAAATAACCGAAAAAGTTGATTCGGGGAAGGTTGAAGAAATAGATGTGACATTTATGAATAGTGCTGTGGACAGTATTTTAAATTTCAGAGAATAATAGGTGACGATATGAGACAAAATGATCCCAGACTGAGGGTTACAAAGAACCAATTTAAATTGACAATTATTACTTCCGTACTGACATTTGTAACATTGGGAATAATAATTTTTGAAAATGCAAAAAAGGTGAAGCATACATACTCTTACCTAATGTTGGGGATTGTATTTATACTTATGGGAATTAACCAAATGATTTATTACAGAAACAATAAAATGGCGAGGTTTTTGTTTTTTTCATTTGTGTACTTTATTGCAGGGATAGCTATAATAGGATTTTTTATTTTTGAAAGGCTATTTTAGAAATCATGTTGCATTTGAGACTTAGGAAAAATAGTTTGAATTAAAAAAAGGACTGATTCGATTTTAATTTCGAATCAGTCCGAATTTTTACGCATTTAAAACTTCTTTTACAATCACATTAACATTTTTAACATTTAATCCAAGCATTGTTTTTATCTGTTCTTTAACCGACTTTTGAACATCTTCACATACTCCGTAAATGTTTTGATTTGTTTTCAATACTAAAGAAATAGCGACATCCATATTTGAACCGTTGATTACAGATACGATACCGTCTTTCTTTTTGGAGTCAATTTTTTGACCTTTATATCCGATAACTTGATCAACACCGTCAACTTTCAGTGCGGATTCAGCGATTAGCTGATCTATGATGTTGTTTGATATTTTTACTGAACCATTTTTAAAATCTGCCATATATACCTCCATGTATTTAAGATAAATTACATTTCAATTATAATAATTATAGAATAGGAAAAGAGTTTTTGCAAATATAGATTTATAAATGTGATACAATCATTATTCAATGAGGTGAAAAATGAAAAATTTAAGAGAAAAATATATTAATACAATTTTAAACTATATATATTTTGAATACTTTCATAAACTATTTCTCGAAAGAGCCGACATTAAAATCTTCGGAAAATTGAATCTTTTAAGAAAGCAAAGAATTTATGAACTTATGATAATGAATGAACTTGTCGACTCAAGTATGGAATTTGAATTTCAACCCAGTATTCAGGAAAAACAGTTCATTTTTAGCGGCGCCAAGGCGGAATATAAAGATTTACTGAAACAGATACAAAAACTTGAAAAAGAGATCGGAACGGTTGACGAAAGATATATGAATGAACCTGAAGAATTATATGAAAGAAATATTGATAAACTTAGAGAAATAATAAGAAAAGCAAGCCCTCTGCTAAACAAAAATAAAAAAGCGGTTTCGATTTGGAAGGATTTTTTTGATGTGCTTAAGAAACCGAATGATGAAGAGATAGGAAGGATTTATCAAGAAGCCAAAAAGATAAGACTTTATTCGATTTCGGATCAAAATGAAGAAGAAATAAAAAAGGAAATGTTAAGAGTATTAAAGGCTAAAAAAGAAAAAAGGGAAAAACATCCATATAATTTTGACAGTATACTTACCCTTGAAAAACAATTCGGAAAAAGGGTGGAAGAGATTCAGACGGACATAAAAAAATTGGAAGGACACATAGAACATCTTAATAATATGTATCTAAATATCAACCACTCCGGTCAATACAACAACTAGTTTTACACGATAGTTAACATTGACTAATTCATACTGAATTAGTATACTTTAATCGTTAAGAACATTATAGGGGAGATAAAATGATTAAAATAAATAATTTAAAGGTGAATGTTGAAGAAAAAGAAATTCTTAAAGGCATTGACCTTGAGATAAATAAGGGTGAGATACATGTAATTATGGGACCTAACGGCTCAGGAAAATCTACACTGGTAAATGCGATTATGGCACATCCTAAATATGAAGTTATAGAAGGAAATATTGAGTTTGAAGGTAAGGATATAACCGATCTTACAGCAGACGAAAGAGCCAAAGAGGGCATTTTTATGAGTTTCCAAAATCCTCAGGAAGTACCCGGAATAAGTGTGGAAAATTTTCTTAGAACAGCAAAAATGACTGTCAGCGGAGAAAATATTTCGATAATGAAATTTAAAAAGGAATTGAAAAACGAGATGAACAAATTAAGTTTTAATCCTAATTATGCTGAGAGATATTTAAATGTAGGTTTTTCAGGAGGAGAAAAGAAAAAGAATGAAATTCTTCAAATGAAAATTTTAGATCCTAAATTTATAATGCTTGATGAAACGGATTCAGGACTTGATGTGGATGCTACAAGAATTGTTTCAGAGGGAGTAAGAGATTTCCTTACAGAGGATAAATCAGTTTTGATTATAACTCATCACAGTCAAATCCTTGAAAATTTAAAACCTGATTTTGTACATGTTCTGATT
Source organism: Tissierellia bacterium (assembly GCA_030529425.1). Lineage (GTDB taxonomy): Bacteria > Bacillota > Clostridia > Tissierellales > Peptoniphilaceae > JAUMWX01. The sequence goes on from JAUMWX010000001.1 coordinate 242,185, forward strand.
GATGGGAAAATCGCCAAAACAGGTGATGAATCCTTAATCGGAATAATTGAAGAAAAGGGATACAACTGGATAAAGGAAGAGGTTGTAAATGGCTAATAAAACACAAGTTTCAGATATAGATAGAGGGATTTTCGACAAGCGAAATCCCTTTGAATATGACAAAATAGCTGATAAAGGACTTACCGAAGCGATAGTAAGAGAAATATCAAAAGAGAAAGACGAGCCTGAATGGATGCTTGATATAAGACTGAAAGGGCTTGAGCTTTTTTATGCCCAAGAAAATCCGCCATGGGGACCGGATCTTTCAGAAGTTAAAATCGAGGAATTGATAACATATATTAAGCCGAAATCCGCCATGAAAGCCAGTTGGGATGATTTGCCTGAAAATATCAAAAATACATTTGTTGACTTGGGAATTCCTCAAGCTGAGATTGATGCGTTGTCCGGTGTAGGAGCCCAGTATGACTCTGAAGTCGTTTATCATAATGTAAAAGAATATCTTTTAAAACAGGGAGTAATATATACCGACATGGAAACAGCGGTTAAAAAATACCCCGACATAGTACAAAAATATTTTCAACATGCCATTCATGCCGACGAACATAAGTATGCCGCATTGCATTATGCTGTATGGTCAGGCGGTTCATTTGTATATGTTCCGAAAGGTGTTGATGTGGATGTTCCGCTTCAGTCATATTTCAGACTTAATGCACCGGGAGCGGGGCAATTTGAACATACCCTTATTATTGTTGAAGAAGGGGCTTCCTGCCACTTTATAGAAGGATGTTCCGCACCTAAGTACAATGTCGTAAATGTCCATGCCGGAGCGGTTGAGTTATTTGTAATGAAGGATGCGACTCTTAGATATTCGACAATTGAGAATTGGTCGAGAAATATGTACAATTTGAATACAAAAAAATCAATTGTCTTTGAAAATGCAAAAATTGAATGGGTATCAGGTTCATTCGGGTCTAAAGTGTCCATGCTTTATCCATCATCGATTTTAGTCGGTCCTAATGCAAAGTCTGAATTTACGGGAATTTCATTTGCGGGAGACGGACAAAATCTTGATACTGGAGCAAAGGTGGTTCACGCGGCTCCTAACACATTCTCAACTGTAAATTCAAGATCTATATCCAAGAGCGGAGGAATTGTAACTTACAGAGGGCTTGTTCATTTCAAGAAAAACTCTCAGGGCTCAAAATCAACTGTAAGTTGTGAATCCTTGATGTTGGACAATGAATCCGTATCCGACACAATTCCTACTATAATCGTTGAAAATGACGATATTGATTTGGGACATGAAGCTAAAATAGGAAGAATTGACGACTCGAAAATATTTTATTTAATGAGTAGAGGAATAAGTGAAGAAGAGGCGAGAGCTATGCTTGTTCGCGGGTTTGCAGAGCCTATAGCAAAGGAACTTCCTTTAGAGTATGCGGTAGAGATGAACAATTTAATAAACCTTGAATTAGAAGGTGCTATAGGTTAAGGAGGCGAATATGATAATAAATACACTTCCTAAAATTACTTGGAGATTTTTAAAGGCAAATAATACGGAATTAGAAGAATTAAACATAGAGAAAAAGAAATATAAAGACGATTTTTTCAGAATTGAAAACAAGGAGTTTGATGAAAATTTTAAAAATATCAAATTCGGAGTTTCAGAAGAAATTCTGAGAATAAATGAAGAAAATAGAAATTTCCAAAGAAATTATGTAGTGGAAATCAATCAAAAGTTAAATGAAGAACACAGATTTGAATTTACAAAAGAAGAAAATGAAATAATGGATCTACATAATATTCACTTGAAAGAAAATTCAGAAGCCACAATTCTTTTAGATTTTAAGAGTGAAGAAGATGTTGAGGTCATTAGAAATTCTGTTGTTAAAATCAAGGCAGAAAAAAAATCAAAACTTAAATTAGTGCTTATTCAAAGGCTTTCAAAGATATCTAAAAACCTTATTTCTGTAGTTTCAAACATCGAAGAAGATGCTGAAGTTTCTTTTGTACAAGTTGAATTGGGATCTGAGAAATCTTTTGTAAGCTATGTGGCTAATGTACTTGGAAGAGGTGCGAAATCATACATTAATACGGCTTATTTTGTGGACGGACAACGAGAACTTGACATAGACTATTTGATAAACCATATCGGAAGAGACGGATTTTCGAATATGTCCGTTAACGGAGCTTTAAAGGACATGTGTAAAAAAAGATTTGCTGGGACTCTTGATTTCAAAAAGGGTTGCATAGGTTCCGACGGAAATGAAGAAGAATATGTTACATTATTGGACAAGGATGTAAGAAATCTGGCAATTCCTCTATTATTGGCGCATGAGCATGATATACAGGGAAACCATGCCGCTTCAGCCGGAAGAATTGATCAGGATATGCTTTATTATATTATGAGTAGAGGATTGAGCGAAAAAGAAGCTAAGAGTATAGTGGTGGAATCCAAAATTACTCCGGTTCTTGATTTAATAGATAACGAAAAATTAAAGGAAGAGATAAAATCATTTGTTCATAGAGGAATAATTCAGTAATGGATATTAATAAAGTAAGGAATGAATTTCCTTATCTGAAATCAGAGGATACAAAAAACTTAATATATCTTGACAATGCGGCTACGAGTCAAAAACCGAAATCCGTAATAGATGCTGTTTCCCGGTATTACGAAGACAGCAATGCCAATCCGAATAGAGGTGCTTACAAACTATCTGTTAAAGCTACAAATCTATATGAAAACACAAGAAAGAAAGTGGCTAAATTTATAAATGCCGAGAGTAAAAACAATATAGTTTTTACTCGAAATACGACGGAAGCTATAAATTTAGTGTGCTATTCTTATGGCATAAACAATTTGAAAAAGGGAGATGAGGTTCTGATATCAATAGTCGAGCATCACTCCAATCTTGTAAACTGGCAAAATATTTGTAAAAAAACAGGAGCCGAACTGAAATATTTTTACTTGGATGACGACTATAAATTCGACCTTGATGACTACAGAAACAAGCTGAATTCCAACACCAAGATTGTTGCATTTACAGCCGCTTCAAATGTATTGTCATTTAAGGTTCCTATCAAAGAAATGATTGAAATGGCGAAAAAAGCAGGTGCAACAGTTCTGATAGACGGAGCTCAGTATACTGCCCACGAAAAAGTCGATGTCGTTGATTTGGATTGCGATTTTTATGCGTTTTCAGGGCATAAGCTATATTCGCCGATGGGAGTCGGAGTTTTATATGGAAAGATGGAAATCTTGGAGAAAATGGAGCCGTTTCTGTATGGAGGCGATATGATAGAATATGTCCATGAGCAAGACTCATCTTTTGCCGAAGTTCCTGAAAAATTTGAGGCGGGAACTCAAAATGTTTCATCCGTAGCGGGACTTTCAGCTGCCATTGATTTCATAAATAAATATGGAATTGAAAATATATCTGATGCGGAGCATAGATTGGTAGAGTATTGTGCTTCGAGAATGAGGGAACTGGATTTTGTTGAAATGTATTACCCGAAGGAAAAACCTTACGGAACAAATATAGCTTTTAATGTAAAAGATGTTCATCCGCATGATGTAGCTTCAATACTTGATTATTATGATATTGCCATCAGAGCCGGACATCACTGTACACAACCGCTTCACAGATATTTGGGAATCAATTCTTCATGTAGGGTTTCCTTTGCTTTTTACAATACGAAAGAAGAAATAGATAAATTCATTGATGGTCTATATAAGGTAAAGGAGTTGATGATAATTGGAAATTAATCAGATTTATACCGAGTTGATTAGAGAACACAGTAACAATAAATTTAATAAAAGACCTCTTGAGGGTAAAACACACTCTGAATTGGGGCATAATCCCAGTTGTGGAGATGAAATATCATTGAACTTGAAAATAGAGAACGGAGTGATAAAGGATGCAAGTTACGAGGGAATCGGCTGTGCGATTTCTCAAGCCTCCGCATCAATGATGATTGATGTAATCAAAAATAAGAGTATTGAAGAAGCCAAGGATTTGGCGGAAACATTTATTGGGATGATTAAAAGTGAAATTGAAGACGAAGAAGAATTGGAAAAGTTGGAAGATGCAATTGTTCTTCAAAATATTTCAAACTTACCTGCGAGAGTTAAATGTGCAGTTTTGGCATGGCGCACTTTGGAGAATATATTAAAGAAATAAAAAGCATATCAGATTGATATGTTTTTTTATTATGTTGATAATGTTATTTATTTATTGTAAAATGTATGTACTAAGTTAAACAAAAAACGAGGGTGTTTATGGAAAAAATTTTATATTATGGAATGACAGGTGAAAAAATGTGCTTCCAACATGTTCTCATGAATGCTTTAGATATGAGTTCCAACGGGCACGAAACAAAAATTATCTTTGAAGGGGCTTCGGTAAAATTGGTAGCCATATTTGAAGAGGAGCAAAACAAATTATATCTTAGTGCAAAAGAAAAGGGTTTGATTGCCGGAGTTTGTTTGGCTTGTTCAAATGTTCTGGGAGTTTATGAGAGTATTAAGGATTGCGGCTTGGAATTTATAAACGACATGAACGGTCATGCAGGGATGAAGAAGTTCATTGAAGCGGGATATAAAGTTGTAAGTATGTAGGACTGATATAAAAGAAAAATTAAAAATTCTGCTCATCAAATTTTCAATTTCAGATTTCAGTTGATACAATTGCGATAAATATCATTATTTACTAATATCAGATTAGGTTTAGAATCTTTCAAAATTCTAAACAATCAATGAATACAAAAAGATTTATTGAATTATATTTTTCTGAATCTTCATAGGTGGAATATTAGTTATTTATTTCTTGAAAATATCCAAAATTCAAGAAAATAATATAAATAAACAAAAGGAGAAATAAAAATGAACAAATTATTTAAGAGAATTACTACAACTTTTTTAGCAGTTTCTTTGTGTTTAGGTTTAAGCTTTCCGACAGAATTACATGCACAAGAAAACGGTATACGTGATAAGTTAGGGAAAAATCCGACTAGTTTCCGTAGTAAACGAGATGATTCAGATGTAATAAACGAGTTAGAAAGATTTAGGTCTCTTGGATTAGCTACAAAAGTACATGAAGATGAAACAAAGAAAATTTATGAAGTTACAATAAACGATCCCGAGATTTTAAAAAAATCTGATAATAAAAAAGATGGTGAATTGGTATCAACTACATTAACCTATATTTTGCCTAAAAATCCTATCCATGAGGAGTTTAATAATTCATATGATTCTGCATTAATCGATGAAGGAGTGGATGCGATTTCGCGTGCTACCGCATCACCGGAGTTGAAAAATTGGAGGTATATAGGAAATCGTTTCTATGATGAAAACGATGGAACTCCATACAGAGTAGATGGACCTGCAAGGTTCAATTTAAATGTAGAAACAATTTCATATTGGGAAGTAAGCGGCAGTTTAGGTTTTAATATTAAAAAGATTGTTGAAGCGAAAATAGGTGGTGAAATAGGTGGTAAAAATTCCAAATCATGGACTGTAAATGTAAGAGTACCATCCGGCTATTATCGAGAAATTGAAGTTTGGGAATATTTAACTAAATATAGATTTGATGTTTATTTATCTAATTATTTTGTGTCTTCACACAGCGCATATAAGCCAAATGGTGGGCTTAGAATTACAAATAATTTATATAAGAAATAATTTTAAGGAGGGGTAGTACTATGGACTATTCAAAACATGCAACCAAACTTTTAATTACAAGTGCTCTTATCTATATGGTTGAAAGAGTAATAAAGCTGATTCCATATCATACAAGTATCGTATTACAGAAAGGAATATATGGCTTTTACCCGGAAGTGCCTTTTACTGAGAATATTTTTGTTGTAGGCTTACTGGTTATAGCGTTGGTTTTATATTCTATAGAAATTTATCTTAAATTTAATAATAAACAAAAAGAAGATCTTAAAAAATAAGATGTTCCAATTTAAATTATGCCTTTTTATAATAAAAAATGTCGGTGAAATATTTCACCGACATTTTTAGAGTTTAATTGTTATATGGTTCTATTTTTAATTTGTGAATAATCTTTCGAAAAAATTCTTAAGACTATTGAAAGCATCTATTAAAAAATTATTTTGTTCGATAAGATTGTTTTCTTTATGATCTTTTTTACCATGATTTTCCACTCCGGATAAATGAGCATGTGGATCATCGACAGTTACTATATCTCCGACATCTTTATTGTCCGGAACAGTACCTTCAATATAGTCCTCATGTCCGTCATGCTCAATTACAAATCCGCTTTCATTTTTTCTTACAACTCTTGCTTTAATTTTTGCTTTATCTGATTTGAAATGATATATCTTAGGAATTTCAACATTAAAATCAATATATAAGTATTGATTATTTACCACTAAAATCATGTGATTATCGTCTTTTTTTACTACTAAGGACTTATTTTTAATACTTGAAATTTCGTAATTATTAAGTAATTTAGAAACTTCTTCTTTTGCAGAACTCTCATTAACAGGATTTAAAATTTGTTTTTTAATCTTGTTATCAGGTTTCACAAGAGAATAAAGTCCGATGAAAGCCAGGATTGTAAGTATCCCCATAAAAATTCTTTTCATATTGTCTCCCGATTAAAATGGAAAATCCGTATTATTTATTTCAAAACTCCAAATTCATAACCCATTGATTTTATGTGGTCAATTAATTGTGGAAGTGCATCAGCTGTCAAATCCTTTCCTTCAGCATCGTGCATAAGTACAACTATTTGATTCGGATTTGAAGTAAAATCCAATGACCTGTTAAAGTTTGCAATTACTTCTTGAATTGTGGTAGGTCTTGAAATATCGCCATCAGAGGCATTTTCCGGCTGAGCATCTCCATTCATGGCATTCCAATCAATCCATTCCACACCCAACTTGGCAAGTTCCTGATCAGCTATTTTCAAACTGTCCTGATCCCAAGATCTGTGACCGCCCGGATATCTCCAAACCTTACTGTCAAAATCTTCCCCCAAGAATGTTTTAACTTCCTTAAGCGTTTCGGTAAATTCTTTAAGTATGGCATTGGTGTCTGCTATTGTATCCGGGTATAGGATATCATAATCATGAGTATATGAGTGAATAGCTATGGAATGTCCTTCATCATATATTCTCTTTAGATTGTCCTTGGTGTTTTCACCGATATTATTACCTACGACGAAGAATGTTGCAGGGACATTTTTTTCTTTAAGAGTGTCAAGTACTCTTGGAGTTATCGTATTGTTTACTCCGTCATCAAAAGTCAGGAAAGCCATTTTCTTGCCTTTATAATTTTCATTTTCCATATTTTCTCTGACTTCCTTTGTGCTATAGGCGTAGCTCTTAGCTTTTTCATTGTGGTTTAAGCCTTTTGTTGAACCTTGAACCGTCGGATTTTTTTCATCTTTCTTTTCGTTTTTTTTGTCTTCAGGTTTATCATCCGGTTTTTTAGGTTGATCTTTCTCTTTTCCCTTTTCAACCACAGCTGTTTTTTCTCGGTTTCCAAAAACTTTTTCAGTTAAATTTTTTATATGAGGCAAACCAAGATAAATGTTCAGTGAAACTGAAATAGCCAGAAGAAGCCATAGTATCGTGTACCCTCTTTTTTTTCTTTTCATATGTAACCTCCACATTTTAAGTGAGTATATTATATTACTTTTTTTTAAAAATTAAAAGTCATAATCTTCTTTAACAAAAAAAGTATATAGAGTATAATATTTAAAAATACATGTGAGGTACTTATGGAAAATAAATTTATTTTAGGAAAGGGAAAAGACCCGGTTTTTGTAAATCTTTCAAGGTTGAACAGACATGGATTTATAACAGGAGCTACAGGATCAGGAAAGACTATCACTTTAAAAGTTATCGCTGAAAACCTTTCAAAAAACGGAATACCTGTGTTTTTATCAGACATTAAGGGTGATGTTGCTAGTTTGGCTGAAAAGGGAGAAATGAATGAAAAAATAGCGGAAAGGGTTAATCTGATAGGATTGGAAGAATATGAAAACAGGAAATATCCTATAGAATTATTTGATGTATTCGGACAGGACGGAATATCTTTAAGAACTTCAATTTCAGAGATGGGACCGATACTTCTTTCAAAATTATTGGGATTGAATCCGATTCAAGAGGGAGTTTTAAATATCGCTTTCAAAATTGCCGATGAAAGAGGATTGCTGATAATAGATATCAAAGATTTAAGAGCCATGCTTAATTTTGTGGGGGATAATGCCACAGAGCTTTCCAATACTTACGGCAATATTTCAAAACAGACTGTGGGAGCTATTCTGAGAGCTTTACTTGTACTTGAAGAACAAGGTGGAGATATATTTTTTGGCGAGCCGAGCTTCAATGTGTTGGATTTTCTTAAAAAAAATGAAAATGGAGAAGGTATAATAAATATTTTGGCTTGCGATAAGCTGTTCGGATATCCGAAATTATACTCAACATTTTTATTATGGCTGCTTTCGGAACTTTATGAAAACTTGCCGGAAGTTGGTGATTTAGATAAACCTAAGATAGTGTTTTTCTTCGATGAGGCACATCTTCTATTTGAAGAGGGGATGAAGGTATTAATCGATAAAATCGAAATGATAGTTAGACTTATAAGATCCAAAGGTGTGGGAATCTTTTTCGTAACGCAAAAGGCTACGGATATTCCGAATGATGTATTGGCTCAACTTGGAAACAGAGTGCAACACGCACTTAATGCGTACACTCCTAAAGAGCAGAAAGAGGTAAAAGCGATTGCGGATTCTTTCAGGCAAGAGGGAGAAGTTGACTTGGTAGAAGAAATTCTAAATCTTAGAACGGGAGAAGCCATCGTTTCGGTTCTTGGAGAAGACTCTAAACCGGGATTTGCTCAAAAGACCATGATCAGCCCTCCGGAATCTAAAATGGGAGCAATGGATCCGTCTTTGAGAATGCAAATAATCAATTCTTCATACCTTTACGAAAAATATCAGGAAGCTGTGGATTCAACCTCTGCATATGAAGTATTAAGCAGTGAAAAACAAGAGGCTGAAGAGAGAGCGTTGAAGGAAAAAGAAGAGAAAGAGTTGGAAAAAATACGCGCTTCGGAGGCGAAACTTGCCGAAAAAGAAAGAATAGCCGAAGAAAAACGAATTGAAAAACTTGAAAGACAGACAGGTAAAAAAACAGATTCGGTTGTGGACAGATTAACTAAAAATATAGCCGGTTCCGTGGGTAGAGAATTGGGAAGAATGATTACCAGAGGATTATTCGGTGGAAGAAAGAGATAAGCCAGCATTGCTGGCTTATATTTTTATATATTCAATATTGTTTTTGTTCAATAATTCAATTGCATAGTCATCAATTCTATATCCATGTCTATAATATATTTTTGAAACACCCGCCTGAATTAGAGATTTAGTACAATTTAGACAAGGAAAATGGGTTACATAGCAGGTTGCCCCTTTGACCGAAATCCCCTCTTTGGCACAATACAACAAGGCATTCATTTCAGCGTGAATGGTTGCTATACAGTGACCGTCACGCATGGTATGCCCGATCTCATCACAATGTGCATTACCGGATATTGTACCGTTGTACCCTGTGGTTACAATTCTGTTATCCTGATTTACCAAAACGCATCCTACATAAGCTCTGTCGCAAGTTCCTCTTTCAGAAACGGCGATAGCCAGATCCATAAAATATTCATTCCAACTTTTTCTCATACTGCCTCCTTTAAGTAATTGTAACACTCGAACCGTTTTCAATAAAAGGTATCAAAAGTAAAAATATATGATATAATATACAAGGATAGATGTATCAATTATGGGGGAATTATGAAAAAACTGAAAGAAACAGAATTAGTTGAACTATTAAAGGAGCAAGTGATAACAACATTTGCGAAAACTTTAGATGAAGCCTCAAATGCGGAAAAATACGCGGCATTGTCTAAAACTATAATGAGTCTGATAAGCAAGGATTGGATTGAAACAAATAACAAAAATAAGAACATAAGAAATGCATATTATTTATCAGCTGAGTTTTTGATCGGAAGATCATTAGGAAATAATTTGCTTAATTTGGGAATCTTAGATGAAATAAAAAGCGTTTTGAAAGAATTAGATATCGATTTTGAAGAGATTGAAGATGAAGAAGATGATGCTGCATTGGGAAATGGAGGATTGGGCAGATTGGCGGCTTGTTTTATGGAGTCTGCTGCTACTGAAAACCTTCCGCTTCAAGGATATGGCGTTAGATACTCTCAAGGAATTTTTAAACAAAAGTTCGAAGACGGATTCCAAGTTGAATTAGGGGATGCATGGACTGTACAGGGAGATTTTTGGTCAATAAGAAAAGACAGTGAAAAACAGATTGTAAGTTTTAGAGACTTTCAAGTAAATGCAATTCCGTATGATGTTCCAATTGTAGGATACAAAAACGGAGTCGTAAATACCTTGAGATTGTGGCAGGCTGAAGCAATAGAAAATGGAGGATTTAATTTTAAAAAGTTCAATAATTTTGAATATGATGAAGCTTTAAGAATGAAAAATAAAGCGGAAGATATAACAAGAGTTTTATATCCGAACGATATTCAGAGAAACGGTAAACTTTTAAGACTTCTTCAACAATATTTCTTTGTATCCGCATCGATTTTGGATTTAATAGGCAAATACAAAAAGAATCATCCGGAGGATACTAAATTTGAAAATTTTGCCAAATATCATATTTTGCAACTGAACGACACACATCCTGTAATTGCAATACCGGATTTGATGAGAGTTTTGATGGATGATGAAGGTTTGGGCTGGGATGAAGCGTTCGATATAGCCAAGAACTGTTTCGCGTTTACAAATCATACCGTTCTTCAGGAAGCACTTGAAAAATGGGATATTGAATTAATTCAAGAAGTTTCACCAAGATGTATGGATATTATCAAAGAAATTGACAAGAGATTAATCGAAGACTTGGTAAGATCAGGAAATCAAAATATTGACGAATATAGAATTGTAAGAGGAAATATTGTAGAAATGGCATTTCTTGCAACTTATGTTGCAACCAGCATAAATGGAGTTGCGGAAATTCATACGGGAATTCTTAAAAAAGAAACATTAAACCAATGGTATAGACTGTATCCTGAAAAATTTAATAACAAGACCAACGGTGTAACGCCTAGAAGATGGCTTCAATATTCAAATCCGGAACTTACGGCATATATAGATGAGTTGTTGGGCTCTGAAGATTGGAAGCATGACATGACGCTTCTTAAGAATTTGGAAAAATTTGCCGATAATCCGGAAGTTTTAGATAAGATGAACGAAATAAAGCATGAAAAGAAAGTTCAATTGGCGAAGTATATCAAGGAAGTTGAGGGGGTTGAAATAGATCCGAATTCTATATTTGACATTCAAATTAAGAGACTTCATGAATATAAAAGACAACTTATGAATGCTTTGCATATTGTGAGCTTATATTATAAACTAAAAGAGAACCCGGATCTTGATATGGTGCCGAGAACATTCATTTTTGGAGCAAAAGCCGCACCGGGATATTTCAGAGCAAAGGGTATCATTAAATTCATCAATGAAATATCAAAAATGATAAATAATGATCCTCAGGTTAATCAAAAGCTTAAGGTCGTGTTTGTACAAAATTATAGAGTAAGCTATGCTGAAAAACTTTTCCCTGCAGCGGATGTTTCTGAACAAATTTCTACGGCAGGTAAGGAAGCCAGCGGTACAGGAAACATGAAATTTATGATGAATGCAACTGCTACACTTGGTACAATGGACGGAGCCAATGTAGAAATCTTTAGAGAAGCCGGACTTGATAATAATTATCTGTTTGGGGCTACTGAAGAAGAATTGTTGGAAATTGCATCAACTTATGATGCTAAGAAATACTATTACACAAATCAAAAGTTGAAAAAAGCTATTGACATTTTGATAGATGAGGATAGTATTAATGATGGAGGCCAATATTATTTTCTGGACATATATAATTCATTGGTTGACCCTAAAAATGGAGACAGAGCGGACTATTATTTTATATTGAAAGATTTTGAAAGTTATGCTTTGGCACATGAAAAGGTTGATATGGATTACAGGAACAGAAGAGAGTGGGCGAGAAAAGGTTTAATAAATTTAGCGTATAGCGGTTTATTCTCTTCAGACAGAACTATAAGAGAATATGCCAACGATATTTGGAATATTTAAGGAGGAAATATGATAGTTGAAGCTGGAGCAATGCTGAAAAAAGCATTAGAAGGAAAGTATGCTGTTGGGCAATTTAACATTAACAATTTAGAGTGGACTAAAAACATTTTATTGGCTGCTGAACAAGGGAAATCACCTGTAATTTTAGGAGTATCTGAGGGTGCTGCAAAATACATGGGAGGATACAAGACTGTAGTAGGAATGGTTAATGGTTTGATTCAAGACTTAAATATAACTGTGCCCGTTGCGGTTCATTTGGATCACGGTTCATATGAAGGAGCTTTGAAAGCTATTGAGGCAGGATTTAAATCAATCATGTTTGACGGATCTCATTATCCGATAGACGAAAATGTTGCTAAAACAAAAGAATTAGTTGAATTGGCATATTCAAAAGGAATTTCAATTGAAGCTGAAGTAGGTTCAATTGGAGGGGAAGAAGATGGCGTTATAGGAAGAGGAGAAATAGCGGATCCTAAAGAATGTAAGAGAATAGCGGATTTGGGAATTGACTTTTTGGCTGCCGGAATTGGAAATATTCACGGAGTATATCCTGAAAATTGGCAAGGACTTGCATTTGATGCATTGGAAGACATTAAAAACGAAATCGGAGATTTGCCGATGGTTCTTCACGGAGGAACGGGAATTCCTGAAGAAATGATTAAAAAATCAATTTCACTTGGAGTTTCAAAGATAAATGTAAATACTGAAATTCAAATTGCATACGCTAAAAAAATAAGAGAATATATTGAAGCCGGAAAAGACCTAAAGAGCAAAGGTTTTGATCCTAGAAAGATTTTTTCCGATGCAAATCAAGCTATCATAGACACCGTTTTAGAAAAGATGGAAATCTTTGGTTCTCTAAACAAGGCATAATGATTAAAAAATATCCCTGCTTTTAGCAGGGATATTGATTTATGAGGTGAGAAATGAATATAAAAGATTTAGATGGAAAAAAATTGTCGGAGCTGAGAGAAATTGCTAAGACTATGGGAGTTACATCCATCACAAATTATAATAAGCAAGAGCTTCTGTCGAAAATTAAAGAACAGATTGTTGCAAATGATCTTGAAAATATGGAACAGGAAACAAATGTTGACCAGGAAGAAAGTGAAGAAAGTAAAAAAGACACGGAAATTATAGAGGGAATTCTTGATGTAATGGCGGACGGGTACGGCTTTATAAGAACCAACAGATACGATTCGGGAGAAAATGATGTATTTGTATCTCCTACACAAGTGAGAAGATTCCGACTTAAAACCGGAGATTATATCAAAGGTTTAATTAGAAAAAACAGAGACAAAGAAAAGTTTGCTCCATTAATCTATGTTCTTGAAATCAATGGGAAATCGCCCGAAAACTCATACAAAAGACTGAATTTTGAAGATTTGAAACCTATTTATCCAATGTCTATAATCAATTTAGAGGATTCATCAGAAAACATTTCCAACAGAATGATTAATTTATTCGCACCGGTGGGCAAGGGGCAGAGAGGATTGATTGTAAGTCCGCCAAAAACCGGAAAAACCACCATACTGAAATCAATAGCAAATGCAATTGAGAAAAACCATCCCGAAATTAAAATTTTTATACTTTTAATAGATGAGAGACCCGAGGAAGTAACTGATATTGAAAGATCTGTAAACATGCATACTCAGGATCGCGATGAGATGATGAAAACGGAGATAGTGTCATCAACATTTGACGAACCGGTGGAAAATCACATCAGATTATCTGAAATAGTTTTGGAGAGGGCAAAAAGATTTGTTGAAAACGGCGTGGATGTTGTGATCCTTTGTGATTCGATAACAAGGATGGCGAGAGCTTATAATATATTGACTCCGGCTTCCGGAAAGACTCTTTCAGGAGGATTGGATCCGTTGGCTTTATTTAAACCGAAAAGATTCTTCGGGGCGGCAAGAAATATTGAAAAAGGCGGCTCACTTACAATTTTAGCTACATGCTTGGTTGATACCGGTTCAAGGATGGATGATATGATATATGAGGAGTTTAAGGGGACCGGAAACATGGAACTTCACTTGGACAGAAATCTTTCGGAACTGAGAATATATCCCGCAATTGATATTTACAAGAGTGGAACGAGAAAAGATGATTTGCTTCTGGATTATGATCAGAGAGAAACTGTAGTTAAAATCAGAAAATCTTACAAGGATGCAAGAGTTGACCAAAGTATTGCTCAATTGGTTCAGTTATTTAAGAACAGTAAAAATAATAAAGAGTTTATAAAAATTGTTAAGAATATTTAAGATATGAGTTACAATTCATGAAAAGCTTTTCTCAATCTCGAATAGCATGAAATACACAATGACATAATATTTATTGAAAAAAACTTGTATTTTTGAGATGAATTATGTAATTTTTTATTATTTAAATCTATGAAAGCGTTGACAAATTATGACAGGTGGTTTATTATTGAATTGTAAAAGAAAGATAAGTTTAAGACTGGCACAAACTTTTGTTTATTCTTTTTCATCATAATTAACTCCAAATAAAAGGACAGTTCGACTGTCCTTTTACATTTTAAAATTTTATTTTTCTTTTTTGGATTCTTCTATTCCCTTTTCAAATTGATAAGCTAATTGATCCAAGTCAAAACCGCTAATTCCTCCGAAGGACAATTGTCTTTTATACTCCTCTATTGCCGATGAGTCGTTTTCATAAATCAATTGTTCAAGTTCCTGAGGAAGAGACATATTTTCGATTACATATTTTGCAAGCGATGAAATTGCGGTATCGACACTGATTCCCAACTCTTTCAAAGTGTCGGTAAATTCATACATTAAATCCCTTTCAATTTCTATAGTAAATTTTCCTTTTTCCATTTTACCACATCTCTTTTTTTATTATTTCTTCAAAATCATATATAAAATGATCACAAATTTCCTTGATTTTGTCTATATTGTCGGCATATTCGTCATATACTCCGATGGTTTTTATATTTATGGATTTTGAAAGTTTTACGGCGTACAACACATCGTCAAAAAATACTACATCATCTGAGCTGACATCCAATTCGCTTAAAATCTTTTCAAAATATCCGATATCGTGTTTTTGTACTTTTAGAGTATCGGGAGTAAAAATTTTTTCAAAGTATTTTATCAAATTATTGGATTCAAGGGCTATTCTGGCGTACTTGATATCCGTTGCGGTGGCAATATAAAGCGTGTATCCTAGATTTTTAAGCTTTTGCAATACATTTACCACATTATTCTTGTGGAGATTTGGATTTGTATAAAAAGTAGCTAAATATTGATCTATGAATGCCGCCAATTGACCCTCATTAACATCGACAGACAAAAATGATTTTAAATATTTTGTACTATATTCCACAGTTGTTCCCGGAATTATTTCTATTGGATCCATCAGTGGTATTTTATTTTGGAAATCGGATATTTTATTACTGAATGAATGCCACATTCCCATTGAATCGAGCAAGGTTCCATCCATATCAAATATTAATTTCTTTTTTCTCATCACTCCTCCTTTACGATAGAAATATCATATAGCATAACCTCATAAAAATCAAAAAATAAACTTATTATATTCTCTTGTGATATAATTATTTCAAGAATGTTGGAGGTGAATATGAAGTTAACTAAGGAAGAACTGAGAAGCGTATATTTAAAATTAATCGTTATAATCGGAGGATTGATTGCCTATTTTCTGATATATAAGGTATCGAATATAGTGGATTCTTTGAGATATTTCACGATTATATCCAGACCTATTATTTTGGGTATGGTTTTGGCATTTGTAATAAATATATTGTTGAACGGCGTCGAGAACATTTTATTGAAAAAGATTAAAATGAAAAATAAGAGGATAGCAAGAATAATAAGCATATTCACCGCATATATGATTTTTATAATATTGGTTACATTTCTTGTGACAAAGGTCATTCCTCAATTTATTCAAACAATTTTAAATTTGATATATCATTTGCCCAATATTATTCTGGAGCAGGTGGAGGAAGTTAGAAAATATGATTGGATGAAGGAATATATTCCTAAAATTGAGGAATATGTAAGCAAAATCAACACTCAAAAAATTGCCAATTATGTTTTGGAGTTTTTATCGGGTAGAGCAGGTTACGCATTCAGTGGGACAATAAATATAATTTCAGGAGTATTTTCAAGCTTCTTTGAAGCATCTTTGGTTTTAATTTTTTCAATATATGCATTGGGCAGAAAAGAAAGGATGGCTCAAAATGCAAAAAGTGTGTTGTTTGCATTTTTTCCTGAGAAATTAGCGGATTGGATTTTGGGCGTTTGCAAGCTTCTATTCAGAAATTTCTATAATTTCTTTACGGGACAATTTATAGAAGCGATACTTCTGGCGATAATTGTTTTTACGGGGATGAATATATTGGGAATGCCGTATTCAATAATGATTGCAGTTATGACGGGATTTTTGAATCTCATCCCGTACTTGGGGTCAATGGCTTCATCAATCATAGGCACAGTAATTATTCTTACGGAATCGCCTATAAAGGCGCTTATATTTTTAATATTTATGAGCATTGTTCAGCAATTTGACGGAAACTTCATGTATCCTAAATTGGTAGGTAAAAAAATAGGGATACCTTCATTTTGGATTATAGTATCCATTACTATAGGCGGAGCTATGTTCGGAATTATGGGCATGGTTGTATGTGTACCGATAATGTCAACATTTTATATGTTGTTGAGAGATTTTACTAAACACAGATTAGAGCAGAAAAAAATAAATATAGATAATAAATAAAGGGTTAGTTATGAATTTTAATTTTAGAAAAAAAGTGGCGATTGATTTGGGAACTACATCAATACTTGTTTATTCAAGGGGGGGAGGCGTTGTATTAAAAGAGCCGTCCGTAGTTGCTATAGACAGGTTTAAAGACAAAATTGTCGCGGTTGGAGAAGAAGCTAAGCAAATGTTGGGAAGAACACCGGGCAATATTACGGCACTTAGACCTTTAAAACATGGGGTTATAGTTGATTATGAATCGACTGAAAAGATGTTGAAAAGTTTCTTGGCTAAGGCTATAGGAAGGACATTGATAAAACCGGATATAATAATTTGTGTTCCGTCAGGAGCCACTCAAGTGCAAAAAAGAGCCGTTATTCAAGCGGGAACAAAAGCGGGAGGCAACAGAATCTACTTGATAGAGGAGCCTTTGGCGGCAGCCATAGGTGCGGGAATAGATATAGGAGATCCGGGTGGAAATATGGTAATTGATATAGGCGGAGGAACTACCGATATAGCCGTAATTTCGATAGGAAATATAGTTGTTTCCGAGTCGATAAAAATTGGCGGAGACACCTGTGATCAGGCGATAATTGACTATATCAGGAGAAATTTTAATGTCATTATCGGAGAAAAAACGGCTGAGGAAATAAAGTTAAGCTTGGCATCAATCGACACCAAATTGGATGAAAAATACTATGCTAAGGGAAGAAATATATATAATGGTTTGCCTGTTGAAATAGAGTTGACGGTTGCCGATATTGAAAAGGCGATAAGCGGTCCGATAAATGAAATAATCGAAACGGTACACAGGGTACTGTCGAATACACCGCCGGAGTTATCTGCCGATCTGTTTGAGAAAGGCGTAGTTTTAACCGGAGGAGGAGCTCTTTTGAGAGGCATTGCGGACAGGATAAGAAATCGAATAGGAATCCATGTACGAATCGACGAAAATCCTATCACCTCAGTTGTAAGAGGTGCGGGAAAATCATTAAATTGGATAAGTAAGATTGATTCTATTGAAGATAATTATTTTGAACAAACCAGAAGGCAAATTGCAAATAAGGAAAGATTGAGAAGAAGATAATGGATATAGGAAAAGGGATAAATAGAAAAAATACGGGCTCAATTAAATGGAAATTAATCGAGTCAAAAGTTCCCGAGGGGCAAATAGTTGCGCCTATGAGTATTGCCGATTTGGATTTTAATTTTTACTCCGAAGGAAGAGAGAAATTATTGAACTATATCAGAGATGCAGTTTTGGGTTATACACAACCAACAAACTCTTATTATTCAGCCATCATTAATCATTACAAGAAAAAATTTGATATGGACTTGGGCAAGGAAGATTTTGTGCTTTCATCGGGAGTTATTTTGGCTTTGTTTAATGCAGTTAGGGCATTTACAAAAGAAGGGGATGAAATTGCAGTTTTTACTCCAATATACAGACCTTTCGTTGAAGCTGTAAATTTACAGAATAGGAAACTGGTTAAATGTCCCCTTGTTAATTCAAATAACAGATTTCAGATAGATTTTGAACTTTTTGATGAGATTTGTAAAAGGAAAAATTTAAAACTTTTAATATTTTGCAATCCTCACAATCCCGGAGGTAGGGTTTGGAGTAGAGAAGAACTCGAAAAAATTGATGAAATAACTCGAAATAACGGAGTTTTGGTGATAAGTGACGAAATTCACGGCGATATAATGTTAAATGACAACATTCATATTCCTTATTTTACAATATCCGAAAAAAGTTTTGAGAATTCAATTATTTGTACATCCGCATCAAAATCTTTTAATATCGCAGGTTTGTCAACTGCAAATATTTTTATTAAAAATCCTGATTTGAGAGAGGCGTTTAATATTGAGTTCTCGAAGATCGGATTTCACGGACCTAATCTTGTGGGGATCAAAGCCACTGAAATAGCTTATTCCGACTTTGATAAATGGAACGGTGATTTGACAATTAAATTGGAACAAAATCATAGAATTTTGGAGGAATTTTTTCAAAAACTTGAAGGATTTTCAGTTATGAAACCGGATGCCACCTATTTGAGTTTTGTAAATTTTGAAGGATTTGTTAAAATGAATGAGATGTCTGTAGATGAATTTTATGATTTTATTGAGAAAGAGGCTTTTTTCTTTCCTTCAAGAGGTGACCAATTTGGAGAAGATTCCAAATATTATATGAGATTAAATATCGGAATAGATACTGAATTGCTTATTGAGAATTTTGAAAGATTAAAAAAAGCGGTTGATTCTGTCACAAAAAAATAAAATATCAAGTTTTATAAGAGAAAGGTGTGATTTCTATTTTTTTAATATATTTTAGTGCATTAAATGAGAGTGAAAAAATCACATTTAAAAAAATATTTTCTAAATACAGTAATTATATGTTTGCAATTGCGTTAAATTATGTCAAAAGCATTCACGATGCGGAAGATATAGTTCAGGAAGCGAGCATAAGGATTATGAAGAACCTTTCAAAAATCAAAGATATTAACAGTAACGAAACCAAGGCATTTATATCCGTTATTACAAGGAATGTTTCCATAGATAAATATAATTCGGGGAAAAAATTGGTATTGGTTGAAGATGATTGGCCATTTGAGAGTACTGAAGATTTTGTGTGGGATATGTTGGATAAAGATGTTCTTAAAACCGCTCTTAAAAAACTTAACGAGAAGTATTTGCATGTTTTGATACTCGGCATAGTTCAGGGATATAATGATGAGGATATATCAAAAATTCTTGATATCAGCAAAGAAAATGTAAGAAAGAGAAGGTCAAGAGCGTTAAAAGAACTTCGTGAAATATTAAGTCAAGGGGGAGATTTTAATGGATAATTTAAAGCTTGCACTTCGGGAAATCATGGATGATATGGTTTTTGAAGATGAAAGATTGAAAAATTCGAGCATTTCCCTAAATATTAAGACATATAAAAAGATACTGAAAATTACAGAAGGGAAAAATTTTTTATCTATAAAATTTACTAAATGGGTAGCTGTGGCTGCGACCATAGCTATACTGATATTTTCTGTTCCTAAGGTTTTAAGGATTTTAGAAGATTATAATGAAAGACCTAAGTCGAGAGATTTTACAGAGAGAGTTTTAGAAGGTTCAAAAAAAGAAGGTTATAAAGATGAAATCAAGTCGGAAGCCAATTTAATACCTGAATCGAAAAAAAGTGAAAAAAGTGAGATTGGGAACAGCTCTAAAGCATTTGAAAACAAAATATATATAGAGAAAAAACTTGGCTTGAGAGATGCTGATGAAATATCTGATTTGATAGAAAATAAATACAAAGAAATAGCCGAAATTAAAAAATCGGAAAGTGACAAACTAATTGTTCATTTCGATAAATTTAACGGAAGTTTTATTGAAGACCTAAAGGGAATGGGGATACCCATAGATGAAGATTTGGTAAAAATTTATGAGACAGAAAACAATGTCCAATTTATTTTTAAGATAGAGTGAACAAAGGGCTTAAAGCCCTTTGTTTTCGTATATGTAAAATTTTATTCTTGATTTTATACCGTCAACATCGGATATTCTTTCATCGATATATTTAAATTTGAGACTTTTCAATAATCTTTCACTTCGGTCGTTATTTAAAAGATGTTGTGCAAAAATATAACTCATAGAATCTATATTAAAAATTATATCAAGGAGAGATTCTAAAGCTTCCGTCATATAGCCTTTATTCCAATAATGCCTGTTCAAAACAAAACCGAGATTATAACCGTCAAGGAGTTTATTTTCAACACATTCATCAAAACGCTCAAGACTTATAAATCCTATCATTTTGTTGTTTTCTTTTTCTACGACGGCTATAGTTTCTCCGAATTCTATCATCTGATTTATAATATCCATAGATTGAGAAAAATTCCTATGCCTTTTCCAGCCTGCCATCTCTCCTACATTTTTTTGTGTGGCGATTTCATTGTAATCATCTAAATCGGAATAAAGAACAGGTCTTAAATATAGCCTATCACTCTCTATAATATTTTTTTCAAAAAATGCTTTATAATTTTTGTAATCCATCATAGGAAGATTATATCAAAAAAATAAATAAAAAGCTTGACAATTAAGATTATTTTTAATATACTTAATTAGTCGACGGGGTGTGGCGCAGTTTGGTAGCGCACGTGGTTTGGGACCATGGGGCCGGGAGTTCGAATCTTCTCACCCCGACCATATTTTAGGAAGCGGTTGAAGAGCCGCTTTTTAATTGTTCCTCTTTTTGTTACAATGCATATCGCGGATAGCGTTGTGGCATTTTTTTATTTTAAAAGAAAATATCCGTCGAGTTTTATCCCGACAGATATTTTAGAATTCTTTAATTAAGCTTCAAAAAAGTCCTTAGCAACTTCATCAGCTAATTTTACTAAATCATCCCATTGTTCAGGAGTTCTTCTTGATAAGATGTTGAATGTTTCACCCATTTGTTGAATATTAGGCATTTGAGCAAACATTTCTTGAGCTTGTTTTTCAGCTTGTCCACCCCAAGATTTAGAAACCATCAATGCATATTTTCTGTTTTGCCAATTTGTGTGTAGCAATTCATTTAATAAGTTGTGCATTGGGAAGTATAAGTTTGTATTGTAGTTGATCATGTTGAATACAGCGTGCGAGTATTGGAATAATTTAGTCATTATAACTGTAGGATCAGTTTGAGATATGTCGAACATTTGAATGTTCTTTATTCCTCTTTCAGCTAAAAGAATAGCAAATTCTTCAGCTAAATCTTTTGAGTTACCATACATTGATGCATAAACCATTACAACACCTTTGTCTTCAGGAACATATGTTGACCAAGTCACATATTTTTCCATAATCATCTTAATGTTTTCTTCATCTCTAAAGCATAGTGCGTGTAGAGGGAAAATTTCTTTAATTTCGATTCCTAAATCGCCAACTTTTTTGAATAATTGTTGAACCGGTTTTCCATGACGACCAACGATATTGATATAGTATCTTCTCATTTCAGGTAACCATTCTGTCATGTCAACTTCATCAGCCCAATAATTACCAGCTATGGCTTTGAATCCACCAAATGCATCAGCTGAGAATAATCTCTTATCAACGCTGTCATATGTTACGAATACTTCAGGCCAGTGAACCATAGGTGCGAATACGAAGTGATATTTATGATTCTTAGTTTCTAAAACATCCCCTTCTTTAATTACGATGGCTTGACCTTCTTGAATAGCATCATAGTGATAAAATTGTTTTAAGAATTGGAAGCTCTTAGAGTTACCGATTACTTTACAATCAGGGAAGTCTTTAAGAACTTCAGCTATACCTGCACAGTGATCAGGTTCTATGTGTTGAATGATAAAGTAATCAATCTTTCTATCCCCGATAATATCATTGATAGAATCTCTCCATTCTCTCAAAACAGCACTATCAACAGAGTCGATAAGTACAATCGCATCTTCGTCAACTTGTATGTATGAGTTATAAGCAACTCCCACACCATTGTTCAGTGGCAATATGTTTTCAAACATATTAATTCTTCTGTCAGATACCCCTATATTCCAGATATCTTTGCCCATTTTTCTATAAGCCATATTCGTCCTCCTTAATTATTATATTCGAAACTATTATACTAGTTATGAGCGGCGTTTTCAACAATTATCTAAAGTTAATTTTTACATAATCTGAATTTTGAATAGCCCTAAAAGGACAAGTGCCTATGGGCTGGTCAAAAAGGCTATATCCCAAGTAAATAATCAAAATAGAAATTATAACGGATACTGCCAGAGAAAGTTTTCCAATTTTAATATTGAACTTTGATTTATGCATCGCATCAAACAAATCTGAAAGTAACAAGAAAAATCCCGTTCCCATTAATAATAAGCTATTTCGTTTAGGGATAAAACTTAAAATATCCAAACTTCCAAATATAGAAAAATAGTCAACCAGATAAATAGCCAAGAATAGAAAGGCGACTATTGTAAAAATATTTGATAATTTTATATATAAACTCTTTTCTTTTTTCATAAAACCTCCTTATTTCAAATATTATTACCCTTATTTTAATATTTTAAAAAACAATGTAAAATGTGTATAATTACCTAGAGGGATATTATGAATTATATTGATTTTTTGAAAAAACTTGATGATAATAAGCTTAAAAACATTAACTTAATACAGGTTGTAGAACCGTATTTATACGATAAAATGAAGAACATACTCAAGAGAGACTTTATCGGAGAAGAATTTCTTGATTTCAATTTCGAAAGATTTGATTTTGAAAAAATGACAATGGAAGAATTTGAAAGTTCAATTGAAACTCTCCCTTTCATGAGTGATAGGAAAATCATTCTTATCGAAAATATGATATTGGATAAAGATAAACTTAAGAAATATGAAGATATTTTGGAATTTATGTCAAAGAAATTCCTCGACTTAAGTGAGTACAGTTATGTTTTCCTTACATGCTCAACTGAGAAACTTTTTAAGGGGAAGTTTGTTAAACTCGTAGAAAAAAACGGAGATATAATTGAACTTCAGAGGTTGGACAGAAATCAATTAAACGGCTTTGTATCAAAGTTTTTTTTAAACTCGGATAAAAAGATAAGTCTCAAATCCATAGGACTTATAAATACAAGGCTTGGCTATTTGGATAGGGATTCCAAGATAAATTTATTCGATGTTGAAAATGAACTTAAAAAATTAATTCATAATATTAAGAGCACAAGCCCTACAGATGAAGAAATCGAAGATGCGATAACTCAAAATTTTGACGAGAAGATATTTTCATTGTTGGATGCGATGATGGACGGAAATGCAAAAAAAGCGTTGACAATATACAAAAGAATGCAAGAAGAGGACCAATTTATGATCTTTTACATGATAGTTCGTCAGATCAGAAATATGATATGTGTGAGAGATATATATGAGAAGAAAATTTCTAAGGAAACCGGATTAAAATATACAGGGCTTAGTTATTTTGAATATGATAAATTAATGAGCAGGATTAAATTTTTTGATTTGCAGAAGTTATTGAGATTACACAGTATGTGTTATGAACTTGAAAAGGGGATAAAAACTTCTTCGGCGAGTATAGGCTTCGGAATAGAAAAACTTATTATCGGCTTTATGTGAGGTTGGAATGAAGACTTTATTAATCACTTTGGGAATTGTATTTTTAGTGATATTTATTTTACTTATATTAATATTATTTTTATTGAGAAGAGTATCAATAAGCCTTTTCGGAGTCCCGCATTTTATCGAAGGGTATTCAAGAATTAAAAAGGAAAGAGGAGAAAAACCGAAAAGTTTGAGCGGGATGGACGCTGTTTATACACCGCTTATTCAAAGAGATTTTCCTCAGATAAACATAGCTGAGTTGAAGGCGAAGGCAAGAGAGGATTTGGCTATTATATTCAATACTTTGGAAGCTAAAGATATGAAACTTGCCTCTTCATTAAGTCCGCTTCTGGCGGTAAAGCTTCAGGCGATGGTGGATGACTTGGTATCTAATAATTATACGGAGAGATTTGACGATGTTAAATTTCATCAAACAGTTATTTCAAATTATGTAAAAGAAAAGGGACTCGTGAAAATAGTATTGGAAATAGGAGTTGAATATTTCAATTATTTGCTTGATGATGAAGGAAAGCTTATAAGGGGAGATGACGAATTTAAGGTTCAGGATTCCTATGATGTCGTATTGGCTTACATTCAGGACAAAGATAAGATGCAAAAGGCGGGATACAACTCCACCGGACTCGGATTAAATTGTCCGAATTGCGGTGCACCGATTAACAATTTGGGTGACAAATTCTGTATCTACTGTGGCACCGGATTCGTTGAAATAAATGTAAAAGCATGGCATGTGATTGATTTTGAGAATAACGACAAATTTGGGGTCAGGTAGCACTTGTATAAAGAATGATATAGCTGAAATATCGGATTTATGCGGTATTCTTATATAGAATAAAAAAAGATGTTGCAAGGTTTTATTACCGTGCAACATCTCTTTTTATCAGTCTTCAAGTTTTATTGGTCTCTTTGCGACTTTTTCAACCAAAGATAGAAGTGCTTCGGCACCGTCAAAATTCAAATGGGTGTTATCGGGTTCGAAGTATTCTTCTTTTCCTTCGGAAAAGGAGTACCAATCAACCAGGGTCAGGTTTTTGTGATTCGGTATGTTTTCCGCTATGGTTTCATTAACTCTGGATTCAAGAGCATCCGGAGTTCTTATATTTATAAAATATATATCGCTGTTAGGAAAATATGCCAATAAATCATCCATTTGTTCTATTGAGAAAATCCCGTTCGTTCCAAGTTGCAATATTACCATTGTGTTTTTCGAATCCATATAGGAATATGACTCGGCAACTTCATAACTGTAATATAGTTGTCGACTTATTTGAGCATCGACAACAGCGTTCGGATATTTTTCAAGCAAAGCTTCACCGAAATTAATCGCCAGCGAGTCTCCTATCAGCAGTAGCTTTTTATAAGGGGGCTCGGAAGTTTTGTTGTCGGATTTAAATTTTTCTTTTTCTTTCTCAGCCTTCTCTTTCTCCAATCGTTCTTTTTCCGCTTTTTCCCTTTCAAGCCTTTCTTTTTCCAACTTCTCTTTTTCAAGTTTTTCTTTTTCGGAGACCTTTTTTTCGATATTATCCTTCGAATCATTTTTTTGTTTTATTTCCGGCCTTACATCGACTTTTTTTGAAGGTGGTGGCGTGTTCTTGTTATTTCCAACTTCAGTTTTTTTTCTTGTTTTTAATTCTCTTTTCATAACGAATGTTTCATCTTTTGCAAAAAGAGTTGATGTAAACGGCATTGCAAGTCCTGAAATTCCCATTGAAAATAGGACGAATACAAAAACTGCAGTTGAATATGCCAAAACTTTTTTTGTTGTGGAATTAAAGTTTTTAAATAGAGATTTTACATTTTTCCTGCTGAAAAATTCATTTTTAACAATGTAATCATAAAGTTTCTGACTTCCGATTGTCAGTAAAATCGAAATGATTATTCTTATCAGATAAAACAGGTAGTTAGGATAGCCTATTTCTGAGCTGGGTCTGGTCAATACAAATACCGGGAAGTGCCATAAGTATAGCCCGTAGGAAATTTCACCTATATAGCTTATAGGTTTAAAACTCAATAATTTATATATCCATGAATTACTGTGACATGACGATATTATTATAATCATTGATAGAACATCTATCGCAAAAAACCCGCCTCTGTAAAGAATGCTGTCACTTTCCAAAACTATTCTTGTCAGATATATAAATACGCAGATGCTGATTATTGATATACCTGTAAGAATAATATTTTGTTTGGAAGTAAGCTTTCTTCCGAAGTTGTTTATAGGATAAATCAATGCGGTGACCGCACCGAAAAATATTGAGAAAATTCGGGTGTCGGTTCCGTAGTAAACTCTATTTACATTTTCGGGATTGTATAAAAAAACATGCAGTAATAGAGAAGCGACTATGATGCCGATGATAAAATTAATATAATTTGAGTTAAGTCTTTTTTTACTTTGATTTTTATTGAATAACACAAATGATATTATGAGTATTAAGATTGCCTGTACCAAAACTCCCATGTACCATAAATGCTTGAATGGACTGATGGAGCTGAATTTGTCGAAATAGTCTATTTTTTGGATTATGTACCACCAATTGCTTTGGAAGATATAACTTGCCCAAGAATCTTTAAAGGATTTTGCAAGCATATATTTATTAAAAAGTACCATGTAAATTAAAGTGAGTGTTATTGCCATGTACATCAGAGGAATAAATTTCTTAATCTTATCAAAAAATAAGCTTCCTATATTTAGATCTCTGTTTGAAGTATATTTCTTTTTAAGTGATGACATCACGAGATATCCGGACAGTACAAAGAATAAATTAACTCCGAGAAAGCCTCCGGATAGGACTTTCACATCCATGTGATAGAGGATAACGGCTATGATGGCAATGGCTCTTATGCCGTTTATTCCATATAATCTTTTATTATTTTCCATATAGTTTAACCCCTGTATGTTTTTATATGTATTATATATTTTTCTTTTGAATTTGTTAAGTTTAAAGGCAAATAAAAAAAGCTGTTTGACAGCTTTTGTTATGCAATACTTGCTTTATTTAATTTTCTCTGTAATTGACTAGTTTTTCTTGAGGCAGCATTTGTATGGATTACATTGTCAAGTGATGCTCTTTTTAATTTCTTGTCAATTAATTTTAATAATTCTTTAGCTTCGTCAAAATTGTTTGATTCAACCGCTAAATCGAATTTTTTAATATAAGTTTTAATTTCACTTTTAACGCTTTTATTTTTTAAAGTTTGTCTTTTAGCAACTTCAATTCTTTTTATTGCAGATTTAATATTTGCCATTTCTTCACCTCCTCAAGCTTTATCTCATATAAATAACATCAGTTAGTATATCATATGTTTGGTTCAAAATCAAGATAAATATTTCCGTACAATAATTTATATGATATAATTAATACTAACAAAAATGTGATATGATTGTAAATACCAAATGATAATAAGTGGGGATTATTATGAATGAAGATAGAGATATAAATGAAATAATAGATAAAAAAACTGATAAAAAAACCGGTAAATCTATAGTAATTGAGTGGGTAAGATCTATACTTATTGCCATATTAATAGCTTTTGCCGTTAAAAGCTTGATATTTGAGCCGACTAAAATCGTGGGATCATCAATGGAAACTACACTGCACAACGGTGACAGAGTAATTGTGAACAAGATTGTTTTGAAGTTGAGAGAATTAAAACGAGGGGATATAGTCGTAATAAAATTTGATTCAAATAATGATTATATCAAGAGATTGGTGGGATTGCCCGGTGAATATATACAGTTGATTGACGGGAAAATATATATAAACGGAAAGGTATATAACGAAGATTATATCAATTCGGATTATACTCATTCCGTAAACGGATCCGAATGGAAATTGGGAGAAGATGAGTATTTCGTGATGGGAGATAACAGACTTCCGGGAAAGAGCAGAGATTCCAGAGATTTTGGTGCGGTTAATTTAAGCAGGATTAAAGGGGTTGCGAATTTTAGATTTTATCCCTTTGGAGAGGCGTTTGGTTGGATTGAATAATGGTGGATAAAAGAATAATTGATAAAAGAAGAATCAGAAAAATTAAAAATAAGGAAAAGAGATTAAAAAAACTGAGAATATTAAAATATATTATTCCCATAGGGATAATCTTATTTATATTGATAAACAAGTTCATTTTATCGATTGTTACCGTCGAAGGAAGATCTATGGAGCCGACTCTTAGGGAAGGGAGCAATATTATTGTATCAAAAGTAAGATTGGGAAATGATCTTAAGAGAAATGACATAGTCATTTTGGTTGGAAATGATGACAGACAATACATTAAAAGAATAATCGGGTTACCCGGAGAATTTATTCAAATAGATCAGGGCAAGGTTTATGTAAACGGTCAGGAATTGGATGAACCGTATATAGGAAACATAAAGACGGAGGTTTATAATACGAATAAATGGAGAGTCGGAGAAGATGAATACTTTGTCCTTGGGGACAACAGGCGACTGAACGATTCTAAAGATTCACGGATATTTGGAAATGTGAAAGAAAATCAGATTATTGGGAAAATGATATACAAACTAGGTAAATAGCTGGAGGATAAATGGAAATTAATAAAGAAAATATTAGGAATTTTTCTATTATTGCACATATTGATCATGGAAAATCAACTCTTGCGGACAGATTGATTGAAAAAACCGGTGCTCTTACACAAAGAGAAATGAGTGACAGGTTGCTTGATTCTATGGAGTTGGAAAAAGAAAGAGGAATTACAATCAAATTAAAAGCTGTAAAGATTTTTTATGATGCAAGGGATGGAAAAAGATATGTATTAAATCTTATTGACACTCCGGGGCATGTAGATTTCAATTATGAAGTTTCGAGGTCTTTGGCTGCGTGTGAAGGAGCTCTTTTAATAGTTGACGCGACTCAGGGAGTGGAGGCTCAGACACTTGCAAATACTTATTTGGCAATGGATCAGGATTTAGAAATTATTCCGGTTATTAACAAGATAGATTTGCCTTCGGCAAGAATTGATGAAGTAAAAGAAGAAATAGAAGAAATACTTGGTTTTGACACGGATGAAACACCCCTTATTTCTGCAAAAGAAGGCTTGAATATAGAAGATGTTTTGGAAGCTATCGTGAATAAAATTCCGGCTCCCGAAGGCGATGAGAAAGCGCCGTTAAAAGCCATGATATTTGATTCATATTATGATCCGTATAAGGGGGTTGTAATGTATGTCAGAGTTGTTGACGGTGCAATTAAGCCCGGGATGGAAATAATGATGATGTCGAACAAGGCGAGATTTGAAGTTACCGAAGTCGGTTACACGATGAGAGGGCAGTTCAAGACGGAGGGACTTACAGTCGGAGATGTAGGATATGTGGTTGCATCCATAAAAAATATTAAGGAAGCAAGTGTCGGAGATACCAT
The DNA here is from genome assembly GCA_030529425.1 of Tissierellia bacterium. GTDB lineage: Bacteria > Bacillota > Clostridia > Tissierellales > Peptoniphilaceae > JAUMWX01. The sequence continues at coordinate 271,616 of JAUMWX010000001.1, forward strand.
AACAGATTTTAACAATCAGGCCAAAGAGCCTCTTCCCGGATATAAGGAAGTTCAACCCATGGTCTATTCCGGACTTTATCCTGCGGAAGGAGAGTCATACAACAATATTAGAGAGGCTCTTGAAAAATTGAAAGTAAATGATGCTTCTTTGGTTTTTGAACCGGAGTCGTCAGTTGCGCTTGGCTTTGGGTTCAGAACCGGATTTTTGGGTCTTTTGCATATGGAAATTATTCAAGAAAGGCTTGACAGGGAATTTAATCTTGATATCATTGCGACTGCGCCATCCGTAATATATAAAATTCATCTGAAAAATGGTGAACAGAAGGATATCCAGAACCCTACGGATTTTCCGAATGAAACATTGATAGACTATATTGAGGAACCGATGGTTGAGGCGGCGATAATGACTCCTGAAACTTACATCGGCTCGATAATGGAACTTTGTCAGGAGAGGAGAGGGACTTTTGTAGATATGTCCTATCTTGATAAGAATAGGGTAACTATTAAATATATACTTCCTCTAAACGAAGTTATCTATGACTTTTTTGACGCTCTGAAATCAAAGACAAAAGGATATGCATCATTCGACTATGAATATAAGGGGTATCAAAAATCTGATCTGGTTAAACTTGACATTCTTTTGAATGGTGAAGTGGTGGATGCTTTGTCGATTATTGTCCATCGTGACAAATCATACGAAAGAGGCAGGAAAATTGCAACCAAATTAAAGGACGAAATTCCTAGACATCAGTTTGCTATACCTGTACAAGCGGCAATTGGAGCAAAGGTCATTGCCAGAGAAACGGTAAGGGCTTTGAGAAAAGATGTTTTGGCAAAGTGTTACGGCGGAGATATTTCAAGAAAGAAGAAATTGTTGGAAAAGCAAAAAGAAGGAAAGAAGAGAATGCGTTCCGTCGGAGTTGTTCAAGTTCCTCAAGAAGCCTTCCTATCAGTGCTTAAGTATGATGAAGATGAGAAATAGAATTGTTAATAAGCTCGTTTTGCGAGCTTATTTTTGTGAGGGAGCATGAAAAAAGGTTTATATATACACATTCCGTTCTGCCCATACAAATGTCATTATTGTGACTTTTTAACATTTGTAAATGCAGATGGAATGGTTGAGAAATATGTCGAATATCTGAAACGGGAAATCAACTTCTATAGGGGAAAAAAGATAGAAATTGATTCAATATTTATAGGCGGAGGAACTCCTTCTTACATTGATTCAAAGTATATAAAAGATATTATGCTTGAGGTATATAGCGTATTTGAAGTGGATGCGGATTCAGAGATTTCAATAGAAATGAATCCGAATACAATTTCAAAAACAAAAATTGAGGATTATCTGGAGGTCAATATTAACCGGTTTTCTTTAGGTGTTCAGACATTTGATGATGAAATATTGAAAATACTGGGTAGGGGACACAAAAGAATTGATATTATTAAAGATATTAAAATGATGAGGGGATCGGGAGTAAAAAATATATCAATAGATATGATGATGGGCAACCCCAAACAGGATATGGATATTTTGAAATTCGATGTCTCCAATGCTCTCAGTTTAAATGTTGAGCATATATCATACTATTCTCTAATCCTTGAAGAGAGAACATTATTTGAGTATTGGCTGAAACACGGTAAAATTGAGTTGTTCGATGATGATCTTGAGAGAGAAATGTATCATTTCGTCAAGACAAAATTAAAAGAAAATGGATATCAGCATTATGAAACATCCAACTTTGCCAAGGAGGGCAAAAAAAGCAGACATAATATGAAATATTGGAATCTTTCGCCTTACATAGGCGTTGGATTGGGAGCGGCATCAAATATCGGATTGAAAAGATTCAAAAACTTTACGAAGTTTAAAAATTATTTTGATTCTATCGACAATGGAAAGCTTCCGATAATGGAAGTTGAAAAGCTCAACATGGAAGAAAGAGAAAAAGAGTTCATTATAATGAATTTGAGGATGATGGACGGATTTTCCATCCCGAAAATCAATGATAAATTCGGCATTGATTTTATCGAAAAGTATAAGGACATCATTAAGAAGCATTGTGAATTCGGAAATGTAAAAATTGAAAATGAAAGGTTTATGTTTACGGAGCGGGGGATTGATTTAAGTAACCAGTTCTATGTCGACATAATATAGCGGTGAAAATAAATTAAAACGAGGCAACACGACAACTCTCTTTAATGGGATATTCCAATTTTAGGGATTGTTTTCATATTGCCTCGTTTTTAGGGTTTATAGGTCTATGTCAACTTTTAGAAGTTGTTTTTACAAATAGACATTTGGAAAGTAATCTAATTTTCGAATTTCTCACGGTTCAAACTTATCAGGATATATAATTCTTGTCATAAGTTATTTTGTAGGATTTCCTACGATTCCCACAAATACAGGATTGTTCAATGTATCTTTCAATATAAACATGAAAGGTTTGTTTAGAATCATATCTGCAAGCTTTTCTTTTTCAGGAGGTTTTGCGGTAGCTTTCATCCCGACTTCAGTATATGATGCAGCTTCTACTCCTTTATTGTTAAGTATAAAATTGTTTAATTGTCTTGCGCTGCTTACATACACATTTCTTCCATATTTTTCTCTTTCATACATTTTGGAAAAGTTTGCTTCGCTTGGATTAAAAATGTTCTCAATTCCCATGGAATCAAGCATTTGCTTTAAGTCTACTTCGTTTTTGAAATTATATAGAGGAATTTTCCAATTCACGGTGTAGTAATCGTATTTTTTATTTGAAAATGCATAGTTCATAAACTTTTCATCCTGTGCCAAATCATATATCGACTTTCCTTCATCAGGAAGAATAAATTCGATATGATAATCATTTTTGAAATATAATTTTGAGAACATGGCATCTTCATTTTTTACGAAACCGCAATTTTCCACAGAGTTATTCATATAGTCGACTTCCACATTTTTTCCGTCTCTTAAAAAGAAGTTATCCTTATCATTTTTTTTCGTTAGAAATTCTTCTCTCCAATCGGATTTGAAGTATACGGTATTTAATATAAATAGAACACTTGCGGCATCGGCTTCTATTTTAGGCTCTATCAAGTTGTTTGTTTTAATTCGCACCCATTTTTCCATTTCGGAAAGGGTGTTTTGATCGTTCAGTTTTTCTGAGTAAACTTCGCTGTAGTGGAAATTTTTAACTTTTTCCAAATAATCTTTTTTTATAAATTCTTTGAAATCTTTATCCGCCCAAACTGAGTCGCTGATAACAATCTTTCCATTTTCATCCTTTTGATTTAACATTTTTTTATAGTTGCTCACATTGTTCCTTAAAAATTCGATATCGTCCATATTTAACAGATTAAGCAGTTCGGTCAAAGTTTTCTGATCGGAGCCTTCTGTTAAGGTTGAGAAGGCGAAATAAAAACTCATTGGAGATATAACCAGATTTTCATTGTTTTTATCGGATTTGAAATAATATCTTGACAACTTATTTGAAAATGATTTGTATTTATCCGAAAAATCATCTTCAATAGGAGTTTTCTCACTATCGAACTCGCCTATTTCGATAGGAGAGTTAATTGCTTTTGCCTTCATTTCTTCTTTGGATGTGTTTTTTTTATCATCATTAGAGTCGCCCTTATTACAAGCCGATACAATTGTAAGGATAATTATTAAACATAATATAATTGAAATTATTTTTTTCATATTTGCTCCTTATTTATTTGGTTTTTCAAATACTCCTATAAAAATAGGAATATCATATGGGTCGCTTATTACATAAATAAATGGTCTGTTTAATTTAAAGGAGATTTCCTTTTTGTTCGGTTCTGCAAAGCCTTCCTCTTTCATTTGAATCTCTGTATATGAAGCGGCTTCGACACCTTCATTATTTAATTTCAGATTATTTAATTGCCTCGCGGATCCGACATAAATATTGTAGATATATTTATCTTTGTCATACATATTTGTGAAGTTTGCATTTTCCATATCAAATATTTCGGTATATCCCATAGAAGACAGTTCTGATTTAAGGTCGATTTCATTTTTGAAATCAAATATCGGAACATGCCAATTGATTTTCGCGAAATTTTCAGAATCTTGAAAAGAGGAATATTTTCTCAACAGATCTTTTTGTAAAATGGTGTCTATTGAGATTCCGGTATTTGGAAGTATTACCGTAAATTTTGTACCGTTTTTGAATCGTAAATATGAAGTTGATGCATATTCGTCCTGTATATAATATCGATTATTTACCGAGCAACTCATATACTCGACATCTCTTTTTGAACCGTTTGCCAAATAGAATTTATCCTCATAATTATTTTCCTCATTAAACTCATCCTCCCATTCACTCTTAAAATAGATTGTGTTCAATAAAAACATTACTGTATCGGAGGAAATTTGAATGTCGGGTTTTATTAAATGATTTGTTTTTTCTTCGACCCAATCTTCCATTCCCTTCTTTGTGGAAGGATTTTGTAAATCTTCAGAGAATATTTCGCTAAAGTGCTTATCGGAGGTGTTATCTAAAAAGGTATCTTTTATTGAGTTTCTAAACCCATCATCAATCCATATGGAATCCGAAACTAAAATTTTATCATCATTTTCATTTTTCCCGGAGAGGTAAATCTTATGTAAATTTATTGAATCTCTCAGGCTTTCCATACTTTCCTGCTTCAAAAGTTTTAGTAATTCAGCTTTGGTACTTCCGTCAGCGCCCTCCGTTAGAGCTGAAAATGCGTAATAAAAGCTGATCGGTGAAAATAAGGAATTTTCCCCTGAAGAGTTTTTCTTGTAAGTCTTGAAAAATTCTGTGGAAAAATCGTAAATCTTGTACCTGAGATCTTGGATTTTATCATGAAAACTGTCATTCTCAAGTTTTTCGTAATCTTTCCGGCTTACTTCTGAAACGGATTTTATCGGCTTAATCTTCGAGTCCGTTTCAATTTTTTTATCGCTGCAAGAGGATGTTATCATTACAAATGCTATTAAAATCGGAATTATTTTAATTTTTCTCATAGAAAACCTCCTATATTTACATATATAACCAATTAATTCCTAAATATGTGACAAATAATAAAAAAATGTTGACATTAATAAGAAGATGTATTAATATATTGTTAGCACTTGAGAGTGATGAGTGCTAACAATATAAAGGAGGCGGCATGGACGATAGAAAAATTAAGATACTAAACTCAATAATCAGATCTTATATCGAATCTAAGGAACCCGTGGGCTCAAGATCTTTATCAAAAGATTTCGATATAGGTGTGAGTGCTGCCACTATAAGAAACGAAATGAGCGACCTTGAGGACTTGGGATATTTGGAAAAACTGCACAGTTCATCCGGGAGAATTCCTTCCAACAGAGGGTACAGACTTTATGTGGATTCTCTTTTGTCGGATTTGATTCCTTTCAGAAATACCGGAAATCAAATATTCGATATGAGAAAGCTTAAAGAATCAAATGATTTTGAAAATATAATTTCAAATGCGATAAAAATGCTTTCCGCAATCACCAATTATACGGCGTTGGCACTTATACCCGAGATGAAAAATGTGATTCTTAAATATATAAATGTAGTTATGTTAACTCCGAGAGATTTAGCCATAATATACATATATAATTCCAAGGCGGTTAATAGTGATATTATAAGACTAAAAACTCCGGCCACTCAGGAGATGATTGAACTGATTAACAGCATTTTGACATCGACATTGATTGACCTGAATCATAAAGAGATTATAGAAATGTTGCACTCTTCAGCTTACAAAGTGCTTTGCAAACAGCATAATTTATTGGGAGCCATACTTCCCGCTATTGAAAAGACGAATTATGATAACTCGCAATCACGATTAATTTATGAAGGACTCGGCAATATCTATATATACAATAATGATTCTCTCGAAAGCAATCATGAGCTTATAAATTATATAAGGGAAGAAAATCCTTTGTTGGAGGTTCTTTCTTCAAACATGGAATCCGACTTACAGATTTATATAGGTGAAGAAATCGGAATAGAAAGATTTAAAAATTTCAGTGTCATAACTATGACATTCAGGAACAATGAAGGCGTAAAGGGCAAGATCGGGATTATAGGACCGAACAGTATGAAATATGACAAAGTGCTTTCTGATATTTTGTTGATAAACAAATATATAAGCGGGCATATTGAGAAAGTAAGGTGAAGAAATGACAAAGGAAAAGAAAGAGAATTTGGAAGAAATCGAAGCTGAAATCGTAGACGAGCCTATAGAGGAAAGTCCTCAAGATGAGTCGGTGAGTGAATCAGTTCAGGAAACGGAGGAAATTTCCAGATTAAAGGAAACAATCGCCAGATTACAGGCGGATTTTATAAATTATAAAAACAGGTCGGAAAAAGAGAAATCAAGCATATACAGTTATGCATCCGAGGGCATTATAACCAAGTTGCTTACGGTTGTGGATAATTTTGAGAGAGCTTTGAATACGGTAACTCAGGAAGATTCATTTACGGAAGGAATGAGACTGATCCAAGAGGATCTTTTGAAGACATTGAAAGCTGAAGGTCTGGAAGAAGTGAAATCCGACGGAGAAAAATTCGATCCGACATTGCATCATGCGGTTTTTATGGAAGACAGTGAAGATGTCGAATCTGAACATATAATAGAAACATTCCAAAAAGGATATAAATTAAAAGATAAAGTTATTAGACCTGCTATGGTTAAAGTAGCAAAATAAGGAGGATATTATGGGAAAAATTATAGGAATTGACTTAGGAACAACAAACTCAGCCGTATCAGTAATGGAAGGCGGACAAGCAACAATTATTCCAAATGCGGAAGGTAACAGAACTACACCTTCAGTTGTGGCATTTACAAAGGATGGGGAAAGATTAATCGGAGAAACTGCAAAAAGACAAGCTATTATGAATCCTTCAAGAACAATCTCATCTATTAAGAGAGAAATGGGAACGGATTACAAAGTAAATATTGACGGAAAAGATTATTCTCCGGAAGAAATATCTGCAATGATTTTACAAAAATTAAAAGCCGATACGGAAGCGTATTTGGGAGAACCTGTAACTGAAGCGGTTATCACCGTGCCTGCATATTTTACAAATGAGCAAAGACAAGCTACAAAAGATGCAGGAAGAATCGCGGGATTGGATGTTAAGAGAATTATTAATGAGCCTACTGCTGCCGCTTTGTCATATGGTGCCGAAAAAGAAGACGATCAAAAGAAAATAATGGTATTCGACCTTGGTGGAGGTACATTTGACGTATCAATTCTTGAGGTTGCCGACGGGGTTGTGGATGTAATGGCCACAAGAGGTAATAACAGACTTGGTGGAGACGACTTTGACAATGAATTGATGAAATATATAGCTGCCGAATTCAAAAAGGAAAACGGAATTGACTTATTACAAGATCCTACATCTACACAAAGATTGAAAGATGCTGCGGAAAAAGCTAAAAAGGAATTGTCCACTACAATGAGTACCAATATAAACTTACCGTTTATAACGGCTATAAACGGAGTTCCGGCTCACTTGAATATGGACATTACAAGATCTAAATTTGAGGGATTGATTGCTCACTTAATAGATAAGACAATTGAACCGGTTAAGGCTGCTTTGGCGGATGCCGGATTATCAACAAATGAAATTGACAAAGTTCTTTTGGTTGGAGGTTCTACAAGAGTTCCTGCCGTGGTTGAAGCGGTTAAAAAATTGATAGGAAAAGATCCTCAAAAGGATATTAACCCTGATGAATCCGTTTCTTTGGGAGCGGCTATTCAAGGAGGTATATTGTCGGGAGAAGTTAAAGATTTATTATTGCTTGACGTTACTCCGTTGTCATTGGGTATCGAGACATTGGGAGGAGTATCAACAAGATTGATCGAAAGAAACACAACAATCCCTACAAAGAAGTCTCAAGTGTTTACAACTGCCGCTGACGGACAGACATCTGTAGATATACATGTATTACAAGGTGAAAGACAAATGGCTGTGGACAATGTAACATTGGGAAGATTCCAATTAACAGGAATTCCGAGCGCGCAAAGAGGAGTACCTCAAATAGAAGTAACATTCGACATCGACGCAAACGGCATTGTAAATGTATCCGCAAAAGATTTGGGAACAGGTAAGGAACAAAAAATTACTATTACCGCATCTGCAAATCTTACTGAAGAAGAAATAGAAAAGAGAGTAAAGGATGCTGAGCAATACGCAAGTGAAGATAAGAAGAAAAAAGAACTTATCGAAACAAGAAACCAAGCTGAATCAATAGCTTACCAAGTTGAAAAAACTCTTAAGGATTTGGAAGGAAAGATTTCTGAAGATGAAAAGAAAGCTATTGAAGCTAAAAATGAAGAGTTGAAGAGAGTTACAAGTTCTGAAAATGTTGAAGAAATCAAGGCTAAAATTGAAGAATTAACTCAAGAGCTTAACAAAATGAGTGAAAAACTGTATGCTCAAGCAGGAGCTCAATCGGGAGCTGAAGAGCAGGCAAAAGCCGACGATGTTGTAGATGCTGATTACGAAGTAATTGATGAAGATGAAAAATAACAGGATTGACGGGATGTCCTTGGGCATCCCTCTTTTTTTGAGAGTTGAAAAATATAAAAAATATTTGTAAAATACTATACTATGAGTATAGGAGGTAGTATGAAAAATCCATATGAAGTACTTGGAGTGGACAAAAATGTAACGGCTCAAGAACTTAAATCGCATTACAGAAGACTTGCAAAAAAATATCACCCCGACTTAAATAACGGTTCTGAAGAAGCTGCCGAAAAATTAAAGGAAGTAAATGAGGCATATTCTATTCTTTCCGATGAAGAAAAAAGATCCATGTATGACAGATACGGAGATGCTGCATTTGATCCGAACTCCGGATTCGGAGGATTTTCAGGCGGCGGAATGGGTGATATATTCTCAGATATATTTTCAGATTTCTTTGGCGGAGGAGGAAGAACCCAGAGAAGACATGATCCCAACGCACCGAGAAGAGGTTCGAATATAGAATATAGAATTAAGATTTCTTTTAGGGACAGCGTGTTCGGGGTCGAAAAAGAAATTTCATACAGGAAGACCAAAAAGTGTAATACATGTGACGGAACCGGAGCCAAGGAAGGGACTAAGAAGGAAACATGTTCAAGATGTCATGGTTCGGGACAGGTTAGGACATCGACCAATACTCCTTTCGGACAATTTACTTCGGTGAATACATGTCCGACATGTGACGGAACCGGGGTTGAAATAAAAGAAAAATGTACAAATTGTCACGGTCGGGGAAAGGTTTCTGCAAATTCGAAGGTAAAGGTAAGTATTCCTCAAGGAATATCAGACGGCCAGGTTATAACTGTAAAAGGTGGCGGTAATGAAGGAGAAAACGGAGGAAGTGCCGGGGATCTTTATATTTATGTTTCCGTTGAAGAACATGAAGTATTTAAGAGATTCGGAAATGATATTTATTATGAATTGCCTATAAGTTTTACAACGGCGGCACTTGGAAACGAAATAGATATTCCTACTCTTGACGGTACGATGAAGTTTAAAATTCCAGCCGGAACTCAAAATGAAGACAGATTTAAGGTCAGAGATCAGGGGATTAAGGATGTAAGAACGGGTAGACCGGGAGATATAATATTTGATGTAAAAGTGATTGTTCCAAAGAAATTGACTAAGGATCAAAAGGAGAAACTGAAAGAATTTGCCGAAATTTCCGGCGAGGATGTCAAAGAACAAAGCAGGTCATTTTTTGATAAGATAAAAGACTTTTTTGAATAATATAAATTAAGATGATGTCAAATATTTAATGAAATTCTTTTTAAAAATAAATATACTGAAAAAGTTTTGTGTATTCTCATCGCGGTAATAAATTATTAATCAAGCTGAATCAGAATACACAAAACTTTTCTATTTTTAAAATATTGAATTGATTTTTTTATAAAAATTGTCACTTATCAGAAGTTTGATAACAAGATTATTAAAAACATCTCTTTCATTTTTTCCGAAAATTTCATTTTCAAGATTGGACTGCTTTATCGCCCAGAATAAAATTTTTTCATCATCACTATGACTATTTTGATATATAGCTTCCCTTATCAGGTTTACTGAATAATCATACTGTTCGGGATCCCCGTTTAATTTTTTTTCATGAATTGATGAGGGAATTTCTCTCTTTTCAAAAAAGTAATTAAGAATATAATTAATTTTTCGGCTCTTTGAGTTTTCTTGTGAAATATTTTGAAATATATTATCGTAACTGATCATTTTTCCTCCAATTTTGCTTTGATTTCAGGGATTGAAAAACCTTGTGCTCTTAAATCTACAATTTTTGAAATTACTGATATCGCTTCTACCCGATTGTATCTTCTGGTCAGATTCTCTTCTTCCTGAACATAAGGAATCATTTTTTCTTCCGTGTAGAATTTAAGGGTTGAATATCGAAGATTAGTTAATCTGGCAAGTTCACCTATGGTGACGATTTCCGCATTTTTAATAGTATCAAAATCTCGTCTTCGGCCCATTAATTATACACCTGCCTTAGTTCCACTCCCGTAATATTAATTTTATTCAATTTTCTGGCTGAAGGAACAGCATGATAATATTTATTTTGAATTTTAAGCAAAGGCGTTTTGCCCGTAGATATTATCTCAAACTCAATATTTTTTTCGAACAGTCTGTTGATTACAGAATCCAATCTTCCCTTTGAATCGGACAAATATTCTTCACTTTCGACAAAAATAACTTTTCTTCTGTTAACAGCCGGAATCATGTAGTTTAATCCCCTGAATTTAGAATTGTCATATAAGGAGTATTTCTTGCCTATGAAGTATAGGCTTAATCTGTCCATTGGATTTAGAAGATGTTTGTCGTAGAAAGAATTTTTCTTTTTTGAATGAAATTCGGAAATTCTGTGGTCTATGGTTTCCAATTCTTTTGTCGAAAATAAAGATGAAAGCAAATCAGCTTCTCTGAGTGCCCAAGTCAGAAATACTTCATATACTTGATATATTTCATTTTCAAGCAAATCTATTTTGAATTGTTCGGAGATTTCCTGATATAGGTCAAAATCGCTGATGTATTCTTTAAATTCCAGACCGATATCCTGGTTTACATAATCAATGGAAAATATGGAGTTTTTAAGCTGTATTTTATTTTCCAAAATCATATTTCCGACCAAATTATCCTCAAAAATTGTAAGTTTTCCGGAATTGTTAACAACACTTTTAACATCGGGGAATTTTCCCTCATTTTCGAAGAGCTGGCAGGCAATTATACCCCTAAGAGCCACTTTTTTAACCAGAGTCATTCTATCTTTTTCAAGTCCGTTCAATGCAAGAACGGCATATCTTTCAGAAAATTTCATATTTACCTCCCGGTATATTGTGGAAACTATCCACTTATTACTTACTACTTACTATATATCTGAAATGCATTTTTGTCAACATCTTTTTTATCTCGGAGGTACTCGTATTTAATTAAGATTTTTCACTCAAAAGTATAAAATTAATTAAATAGGGTATGGAGTTAATGAAATGTATTTATAGGAGGAAAATATGAGTTTATACATAGTGAGGGATGATATAACCAATTTGAAAGTTGATGCTATAGTAAATGCGGCAAATGAAAGACTTTGGGAAGGCGGAGGAGTATGTGGAAGAATTTTTGAAGTTGCGGGGAAAAATGATTTATCAGCTGCCTGTAGGAAAATAGGGTATTGTGAAACGGGGGATGCGGTCTTGACATCAGGCTTTAAACTTCCTGCGAAATATGTTATACATGCTGTCGGTCCGATATATAGGAACGGAAAATTCAAAGAAGATATAATACTTAAAAAAACATATATGAGTGCATTGAATTTAGCTAAAAGTAAAGATATTAAATCAATCGCATTTCCTCTGATTTCAGCGGGTATTTTTGCATATCCCAAAGGAGAGGCTATAGAAATTGCTTTGAGATCCATTAAAGAGTTTTTATCCCAAAATGATATGGAGGTTTTTTTGGTTTTATTTGATAGGGAGACATTCGAAATCGCCGAAAAAATATATAATAAAATCAATGGATTATAAAAATTCAGTATGCTTTTTTATGGTAAAATATCTTCGAGGTACAGATGAAAAGAGAAACATTGCTTGATAAATTGAAAAAACTTAATAAAACTCCTTTGCATATGCCGGGACATAAGAGGAATTTAGCTTTGTTTGAAAAATATGAAGCAAGTATTCCGTTTGATATTGATATAACGGAAATACATAATTATGATGATTTGCATAATTCGGACGGAATATTAAAAGAAAGTATGGATGAGGCATCAAAAATATGGGGAGTTGACAAAAGCTATTTTCTTGTTAACGGCTCAACAGGGGGGATTTTATCCGCCATATATGCTGCGAACGGTCGAAATTCTAAAATAATTGTAGCCAGAAATTGTCATAAATCAGTATATCATGCTATTGAGATTTTTAACTTGAAAACTGTTTTTGTAATGCCTGAAATAGACTTTGAAACAGGGATTTTATCCAGGGTGTCACCTGAAAGCATAGAAGATGAAATACTTAAAAATATGGATGCAAAAAGTGTTATTATTACCAGTCCAACTTACGAGGGAATAATCTCGGATGTTTCAGAGATATCAAAAGTATGTCATAGATATGGCAAAATATTGATAGTTGATGAGGCACATGGAGCACACTTGAGTTTGTCAAAATATTTTACCGGCGGTGCGGTTGAAAGTGATGCTGATGTTGTGGTTCAAAGTTTACATAAAACTTTGCCATCACTTACTCAAACTGCAATTTTGCATACAAAGGGCAGAATGATTGATCAAAAAAAACTTCAAAAGGGTTTGCAAATGTTTCAGACATCAAGTCCTTCATATGTTCTGATGTCTTCAATCGATTTATGTTTGGAGATGATTAAAAATAAAGAGTATTTTGAAAATTGGCATAAAATTTTGAAAGATTTTTATGCTATTACGGCTAATTTGACAAATATAAAAATACTTTTCACAGAGGATAATCTATTTGATAAAAGTAAAATTGTAATATACCTTAAGAATACTATACTTAGCGGAAATATATTATCCCGAATTCTCAGAGACAAATATTCCATAGAGTTGGAAATGGAATCGATTAATTATTGTATTGCCATGACGGGTATGGGTGACGACATTAAAAGCATTGAAAAATTATCATCGGCGTTACTTGAGATTGATAAGTTGAATATTGCTAGGGAAAGCATAGATAATATATCTTATTACAATATGCCTAAAAAGAGTATTTCAATAAATGAAGCTTTGGAGTCCGAAAGAATTTATGTAGATTATGATAATGCAAAAGGAGAAATATGTGCGGAATATATATGGGCATACCCACCCGGAATTCCCTTGGTAGTTCCGGGTGAGGTTTTGGATGATAATATTATAAATAATATGAAATTATATGCGGACAGCGGAATAGAACTTGTTCATTCATTTTCTACGGACGTGAAAAAAATATCTATTTGTATTGATAAAAAATAAAATAAGTATTAGAATATAACTATCAAAAAACAGGAGAATAAAATGTCAAGAATTAAAACTTTAGAAACAAGAAGTTTAATTGATTCTATGATTGACGGAGGATGTGGAGAGTGTCAAACATCGTGTCAATCCGCTTGCAAAACATCATGTGGAGTTGCGAATCAACCCTGTGAATCCGGCAAAAGCGGTAGGATCAGAACTTTGAACACAAGAAGTCTTTTTGCCAGTATAGCTGACGGCGGGTGCGGGGAATGTCAAACATCATGTCAGTCTGCCTGCAAAACATCATGTGGAGTTGCAAATCAACCCTGCGAAAAACATTAATAGTACATATGACGGGACCGCCGAAGTTCGGAGGTCCTTTGTCGTGGAGGGAATATGATCCATCAATATAAATTAAATGGTTACAATATAGTATTGGACGTGTATAGCGGAAGTATTCATGCGGTAGATGAGGTTGCGTATGAAATGATTTCGCTTTACGACAAAATGAAAAAAGAAGAAGTATTAAATGAGATAAAAAACAGATTTATAAAACTAAATTTATCAGAAGAAGAGATTTTAGAGTGTTATGATGACATCACCTACTTAAAAAAGAACTCAATGTTATTTACTGAAGATTTATATAGGGATTTTAAGCCCAAAATAAGTGAAAATCCGGTAGTGAAAGCCATGTGTCTTCATGTTGCCCATACATGTAATTTGGCTTGTGAATACTGTTTTGCAAAACAGGGAAGGTACCAGGGAAAAGATTCAATAATGAGCTATGAAGTAGGAAAACAAGCTCTGGACTTTCTTGTTAAAAACTCAGGTAACAGGAGAAATTTAGAGGTGGATTTTTTCGGAGGAGAACCTCTTCTTAATTGGGATGTAGTCAAAAAACTTGTAGAATATGGGAGAAGTTTGGAAAAGGAGTATAATAAGAATTTTCGGTTTACTCTTACGACAAACGGAATTTTGATAAATGATGATGTTATAGAATTTTCAAACAGGGAAATGCATAATGTGGTTCTTTCGTTAGACGGTCGAAAGGCAGTTAACGACAGGTTTCGTAAAAATATTTCGGGAAAAGGCAGTTATGATGTTATTGTTCCGAAATTCCAAAAACTTGTTGAGAGAAGAAATGGTGAGGGGTACTATATAAGAGGAACTTTTACCCACTACAATACGGATTTTACAAATGACATTTTACATATGGCTGACCTTGGATTTGATCAACTGAGCATGGAACCCGTAATATCCGATCCGAATGAACCGAGTGCCTTAAAAGACGAAGATTTACCTATTTTATTTGATCAATATGAATTATTGGCAAAAGAAATGCTTCGTAGAGAGCGAGAAGGGAAAGCTTTCACATTTTATCACTATATGATAAATCTTGAAAACGGACCTTGTATTCACAAGAGAGTAGTTGGTTGCGGTTCGGGGACGGAATATCTTGCAGTAACTCCTAATGGGGAGCTTTATCCATGTCACCAATTTGTTAATGACAAGGAATTTTGCATGGGGAATGTATGGGAAGGCATAAAGAGACCGGACCTACACAAAAAGTTTGGGCAGTGTAATGTTTATTCCCGAGAGGAATGTTCGGATTGTTGGGCAAAATTGTACTGTTCCGGAGGCTGTGCCGCAAATTCCTATCATGCAACGGGGGATATAAAAGGGGTATATGAATATGGTTGTTCATTATTCCGAAAGAGAATTGAATGTGCTATCATGATGAAAGTTGCAAAACAAAATTAAATAAATCAAAATAATGTTTAGTAAATTTATAAATGGATATATATAGTCCGAGTAATAAAAAAGATTACTTTAAAGTTAAATTAGGAGAGGATTATGAGTTTATTAGAAAAAAGAAAAGAGTATTTAGCTAATGCATTTGTATTAGTTCCGAAATTACACAATTTACATTGGAATGTGGTAGGACAGGAGTTTGTTCAACTACACAATTTTACAGAAGGACTATATGATGAATTTTTTGAAAAATATGACGCAATTGCAGAAGCTTTAAAGATGGAAGGAATTTTTCCTCCTGTAAAATTATCAGAATATGCAGAGCTTGCTTCTGTAAAAGAATTGGAATCTAAAAAGTTTTCAACTATGGAAGTTCTTGAAGAAGTAAAGAAGGATTTAGAGTTGATGAAAGATCTTGCTACTGAAATCAGATCATTGGCTGATGAAGCGGGACATTTCCTACTAGTTGCAGATATGGAAGGCGATATCGCCGGATATACAAAGCATATTTGGTTCTTACAATCAATTTTAGGTTAGTAAATTAGAGACCGTGAGGTCTCTTTTTTTATCAGCTGTCAAGATTTTTCAAGATCTTACGCGATAAATGAAAGCGGATTTATTTTTGTAAACTGCGAAGTCGGATTATTTTATAAAGAAATATGGCTTTTATCATCGGATGATAAAAATAAAACGGACTTATGCCCGTTTTATTTTTATATTTAGTTTATACTCCTTCATATGCCTTCCATAGAATTTCTTTCAATTCTTCAACAAGAGGCTCTTTAGGATTTGCTGTCGTACATTGATCCAAATAAGCCAATTCAGCCAATCTGTCGACTTTTTCAGCAAACTCTTCTCTGCTTACACCATGGGATTTTATACTTAAATCCATTTCCAAATCTTTAGCCAATTTTATGATTTCTTGAACAAGAGCTTCAACAAGTTCTTCTGTAGAATTTCCCTTCAGTTCAAGCATTTTTGCTATTTTTGCATAGTCTTCATCAGCTCTGAAATATTCATATTTTGCCCAAATTTGAGTTTTTCCGTCATTCTTTGAGTTGTATCTTATGACATGTGGAAGTAAAATAGCATTTGCTCTTCCGTGAGGTATTCCGAATTCTCCTCCTATTTTATGAGCGATTGAATGATTTATTCCCAAAAACGCATTTGCGAATGCCATACCAGCAACTGTAGCTGCATTGTGAACAGCTTCTTTTGACGCATGAGATGTAGTGTGGTATGAATTTCTCAATTCCTTGAATATCAGTTCGATGGCTTGCAAGCTTTGTCCTCTGGTAAAGTCGGATGCCATTACAGATACGAAAGATTCAATTGCATGAGTAAGTACATCCATACCCGTATCCGCAACCATTGATTTTGGTAAAGTATAAGTGAATTGAGGATCTACAATTGCCACTGTCGGAGTGATTGAGTAATCCGCTATAGGATATTTAATATGTGTTTTTGAATCGGTGATTACCGCGAAAGGAGTTACTTCAGATCCTGTTCCCGATGTTGTAGGAATACATACAAGTTGACATTTTTCTCCTAAATCGGGAATTTTATATGCTCTTTTTCTTATATCCAAAAACTTTTGTTTTGCGTTAAAGAAGTTAACTTCAGGTCTCTCATACATAAGCCACATCATTTTTGCGGCGTCCATTGCGGAACCTCCTCCAAGTGCGATAATTGTATCGGGTTCAAATGCACGAATTTTTAGGAGACCTCTTTCAACGGTATCCGTTGTAGGGTCTGGCTCTACATCCGAGAACATCTCGATTTTCACTTCATTCGCCCTTCTTCCCAGTATTTCAAAAATTCTGTTTGAAAGACCGAACTTTACCATTCCCGGATCGGTTACAATCACAACTCTATTTACATTCGGCATTTTTTCCAAGTATCTGATAGCATTCTTTTCAAAATATAGTTTTGAAGGAAGTTTTTGCCATTGCATATTATTTCTCCTCTTCGCAATCGTTTTAATGTTAAGTAGATGTTTTACGGTTACATTCTCGCATATGGAGTTTCTTCCGTAAGAACCGCATCCAAGTGTCAATGAAGGAGTCATTTCGTTGTATAAATCTCCGACACCTCCTATTGAAGACGGACTGTTAACAAGAATTCTGCAAGCGTCCATTTCCATCGCGAATCTTTCGATTATGTCGTTATTTCCTCCGAAAGTATGGATTGAAGCGGAGTGTCCTTTTCCGTTCAATTCAAGCATTTGTTTTGATTTCTTAAATCCGTCTTCCAAAGAATTGGATTTGATGAATGCTAAAACAGGAGATAACTTTTCTCTTGTAAGAGGATTTTGAGGACCTATCGAGTCAACTTCGGCAATCAGTACTTTTGTATTTACAGGGACTTCAATACCGGCTAATTTTGCGATTTCCATTGCGGATTTTCCGACAATATGTGCTCTCGCTCCGCTCTTGTCATCATTTATAACGGCTTCCTCCAATTTAATAATTTCATTTTTAGGCACGAAATAACCGCCGTTTTTTGTAAACTCTTTTTTAACTTCTTTATAGATTTCCTGATCACATATTACCGCCTGTTCTGAAGCGCAAATCATACCGTTGTCAAATGTTTTGGACACGATTAAATCATTTACCGCTCTTCTGATGTCCGTACTTTTTTCAAAATACGCGGGTACATTTCCGGCACCTACCCCCAATGCCGGCTTCCCGGTTGAATAAGCGGCGGCTACCATAGAATTTCCTCCGGTAGCTAAAGTTATAGATACGCCTTCGTGATGCAATAATTCATGTGTTGCCTCCATTGAAGGATTTTCAACCCACTGGATACAATTTTTAGGAGCACCCGCCTTAAGAGCGGCATCATAAAGTGTTTTTGCCGCCAACGAAGAACATTTTTGTGCGCTCGGATGAAACGAAAATATGATCGGATTTCTGGTCATAATTGAAATAATTATTTTGAACATTACCGTTGAAGTGGGATTTGTTACCGGTGTAACCCCGCAAACAACCCCTATGGGGGATGCAACCTTTATAATTCCGGTCTGCATATCTCTTTCAATTACACCCACCGTTTTGCTATATTTTATTGAATGCCATACAGTTTCCGTTGCAAACAGATTTTTGATACATTTGTCTTCAAAAACTCCTCTTTGAGTTTCTTCAACGGCGGCTTTAGCAAGTTCCATATGTTTATCAATTCCCGCCATAACCATCGCATGAACAATTTCATTCACTTTTTCCTGATCAAAACTCATCATATCTTGTAAAGCTATATTGGCTTTTTCTACAAGCAGATTAATTTCTTCTTTTACTGTTAATTTTTCTTTTTTAACCATGATTTCCTCCAAATGTTATATGATTAACAATATAAATGATAAACGATTAACAATATTTTGTAAAGTAAATATGTTAAATTATTGACTATTTATTAAATATTTGTATCAGATGAAGAACAGTTCATTATTAAAACTGTGAAATAATTACTAAATGTTTTCAAATATGCTTTTTTCATATAAAATCATAATGAGAGATTTTACAAAAAAAATATGAAAGGATATCAATTTTATTCTTAAAATTGATTTTAATAAGTTCTATGGATAATTTTGTATTAATTAAATTCTATTTAGATCGAAAATGGGATGATTTCATACAGTCCAATATATATAATTTTGAGAACATTGGATTTGAGGTGGATGATCCCGCTGAAAAATTGGAAATAATAAAGGAACTGCCAAAGTGGGAAGTGTCGGATTTGCATTTTGAGGATGATGGGAAAATAAGATACGGAGTATATTTTTCGGATGACGAATCCGGAATTATTGAATCCACGAGGTTAATTTTGTTTTTGAGAGATAGTATCCCCAATTTTGAGTTCGAAAAATTATTGATTGATAATTCAAATTGGGAAGAGGAATGGAAAAGATCATATAGGAGCTTTACAATCGGGCACAATATTTTAGTGAAACCGAGTTGGGAAGAAGTAAGAGATGATAAAAAGTACATTATTGAAATAGATCCTAAAATGGCATTCGGAACCGGAACTCACGAGACCACATCAATGTGTATGGAATATGTGGAAGATGATGATTTTACCGATAAAAAGATCTTGGATATCGGGTGCGGCACGGGGATTTTGGCTATTCTATCCAGCAAGCTTAATGCCAAAAAAATTATGGCTTGTGATATAGACGAGCTTGCCATCGAATCTGCAAAAGAAAATTCCGTAATAAATCACACTGAAAATATAGAAGTTTTTTACAGCGACTTGTTTTCGAAGGTTGACGGAAAGTTTGATGTCATATTTGCCAATATTTTAGCGGAAATATTGGTTGTGATGATATCCGATGTTGACAAATATTTGGAAGAAGGCGGAAGAATGATTCTTTCCGGAATTGTGGAAGGAAGAGAAAAAATTGTCGAAGATGCCCTTGAAGAACATGGCTTCAAAGTTGTTGATAAAATTAAGAAAAATGAATGGTATCTGATAACTGCGGAGAGGAAAGATGTATAGATTTTTTGAAGATGTTTCAGCTCGAAACGGTGATTACATCTATTTGTCGGATAAAAATTCTCATCATCTTTTTAAGGTTTTAAGAGTTGAAGAGGATGAAAAATTTGAAATAGTAATAGATGGTAACATATTTACGGTATTGGCTGATATGGAAGAAATCGGGAAATGTAAAATTATCGGTGAGCATCGGGATACGGACATGAAGGTATATATACATCTTTATCAAGGATTGCCGAAGTCGGATAAGCTGGAATTGATTATTCAGAAAACATGCGAGTTGGGAGTTTCGGAAATCACTCCGTTTAACAGTTCAAGAACCGTGGTAAAATGGGACAAAAAGAAGGAAGATAAAAAACTTTCAAGATATGTAGAGATTGCGGAAAGTGCCTCAAAGCAATCTAAACGAAATCGAATTCCGAAGATTAACCCGTCAGTATCATTTGATGAAATGTGTTCAAAAATAGAGGGAGAGATGACTATTTTGGCTTATGAAAATGATGGACAAAGCTTAAAGAAAACACTTAACACGGATTACAAGAAAATTAGTTTAATTATCGGACCTGAGGGCGGATTTTCTGAAGAAGAGGTTAAAAAATTAAAGAAACATAATGCGAAGGTCGTAAATCTTGGCAGAAGGATTTTGCGTACCGAGACGGCCGCCATTGTTTTGACGGCGTTAATACAGTATGAAATTGGAGATTTAGATGAAAAAGTATAAAATAATGACTCTTGGTTGTAAGGTAAATCAATATGAATCTGAAGCCATGGAAGAGTTGTTTAACAGTAACGGATACAAAAAGGTTGAAAATAACGAGCCGGCAGATGTATATGTCATAAACACATGTACTGTTACCGGTCAGGCGGCGGCGAAGTCAAGACAGACAATTTCAAGGGCAAGGAGAAAAAATCCGAATGCAAAGATAGCCGTTGTCGGCTGTTATTCTCAAGTAAGTCCTCAGGAGGTTGCGGAACTTGAAGGGGTGGATGTAATAGTCGGAACCAAGCATAGATCCAGAATATTAGAACTTCTTGACGAGGCTGAAAGAATTAATCAAACCATAAATGTTGTTGACAATATCAAAAAAAATCAGGAGTTTGATGAACTTGATTCCGCAACGAACAGAGATATGACTAGGGCATATCTTAAGATCCAAGAGGGATGTAATATGTTTTGCACTTATTGCATCATCCCATATGCGAGAGGACCTATTTCCTCAAGAAAAATGGAAAATATAGTTGAGGAAACAAAAAAACTTGCGGCAAAAGGCTATAAAGAGGTAATTCTTACGGGAATTCATGTAGAGTCTTATGGAAAAGATCAGGGAAAGGACTATTTCAGGCTGATAGATGTTATTGAGCATGTTGCGGAGGTTGAAGGAATTGAGAGAATAAGGCTTTCTTCTGTAGAGCCGGGCATAATCTCACATGACTTTTTGACAAGACTTAAAAATACCTATAAAGCATGTGATCATTTTCATCTATCATTACAAAGCGGATCGGATTCGATTCTTAAGTCCATGAATAGAAAGTACAGAACGGCGGAATACAAAGAAAAAGTCGGATTAATAAGAGAATATTTCCCTGATGCCGGAATAACTACGGATATAATTGTCGGATTTCCTGGAGAAACGGAGGAACTTCACGAAGAGACTATGAATTTTGTAAAAGGAATTACATTTTCAAAAATTCATGTGTTTCCTTTTTCCCGTAGGAAAGGGACACCGGCTTACGATTTTCCCGACCAAGTACTTAACGAGGTTAAAAAGAAAAGAGCCCATGAACTTTCAGAACTTGAACGCTCTATTTCCGACAGATTTTTGGATTCATTTATCGGCAAGGAGCTTTCTGTGCTCATAGAACTTGAGTCTGATGATGAAAGGTACTCATCGGGTTATTCGACAAATTATCTTCGTGTAAATGTTCAAAAAAACTATGATCTTGTAAACCAAATTGTAAAAGTGAAAGTAATTGAAAGAGACGGAGAAGAATTAAAAGGAATTGTAGTAGGAGGTTAAAATGGACTGCATTTTTTGTAAATTGGCAAATAAGGAAATCCCGACAGAAGTTGTGTATGAAGACGAATATGTGTTTGCATTCAACGACCTTGACCCCAAGGCCCCATATCACATCCTTTTCGTACCAAAAAAACACATAAATTCAAATAACGAGGTCGAAGAAGATGATCAAATCATTTCCAGAATCTTTTCAGCAATCAGGAAAGTTGCAAAAGAGAAAGGGTTTGACAAAACCGGATATAGAATTGTAAACAATATCGGTGAAGACGGTGGGCAGTCCGTATTCCACATTCATTTTCATGTAATGGCTGGAAGAAAAATGCTTTGGCCTGCGGGCTGATGTGCAGCCGGAGGCTTGTAGAAAGGGCTAAAAATATATACAATTATTTTTTAGATGTAATTTAAAATGTTTCAATTTTAGGTATATACAAAAGTATAACCATGCAAGTAAAGAAATTACAAAAAACAATTAACATTATTAGGATTTAAAATTCTAAAGTATTTCATGAATACATATAGAAAATTAATTCTTATATGGAAATTGTTTTTTGTATTTTTTTTATTTTCTTATTAATCTAAGAACCGAGATGTATTTAACTTGATAATAAATTTAAATGATTTAAAATATATAATATATTGGATAAAGAAAGATTTAAAAGATTAAATTATATAGTTAGAAATAAAAAAGAACCTAAATAATTAGGTTCCTATCGCATACACTATGCAGTCATAATAATGACGATTTGAGTAAACTTTTATTTGAACTCATGGTGTAATCTTATAAGGTAGTCATAAGATTGAGGTAATTGTATAACAAAAAAGGGAGAAAGTCAAATGAAAAAAGAGTTTGGAAAGTACTATTTGGGTTTGGATGTTGGTACAAATTCTGTAGGATGGGCAGTTACTGATGAGAATTATAAAATTCTTAAATTTAATAATAAGTCAATGTGGGGAGTACATTTATTTGAAGAAGGGAAGACCGCTGAAGAAAGAAGAATGGTTCGTTGTTCAAGGAGGATGGTAGCAAGGAGAAAAGACAGAATATCGTTACTTTCAGACTTGTTTTTTGATGAAATTCAGAAGGTTGACAAAGATTTTTTTGAAAGGTTGAAGGATAGTGAATTTTGGGCGGAAGATAAGAGTATAAATCAAAAGAATACTTTATTCTATGACAAAGGATTTACAGACAAAGATTTTCATCAAAAATATCCAACGATATACCATTTACGTTCAGATTTAATCCATTCTGAAAAACCTCATGATATAAGATTAGTTTACTTGGCATTACACCATATAGTAAAGCATAGGGGGCATTTTTTATATGAAGGTCAAGATTTCAATACTTTTAGCAACTTTGAAAGTGTTTTTAGTGATACTTTGAATACATTGACTGATTATGGAATCGATTTTGGAATATTGTCATCCGATGAAATAAAAGATGTACTAAAAAACAAAGATATGAGAGTATCTGAGAAAAAGAAAAAAATAAAGGATTTGATGTGTGCTGATACTACAGAAAAAAAGGCGGTTGCAGATCTAATATCTGGCAGCAAGGTTGCTTTATCCGCAATATTTGGAAATAAAGATTTCGAAGATGAAGATATATCAAAAATAAGTTTTTCTGAGGGAATTGATGAAGGTAAGTTGACTGATATCTTGCAGGATAAAATGTATTTAATTCAAAAATTGAAATCACTTTATGATTGGTCTGTTTTAACAAATATTTTACAAGATAAAACATATATTTCAGATGCTAAGAAAGAGATATTTGACAATCATAAACATGATATAAAAATATTAAAAAACTTTTTAAAGAGAAATAAAGCATTTTCTGAGTATAAAGAGATTTTTAAGTATGAAACTGAGGATAGTAATTATAATGCATACATAGGTAGAAGTGATAATAAGTTGTGTGGACAAAAAGAATTTTGTTCTTATGTGCTTAAAAAGATAAAAGAGATAAAACCTCAGGATTCGGATGAAAAAGAGTTGATTCAAAGATTGGAGGACTATAAAGCTTTTCCAAAACAAGTCTCAAAAGACAATGGAGTTATCCCACATCAATTACATTTATACGAACTTGAAAAAATATTGGAGAATGCTCAAAAATATTTGAAATTTCTAAATATAAAAGATAAAGAGGGTTTAACACCGGTACAAAAGATAAAAAGTATTTTTATCTTTAGAATTCCTTATTATGTAGGTCCTCTTAATCCTCATTCTCAGTTTTCGTGGATTGTAAAAAAGCAAGAGAAAAAGATATATCCATGGAATTTTGATGATGTTGTTGATAAGGAAACAAGTGCAGAAAAATTTATTTTAAGAATGACCAACAAATGTACTTATTTGAAAGGAAAGGATGTATTACCAAAGGAATCCATACTTTATAGTAAATTTAATTTACTTAATCAATTAAACAATATCCGCATAAATGGTGAAAAATTGCCGATTAATGTTAAACATACACTTTACAAAGATCTGTTTTTAAATGTAGATAAACCAAAAAGAATAACAATAAAAGCTCTAAAGAATTATTTTATTAGTAAAGGGATGTTTGAAAATCAAAACTTTGATGTCACAGGTATCGATCTAGAAATTATTGGAAATTTGAAACCCCTTATAGACTTTAAAGAAATAATGGAAGAATCAAAATTGAGTGAAGTCGAAATTGATAAAATTATTCAAAGAATTGTCATTATCGGTGAAACAAAAACTCTTTTAAAACAATATTTAGATAGGGAATATGGAGAAGTTTTAGACGAAAAGGATATTTCCCATATATTAAAATTGAAATATAGTGGTTGGGGAAGATTTTCTAAGGAATTTTTAACCGATATTTATCATATAGATAAGAAAACCAAAAAAAATAAGAATATTTTAACAATGCTTTGGGAAACAGATTGCAATTTGATGCAGTTATTATCAAATGAGTACGATTTTATGAACAACATTAGTCTGCTAAACTCACAAAATGGAACAAATTCAGATAGAATACAATATTCATTGTTGCAGGATCTTTATGTTTCGCCGGCAGTTAAGCGTTCTATCTGGAGAACATTATTGATATCCAAAGAAATTAATAAAATTATGGGGCATGAACCTGAGAAAATTTTTATTGAAATGGCAAGAGGTAGTGATAGTATAAATCTCAAGGGAAAGAGAACGACGTCAAGAAAAGAAAGACTATCACAATTACTTGAAAATAGCAAGGAATACGAAGCACAATTATTGGAAGAATTGAATAGAGAGGATGAAGGTAATCTTAGAGATAATCGTCTTTATCTGTACTATACTCAGTTAGGAAAGTGCATGTATAGCAATGAGAAAATTAACTTAAATGATTTATATTCATTGTATGATATTGATCATATATATCCACAGTCGAGAGTAAAGGATGATAGCATACACTCAAACATGGTATTAGTAAAAAAATGCCTGAATTCAAAAAAAGGAAATGAATATCCAATACCTAAAGATATAATTTCAGAAGGAGCTAGAGAGCATTGGTCAACCTTACTGAAAAAGGAACTTATCACTAAAGAAAAATATAATCGTCTTATGAGAAAAACTCCATTTTCTGATAATGAGCTAAGTGGATTTATTGCGAGGCAATTAGTAGAAACTAGGCAATCAACCAAGGCTATAGCAAATATACTTAAAGAGATTTTTACAAAATCGGAAATAGTATATGTTAAATCTGAAAATGTATCTGATTTTAGACATAAATATGAGATAACGAAATCTAGACTAGTAAATGATTTTCACCATGCTAAAGACGCTTATTTAAATATAGTTGTTGGAAATGTATATCATGAGAAATTTACATCAAATCCACTTAATTTTATTAAAAGAGGACATGAATACAGTCTGAATAAAGTGTTTGATTTCACAGTTAAGAAAGGTAGCAGAATTGTCTGGGATAGTAAAAATTCTTGTAGTTTGAATAATGTAAAGAAACAAGTTGCAAAAAATAATATTTTGTTTACAAAATATGCATTCACAAGGAAAGGAGAGTTTTTCAAACAACAACCATTAAAAGCTGGACAAGGTCAATTTCCATTAAAGATATCTGATCAAAGATTATTACAGATTAAAAAATATGGGGCATATGATAAAGTTGGGGGAGCGTATTTTTTCTTGTTAGAGCATAAAGAAAATAAAAAAACTAAAAAAAGTTTTAGTTTTGTTCCTATTAATTTAGCAAATTCGATTAAAACAAAAAACGATTTGATAAATTATTGCGAAAATACATTAAAGCTATCAGAGGTTAGAATTATATTACCTAAGATTAAAATTAATACGTTATTTGAAGTGAACGGATTTAGAATGCATTTGTCAGGGAGAACTGGAAAAAGAATCGTGTTTAAAGGAGCTATGCCTCTTGTGTTTTCTGATTATTTATACACATATGCAAAGAAAATTGAGAAATATATTGAGAGAAATAGACAAAAGAACAAAATTTTTCCTATAACAGAACACCAAAAAATAACATCAGATGAAAATTTAATAATATACGATGAATTTATTAATAAATTAAAGAATACTATATATAACACTAAGCTTTCGGCACAATTAGAAGTGTTCGAAAAAGGTAGGGATATTTTCATTTCGTTGGACTTACCAAAACAATGCGAATTAATTTATAATGCTTTTAATCTGTTCGGAACCACTCCGGCGTTAACGGATTTAAGCTTAATTAAAGGGGCTAGAGATTCGGGAAGGCTTTCAAATTCTAGCAATTTAAGCAGGTCTGATAAAATCTTAATTATCAATCAGTCGATTACAGGAATTTTTGAAAAAAAATGGGATTTGAATAAACTATGAGTTGGCGTGTTGTAGAAATAACCACTAGGGCAAAATTGGACCTAAAAATGAATTATTTGGTGGTGCGTAAAGAGGAAGTTACAAAAATTCATCTTTCAGAAATATCTACTTTAATAATAGAGAGTACTGCAGTCTCGGTTACTGCAGCACTCTTGGTAGAACTTGCGAAGAGAAAAATCAAAGTTATTTTTTGTGATGAAAAAAGAAATCCTTTGTTTGAAAATGTTTCATATTACGGGTGTCATGATACATCATTAAAAATAAAATTACAGATTCAATGGGATGAAAATATTAAGGGGTTCATTTGGACGGAAATTGTTAGAGAAAAAATTAATAATCAAAAGAAATTCTTAATTGAGATAGGCAAAGCAGAATATGAATTATTGGATAAATATATTAATAATTTAGAATTTAAAGATGCATCAAATCGCGAAGGACATGCGGCTAAAGTCTATTTTAATGCTCTATTTGGTAAAGATTTTTCGAGAAGTCAGGATAATGTTATCAATGCTTGTTTAGATTATGGTTATGGAATTATATTGTCATCTTTTAATCGTGAAATTACAGCATCGGGATATCTAACTCAATTGGGGCTATTTCATGACAATAGATTCAATATGTTTAATTTTGGGTCTGATTTGATGGAGCCGTTTAGGATATTAGTGGATCGTTTAGTATATTTTATGAATCCCAATAAGTTTGATACTAATGAAAAAATAAGATTAGTTAATCTTCTAAATTCAGAAGTTACAATTGATGGGAAAAGGCAGTATTTAAATAATGCAATTCGAATATATTGTAAGAGTATTTTTGATGCGCTTAATGAAAAGGATGTATCATTGATGAGATTTTATATATGAGTTATAGATTTATGAGAATAATAGTTATGTTTGATTTGCCCTCAACTACAGCATTTGAGTTGAGGGAATACAGAAAATTTAGAAAGTTTTTAATAAAAAATGGATTTATTATGGTACAAGAATCAGTATATTCAAAGTTGGCTTTGAATTCGACTGTTGTAAATTTAATCTCAGAAAGTATAAGAAAAAACAAACCTAAGGAGGGCTTGGTACAATTGTTGGTAGTTACAGAAAAACAATATAACAATATAGAGTATATTATTGGAGAATCAAAAAAAGAAGTGATTGATACGGATGAAAGGTTAGTAATATTATGATTTTATTATCTTACCCCTTGTTCGATTATCCAATTGAAATAAAAGAAAATGAAGTTAATGTATTGGTTCTAGAAAGTCCAAAATGTTTTAGAAAATTTATATATGAAATAAAAGAAACAATAAAAAGAGATGAGAGTAAAATACATCTTTCAAAAGATTATGAGGAAGTATGCTTTGACAAGTATGTGTTTCCGGTATTTTCAGTAGAAGGAATTAATATAAACAGTAAAAAAGTGTTGTCAAAAGTATACTCAGATTTAAAAAATCTTGCTTATTCAGAAACTATGTACGGAGAAACTATGCGGATTTTGAATCAGACAGTTATTTATATGGATAATTTAATTAGTAATTATGAACTTAGTTTATTTTTTGATGATTTCAATATTGATGTATTATTAAAATCCGTAGATATTAAAATAGAGTCGGACGAAAAAGAGTTTTTGAAAATGCTTTGTGATTATATTGATGTAGTAAGTAATATTTTCAATATACATATATTTATTTTCTTTCATTTAAAAGAATATCTTGAGGAATTTGAACTATTAGAATTATATAAACACTGTAATTATCGGAAAATAAATTTAATTTTGTGTGAGAATACAGTTAAAAAAAATTTGCCATTTGAAAAACTGACAATAATAGATCAGGATTTATGTCAAATAAATTGATAAAAATGAAAAATATTATACAATAAGTATATACTTTATAGAATTACAGCGTTGTGGTGGCGTGATATTCTGATAAAAATTTTAAGCTTTAATTTAAAATTTGAGGTTTGAGAATGGTGTAATTTTATAAGGTAGTCAAACTGAATGTTCGCATATAATTCAAGTCTTTCTGTTTGAGAATGGTGTAATTTTATAAGGTAGTCAAACAAACAAAACACTGACATATTAACTGTCAAGGTTTGAGAATGGTGTAATTTTATAAGGTAGTCAAACTGATGATATGGACACTAATAAGTCTAAAGAGTTTGAGAATGGTGTAATTTTATAAGGTAGTCAAACTTTTCGCAAGTTGCTCTAGTCCTAATAATTGTTTGAGAATGGTGTAATTTTATAAGGTAGTCAAACTTTGGATCTTACTCAATAACTAAAGCACTTGTTTGAGAATGGTGTAATTTTATAAGGTAGTCAAACTGAAGATGGAATCAAGGATTTAGTTACAACGTTTGAGAATGGTGTAATTTTGTAAGGTAGTCAAACGATTGATGGGATATTTAGAACTTGTTAACAGTTTGAGAATGGTGGGCTTCAGATATAATAGGGATACAGAGAGGAAAGCTAGATAAATATGAGCTTTCAGCACTGTATCCTTATTTTAGAAATCGTGAAAATTAAATAATCTAGTCTAAAAGGAGGATTTTATGGGATGTAAAAATATTTCAAGCCGATATATCAGCCTTTCTGGTGGGAAGTTAAGAATGAAATGACATGGATCATTAAAAAATTTTTGTTTTCAATTTCTACTAAGTCCTTACGGAATACCGGATGATAGGAGCAGCGGTTTATAGGTTTATTACATTGTAATGTGGAATGAGTTATCATAAAGATATTGGATATTCTGAGAGAACAAAGGATATAAAATTTGAATTGGAATGAAAAAAATAGAGTTTTAGAAATCGATGGGGGAACAAATGTTATGAATATAAATAATATTTGTTCCCCATAAAGCATTGAGTTTTGGGGAATAAAATGGTACAACTTTTTCAAAAATATTCCCCAAAGGAGTAGAAATAATGACTATAAAATATAACGAAATACAAGAATTACTCAGAAGTCGTGCCGATCTCCATGCTAGATTGAATTTGATGTCCTATGATGGTACACCTGAAATTAAAGAACGTGGCGATGGGAAATATTTATACATTAGAAAGCGAGTATCCGGTAAATTGACATCAACATATGTAGGAATATATACCGAAGAACTCTATAATTTACTACTTCGCAACGCTAGAGAAATACGTGAAATAAGGAAAGAACTTAGACGCATAGAAAAGAAACTTGCTGATGCAGGATACTCAGAAGATCAACTATCTGTTGATGTTATGAATAATATTTCCTTCGCAAGAGCAAATATGAAGGTGAATATTTATGATCAGGCTGTATTGGAGGGAGTGGCGATATCTTTTCCACAAACAGAAGAAATCATAGATGATGGAAAAGTTTTCGGCGTGACGGCAACGGATGTGCGGAAAATCTTAAATCTGAAACATGCGTGGGAGTTTATTTTGGATAAGGATGTAATAGTAAGCAAATCAGACTATTACATCCTCAGCCATATTGCAAGGCTTGTTAATGAAGGATTTTTTTCAGAAGGCGGTCGCATTCGAGGTGTTCCTGTAACAATCGGAGGTTCCTCCTATGTACCGCCGTTACCAAATGAAGGTGATGTTAAAGACAAAATACGAGAGTTTACTGAGGAAAATGGAGATGTAATTGATGTTGCAATCAAATTATGTCTATATTGTATGAAGACTAAAGTTTTCATTGACGGTAATAAGAGAGCATCTATTATTTTTGCGAATCACTATTTAATATCTCATGGAGGAGGCGTTTTGGTTATTCCTGAAAAAGAAGTGCCGGAATTCAAAAGTTTACTTGTAAGGTATTATGAAGGAGAGAATATATCTATAATTTCTAATTTTATGAAAAAGAATTGTTGGAAGAAAATGTAGCTATAGAAGGCATTATATTCAGCGATAACATCGGCAAAGGACTTCATACCCTTGAATATCAGGATTTCTGTCAAGAATATCCGTTTAGAAAGATAACATTCCAAAAATCCGGTGGAGAGTTTCATGACAGATACATTATTATCGACTGGAATACCGAACATCAGCGAATTTATCATTGTGGAGCGTCTTGCAAAGATTCAGGGCAAGGAATCACAAGCATAACGGAAGTGTTCGATCATATGATTTATAAAGACCTTATCAATAACCTCTTGAAAAATCCGGTGTTGAAGTTAAAATAAAATTAAAAAATGGATTGGAAATTTGAAAATGCCAACAGAAGATGCTAGCATGGGAGAAATTAAAAAAGCCTGCAAGGAGGCAAGATTTAAAATGGGTATCTTATTTATACAAGTAGTTTTATATTGCTTATTATTCACATTATTAGTGGCTTTATCATTTAGAGGTAATGCGATTAATATTATATATTTTTATCCTAAATCCGTTATAGATAAGGTTGTTGAATTTGGTTATACAGATTATAAAACAGTTAAAAGAAATAAGATTATATTTTATTCTTTATTTATTGTTTTAATGTTTGGAAGTTTGATATTAATTGTTGGATCATGGAATGGAATCAATGATTTTAGACAAGCATTTATTCAATTAAATATTTTTCTTCAATCTTGGAATATCTTTGATGGAATAGTTATGGATATTTTATGGACAAGTAATAGCAAGAATTTAAAAATTAAAGGTATCAAGGATAGTGAATATATACCTAGTGTTATAGATGTAATTAAAAAGAGAATTATCTTTATTCCTGTTTTATTGGTAGGGGCTTTAATCCTAGCTAAATTCATAGTATTTATATATTAAATTATTTGGCAGTATAGAATGGATAGTTTGTTTCAGAATGAATCAATGAAGTCATAGAAAAGATATATGTTTATGACAAGAACAAGATTAGGATAGTTTGGAAAATTGACGGACAGTTTTTTTGAAAAATATATAGTAACATAATGAGCAAATGTTATTGGATGAAAATTGAAAAAATATGTATCCAATACTTGACAAAAGTATTTAATTTTATGAGGTAGTCAAACTATAGCGAGCTTGTAATTGATGTCATCTTAGTTTGATAATGCTTAAGCATTCAAATTTTCTCTTCCGGAAAATATTTTACAATATATTTCGTTAAACTTTTGTTGTAAAAATATTTTAGAGGGTAATAATGTTATGAAGATGTTGCTAAATTTAAAGGAAAAAAGAAAGGTAGGGAAATGAAAAATAATAAGTTTTTTGAAGTTTTACAGAGGGTAGGGAGATCTTTCATGCTACCGATTGCCATCTTACCGGTGGCGGGGCTGTTCTTGGGAATAGGGGGTTCTTTCACAAATGCAACGATGATTGAAGCCTATGGTTTGAAAGGAATTTTGTCTGAAGGAAAGTTTTTATATGAATTTTTGAACATAATGAAGGCTGCCGGGGACATAATATTCGGCAATTTACCGATTATATTTGCTATCGGGGTTGCGATAGGTATGGCTAAGGCTGAAAAGGGAACGGCGGCATTGGCGGGAGCGATATCATTTTTTGTAATGCATTCGGTTATCGGGGCGATGATTACCGCAAACGGCGGAGCTAAAAACATGCTTGAAGGAACGGTTGCATCCGTAGTTGGAATTCAATCTTTACAAATGGGTGTATTTGGAGGGATAATTGTCGGACTTGGTGTTGCTGCACTACATAATAAGTATTATAAAATTCAATTGCCGACATCTCTTTCATTTTTTGGTGGAACGAGATTCGTACCGATAATTTCAGCAATAGTTTATTTGTTTATCGGAATTTTGATGTTCTATATTTGGCCTGTTGTTCAAAATGGAATTTATAAAGTGGGAGATTTGGTAAGAGGATCCGGATATGCGGGAACCTGGTTATATGGATTCATGGAAAGAATATTGATTCCGTTTGGACTTCATCATGTATTTTATTTACCGTTCTGGCAAACCGGAGTAGGCGGATCAATGGAAGTTAACGGAGTGCTTATCGAAGGGGCGCAAAATATCTTCTTTGCTCAACTTGCGGATTCCAATACTACAAAATTCTCTGTTGAAGCTACGAGATTTATGTCAGGTAAGTTTCCGCTTATGATATTCGGGTTGCCTGGAGCCGCTCTTGCGATGTATCAAATGGCAAAACCTGAAAACAGAAAGATTGCAGGAGGGTTATTGTTCTCGGCTGCGCTTACAGCGATGTTGACAGGGATAACTGAACCGATAGAATTTACATTCCTATTCGTGGCACCTTTCTTGTATGTGTTACATTCAATTTTTGCCGGAGCGGCGTATATGCTTATGCACATATTCGGAGTCGGTGTCGGAATGACATTCTCAGGGGGATTGATAGACCTTACATTATTCGGAATATTGCAAGGGAATGACAAGACAAGCTGGTTCTGGGTTGTAATTGTCGGAATAGGATATTTTGTAGTTTATTATCTGTTATTCTCATTCTTGGTTAAAAAGTTTAACTTGAAAACTCCGGGAAGAGGTGAAGAAGAGGTAAAACTTTACACAAGACAGGATATGCAGGATGGCAGCATGAAGCCTAAGTCTGCTTCTACAGATCAAATTTCAAGGATGATTTCAATGGGGCTTGGAGGTCACAAAAATATCGAAGATGTTGACAGTTGTGCGACAAGATTGAGATGTACGGTAAAAGATCCTTCTCTTGTAAGAAAAGACTTGTTGACTGCTTCAGGAGCTGCGGGCGTGGTTGACAGCGGAAGAGGAATACAAATAATTTATGGGCCGGTTGTTTCCGTAATTAAATCAAATCTTGAAGAATATTTGGAAAATCCGTCTGATGAAGAAGAAATAACAATAACTGAAGAAGTTAAGAAGCAAGAGCCGAATAAGGCTGCCGGATCGGACACAGTTTATACGCCGATAAAGGGTAAACTGGTAAGATTGGAAAATTTGAAGGATGAGGCTTTTGCATCTAAAATGATGGGTGACGGCATAGCGATAGAACCTGAAGAGGGAGTTGTTTATTCTCCTGTGAACGGAGAAGTAGCTCTTGTATTCGGTACAAAACATGCCGTAGGCTTAAAGAGTGATGCCGGTGCCGAAATACTTATTCACTTTGGAATGGATACGGTAAATCTGAAGGGAGAAGGATTTGAAGCATTTGTTTCAACGGGAGATAAGGTTAAAGTCGGTCAAAAACTTTTAGAGGTAGACTTGAACTTGGTTAAGGATAAGGGATATCTTGCAACTACTCCGATTATAGTTACAAACTCTCAAGATTACGGATCAATAAAGTTAACCGATAAGGTTGACTTGGAAGTAAAAGATTACTTAATGGAATTGGTAAAATAGTCAATTATTGAAAATGAGAAAAGAACCGCCTCTATATTTGAGGCGGTTTTTAATATTATTGGAGCATCGGAAATTTCATATAAAATTTATTTATGAGTGTAATGCATAAAGAATTAGTGCTATAATGGAGTTAGAGGTGATTAACCATGATTAGAATTAATAATTTACATAAGTTTTATGGAGAAGGAAAAAACAGAATAGAAGTATTAAAAGGGATTAATTTGGAAATAGAAAAGGGAAAGCTGGTTTGCTTACTCGGACCTTCAGGCTCGGGAAAATCAACTCTGTTGAATATCTTGGGGGGGATTGAAGACATCGATGAAGGAACTGTTCAAGTAAACGGCTATTTTTTGGAGAAGATGAACATTAAGGAAGTATCAAAGTACAGAAGGAAAAATTTGGGATTTGTATTTCAATTCTATAATTTGGTAAATAATCTTACTGTTAAGGAAAATATTGAAGTTGGGCAATATCTTTCGGACAATCCTTTATCTTTGGATGAGGTAATTGAATCACTCGGTCTTAAAGAACATTCAAATAAATATCCAAATCAGATATCAGGAGGGCAGGCACAGAGAACTTCAATAGGAAGGGCTTTAATCAAAAATCCTTCACTTTTGATATGTGATGAGCCGACAGGAGCATTGGATTATGAAAGTGCAAAAGAGGTTTTAAAATTAATAGAAAAATTGAGGGAAAACTATACCGCAACAATAATTATTGCCACACATAATACCCAAATATCCAAAATGTGTGACATTATTTTGAAACTTCATGACGGAAGAATTAAAGAAATGATTGAAAACAAGGATATTATATCCGCTTCAGAGGTGAGTTGGTAATGAAAAATCCTATTAACAAGAGAATATTGAGGATGTTCATTCACAGTCCGGGAAAATATCTTCCGACATTTATATTATTTATTTTTACGATAGTTGTAGCTTCATCTTACTTTATCACTCAGGGATCTCTTGAAAAAATGTATTATGATAATCTCGTGGAAAACAAAGTTGAAGATGGACAGTTTACTGTGGCGATAAAACTTGACGAAAAAGAAGTAAAAAAATTGGAAGAAGAGATAGATTTATATGAAAATTTTTATGTGAATGGAAAAGTTGAAGGTGAAAAAGTCTTAAGAGTGTTTAAAGACAGGGACAAAATTAACATACCGAGCTATTTTGAAGGAAAAAAGCCGGAAAAGAATGATGAAATAGCTGTTTCAAAAACATATGCGATTTCAAATTCCCTAAAAATCGGGGATGAAATAAAAATCGAGGGGAAGAAATACTTTATCTCCGGATTTATTTCCACTCCGGATTATACATCTTTATTAAAGAACAGGTCAGATTTGGTTATGGACCCGAGCGCTTTCGGAATCGCTTTGGTATCAAATTCAAGCTTTGATAAAAACTTCAATGAAAATGTGGTACTGAGTTATTCATATCATAATAAAACAGAATTGTCTCAAGAAGAATCCAATAAAAAACTTGATGAAATTTGCAAAATAATCAAAAACAATATAGTCCTTGACAGAATTATAAGGTTTGACAACAGAACAATTACATATTTAATAGATGACATGGGCGGGGATACTCCTATGATGATGGTAATGATGGTTATAATAATAATTGCATTAGCATTTATATTTGTTATTCAGGCGAATTCGCTTATTGAGGAGGAAGCGCCGGTTATAGGGACTCTCCTTGCTTCAGGATTCGGCAAATGGGAGTTGATAAGACATTATTTATTTATTCCGTTGTCGGTGTCCGTAGTCGCTTCACT
Source organism: Tissierellia bacterium (assembly GCA_030529425.1). Lineage (GTDB taxonomy): Bacteria > Bacillota > Clostridia > Tissierellales > Peptoniphilaceae > JAUMWX01. Next base: position 307,187 of record JAUMWX010000001.1, read on the forward strand.
GATCGGTAATATTCTTTCTTATGCGAAATTATATGATCTTTATACGGGAATTTATTATAAAACTTACAGTATGCCGCCCTTTATTCCATATTTCAGCATGAGAGCTTTCGTGCTTACAACACTTATTCCATTGGTAATAATCATAGGTGCAAACCTGATATCTCTGTTGATCAGGTTGAGAATCAGACCTTTGAGATTTTTGAGAGGAGAATTGTCAAGAAATAAAAATAGAAGAAATATAGATCTCGGGAATAGAAAATTTATCACCAGATTTAAAATCAGGGTTTTGTTGGATAATAAATTGAATGTTTTCACATTACTATTTGGTTTGTTTATATCAAATGTCTTGCTGATATTCGGTTTGTCTTTCGAACCGATATTTGCTCATTATGCCGACAATCTTAGAAATGAGATGCTTTATAATTATGCTAAAATTGTAAAAATACCTAAACCGCTAAATACAAATGATTATAAAAAAGCTATTATTGCATCATTTGATGTCGGTGAGGGAAATAAGAAAAGAATCTCATTTTATGGACTCGAAAAGGGAACAAAGTACAATGATTTGGGCAATATAGATGACTTACAGGAAAATCAGATGATTATATCCAAGGGTTTCTCAGCGAAAAATAATTTACACATCGGAGATGTGGTAAATGTGAAGGTGCCGTATTCTTCAAATACTCATAAGTTGGAAGTCAGGGGGATAATAAATGAAATTTCTTCGCCCTTTGCCTATATGCCCATCAGGTATATCCAAGATATATTGGAGTTAGAAGAGGGATATTTCAATGTGTATTTATCAGATCAGGATATAGAAATAGATAAAGATATATTGTTATCCGTTATTGACAAGCAAACCGTAGATAAAAACATTAAGAATTTTTTGGGAATATTTAACGGAGTCAGTAAAATGATTCTAATTCTTACATCATGTTTTTATCTAATAATTATTTATGTTTTGAGTAAAATCATAGTGGAAAAATCAAAGACTCAAATTTCATATTTGAAAATATTTGGCTTTGAGAGTCGTGAGATTTCAAAGATATATTTGGATTCGGTGAGGACTTGTGTAATAGTTTTCTTGTTGATTGTAACTCCGGTTTTAGATTTTTCCTTGAAGAAATTTTTGACCATTTCAATGAGAAAGCTTGATGCCTATATCGAACCTTTTATTCCTCTGCATATTTATCCTTTTACAATAGCTATGGGTATAGTTCTGTATATTTTAGTGCAATTGGTTCAAACGAGAAAAATTTCAAAGATGAATATGGTTGAGGGGCTTAAAAATATAAGCGGATAAAGTTGTGAGCGGTTAATTCGTTAATCGCTCATTTATTATTATGTGTGACTTGGCTGTAGTTTTTTTTAGCAAAGTCATATAATGTAGTATACTATAAGTGGGTGATTATATGATTTATTTAGATTATTCCGCTACATCTTTGAAGAGAAAAGATATTGTAGAGGAAATTTTTAAAAATATGGAAAGATATGACGGTAATCCTGAAAGTCTTCATGCGTACGGTAGAGAGGCCAGAAAGCATCTTGAAGATGCGAGAGATAAAATTGCCGAAAGCATTGGAGCAAAGTCTCACAATATTGTATTTACAAGCGGAGCCAGCGAGGCGAATAATACCATAATAAAAAATTTTGATCATAAAGATTATAAGATTATATCCTCCAAAATAGAGCACCCCTCTATTCTTGAACCTCTCAAAGGAGTCGAGAGCAGGGTAGTTTTGATTGATTGCGAGAGAGATGGAAGGGTAAATGTTGAAAAAATTATTGAAAGCATAGATGAAGATACAAAATTGGTCTGTCTTATGTATGTAAATAACGAAACCGGAGTTATCCAAGATGTTGAGAAACTCGGGGCAGTGCTTAAAGAAAAAAACATTTGGTTTCATGTAGATGCGGTTCAGGCATTCTGTCATATTGATATAGATGTTGAAAAAATTCACTGTGATTCTCTGAGTTTATCGGGGCATAAGATTGGAGGATTAAACGGTTTCGGAGTTCTGTATGTCAGGGAAAAAATAGAAAGCCTGATTTATGGAGGGGATCAGGAACACAAGAGAAGGGCCGGTACATCTTTTACAATGGGAGCTGTAAGCATGGCGAAATCAATAGAACCATGTAGGGAAGAACAGGAAAAAATTTCCGATATAAAAAGATATTTCTTGGAACAATTAAAAAAATCGGGAATCGAATATGAGATAAACGGAGAAAAAAGTGTTAATCATATAGTAAATGTGTTTTTTCCAAAATATAAAAGTGACTTTTTGTTAATGTACATGGACATGAGAAATGTTTCATTATCTGCGGGTTCTGCATGTACCGCGGGGAATATAGAGCCCAGTCATGTAATAACCGATATGTATGATGAGGAAAGAGCGAGACATTCTATCAGATTCAGTTTCGGATTCACCAATACACGAGAAGAGATTGACAGGATAATGGTTATACTGAAGGGGTTAAGAGGTTAATATGAAAGAGAAGAAAGATACGAAGGTAATAGTCGGGATAAGCGGAGGAGTTGATTCATCGGTTGCCGCTCTCTTACTGAAACAAGAGGGATATGATGTCACGGGTATTTTTATGAAAAATTGGGATGATACCGATGAAAACGGCTTTTGTACCGCCGAAGAAGATTTTAAAGATGCGATTAAGATTTGTGAGCAAATCGGAATTCCTTACTATTCGATAAATTTTGAAAAGGAATATTATGACAGAGTATTTACTTATTTCTTGGATGAATACAGGAAGGGAAGAACACCTAATCCGGATATAATGTGTAACAAGGAGATAAAATTTAAAGCATTTCTAAATTTTGCGATGAGTCTCGGAGCCGATTATATTGCAACGGGACATTATGCGAGGATTAAAAGAGAGGAAGACGGCTCCGTTACAATGCTTAGAGGTGTTGACCAAAATAAAGATCAGACTTACTTTTTGAGTCAGTTATCTCAGGAACAAATTAAAGATGTCCTGTTTCCGATCGGTGAATTGAACAAGGGAGAGGTTAGAGAAATAGCTAAAAAATATGATTTGGCAACTGCAAATAAAAAGGATTCAACGGGAATTTGTTTTATCGGAGAAAGAAATTTTAAAGAATTTTTATCAAATTATCTTCCTGCAAAACCGGGGGACATCGTGGATCCGAGCGGAAATAAATTGGGCGAACATTATGGTCTTATGTATCATACTATAGGTCAAAGGAGAGGTTTGGGTATAGGCGGAGAAGGCGAAGCTTGGTTTGTATATGGAAAGGATCTGGAGAAAAATCAATTGCTTGTTTGTCAGGGGGAGGACAATGAGGAACTTTTTTCAAATCGTCTCTTAGCCTCCGAATTTTCAACAACATTGAACGGGACTTTGGAAAAGGAATTTGATTGTGTCGCAAAATTCAGGTACAGACAAAAAGATATACCTGTGCATGTTAGATTTTTGGATGATACACATGTAGAGATAACTTACAATCATGTTAAGGCAGTCACTCCCGGACAGGCCGCGGTTCTTTATGACGGAGATATTTGTTTAGGTTCCGCCATAATCGACGAAGTGTACAGAGATGATAAAAAATTGAGAGTATAGGAAAAATAATGAGAATTTGGATAAAGGACATTATTGTAATTACGGTAAATGAAGATTTCGATATATTGGAAAATTCAAATGTATATATTGAGGGAAATAGAATTTATCATGTAGGCGGTAGATTGGACGATTTCAATCCTGAAAAAATTATTGACGGAAAAGGAAAAGTGTGCATGCCCGGACTGATAAATGCGCACACTCATATAGGGATGAGCGTTTTTAGAAATTACGGAAATGATGTAAGTTTGGAAACATGGTTGAGAGAATTTATCTGGCCTATGGAGAAAAAATTGTCTTCAGAGGATATAAAAACATCCTCTGAATTGGCGATTGCGGAGATGATAGAAACGGGAACAACCACATTTGTGGACATGTATCTGAAGATGGATGAAGTTGCGGAATCTGTTGAAAAATACGGACTTAGAGCCGTTTTAACAAAGGGGTTGATTCATCCTGACCAAAACACCTTGGAAAAAGAGACGGATTTTTATAAAAGATGGCATAACTCAGCCGATGGAAAAATTAAAGTAATGATTGCGCCTCATGCCGTTTATACGAATAGCAGGGAAGAGCTCATCCGGGAAAGCGAATTAGCTAAAAATTTAGATGTAGGAATTCACATACATTTAAATGAGTCTCAAATGGAGGTTGAAAATTCGATTCGGGAAAACGGTTTTTCTCCTCTTGAGTATGCTCACAGTTTGGGAATGATTGATGAGAAAACTATTGCCGCTCACTGTGTTTGGCTGAGCGAAAAAGAAATTGAAATAGCTAAAACTACCGGGATGACCATGGTTCATAACCCGGCGTCCAATATGAAATTGGCTTCAGGCTTTATGAGAGCACAAGAATTATTGGATATGGAGATAAATGTCGCTCTCGGAACGGACGGAGTTTCTTCCAATAATGTTTTAGATATGTTTGAAGAGATGAAATTGGCTTCCCTTATAGCCAAGGGAAGTACCTTAAATCCGAAAGTCCTAAATGCGAAAACCGTAATAGAAATGGCAACGATTAACGGAGCCAAGGCTATCGGAATGGAACGAGAGTTGGGCAGGATTAAGAAGGGATATTTGGCGGATTTAATAATTGTTGATTTGGATAATATCAGACATACTCCAAATACTGATGTGGTAGCATCGATGGTTTACTCAACCTGTGGAAATGATGTAGATACCACAATTGTCGACGGAAAAATATTATATGAGAATAAACGACATTGTAAATTGGATGTGAAAAAGCTCATGAGTGAGGTATCTGAAATATTTGATAAATTGAGGAAATCATGATAGGAATTGATATATTTGAAGTTAAACGGGTTGAAAAACTTCTGAAAAGAAAGAATTTTTTGAATAGATTTTTTTCTGAAAGTGAAATAAAATATATTTATTCAAAAAAATTTTCACACAATACCATTGCGGGTCTGATATCGGCAAAAGAAGCGGTATTAAAGGCTTTAGGAATAGGAATTTCCACTGAAATTTCTCTTAGAGATGTAGAAATATTGCACGACAAAGGAGTGCCTTTTGTAAATATAAAAAACAATTCAATGAGTAGATTGATGAAAAACAGAGATATTGGAAGCTTTGATCTCAGTATTTCTCATGACGGAGGATACGCAATTTCCGTATGTGAAACAAGGGAAGGCATATTTGTAACTGATGAGATGTTTAAGGAGTTTTTGCCCTTGAGAAGAATTGATTTTCATAAGGGTGATTATGGAAAGGTTTTGATTATAGGAGGAAGTTTCGGGCTTACGGGTTCAATTTTAATGTCGTCTATGGCGGCACTAAGATGTGGAACCGGACTTGTATATGTTTTGCCTCCAAGCATTTTTGCGGACTCAGTACAAAGCAGGACTTATGAACAGATTGTTTTAAGTGTTGATGATGACGGAGAAAAGTTTTTTGGAAATTTTTCTGAAAAAAAATTATTAAATCATCTTAAAAACATGGATTCCGTGGCTATCGGGATGGGAATGGGAACCGGAGAAAATTCGTTTAGAATGTTGGAAACGGTAATTGAAAACTTTGAAGGACCGATTGTAATTGATGCCGACGGGATAAATTGTCTTGTGGAAAAAATTGAAATTTTAAAGAACAGGAAGAACATATACTTAACTCCTCATGAGATGGAGTTCTCGAGAATTTCGGGTTGTGACTTGGAGTATATCAAAAACAACAGAGAAGAAACTGCAAAGAATTTTGTAAAAAAATTCGGGGTTAATTTAGTATTAAAAGGAAATAAAACTATAGTTGTAAACAGAGATGAAATGTATGTGAACAACTCCGGAGATGATTCTTTGGCAACTGCGGGAGCCGGAGATGTATTGTCCGGGATGTTGGCATCATTCTTGGCTAAAAAACCAAACTTGAACTCCGCAAAATTGGCTGTATATATTCACGGTGTTTCAGGTGAAATTTCAGGAAAAAAAATTGGAAAGGATTCTGTTATTGCAAGAGATATAATTGAAAATATATCCGAGGCGATAAAAATATTGAGAAAATGAGCAATACGAACAGACTGATAGTCGATTCAAAAAAAGTTAATAGAAATATAGAAATACTTAAGTCGAAATGCCCGAATTCAGAGTTTTTTGCGGTTATTAAGGCGGATGCATACGGGATGGGTGCCGTTGAATTTGTAAGGCATATGGATCCAATTGTATCGGGATACTGTGTTGCAAATATCGAGGAAGCTATAGAACTTAGGAAATCGGGAACCAAGAAGGATATTTTGGTTTTGGGCTATATTCATCCCGAAGATATATCAATAGCTTATGAGAATAATATTATGCTTACGATATATGATATTGATATGGCGAAAAAGATTAATTCCGTATTGGAAGGAGGAAAAATAAGGGTTCACATCAAAATAGATACGGGGCATGGAAGAATTGGATTTTCGACAACGCATGAAGATTTGAAAAACATAAAAAGTATATTTGAGTTACAAAATCTTCAAGTGGACGGAGTTTTTTCACATTTTGCAACTGCGGATGAAGAAGATGATTCTTACACATTGATTCAAAAGTCAAAATTCGATTATGTAATTGACAAGCTTGGAAATTTGACCGACGGCATGAGAATTCATCTTTCAAACGATGCCGGAATAATAAAGCACGGTTTTTGTTACAATATGGTCAGGTCGGGAATTTCTTTACATGGAGTATATCCGTCCGAGTATGTTGAAAAAAGTTGTAACATAGGGCTGGAACCTACATTTGAATGGAAAACCAAAATTTCAAAAATTAAATTTCTTGAAAAAGGAGAAAGCATATCTTACGGAAGGACTTTTATTTGTGATAAAAGAATGAAGATTGCAACTCTTGCAATCGGTTATGCCGATGGATATAAGCGAGGCCTTTCAAATATAGGATATGTGTTGATAAAAGGTAAAAAAGCTCGAATTTTGGGTAATATTACAATGGATCAGATGATGGTTGATGTGACCGGAATTGATGTTGAAGCAAATGATGATGTGACCTTAATAGGCAGTTCCGAGGGAGAGTACATTGATGTTAATCAAGTGGCTAAGTGGGCAAATACCATTTCGTATGAGATTTTAACATCTATTTCCAAACGAGTTAAAAGAGAGTGGATATAAGAACTATAAAATTGACAGAAACTTGACTAATATTATATAATTGTTTCATAATTAAAGGGAGTGGATCAATGAAAGTTAAGCGTGGTGATGTGTTTTATGCAGATCTTAGTCCCGTTGTTGGATCGGAACAAGGAGGTGTAAGGCCGGTATTAATTGTTCAAAATGACATGGGGAATAAGTATAGTCCAACGGTAATAATTGCAGCCATCACATCTCAAACAAATAAAACCAAACTGCCTACGCATGTTAGTATTGACCCGAATATAGGGTTGCCCAAAAACTCTGTCGTTTTAATGGAACAGGTTAGAACTATAGATAAAAAGAGGTTACGGGACAAAGTTGGAAGTTTTAATGAGGATACAATGGTCAAGGTGGATCAGGCACTGATGTTATCGGTTGGGCTCAAATGTACATAGGAGAAGTGGATTGCTTCTCCCTTTTTTATGATATAATGTTCAAAAGCGAGGTGTGATATGAAGACATATGTATTACTTAAAAACGGCTTCGAAGAGGTTGAAGCATTAACTGTTGTTGATTACTTAAGAAGAGCGGACATATCGGTAAAAACAGTGTCCATGGAAAGAGATTTAGAGGTTACGGGAAGTCATCAAATCAAAATTTTGGCGGATATGCTTTTTGAAAATTTAGATTTTGAAGAAGTTGAATTATTGTTTATCCCGGGCGGAATGCCTGCTGCTGAAGATTTAAGTAATGATGCCAAAGTTGTAGAATTGGTTAAATATCTTGATAAAAGAGGAAGAGCTCTCGCATCAATATGTGCAGGTCCGATTGTTTTTGGAAAATCTGATATAATAAAAGATAAGAAGATTACTTCATACCCGAGCTTTGAGGAAAAAATTCCAAACTTGGGAGAATACGGCGAAGATCTTGTAGTAGTGTGCGAAAATGTCATTACATCACGAGGACCTGCTACTGCGGTTCTTTTAGCCTTGGAATTGATTGAGCTTATAAAGGGAAACAGGATTAGAAATCAAGTTGAAAAGGATATTCTGCTTGATTTGGTGAGAGGTAAGATTTGTTAAAATTAAAAGAATACAGAGTTGAGAGTAAAAATCTTTGGAAGATTTCGTATCCTACCATGATATCCATAGCATTGCAAAGCATTTATGACATTGTGGATATTGCGTGGGTTGGACAAATTTCAAAAGAAGCTACCGCCGCTATCACAATTTATTCCGTAATATTTTGGTTATTTGCGGTCACTAACGATATCATCGCAAGTTCATCAGTATCTATGCTGTCTCAGGCGTATGGAAAAAATGACTACAGGAGATATCGATATATCTCGGAGCAAAATTTCGGATTTAAATCCCTGATGGGTATATTGACGGGATTGATTTTGTTGTTAATACAAAAACCGTTGATGATGTTTTTCTTAAATGATTCGTTTTCTACAAATTTAGCAATGAAATATGGAGTTGCAAGAACCGTGTTTATGCCGGCGCTGTTTCTTTCATATTCAATAAATACCATTATCAGAGCAACGGGCGATTCCAAAACGCCTATGAAGATTATGGTTGTTTCCACATTGATGAATTTGATATTGGATCCGATATTTATGTTTGATAAATTCAATATTTTGGGCATGAATTTTTCAGGTTTCGGAATGGGAATTTTCGGAGCGGCATTGGCTACCAATATTTCCATAATGACTACTATCATATTGGGAATAATTCATCTCAAAAAATTGCCCAGATATCTTGCACCCGAATATAAAAATATATTTAAGACAAATTGGGATATTGCTTTAGATTTTTTGAAAATCGGACTTCCAAGCGGAATAGAAGGGCTTTTTAGAAATTTTTCAATGGCGGTATTGATGAAATTTATCACTGCCTACGGAACGGTTGCCGTATCTGCGGCGGGAATAGGTTCAAAATTATTTGCTATAGCTTTTATGCCGGTTTATGGTTTTTTGATGGGAGGTTCCACTCTCATAGGACAGTATTTAGGTAAGGATGATGTCGAAAAGGCTCAATTGGTGGCGAAGGCATCTTCTTACAACAGTGTGGCGTTTCTGTCATTTTTGGTAGGATTTGCATTTATGTTTCCGAGATATTTGATGGGAACATTTATAAAAGATGCTGAAGTAATAGAATTAGGGGTTTCTATGATAAGAATTGTAGGACCCGCATTAATTATTTCGGCATTCATATTTGGAAGAGCGGTAGTATTTATAGGTTCGGGATATAATAAACCTTTATTGGTGGCTTCTATAATAGCTCGATGGGGGGTTCAGGTTCCTGCATTATTCTTGTTTGTAAATATTTTAGAATTGGAAATAAATGCGATTTGGTTTACCTTTATCATGGCGGAAGTTGCTGATTTTGTCATATTATACTATTACTATAAATTGGGTAAATGGAAAAAAATGAGGGTATGACATGAGCGAAAAAAAAATTTCAAAAATTCACTGTCCTGAATGTGAAGAGGAATTGTTAAAAAAATTGAGCGCAAAAACAGGACAGGAAATTGTATATGACAAGGAAGAAAACAAAATTATTTTTCCTGAATTTGTTGAGGAGGATGTAAAGACCATACTTAAAGCTGAAAAAATATTCTTTTTGGACGAGGATGATTGTTGTTGTGATCATGAGCATGAAGATGAATGCTATGAACACGATCATCATAATCACGGAGATTGTTGTGTTGCAGAACACCATGACCATGGTCATCATCATGATCATAAACACCACCACCATCATGACCACGGGCATCATCACGGACATCACCATGGGCATCATCACCATCATCATTCTCACGGGAGCAGTTCAAAAAACATCGGGATAGTATTTTTGTTGAACTTATGTTTTTCAATAGCGGAATTTGTTTTTGGAAGCATATTCAACTCGACGGCGATAATGTCCGATGCGGTGCATGATTTGGGAGATGCTTCAAGCATGGGGGTTGCGTGGTATTTCGAAAAAATCAGCATGAAGCATGCCGATTCTGAATATACATTTGGAAAGAGAAGATATTCTTTAGTGGGGGCATTAATAACAAATATTATTTTGATAGTGGGTTCGACACTGGTTGTAATTGAATCCGTTCCGAGATTGATTAATCCCGAAGAAGTTTCATATGAAGGAATGTTTTGGATGGCGATAGTTGCCATCGGAGTGAACGGACTTGCAGCTTGGGTTTTAAGAGATTCATCTTCTAAAAATGAAAAAAGTATGAACCTGCACATGTTGGAAGATATGCTCGGATGGATTGCGATACTTGTGATGAGTATAATTTTAAGATATAAGCCTTGGTATATTTTGGACTCAATAGTCTCCATTTTTATAGCGGGATTTATTTTAAAATCGAGTATTCCACTATTTTTGTCAACCGTAAAAATATTTTTGGAAGTCGTTCCTGAAGGAGTAAATATTGAGGAACTCAAGAGGGAGATTTTGAGTATTGAAAATGTCCACGGAATATCTCATTTACATTATTGGTCACTTGACGGCGAAAAAAATAATTTTGCAGTTACGATATTTACAGATAACGACTCAGTTGTTGAACATGAGAGAATAAAAGACGAAATTAATGATTTAGTCAAGAAAAACAATTTAACATGTTCTACGATTCAAGTGGATTTCGATCCTAAAAAATTATTGGAAAACTGATATGGAGTGGATTATTGTAATATTTTTGTTGGCGACGGCATTTTTTATATATGTAATTTATGAGAATGAAAATCCGATACTGGAAGAGATAAATTTATACTCAAAAAAAGCATGTAAAAAGATAACCATACTTCATATTTCCGATTTGCACAGTAAATTATTCGGACATAATCAAAAAAGGTTAATAAAATTGATTCCCGGTGATATTGATTTGATACTTTTGACGGGAGATTTGGTGGACAGAAGACTTAAAAATACTGAAAACCCGTTAAAATTGATAGAAAATTTGAGGGATATACCTAAGATTTACATCCGAGGCAACCACGAAAAAGGAATAGAGAATTACGGAGCATTCAAATCTGAAATGGAAAGGCTGGGGGTCTCAGTCCTTCAAAATCAAATTTTGGAAATAGAAATACAGGGAAATAAATTATCTGTAATAGGGCTTGATGATCCCAGAGAATATAAAAATCTGAAAAAAGTAAAGGATATAGATGAGAAAGCAGTTCTCGAAAGTAATCTTTCAAGACTTCTAAGGGATGCCAAGTCGGATTTTAAAATCTTGCTGTCTCACAGACCTGAGTTTTTTGACATGTATGTTGAAAGCGGAGTAGATTATGTTTTTTCAGGACATGCTCACGGTGGATATGTGCAAATATTCGGCAGGGGATTATTTGCGGCTGAACAGGGTTTTTTCGCCAAATATGCGGGCGGAGTATTTAAAAAACAATCTACTACAATGATTAACAGCAGAGGGCTTGGAAATAACTTTGCATTTGTTAAGAGGGTATTTAACAGACCTCATATTACAAAGGTTAATATTTACGCAGAGAAATAGAAATGTGGTGTGATGCCATATTTCTATTTTTTATATATGATTTTGTCGCAATTTTTAAAATATTTATTGTATTGTGTTAATGACTTTCTATGATTCAACTATTTTGTGATATAATATAATAGAATATGTTTTCAGATTAGCGGAGGAAAGTATGGATTTAAAATCTAAAATCAGAATTATCGAAAATTTTCCAAAAGAAGGGATTAGTTTTAAGGATATTACAACTCTATTGAAAGATAAGGATGCACTTGCAGAGATGATTGATCAGATGTGCGATAGAGTAAAAGACTTAGAATTTGATTATATAGCCGGAATTGAAGCGAGAGGATTTATTGTTGGAACTCCAATGGCAATAAAACTGGGAAAGGGATTTATTCCTGTAAGAAAACCGGGAAAATTGCCAGGAAATATAATAAGAGAAAGCTATGATTTGGAATATGGACAAAATGAAATTGAGATGGATGCTGATGTATTGAAAAAAGGAGACAGAGTACTATTGGTGGACGACTTATTAGCTACCGGAGGTACCGCAAAGGCGGCTGCAAATCTTATAACAAAGGCGGGAGCCGAGGTTGCCGGAGTGGGATTTTTGGTGGAATTAACAAGTTTGGAAGGAATGAAAATGTTGGATGAATTTGAAACCTTCTCATTGGTACAATATGAAAAATAATGGGAAAAATAGAAGAAATTATTAATTCAAACCAAGCCATTTTAATTGCAGGTCCCTGTTCAATCGAGTCGAAAGAACACATAATGGATATTGCGCAAGAGGTCAAAAAATCCGGTGCTAACATACTTCGAGGGGGAGCATTTAAACCGAGAACATCTCCATATACATTTCAGGGGCTGGGTGCAAAAGCAGTTTCATATCTTGTTGAAGCAGGAAAAAATTTCGGGTTACCAACGGTCAGTGAAGTTGTAGATATAAGAGATATAGACCTGTTTAAGGATGTGGATATGATTCAAGTTGGTGCAAGAAATATGCAGAATTTTTCTCTTTTAAGAGAGCTTGGGAAACTTGATAAATATATCCTTCTTAAAAGAAATATGGGCTCTACCGTAGAAGAATTACTTTTGGCTGCCGAATATATAAGAAGCGAGGGCAATGAAAAGATAATTCTTTGTGAGAGAGGAATAAGAACTTTTGAAAATTCTACGAGATATACATTGGATTTGAACATGATTCCTGTAATTCATCAAAATACAAAATACAAAGTTTTGGTGGATCCTTCACATGGAACGGGAGACAGAAAATATGTAGAGTCCATGACCTATGCCGGAATGGCGGCAGGGGCGGACGGATTCATTATAGAAGTGGCAAGAATTCCTGAAAAGGCATTGACGGATGCTCAACAGGCTTTGGAGACTGATAAACTTAAGAGGGTAGTAGAAAAATCAAAAAACATATATAAATTAATAAGGGAATAAAAATGAAAACTAGTATTTACAAAATCATAAATATAGATTTATCGAAGCAATATCAATTTATTTTAGGAAAAAATTTGATATTTGAAATTGCTAATCACATAAATCTGAAAGCCAATCAGAAGGTGTTAATTGTGTCGGATGAAGTAGTGTGGTCTATTTATGGAATGATGGTTGATGCTAGTTTTTCGAATTTTAAAAACAAGGTATTCACTCATATATTAAAATCGGGAGAGGTCGAAAAAAATTATAAAAATCTTTTTGAAATTTTAAATAAATTGGGTGAAAACGGGTTTAGCAAAACGGATTTAATCTTAAGTATCGGTGGCGGAGTTATAGGAGATATATCAGGATTGGCAGCCGGACTTTATCAAAGAGGGATTTATCATGTAATGGTTGCGACCACTGTTCTAAGTGCGGTAGATTCAAGTGTAGGGGGAAAAACTGCAATAAATTTGGACTGTGGGAAAAATATTGTCGGAATGATTAATCAGCCGAACAGAGTAATATGTGATATTTCGGTATTTAATACACTCAGCGACAGATTGTTTTATGAAGGAATAGTGGAGAGTATAAAGTATGCCATGATATATGATCCGTCAATGTTGGAGTTGTTCAATAATGATGTAAGAAATCCCAAATACATATACCAAATAATAGATCGTTCGGTTACTTCAAAATATAATATTGTAAAAATGGATGAATATGATGACGGGATAAGAAAAATATTGAATTTTGGACATACATTGGGACATGCAATAGAGATTTTATCAGGATTTGATTTAAGGCATGGCGAAGCGGTCGGAATAGGTATGTTGATTATGACCAAATTATCGGAAAAGTTAGGCTATTTAAAAAACGATTTTGACAGAGGAAGCAAAATTAATAGATTACTAAACGGAAAAATGCCCGGGGAATATTTAAAGACTTTGCTTAGAAAGTATGGTTTGCCGACCGAATTGTCCTATGGAATAGGGGATTTGATGCAATATATTTCGGTTGATAAGAAAATAAGAGAAGATTATATTTCTTTAATCTTACTGGAAAATTTAGGTAAGGCCCGAATAGAAAATATTGCAAAGGATGAATTGGAGGGTTTTTTAAATGAGATTAAGTATTAAAGGTGAGAGAATAATCGGGGAAATAGAGGCGATTTCTTCAAAATCCATTTTTCACAGAGCCCTTATATTGGCATCATTTTCGGAAAAAAAAATTAAGATCAGTTTTAACGCACTCTCCAAAGATATTTTAAAGACTTTGGAGATTCTTAATTCATTGGGGACGAAATTAACCGTTAAAAAACAATATGTAGAGATATGTAAAGGAAATCCGATTTGTGATGTCGATATCAATTTTGGAGAGTCCGGATCTTCCTTGAGATTTTTATTGCCGTATATATTTTTACATGATAGAAAAGCCGTTTTTTCAGCTGAGGGCAGATTATCGGAAAGACCGATAAAGGATTTGGTTGAGCAAATTTCTAAAAATGGAGTAAATCTAAGTTCAAAAAAGCTTCCGTTCACAGGGCGGGGAAGTTTTTATCAAGAAGATAAAGTATTCAGATTTCCGGGAAATATTTCAAGTCAATATATTTCCGGAATATTGATGATTGCACCATTTATGAAAGGAAAAACCCGGATAACAATTGAGGGAAAGCTTGAATCCAAGCCATATGTTGATATGACAATCAAAATTATGAAGGATTTCGGATTGATTGTATCTGAAAATGATTTTGGATATGAAGTGTGTGGGGAGCAAAAAATAAAAGACATCCGTACATATACTATTGAGGGCGATTATTCCAATTCGGCTACATTTATCGCATCGGGAATTATCGGCGGTGAAATAATTATAAGAAATTTAAATTATCCGAGTATTCAAGGCGACTCAAAAATAATAGAGGAGATACTGAAGTCGGGGGGAAATATCGAAATTTTCAAGGATTACGTAATAGTTAAGAAGAGCGATATAAAAGGATTTGATATAGATTGTTCCGACATTCCGGACTTGGTCCCGGTTTTAAGTGTTCTGGCACATTATTCAACAGAAAAATCCATCCTTAGAAATGTGAACAGATTGAGATTGAAAGAATCGGACAGAATAGAAAGTCTTTTAAATTTGTTTGAAAGAGTGGGCGGAGACTGTAAATATATAAACGGAGATTTACATATAGAACCCGCTCGATTACATGGAAACAGGATAGAGTCTTTCAATGACCACAGAATAGTAATGGCGGCTACCGTGGTTGCCGTTTTATCTCAAGAAGAGGTCGAAATAGACGGTTTTGAAGCAATTGAAAAATCATATCCCGATTATGTTGAAAAGTTGAAAAAAATAGGAATGGAGGTGATCGATTGAAGAGAGATATTAAATTTAGAGTTGAGGGATTTTCTCACGGAAAGGAAATAAGGTTCGAGTTGGAGAATATTCCTGCCGGAGAGAAAATAAATATGGAAAAATTGCAGGAATATATTGATTTCAGGGCGTCAAAAAATAAAAAATTCGCTACCAAAAGACATGAAAATGATATTGTAAATATCGATTCCGGAATAATAAACGGCTATACAACCGGAGAGAAAATAGTCGGATATTTCACCAATTCAGATACCAATTCCAAAGACTATGGAATTTTTAACGAAATTCCAAGACCGTCACATATTGACTATGTCGCAAAAATTAAATACGGTGATGATTTTGATCTTTCGGGTTCATCGCTGTTTTCAGGTAGGCTGACTGTGGGATTTGTCGCTATGGGCGGCATAGTAAAACAGATATTGGAGAGAAAAAAAATCTATATTTCAAGTCATATAAAAAGACTATTTAATGTAGAAGACAAAAGTTTTGACGAGGTAAATCTTACTTTAGGGGACTTTAGTGAAATCGACAAAAATTTTCCGGTAATAGATGAAGTGAAAAGAGAAAAAATGGAAGAATTACTGCATGAAATAAGTGTGCAAAATGATTCTGTGGGAGGAGTTGTTGAAGTTGCGGTATTGGGAGAAATAAAGGGCTTTGGAGGTCCATATGCGGAAAGGTTGGAGTCTAAGATTTCGAAAAATATTTTTTCGATTCCAGGAATAAGAGCCTTGGAATTCGGAAACGGAATAGATGCAAGTTCAAAGAAAGGCTCGGAGAATAATGACTTATTTGTTGAAAGAAATGGGGAAATATCGACTTCCACCAATAATAGCGGAGGAATAAACGGAGGAATAGCTAACGGCATGCCCATAATAATAAGGGCATTTGTGAAGCCGACAGCATCAATAAAAAAGGTTCAAAGAACTTTGAATATAAAAACTAATGAATTTGAAGATTTGGTAATTGAGGGAAGGCATGATCCGGCATTTATTGTGAGAATAAGCACCGTAATAGAATCTATGCTGGCTTTATCACTTATCAGGGAATTAGATTTTGAAGAAAAAAGCAATAGAGAAAAAATTGATGAAATAGACAATCAAATAAGAAATCTTATGAGAGAAAGATTTGAGATAACGGATGAGATAGGAAGGCTTAAGGCATTAAACAGACTGGAGATTTTAGACAGGGAAAGAGAAAAAACAATAATTGAAAGATTGTCTGATGACGGTAATGATACATGGATTCCAAATATTTATAATACGATTTTTTTGATAAGCAGAAATCGTCAAAATTTGATAAAAAAAAGGTACAGTGCAAGTTACGGCTTGATTGGAGAAAAGTTGAAGCATAGTTATTCTCCCGAAATTCATAAAGAATTGGGCGGGTATTTTTACTCATTATTCGAATTAAAAGAAAATGAGTTGGAAAAATTTTT
Source organism: Tissierellia bacterium (assembly GCA_030529425.1). Lineage (GTDB taxonomy): Bacteria > Bacillota > Clostridia > Tissierellales > Peptoniphilaceae > JAUMWX01. The sequence goes on from JAUMWX010000001.1 coordinate 324,078, forward strand.
AAGCTATAACTATAAGGGATTAAATGTCACAATCCCTTATAAGGAAAAAGTAATTAAATATTTGGACGGACTGTCCGATCAGGCAAAGGAAATAGGAGCTGTAAATACGATACAATTTGTGAAGGGGAAAAAATACGGATTTAATACGGATTACTATGGATTTTTGAATATTTTAAAAAGAAAAAAAATTGAAATAGAAGGCAAAAAGGTTTTGATATTGGGAACCGGAGCAAGCAGTAAGACCGTAGAATTCGTAATAAAAAAATTAAAAGCTCAAAGTATTGATTTTGTATCAAGAAGTGGAGATTTAAATTATTTAAATGTATATGATAAGGGAGATATTCAGGTAATTGTAAACACAACTCCTGTGGGAATGTATCCGAATAACGGAGTCAGTCTTTTGGATCTGGACAGGTTTCCATATTTGGAAAGCGTGGTGGATTTGGTTTACAATCCTCACTACTCAAAATTGATTTTAGATGCAATGAAAAAAGGAATAAAACATTCCACGGGATTACCGATGCTTGTTTACCAGGCAAAAAAAAGTATAGAAATATTTAACGGAAAGAAGATTCAATTTGAACTTGCCGAAAAACTAATAGACAAATTGATTAGATCTAAAGTTAATATAGTGTTGGTCGGAATGCCGGGTTCGGGAAAGACGACCATAGGGAGAAGACTGTCATATAGATTGGGTAAAAAACACATAGATTTGGACATCCATTTCAAGAAAACATACAATATTTTACCTTCAGAGGCACTTAAACTTTATGGGGAAAAGCGTTTTAGGGATATGGAAGAAAAAGTTGCCGAAGCTGTCGGTAAAATGACGAATTTGGTAATATCCACCGGCGGAGGAGTGGTTACAAGAAAGAATAATTATTACAGTTTGAAACAAAATTCAATTATATTCAATATTGAAAGAAAGGTTGAAAATTTATCAACGAGAAACAGACCTCTTTCTCAAGGAGGCATAGAACACCTGTTTAAGTTGAAAGAAAGCAGAGAAGAACTGTATAAATTTTTTGCCGATTATGAGGTTATAAACGACGATGTGTTTGAATATGCGGTGAAGAAAATTTCAGAGATTTATAAAAATATCAGGTTTAATGAATTATAATCTTTCCAATATTTGAAAAAGAGCAAAACTTAAGGTTAAAATGGCTAAAAATGTGGAAAATATTCTTGACGAATTGAAAAAAGTAATATAAAATATATTGATGTATCAGCATGCCGACTGATAATTAAACGTAGGAGGTAGAACATGAGAGATAAGGTAAAGCTTGCATGTACTGAATGCAAGAACAGAAACTACGATACTATGAAAAACAAAAAAAATACTTCTGAAAGAATCGAATTAAAGAAGTATTGTAAATTCTGTAAAACACATACAGTTCACAGAGAAACAAAGTAGGAGGTAAACATGAGCGAAAAGAAAGCTAAAACAGGCTTGTTTAAGGGAATTAAAAAAGAGTTCAAGAAGATTGTTTGGCCTACAAAGAGTGAGTTGTTAAATTCTACTATAGTTGTAATAGTTTCATTAATAGCAGTTTCTGTTGTCGTAAAATTAATCGATATAGGATTAAAATCTTTACTTAAGCTAATTGTCTAATTGAAAGGAGTATTTCATGGACAAGGATAATAAACTGAACGAAGATAACGCTAAATGGTATGTAGTACACACTTATTCAGGTTATGAAAACAAAGTAAAAGAGAAAATTGAAAGTATGATTGAAAACGGGAAAGCGGCAGGAGTATTTAAGGCGGCAGTCCCAATGGAAGAGTATGAAGAGATTAAAGGCGGAAAAAAAGTTAATAAAGAAAGAAAAATTTTTCCAGGATATGTGCTAATAAAAATGATTATCGACCCTAAAAACTGGTTTTTAATAAGAAATACAAGGGGAGTTACAGGTTTTGTAGGTCCTGATTCAGAGCCGGTTGCTTTAACAAAGAGAGAAATAAAAGAGTTTGGAGTTGAAAACAATCAAGTTATTTCAAACGCTATCAAACCAGAAGATTTAGGATTTGAAGTCGGGGATATAATCAATATAGTATCAGGAAGCTTTGAAGGCTTCGAGGCAGAGGTAAAAGAGATAAACTTTGAAAAAGGTTTGGTAAGAGCTACTATTAATATGTTTGGTAGAGATACTGCTGCGGAAATTGATTTTAATGATATAGAAAAAAATTAATTGGAATACGAGTTAAATTAACATATATTGTAGTGGGAGGTAAAACCGCCAAAACCACATTAGTTATTTAGGAGGAAATAATGGCTAAGAAAGTACAAGCACTAGTTAAATTACAAATACCAGCAGGTAAGGCTACACCGGCACCTCCAGTAGGTACTGCGTTAGGACCTCATGGTATCAATATTATGGAGTTTACAAAAGCATTTAACGCAAAGACTCAAGATCAAATGGGATTGATTATTCCGGTAGTAATTACAATTTACGCCGACAGATCATTTACATTTATTTTAAAAACTCCACCGGCTCCGGTTCTTATTAAGAAAGCATTGGGTATGGAATCCGGTTCTGCTGAACCTAATAAGAAAAAAGTTGGTAAATTATCAAAAGAACAATTAAGACAAATTGCTGAAACAAAAATGCCTGATTTAAATGCTGCAAGCATTGAAGCGGCAGAAAGAATGATTGCTGGAACTGCAAGATCAATGGGAGTTACAGTAGAAGATTAGTGGGAGGATATCCGCTATTACCACAAGGAGGAAAAAATGCCAAAATTAGGAAAAAGATATCAAGAAGTAACAAAATTAGTTGAAAAAGATAAATTATACGAATTGGATGAAGCTGTATCTTTAGTAAAGCAAACAGCTAAGGCTAAATTTGATGAAACTGTTGAATTGCATATTAAATTAGGGGTTGACTCAAGACATGCGGACCAACAAGTTAGAAATACGGTAGTACTTCCGAACGGAACAGGTAAGACAGTTAGAGTTGTCGTATTTGCAAAGGGAGAAAAAGTACAAGAGGCATTGGATGCAGGTGCGGACTTTGCCGGAGAGGACCTTGTAGACAAGGTACAAAAAGAAGGTTGGTTGGAATTTGATACTGCCATTGCAACACCTGATATGATGGGACAAGTTGGTAGAATCGGTAGAGTATTGGGACCTAGAGGGCTTATGCCGAACCCTAAGACAGGTACAGTTACATTTGATGTGGCAAAAGCTGTTCAAGAAGCTAAATCAGGTAAAGTTGAATACAGAACCGATAAGCAAAATATCGTTCACGTTGCAGTTGGTAAAGCAAGTTTCGGTGAAAAAGAACTAGCTGAAAATATTTCAACTTTATTAAAGGCTGTAATTAAAGATAAGCCTGCATCAGCTAAAGGTAAGTATTTAAGATCAGTAACATTGACAAGTACAATGGGCCCTGGAATTAAATTAAACGGTGCAAAATTAATGGAATTATAATTTGCAATTTGGCAAATATAATGATATAATCTGAGCGTTAATTAAATAGGCTACCAAAGACCGTAGGGGGGAAACCTTAATAATCCTACAGAGGTAAAGAAAATGTGACTTCGATCTCCTTGCGTCTTTGTGAGGAGATTTTATTTTATATAAGTCTTAACAGTAGCCAAACGGAGGTGAAAAGTGAAAGAATCAAAATTAGCTCTTAAACAACAGATAGTTAATGAGATTAAAGAAGCTGTTCAAAACTCTAAATCCGTTACCATTGTAGAATATCGCGGACTAAATGTAGAGCAAGTTACTGACTTGAGAAATCAATTCAGAGCTACAAACACAAGTTACAAGATTTACAAGAATACAATGGTATCTCTAGCATTGCAAGAGCTAGGTTTCGAAGGATACGAAGAATATCTTAAAGGACCTAACGGGTTTGTATTCAGTAATGAAGACATGGTTCAAGGACCAAAGGTTGCTACTGAGTATGCAAAGAAGAATGACAAGCTGGTAATCAAAGCAGGACTATTGGATGGAAAGGTTCTTAGCGTGGAAGAAGTTAATGCATTAGCTAAGTTACCATCAAGAGAAGTATTAGTGGCAATGGCTCTAGGTGGATTGAATGCACCTATCAGCGGATTTGCAAATGTATTACAAGGAGTTATTAGAAAACTTGTATACGCAATCGATGCAATAAAAGACAAACAAGAAGCAAACGCTTAATAAGAGAAAAGAATATCGGAGGAATAAAATGTCTGAAAAAGTATTAAATTTAGTAGAAGAAGTAAAAGCACTTACAGTATTAGAATTATCTGAATTAGTAAAAGCATTAGAAGAAGAATTTGGTGTTTCTGCAGCAGCTCCTGCAGTAGCAGTAGCAGCAGCTCCGGCAGCAGCTGAAGCAGCAGTTGAAGTTGAACAAACTGAATTTGATGTAGTTCTTGAATCAGCTGGCGCTGGTAAAATCAATGTAATCAAAGTTGTAAAAGAAGCTTTGGGATTGGGCTTAAAAGAAGCTAAGGCAGCAGTAGATGGAGCACCTGGAACATTGAAAGAAAAAGCAACTAAAGAAGAAGCTGAAGCATTAAAGGCTAAGTTAGAAGAAGCTGGAGCTACAGTTACTATTAAGTAATTTCACTCTGAATTAACATTAAGACTTCCATTAGGAAGTCTTTTTTTTTGTATAAATTAAAATCTATTATTTCTAAAATATAATGTTAAAGGGTATAATAGAGTTGTTATAGTGAAATAAAGGGAGAAATGTATGGAAGATAAGGTTAAGATTTCTATTTTGGGCACCAGTGATGTACATGGATATTACATGCCCTGGGATTATTCCAAGGACGAGTTGGCCAAAAAGGGAGGCCTGTCCAGAGTAAGTACCGTGGTTAAAAGAATAAGACAGGAAAATCCTACTATACTGATTGATTGCGGAGATATAATACAGGGAAACAGTGCCGAGGTTTTTATTGATAGGGAGAATTTTCCGGGAATGCAGGTTGCAAATGCGATGAAATATGAAATAATCAATATGGGAAATCATGAGTTTAACTTCGGTATGGATAAATTACAAAATGTCATGGAACAATTTAAGGGAATTACCATGATGGGAAATTTATACAGAAAAAATGGAAACAGACTCATGAACGGATATTATATTAAGCATATTGAAGGTCTGAAGATTGGATTTATAGGACTTAATACACCTTTGGTGCGCCATTTTGAAGAAAAAAGAGGAAATTTAAAAGATCACACGATAACAGATGCGGACGAAGAATTGAAAAAACTTTTAGATGAAATAGGGGAAGTTGATGCTCTTATAGGCGTTTTTCACATGGGTTATAAAAATGAAAACAATATACCGAATACCGGTGTGATAGATGTCCTTGAATCTGTTCCTAATTCTGATAAAATAAATGTTATATTCGGTGGACATATGCACCAAGTTATTGAAGGTATGAAAATCAAAAACTCAATTTTTGTACAGCCCGGAGTATTTGGGGAGGTTGTAAACAAAGTTGATTTATATTTTGACAAATCAAAGAAAGATAAACTTGAGAAAATTGAGACAAGCGTGATAAAAATTGATGAAACTATAGAATCCGATAAAGAAATTGAAAAAATATTGGAGCCTTATCATGAAGAACTGAGAGGTTATGCGAATGAGGTAGTAGGGTACATTGAAAAGAGTGATTTATATGAAAGGGATTTAATCACGGGAATTCCTCAGTCGAGAGTCGCTCAAACGAGGGTGGTGGAATTTTTCCTGGAGGTAATGAAACATTACAGTCAAGCCGATGTGGTTGCCACTCATATGGATAATGCATACCCGATGATGCCGAAGGGAGAAGTGAAGCGAAAGCATATTTATAACTCCTACAGATATGCAGGGGGAGACATAAGTAATTATAAGATTACCGGTAAGGAATTGAAAATTTATATGGAATGGTCCGCCGGATATTTTAATCAAAGCGAACAGGGAGATATAAATATAAGTTTTGACAAAAAAAGAGCCGAATTCAAGTATTCCACATTTGACATATTCGGAAACATAAAGTATGTTATCGATATTACAAAACCCATGGGTACGAGAATAAAAGATCTTAAATATATGGATGGACGAGAAATCAAGGATGATGATGAAATCATACTTGGCGTGAACAAATACAGGATGGATTTTTTATTATCCGAGCTTGGTCCTCTTCATGGGCATGACATTCATCAGTTTTGGACATCTATGACTGAACCGAGTTTTGAAGTTAGGGGAACAATCAGAAATCTTGCGATGAAATTTTTTGAAGAATGCAAGGATATGACTTATTGCCCTGTCGATTCGGTCAGATGGTATGTAAAGACGGCTCCTACCAACCAAATGTTGAGATATAAGGCGATAGAGCTTATTAACAGGGGGATTTTGGATCTTCACAAGAAACCTAACGGTGAAATTGATTTGTCAAGGTCACTTAATCTGTTTGATGAAGTAACCGAAGAGCAATATAAAAAATTTGTAAATGCATATCCATTTTTATATCCTAGATTAGAGGAAGATATGATGATAATGGATTTAATTGAAAAGGTGATGTAATGAAAAATTTGAAGAAGTTGTTCAGTTGGATTTTTGTGACGATAGTTATTTTGGGGCTTTCAGGAAATGTATATGCCCAGAGAAACATAAAAAAAGAATATTACAGAGCAAAAATTCTAAGCGTTGTTGAACATGAAAATGACAAAAAAGACAGAACCAGAAAAATATTGGTGCAAGTTTCCGAAAAGGAATTAAAGAATGAAATTATCGAAATAAATGAGAAGATTATAGATGATAATCAGTTTCATCACGACTATAAAGCGGGAGATAATATAATCATATTCAGTCAAGATATAAACGGAGTCAAAACATATGCAATTCATGACTATTACAGAATGACTTGGGTGTATTACCTTATAATTTTATTTGTGGTGGTTTTGTTCGTAATAGGGAAAAAGTCGGGAATTAAGGCTATACTGTCAATGATTTTTTCAATATTGACAGTTGTGATTATGATTCCTCTGATAGTAAAGGGATACCCTCCTATTTTGTTGGCGGCGAGTTTGGGAGCACTGAATACCATAATTACGATATTGGTTGTAGCAGGTAAAAGTAAAAAAAGTGCGGCATCCATTGTCGGAACAATATCCGGTATAGTATTATCGTTTGTCATAGCATATATATTCGGAACCAATTCTTATATAACGGGAATCACTCCTGAAGAGACCGCAATGTTAAGTTTTCTTCCGGGAAATTTAAAAAACACGGCACACTCACTTCTTTATGCAGGGGTGTTACTGGGGTCTTTAGGAGCTGTAATGGATGTTACGATGAGCATATCGTCATCAATTGAGGAAGTCAGCAATGCTGATCCGAGCTTCGGATTTAAACAATTATATATATCGGGAATGAATGTGGGAAGAGATATAATGGGAACGATGACCAATACCCTTGTATTGGCGTATATGGCATCTTCATTGCCTTTATTGGTTTTGATATACAGTTACAATTCATCTCTGCCTGTATTCTATAATATGGACATAATCGTTTCCGAGATAGTCAGAACCATTGCAGGAAGTATCGGAATAATAGTATCCATACCTATTACATGCCTTGTAGCGGCAATATTATTTAAAAGTAAGGAGTAAATATGAAATTTAATGAAATAAAGTATGAAAGTCCGGATTTTGAAGGATTATTAAAATTAATGAAAACAAAATTGGATGAACTTGAAAATGCAAACAGTAAGGAAGAATATTTCGCTTTATTAAAAGACATAAGCGATAAATCTGCCGAATTTGAAGAACAATATGTGTTGGCATATATTAGAAATACAATAAACAAAAAAGATGAATTTTACGAAAAAGAGATAGAGATGTTTGACGAGCAATTACCTAAATTCAGCGAGTTGGATAACAGATTGAAAAATATAAGGCTCGGCAGCAAATTCAGAGCTGATTTTGAAAAAGAATTCGGTAAAATGGTGACTGCAAAAGATGAATTACAAAAAGATATATTTAAGCCCAGCATAATTGAAGACAGGATTAATGAAAATAAGCTTACAAATGAGTACCAAAAACTTATGGGAACTGCAATTATAGAGTTTGACGGAGAATCAAAGAATCTTTCACAAATGGTTTATTATACACAAAGCAAGGACAGAGAAGTCAGAAAGTCCGCTTTTCAAAAAGTGAGTGATTGGTTTGTGGAAAACAAAGATAAGCTTGACAGGATATATGACGAGCTTGTAAAAATTAGACATGAAATAGCAAAAAAGCTTGGATTTGAATCATATGCTGAAGTCGCATACAGATCTATGGGAAGAGTTGATTGGGACAGAAATGATGCAAAAAAATATAGGGATCAAATTGCCGAATGCATCGTTCCCTTAAACCAAAAACTTTATAAGGAACAATCTGAAAGAATAGGAATCAAGGAATTGAAATACTATGATATTCCATTGATGTTTTTATCAGGAAATCCAACTCCTGTAGGAGAAGAAAAAGAACTTGTTGAAGCGGCAAAAGTCATGTATAAAGAATTATCACCTGAAACTCATGAATTTTTCACTGAAATGACTGAAAAAGACATGATGGATTTAACTGCAAAAGATGGTAAAGTTCCGGGAGGTTACATGACGTTTTTACCGATAACGAAGTTGCCTTTTATCTTTTCAAATTTTAACGGGACATCGGGGGATGTTGATGTTTTAACTCATGAAGCCGGACATGCATTCCAAGGATATGTCACAAGAGATATTTATCCGAGAGAAAATGCAAATGCGGGCATGGAAATTATGGAAACACATTCCATGAGTATGGAGTATTTTACTCACCCTTGGATGCATTCTTTCTTTGGCGAAGATACTGAAAAGTATTTCTACTCGCATGTGGTTTCTTCACTGTACTTTTTGCCATATGGAGCGAGCATAGACGAATTCCAAGAATTTGTTTACGATAATCCGAATGCAACTCCTGAAGAAAGAAATGCAAAATACAGAGAAATTGAGAAAAAGTATCTTCCTCATATTGATTATGACGGAAATGAGTATTTAGAGAGCGGGGCGAAATGGCAAAGACAAGGGCATGTATATGAAATTCCTTTCTACTATCTTGATTACACTATAGCTCAAATTAATGCATTCCAATTCTTTATAAAGGACATGGAGAATCATCAGGAAGCATGGGATAGATATCTTGAATTGTGTAAATTGGGCGGAAGCATAGGAACCAAGGAGATAATTCAAAAAGTAGGTTTAAATAATCCTTTTGAAGAAGGGACTATATCCAAAATTACAAAAGAACTTGAGAAATATTTGGACAGTCTTGATAAAGAGAAAATTAAATAATTTTTAGAGCAGAGAATATTATAAGTGAAACTCATATTTTTTCGGAATTTGTAGGATCATTTAGTTAAATATTCTCTATTTTATTTATAGTATGTAAATTATTTGCAAATTTTTATCAAAGATGTCCTATAAAATGACAAATATTTAATCATCAATTGTGATATTATTATTAGGCATAACTAATTTAAATTATTTAGAGGTAAAATTATGAAGAAAAGAATTATTTTAATTTTTCTTTTAACGGCACTTTTAGCAAGTGCTTGTGGGAAAAACAATGAAACAAACAAGGACAAAGATAAAAATATCGTTCATGAAAAAGAAAAGAATAAAATGGAAAAAGAAAAAAATGATCATCAAGACGAAAAGAGTAAACAGGAAGGAAATGTAAATGAAAAAGATGATGATGATTTATTTCCGGATATTGACGAAATTAAGGATGTTGATTTTAAAAAATTGACAACTTCAAGTGAAATCAAGGATGTGATAAACGGAATTTACGGGAAAGCCAAATTGGATAAGTCATTTTTAGACGGTCTTAAATCAACTCATATGTTGACGGATTTAACTAAGGCGGATAAAGATCTCTTAATCAGTTACCTTGGAAAGGAATATAAAGTAAAAGAGGGATATGTTTCAGAAAGCGGAATCAGCTCCAAAGCGTATTTGACTATTGTGTTGAGAGGACAAAATTCCGAGGATGCTGAAAAATTGGCTACGGATCTTAAAGGAAGCTTCAATAAAGAAAGATGGGTATGTGTAACGCCGGAATCTGTTAAGATTTCATCCAAAGGAGATTTGGTAATTTTATCGGCGGGAGAAAAAAAAGTTGCGGACGAAATTGTAAAAGCGTTTGAAATGTTAAAATAGTATGGTTTTTTCAAGCTTGATTTTTATATATTACTTTTTACCGCTTTCAGTAATCAGCTACTATGCTGTGGGAAATAAATATAAAAATGCCGTAATTGCATTTTACAGTTTATTGTTCTTTTTTCTGGGAGAGCCCAAGTATGTCTGGTTATTACTAACTGTAGTGGCAATCAGTTACATATATGGAATAATTTATTTAAAATCAAATGATTTTGTAAGAAAATTTACAAAATATATTGCAATTGTCGGAATTTTCCTTTTTCTTTTGTACTATAAATATTTTGATTTTATGATAGAACAACTGAATTTGGCATTCGGTTTAAATATAGATTTATTCAAAATATCTTTGCCTTTGGGAATCAGTTTTTATGTGTTTCAGGCTACAAGTTATGTTTTGGATGTCTATAGAAAGGATATCGCCCCTGAGAGAAGCATTATAAATTACATTTCTTATCTAACATTTTTTCCTCAACTTATTGCAGGACCCATTGTAAGATACAAGGATGTACAGTACAACATATACCACAAAGAAGTTGATTTTGAGAAGATATCGAGAGGTATATACAGATTCATTTTGGGACTTGGAAAAAAGGTTCTGCTGGCAAACCAGTTGGGCATGATTTCAAGCATTGATAATCATGGAAGTACTCTTATCTTTTGGCTAAAATCAATAGCCTTTACACTACAGATTTATTTTGATTTTTCCGGATATTCGGATATGGCGGTAGGAATGGGGCAAATGTTCGGGTATGATTTCCCGGAAAACTTTAACTATCCTTTCATTTCCAAGAGTGTAACTGAGTTTTGGAAAAGATGGCATATGACACTGAGTATTTGGTTTAGAGAATATTTATACATTCCTTTGGGCGGAAATAAGGTGTCGATAGGGAGATGGATATTAAATATAATTGTTGTCTGGATTTTTACAGGATTGTGGCATGGTGCCGGATGGAATTTTATCGTTTGGGGATTGATTATGGCGATTATGATTATCATGGAGAAAATCTTTAATAAATATTTAGATAGAATGCCCGATTTTATAAGAATTTTCTTTACATTTATTTTCATAAACATATCCTTTGTCATATTTGAAAGCAACACTTTGACAGAGGCAATATATTCCTTGAAAACTATGTTTTTGTTGGAAAATTTGGAATTCAGCAATCCGTTAACAGTCTTTTATTTAAAGGATAATTGGTTTTTGATTGTGATATCTTTAATATTTTCAATGCCGATTACTTCGAAAGTAAAATTAAACGAAAGATTAGAGAAACTTGTGATATTGGTAATATCTGTCATTATTTTATATCTTTCAACTGCGAGTTTGGTTGGAGATTCATTTAATCCGTTTCTTTATTTCAGATTCTAGGGAGAAAATATGAAATATTTGTATGAAAAAATTTATATAGTGTTGATATTCCTAACGGTAATAATTATCTCAATCTTATTAATATTCTTACCTAAACAGGAATTATCTAAAAGTGAAAGGAGAAAACTAGCGGATATTCCGAATATTTCAGTTGAAAATATTTTAAATGGGAAAATTTTGAAAGATTTGGATACCTATGTTCAGGACCACTTTCCACTTCGAGATGTTTTTAGAAATCATAAATTTAAATATGATATCCATGTTATGCAAAAACTTCAAAGTGGAGGTTATGTTTATGTGCAGGGGCATCTGTCAAAAATAAATTTGAACGCCAAAGATGAGGCTTATAGGAAATCGGCAAGATATTTTAGGAGTATTTTGGAAAGACTCTTTAAGGATGGTAATAGGTATTATGCAATAATCCCTACTAAAAACTACTATTTCAAAGATTCATCTTATTCTAATTATGATATGGTTGAAGAAATCTTTAGTCAGGAACTTAAAAATGTGAAAAAAATTGATATTTCGTCAAAATTAAGCCTTGAAGACTATTATAAATCAGACTTACATTGGGATATAGTGAAGATTGATAAAGTATCTGATTTAATGCTTGAAAGTTTAAATCGAAAAAGTTCAGGCGAAGAAAAAAGGATAATAAGTATTGGAAAGTTTTACGGTTCATATTCATCCGCACTCGGGGAAACTTCGATTTATGATGAAATGCAATACATCGACTCTAAAGATTTGAGAAATTATATTGCAAAGGACTTAATAAGCAAAGAAGAAATAGAGATATTCAATCCAAAGGAAATTAACTCTAATGATTCATATAATGTTTTTTTAGGCGGACCGAGACCATTGATTGAAATAAAAAATAAAAAGTATTCCGACGAAAAGACGCTTTATATCTTAAGGGATTCTTTTGCATCAAGCATCGTTCCAAGATTATTGGGAGGATATGATAGGATTGTTATGATAGATTTAAGGTATATATCACCTAAATTTTTGAGTAACTATATAAATATTAATGAAAAAGATGATATAGTTTTGCTTATTTCAGATGAAATAGTAAAAGATGTTAAAATATTTAAAAAATAAGGAGATGAGTATACTTTTTACTCATCTCTTTTAAGTGAATGAAAAAATAATAACTAAAGGTACCAATATCAGCAAAATTAAATATAAACCATAATTTTTGAAATAAGATTTGAAATGCAATTTATCCGAATGACTCAATTTTAGATTTTCTTTTATATTTTTAAATTTTATGAAAATATAAATCAAGCCTAAAATTATAAGAACTACCAATATATATGAGAAAAAACTCATAAAGTCTTCTCCTAATCGCGTCATGCTGATAGCTAAAATATTATTAATTACATGCAGCAGTATAGATACTTTAAGTGAATAAAAGTAAGCATAGTAACCGAAAACTATACCTAATCCGATAGTTGAAATGCTTTGCTGAATGTTTAGGTGGAATAATCCAAATAATAATGCGCTCGACAATATACTCAACAATGCACCATATTTTCTTGTAATCGAGAGAATGACGCCTCTGAACAAAATTTCCTCAATTATCGGTCCGATTATAACGGCATATACGGCAATCCACAAATCCAAGTTGAAACTTATTAATTGTGTAACATTCTTAGTATCATAAGGAAGTCGCTCAACAATGAAATTTGATATTAAACCAAAAATTAGAGCAAAAAGATACATTGTTCCCACGGCGGGAATTATTTGTAAAAGTGAAAGTTTTTTTCTCTCTGAAAAAATGTTGACCCCTTTTAATTTATTTCTTTTCATATAAGAATACATCGTATATGTACAAAATAAAGCAGCGACGGACAAACTCAGCCCCGACGGCAATTTCAAAGCAATCATAATCCAAGACAATGAATTAAAAGCTAAAAGATAAACAGCCACAAATAAAAATGAAGAATTAAAAGCTTTTTTTTCATTTGTATAGGAATACACCGGATCTTCTATATCTTGATTATTTATATCTTCATAGGATTTATTTTCCATCAAATTTTCCTCCATGAGTTAAAGTTAGTACAACAAATTATATCATTTATTCATTTTGCTTGTAAAATAAAAAAAATTATCAAATCCCGTGTTAGTCTATTTGGATAATAAATTTTTATGTTATAATGTAAAAATGGAGGTGATGAACGATGTTTTCATTTTATGACAAACTTTTTCAAAAACAGAAAATGATGAGAACAGTTTTAATTGCGCTTGCACCTATTATAATTTATTCAGTTTATTTGTATGGGTGGAGAGCGTTGGCTTTAGTGGCGTTTAATATGCTTGTCGCTACTATAGTAGAATATTTATCTGAAACAAAAATTTACAAAAGAAAGAAGGTTACTGAAGCTGTTTTAGTAACGGCTGTATTGTTCACTCTTACTTTACCGCCCGCTATACCGTTTTGGATTTCTGCGGTAGGTATTTCATTTGGAGTTTTTTTCGGTAAAATGTTATTTGGCGGATTCGGTAAAAATGTTTTTAATCCGGCTCTTGTAGGTAGAGCATTTATCTATGTAAATTTTCCGCTTCATTTAACAATTTATTGGAATCAGGCAATGAACGGAACGAAGCTTTTTAATGGTTTGGGCGGTTTCACACATTGGTTGACACCTATGATTGATGATGTAAGTTCGGCAACGCCTATGATGGCATTCAGAAATTTAGGTGAATCTTTGAACAATATTCAATTATTGTTTGGCAATATTCCCGGAGCTGTGGGAGAAACCTCAAAGGTTTTAATTTTGCTTGCAGCGGCATATCTGATATATAAAAAGGTTGCCTCATGGGAAATTATGCTTGCGAATGTGGTAGGATTTACTGCATTAACACTTATATTTAATTTAATGGGAGTGTCATCAATACCTAATCCGATTGAAGGGATGCTGATGGGAGGCTTCCTATTCGGCGCCGTATTTATGGCTACGGATCCGATATCCGCTCCAAAGACAAAGATCGCAAAGTGGTTATACGGTATACTTATCGGTTGTGTAGTAGTTATAATCAGAGGTTTTGCTCTATTTTCGGGCGGTATGATGTTTGCCGTTTTGATAGGAAATACATTTGGACCTATAATTGATTATGTTGCAAACAAGGTGAAACAAAACAAAAAGAATAAGGCGGTGGCATAATGAAAAAGAAGAAATCATTGATTTACCCAACATTTTTTATGCTGGCTTTATCATTTATATTAACTTTTGTGTTGGCATATTTAAATAATTTAACTACTCCGATAATCAGGTTTAATTCGGAAATAGAACTGAAACAAAAGATTCTATATGTTTTTGAAATTAAACCCCAGTCAAATAAAGCTGAAGATATAGACAAAGCTTTTACGGAGAATGTTAAAGAAAGCGAATTCGAGGGAGAAAAGCTTTTTGAATATGTAAAAGACGGAAAATCACTGGGTTATGCCGTTCCGTTTTCAGGACCGGGACTTTGGGGAGGAATCAACGGATATATAGGCTTAAGTGCAGACCTTAAAACTGTATTGGGAGTTGATTTTATAAAACAGGATGAAACACCGGGACTTGGCGGCAGAATTGTGGAGGCTTTTTATAAGGAGCAATATAGAAAACTTGATGTGTCAAATCCTAAGGATGGAAAATTGGTGATAAATAGACCTGCGCCCGGCGGCAATATTGATGCGATAGCGGGTGCAACTCAGACATCTACATTTGTTGTAAAGATGATAAATGAGGACTTGATGAGATTTATTTCTACGAAAGGAGCTAACTGATGAAAAAGTACATTAAAATTCTAAAAAACGGAATTATTTTTGACAATCCTGTTCTTATACAGGTAATAGGAATTTGTTCAGCTCTTGCAGTTACGAACTTAGCCATGAACTCATTGATAATGGGATTGGCTCTAACATTTACAACTGCTTTGTCTTCTTTATTTATTTCTTTATTAAAAGATGTTACTCCGAAGCATATCAGAATGGTTGTACAGGTATTTATAATTTCATTCTTCGTAATAATAGTAGACATTTTCTTAAAGGCATATATGCCTGATATGAGTAAGACATTGGGACCATATGTAGGTCTTATAATCACCAACTGTATAATAATGGGTAGAGCCGAAGGGTTCGCAATTTCCAATAAACCGATTGCGTCATTTGTGGACGGAGCAGCAGCCGGTTTGGGGTACACTCTTGTATTATTATCGGTTGCCGTTATTAGAGAAATACTTGGATTTGGAGCAATTTTCGGAATCAGAATCATGCCTCAGGGATTTACACCTTGGACAATGATGGTAATGCCTCCGGGAGCATTCTTCATATTGCCAATCATAATGTGGATTGTTTACAATAGTGTTGTTAAGAAAAAGGAGGCTAAATAATGAATGTACATCCTTTAGTAATATTTTTTGCATCGATATTTACAAGTAATATGATATTCAGCAACTTCCTTGGAATGTGCTCATTTATAGCGGTAAGTAAGGAAGTAGAGACTGCAACGGGACTGGGAATCGCGGTTACATTCGTACTGTCGGTTACGACCGTTTTGAATTATTTCATTTATAAATTGTTGGTATATTTCAATATTGAGTATCTGAGATTTATTATTTTTATAATAGTAATTGCGGCATTTGTTCAAGTTCTTGAGATGATTTTAGAGAGATATGTACCGAATCTGTATTATGCGTTGGGTATTTTTCTGCCATTGATTACAGTTAACTGTGCAATCCTTGGGGTTTCACTATTTATGGTAATAAGAAATTATAACCTTATGCAATCTGTAGGTTTCGGTATAGGTTCAGGTCTTGGATGGGCTTTGGCAATAATTTCAATGGCGGGAATAAGATCCAGAATAAATGAAAACAATTTACCTGAAGGCTTGAGAGGAGCGCCTATTACATTAATCATAACAGGAATAATGGCTATGGCATTCATCGGTTTTTCCGGCATCGTACAAATATCATAGGAGATTAAAATGGGAGAAATATTAACTACGACTATGGTCGTTACAGCCATTTCCGTGGTATTTGCGATCATATTGACCATTGCGGATAAGTTTATAGCAGACTATGGTGAAGTAAAACTTACCATAAACGGTGAAAAAGAATATATAATTGACGGCGGTAACTCTTTACTAAGTTCTCTTGTGGGAGAAAAGATATTTATTCCTTCCGCATGCGGGGGAAAAGGGTCTTGCGGTTACTGTAAATGTAAAGTTTTGGATGGTGCGGGACCGGTTATTGCAACGGAAAAACCGTGGTTGTCCGAACAAGAGCTTAAGGATAATGTAAGACTTTCCTGTCAGGTTAAAGTTAAATCCGACATGAAAATACAAATACCGGAAGAATTGTTCAATGTAAAAGAGTACCACACAAAACTTGTTGAAAAAATTCCTGTTACAGACAGGATTGTGAAGGTAAGATTTGAACTGCCCGAAGGGGAAACAATAAACTTTAAACCGGGACAATTCATCCAATTAAAAACTAAACCTTACAAGGGTGGGGACGGTTACGAAGGCTATGATGAGGAAGTATTCAGAGCATATTCGGTTGCCTCTTCAATAAAGGATGAAAAACATATCGAACTTTTAATCGGTTATACAAAAGGAATATGCTCAACATATGTGCACAAGGTTTTACAAGTCGGAGATGATGTTATTATCAACGGTCCATATGGAGATTTCTATTATAAAGATGATTCCAATCAGGAAATTGTTATGGTTGCAGCCGGAACCGGATTTGCACCGATCAGATCAATTCTATATCACATGCTTGATAATGATATAAAAAAGAAGGCAAGATTTTACTTTGGAGCAAGAACCAAGAGTGACTTATTCCTTTTAGATGAAATGAGGATGTTTGAAGAAAAATTATATGATTTCAAATTCATGCCGACTCTTTCAAAGGTAACCGAAGAGGAAGAATGGGCAGGGGACAGAGGTCGTGTAAACAAGTCAATCGACACATATGTAATGGAAGACATAACATATTCAGCATATTTGTGCGGTAATCCTGTTATGATCGAAGGTATCGTTAAATCGCTTGAAGCAAAGAATGTAAGTAGAGATTTCATATTCTTCGATGAATTTTAGGATAAAAAGGTTGTGCTTGGGTAAAGCAAAATAAAAATTTAAATTTATACCGGAGATAAATATTTATCTCCGGTATTTTTGTAATGATAAAAATCACTGTAATCGATCATGAGAATAAAATTATGAATCTTATAGTAAAAATAAAAAAGTCGGCAAGGTATATATGTTTATACCTAGCGGACTTTCTCATTTAATCGTAAAAATTTTCTGCAACTCGGATTTTATCCGTCTTTGACCTAAGCATATTTTAGGGATATATTTTGAATGTAATAAAATATCAAATTAATTCATATAACTTATCAATCTGTCTCTGATAAATTCAATTTTTTGAATGGCATGCTCCAAATCGTTACGAAATCTGTTTATTTTTCCTTGAGCAATTATATCTGAAAACACATTGTCGAAAAATATGTCTGAAACATCGAGTATAATTCCCACATTTATATCAATATCCATTATTTCGCTTATATCTGAAAGTTCACTTTTTAAATTGACCAATGCAGATTTTGCCATATCGATTTCGTGTTGAGCATTGGACATCTTGTTTCTCTTAATAATTGAAGTAATCAAGCCGCCGGCTATAATATCAAATATTCCCCAATTTTTAGCGCTTGATATATATTTTTTTGATGCATACATATGATTAAGTACTTGGTCACAGGCTTCGATAGCTTCTTGGATCTCAATATTTATATCTTTGTTCATAAAATCACCTCCGTATCATTATACCATTTTTAGAACAAAAAAAATCAATTGAATATTCAATTGATTTTTTGGATATATTAATATTATTCGCCTATAAACCCTAAAAATGCTTTAATTTGAGCTTCTATATATTTTTCTACTGATGTCAAATCCAATTTTCTTTCGCTATTCACCAATTGAGAAGCGTTGGGAATTCTGACTCTCGGATTATTCATAACCTTCATATTTACTATTGTAAGAAGACCGACAAGTGAAGTTTGAGACGGAGCTGTTCCGAAACCTCCTACAGTAATTCCGCTTACGGCAGCCGGTTTATTCACTAATAAATCTTTGCTTTCAACCGGAATAGGTCTTGATATCCAGTCGATAATATTCTTCAAAGGACCTGAGAAAAAACTGTTATACTCAGGAGAGAAGAACCAAATTGCATCAGCTTCTTTAACCTTGTCTCTGACTCTTTTGAGTTGCGGCAGTTCAGGTAATTCCAAATCCTGGTTGAACATAGGTACATCAGAATAGTCCAAAACTTCAAATTCCGCTCTGTCACCAATCATTTCCTTAGTTTTTAATGCCAGTTGTAAATTGTAAGAATCCTTCCTTAAAGATCCAATAATTGCAAGTATTTTCATAATTCCTCCTAAAACTCTTTTGGTATTGTTACCCAATTTTTGAAAAATATATAATTTTTAATTTTTTCCAAATTAGAAAATAAATCATTATATTTATTTTTATTTCTATCATAAGATATCAAAGAAAAAACGATAAATTCATCAATTATGTCCGAAAATATCTCGTTTTCATCGACCAAATCAAAATTATCACACCAAATTGATATACTTGTTCCTTTGATAATAGGATCGGAGTCTTCCAACATGTAGCCGCTGAATTTTCCTACAGACCATTCGTCAAATATTTCCCGTGATGCATTTTTGAAATTCCAAGAGTTTTGTTTTCTGCCGTCATCCGGAATAGATTCTCTCAATACATAATATAAATAGTCGGAGTTTGAATTATAGATATTGGTATAGCCGTTTTTTAAAATAATATCCAAAGAGGCTACATTGGATGTCCATCCCATAATACACCAATAATCAATACCTATACTCTTATCAAGTTGGATTAATTGTTTCGGTATATCAGGTTTATTTTCGCCATAAAATAAGCCATCATTCCAAATTCTCGGTTTAAATCCTCAACTTAAGTATAATTTTATTTATAAAAATTATATCAAAAATAAAACTCTCCATTTAAGGAGAGTTTTATTTTTGAGTTTTATCATTTTCTTCGTCAATACAACAGGATTTTGCTGAATGACAGGCAGAACATCCCGAGCATCCGTTGGGATTATTCTTTTTATCTCTTATAACTTTTATTAGTACCGCTACAAATGCGATAACTACAAAAGCTATTATAATTATATCAATAGGTTTCATTGTTTAACGCTCTTTTCTCTCTTAAAGATCAGATTGTAAATTATGAATAACACTGATACAGCTAGAAGTCCTAAAACTACATAACCGAATATATCACCTCTTATAATGTCAAATTCTTCTGCATCATTAAATTCTCCGATGGTGTTATAGTCAAGGGCAATCTTTTTCATCGCTGAAGTGCCTTTCAATACTATTGATCCGATCTGATTTGTTAGTGTTGCAAGTACATAAGCAAGACCTGTTTGGAAAAGCATCGCAAAAGCTGTAAATTTGAAATTATTAAATTCTCTTCTCATAGCACCGATTGCTGCAAAACAAGGAGATGCAAAAATTGTAAATATTATAAATGAAAATGCTGAAACTTGAGTAAATTCAAGCGGAGCAACCGCACCGACAGTTGCGAAAGTTGAAACTACCATTTCTTTAGCGATAAATCCTGTAAATGTGGCAACGGATGCAGCCCAGTTATCTCCAAATCCAAGCGGTTTGAATAAGAACTTAATGCTGTTTCCGATATATGCTAAAATAGAGTTTGCAATTTCTTCATCAGCCAAATAATTGAAACTGAAGTCAAAGTGCATTAATGTCCAAATTATCAGGTTGCATAGGAATATGATAGTTCCGGCTTTTTTGATAAATCCCTTTGCTCTGTCCCACATGTGTAACAATATACCTTTTATGGTAGGTACGGTATATGGAGGCAATTCCATAATAAATGGCGCAGGTTCTCCGGCAAACCATTTTGTTTTCTTTAATAAAATACCAGAGGTTACGATACCGATAAATGCTATTAAATATATACTTGGTCCCACCCAAGAAGCTTCAGGGAACATAAATGCTATAAACATGGCAAATACAGGTAATTTTGCAGAACATGGGACAAAAGGTGTAAGAAGTATGGTCATTTTCTTGTCCGCTTCGTTTTCTATAGTTCTTGTTGCCATAATTCCAGGAATTGAACAACCTGTACCTATTATCATCGGGATGAATGATTTTCCTGAAAGACCGAATTTTCTGAAAATTCTGTCCATGATAAAAGCAACTCTTGCCATGTATCCGCTGTCTTCCAATATAGAAAGGAATAAGAACAAAATCATCAATTGCGGAACGAATGTAAATATTGCTCCAAGACTTCCAATTATACCGTCATTAATCATGCTTATAACAATTTCGGAAGCACCTTGAGAAGTTAGAGCCGATTCAACGACACCTTGTAACCATTCAACACCTTGTTCTACCCAACCGATTGTTTTATCGCCTATGGTTTGTATTGAAACATAGTATACAAACCACATAATACCGAAGAATATCGGCAATCCAAGCCATTTATTTGTAATTACCTTGTCTATTTTGTCCGATGTTGTAAGGACTTTTTCCACTTTCTTCTTATATATGCCTTTTATCATTTTGCTGATTGCTTCATATTTTTCGTTGATAATGATGGATTCACCGTCATCATCCATATTCTTTTTGAAGGCGTCAATTTTGTTTTTAATTTCTTGGTTTAGATATTTTTCGTATTCATATTTTTTGAAAGCATCTTTGTCATTTTCAAAAACTTTAATACTGTGGAATAACTTATTATCTTCCAAACCGTTTTTTAGAAGTGTTCCTATTTCGTCCAATAATTCATTTAATTCTTTGGTATAATACTCTTTGTGATTCATGGACCTTTTAGCCATATGAATCGCTTTGCTCATCAATTCGGCGATTTGGTATTTTTTTGTTGCTATAATAGGTACCACTGGAACACCAAGTCTTTTTTCAAGCTCTTTTTCATTGATGGTTGAATTTTTATCATCAAGCATATCTATACGGTTAAGAGCTATGACAGTTGGAATGTTCATATCCAATACCTGTGTCGTCAAATATAAGTTTCTCTCAAGGTTTGTTGCGTCAATTATGTTTATGATTACATCGGGTTTATCGTTTAGCAGATAATCCCTTGTAATTACTTCTTCTGAAGTATAAGGTGACAGGGAGTATACTCCAGGTAAATCCATTATATGTACTTTTTTATCTTTTTTGTATTTTCCTTCTTTTTTTTCAACTGTTACGCCGGGCCAGTTTCCAACATATTGACTACTTTCGGTATAAGCATTGAAAAGAGTTGTTTTACCACAATTCGGATTTCCGACTAATGCGATTTTCATAAGACCTCCTAAAAAATTTCAACTTGTTCGGCTTCTTCTTTTCTTATTGAAAGTAAATAACCTCTTAACTTTAATTCGATGGGATCTCCCAAAGGTGCAAATTTTATCACTTCAACATCCACATTTTTTGTGATTCCCATATCCATAATTCTTCTTTTCAGCATAGAACTTCCATGGATTTGTTTAACTTTTGCAATTTCACCGATTTTTACGCTAGCTAATGTTTTCAATTTAGTTCCTCCACTATTATTTTATTCGCTAATTTTCTGTCTATTGCGATTCTGGAATTATCTATAGAAATAATAAAACCAGCGCCGCTGGATGAAATTATACATATTTTTTTGTTTTCAACTATTCCTAATCTCATCAGAAAAGTAGTTGATTCTTCATTTCCAGTAATTTTTTTTACTATGTAGTCTTTATTTACTTCTGTAAATGCTAACGGCATGATTCCTCCCATAAACCACCTCTAATCAATTATTAGTTTACGCTTACTAACTATTAATGTCAAATTATTATTAATACAAAGTATTTTTATTTTAGCCTGAATAATCATTGGTTTTTACACTTTTATTGTGATAAAATATCGCTTAAGGTGATTATATGGAAGAAAAATTTATAGAAGAGAATTTAGTTAACGAAAAAATAGAAGTATTCAATTTGGAAATTTTTCAAGATCCGAGGTTTTTCAAATTTGGTGTAGATGCAGTATGTTTGGCGAGGTTTGCAAGCAAGTTTAAAAAAATAAAAAAACCGAAATATATAGATTTGTGTTCGGGAACGGGAATTGTCGGACTTGTTTATTCAAGATTGAACGATCTTAATTATGTAGAATTTTTAGAAAAAACGGAATTTGCAACTAAAATAAATATCAAAAATGCATTGCATAACAATGTAAACCATAAAATTTATACAATGGACTTGGAAGATGCAAGTTCCAATATTTCAAATTATTCTTATGACTACATTACCGTTAATCCTCCATACATGAAAAATAACAGCGGGTTGAATACCAATTCTTTCCTAAAGGATGTAGCTAAAATTGAACAAAACGAAAACTTTTTAGAAAGGATTTTTGAACAATCAAGGTTATTGTTAAAAGATAAGGGGGAATTGTACATGGTTCATAAAGTCGAGAGATTGGCGGATATATTTTCATCATGCAGAAAGCAAAAAATGGAAGCTAAAACTATACAATTCATTCGAAATAAAGGGTCCAAAAAATCTTCGCTCGTACTTTTACGATTTGTTAAAAATTCAAATTCTTATTTGGAAGTTATGGAAGACATGGAAATTTAAAAATAAAAGAGGCTATTTTAATGAACCGATATTATTCAAATTGGTTTTCATAACCAATGAAAAGCTCATTATAATAGCCTATTTTCTATTCTGCCGCCTCTTCATCCATTATTATTGTAACATTCGGATGAAGTTTCAATAAACTTGCCGGAATAAGGGGAGTAATTTTAGAATCTTTAAATGTTTTCATTATCAAAGCCTTTTTCTTTCCAGTAGCTATCAATACGATGTGCTTTGCTTTAAAAATGCTTCCTATCCCCATAGATATCGCACGGGTGGGAACTTCATCAATTGTATTGAAGAATCTTGCATTTGCAGATATCGTGGACTGTGTTAAATCTTCGGTATGTGTGTATAATTCAAGAACTTCCGCAGGTTCATTAAAGCCGATATGTCCATTTTCTCCAATTCCAAGGATTTGAATGTCCTGTCCTCCCAAATCATCAATCAACTTTTCATAATTTTTTGCTTCTAGTTCCAAATCTTCGGCAATACCACTTTCTATATATGTATTGTTTTTATCGATATCTATATGGTTAAAAAAATTTTCGTTCATGAAATATCTGTAACTTTGATTGTGGTTTCCATCCAAACCAATGTATTCATCCAAATTGACGGTTTTTACATTTTTAAAACTTATCTCATTATTTTTATTCATTTTAATCAATTCATTATACATTCCGATAGGAGTTGACCCGGTTGCCAAACCCAAAACGGCATCATCTTTTTTTTGTAATAATTCTTTTACTATATTTGCAGCTTCCAAACTGGCTTCCTGATAGTTTTTCTTTACAATTATCTTCATATCGCCTCCACTAATAATTAGTACTTGGAACAATTATATCATATTAGATTTGTCTTGAGACAAAATTTTGGTATTATATAAAAAAATGGGTATAAAAGAACGAACACTAATAAATGTGTTTATATAACAAGGAGGAATTATGACAACAAACAGCTTTTTTACTGGTTTTTTGAAAATCAGCACATATCAAACATTTATAGCGATTGTTGCAATATTGGTTTCAATCGGAATTATGATTGTTTTAAAAAATAAAAAAGTATCTTTCTCGGCGAGGATGATCATAGGTTTACTTATAGGGGTTTCAATAGGAGTAGGTATAGACCTTCTATTTAAAGGATCTGATATTTATAAGAGTGTATCAAGAGGAGAAATTACTCTTTGGTATTCACTGCTGGGTTCTACATTTGTTAAACTTATTCAGTTAATGGCTGTACCGGTGGTATTTTTCTCAATATTTTTTGTAATACTTGACTTCAAAGGAAAGAATTTAAAATCTTTTACTTTCAAAACGTTGACTTTATTATTGGGAACCACAGCTATAGCGGCTTTAATAGGAGTTTTGGTTACGAACTTGTTTAATTTGACAAACTCTAATTTGGCGGGACAAATCGCGGACAAAAAAGTTGACCAAATAGCAAAAATTTCCGGCAAGAGTTTTCCGCAAATTTTTGCAGAACTTATACCGAATAATATTTTTCAAACATTTACATCAAATTCGGCAATTATATCTGTTGTAGTTATATCAGTATTGTTTGCAAAATCGGCAAAATTATTAAGGAATAAAAAACCTGAAAAGATTGTGCCTGTAATATCCGTTTTTGAAGGATTAAAAACATTGATTAACTCAGTTTTGGTCAATATTATCAAAATGATGCCTTATGCGGTAATAGCTTTGGTCTCAAATACTTTGATTTCAAACGGAATAGATGCCCTTTTATCCGTATTGAATTTTATATTTGCACTTCATGTGGCGGTTATAATTATGTTAATGGTATATATACCTCTTCTACTTATGGTAGGTGTAAATCCTGTGACTTTTTATAAAAAAGCTTTGCCTACGCTGGTATTTGCATTTTCTTCAAGATCAAGCGTGGGAACATTACCATATACACTTGATACATTGGAAAATAAAATGGGAGTTTCAAATAAAACTGCAAACTTCATCGGAAGCTTATCCACAACTGTGGGGATGAACGGCTGTGCAGGGGTATTTCCGGCCATGTTGGGCGTGATTGTTGCAGGCGCTGCAGGGGTTGAATTGAGCTTACAGTTTTATCTGCTTGTCGTTATAGTTGTCACTCTTGGATCCGTAGGAATCGCAGGTGTTCCGGGAACTGCAACGGTGGCTGCAACGGTTACACTGAACGGTTTGGGCTTAGGAAAATATTTTGATTCTATAGGAGCCATATTCGGTATAGATCCTTTAATCGACATGGCGAGAACTATGCTTAATGTATGTGGAGCTATGGTTTCAGCAGTTGTTGTAGATAATTGGGAAAATACATTTGATAAGGAAAAATTCAATAGTGAGATTGTAGAATATGAACAATGATTATCAACACTTTACCGGAAAAGATGGAAAACTTATATTTTATTTGGAATGGATGATTCCGAATCCAAAAGCAAATATATGTATTATTCACGGTATGAGTGATCATATAGCAAGGTATGAACATTTTGCTAAAGCATTGAACGAGCAGGGATATTCTGTTTACGGGCTGGATATGAGGGGACACGGAATGACGGGACTTACTCATAATGAACTCTCACATTATTACGGGAAAGACGGTTTTGAAAGTATAAAGAGTGATATTCTCAAACTTGTGGAATTGCAAAATGCAAAAAAATCTTCCTCAAAAACCTTCATTATAGCTCACAGCATGGGAACTTTTGTTGCAAGAGATTTGGTAAATTCATTTCCGGAGAGATTCAGCGGAGCGGTTTTTATGGGAACTGCGAAATATAGACCGATATTGGACAAGAAATTGACCGATTTTTTAGCTAAAGGTGTTAATGAGGACAGATTGGCAAAACAGCTATTCAGCGTGAGTTTGAAGATTGCAAACATGAAAAATGAACATAAAACCGACTTTGATTGGGTTTCCAGAGATGATGAGTACATTAAAGATTTTTTATCGGATAATTTAGTCGGATACGCTCCACATTTTAATTCCGTGTTGGAGGTGTTGAATGAATTAAGAATTCTTTATGATCTGGAAAAATCAAATGTTCCGATAGATATTCCGATATTATTTATTTCGGGTACAAATGATCCCGTCGGAGAGTATGGAAAGGGAGTTTTCAGTGTATATAAAACTTATAAAAAAAGAAATTGTAAAGATGTTAAAATTATTTTGTTAAAAGATATGAGACATGAGATTATAAACGAAATAAATAAGGAAAGAGTTCACAAAACTATTATCGATTGGATAAACAGCAAAAATATATAGTATTACAATTTTGTAAAACAAGCTCATATTTCTAGACTTTAAACCGGGCATAATGTAAAATAACCTAGTAAAAGAAGGAGGAAATATGAGCTATTTTTTTAGAGGTATAGAAGATGGATACAAACTTCCGTTATTTGGCAAAGTTCATATCACTTTGTTGTTTGTATGGTTAATAGGAATGATACTTATTTCAGTTTTTTCTGAAAAAATTAGGTTAAAATTCAAAAACAATTTATTTTTGAAATTATTAGTTGGCATATTGTTGGTAGATCAAATAGTTCTTTACGCATGGCAATTTGGATCGGGCTTCTTTAGATTTGATATTTCTTTACCATTATACCATTGTAGAATTTCAGTGTTTTTAATGATAATTGGAGTATTTTTTGATAAAAAATGGGCTAAATCCGTTGGATTATACTGGGGAATATTAGGAACGGTGATGGCGATGATTTTACCGGATTTATATAAATTCAGCTATCCGCATTATACGAATTTTCAATTTTTTATAGTTCATATTCTATTGGGATATGTTTCAATGTATATAATCGCGGTTGAAATGTATAATTTTCCAAAAAAAGATTTGAAGTTTGTACTTATATTTACAAACATATTCAATATATCGGTAACAGCATTTAATTTAATATTCCTAAAGACAAATCCGGAGATTAATTATGGGTATTTAATTGCACCTCCAAAGATGTTGGAGAGCGTAATGAATTTAAATATGTGGATGTATATCTTGTTGATTTTTGTTCTATACAATTTGATTATCTGTCTACTATACTTTTTAGGAAGAGGATTGTATAGAATTGCGAGCAAAGGTGAGTAATGAAAACTTTTATTTATAAATTGAAAGAAAGATTTAAAAGAGAACCTAAAAAAATATTATTGATAATTGCATTTTTCTTGTTTTCGGCATTGACTTTCGGGCTTATAAACAGACCCTGGGGAGAAGTCACGAGCTTAAAAATGCCGATAGATGACATGATTCCTTTCATGCCTCAATTTATAATTATCTATAATCTTTTCGGACCTTTCTTCTTGCTTTCCGGGATAATATTTTATGCTTTTGAAGAGGATGAAGTTTATTATAAATATACTTTGGCTTTATTCACAGGTCAGATAATAGGATATATCATATTTTATTTTTATCAGACGGAGATACCAAGACCGGATATGACCCTTTATCCGAACGGAATATTTGAAAATATGGTTAGATTTACCTATTCTATAGATAATAATTTTGCAGGTTTTCCGTCGCTTCATGTGACGGATATGTTGATATTGATAATTGCGACTTTAAAAACAAAATTTTCAAACTCTGCCAAAACATGGATGACCATGCTTGCGACATTGATTGCAATTACTACAGTTTTGGTAAAACAGCATGTCTTTATAGATATACCTGGAGGAATTTTAAACGGAATTATATCCTTTGCAATTGCATCATATATTGTTGAACATTTTAAGAAAAAACAAAAAAGATTGAAAGGACTACATTCGTAGTCCTTATTTATTTATCCTTCGTTTTTGTTATAATAGAATAAAGAATGCGAGGGAAAACATGACTACTAAGATTTGGCCTGAGAAAAAGATTGTAGCTATAGGTGGAGGAAGCGGAATTTCTACCATCCTTTCAGGAATAAAAAAATATACGAGCAAGGTTTCTGCAATTATATCGGTATCCGACAATGGCGGTTCGACGGGAAGACTGAGAAATGATTTGGGAATCATAGCGCCCGGAGATATAAGAAATTGCTTAGTGTCATTGGCAAACACCGACACATATATGAAGAAGCTTTTTGATTACAGGTTTCCGGAAGGAGAACTTAAAGGTCATTGCTTCGGAAATATTTTTCTTGCAGCCTTGGATGGAGTGTTTAATGATTTCGGGAAAGCGATTTATAAAACCGGAGAAATACTTTCAATTACCGGCAAAGTATACCCATTAACATTAGAAAACACTTCATTGATAGCTCAGTTGGAAAATGGAATGATAGTCAGAGGAGAATCGCAAATACCGGAATTCTCCCAAGAACAGAAATCTAGGATTTCCAGAGTTTTTTTAGATCCTTATGAAGTTGAACTTTACGAAGATTCAAAAAAAGACATCGAGAGGGCAGACTTAATAGTATTGGGCCCGGGGAGTTTATACACATCAATTTTACCTAATTTATTGGCGAAAGATATGGTGAATCTGATAGAAAAATCTTCTGCAAAAGTTGTTTATGTTGTTAATGTGGTTACCCAAAAAGGAGAAACCGGAGGTTACTCCGTTAAAGATCATTATGATGCGGTAATTAAACATTCAAAAAAGAATATTGTTGACGCCATAATAGTGAATAATGGAAAGGTTGATAAAGAACTTGTTGATAAATATGAAAAAACAGGAGGAGAATTACTATATCTAAATGATGAGGAGAGAAAGTTTTTTAAAGAAAACAATATTGATATTATAGAGGATGATTTTATAAGAATTATAGACAATCAAATCAGACACAATGCAGATAAGCTTTCAGAAATGTTAATCAATTATATTTAGGAGGGAATATGGATATTATATGGAAAGACAGAAAGAGAATATTGGGGATGCCTATAAGTTTTACGAAATATTCTTTAACTGAGGACAGATTTTTTACTACAAAGGGATTGTTTTCGAGCGTTGAAGATCAATTAAACTTATACATGGTGAAAGATATTACGCTTAGAAGATCATTTTTTCAAAAAATGTTTGGATTGGGAACTATAGAATTGGTAACCAGTGATCCCAGCGAACCGAATGTTTTGATCCAAAATATTCCTAGGTCAAAAGAAATTAAAGAGAAAATTAATGAATTAATCAATAAGCAAAAAAGAGAAAGAAATGTACTTTACTACGAAAATTTTGGAGATAAATAATGAAAAAACCGTTAAAGTCCCAAAAATTCAGGGATCTGTATAAGAATCTAATCTTTATCAGAGACATGAGGACCGTTTCCATAATAAAAAACGGCTATGGTATCGATGTCGGTGATGATGAGGGAATTTTAGCTTATGGATATATAAATGAACTTGGGGAATTGGCTTTTTCTATTATGACAACCGTAAAATTTGTGGACGGGGCGGCTGTTTTTAATGATGAAGTTACTAAAAGAAAATTAAAGCATAAAATAAAAATTGGAGATGTGGAAAATTTGGAATCTGAAATTTTAGAGATAGATCCCGATTATTTGCAGAGATTTTTACCGCATGCGATGGAGATTAATAAGCAATATATCACATCTTATGAATTAGAAACGGTCAGAGCGAACGAGCAATTGGATAATTTCAGACATTTCGACAATCCGGATGATTTGGAGGCTTTTGTTTACCATAGTGATACAAATAGATTGGAAGGATTGTGGGTTAGATCTAAATCGATGACCAAGAGTGGAATAAATGCTATTGTTTTAACACCGGTAAGTTCGATTTTCGGGATTGAATTAGGTGATGAAATAGAGTTTCAACTCTATGAAATAAATGCCGGAATACGATTGATGAAAATAGTTAAATAATAAAAAATGTGTAAAATTGATGAATTTTACACATTTTTTATCTTTTTTTTGAAGTTTTCTTTAATTCATTCAAAAAAGCTTCATATGTATTTTTGTCCAAGATATTACAATTTATGATATCGCTTCCGACATAAATTTTATATTCAAGATAACCGCCGGGACCGGCAGATTTTTTTTCTTCTATTTTTTTTCCTCTCAAATCATACTCTGAAACTACTTTTCTTCCTTTGAAGAAATAAAGGGTGGAATCCTCTATACCAAATCTTATATCGTCTTTAACAAAGGTCATATACATCAATACCGAATAAATAATAAATGAAACAATGATTCCGTAAAACATGTCCAAAGCACTTCCGACAATCAGAAAAATGACCAGGGTTGCAAGTATGTTTTGTACTACTGATTTCACAATAGAGCTGTTTTTTCTCTTAAAAAATCGCATAAAATCTCCCTAATTTGTTTTTTTTATTATATCATAAAAAAAGAAAAAATACTCTTGACATCTCGTTAGGTATAGCTTACTATATATGTAGTTAGATTGTGCTAACATTTCGAGGTAGATATGAATCTAAAGGAATTATTTGTAACACATTGCAGTCCTACTTTTGCAGGTCTCAAACCATCAAATCTGTTTACCATTAACGCCAATGACATAAATAATAATATTGGTGAGTTGAGAATGATTATTCGACAAATTAAATCTTCGGGATTGTCTGTCAGGATGATTTGTAAGTGTAGGGACAGGGTGCTGGTTCTGGTTTACAGGAAGGAAATGTTGGAAAAATCAATCGACATAGAGAAAAGAAATTTTTTACATACCATGGATTATCCTAAGTCTGATGATTTGGAAATTTACATAAATTATTTGGCTAAAAAGCTGAAAAGGGAGGACTCATTTCCTCACGAGATAGGCGTATTTTTAGGAATTCCGTTGGAAGATATTCACGGTTATATTGAAAATAGGGGGCAGAGTTTTAAGCATTGCGGCTATTGGAAAGTATACGGTGATTGCGAAGGATGTAAGAAATTATTCTCTGACTTTAGGAATTCGTTTATCGAAAATATTAACAAAATAAGGAATGGGGCTGAAATAGAAGAACTTATCAGCTAACCTAGGAGGAATTATGAGTATAGCAGTAATTTATTGGAGTCAAACAGGTAACACTGAAGCTATGGCTAACGCAATCTTTGAAGGTGCTAAATCAGCAGGAAAAGAAGTTGAATTATTCAATGTTGCAGATATTGATGCAGCAAAAGCTTTAGAATTTGACGTATTGGCATTAGGTTGCCCATCAATGGGAGTTGAAGTTTTAGAAGAAGCTGAATTTGAACCTTTTATGGAATCAATTGAAAGCGGGTTGGCAGGCAAAAAAGTAGTCTTATTCGGATCATATGGCTGGGGAGACGGTCAATGGATGAGAGACTGGGAAGAAAGAGTTAAAGAAGCTAAGGCTGAATTGGTGAACGGAGAAGGTTACATCGTAAACGAAACTCCTGAAGAAGATGCGATTGCCGAGTTAAAGGAATTAGGCGCATCATTATAATTTAGAAATTTGCAAAAAATTAATAAATCCTCAATAATATATAACTTAACAGTAAGAACGGGAGCTTAGGCTTCCGTTTTTATTTTTCGTGATTTTATTAAAATATTTTTTGATACTGTTTATAAAATATCAAGAGTTTGTCCTTTTATCAAATAGTCTTGATTAAGATTATTCTTCACCAATACTGTTTATTGCAGAGCCAAAAGTTTAAGTAAATATGATTGTTCTGATTTGCTTATTTTTTTAATGAAGACTATAATATACTAGAATATGAATATGGAGTGTGATTATTTTGATTTCAGTAAATGACGTTAGTTTAATTTTTCCGGATAAAAAATTATTTGAAGATGTTAACTTGATTTTTACCCCGGGAAATTGTTATGGAATAATTGGGGCAAACGGTGCCGGCAAATCTACTTTTTTGAAACTGTTATCGGGAGAAAAGGAACCTACAAGGGGCAATATTGCGATAGACAAAAATGCGAGGATGAGTAAATTAAATCAGGACCACTATGCTCATGAAGAAGATGTGGTACTTGATACGGTTATGATGGGCAATAAAAAACTTTATGAAATTGCTAAAGAAAAGGATGCAATATATGCTAAATCCGACTTTAGTGATGAGGACGGAATGAGGGCTGCGGAGCTTGAGTCCGAATTTGCGGAAATGGGCGGATATGAGGCGGAAGCAGGTGCATCCTCATTGCTACAAGGTTTGGGAATTGATACTTCCAAACATTATTTACAAATGAAAGAATTGAAAGAGTCGGACAAAATTAAAGTTTTGTTGGCTCAAGCATTATTTGATAAACCGGATATCTTGTTATTGGATGAGCCCACAAACGGTATTGATTTAAGGGCGGTTCTGTGGTTACAAGAATTTCTTGCAAATTTTGAAGGAATTGTTATCATAGTTTCGCATGACAGATATTTTTTAAATGAAGTATGTACTCAAATGGTTGATATAGATTTCGGGAAAATAAATATGTTCGTAGGAAATTATGATTTCTGGTATGCATCTTCTCAATTGGCTTTAAAGATGGCGAAGGAGCAAAACAAGAAGAAGGAAGAAAAGGTTAAAGAGTTGAAGGAATTTATTCAGAGATTTTCAGCGAATAAATCAAAATCCAAACAGGCTACGAGCAGAAAGAAATTGCTTGATAAGATTACTCTTGATGACATTCAACCGTCAACCAGAAGATATCCTTTTGTCGGATTTGCACTTTCCAGAGAACCGGGCAATGAGATTTTAAATGTTGATAATCTGACACTTTCCGAAAATGGAAAGACATTATTGAAAAATATGTCATTTAGAGTTAATAAAAATGACAAAATAGGTTTCATAGGAAATGAAATAGCAATTACTAAGTTTTTTGAAACTATAAATGGAGTAAATACTGACTATAAAGGTGAATTCAAATGGGGACAAACCATCACAAGTGAGTATTTTCCTAAAGATAACACAAAGTTTTTTGAAAATGTAGACATGAATCTGGTTGACTGGTTGAGACAATATTCAAAAGAACAATCTGAAATATTTGTGAGAGGATTTTTAGGAAAAATGTTGTTTTCAGGGGATGAAGTTCTTAAAAATGCAAAGGTACTTTCCGGTGGAGAAAAGGTAAGAATGATGTTTTCAAAGATGATGGTGGAACCTACAAATTGTCTTACATTTGATCAACCTACAAATCACTTGGATCTTGAGAGCATTGAAGCTGTAAATAACGGATTGATAGAATATAAAGGAAATATTTTATTTACATCTCTGGATCACCAATTTGTTTCATCAGTTGCAAACAGAATTATCGAAATATTTGACGATGGAACTTATAGGGACGAGTTGATGGGATATGAAGACTATATAGAAAAATATGTGGTAAATGAAAAATAATTTTGACATTATCGCAGAAAGTAATTAACATATTTAATATTACAGGGTAGGTCATTTGCGTTAAGTGATTGAAGATGGAACGTTGCTTCAATACGAAAAGTATTTGCGATGAATGACTGCGTTCACTGCTTAAGAATCCTCTTAAGTAGATTAAAAAAAAGGAGGATTATATGAAAAATTATGATTTTAAACCAAGGGATATTTTAATTGTTCTTATACTGTCTGTAATCGGTATACTTTCAATTAGGTACAATGCGGTTCCTAAAATTTATTACGGATATTTGTTTTCGCTGTTCATAATATTTTTGATAGGGACATATACAAACAAATGGATTGGAGGAGTGTCGGGACTTATTATCGTGTCTTTGGGACTTTATTCCAGGGTATTATTTCCTGTAATGGAAAAATTGAAAGGAAAAAAGCTTGAGAGTTTCATGGTAAATTTCAAAGAATACGAGTATTTTATTTCCAAGTATTTTGTTTTAATGATTTTGCTTGGCGTATTTTTAGGAATTGTCGGTGGAACGGTAGGAAATATTTTTAGAAAAGACAGATTTGTCGGAAAGATATTCACGGTAAAGGGAATAACATATATGTCAATAATGATAGCCATAGGTGTTATGATTAACAGTTTAAGAATCGGAGAACTGAGTTTCGGAGGATTCCCTATAATTTTGTCAGGATACCTTTTCGGACCTATATCGGGATTTGTGGTTGGTGCAATAACCGATGTGGTTGCATTTATGGTTAGACCGTCCGCATTCAGTTTCAATATTTTATTCGTGCTGACATCGGGATTGACAGGGCTTATTCCGGTATTGATTACAAGTGTTTTGGGGGACAAATATCCTAAATATAGCTTTATTAAGATTTTAATAGGTATATTTGTAGGACAAATGTTGACATCGGTTATTATGGTTCCGATATTTCAAACTATATTTTACGGAAAGGTGTCATTCTATGTTTATGCCTCAAGAGCATTTTTGAAACAAATAGTTTCGATTCCGGTATACGCATTCCTTGTGACATCTTTAAGTGACAGATTTTCAAAAGTGATAAAATTCGATCAAATTTTTTAATTATTAGTGCTTAAACAAAGAAAAAAGCTTGAAAAACAGGATTTTAAAATCGTTTTTTAGGCTTTTGTTTTTTATTCTTTTAATTGATTTTTGCCTTTAAATTGAATATGATTAATATGGATTTGAATCAGATTTATTAGCGAGGCATATCTTTGCTTTTGTTTTATAACGGGAGATTATATGAAGAAAATATCATTTGATAATGCAAAATATATCCGAATGCAGTCGGAACATATTTTGGAGAGAATAAAAAAATTTGACAATAAGCTATACTTGGAATTTGGAGGGAAGCTATTTGATGATGCACATGCTTCGAGAGTTTTGCCGGGATTTAAGCCTGACAGTAAACTTGAAATGTTGCTTCAACTTAAGGAACAGTCGGAGATAATTATAGTAATAAGCGCTTGTGACATCGAGGCAAATAAAGTTAGGGGAGATTCCGAGATCAGCTATGACGGCGAGGTTTTAAGACTTATTGATGCATATACCCAAATCGGGCTTTATGTGGGAAGTGTCATAATTTCACAGTTTGAAAACCAACAGGGAGCAATCAAATTTAGAGAGTATTTAAATGACAGAGGAATAAAAAATTTTGTCAGTTATAAAATTCCGGGATATCCCAATGATATTCCATATATTTTGAGCGACGAAGGTTTTGGTAAAAATGAGTTCATAGAAACCGAGCGACCTTTGGTTATAGTTACGGCACCGGGACCTGGAAGCGGCAAGCTTTCGACATGTCTTTCCCAAATGTACCATGAGCAAAAGAGAGGCGTAAGAGCCGGATATGCAAAATTTGAAACCTTTCCTATTTGGAATTTGCCTTTGAAGCATCCGGTAAATGTAGCATATGAGGCTGCAACCGCCGATTTGAATGATGTTAATATGATAGATCCGTTTCATTTGGAAGCGTATAATATAACAACCGTAAACTATAATCGTGATGTTGAAGCTTTTCCGGTTTTGAAGGCAATGTTTGAAAAGATTATGGGATGTTGCCCATATAAATCTCCTACCGATATGGGCGTTAATATGGTGGGAAATTGCATTATTGATGATGAAGCTGCCAGCGAAGCCAGTAAACAAGAAGTTATCAGGAGGTACTTCAACGCTTTATGTGAAAACAAAGCGGGCAATATCGGGATCGAAGTTGTAAATAAAATAGAATTCTTAATGACACAATTGGGAATTAAAGTCGAAGACAGAAGAGTTGTAGTTGCAGCAAGAGAGAAAGCGGCTCAGGGATATGAGTCTACATTTGCGATTGAATTGCCGAACGGAGACCTGGTTACGGGGAGACGCTCAGAATTGCTTGGCGCACCTGCCGCATGTATGTTGAATGCATTAAAGGCATTGGCGAATATTAATGACGAAATTCCTTTGATTTCGCCGCAAATTATCGAACCGATCACAAAATTAAAAACCGAGATTTTACACGGAAGAAATCCAAGACTTCATTTGGACGAGGTTTTGATTGCTCTTACAATGAGCGCAACAACAAATCCGGTATCACATCTTGCGTTGACACAGATTAAAAAATTGGAACAGTGTGAAGCCCACTCAACTTTGATATTAGATCCTATAGACAAAAATATTTTAAGAAAATTGGGAATTAATTTTACATCTTCTCCGAAATTTAAAACAAAATCATTGTATAGGAGTCAGATATAAATTATGGGGGAATTACCCCCCTTTTTTTATTTTAAACCGAAATCATGTATTTGATATAATTAACTTGAGGTGTATTATGAAAAAAGTCTACAAATTAAAAAATTTGACATGTGCTAATTGTGCAAAAAAATTCGAAAACAAATTAAAAACGATCAATTCCGTAAGCGACGCCAAGGTTAATTTCACTACAGGGAAATTGGAAATATTTGGAGATATAACCATAGAACAAATAGAAAAGGCAGGAGATTTTGATAACATTAAAGTTGTTTTGAATGATTTTGAGACTGAGAGGAAGTATGAAAAGATAAAGTTGTTATTTTCAACAGTATTGTTTTTATCTGCAATAATCTTAGGAAAACATAGTGAGATCGGAATAATACTATTATTGTCATCTACAATTTTGAGCGGGTATAAACTTTTCTTACAAGGAATTAAAGGATTGATAAAGTTGAATTTTGAAATGAAAACATTGATGACTATTGCAATATCGGGAGCAATCATAATAGGTGAGTATAGTGAAGCCGCAATGGTAATAATATTGTTTTCAATAAGCGAGTATTTGGAAAGCAAATCAACAGACAGTGCGAGAAATTCAATTAAAGATATTTTGAACTTAAAACCTTTGAAGGCTTTGATAAAAGATAAAGATGAGTTTATTTTTAAAAATATTGAGGATATCGAAATTGGAGACATAGCAGTTGTTAAAGCGGGGGAACAAATCCCTGTAGACGGATATATAATAAGAGGGAGTTCATCAATTGATGAAAAAGTTATAACGGGAGAGAGCAAACCCAAATTTAAAAGTCCGGGAGATTATGTATTTGCCGCAACTTTGAATTTGGATGGGGCAATTGAAGTTGATGTGATAAAAAAGCATGAGGATAATACAATTTCAAAGATAATTGAGCTTGTTGAAAATGCACAAAACAAAGAATCTAAGGCGCAGAGGTTTATTGATTCTTTTGCAGGAATTTATACTCCATTTATAATACTCATATCTTTACTGATAGCTTTTGTTCCAATTTTATTAGGACAAGATCCCTATAAGTGGATTTATCAGGCTTTATCGGTATTGGTTGTAGGATGTCCATGTGCACTTGTAATTTCAACGCCAATCAGTGTTGTTTCGGCAATAGGAAATGCGGCAAGAAAAGGAATTTTGGTTAAAGGAGGAATATATATGGAGGAATTATCAAAAATAAAATCAATTGCATTTGATAAAACTGCCACTTTAACCGAAGGAAAGTTTAAAGTTAATGAAATATATAATTTTAATGAATACGATTTTAAGATTTTATATTCAATTGAAAGAAACAGCAATCATCCGATTTCTAAAGCTATAATTGAATATGGAAAAATAAATAAAATAGAAGATTTATTCGAATTCGAAAGTATTACAGAAATTCCGGGAAAAGGTTTGATTGCACAAAAAGACGGCATAAAGTATTATGTCGGAAATTATGCGTTGATTTCCGAAAATGAGATTTATTTTTCTGAAAAAGCGAGAAAAAAAATGGAGGAATTTTATGAATTCGGATATACGAATATACTGTTTGCGTACGATAATGAAATTAAACTGATTTTAGGAATATCGGATAATTTAAGATCAGATTCAAAGGATTTGATTGAAGAATTGTCAAGTATCGGAATTCGAAGTGCCATATTAACAGGCGATAACCACAGATCTGCAAATTCAATAGCGACAAAGTTGAAAATAGACCTCTTATATTCTCAATTGCTTCCTCAAGATAAGCTGAAAACATTAAACGCATTAAAGAAAGATTATGGTAAGATTGCCATGGTCGGAGACGGAATAAATGATGCTCCGGCTCTTGCAGCGGCTGACATAGGAATATCGATGGGAAGAGGTGCAACAGATATTGCAAACAAGACATCGGATATTATATTGATGAATGAAGAGCTGAAGAACATTCCTTACATAATAAAACTCAGCAAAAAGATGATTAGGATAATTAAGGAAAATATCACTTTGGCTTTACTGTTTAAAATTTTTGCATTGTTACTTGTGATTCCGGGACTTCTTACAATGTGGATTGCGGTGTTGGCAGATGTGGGGACGACTATATTGGTTACATTAAACAGCCTGAGGTTGAGAAAATAATATAAAAACCCGGTCAATATTGACCGGGTTTTTAGTTGTTTACAGCAATAATATTCCATTTTTTTCACATTCCATTATCATTTCATCAGGCCAAATAGATGCCTGAACCTCGCCGATATGAGCTTTCTGCAGGAAGAACATACATATTCTTGATTGACCGATTCCTCCGCCTATTGTAAGAGGCAGATGATGTTCAATTAACATTCTGTGGTAATCCATATTTATTCTTTCCATTTTATCCGCTTTTTCCAACTGTTCGACAAGTTTTTTGGAAGTTACCCTGATTCCCATGCTTGATAATTCCAAAGGGGCATTCAGAACGGGATTCCACAGTATTATATCCCCGTTCAGACTCCAATCGTCATAGTCCGGAGATCTTTCTCCATGCTTTGAACCTGATTCCAATTCATCACCAATTTGCATGATAAAAACCGAGCCGAGTTCTTTGGCAATTTCATATTCTCTTTGCTCGGGAGTAAGGTTGGGAAATCTGTATTCAAGTTCTTGAGTTTTTACAAAGTGTATTTTTGGACCGAGCAATTTTTTGTAGTCCTTAATATTTCTGCTCAAATAGTCCTGTAATTCCAAGAAAGACTTATAAATATTTTCCACTGTTTCTTTAAGATAATCTTCATTTAGGTCATCTGTTGAAATAACTTTTTCCCAATCCCATTGATCCACATAGATTGAGTGAGTATTATCAAGAGTTTCAAAAGATCTGATAGCGTTCATGTCGGTATATATTCCGCTATATTTAGGTATATTATATTTCTTTAGCGCATATCGTTTCCACTTTGCCAGTGAATGCACAATTTCCACCGTAGAGCTTATTTCATTGGTTTCATTAATTTGGAATTGAACAGGCTTTTCAATTCCGGTTAAATAATCATTCATTCCAGTAGTGTTTTTTACAAACATGGGAGCCGATATTCTCACCAAATTCAAATTTTTAGATAAAGATTTTTGAAAAAAATCTTTTATTTCTTTAATAAATAACTGTGTTTGTAATAAATTTAAGTCTGATTTATAGTTTTTTGGTATATATAATTCCGTCATAATTCACCTCTTTGGTATTATAGCATACAAAAGAAGGAATAGTTAGTCTGTTATGGTGGAATATTCTTATATTTTCGAGTATCATATATTTAGAAAAAGAGGTAAGAAATGGTAAAATCAGGCGGAAAAATAATATTAATGGGAGAGCATAGCGTAGTTTATTCAAAACCTGCCATAGCTATTCCTTTCAGAAGCGTTTATACAAAGGTAAAAATAAAAAAAAGCGATGAAGACATTGTTCATTCTGAGGTTTTCGACGGGAAAATTGAGGAGAGCGAAATAATGTTCGGGATATATAATTTACTTGAATATTTTAGACAACAGTATAAAATTCAAGAAAAATATGAAATAGATATAGAATCGACCATTCCTCCGTATAGGGGAATGGGCTCCAGTGCTTCAGTTGCGGTATCACTTGCAAAAGAATTGTATTTATATCACAAGATTAAACACAAGATGGAAGATATAGTAAAACTTGCGGGAGTTGCGGAAAAGATTGTCCATAAAAATCCCAGCGGAGTTGATGCAAATGTTATTGCAAATAATAAATCTATTTATTATATAAAAGATAAGGTCATGAAAAAGATGGAGATCGTACTCGATGCATACCTAGTTATAGCCGATACCGGTATCATAGGAAAAACAAGAGAAACGGTACAGGCAGTCTCTAAACTAATCGAAAAATCTGAATATAAGAAAAAAATAGATGAACTTGGATATTTGACGGAATTGACCCAAAAAGCGATTAAAAAATCAGACTTGAAAGAAATGGGAAAGATTTTTAATCAGGCTCATAATTTACTCAATGAATTAAATGTCGGAGATGAGATTTTGGACAAATTTGTTAATATATCTATCGAAAATGGAGCATTGGGTGCCAAATTGACAGGTTCGGGGCGAGGAGGATGCATGTTTGTATTAGCAGACAATAGGGAAACAGCTTGCAAGATTGAGCAGGAATTGATAAAAAATGGAGCTAAAGAAACTTGGATTATGTATTTGGGAGAGTAATATGAAAAAAGTTGTTGCCAGAGCAAATTCAAATATTGCACTTGTTAAGTATTGGGGTAAAAAAGACGAAAAACTAATAATTCCGCAGAACAGCAGCGTATCAATGACATTAGATGCTCTTTATACCATTACGGAAGTTGAATTCACGGATGAGAGAGATATGTATTTTTTGGACGGAGAGCTTCAAGACGATAAAGAGCATGCAAAGATATCCGAATATATTGATATCTTCAGAAAAAAATCAAAAATATTCAAGTATGTAAAGGTAAATAGCATAAATTATGTTCCGACCTCAGCAGGACTTGCTTCATCGGCTTCGGGATATGCCGCATTGGCGATGGCGCTGAATAAACTGTTCGGATTAAACTATAATATGGAGAATGTTTCAAAAATGGCAAGACTCGGTTCGGGCTCCGCTTCACGAAGCATATTCGGAGGATTTGTAGAGTGGAAAAGAGGAGTTGATCACGACACTTCATTTTCTCATAAGATATGTGATAATGATTGGGATATTTCAATGATTGTAATAATTATAAATGCAAAGAAAAAGGAAATTTCCAGCAGGGACGGGATGAAGAGAACTGTTGAAACATCACCTTATTACAATGCTTGGATCGATAGTGCCGAAAGGGATGTAATCAGCATAAAGGAAGCCATCAATGACAGAGACTTTCAAAAAATGGGGGAAATAGCCGAATTATCCGCTATGAAAATGCATGCGACAATGATGTCTGCAAATCCGCCCATAATATATTTTAAAAGTGATTCGATAAAAGCTATAGAATTGGTGAAGAAAATTAGAAATGCAGGAATTCCCTGCTATTATACAATGGATGCGGGTCCGAATGTTAAAGTAATATGTGAGAGTAAAAATGCCGATATTATAGCCGATGAATTTAGAAAATATATAAAAAATGATATAATAATATCTAAAATAGGTACGGATGCTAAGATATTAGAGGAAATAAAATGACAGAAATTAAAGTCCCCGGAAAGCTTTATATTTCCGGCGAATATGCCATATTGGAACCGAATAGAAAAGCACTGATAATGGCTGTTGATAAATTTATTAAATTTAATATAACTCCATCTGAGCATTTTGGGAGATTAAAAACTTTTTCAGGATTTGAAACCAAGTGGATAAGAAAATCAAAAATTACTTTTGACATTTATGACAAAAGATTGAACTTGTTAAAAAGTGCAATTGAAGTAACCGAGAGTTTTTTAGTCGAGAAAGGATATAAACCGCAATATTTTGATATGGATATAATTACCGAACTTGAAAGAGGCGGTAAAAAGTATGGCTTCGGTTCAAGTGCGGCTGTGGTTGTAGGGACGGTAAAATCCATATTAAAACTATACGGTTATAATCTGGATAGAACGAGGATTTTCAAATTGGCGGCAATTTCAAGTATTTTGGTAAATCCTAAAGGCTCTTGCGGGGACATTGCAGCGTCCGCTTATGGAGGAATAATAGAATTTACATCTTTTTCCAGAAAGGACATTTTGGAAAGGTTAAAATCTGAAAAAATTTCGGA
Organism: Tissierellia bacterium; assembly: GCA_030529425.1. GTDB lineage: Bacteria > Bacillota > Clostridia > Tissierellales > Peptoniphilaceae > JAUMWX01. The sequence goes on from JAUMWX010000001.1 coordinate 365,987, forward strand.
TTTGGTTGAAAGTGATTGGAATTATTTAAATATTTCCGAGATTGAAATAAACTCGATTATAAATTTTATAATTGTTTGGTCTAAAAGTGTAGCTTTAACGGATCAATTAATTAATAAGGAACAGGTAAAAAGTTTTAGTTATGAAGATTTTTTGGTATGTAGCGATGAAACGGTCGAAGTAATTAGAAAATCCTACAATAAAGAAGACATTGAAACATTGATTTCTTCCATCAGAAATAACAGAAAAAATCTTAAAAGTTTTGCAAAAAGTAGAGATATTATTTTGGAAACTGAAGAGCTTAAAAGATTTTGTGATTTGATTGAAAATTATGGTGGAGGGGCTAAAACTTCAGGAGCAGGCGGAGGGGACTGTGCCATAGGAGTTGTCAAAAATTTTTCAGACAGTCTGAAATATGAGATAATTAAAACGGGAGTTGAAATATTGGATGTAAAAATATGGAGGGAAAATGAATAAGAAGGATGATCATGTTAATTTGGCATTAGAATTTTACAAAGATACTAAAATTTCTGATTTTGATAATATAGACTTTGTACATAAAGTATTGCCCGAGTTGAATATAGAGGATGTGGATATTTCTACAAGTTTTTGCGGATTTGACTTTTCTCAACCGTTTCATATTAACGGAATGACCGGAGGAACTGAAAAAACTAAAGAATTCAACAGGAAAATAGCGATTTTGGCAAGAGAAACCGACACTTTTATGGCAGCGGGCTCTCTGTCGGTGGCACTTAAAGACGAGTCGGTTGTGGATTCATTCAAAGTCATAAGAGAAGAAAATAAAAGCGGAATAGTTTTTGCGAATTTGGGAGCGGACAAGACTTTGGAGGATGCAAAGAGGGCGATAGACATCCTTGATGCTGACGGAATTCAAATACATATAAATGTTTGTCAAGAGATAGTTATGCCCGAGGGAGAAAGAAACTTTGAAGGGTGGTTAAGTAATATTTCAGAGATAGTTGAAAAATTGGGAAAACCGGTTTTAGTAAAAGAAGTCGGATTCGGAATGGACAGGTCCGCCATTAAAAAACTTAGAAAAATATGTGTAAATACAATAGATATATCCGGAAAAGGCGGAACGAATTTTGCCAGAATAGAAAACTTCAGAAGAGAAAAATTCAAATATAATTTCTTGGAAAATTTTGGAAATTCAACTGTTGTATCAATGCTGGAAGCTCAGAACTATATATGTTCAAATGAGATAATTGCATCCGGAGGAATAAGAAACTCCATGGATATTGTAAAATCCTTGGCTCTTGGTGCAAAATCAGTTGGAATGGCAGCCGGAATATTAAACTTGGTGAATGAAAACAGTATTGAAGATGCAATAGATACGGTAAACCATTGGAAATATGAAATAAAGGCTATAATGACTCTTTTGGGGGCAAAAAACATAGGAGATCTTCTAAAGACGGATCTCATTTTCCGAAAAGATGTAAAAGATTGGTGTAAAACAAGGAATATAGACTATAAATCATTCGGAAACAGGAGTAAAATATGTTAAAAAAAACTGCATTGAAATGCAGTTTTTTATTTCTTATCTTGTATAAACATCCAAGTGATTGCCGTATGTTCCCCTGTCATAAACCTTTCCCATATAACCGAAAGGTGTAGGTAGAATTGTACCAAGCGGTTTATCACTTGCCAAAACTATATATCCGTCCTCATCTGCAACATATCCGCCACTGTTTACATGTCTTCCAGGTATATCAAGTCCTCCGCCCGGTAAAACACTTTCAGAGTAATATGTGTATTTGTATCCACCCCAGTAAATTACTCCGTGGAATTCCAAATCGCTAATTGAGTAGATATAAGATGAGCTTTGACTTACAACTCTTTCTTTAGTTCCCACTTCAACTATTCTCTTAGTAGGACTTTCAAGAGTTTTTGAACTTATAAGCTCTCTATTTTTTCCGTCGTTTTTATATATTTTTTCAACGCTTCCTTCATTTCCGGATTGAATAACTTTTTCTTCATCTTCATACATTGAATCATTATTTCTGTATTCAACTTGATTTTCAATGCTTTCGACAACAACTTCTTTGGTCCCTACCAATGTTACCTGCTCAATCGGTTTTTTAGTTACTGTTTCGCTTACTTTTTTGTCTGATATCAATTTTCCGTTTTTTAAAGCTTTTTCAAAGTTTAGCGTTTTTTCTCCATTCACACCTTTTACTTTTACTTTTTCACTTCCATAGTTCATATCAAAAGAAAATTCTTTTTTTGAAGAGAACTTTACGATTTCTTTTTTTGTATACTTTTGAATGTCGTAGAAATCAACATTCACCTTATCTCCACTTTTAATTTTTGAATCTAATGAAGGTGTAACCAAATCATCACCGTCAACTTTTACATTTTGTTCATTCAAAAATTCTCTGACACTGTTGGCATGTGTTTTTGTGTTTAGTAATATGCCTGATTTTGTAAAACTAATGTCTTTTTGAGTGTCGATTTTAATGGACATATTATTTTGAATTTTTTCATCAAGGTTAAAGTTTATTTTAGAACCTTCTTCAAATTTATATCCGATGCCTTCAAGAACATCAGAAACTCTTTTTGCACTTGTTTCTAATGATACTAAGTTATTATCAATAGATAAGCTAATGTTTTTCGGTTTTTGAGCAAGTGCCAAACTACTGGAAACAACACCAATTATAAATACGCTACCCGCAGCTGCAAGAGTCTTTTTTAATGAGTAATCTTTCATAACTCCTCCTTTAACTGTTGATAATAATAATATTTCTTTAGTTCGATGTCAAGAATTTTGTAATAATATTGTAACTAATTGTAATTTTTTTGTTTTTTTTGTTTATTTTATTTGCTGACAATGGCTATTTTACAGGCTTTTCTAAAATGTTACAAAAAAGTAACTTTATCTTTTTAACATTCTAAGATTCAAAATCTGAGAAATAATGATATAATCTATAGAAGATTAAATTGAGGAGAAGTTATGAAAGATAAGTTAATGAAGTTTTTTTCGGGAAGATATGGAGCTGATAAGCTTACATACTATTTAATGTATTTTTCACTTGCGTTGTTGATAGTAGGGCAGATATCGGATAAAATTATTATCTCTTACATAGCCTTTGCTATTATCATATATGCCAACTATAGAGTTTTATCAAAAAATATTTCTAAAAGAAGTAATGAAAATAGGATTTTTTTGGGAAAAACATATAAGATTAGGCACTTTTTTGCTAAAAAGTATTATCATATATTCGGTAAAGACGGATTCAAATATTTTACTTGCAATACCTGTAAGTCTGAGCTTAGAATCCCTAAAAATAAGGGCAAGATAAGAGTAAGATGCCCTAAATGTAATACTGAATATATAAAAAGGACTTAGGATGAAGGATATTTTAAAAAAAATGAAATTTAAAATGAATATTCAAATAGCAATTGCAGTTACAATTTCTATTTTTATAGCATATTCATTAAATTTAAAATACTATGCCTCAGCAGGAATTATTACATTACTTACGGTGCAGAATACCAAGAGAGATACTTTAAAATTTGCTATAAGGAGAATGTTTACATACATTATTACGCTATTATTATGTGTATTTTTGTATAATACTCTAGGTTATTCATTTTATACTTTGGGTATATTCGTTCTGATAATCGGGTTGATCAGTTCATTTTACGGAATGGGATATGTACTGTCGGTAAACGTAGTTTTTGCAACCCATTTTTTGGATTCGCGCTCCATGGGTTTTGACTTGTTAATGAATGAGACCTATTTATTTTTAATAGGAGTTCTGATGGGTTTGATTATAAATCTTGTCACTCCGATGTTGTTTTTTGATTTTAGAAATGAAATCAGAGGAGTTGATGATGTCGTAAAAAATCTTCTTAGAGAAGTAAGCGGAAGATTGAGAGGCATATATTATATAGAAGATGTACAGACTACCAAAGAGATGAGTGATATATATATAAGCAATCAATTTAAAGAAATTAAGAAATATATATGGGATACTGAAAGTAAGCTCTTGGAAAATGCAAATAATATGATTTTTAAGGAAGAAAAATATTATCTGGACTATTTTATTATGAGAACTGCTCAAATAAATATAATTGAGGATATATTTGAAAGTTCGAAAAAATTGTATAAAACGATGAAACAAGCTCAACTTATTGCAGATTTTATGGATAACATTATTCTGCAATATCACGAGACAAATACGGTAGAGTATTTGAGTCTGAAAGCTGAAGAAATTCTTGAAATATACAGAAAACAACCTCTTCCGGTAACCAGAGAGGAATTTGAACACAGAGCCATGCTTTACTCAATAATGCACGATTTAATATTATTGATAAAAGAGAAGCGAAATTTTGTTATGGAACTTACCGAAGAAACCAGAAATAAATATTGGTCAAAAGAATAGTCCTTCGGGCTATTTTTTTTAATTGATTATTAATGTGATATAATAAAATATTGAGGTGGAACATGAAAATAATTATTAAAAATTTGGAAGAAATGGAAAAATTCGGTAAAATTATGGCTAAAAACTTGAAAGTAGGGGATGTGATTTCTCTAATAGGAGAGTTGGGAGCGGGAAAGACTACATTGGTACAATTTGCATGTAAGCAATTGGGAGTGGCTGACTATGTTACATCTCCTACATTTTCAATAGTTAATTTGTATGAGGGTGATGTTGATATTTATCATTTGGACTTATACAGATTGGAGCATCCTTCGGAGTTGGAGGCAATGGATTACGAGAGATATTTTTATCCGGACGGTATCAGCTTTATAGAGTGGGCTGAAAAAGGTGAGAATTATCTTCCGGACGATATGATTGAAATAAAGATAAACTATGATTTAGATGAAAGAACTATTGAAATAATTGAAAATAATGATAGGGCAAAGGAATTAGGAGAATTAATAAATGAAAATTTTAGCGGTTGATACCTCTACCATGATTACATCCATCGCTGTTTTGGAGGATGATCTGATAGTTGGAGAGTACAGTATTAATCAGTCAAAGACTCATTCAGAGATGTTGTTACCAATGATAGGGGATGTATTGGAAAGGCTTGGATTTAAATTGAAGGATATTGATGCGTTTGCGGTTGCAATAGGACCCGGCTCATTTACAGGGCTGAGAATTGGAGTTACGGCAGTAAAAACTATGGCTCAGGTTTTGGATAAACCGGTTATAGGGATTTCGACATTGGAAGCCTTGGCTTACGGAGTATATTCTGAAGCGATAATTGTTCCTGTTATTGATGCGAGGGGAAAAAGAATTTTTACAGCAGGATACAAATGGGAAAAAGATAAATTTATAAATATAAAAGAGGAAAGATTGACTACAGTTGATGAATTGTCAATAGATTTGAAAGATAATAATATAGTTTTGGTTGGAGATGCATTGGAAAAATTTTCGGATTTAGGAAGTAATGTAAGATTGGCTACACCGAATTTGAATAATTGTATATCAAAAAATATTGCGGTATTAGCAAAGAAAAGATTTGAAGATGGAGATTTTGATGATTATTTCACTCTTTTACCGAACTACTTAAGAAAATCACAGGCGGAGATTGATTTTGGAAAGAAATTATGTAATTAGAAGATTGGAACTTAGTGATGTCGAGAGCTTAACAAGACTTGACGAAGAAATATTCGAGCAACCTTGGGAGGAAGCGAGTTTTTATTTTTCTTTGGAAAATGAATTCACCTATGGGATAGGCATAGAAAAAGATGGAGAATTAGTAGGATATATGATTTTTTCATGTATTCTTGGAGATGCCAATTTGGATAATATAGCAATAAAAAAAGAGCACAGAAAATTGGGATTGGCATCCGTTTTAATTGAAAAACTGATTAAAATAAGTGAAGAAAATGAATGGAATCAGATAATGCTTGAGGTTAGAAATTCAAATAAAGAAGCAATTTCTTTGTATGAAAAATTCGGATTCAGGTATATATCCACAAGAAAGAATTACTACGGTGAAGGCATTGATGCCGATATTATGATTAGAGTTGGATGAGGGAAGTATGGAATTATGCGTGATGGGAATTGAAACATCTTGTGACGAGACAAGTGTTTCAATAGTTAAGAATGGCAGAGAGGTTCTTTCAAATACAATATTGAGCCAAATAAAAACACATCAACTATATGGAGGAGTTGTACCGGAAATAGCATCCAGAGAGCATTTGGAAGCTATTAATTATGTTATAAAGCAATCCTTGGAGGAAGCAAAAAAAAGTTTTGATGATATAGATTTAATAGCGGTAACTAAGGGCCCCGGTTTGATAGGTGCCCTGTTGGTAGGAATTTCATCTGCAAAGGCATTATCGCTTGCACTTGAAAAACCGTTGATAGGGGTAAACCACATGGAGGGGCATATATGTGCCAATTATCTGACTTTTAAGGATTTGGAACCGCCTTTAATATCATTGGTCGTATCAGGAGGGCATACTTATCTGGTGGATGTGAAAAGTTATACAGAATATGAAGTTGTGGGACAAACAAGAGATGATGCGGCGGGAGAGAGTTTTGACAAGGTAGCCAGGTCGCTTGGATTGGGATATCCCGGTGGACCGGCAATCCAAAAGGCCGCTGAAAAGGGAGACAAAACGGCAATTGACTTCCCGAGAGTTACAATAAACAAAGATACCTATGATTTTAGTTTCAGCGGACTGAAAACAGCTGTATTAAATTATTTAAATTCACAGAAAATGGCTCAGAATGAAATTAATCCTTATGATGTTGCGGCAAGTTTTCAAGCTGCAGTTATAGATGTTTTGGTTGAAAAAAGTATAAGGCTGTTGAAAGAAAGAAATAGAGATAAAATTGTTTTATCCGGAGGAGTTGCCGCAAATAAGCCTTTAAGAGATTTAATGGAAGAAAAAATTAAGAATATGGGTATAAAGCTATATTATCCGCCTCTTGATTTATGTACGGATAATGCGGCAATGATTGCGTCTGCGGGGTATTATAATTACTTAAAAAGTGGAGGAGACTCTCTTTATTTAGATGTGTATCCGAACTTAGGATTGGAAAAGGGGAACAATGATAAGTAAATTGCTTAAGAATTTAAATAAAGAACAAAAAGAAGCTGTTTTACAAACAAATGGACCGATTTTGATACTTGCCGGGGCAGGTTCGGGGAAAACCAGGGTTTTGACGACTAAGATAGCATATCTTGTAGAAGAAATGAATGTTAGAGAAGATAATATTTTGGCATTTACATTTACAAATAAAGCTGCTAAGGAAATGAAAGAGAGAATTTCTCTAACGCTTAATAAAAATGTAGATCATATGTGGATTGGAACATTTCATAGTATTTGCTCCAGAATACTTCGAAAAAATATTGAAAGAATAGGTTTTAAGTCTAATTTTACAATTTATGACACTCAGGATTCAAAAACTTTGATAAAAGAAATCATGAAGGATTTAAAAATTGATGAAAAAACTCTTTCCGTTTCAAATGTCATCGGTAAAGTTTCAGACTATAAAAATAGATTTGTAAACTGGGAAGAGGTAGCCGAAAATTCAATATATGAAAGCCAAAAAAATATAGCGGAAATATATAAGCAATATGAGAAAAGAAAAAAGGCGAACAATGCTCTTGACTTTGATGATTTAATATTAAAAACATTGGAACTGCTGAGAAATTCACAGGATGTCAGAGAATATTATGCAGACTTGTTTGAATATGTGTTTGTAGATGAATATCAAGATACAAATAAATCTCAATATGAATTGATTAAATTATTGTCCTACAAATATAGAAATATTTGTGTCGTAGGTGACGGTGACCAATCAATCTATAGTTGGAGAGGTGCGGATATAACCAATATATTGAATTTTGAGTCTGATTTCAAAAATGCAAGAATAATTTTATTGGAGCAAAATTATAGATCTACAACTAAAATTTTGGATGCTGCAAATCAACTTATCAGAAATAATATTGAAAGAAAAGATAAAAATCTGTGGACCGAAAATTCTAAAGGAAAGGATATAGTGTTCAGACTTTCCAAGAGTGAATATGAAGAAGCGCAAGATGTAATAAACAAAATATATCAGATGAAGAATTACGGTTTTGCATATAAAGATATGGCTATTTTATACAGAACCAATGCACAATCCCGTATATTTGAAGAGAAATTGATGGCTGAAAAAATTCCTCATAAAGTTGTCGGAGGACTAAAATTTTATGACAGACGAGAGGTCAAAGACCTGCTTGCTTACTTAAGTTTCATAGCAAATCCTGATGATGATTTATCTCTTAAGAGAATCATCAATATGCCTAAAAGAGGGATAGGAGACACAACGGTAGGGAAAATAGAGAAATATGCTCAATCAAAAGATCAATCTATGTATGACTCTATTTATGATGAAGATATATCCGAAATAGTACCTAAAACAACGCTTAATAAGGTAAAAACATTTTTAGATGAAATGACAAATTTTATAAATATGATTGAAGATTATGACATAAAAGATTTGGCTGTGGATATATATCAAAAATCCGGTTATCAAGATATGTTGGAGAAATCCTCATTGATAGAGGATAAGAGTCGTATTGAAAATATTTCTTCGCTTATAACGGCAATTACAGAGTTTTCAAATAAAAATCCCGATTCAAATTTATATGATTATTTACAAAATGTGAGTTTGCTGTCCGATGTTGATAAAACTGACGACTCCGAAGGGATAAGCTTGATGACGATTCATTCGGCAAAGGGATTGGAATATGATGTAGTGTTTTTGTCGGGAATGGAGGAAAATCTGTTTCCAAGTTTGAGAACTGTCGAAGAAGGTGGACTGGAAGAGGAAAGAAGACTTTGCTATGTGGCGATAACAAGAGCAAAAAAACAGCTTTTTATTTCCGCATCCGCTTCAAGAATGTCATATGGTAACTTAAATTATTCTAAAAAGTCCAGATTTATAGATGAGATAAAAGATCATATTGTTGACGAGAGCAGAAGAAGAGAAGAAATATTTGATATGGAATTTGATTTTCTTGAGAACAAAAGAAATATTTATAAAGAGAAAGTTCAACAGAGAAAAGAAAGATTTGAGGAGTCGAAAAAACAAGAATTCAGCATTGGAGACAAGGTATCCCATAAGAAATTCGGCATAGGAATGATTGTCTCCGTAAGCGAGCTTGAACATGGAAAGGAACTTATAATTTCTTTCGAAAACAAGGGAATAAAAAAGCTTAACTCGGCCATGGCTCCGTTAAAAAAACTATAGGAGAAGAGATGGATAGGATACGTGAACTGATAGACAGAATTAAAGAATTAAATTATCACTATTATACATTGGACAATCCACTTATCCCGGATAGTGAATATGATCTTTTATATGATGAACTGGTTAAACTTGAAAATGAGACGGGAATAGTTTATGATGATTCGCCAACTCAAACAGTTGGTGACAAAGTTTTGGAGAAATTCGTCAAACATGAACATTTAGGAAGATTGTATTCGCTTTCCAAAGCACAGGACTTCGGTGATATAAGGGAGTGGATTGACAGGATTGAGAAGATAAGAACCGCTTATAATTTGGAGAATGAAGAAAAACTTCCAGAGATTGAATACACCGTGGAACTTAAATTTGACGGTTTAACTATAAATTTGACCTATGAAAACGGAAAACTTGTAAATGCCGCTACAAGAGGGACGGGAGTCATCGGAGAAGAAATACTTTTACAGGTCAGAACTATTAAGAGTATTCCTTTGGAGATAGATTATAAAGGTTTAATGGAAGTCTCCGGTGAGGGAGTAATGCCGCTTTCCGCATTGGAAAAATACAATCTTGAAAATGAGGTTAAATTGAAAAATGCAAGAAATGCCGCGGCGGGAGCATTGCGAAATTTGGATCCGAAAATAACCGGAAAAAGAAATCTTGAAGCCTATTTTTATAATGTGGGGTATATGAATCCGGAAGTTTTGGGCACGCAAATTGATGCGATTAATTTCTTAAAAAATAATCAATTTAATGTATTTCCTTTTTTGAGAACTGCAAATAATTTGGATGAAATAATCAAAATTATTAAGTATATTGACAGCTATAGGAAAGATATAGATGTATTGACGGACGGTGTTGTAATAAAGGTTAATGATTTTAAAACGAGAGATATCTTGGGATATACGAATAAATCTCCGAGATGGGCTTTAGCATATAAGTTTGAGGCCGAAAAATATACAACAACTGTAAAAGAGGTCATATGGAATGTCGGCAGAACCGGTAAAATAACGCCGGTGGCAATACTTGAGCCCGTGGATATTGAAGGTGTTACTGTATCGAGGGCTACACTGAATAATTATGATGACATCGAAAGAAAAAATGTAAAAATAGGTTCTACAGTCATCATCAGGCGCTCAAATGATGTAATTCCTGAAATTTTAATGGCGTTGGAAGACGATTCTGAAGTGTGTGAAATCGAAAAACCGACACATTGCCCTTCATGTAATACGGAATTATTTTATGACAGGGTTCATATTTATTGCCCTAATTCAATGGATTGTTTACCTCAAATGAATGCGAGAATTACACATTTTGCATCAAGAGAAGCGATGAATATCGAAGGATTATCTGAAAAAACAATAGAAAAATTGATATCGGAACTGAATATAACAAGGATAGACCAATTGTATGACCTTACGAGGGACGATTTATTTAAACTTGACGGATTCAAAGATAAAAAGACCGATAATATACTCAAAGCAATTGATAAATCAAAGAAAGTAAAGTTGGATGCTTTTATTTATGCTCTCGGAATACCGAATGTAGGAATCAAAACCGCATCGGATTTGGCAAATAAATTTAAGAATTTGGAATCGATTAAAAATGCAAACTTAGATCAACTATTAAAAGTTGAAGATATAGGAGAGATAACCGCCAAGGCTATTGTGGAATTTTTTAATTCGGAACATATTGAGTTGGCATTGTCGAAATTGCTGTCAAAAGGCATTGAATTTGAAAAAATTGATGAGGACATATCCGATAAATTAAAAGATTTAGTTATTGTTGTAACCGGAACAATTGATGGATATAATAGAAAAGAAATAGAAAAACAGCTTAAGCTAAGAGGTGCGACGGTTACATCTTCAGTTTCAAAGAATACCGATATATTGTTGGCAGGAGAAAAAGCGGGATCAAAGTTGGAAAAAGCTGTAAATTTCGGAGTTAAGGTATATCAAGGAAGTGAATTGGAAAAATTCCTTTTGGAGAATATTAAACAGGAAGGTTAGTATGGATGTAGAAAGAATTTATAAAAAGGCCTTTATTGATATGAAGGAAGAAGAAAGGGAAGTCTTGGTCAAAAAATTTAGAGATGTGGTATCAAGCGTTGATAAAATAATGGAGGTAGATACTGCCGGCATAGAAATTTTTGAGATAACTTCCGAAATAGAATCTCCGTTACGAGATGATGAAGTGACATCGTCACTTGATAGAGAAGCCGCATTAAAAAATACCGTTCACAGAGAATACGGATATTTTAAATTGGACAAGATTTTGGAAGATTAGGTGGAATATGAATATAAAAGAATTACACGACAAATATTTATCTAGAGAATTAACCGTAGAAAAATATATCGGGGATATATTTTTAAAGATAAAAGAGGATAATTATAATTCATTTATTACATTAAATGAAGAAGTTGCAATGGAAAAAGCAAGAGAATTGGACAAAAAGATTTTAGCAGGGGAGAGGATATCCGGATTGTTTGGAGTTCCAGTTTCGGTAAAAGACAATGTTCTTACAGAAGGGCTGAGAACTACTGCGGCATCGGATATATTGGAGCATTTCGTACCCGTTTATAATGCTACTATTGTGGACAAGTTAAATGAATCAAATGCAATTATTATAGGAAAGACCAATATGGATGAACTTGCAATGGGGGCTTCTTCCGAGACATCGCATTTTGGTGCGGTTGTCAATCCTTTTGATATTAATCTTGTTCCCGGAGGATCTTCATCCGGTTCAGCGGTATCGGTTGCGGCGGATGAAGCAATAGTATCAATAGGTACGGATACCGGCGGATCTTGTAGGAATCCCGGAAATTATTGCAATGTTGTCGGATTTGCACCGTCTTACGGAGCAATATCCAGGTTCGGAGTTATATCTATGGCAAACAGTTTTGACAGAGTCGGAATATTGTCAAAAAATGTGTCCGATATCAGGGCTACTTTTGATGTTATAAGAGGAATTGACAAAAATGATTTTACATCCATAGATTTGGAAGAGCCGAAAGAAAATATCCAATTGGAAGGACTGAGAGTTGCGGCAATCAGATTAAAAAAAGAGTATAATACCGAACCTCAGGTCGAAGAAAACTACAATAAGGTACTAAGATTTTTGGAGGATAATAAAGCTATAATTGGGTTTGTAGACTTGGATTTATTGGACTATGTAAATCAGGTATATACGGTGATAATGTCCGTTGAAGTATCCTCAAATATAGCTAAACTCGATGGAATAAGATATGGAGAAAGTATTGAGAATTACACATCTACAGAAGATTTATTCAGAAAGAACAGAACATATTTTCTGGGAGAAGAAGTTAAGAGAAGAATAGCCTTGGGAGACTATTTCTCATCAAAGGAAAGCAATCAAAAATACTATGTCCAAGCTATGAAAATCAGAAATATGCTAAAGAAAGAAATGGACAATTTACTTGAAAAAGTTGATGTATTTATATCCCCAACCAATACCGACCTTCCTCATGCGGTAGGTTCAAAACTTGATGATGCAAATTCATCATTTAATTCGGGAACATTTAATGTAATAACCAATATATCCAATTTACCTTCAATTTCAATCCCCGTAAGCAAGGAAAAACTTGGTTCAATTCAGATAATAGGCTCCAGAAATGAGGATTATAAATTGTTGAAAATCGCAGAATTGATTGAAGGAGGTATCGCATAATGAAAACGATAATAGGTTTAGAAATTCACTGTGAGTTATCTACAAAATCTAAAATGTTCTGCTCATGCAAAAACGAGTTCGGACAGGCGCCAAATACAATGGTTTGTCCTGTATGTTTGGGACATGTAGGCACTCTTCCGAGAATAAATAAAAAAGCTGTTGAACTTTCAATAATGGCAGGAATGGCGTTTGATTGTAAAATAAGACAAAATATGAAGTTTGACAGAAAAAAATATTTTTATCCGGATTTGACAAAGGGATTCCAAATTACACAACAAGATGAACCCGTTTGCTATGACGGATTTTTGGAATTAAGTTCAGAATATGGAAATAAAAAGGTAAGAATAGAAAGAATTCATATGGAAGAAGATACGGGAAAATCTACTCATACAGAAGACGGACATACTCTTTTGGACTACAATAGAGCGGGCGTTCCCCTTATAGAAATAGTGACCAGACCCGATATCAACAGTGCCGAAGAGGCAAGAGAATTCCTTGAAAATTTAAGACAAAGATTGAGATTTATCGGAGCTTCAGATGTGAAAATGGAAGAGGGGTCTTTGAGATGTGATGTCAATATCAATATAGTTGACGATCAGGGAAATAAGTCGGCGATAGCGGAAGTTAAAAATCTGAATTCTTTCAGAGCGGTTGAAAGAGCAATCAAATATGAAGAAAAAAGACAGGCGGAGATGCTTTCAAGCGGAATAACAGGCTCAAAAGAGACGAGAAGGTGGGACGAATCTACACAAACTACAATATTGATGAGGAAGAAAGACGAAGAGAATGACTACAGATTTACAGTTGACTCGGATCTTCCAAGGGTGGTATTAAGTGATGAATTCATAGAGGAAATCAGAAATAATTTACCTGAATTGCCTAAGGCGAAAAAAGAAAGATATATGAGAGAATACAATCTAAATGATTATGATTCTACGGTTCTTTCTCAAAATAAGGAAATTTCGATTTTCTTTGAAGATGTCGTGGCGATACTTGATGACGGGACTTTGATTGCAAACTGGATTCTAACAGAGATAATGAGAAGATTAAAAGAGCATGATATCAATATTTCGGACATGAAACTGTCAAAAGAGAACTTTGTTAAATTACTTCAACTGGTTAAATCTGAAAAAATTTCAAACAATACCGGCAAAAAAATCTTGAGAGAAATATTTGAAAATGATGAAGATCCGGAGGTCATTGTCAAAGAGAGAGGATTGGAACAAAACACCGATTCCGATTTCCTGGTAAAATTGGTAAGTGAAGTTTTGGGCGAAAATCCTCAATCAATTGCCGATTTCAAAGCAGGTAAGGACAGAGCTCTGGGATTCTTAACAGGTCAGGTGATGAAAAAATCAAAAGGAAGAGCAAATCCGCAACAAGTTAATCAAATGTTAAAAGAGGAGTTGAGTAAAAGATAATGAAAATTGTTATTTCATCCTCAAATAAGGATAAACTTAGGGAGTTTACCAATATTTTGGGTTCCGATTATGAACTGATTACAAAAGAAATGTTGGGATTGGAAGATTTTGATGTAGTAGAGGACGGAAAAACTCTGTCTGAAAATGCTTATAAAAAAGCATCGGCTTTATATGAAAAAGTTAATAAACCTGTTATTTCAGATGATACGGGATTATTTGTGGATGTTTTGGACGGAGCTCCAGGAGTTTTTGCGGCAAGATTTGCCGGAGAAAACTGTTCCTATGAAGATAATGTAAATAAAATGTTGGATTCACTAAAAGAAGCTACAGAAAAGGAAAATAGAACCGCACATTTTAAAACTGTTATCTGTTTTATTGATGAAAACGGAAAAGATTATTATGTACAAGGCATTCTAAACGGGTATATAAGTTTTGAAAAAACAGGAGATAACGGTTTCGGATATGACCCTATTTTCATTCCTGAAGGATCTGAAAAGAGTCTGGCAGAAATGACGGCGGATGAAAAAAATAAAATCAGTCACAGGAGGAAGGCTATAGAAGAATTTAAAAAACTGTTGAGGGATTTTAAATGAAAATTATAGTTGTAGCGGACACTCATTCAAGTGTTTCATATATTATTGATGCTATAAATAATACGGAAGGGGTTTCAAAAGTCATACATTTAGGAGATTGTGTTTCCGATGCGAGAGTAATACAGGAAAATGTTGATATTCCGGTCGTTATGGTCAGGGGAAATAATGACTATTTTGATAAAGATGTACCGCTTGACAAGATTATATACGTTGAGGGGCATAAGATTCTTTTAACGCATGGGCATAAATACAATGTATATTTTGGACCTCAAAGGCTTTACTTCAGAGCTATGGAGCTTGGCTGCGATATGGTTTTGTATGGGCATACGCATATTTTTGTAGATATATGTGTCGGAGATGTAAGAATTATTAATCCGGGGTCAGTTTCTCTTCCTAGAGATAGAGTGGCATCGTATGTTTTGATGGAAATTACAGAAAAAAAAATTAATATAAAAAGAATTAAAAAGTAGGGAGGTACGAATGAAAAATTTTAAAAAGATAATTTTAATAGGTTTTATGTTTTTGTTTACTTTCATTTCTTTAGCTTGGAGCAGTAAATCTTTTGCTCAAAATGATGTAGGTAAAAGCGAGTTTGAAGAAAAACTTAATACAAGGGAAGAAGATATACCGTTTATCGATGAACCGACAGGGGATTTGCCTACGGATGAGTCTTATAATTCCACACTGGATAACAGTTCATATAATTCAGGAAACAATTTATATGATTCCGACTTAGCCAGAAGAATAAATAAAACTATTCGTGGCGGAACTGATTTGGTAAAGTATTTGGCAAGAGAGCTTGCATTTGGGAATACCAATATAGCAGTTAGGAAATATTATTCTTTAACTCAATTACAAAAGGCTATTGACGAAGCCAATTTTCAAAATCAGCTAATTCTTGAACATGATATTCTTGACGGTAACATATATCAGGATAATCATAATTGGTATGTCAGAATCAAATTCTTCATATCAAATCCTGTTACAAGGAGAGATATGCAGAGAAAATTGCTTGATAAGGCTGAAGCGGTTTTAAAACAGTTGGTGGTTCCTAATGATAAGATTCAAACCATGTATAATATCAATAATTATCTGGTGAATGCTGCTGAATATGATACTGAAGCTTTTGAAAAAAATCTGGTAAACAGCAGTCGTTTAGCCACCGGTCCTTTATTTGACGGAAAAGCTATATGTTCAGGTTATTCCAGAGCATTTAATTTATTGTCTACAATGGCGGGATATGAAAATATAGTGGAATTGGGTGATGCTAAAATCGAAACCAATAACCCTAATGAAAATAAAACAGAATATCATGCTTGGAATATGGTAAAAGTAAATAATGAGTGGTATATGGTCGATGTAACTTGGAACGATAATGACGATTTAGATAATGCGTTTTTATTTGTACCCAGATCTATTGTGTATTCAACAAGGATACCGGACTTTAGAGTTAAGAGCGGGGAATATATCGCTATAAACAGAGGACAAAGTTACAATCATGAATATTACCATAAAACGGGAATGGCTGTGGACTCCAAGAATAAAATCTCCGACATATTCGTAAATTACTACAATAGACTAAAAAAAGTTCCGAAATATATAAGACTTGGCAATGTCTATGCCAGTGATTATGATATTCAAAATGAACTTATGGAATTTATGTCTAAATCCGGAACAAATGGGCGTATTTCTTGGTATAAATATGATAAATTAGGTATGCGCAGATTTGAATCGAATGATTATAAACTTGCAGAAAACGGGATATATAATAGAGACAGATCGCTTAGAGCCGGCTGGTATAAATCAAACGGAAAGAAATATTATTATGACAAAGACGGTCAAGATGTTAAGGGAATTAAAAAGATTGACGGAAGCACTTATTATTTCAGAAAAGACGGATCAATGCATAGAGGCTGGCTGACATTGAAGGGAAAAAGATATGTGTTTA
The DNA here is from genome assembly GCA_030529425.1 of Tissierellia bacterium. Taxonomy (GTDB): domain Bacteria; phylum Bacillota; class Clostridia; order Tissierellales; family Peptoniphilaceae; genus JAUMWX01. Next base: position 382,856 of record JAUMWX010000001.1, read on the forward strand.
CGGATTCCGGCAAGATGGTAACAGGTTGGAGAACAATATCCGGAAATAGGTACTACTTCAGAAAAGACGGATCAATGCATAAAGGCTGGTTGAAGTTGAATAACAAAACATATGTATTTACAGATTCCGGCAAGATGGTAACAGGTTGGAGAACAATATCCGGAAACAGGTATTACTTCAGAAAAGACGGGTCAATGCATACAGGTTGGTTGAAGTTGAATAACAAAGTGTATGTTTTTACGAATTCCGGGAAAATGGTAACAGGTTGGAGAACAATATCCGGAAATAGATATTATTTCAAAAAAGACGGATCAATGCATAAAGGCTGGTTAAAGTTGAACAACAAAACATATGTATTTACAGATTCCGGCAAGATGGTAACAGGTTGGAAAACAATAGGCGGAAGCAAGTACTATTTTGAAAAAAGTGGTGTAATGCATATAGGTTGGTTGGAATTAAGCGGTAAAAAGTATTATTTACAATCTAACGGAAAGATGGCAAAAGGAAAACTGAAAATAGGAAATAAGTTTTATACATTTGATAAAAATGGTGTTTTAATAAAATAAATCAATATAAAAAGGGCTTTAAAAGCCCTTTTTATCTATTTTTTTAATCTTCCTGATATTCTTGTAAGCTCTCTGAATCTTGCAGTTATCTCAGGGGTTATTGCATCAGGTCTCATTCTCCAGGACCAATTGGATCCAAGAGTTCCCGGACTGTTCATTTTCTTTGAATTGTCAAGTCCCAATAAATCTTGCATTTGGAATATCGCCATATTGGCAACAGAAGTCATTGCTCCCCTCATAAGTCCCCAATTATAGCCCTCTTCATGTGTAAGATTTAAATATCTTCTTGCAAGGTCAATTTCTTCATAACTTGCCGCATTCAGCCAACCTACTACCGTATCATTGTCATGAGTTCCTGTATATATCACATAATTTTGTGTAATATTGTGAGGAAGATAGTCACTGTCGGCGGAAGGATTGAAAGCAAACTGAAGAATTTTCATTCCCGGAAAACCGGTAGCTTCTCTGAATTCGTACACTTCTTTTGTCATATATCCCAAATCTTCAGCAATTATCGGAAGATCTCCAAGTTCTTTTTTTACGGCATTAAACAACTTTATAGCAGGTCCTTGTTCCCAATTTCCACGTTTTGCGTTTTTGTCGCCGAAAGGTATTTTCCAGTAAGATTCAAAACCTCTGAAATGGTCTATTCTTATACTGTCGAAAATGGAGAATGCCCAACGGATTCTTTCAATCCACCATTTAAAGGATTCCTTTTCGTTTGCTTCCCAATCATAACACGGATTTCCCCAAAGTTGACCGTCATCTGAAAATGCATCGGGAGGACAACCTCCGACAAATTGAGGAGTCCTATCATCATTCAATTGGAATAAGTGAGGATTCGCCCAAGTATCGGCACTGTCTTCAGCCACATAAATCGGAAGATCTCCAATGGTTTTTATACCTTTGCCATGTATATAATTCTTAAGTTCTTCCCATTGAGTGAAGAAAATATATTGGATAAATCTATAAAAATTAACATCGACAAAATTTTCTTTTTCAAATTCTTTTAGAGCCTCTTCGTCTCTGAATTTATACTTATCTTCCCAATTTACCCAGCTTTTTCCTTCTTGTTTTTCTTTGATTGACATGTACAAAGCGTAATCATTTAGCCAAAATGAATTTTCTTTGCAAAAGTTTTGAAATTCTGATGAAGATCCGTCAAATCTTTCATACGCAAATCTCAAGACTTTAAATCTTTCATTAAAAAGTATTCCAAAATCTACTTTTTCGATATCAAGATTTTCATTTAAAGGTAAAAGTTCTTCCATATTTATCAATTCCTGATCTTTGAGAGTATCAAGGTCAATAAGATACGGATTTCCTGCAAATGTACTGAAGGATTGATAAGGGCTGTCTCCATACCCTGTTGGCCCTACAGGTAACATTTGCCAATAAGTTTGACCGGCATTGTCTAAGAAGTCTGCAAAGTCTCTGGCAGATTTTCCTATTGTTCCGATTCCGTACGGACTCGGTAATGAACTGATATGCATTAAAATCCCTGATACTCTATCAGTATTTACATTTTTAAAATTATACTTTTCATCTAGCATTAATTAGATCTCCCTTGTAATAATATTTGTCTCTATAAAGGAATTTGAGGCATAATGATTATTATTCAGCTTATTAATTAATTGCTCAACGGCTTTAAAACCAAGCTCATTAACATTTATATCAACAGTTGTAATCGGTAACTTTGAGAACGCGGCATAATAGGTATTATTAAAACCTGATAAATTTATAGTTTTGCCTTCCTCCAAATATCTGTTGGCAATACCTACAGCAATTAAATCATCGGTGCAGGCAATTGCATCATAATCCTTGTGCAATAGGTCTTTGGCAATCTCATATCCGGAATCTATTGTGAAATCCGTAAAATATATATCTGATTCTCCAAAAGGCAACTTGTGTTCACTCATTGCCAACTCATATCCAAGCTTTCTCTTTTGGGATACGATATAATCCAAATTACCTCCAACATAGGCTATTTTTTTATTGCCTTGATTTATAAGATATTCTATTACACCTTTCATCGCTTTAACATTGTCATTGTCTACGCAGATGATTCCTCTTTGATCATCAGGACTTCCTATTACAACAGTAGGGGTTTCCGATTCTTGTAAGAACCTAATCGTTTTATCGTCCTTTTTAACGGAAAGTTTTATTACACCATCGATTTTTTTTGAATTTATTAATCTTCTAACCCGTTCATCTTCTCTATGATTTTCTTTTTCATCAGCAAAAAGAAGCAGCATATCTTTTTCATATTTTGACAGTTCGGTAGCAATGGATTCCAAAATATTTACAAAATAAGAGTTTTTCAAACTCAAAGCGGGAGCTCTGTCTATTATTACACCGATGGTATCGGTAGATTTGGTAGCCAAAGCTCTGGCAGTGTAATTAGGTTGAAATCCAGTTTGTTCAATCGCTTCCTGCACTTTTAGGACAGTCGCCGGATTTACTAAATTTTTTCCGGCAATTACTCTTGAGACTGTTGAAATACTTACGCCTGCAATGGAAGCCACATCTCTAATAGTGACTTTTTTCATATTCATTCCTTTATTAATTTATTCTTTGAGTAGTTTCTCCATCGAAGAAATGTAGTGCTTCAGTATCAAATGTAAAACTATGCTTTTCATCAGCAGAATAATCAAAGTATCCCGGTTGAGAAATTACACATTCTTTTCCGTCATCCAATTTAACATAAAGCAATTTTTCTTTTCCTAACATTTCTACAACGTCTATTGTAGCATTAAATGAGTTTTTGTCACCTTTTTCCGCTCTAAATCTTTCAGATCGGATTCCCATGTAAACTCTTTTTCCTTCATAGGATTTCAACAATTTCGCATCTTCAGGTTTAGCATCTACAATTATGGATCTTGTATCATTTACAAACTTACCGTTTTCAATGGTACCTTCAAATATATTCATTGTCGGAGATCCTATAAATCCCGCAACAAACAGATTGGCAGGTTTATTATAGAATTCTTCAGGAGCACCGAATTGTTGAATTACACCCTTATCCAATAGAACGATTTTATCTGCCATTGTCATGGCTTCCGTTTGGTCGTGAGTTACATATATTGATGTAGTGCCCAAACTCTTGTGAAGTCTTACCAATTGAACTCTCATGTGTTCACGAAGCTTCGCATCCAAGTTGGAAAGCGGTTCATCCATTAAGAATACGCCCGGTTTTCTAACCATTGCTCTACCTAAAGCAACTCTTTGTCTTTGCCCTCCCGAAATATCAGAAGGTTTTGAATATAAATAATCTTTAATTTGCAATATTTCCGCCGCTTCCAATACTCTCTTGTGAATAACTTCTTTTCTTTCCTTTTTCATCTTTAACGAAAAAGCCATATTATCATAAACTGTCAAATGAGGATAAAGAGCATATGATTGAAATACCATTGCTATATCCCTATCCTTTGGAGCAACTTTATTCATCAATTTATCGCCAAAAATTAATTCTCCTTCTGTAATGGAGTTAAGGCCGGCAATCATTCTTAGTAATGTTGATTTTCCGCATCCTGAAGGACCAAGGATGGCACAAAACTCTTTATCTCCTATTTCCAGATTAATATGTCTAATTGTAAAATTTTCGCGTCCTTCATATTTTTTTCCTATATTTTTTAATGAAACCTTCATCTTTACCTCCTATCCTTTTACAGAACCTGAACTTAATCCTGAAACTAATTGTCTTTGTAGACTCATAAATAAAATAACTATAGGAATAGCGGTTAATAATCCGCCTGCTGCAAATGCCGGAGCATTCATAGTTCTAACATCGGTTATCAGTGTAAATAATCCCGTTGCCAATGTATATTGACTTGAATTGGTCAATAAAATTTTTGGCAACATGTAGTCCATGAAAGGTCCTATAAATGACCAAAGAGCTATAATCGCAAGCATCGGTTTTGCTATCGGCATTATTATAAGTCTGTATACCTCAAAATTTGAGCATCCGTCAATTTTGGCAGCGTCGTCAAGTTCTTGAGATATCGAGTCGATATAACCTTTTAAGATGAATGTATTTGAAGCTATGCCTCCTCCGGAGTAGATAATAATTATCATCATAGTTCTGCTAAATACAGGTATTATACTGGAAACAATTGAGTGAATAGTATAAAATGCCGTGATTCCTGCAAAAGCCGGAATTGTTTGTATAAGCATAATCGCAAGTAAACTTGCTTTTTTTCCTTTGAATCTGTATCTTGAATATGCGTATCCGGTAAATGATACGATTACCAATGTTAACAATGCGGTTGATATCGCTATTAATATTGTATTTTTTACCCATAAAATAAAGTCAGTTTTTTCAAATAAATATTGAAAATTTTTAAATGAAAAAATAAATTCGCCTGAAAGGGAAATATACTTACCCTGACCTCCGTTAAAACTTGAAATTACCATTACAGCCAATGGCCAAACAATCAAGATTGCCCATACAGTTAAAATTACATAGGATAGAGCAAGCATGATTTTTCCGACAGTGTTAAGAGGTTGTTTATCTGAAAGATATAAACCTTGATCTTTTTTCTTTGCCATACTAATTCTCCTTAAATGCCTTTGTATTTTTAAATCCGATATAAGCAAACAACATTAGAACTAAGGAAATTACAATAGTTATTGCTGCTCCTATAGCTTGATAGTTGTTTTCTATGGTCAGTTTGTAGATATATGAAATCAACAAGTCTGAAGATCCCGCCAAATTTCCGTATTGTTGCGGATCAAAAGGACCACCACCGTTGAATAGGTGAATTATCGAAAAGTTGTTAAAGTTAAAAGTATATTGACCGATTAGAAGAGGCGCTGTTTGGAACAATACCAAAGGAACAGTAATTCTCCAAGTTCTTTGGAATCCTGTGGCTCCATCTATTTCCGCCGCTTCATACAGGTCTGAAGGGATACCTTGAAGTATACCGGTAGACAGTAAGAATACATACGCGGAGCCCAACCATCCCTGTAGCAGTATAAGCGCCACTCTGGTAAGAGTAGTATCATTTTTAATATCTAAAGCAACACCGAATACTTTTTCAATTAATTCCGTAATAGGACCTCCTCTGGCAACCATCTGTGAGAAGAACATTATTGTTATGAATGCCGGAACAGCCCAAGGAAGCAGATAAATAGTTCTGAATAAAGCTTTGCCCTTTATTCTTTCCTGGTTGGCTATCAATGCAAGAATAAACCCGATTGCAATTGCCAAAGTTGTAGCACCGAAAGTCCATATAAATGTCCAAACAAGGATTAACCAAAAGGCTTTACCGGCAATGCCCTGGCCTAGGAATATCAATTCATAATTTTTGATTCCAACCCATGTAAACTTGTTTTGGTGATTAGGATCCAAATTAGTGAAAGATATAAGTATGGTAGTGGCAATAGGTAATACTACTATAAATAATATCAATATTAATGCCGGAGTTGAAACAAGGTATGGGAATCCGTCGGATTCAATGTTTTGCTTAGTTTCAAACCATGTTCTTTTCCTGATACCTTTAATAATATCTTTTTCCACATTCAATACATCTTTAAATGAGATATAAAGCAAGAAAAGGGATATTAAAATCAATATTAATGCCAATATACCTTCAATCATAAATATTATTGATTTATCAAGCTTCTTACCGCCTTCAGCAAGGCTTATAAGACCTGAAATACCCGTACCTCTATAGTTTCCAAAACCCAACGAGTATGGAACGGATACAAGATATATGAATAATGATGCAAATGCAAAATAAATTGATTTTCTGGTTTGACCGTTTAGAAGCTGACCTAAGCCGGGAATCAAAAAAGTTAAATATGCGTATAAAGGCTTAGTTTTTTCAGTTTCAATCGGAGTCTTTCTTCTAATGTCAGAAATGTCGGATTCAAGTACATTCGTACTGGTTTCGATGTCAATTTTCAAATGGTGCTTGATATTTTTAATATCTTCTTCCAATGATTTTTTTTCGTCCAAATATGAAATAGCTGAGATATCTTCTTGATAAGCTCTGCGTTTCATAACTTTTTCAGTTCTGAAAGCTTTTTTTGAAATAAAACCTGCAGTATATTTTTCCTTTAAATACTCAAGCTCTTTCTCAAGCAATTCTTTTCTTTCTTTGTTTTTTTCTTTAATTACTTCAAGAGATTCTTCTCTTTTCTTCAGATCAAGATTAGAAAGTTTGTTTTCTCTATCTTTAAGTCTTTTTCTTAAATCCTGATCATTTTTAAGAATTTCAGGAATATGTCTTATTTCCAACAGAGATTTATTATATTCAAGTTGGGCATCATAGTCCAAATCTATATAATTTTTGTAAAATTCAGCCTTTTTTTCGGCTATAAATAATCTCTTTTTGAATTCTGAAATTTCTTTGCTTGAATTTGCATCTCCCTTGTTCTTTGATTCTTGATTGATTCCTTCTAAAAATGTTTTTTCTTTATCCTTGAATTGTTTATGTTTGATTATGTAAGGATGGGAGTTTTTAGAAGATACAAGTTTTTTTCTTTCTTCGGGAGAAGCATTAATCAAGTCTAAAATATATTGATTTTTTCTTGGATGTTCATTTCCTATGCTGTCAACCAAGTACTTAGAATATGCCATTTTTCACCGTCCTCTTTTTTAATGGGGTAGTTGCCACTATCAAAAAGAATATAAAATACAATAAAACCATTACATAGTAGAAAATCGAGCCGGTATTAAATTTCATTAGAATAATTATAAATCTGATAAGTATGATTCCACAAAACACAAATTTATAAACCTTTGTTATACCGTATTTTTTATATGTAAAAAATGTATAAAGCGATATAAGTATCGGTTCAAGTATATTGTAAGAAAAATTCAACAGAATATAATTAATAAAGTCTGATTGATTCGCATTTGGACTTAATATCTTAAATGCTTCATATAATTCGATGCTTTTTGCGCTCATCATCGCTTCTAAGGAAGCGATAAAAATTATTAATCCGGAGATTATAAGTATTCTATTGATTATTTTATAGTCTTTTTTAGTCAGTGACATTTTTTTCTCCTATACAGTAATAGCCAAAACAGAATGTTTTGGCTATTGTAATTCTTAACTACTGAGCAATATTTGTCATCATAGAATCGAAAGATGCCTTAATAGCTTCATAAGCTTTTTCTGCATTTTCAGGTTTTACATTGTTCCAAGAAAGAACGGCATTTTCCCATGTAGCCCATACTTTACCATATTCTTTGAATAATGGTCTTGGAGGAGATATTTTGTAAGATTCTATAACATTTTTGATTACTTTTTTATCAATATCTTTTAAGTCTGATTTTTCATAAACTTCAACAGGAACATTTTCTAAAATTTTACCTGTAGATTTGAATAGCTCAACAGCTGTTTCAGGGTTAACAATTTCTTTGATTACAGCTGTAGCCAAAGCAAGTTTATCAGCATCTTCTTCAATTCTTGAGTTGATAGCAAGTCCCCATCCACCTTGCCAGTGAGCTAGAGGTTTTCCTGCTATTGTAATTTGGGTTATAGGATAGATTTCTAGATTTTCTCCTGCTTTTTCAACCATTGAAGATGTAGCCCAAGGACCTTCAAGTCTCATTACACCTTTTCCGCCTGTTTTGAATTGATCATCAATAAATCCCCATCCGGCTTTCAAGTCGAATAGAGGTGTCGCAGCATCAGCGTGTGATTTCCAATATTTGTATAAGCCTTCAAATAATGCTTTTTCTTCTGCACTTAGTTCTGCAAAAGGTTTTGTCAATGTTGAAACAAATTTACCGTCAGCACCTTGAGTCAACAATTCTATTTTAGCAGAGTTTGTTGCAGCAACTCCGTACCAAGCATTGAAAATTGGTAATAATACTGTTGAAGGATCTTTAGCATCATTTAATTCAAACGGTTTTGAATCATCAATTCCCGCTGCTTTAGCATTTGCTTTGTTAACGAAAACAATAAGTGTTTCTATATTATAAGGGAATGCAACATATTCATTATTATATTTCAAATGTCCGCCTAGACCGGCTTTGAAGTCTGCAAAACCGCCTAATTCAGAAGCCAATTTTTCAGCATCTATCTTAGCTAAAGCACCTTTTTGAGCTATATCGTTCAATCTGTCAGCCGGTAGGGCAAATACATCAGCAAAGTCAGGGTTTGTAGCATCCGTATTATTTAATAAATCCAAATGTTCAAATGATCCGATTACTTTTAGTTCGATTTTTGCTTCAGGATTGGCGTCGGTTATTTTTTTGACTACTTTTTCATAGTATTCCTTCCAACCTTCTTCTACTTGTAGTGAAATAGTACCTTTTAGAGCACCGGTTTTAGCTTCGCCGGATTTTTTAGGTTCATCTTGCTTCTTTTCCTCTTTCTTAGGACCGCAAGCTGAAAGAACCATTACGAAAACCAACATTAAAGCTATAATTACTTTAAATTTTCTCTTCATGAGAACCTCCTTTTTATTTACGCGATGAAAACGGTTGCGTATTTGATAAAATGAGTATATAAAATATTAAAAACATTGTCAATTGGTAAATTATTTTTTTTTCAAATCAAGTATTTCAAGATTGGAAATTCGTGAAATCCAAGAACTTTTAATTCTATATAAATCAAAGAGAGGTAGATAACAAGTGCTTTGTGTTGTATTATAGAAGTATTAAAAAATTTTTAAATTTTTAATACTTCTATAAACAAAAAACTTGTAAAAGTTTATTTAGAAGAAAGAGTAAAAGTATAAAACTGTATTAATGTCGGGAAACTTTAAGTTATCAAATATAGTTATGTTTTATTAAAGAATAAAATTGAGTTTGTTAACAAATTTAATTAAATTAGAGACTAAAATTCCATAAATTCTTCTAAAAATGAAGTTTTAATTGTAATGTTTTTTAAAATAAAAAGAAGAAAATATAAAATATTTTATCAAAAAATTCTAAATAATTATAAAATGCATAATTCTTAATATGTTTTATACAATTATTTAATAAATCGATATAGAGATAAAAAATCTATTAAAAAGTTTAATTTTTTTAGAGTTCTAAGTTTTATAGATTTGTAAAATATGGTAATCATAAGTAATAATCACGATTGAAGGACATTTAAAGTTTTCTGAAGATATCGACTATTAATTCACATAATTATTTAATTAATTAAAACTTTTATGCAAGAAATGAATTTATTTGTAATATTGTTCTTAGAAAAATAGAACAAAAATTAAAATTTATACAATTAGTTTATTCTGTATTTGTTAGAATAAACTAGCTAAGTATTTCATATTTCGGTTAATACCAAGTTTTTTAAAATAATGAATATATAAAATAATGAATATATAAATTAGGGAGGTTGTATGTATAGTACAAAAAATATTTATAGAAGAATTACTTCTATTATGTTGGCTTTTGTAATGTTTTTTTCAATGTTACCAAATTTTACAAAAGCTGCACACCAAGATGTTGTAACTGAAATAAAAGTTTCCAAACTGGGTGCAGGAGGAGTCATAGAAGGTGACGCTGACGGCATGAAGATTGGAGCTTGGACAACAGTAAGAGTTGACGGTAAGATTGAATTACCGAATAATCAAGTTAAGGCGGGAGATACTACGGTTGTAAAAGTAACGGATTTTATGGACTTTGCAGGAGGTCTTACGGGGTTTCCGTTAAAGCATGAAGGTGTTACATTTGCAAATGTCACATTTAATGAAAAGACAAGAACTATGACTATAACTTATAATGAAGAGGTTGAAAAAAAGTCAAATGTAACAGGAGAATTCTTCTTTTTGATGCGTGTAAATCATTTTAAGTATTTGGATGCTACTAAAATTCCTTTAGATTTCACAATCGGAGTGGAGAATAATCTGCGTGTTATAAATGTCGGTACTTTGGATTATACCGGAGTTGAGGTTTCAAAACCTGTTCAGTTTTATAAAAACGGTTATAGCATTGAAGATGGTGAAGCTCCGGGCGAAAGACCAAGAACATTTAAATATGTTATAACAATAAACCAAGAAATGTTGGAATTGAAAGATCTTGTATTAAAAGACAGAATGGAATTTAAACCTGAATCAATCACGAGATTTGATATTAAAATCGGAGAATGGCAAATAAATCACAGAAGGGCATATGAGCTTCGACAAAAAGTTCCTATGAATGTTGAGCCACAGTTTGATGAAGACGGTCAGGGTTTTACATTGAATTTAGGAACTATTCCTCAAGGAAAGGGAGTTGAAATTGTTTATCATGTAAGAATACCTTATGAGCCTCAACATGAAGAAGTATTTGTAAACAAAGCTGTCCTTACGAAAGAGGGAGTTCTTTATAAGACTCATACCGAAAGAGAAAGATTTCTTACTGCCGGCGGTTCAATAGTAGGATATAGCTTTATAATCGAAATTAATAAGACTAATCCTGAAGGACAACCTTTAAGTGGGGCTAAATTTGAGGTAATTCGTGACAGATCCGGAGTTAAGGTAGGAGAAATCATAACTGACGGAACAGGTAAAGGTAAACTGACAGGTTTGTTGCTTGACGATTATACACTAAAAGAAATCGAAGCTCCTACAGGATATAAATTATTGGAAAATCCTATACATGTAAAAGTAAATGAATTCGCTGAAAACAAGATAGCATTAAAAAATATTACAAATGAAAGAGCAAACATTGAAATAAGCGGTCAAAAAACTTGGGAAGATGCAAACAACCAGGACGGAAAGAGACCCGCTTCAATAAAAGTAAATTTATTGGCAGATGGAACACTGCACGAAACCAAGACTGTGACGGCTGACAATGGGTGGAGATACACATTCACAAATTTACCGGAGTTTAAGAATGGAGTTGCCGTTCAGTATACCGTAACTGAAGAACCTGTTGACGGATACACGCCTACTATCACGGGACACGACATTAAAAATACACATATTCCTGAAGTAATCGCAGTCGAAGGTAAAAAGTTTTGGGAAGATGCTGAAAACCAAGACGGAAAGAGACCTGAAAGTATAACGGTAAATGTTTTTGACGGGGAAAAAGTTGTAGATACCAAAGTTGTTACGGAAAATGACAATTGGTCATACAGATTTGAAAATCTTCCAAAATACAAAGCCGGAAACAGAATTATATATTCAGTTTTTGAAGAAAAAGTTGACGATTATGAATCACCTACTTACAGAGGTTTTGATATTGTAAACAAAAGAAAGCCGGAAACCGTAGTAATAGAAGCCATAAAAAAATGGAAAGATGCAAATAATCAAGACGGAAAGAGACCTGAAAAAGTAACAGTAAGATTGCTTGCTGACGGTCAAGAAATTCAATCAAAAGAATTGACTGAAAATGATAATTGGAGACATTCATTTATAGATTTACCAAAATATAAAGTTGGAATGGTCGGTAAAAAGATAAACTATGAAATAGTGGAAGACAAAGTAGAAGGCTATCAAGCACCAAAATATGACGGATACATTGTAACCAATACAAGAATACCTGAAACTGTGACAATAGAAGGTGAAAAGAGATGGGAAGATGCTGAAAACCAAGACGGTAAGAGACCTTCAAAAATCACTGTAAGATTATTGGCGGATGATGTGGAAATTGAATCAAAAGAAGTAACGAAAGCGGACGCTTGGAAGTACAGATTTGAAAATCTTCCAAAATACAAAGTAGGATCACAAGGTGAAGAAGTAGTATACAAGATAGTTGAAGATGCGGTAGAAGGCTATGAAGAACCCGAATATGACGGGTACAATGTAATAAACAGAAGGACCCCTGAAACTTTGGTAATAGAAGGTGAAAAGAAATGGGAAGATGCTGAAAACCAAGACGGCAAGAGACCTTCAAAAATCACTGTAAGATTATTGGCGGATGATGTGGAAATTGAATCAAAAGAAGTAACGAAAGCGGACGCTTGGAAGTACAGATTTGAAAATCTTCCAAAATACAAAGTAGGATCACAAGGTGTAGAAGTAGTATATAAGATAGTTGAAGATGCGATAGAAGGCTATGAAGTACCTGAATATGACGGGTACAATATAATAAATAAAAGAGCACCTGAAACTGTTGTGATAGAAGGTGAAAAGAGATGGGAAGATGCTGAAAACCAAGACGGCAAGAGACCTTCAAAAATCACCGTAAGACTGTTTGCTGACGGAAAAGAAGTTTATATTAAAGAAGTAACGGAAGCAGACACTTGGAAATACAGATTTGAAAATCTTCCGAAATACAAAGCCGGAAAAGAGATTGAATACAAGATAGTTGAAGATACAGTGGAAGGCTATGAAGCACCGGTTTATGAAGGATACAATATAATAAACAAAAGAACACCTGAAACTGTTGTGATAGAAGGTGAAAAGAGATGGGAAGATGCTGAAAACCAAGACGGTAAGAGACCTTCAAAAATCACTGTAAGATTATTAGCGGATGATGTGGAAATTGAATCAAAAGAAGTAACGGAAGCGGACGCTTGGAAGTACAGATTTGAAAATCTTCCGAAATACAAAGCCGGAAAAGAGATTGAATACAGGATAGTTGAAGATGCAGTGGAAGGCTATGAAATACCGGTTTATGAGGGATACAATATAATAAACAAGAGAGTTCCGGAGAAGATAAGTTTTGAGGGAATGAAAGTATGGGAAGACAACAACAATAAAGAAGGCAAGAGACCTGAAAAGATTATTGTAAAATTATATGCTGACGGAA
>JAUMWX010000007.1 GCA_030529425.1 Tissierellia bacterium
ATGATAAGAAACAGGAAGAAAAGAAAGATAACGAGAATAAAGATACTGAAAATAACGATAAGTCTTATCCGGTAGGTGAAATGGTTGAACCTAAAAGGAATGTAGTATGGGGAACAGCTGTAATTGTAAATGCACCTAAGAACGGAGCAATAAAGGGTGGAGACCATAACATATTTTATGAAGAAGGAAAAAAGAAAGTTGTTTTAAGTACATTTATATTGGATAAGATTGAACTATCATCAATAGATGAAAAATTTGTGGTTGGATCAGAATACAGTCTTGCAGCAGGAAGCTTGGCAGGAAGTTTAAATACGAGCATAAGTCAAGACAGTGTTAAATGGGAAGATGCAAAATTTGAAGATATGGAAATAAACGGATTTAAGGTAAAGAGATTTAGCGGAATTAAGAGATTCAAAAAACAAGACGGAACGTTGACTGATTCAAAGAGCTATTTTATATCTTACTTTGTAAATGCGGCAGATCATACAGGTAAAGAAAGCACATATGTTTTATCAGTTGGAGTAAATGAAAAGAGTTTGGATCTAAAGGAAGATGCTGACAAGATAGCAGATCAGGTGATGCAAACTTTGAGAAAAGATGAGGCTACTAAATATTAATTAAAAAATATAGAAAGCTATTAAGGAGTATTCCTTAATAGCGATAGTAATCGCATCTATCGCTATTGAGGAATACGAGGTTTTGTAGAGGGTTTTTAACAGTTTTGAATCGGAATATTTAGAAATATTGTCAAAATAGTAATCAGTTGTTATTTAAATAAGTCTCTGAATATTAGGAGAAAACATGAATAAATATGATATGAAAAAAAATACATTACAGCCTGTTAAATGTAAGAGAGATGAAAAGCTTGACGAGGAAGATAAGGAAGTTGAAGTTGCCCAAGCAAGGTTAAAGGCGGAACAAGCTTTCATTAAATACAAAGAAAAGTATATGGATTTATATAAAAAGATTGACGAACTTAAGAAATTAAGAAAAATCTAAGTGGAATAAAACAAAGAAATTTTAACGAATACAAAGTATATAAGAGTAAATCGGAGGTTTTATGAAGAAGGAAAGGGGAATACTTACCCTTGAAGCGGCATTAGTATTGTCAATTCTTATGATGGCTTTTTTTGCGATAGCATCATATAGTATATTGTTGAAAAATGAGATGACAATCCAAAATGCACTTACACAGGCGGCAAAAGAAAGTGCACAATACGGATATTTAATTGAAAAATTGGAAATACCTTTGGGCGGATCTGAAAAAACAAGTGCGGAAGAATTGTTGGAAAACACAACCGAATTTTTGTCAACAATACAATTGATGGGTAGTCCGGGAACCTATGAGGGAAAAAGTTTTGAAGAGATTAAAGACTCTTTAGAAGGCTCATTTTCTGATTTAAAAGGCAATGTAAAAGAAATACGGGAATTGCTATCTGACCCTAAAGGTCTTATAATAGGTTTCTTTAAGATGATGAAAGGTAATTTAGAAAATGCAATCGTCGCTGAAATAGGTAGGGCTATGTTTAAAAATTATATATACAAAGAGTCAGGAGATGTTGATGCCACATTGGAAAATTTGGGGGTAGTAGGTGGATTGGACGGAATCAGTTTTTCCGATTCAAAAATGGAATGTCCGTATTTGACATTTACAGTAAATTATAAGATGAAGGGATTATATTACGACTTTTTTAAGATAGAGCATAATATACAACAGAAAGCAAAAATTAGATTATGGCTTGGCTCAAGCCCGAAGTCATGTAAGTAGGAGGACAGATGGAAATAATTTTATTATCACTTTTTGTTATTTTATATATTTTCATTAATGAGACATTATTTTATTATCACGAAGATAAAGAACAAGGTAAAGCGGAAATTGTTAAATCTATAAAGAAAATCAAATTTGACAGAGGATTTTTAGTTAGAGGAATTATATCAATTGTATTGGGAGTGGCACTGATAACATTTTATCATCTGGGTAAAATGGATTTATCGACTGTTTTAAAATACATCATATTGTTTATAACTCTTGTTTATATATCATATACTGATATTAAGTCATTCATCATACCAAATATTTTTCTAATATTGCTTTTGTTTTTTAGAATTCCGTCTTTGGTAATAGACTTTTTTAATTATGAAATATTACAAGTATTGAAATTCTATTTATTGGGAGGTTTAACGGGGTTTGGTATACTACTCTTAGTTTACTTGGTTACGAGGAAAGGTTTGGGGGAAGGCGATGTAAAACTTTATTCTGTAATAGGATTATATGTTGGACTTCATGCTGTAATTCCAATTTTGGCAGTTTCGTCAGTTCTTACAGCTGCTTTCGGTCTGTTAATAATAATGCTTAAGAAAGCAAATTTAAAAACAGTCATTCCTCTTGGACCATTTTTGGCTATGGGAACAATATTTACGACTCTGATGGTTTACTTAAGAGGAGGAATATTATGAAAAAAGGCTCTTTTTTGGTAATCATACTTTTATTGGTAACGGTCGGATTAGGCTGGAAAACTTACTATGATAATACAGTCGGAGTTGAAAATGAACTTGTGGAATTAAGAGCTCAAGCTGAGAAATTGGAGAGTAAGGAACTTTATTTTGACGCTATTAATGTTTATAAAGAAATAAATGAAAAATATCCAAGTTACGATAATTTAACTAAAATCGGTGATTTAAATAGAGCTTTGACTATAAATAGTGAAGCTGAAAAATACTATCTTGAGGCAATAGATGCTAATCCTAAAGAAAGGTATGCATATGACCGGCTAACTGAAATATATGAAAAGTTTGATGAAGAAAAGCTTATACCTCTTTTATATAGAATGAAGGACAATGTTGAAAATTTTGATTCTACGAAATTAGAGCTTTTGGAATTAAAATATTTTGATGCTTTCGGATTCGGACATGATGATTTTAAAATGAATGATGGAAAACAGGTTTTTAAGGAGAATAAACTTTATGGGCTTAAAGACTCATCAAGAGAAATTATTCTTGAGGCAAAGTATGAAAAAATGTATAGTTATAGCAAGGATACCGAACTGATACCTGTTGTAAAAGACAAGAAAGCATACTTTATAGATGTAGACGGATACAAAAGAAATGTTGCCGATATAGAGTATGAAGAATACGGACCTCAATTTGAAAAGTTTTGTTTTGCAAAAAAAGATGGGGTTTACAAATATTTAGATTATGACCTAAATCCTGTAAATGACATGGAATTTGAAGATGCGTCATCTTTTAATAAAGGACTGGCTGCTGTTAAGAAGAACAATAAGTGGGGAATAATAAACAATAAATTTGAAGCGGTTGTAGATTATATTTACGATGAAATACTGTTTGATTCCGACAAGATTTTTAATGAGTTTGGAGTCTCATTTGCCAAGAAAGGAAATACATGGTATCTTCTTGATGAGGGAATGAAAGTAATAAGTGAAGATGAAATACTTGAAGTGGAACCATTTGTATCAAATGAACCGGCAGCTGTTAAATTAAAGAATGGTTGGAATTATATAACTAAAGATGGAAAAATACTTTCAGACAAGAGATATGCAAAAACAAATTCATTTATGATGAACAAATCTTTTGTAAAACTTGGAGATAAGAAATGGACGATAATCAATCAACAAATGAGAGAAGGAGATCCTTTGGAAGCTGACGATATAAGTAGTATTGATGTGAATGGATTTGCAAAAGTTAAATTGAAAGATAAAATAAAGCTAAAAAAAGTTTATGGGAAGGTAGAATAGTATGAGTTACAAGATTACACTGGATAGAATAGATGAATTTGAGTATGAAATGATTAGATCTAATCAAATAAATCATTTGATACCTGTTGTGAAAAATATTGAAAACGACAGTATTTCCCTTGAATACAATATAAATGAGATGAAAAATATCAATGAATATATTGAGGGCAATCCGATGAAAGAAAGTGAGATTGTTGAATTTCTGAAAGGCTATTTTGTTTTACTGGAATCTCTTGATGAGTATATGCTTTTACCTGAACATATATCTTTAGATTTGGAGAATATTTATGTTAACGATAAGGGACTTCAATTTATGTATATTCCGAGCGATAAACTATATTCAAGGGATCTTAGAGAACTTATTACTTTGCTTCTATATAAAACCAAAATTGTAGATGACAAGAGAAGCTTATATCCTCTTTTCAGGTATACCAGTGAAAGTGCCTCAGATAATGAAATAAAGAATATTTTGAATAATTTGGTACTCAATACTGAGAATGTATCCAGAGAGTCAACAATTGAAAAATATGTTAGTATTTCGGATTCGCTTAATGATCGACAAAATCAAATTAAATTATCAACTACCGTACAAAAAAAATCGGAAATTGTCGAAGAGATAAAAGTTGTAAAGAAAGAAGAAAAAGCGAAAAAGAAAGGTTTTTTTGCTAAGCTGTTTGAAAGAAAACCTAAGGATAAAAAAAATACCAAAAAGGAAAAAGTAAAAAAAGAAAAACCTGCTAAAATAAAAAAAACATCCAGCAGTGAAAGTAAATTGAGCAGATTTAAATCTGCAAAATCTCAAGCTAAAGAAATATCTAATGTAGCTGTTGTAAACACAGTTCCAAAAGAACAGGAGTATTTTGAAACAACAGTACTTGGAGAGAATGAAAACTCAGGTAAAACTAATGTTTCTTTAATCAGACTAAAAACTAATGAAGTTTATAATTTGCCTGAAAATGAGGAATTCAGCATCGGTTCCAGTTCAAATAACAGTTGTGTGATAAAGGATAATTCGGCGATATCAAGAAAGCATGCAAAGATAATTAAAGTGGACGGAAACTATTATGTATGTGATTTGAATTCTACAAATGGTACAAGTGTAGAGGGAATAAAGATAGAAAAGGGTGGAAATAGCCTAATTCAGTCAGGAAATAGAATTGATTTAGCTAATGAAGCATTTTCGTTCTATATTGAATAATCAAAAGGAGAGTATCACTCTCCTTTTTGTAATTCCATCCTATTATACGGGTTATTTGTAAAATCTCTTTGATTTTCAATTGGAGTTTTTAGATTGTATAGCCTATATGCCTTCAAATCGAGTTCAAAAAGTTTTCTGTTAGGCTCATCAAGTTTTGTAAGATCCCTGGGTTTATTGATTATTTCAACATCGGACTTATCTTTTATCAAATTTAGAATTTTAGCTCCGTTGTCGTTGAATGCAATAGGACGAATATAGTTAATGGAGTCCAACAGACTGATTTTTTCCCGATCTATGTCCAGTATATAATTCATTAAAAATCTTCTCAGTCTCGATATGGAATACCTTTTATTGTGTGATTTTTCAACCATATCGCTCAGATTTGATGAAAAATTGCTTTTAAGCAAATTCAACATTCCGTTTTCGTAGCCGGCAATGTTTTCAGCAGCTTTATTGTCGACAAAAGCGAGTTGGTAAAATATTGAACTGTAGTCATCTATACTGTGAAGGAAATCATTTTTCAATGAAATATTTATATCCGGTGGAACGAAGCATGATACATCAACCGAATTCTCAACCGCGGTTCTGATTGCGGTTGCGGATTGAAAAATATTCTCAGAGATATTTTTTTTGTGATAACCGTCATCGCTTCTGGTAACAGGAAGCGGAATTATATCTGAATCAAACTCTCTTAGAGCTTTTAAGTACCCGAAGCCTAGAGTATTATTCGGATTTGAAAGACTTTGGGAATTTTTAACAAATTCACTGAGCGCCTTATTAAAAGAAATCTTATATGAATTTCCTTTCAATATATATTCCTTTTGAATTTTTGAAATGGCATGCCTGTTTTGCCAATACAAATTGAAGCTGTTTAAGAATCCTGAAATATCACTTTCTTCAATTCCAAAAGATAAAAAACTTAAAATATTTAATTTATTTAACAATTTTATAGAATATTTTGTAAAATAATTTGCACTTTGTAAACTTATAATTGTTGGAATCTCTAAAACCAAGTCTACGCCATTGTTTACAGCGGCAAATGCTCGAGAATATTTATTTATGAACGATGGTTCACCTCTTTGAACAAACGAACCGCTCATCAAAATAATTATCATTGAATCGGGGAAGCGTTTTTTTATGCTATTTATTTGATAAATATGCCCATTATGCATTGGATTGTATTCTGTAATGATTGCAAATATGTTCATTTAATCTTTTTTTAAACCTTTCTCTTTGATATACTTTCTATAGTAAGATTATAACAAAAAAGGAGAATATGTGATGATAATACTGGTAATAAATAGCGGGAGTTCATCTTTGAAGTATCAACTATTTGATGTTGAAGAAAAAAAGGTAATAGGTAAGGGACTTGTTGAAAGAATAGGAATTGAAGGTTCAAAATTAACTCAAACTAAGGACGGAGTTAAAACCGTTGTTGAAGTTGAAATGCCGACGCATGTCGAAGCGGTTAAAAATGTATTTGACGCGTTGGTAAACAAAGAATACGGATTGGTAAAAAGCACTGATGAAATTGATGCAATAGGTCACAGAATTGTTCACGGTGGGGAAACTACAAAATCTCAAATTGTCAGCGAAGAGTTGAAGGGAATTATAAAGGAATATACCAAGTTTGCTCCTTTACACAATCCTGCAGGATTACTGGGTATTGAAGCATGTGAAAAGATTGTTCCGGGTAAACCGAATGTAGCGGTATTCGACACTGCATTCCACGGTACGATGCCGGCTAAAAACTACATGTATGCTATTCCTTACAATATGTATGAAGAACACAAAATCAGAAGATACGGATTCCACGGAACAAGCCATAAATATGTAGCTAGAAGAACTGCTGAAATAATGGGTGAATCTTTGGAAAATCTAAACTTGATTACCATTCACTTGGGAAACGGTTCAAGTATTACAGCTATAAAAGAAGGAAAATCAATCAATACTTCAATGGGACTTACTCCGCTTGAAGGACTTACGATGGGAACAAGATCCGGAGATATTGACCCTTCAATAATTTTATTCCTTTTGGAAGAATTGGGATATACTACCGACCAAGTAGAAAATATGATAAATAAAGAGTCGGGAGCTTTGGGAATTTCGGGATTGTCTTCAGACTTCAGAGATTTGGAAGAAGCGGCTGCGGAAGGAAATGTAAGAGCTAAATTGGCATTGGAGATGTTTGTGCAAAGAGCCAGAAAATATTTGGGATCTTTCATTGTGGAATTGGGACATGTAGATGCGATTTGTTTTGCAGGCGGTATCGGTGAAAATTCTGATATTATGAGAGAAAGAATTATAAGGGGACTTGAAGATATCGGAATTGAATTGGATCCATACAAGAATAACGGCTTGAGAGGAAAAGAAGAGCAAATTTCAACATTTGAATCAAAGGTAAAAATCTTTATAGTTCCTACGAATGAAGAGTTGATGATTGCACAAGAAACTCAGGAAGTATTAAAATAATTTGACATCTTCATCTAAAATAGATATAATCTTAATGTTATTTATGATTACTATACCGTTAGGGTAAATTTGAAGGAGGTGTAGATATGGCAGTACCTAAAAGAAAAACTTCAAAAGCAAAAACTGCGTCAAGAAGAGCGTCATCATATAGATTAAATAAGGCAACTATTTCTGTTTGCCCTAATTGTCATGAACCAAAGTTACCACACAGAGTGTGTGCAAGCTGTGGACATTATGATAACAAAGAAGTAATTGAAGTTGGAGAATAAAAGTAGTGTGTCGGAATGGGATTTCCGACATGCTACTATTTTTTTTGTAAATATCAGATGAATTCATGGATTTTAGTGTTGAAAAATGCTTAAATCAGAAAAATAATATTAGATTTTGATATGGGGCTCACAGAATATTTCTACAAAGTTTACTTTTTAGGTTACAATTAAAATTTATCAAGAAAAACAAGTCTTTAACATAGGTTCAGACTTGTTTTAATTTTAAAAAATATATGATAATATATAGAAGTATAAGTTTATAAGGACGGAGAAAATATGAGAATAGTCATAGATTTGTTAGGTGCCGACTTGGGGGCGGAAGAGATTGTAAATGGCGTTGTAGACAGTCTCGATTTTTCAAAAAGTAATTTTACATTGGTAGGCCCCAAGGCTGTTGGCGAAAAAGTGATTGAAGAAAGAAAGGCGCCGATGGATAGATTTGAATTTATCGATACGGAAGAATTTGTAAGAAATGAAGAAGATCCTGTCAGAGCTTTGAGAAGAAAAAAAGATGCATCAATTGTACTTGGCTTGAACAGGTTAAATGAAGACGGATATGACGGAATTATAACCTGTGGCAGCACGGGAGCATTTATTGCGGGAGGAATATTTATCACAAAGAGGACGGGAACTGTTGAGAGAGCAACATTGGCGACGGTAATACCCACATTGAAAGGAAAGACTATCTTGGTCGATTCCGGGGCGGTTGTTGATGCAAAACCTGAAATGTTGGAACAATTTGCTGTTATGGGATCTATTTATTCTCAAAAGTTTCTAAATATCGAAAACCCTAAAGTGGCACTTTTGAATGTCGGAGTTGAAGAGGGCAAGGGAGATATTAGGACAAAGGAAGCATATGATTTGTTGAAAAAAAATACGAAAATCAACTTTGTGGGAAATCTTGAAGCGAGAGATTTCTTGGAGGGGAATGTAGATGTTGTAGTTACAGACGGATTTGCAGGAAATGTTCTTCTGAAGTCCACAGAGGGAACTGCAAAGGTATTGTTGACGGAGATTAAAAACGGAATCATGTCAAAGTTGATTACAAAAATAGGAGCTTTACTGTTAAAACCCGTATTCGGCTCAATAAAGAAGAAATTTGATTATAAAGAAGTGGGAGTTGCCGTTCTTTTGGGGATAAGAAAACCTTTATTCAAGGCACACGGAAGCTCGGACAGAAAAGCTATAATGAATGGGATTAAGAATGCGGAAACATTTATAAATAACAATATAAATAAATATATAGAGGAGGAATTCAATGGTTGAACAAAAAATTATCGAGATTATTAAAGGTGAATTGGGAATAGACGATTTCGATTTAGAGGCGGATTTAGTTAAGGAATATGAGATTGATTCAATAGGTTTATTAGATTTTATTATGACCGTGGAAGACGAATTTGAAGTGGAGTTTGAAGATGACGAATTGAGTAAAATCGTAACTGCAAAAGACATTATCGAATTGGTAGAAAAAAAAGTCGGTTAATATGATTACTGAATCAAGAATATTGGAATTAGCGGAATTTGAGAAAAATATTGATTATGAGTTCAAAAATAAAAGCCTGTTAAGTCAGGCTTTTACTCATAGTTCATACTCAAATGAGAATCAAACCTACAAGAATCTGCATAACGAGAGACTGGAATTTTTAGGAGATGCGGTTTTGGAGCTTGTATTTTCTAAAATTCTGTATTACAAGTATAAAAATAGGGATGAGGGTTTTTTGACTAAAAGACGCTCAAAATTGGTGTGTGAAAAATCTTTTGCATATTTAGCCGACAAATTTGAAATTTCTAAGTATTTATTACTTGGAAAGGGAGAGGATAAGACAGGAGGAAGAGAAAAAGACAGTATAAAGGCGGATGCGCTTGAAGCTATGTGCGGAGCAATGTATATTGACGGAGGCTTTGATTTCGTATTTAATTTTATAAATAAGAATTTTAAAAATTTGGAATACAATATCAGTAAAGAAGAGGAAGATTTTTTTGATTACAAATCTATTTTACAAGAATATATTCACAGAAATAAAAAAGGTGAATTTAAATATATTCTAAGTAAGGATGAGGGACCGGCACATTCTAAAACTTTTTACATGGATGTATATTTAAATTCAAAATTAATCGGAACCGGAATCGGAAAAAATAAAAAAGATGCCGAGCAACATGCTGCAAAGGAGGCATTGAGGAGGTTTGGTGTCATAAATGAGTAAGAGATATATAATTCCGATATTTGTTCCGCATTTAGGTTGTCCGAATGACTGTATTTTCTGCAATCAGAAAAAAATTACCAACAGAAAGCAGGCAGTAGATAAAGCCGAAATAGTAAATGTGATAGAAACTCAACTCGGATATTTTCCTAAGAGTGACAATATTAAAGAAATAGCTTTTTTTGGAGGATCTTTTACTGCAATTGACAGGGATCTGATGATTGAATATCTTGATATTGCACGCGATTATAAAAGAAGAAAAATTGTTAATTGCATAAGGATTTCAACCAGGCCGGATGCAATCGATGAAGAAATATTGGACATTCTTAAGGAATACGGCGTCGATATAATCGAGCTGGGAGTACAGTCGATGGATGATGAGGTTCTCAGAATGAATAATAGGGGACATGATTCGAACTCGGTTGTAAGAGCGAGCAAATTGATTAAGAATTACGGGATCACACTCGGACATCAGATAATGCCCGGACTTTATATGGACAGTTTTGAAAAAACCGTCAAATCGGCAAAGAGATTGATAGAACTTAAGCCGGATATAGTCAGAATATATCCCACATTGATAATAAAAAACACCGTACTGGAAACCCTGTATAATTTGAAAATTTATGAGCCGTTGAGTATGAATGAAGCTATTGAAATATCGGCTATTTTACTTAAAATGTTCACTGAGAATAATATCAAAGTCATCAGGGTCGGATTGCAAGTTACAGAAAATATAAATTTGGAAAATGATGTTGTTGCGGGGCCGTTTCACAGTGCTTTCAGACAATTGGTCGAGCAAAAGGGATACCTGAACAAACAAATTGAAATCTTTGAAGAGCACAACATAAAGGATAAAAAAGAAGTAGTGATTTATTTGGATAGGAAGAAAATATCTTATGCTGTCGGAAATAAAGGAAGTAACAAAAAAGAATTAATGAAGAGATTTAATTTGGAAAATATCAAGTATATTCCGGTAGATGAAGAGATATTTAATTTAGTAAAAGAAGACGAAGTTATAGAAATAGGAGTACTATGAAACTAAAATATTTGGAACTCTATGGATTCAAAAGTTTTGCCGAAAAGACAAGATTGACATTTGAAAAAGATATTTCGGCGATAGTTGGACCTAACGGATCCGGAAAATCGAATATATCTGATGCGGTTAGATGGGTTTTAGGGGAGCAATCCGCTAAATCACTTCGAGGTGCAAAGATGGAGGATGTAATTTTCTCGGGTACGGAAACAAAAAAACAAATGAATATGGCTCAGGTTTCTATTACGATTGACAATTCGGACAAATCGCTACCTATAGCATTTGAAGAAGTTAATGTTACGAGAAGAGTTTACAGAACCGGAGAGAGTGAATATCTTATTAATAACAGTCAGGTCAGGCTGAAAGATGTAAAAGAACTTTTCTTGGATACGGGGATTGGTAAGGACGGTTATTCTATAATAGGACAGGGTAGAATAGACGATATTCTAAACGGAAAAAGTGAAGAAAGAAGATATATTTTTGAGGAAGCTTGCGGAATTTCAAAAAATAAGTATAAAAAAACCGAAGCTGAAAGAAAGCTCGTAAAAAATGAGGAAAATCTTAATTCACTTAAAGCTGAACTTAAAATCAAAGAGCAAGAAACTGAAATTCTCAGAAAACAATCTGAAAATGCCAAAGAAGGCATAAGATTGACAAATCTATTGGAAAAAATGGAGCTATCATTACTGAAACAGAGTGTTGATAAAATAAATACCGATATGCAAAAAGACATGTCTGATTTAGAATTTTTGAATATAAATTATGACGAAAAGACGAGCAGAGTGAGTTTTTTGCAAGAGAGGGTGAAACCTACCCAAGAGAAAATTTGGGCACTCGAGGAAAAATTGCAAAATTCAAGACAGATTATAAGCTCAAATGATAAAAAACAACAAAACTATCAAAATGATATCAATATTCTGTCTGAAAAGTTAAAATTTTATAAAAATGATATAGACAGAATTTCCAAAGATATAATCAGGCGCGATGAAAAAAACGAGATCAGTAAAAAACTGATAGAGGAAAAAAGCAATCAAAAAATGGTTTTGGAAAATGAGAAGAAGAAACTGTTGAAAGATATTGAGAAGATTGACGAAAAATCTGAAAAGGATAAAAATACAAAACTTGAAATAACAAATCAAATCACCGAAATAGTGAGAAAAATCAACGCAAAGCGTAACACATTATCAGATTTAAATGTGGATAAAAGCACAAAAGAACAGTTGGATAATTCGAATAAAAAGCTTAAAGAGAATTATATTCAGGAAATCGGACAATTAGAACATACCATTTCCGAAAAACATAAACTCAAGGAAAAATATTTACAAAAATTGTCAGAAATTGAGGAGAAAATAGAAAAAAACTCTTTTGAAATATCAGAGTTGGTAGATAAAAGAGAGTTAAACAATAAAGAAATTGAAAACTTAAGCGAGAAATTTAACCGAGAAAAAAGTGTTTATTTAAAAAAGGAATCCGAGAGAGATATATTATTAAATATATACAGGTCATATGAGGGTTATTACAAACCGGTTCAAAATCTACTAAAGGAAACTGACAGAAATTTCGAGATTTCAAAAAAGATAGTGGGTGTTTTGGCGGAACTTATAGAGGTGGATTCTACTTATAAGACTGCGGTTGATGTTACAATGTCATCATCTCTTCAAAATATAGTTGTAGGTGATGAAAATGATGCAAAGTATCTGATTGAATATATTAAAAAACATAATTTCGGTAGAATAACATTCTTGCCTATTTCTAAAATTGAGGGAAATAATTACAATATTTCTCATCCTTTAGTAATAGATACTTTGAATAAATTGGTAAAATATGACGGAAGAATTGAGAACATCATTAATCATTTCCTGTCAAGGACTGTTTTGGTAAGGAATATGGATGATGCTATAAAAGTTTCCAAAGATGTCAAGGGATTCAGAATTGTAACATTGGAAGGTGAGATAATTAATTCTTGGGGGTCGATGGTAGGTGGAAACATCTATAAAAAAGAGACCAACAGTTTGATAAACAGAAAAAAAGAGCTGCAAAATATTGAAGATTTTTTGAACATTAAGGGTAAAGAAATTGCTTTGGTAGAAAAAAAGATTGAAAGTTTTAGAAAATGCCACGATGATTTAATGTATGAATTGTCAATCAGAGATGATGCAAATAAAAAACTTATAATCGAAAAAAACAATATCTCCAATAATTTGAGGGAGCTTGAGGTTGAAAGAGGATTTAATGAAAACAGGCTCAATGAATACAAAGATTTGCTTGAAAAAGCGATTGAAAGTTTAAGAGAAGTCGATTTTTCAAATATACATGAGCTTGAAACTGAAATAAAATCAATTGAAATCAGCTATAATGATCTGATGAAAAAAGATTTTGAGATTTCAGAAGTTATTATGGAAAATGACAGAAATAAAATCAAGTTGGATTCGCAATCCGAGATATTGAACAGAGACTACAATCTTCTTATAAATGATATCGAAAACCTCAACATTGATATTGAAAATGAAATGAAGAGCAAAAAATTTGACGAAAAGACTTTGGAAAGCATAAAATTACAAAATCTCGAGTCGGAGAATAAAATCGTGGAACTTTCAAAATCAATTGATGATCTCGGCTCTACTCATGATGAATTACTTAAAGTTATAGAAAGTTTAGATTCCGAAGTAAAAAAATTAAAAGAGAATATATCCAAGGATACAAGCGAAATTAATTCATTGAAAGAGAATATATCCGAAGTGGAAAAAAATAAATACAGGCTTGAACTTAAAATTGAAAATTCCGAGTCTAAAATTGATGAACTACACAATAATTATATGGAAACATACGGATCGGATATGTTTGAATTAAGAAAAAAGCTTGAAAATGCCGAAATTGTAAAAACAGGTAAAAAAGAGGTAATAGATATAAAAAATCAATTATCCAAAATCGGATATTTTAATTTTGATTCAATTGAACAATATAATATTGCTTTCGAGGATTTGGAATTTACGAGAAAACAATATGACGATTTGGTATCTACGAAAAATGATATTTTAAATATGATTAAGACTATCGAAAAAGATATGATAGCAATGTTTAAGGACGGCTTTGAAAAGATTAACAGAAAGTTCGGCGAAGTCTTTCAAATACTATTTGACGGAGGGAACGCTTCGGTTTCTTTGGACGGAGATGATGTGTTGAGTGCGGGAATTGAAATAAATGCAAAACCTCCGGGAAAGAAGTTAAAGAGTCTGGGTTTACTCTCCGGAGGGGAGAAGGCATTAACTGCTGTAGCTTTGTTATTTTCAATATTTGAAATAAATCCGGCACCGTTTTGTGTGCTTGATGAAATAGATGCTGCATTAGATGAATCAAATATAAGCAGATATATAAAATATCTGAAATCAATGGTTGAAAATACTCAATTTATAATGATTACACACAGAAAAGTTACAATGGAAATGGCGGAAATTCTTTATGGAGTTACAATGGAAGAGAAAGGAATTTCAAAAGTCATAACCTTGGCTTTGGACAAATATAGGGGGAAGAATGTTTAAAAAACTATTTGGATTCGGTAACAAAAATAATAAGGACAAGAAGACGGAAAGCTTGGATGAGTCACCAAAGGCACAGGAAATATCCGAAGATGAGGTTATTGATAGTATTGAAGAAGCGATAACCTCCGTTTCTGAAAATTCGACGCAAGAATATAAAATTAAAACCGAAGATATTGAAAATAATAATGCTTTTATTCCTGAAGATCCAAGTGAATCTTTTGAAATGCAAACTGAGAAACCTAAGAAAAAAGGTTTTTTGGAAAGATTAAAGTCGGGTTTGTTAAAAACCAGAGATGCAATGAGCTCCTCAATAGATAATTTGATTAACGGAAAGGCTAAAATTGACGATGATTTGTATGACGAACTTGAAGAAATAATGATATCTGCGGATATGGGTGTTGATACTACGATTAAAATGATTGATAGATTGAGAGATACGATTGAAGAAAAGCACATAAGAGAGCCTAAAATGATTAAATCCGAATTGGAACAAATTATGAAGGAGGAACTTAAAATTAAAAACTCCGACAATGAATTGAATTTTGAACAGGGTAAACAGGCAATAATTCTTATAATAGGGGTTAATGGTGTAGGAAAGACGACCACAATTGGGAAATTGGCTCATAATCTTCAGTCGGAAGGAAGAAGTGTCCTATTGGCTGCAGCAGACACATTTAGAGCGGCTGCGATTGATCAACTTACGGAGTGGGCAAACAGGGCAAATGTTGAAATAATAGCACATAATGAAGGAGCTGATCCGGCATCCGTGGTTTTTGATGCTATAAAATCTCAAAGAGCTAAAAATAAAGATGTTTTAATAATCGATACTGCGGGAAGGCTTCACAATAAGAAGAACCTTATGAATGAATTGGAAAAAATTAATCGTATTATTTCAAGAGAACATCCGGAAGCTACAAGGGAAACCTTGCTTGTTCTTGATGCGACGACCGGACAAAATGCGATTTTCCAAGCAAAAGAGTTCAACAATGTAACCGATATATCGGGAATAGTGTTGACAAAACTTGACGGAACCGCAAAAGGTGGAGTTGTATTTCCGCTACAAGTTGAGCACAATATCCCTGTAAAATATATAGGAGTCGGGGAAGGTATAGACAACTTGGAGAAATTTGACTCTGATAAATTCGTTGAAGCTCTATTTTAAATAATAAATGTCAGATGGATGAATTTCATATTCATATATCTGACATTTTTATGTGTAAATAATTATTCCGACAAGTCAAATTTATCAATTCTGTTTTTTACATTTTGACTTCCGTTTGGAACATATTTTATATTTTCTTTATCCAAAAAGTCGGATTCGAGCAATATGCTTGCACTTAAAGGACTCATGGCAACCGGAACATCATATAGCACAGCTATCCTCAACAACGCCTTTACATCAGGATCATGAGGCTGTGCTTTCATCGGGTCCCAGAAAAATATCAACAGATCTATTTCTCCGTTCGAAATTGCAGCTCCAATTTGCTGATCTCCTCCGAGCGGACCGGAGTTATAAGAATGTATATCCAATCCGAAATTTTCCCTTATTATTGTCGAAGTGGTTCCGGTACCGCAAAGACTGTGTTGATTCAATATTTCCACCTTATTTGCCATCCACGCGAACAGTTCGGTTTTAAGACCGTCATGTGCGACGATTGCAATCCTTTTTTTCTTGGGTACAATGACTTTTTTTAATGGTGAATTATTCATATTTTCCTCCCGAGTATAAAACTAAAATCATAGAAATTATTTAAATATCAAAGAAAATTCAAAATGATTCATTTTAATATTATATGTAAATTATAACATTCATCTTAACATAACTCCAAATTCATTTTAATTTGTATAACTCAGATACTAAAATCGGAGCAAATTATAATTAGCACTGTTAAAAGTTTTAACTTTGTTGTAATATAATTCTCATAGGAGAATTTATGAAAAGAATAATATATATAATAGTTTTAATTTTTTGTTTACATTTCAATGTTTATGCCATAGAGGAAAAATCTTTTTTAGACAGAGCCTCGATATTTATAAAATTCGGTACATTGGATACCGGGTGGAGAGAAATCAAGGGAGAAAAATTTTATTTTGTTGAAAGCGACAAAATAGCTAAGGAATGGAAAAGTATTGACGGAAATTGGTACTATTTTTTAAAATCCGGAGCGATGGCGAAAGGTTGGAACAAAATAAATAATTCCGTTTTCTACTTTGGAGAGGACGGGAAAATGCGTACTTCCCTACAAGAAATAGAGGGTGCGAAATACTATTTTAATGATTTCGGAATGATGATGACCGGTTGGCAAAATTATGACGGAAACACATTATATTTTAATAAGGACGGAAAATTGGCTTCCGGATGGACTCAGATAGACGGCAATATGCTATATATTGACGAGAATTCCAGAAAGCTTGTCGGTTGGCAGAAAATCGGTGACGAGTGGTGGTATTTCGATAAAAACGGCATAGCAATAGGCAAAAACAGTGTCTCGACAATTGAAAGTGGGGAAGATTTTTTTAGATACTATAATCCGAATTCAAGGAACAGCATAAGTCAAGATGAAAAAACGGAACTAATCGAAAATTTACCGGATGACTTGAGGGAAAAAATTGAGAATTATCCCGAGACTGAAAACTCGATTATCAAGTATTTTGATTCGGACAATAATGATGTAATAGATATTTCCGAAGAGGTAAAGATTGCAAAAATTGATCCGAAAAGAAAAAATATGCCATACTTTAGCCAATGGGATACCAGATGGGCATTTGAGATGATTGCCGGTGAATATATGGCGACCAATGCTTGCGGACCTACGGTTTTATCAAGTATATATATAGCTTATACCGGAGATACGGATATGGATCCTGTAGAAATGACAAAGTATGCATTAAGGAACGGTTGGTACTTCAGTTCAGGATCTGCATTGGCACTGATGAGTAGCGGTGCTGTCGGACTTGGATTGGAATCAACTCAAATATCGGTTGATGAAGACAGTATTTTACAATCCTTAGATGAGGGGAAGGTAGTTGTTTTATTGGTTACTCCTGGAGATTTTACGAATTACGGTCATTTTATAGTTTTGCAAAGTTATGACTCCAAAGGTGTATATATTTACGATCCGAACAGTTATGACAACAGCAATAAAATATGGGATTTGAACAGGATACTTGAACAGACATCGGCGGCATGGGAAATATATAAATAAGGAGAGCTATGGAAAGAATAACAAATACAATGATTGATGACTTTATAAATTCATATAAGAGATTTAAAGAAAATAAGTATAAGTCATTTATAATTTCTGAGGAAGAACTTTCAAATTTATCGGTTTTTATGGACTTGGGATATATAAAGTACATTGAAGGTGATGAAGCCATAATAACGACAGACGGTTCGGATTTTTTGAAAAAATATTCCAAGGAAATAAGAAAGAGTGAACTTATCAGAGACTTAAGATCTCTACTTCCTTTTATGGATCCTTTTTAAAGGAGAGAAGATGAAAAATATATTTGCCGAATTAATTTTTTCCAAAGATAGGGAAATAGTCAATAATTTTTTTGAAAATCAAGATATAAGAGTTGAACTGATAACATCATCAGGGCAAGTAAGCAATTGGTATGACCAAGACGAAGACGAATTGGTATTTTTGTTGGAGGGAATGGCAATTATAGAGTATGAGGAAGGCACTGAAACTCTAGAAAAGGGAGCATTTACATTTATACCGAAGCATAAAAAACATAGGGTTGCGTACACATCCGAGAATTGCATATGGTTATGTATTTTTAATAAATGAGGGGAATTATGAAAAAATTTGTATCTTATGTCAATATCAATGATTTAGGTTCTATTTCAGAAAGACATTTAAAATTATTTACAAGAATAAATCTTGCGTTTGGAAAATTGAAAGATGGAGAGCTATATATAAATAACATCAAAAGTATGGACTTTATAGATAATATACGCTCGATTAATCCGGATATCGAAATCATACTGTCGATAGGAGGAGGCGGAGCATTCGGGTTTTCCGATATGGCGATGGAATTTGATACAAGAAAAAAGTTTATTGAATCCATGATTGCTCATGTAGAAAAGTTTAATCTTGACGGTATAGATTTGGACTGGGAATTCCCATGTTGTGATTGGGGAGGAGATTTTTCTCCGAAAGACAAAGAAAATTTTACTTTTTTACTTATGGAAATGAGAAATGCCCTTGACCTATATGGTGATAAAATCAATAAAAAAATGATTTTAACAATAGCTGCCGGAGTCGGAGAGTGGTTTATCAATGTTGTGGAGATTGAAAAGATTCATAAATATTTGGATCAGGTTATGCTGATGACTTATGATTTGAGAGGTTTTAATCAACCGATTACGGGACATCATACAACACTTTACACAAAAGAAAAAGATGTTTACAGAATGAGTGCTCATGACGGAATTAGGCTGCTAATGGATAACGGCGTTCCAAAAGAGAAAATAGTTATGGGATTTGCCACATATTCCAGATACTGGGAAGGAGTTTCTCCTCAAAATAACGGACTTTTACAAGATTCAAAGCTGGGTTCAGGGGATTATTTTTTACAATATCCTGAAATTCAGACACAAATAATTGAAAATCCGGAGTTTGAAATATTTTGGGATGATGAGGCCAAGGTTCCATGGGCGTACTCAAAAGACGGAAAATTTGTTACATTTGACAACTATGAGAGTGTAAGAGAAAAATGCAGATATATAATTGAGAATGATTTGCCGGGAATAATGTTTTGGAGATATGTGATTTGGGAGGATAATCCCCTATTTGAAGCCGTGAATGAAGAATTTTGTTTATATAAGTTTTAGATTTTTTATAATGGGTAGAATAAGTCAGTAAAGAAATCATATAATCAATATTTAAAGTTTTGATTACTAGGAGAGAGGATGAAATTAAGAAATATTTTATTATTTTTGGCTTTGGTAATTATCACAGCCGGTTGTATCAAATTAACAAATGAAAGATCTGTTCAATCTAATATTTATAAGGCTTTGAGCATAGGACAAAATAAATTCCTTTTGATTAACAGGTCAAAAGTTGAAAAAGTTGTAGAAATTAAGATGGAAGAATATGTTGATTTTGGAAGATTTGTAAGCTTTGAATCGGATAATACTGAAGATTTAGTTCCGAAAAACATTAAAGTTTTGGATGATAAAATATCAGGATTGAACATTTCTTTTGATTTGTCTGAAAACCTGCTTTCAACTTTAGACAATGTTTCTCTTGTTGATGTGAGGACTTTTGAAGAATATTCAGAAGGGCATATTAAGAACTCCCAACTGTTGCCGTTGGACACATTGACCTATAATGCGGAGAAAAAGCTTAAAAAAGAGAATCTTATAATCTTGTATTGCAGAAGCGGAAACAGATCCGGACAGGCGCAAAAATATTTGGAAAAATTAGGATATACCTCCCTTAATGCAGGTGGAATTAATTCTTATAAAGGCGAAATTGTGAGATAAACTCAGTAAGTTATTGCATTATAGACAATGAAATTTGAGATTATAAAGTTAACATAGCTATTAAAAAAACCGGAGACTTAAAAAATTTGTTTCCGGGTTTTTAATATTATTTAGACTTAGAAATCATATGCTCAAAAATACGCACAAACTCAAAAAATGCACTTAAAAGCATATATTTTTAAATTATGCATATTGTAATACATTACAATCACAGGTATAATATATTACAAGGGGGTATGGGATGAGTAAGAAATATATAGCAATTATAGGGGATATAAAAGGTTCCAGAAAAATTATAAATAGAGAAGAGTTTCAAAAAAAATTTAAACAAGCTATGGAAAAAATAAATCAAAAGTATAAAGAATTCATCGAATCAAATTTTACAATAAGTTCAGGAGATGAATTTCAAGCGTTGCTTTGTTTCGGTAATAAAACTTTCGAAATCATATTTGATATTGAATTAATGCTTTATCCGTACTCAGCAAGATTTGGGATTGGGTATGGAGATGTAAATACAAAGATAAACAGAGAAAATTCTCTAGAAATAGACGGTCCTTGTTACCACTTCGCAAGAGAAATGATTGAAAAGGTAAAAGAATCGGAAAAAACCGGAAAAATTCAAAGTAATTATTATATGAAGATGAACGGAGATTTAACTTTGGTTAACAGTATATGTGAATTTCTAAGTTTGGTGAGAAATTCTTGGAGCGATAAGCAAATAAATACTATTAAAACATTCAGAAATGCCGGTTTCAATCAGGCAAAGACCTCTCTGTGTTTAAATATAGGACAATCAAGCGTGAGCAGAAGTTTGAGTAGTAGCAAATACTATCTTTTTTCAAAGGGAATAGAAAATTTGGATAATTATATAGGGGAAATAGATGAATGAGAAAAGCATAATTATGATATTTTTAATAGCACATTTTTTTGGGGATTATTATTTTCAAAGTGATCGAGTTGCAAAGGAAAAATCAAAAAATTTTAAACAGTTTATATATCATTGTTTAACATATTCATTTTTCATGTTTATGACGCCTGGCGTATTGATAGGTTTTAAACTTGTTTGGATATCATTTTATTTATCTGTTGCTCATTTTATTGTAGATTTGATTAAAAGGATATATGATAGAAAAAGTAGAAATAAATTCAAAATCTATATTTTAGACCAGATTCTGCATATAGTTTCAATAATATTTGTTGCAATTTTTTTATCTGATGCCAAATCAGTTGAAATTACAGGATTTTTGATAAAGATATTGAATGTGTTCGGGCTTGATTTTTTATCATTCGTGAAAATTATATTATCATCACTGATAATTATTAAACCTGCAAGTGTTACAATAAGATTAATTCTTGATAAATATCAACTTAAAAATATTCAAACCTTTAATGAGGGATTACAAAATGCCGGAAATCTGATAGGGATATTGGAAAGAATGATAATTTTACTATTTTTGGCATTTAATCATTTCTCTGCAGTGGGATTCGTATTGACCGCCAAATCAATTGCCAGGTATGAAAAAATTACTAAAATACCTGAATTTTCAGAATACTACTTATTAGGGACTTTATTAAGTTCATTAATTGTTATTTTAGTCAGGTATACCATTTTAATTTTCTGATTTAGATAAAAGGAAGAAAAATTTTAAGGACAAAGAACAGCATGTTGTATCATTGTCAAGTAAAAAGAACTTCCAATAAAGTAATAGGAAGTCCTTTTATATTTTGAAGATGTCTTTTAATGATATAACAAAAGTCTATAGCATATTGATATATTTTGTAAATTCTTCCTGTAATTTTTCAAAAGAAATTCCCGTTTTTTCCGATATCATTTTTACGGTGGCAATTTTTTTCATTATTTTAAACATCGGAGAATTCATCATTGAAAATTTATCAGATTTGCTTATCATGTAGTCTTTAAGAGTTGGATATTGATTCAAAATAACATCTAACTTCATATCAGGAGTCAACTTTGTAATTTTTTCAGTAGTTGTGCTTTCTTCGTTTTTTTCAGTTTGGATATTATCTTTTTCCGAAGAATTGATACCCCAGTCCAAAAGAGTCCTGCTTCCTTCAAGAGATCTTATATGGGAACAATCTTGCATCATTTCCATGACACCTCTAAAAAATCCATTTGAATCTCTAACTGCAACATATAATATGTAGATAAATATACCAGGTTTATTTATCCAGAACTCAGCTTTATCTTTTTCTCCACTTCTAAACTTATTTATTATTTCTTCTACCATGTGAACAGAGCTTGAAGGATGACAGTTTTGAACTTTTCTCCCTATAACACCCTTACTTCTTGGAAAGACTCTATGTTTTGTATCACTATAAAATGCCACAATATCTTTCTCGTCAACATATGAAATATCTACCGGAAGATGTTGGAAGAGCAAATTTATCTGGTTGAGACTCATTATTCCCTGTTTTACATTCATAGGAGTATCTTCTGTCCAACTTCCAATATTATACTTAGATAACAGTTTTGAAAGTTCATCTTTAAAAGAACCATTCCTAGAATTCTCATTCTCAGATTCTGATATGGTTTCAACGTGTTCAAATTTTGGGGAACTAATAAGACAATATCCTATTTCTATATCTCCAATAGCCATTTCTGCGAATTCTTTTTCGGAAATCATTTCCAAAGAAGTGGGATATAGTATGGTTTCCTCTTTTTCCATTAAGTCTAAGATATATTCCTTGAATTCATAAAACTTTTCTTCTAAACTTTTAAGATCGAATTCAGATTTTACATATTCAATTAATTCAGTGATTCGGTCTCTTACCTCGTTATCATAAAGCCACATCGTAGTGGTAGGTCTATCGAAACCTTTACGTTCCAAAATTGAGTATAATTGGTTTTGTTTTCTGCTAAGATGAATTTTCCACAAATTTAAATATTCAAACTGTTCATCCCATACATTTTTAATGTATTTATTCTGAAGTAAGTTTTCAATGTTCTTTATTACATTCCTAATTGCATTATTTTCATCAATATAGTTTTGTATAGGATGACCTTTTAAAATCGTTTTTTCAGAATCATTGTTCAAAACGCCTTCATATATAGCTAACATCTCCTCTATATTCTCTTTTATACATTCATCATCTACTTTTTCTTCATATGTCTGTTCAATATATGCCAATTCCGCAGGAGTAATATTTCCAATATGTGCTTTCATTTGAGCATTTGCCATGTCAAGGGAAATTTCTCCCATTGCATAAGCTTTTTTTATTGAAAAAGCTTCTTTTAATTTTTTTTCATCTATATTTATATAATTTTTCATAACGCCTCCAATTTTTAAAATATTGGAATATAAATATTCCTATTTCTTCATTATAACCGAAATATATTAAATTATCTATTGATATAGCAATGAACTTTAATATTTATAAAAGTTAGATATGTATAATAATTAGAATGAAGTTATGCCGGAATAATTGTTTCGGCATAACTTCATTCTAATCATTATGTAATTTCCGTTCACACTTGTTTTTTGCAATTCCTGCATTTTTAACTTCCCAATGAATTACGAAGGTAAGAATTACTCTCAGTACAACAATTATACAGAGAATTAGTAATTCATCCATGCTTTGAACTACAACAGTTTTGATTATTTCCGCACCAAGTTTAAATTCCAAACTCAGGGCCATTGCTTCACCAAGAATTATTTTAATAGTGCTGCTATCAAAGCAAAGTCGGTTTCTAAGAATCACATAAACAGCTCTGATGCTTCCAATCGTAATAATCGTAATTCCGATTAGTTCTAAAGATGTAATAACTATGGGAGCAAATTTAGATAAAAAGCTTCCTAAAAATTCAGCCATATAATACCTCCTACTTTAAATTATAAATCTTTAAAATATATAGTCAATAAGTGTTAATTTTTGAGTTTATAGGGTATAATGGTATTGTTAGAGTCTACTAACACAATACTTAAAAAGGAGTTTTAAAATGAGTAATTTAATTGGAAAAAAAGTAGAAGAATTTTCAGTACCTTCATTCCATGAAGATACTTTCAAAACAATTACAAACAAAGACTTGGAAGGAAAATGGAGTGTATTTTTCTTCTATCCTGGAGATTTTACATTTGTATGTCCTACAGAGTTGGAGGATTTGGCAAACTATTATCCTAAATTCCAAGAATTGGGTTGTGAAGTTTATGGAGTTTCCACTGATAGCGAATTTGTTCACAAGGCATGGAAAGATACTTCAGCAGCGATTTCAAAAGTAAACTATCATTTATTATCTGATAGAGCTTTCAGATTGTCTGAAATTTTCGGTGTATTGATTCCGGGAGAAGGTCAGGCTTTGAGAGGTTCATTTGTAGTAAATCCTGATGGAGAGATCGTTGCTTACGAAGTGCACTCACCCGGTTTGGGAAGAGATGCCAAAGAGTTATTAAGAAAAGTTGAGATGGCT
Source organism: Tissierellia bacterium (assembly GCA_030529425.1). Lineage (GTDB taxonomy): Bacteria > Bacillota > Clostridia > Tissierellales > Peptoniphilaceae > JAUMWX01. The sequence continues at coordinate 24,385 of JAUMWX010000007.1, forward strand.
CAATTTGTATACAAACATGGAGATTCTGTTTGTCCTGCAGCTTGGAATCCAGGAGATGAAATTCTAAAACCGGGAATAGATTTGGTAGGTAAAATCTAATTTACAGTTTGGAGTGGCTATTGCCACTCTTTTCTACATAAGGGGTCTAAAATGAAAAAAATGATTTATTTAATTGTAGGCTTTATCAGCTTGGCATTGGGATGCGTGGGGATTGTCCTGCCTATTTTGCCGACGACACCTTTCCTTATACTTTCGGTATACTGTTTTGCCAAAAGTTCAAAGAGATTGGAGATTTGGCTTTTGAGTACAAAAATCTACAAAAAGTACGCAAAAGGATTTGTAGAGGATAAGTCGATGACGCTGAAAGCGAAGCTTGCTATATTATTACCGGTTTCTGTAATATTGCTTGTTGGTTTTTATTTTTCAAAAGCAATTTATGCAAAAGCGATACTTTTATTTTTATTGGTAGCAAAATACTTATATTTCTTTTTAGTTATTAAAACAAAAAAAGAAGATTTGGCGGTGGAGGTAGATAGATGATATCTAAAAGATTGATAAATTATATAAAACCTAAGAAAGATATCTTATGGAAAATAATATTGTTTAGGGTGTTAATATTATTTGCCAATATCGGATTTGTCTTGATTTTTGCAAACATCATTAATGACATTGTCAAAAATGGAAATATTGAAATTCTAAACATATTGATTTATTCTCTTTTATTGATAGCTATCGTCGGAATTAAAGTTATTCTTGATAAAAAAATTCCTGTATATACCGCCACTCTTTCGAACTATATAAAGAATAAACTTAGAAAAGAGAGTATGGATAAGGTGTTTGAATTACGAGTGATTGATGAGAAAAAAATGCCCAAGGGAAAATTGTTACAAAATCTTACTGAAGGAATAGAGCAATTGGATTTGTACTATTCAAGGTTTATTCCTCAATTGATATATAGCATAATAGCTCCATTGGTATTGGCTGTATTTTTATCTTTCTATTCGGTTAAAATCGCATGGTTCATGGTTGCTTTGGTTCCTTTGATTCCTGTTTCTTTGGCGTTGATAGGCAAGACTGCTAAGAAAGTGGCTCAAAAATATTGGGGGGAGTTTTCCGATTTGAGCAATGATTTTTTAGAGAGTATAGAAGGTCTGACATTGTTGAAAATTTACGAAGCTGATCAGGACAGGGCTGATTGGATGGCAAAGAGAGCAGCGGATTTCAGAGACATCACCATGAAAGTATTAAGTATTCAGTTAAACTCGATATGGGTGATGGACTTTTTGGCATATGGCGGTGCCGCAGTCGGCATTTTTTTAGCATTAAGAGGTTTTCAATCTCGAGAGTTATCTTTAATAGGACTGTTTTTGGTGGTACTGCTTTCCATAGATTACTTTTTACCTTTAAGACTTTTGGGATCATATTTTCATGTCGCAATAAACGGAGTTGCTGCAAGTGATTATATATTTGCGCTTATAGATCAACCTGAAGATCTGTCAAAGGATAATTATCACAAAAAAGAGGATAAAGTCTTTGATGTTAGAAAACTTGACTATTCTTATGATTCGGAAAATGATGTTTTGAGAGAAGTGAGCTTTGAAATCCATAAAGGACAGAGAATAGGTATATGTGGGAAGTCAGGCTCAGGAAAATCCACAATTTCCGGATTGTTAAACGGTGATTTGACAGCTCCCAAACTTAGAATTATGTATATGGGATCCGATATATCGGAGTTGGACAGAGAAATAATTAAGAAGGATATTACTACAATTAATTTCGATTCATATATTTTTAAGGGGAGTCTAAGGGAAAATTTAAATTTGGGCAATGATGAAATAACGGATGACCAAATGAATGAAGTGCTTGAAAAGGTAAATATGAAAGCATATTTTGAAACTGAAAACGGCTTGGATACAATGATTGATGAGATGGGAATGAACTTGTCGGGAGGTCAAAAACAAAGAATAGCATTTGCAAGGGCTCTTCTTAAAAATTCGGACATATACATTTTAGATGAAGCAACTTCAAGCATCGATCACGAAAGCGAAGAGCTTATAATGAATAATATTTTTGATAAATTAAATGATGATAAAACTTGGATTATTATTTCTCATAGAATACAAAATATTGTTAAATCTGATCAAATATTTGTTTTTGAAGAAGGAAGGTTAATAGAGAGGGGAAGTCATCAGGAATTGATTGACGAAAATGGAGAATATTCAAAATTATATAAATCTCAACACGAATTGGAAGAATTGGCAACAGGAGGAAAAAATGAGTAAGAAAGGAAATAGATTATTTAAACTTTTGTACTTGGTAAGACCTCTGTTACCAGTAATGATAGTCGCAATATTATTTGGAAGCTTGGGATTTGTATTCGGGACAAAATTATTAATATATCCGTTTGAGTTGATTTCTCAATCGGCTCAAGGTTTGAATATTGGTATATACACACTTATATTGCTTGTATTGATAGCTTTGGCGAGAGGGGTTTTCAGATACTTGGAACAATTAAGCAATCATTATATTGCATTCAAAATTTTGGAGATTATAAGAAATAATGTTTTTGAACATATGAGAAAACTTGCTCCCGCAAAACTTGAAAATCAGGACAAGGGTAATTTAATCAATGTTCTGACAAGTGATATTGAAGCTATTGAAGTATTTTATGCTCATACAATTTCACCCATATTGATTGCAATTGTTACATCCGTTATATATATTTTATGGATAGCTTCTTACAGTGCGATAATTTCTTTAGCAGCACTTTTATCTTATTTATTTATAGGTATTTCCATACCTGTATTTGCATATAAAAGAGATGCGATTAAAGGAAGAAAAGCAAGAGATGAATTTGGAAGTTTTAACAGTTATATACTTGATACACTTAGAGGAAGAAAAGAATTAATTCAGTTCAGAGCTGTAAAAAGTCGTATGTCTTCGGTAAGTGAAAGAGAAGATAAGCTATATGAATTAAATATGGACTTGAGGAGAAGAGAAGGAAAAACTATGGGAATTACCGATTTAAGCTTAATAGCATTTACAGCTTTAAGCTTGGTATTGTCAATAGTTGAATTGAAAAGCGGGAAACTTACGTTTATAAATTTCTTCTTACCGACATTGCTTCTATATAATTCATTCGGTCCCGTACTTGCACTTTCAGCGTTGTCAAACAATATGTTTACAACGATTTCATCAATAGGAAGAGTCCTTGATGTGCTTGAAGAAGAACCTGTTATAGAAGAAAACCTGGATGGAAAAGAGTTTACTTTTAATGATTTGAAAATAGAAAATTTATTTTTTAATTACGAAGATGAAGAGGTATTAAAAGATATTTCTTTTGAAGTCAAAGAAAGGGATATTTTCAGTATAGAAGGTAAGAGCGGAAGCGGTAAATCCACATTACTGAAACTAATAATGAATTTTTGGAAAGTTGATCATGGGAAAATCTTGTTTAACGGAATCAATATTGATGATATAAAGACCGCTTCACTGAGAAAAAATATTTCTTATGTAACTCAAGATACCTATATATTTGCAGGAACTATTGAGGAAAATCTTAAGATAGCAAAGCAAGGAGCTAATATTGATGAAATAATAAAGGCATGTATGCAAGCGGATATTCATGAGTTTATAATGTCATTGCCACATGGATACCAGACATATATAGGCAGAAATAATAATTTGTCGGCGGGACAAAGACAGAGAATCGGTATAGCTAGGGCATTTTTACATGATGCTAAATTGATCCTTTTGGATGAGCCTACCTCAAATCTCGATATACTTAGTGAGGGAGAGATTTTAAAAGTTTTATCCAATATGAAAAGAGATAAAACCCTTATAATTGTTAGTCACAGAAAATCTACCCATTCTATAGTAGATAAGAGTTATAAGCTCGAAAGGGGCATAATCAGCTGATTGAAATTATTTTCATAAAAATAGTACAAAAAAATATATAGTAAAAAGAAAATCAAAAATCATCTCAAATTTGAGATGATTTTATTTTTTTAGTATCATTGAATTGTTAAAAAAGGAGTGATTATGGATAAGCACAGTAATAATACATATTATGAACTTAAAAAATATATAAATTTTAATTTAGGTTGGAAGTTTAAGTTATTTGATTTCGGAGATATTGAATTGAAAGATTTGATTTTTGATGAGTTTGAAGATGTTGATTTGCCACATGACTGGAGTATTTACTTGGATTTCAACCAAAATTCATTATCGAGAAATGAAGGAGGCTTGCTCGACGGAGGCCTCGGGTACTATTACAAAAAGTTCAGTTTTGATGAAAGCATTGCCGATAAAAGAGTGCGCATAAAATTTGGCGGCGTTTATATGGATTCAAGTGTTTATTTGAATGGCGAATTAATAGGAAATTACCCGTTCGGATACAATACATTTACATACGATATTACTGATTATATACATTTTGGGGAAAATGAAATAATAGTAAAAGTTGAAAATAGACAGCCTTCCTCAAGATGGTATTCAGGTTCCGGAATATACAGAAATGTCGAATTGATAATCACTAAAGACATATTTTTTTGTGATAACGGAATAAAAATAACCCCTGATATAGATTCGAATAATTATTTAGATAAAGTAAATACGGAAGTTGAATATGAGGTAAGGAATTCTTCTTTTTTTGATAAAGAGATATCTTTGGAATATGAGGTTATTTTTGGTAAAAAAGTTATTCTTAAATCAGCCAGAAAATTAAATATCAAAAGGAAATCCGAACAAAAGATTATAGAGAATTTCATTTTGGATACTCCTGTGCTTTGGAGTATAAAAAATCCGAGTCTATACTATTTAAAGAGCAGAATAATTGTAAACGGAAAAGTTTTCGATGAAAGTATAAACAGATATGGATATAGATTTTTCAAATGGAATCGAGAAGGCTTTCATTTGAACGGCAATTATTTAAAGTTTCACGGAGTTTGTTTACATCACGACAACGGTTGTTTGGGAGCTGAATTGTATGAAAAAGCGGACAGGAGAAAATTGGAAATCCTGAAAGATATGGGGGTTAATTCAATTAGGACATCTCATAATCCTCAATCGGAAGAATTTATTAGACTATGTGATGAAATGGGAATTTTGGTTATTGAAGAAGCTTTCGACACATGGCATGGAAAACCGAAAAAGGAATTTGATTATAACAGATTTTTTAATAAAATATCCACACATCCTCAGGCTCAAGGCGAGGTAAATGCGGAGTATGACATTAAATTGATGGTAAAGAGAGATTATAATTCTCCCTCAATATTAATGTGGTCCATAGGAAATGAGATTTGGGAAACTGAGGAAGAATATGGAATAGAAGAGGCAAAAAAACTCATAAAATGGGTTAAAGAGGTCGATGATAAGCGATTTGTCACAATTGGAGAGAATAAATTGATTTGGTCTCCTGAAAAAGGAGCACATATTGAAATTTGTAATATGCTTGATGTTGTCGGAATGAATTATGCGGAGGCAAATATTGATAAAATATCCGAATTATATCCTGATTGGTTGATTTACGGCTCCGAAACATCCTCGGCGGTAAAAAGCAGAGGAATTTATTACGATCCTTCAAACAAAGATAATATATCTACGGGAAGTGCCGATAAACATAACAGAAAATATCAGATGTCCGATTATGGGAATGATAGAGTTGGATGGGGAAGAACAGCCATTAAATCCTGGATTCCCGACAGAGACCACAGAAATTATGCAGGGCAGTTTATTTGGACAGGATTTGATTATATTGGAGAACCTACACCATGGCATAATGAAGAAAATCTCGGTGCGCCCTGTAAATCTTCATATTTTGGGATAGTTGACTTATGCGGATTTCCAAAAAATGATTACTATTTTTATCAATCTCAATGGATAAATAAAAATGATAAATTTATTGTAAAAATATTACCTCATTGGAATTTTAGTGACAGAGAAATCTTAAAGCTTCAAGGGACGGATATAAAATCAGAAGAAATACCTGTAAGAGTGTTTTCGAATTTACCCAGGATAGAATTAAAATTAAACGGAAAAAGTTTAGGGGAAAAATCATTTACGCAGAAAACTACAAATTATGGGCACAAATATCAAGAAGGGGCATCTGAAGAAGAGCTTTATTTGGAATGGAATGTAAAATTTGAGAAGGGAGTAATCGAAGCGATAGGAAAGGATGAAGACGGTAGAGTTTGCTCTATTGATAAAATTGAGACATCAAAGATTCCGGCTGCCGTAAAATTACTACCCGAGCAAAGAAGCATATATTCCGACGATGACATCGCTTATATCGAATTCAGGATAGTTGACGAAAACGGCAATCAGGTTCCATATGCAGACAACCTCGTTTATTTTGAAACTGAAGGTTGTGGTGAAATTATAGGGGTAGATAACGGCAATCCGGCAAGCTTGGAAAGATTCAAAGTTTGTTCGGACGGAAGATGGAAGAGAAGGGCGTTCAGCGGAAGAGGAATAGTGGTATTGAAGCCTAATAAGTGCGAAGATATCGTTCTAAAGGCATATTCCGAAGATTTGATTTATGATGAAGTTAAAATTCATGTTATAGAAGGAAAGAGCTATAATTATGAAGATATTTGCAAAAATCAATTAGGTATGGATTATATTGCGGATGATACGGACGGCGAAATATGTTATATTCCTTCAATAAGTAAAAGTGTGGATTTTGGTGAAAAAATTGTTTTACCGGACAAAATGAAAGTTATATTGAAAAATCAATCCTATGCTTTTATAGATGTTAAGTGGGAAGAGATTCCTGATATAGACGGAGTTGGAGAGTATTTCGTACAGGGAAAAACCGAAAACTTCAATCAGGTTGTAAAACTTAAATTAAGAGTGAATGATTACATATCTGCTGAAAATCATTCTATGGCAATTTCCAAAAATCAAATACCGTCATTTCCTGAATATATAAATTTATATAAAACTTCGGGAGATGTCAAAAAAGCAAAAGTAATCGCATGGAATAAAGAATTCGAAAAAAATAATGACGAAGATTCAAGTATGGAAAACTTGACATTTACGGCGTCTTTAGAAAATGGTTTTATATCTAAACTTGCAATAAGATTGACCGATGAAACGATGGACAGCTACAATTATGCAAAGGCGTGGAACGGATCCGAGCTGCCTGCAGGAATTGCTTCATTTACAAATTCGGGTGAAGGATCTGTCGATTCAGTAATATCATTAAACAATGAAATCGTTTCATATGACAGCAAATATATGGACAGATGGACAAATATTTCAAATCCGAAAAGAGAATGTGATTGGGCGGGGATTTTATTGGGAAGAGCCGGAGAACTAAAAAAACACAGGGTGAACAAGATTAAAATAGCATTTTTTGAAGATTATGAAGTTTCGTCTCCGAAATCGTATAAATTAGAGTATTTTAATACTGATGAGGTAAGAATACCGAAAGATTATGCGAATGTTTTGGAAGACAAAGACAATCCTCTTGCATATGACGGAAATTGGACAGAGATAAAATTATTTAACAAATCAAAAGAAGATATTTTTGAAGTATTTAATTTTAACGACATTGATACATTTGCAATAAGAATTAAGATGTTTACAAAGGAAGACTACAGAGGAATAGGTATAACCGAAATTCAGGTTTACGGAAGAGAAGCGGTTTCGAATAAAGAATATAATTTTGACATATATATTGACGGAGAAAAATTTACCGGAATTAAAGACGATAAATACAGATATTATTTCAATGTTAAAGTGGTGCCCAAATTCGAGGTTGTCACCGATAATAATGCCTCTTCTACAATTATCCCTGCAATCGGCTTGAATGATAAAACGGTTCTTCTAATGAAAAATGAAGCGAATACGGAGGAAAAGAGATATGAGTTTTACTGGAGAAAAAATGATTAAATATAATATATATCCGAAACCTCAAAGCTTAAAATATTTTGATAAAAATTTTAAAATCGGTAAAAAAATAAAAATTGAAATAGATTCGTCAATAGACAAATATACATCCGAATTTGCGAAGGAAGTTTTGTCAAATTTCTTTGAAATCGATGAAAAAAGTTCTTTTGTGATTAACCTGAAAAGTAATTCGGATTTTGAAAAGAAAGATGCATACAGAATGAAAATTCGAGAAGATAAGATAATTCTGGAAGGGATAAATTCAGATGCGGTGTTCCATGGTTTAAGAACTCTGGAACAAGTTTTAGAGCAATCGAGCATAGTTCAGGAAATTGATATAGAAGATTATCCGGACTTGGAAATAAGAGGCATTGTCGAAGGATACTATGGAATCCCGTGGTCATATGAGGATAGGGAGTATCTTTTGAAATTCGGTGCTAAATATAAGAATAATGTATTTGTATTTGCACCTAAAGATGACCCCTATCATAGAGATAATTGGGATGAACTGTACCCTGAAGATGAACTTGAAAATATATCAAGGCTTGCAAAGTTAGGAAACAAACTTAAAAATTCATTAGTTTGGACAATTGCTCCGTTTCACAAGAATCCAATAGAATTGAGCAACTATGAAGAAAAGATAAGTCTGTTATTAGATAAATTTAATCAACTTTATCAAGCTGGAGTTCGACAATTCGGAGTTTTGGGGGATGATGTCGGAAAACTTTCACCTGATGTGCCCGTGAGAGTGATGCAAGATTTGTCGAGATGGAAGGATTCAAAAAAGGATGTAAAAGATTTTCTGTATTGTCCGGCATCCTATGTTTTGACATGGGCTTGGGACAGTAGAGAGCTGAATGAATACACCAAGGGATTTCCAAATGATGTTCATCTGTTTTTTACCGGAAGAAATACATGTACCGAGATTTTAAAAGAGGATGTGGAAGAATTCAAAAACAGAGAATCGGAGTTTGTTGACGGAATAAAATTAGTGAGAAAAAATCCTTTATTTTGGTTGAATTGGCCTGTAAATGATATAGACAGGGATGTAAGAAAACTTTATATGGGACCCGGTGAAATGCTTAAAAAAGATGTTGACAATATCGTTGGAGTTGTTACGAATCCTATGCAGAAATCCAAAGCCTCTTTAATCGGTATATTTGCGATATCCGATTATTCATGGAATCAGAAAGATTTTGATTATGAAAAATCTTGGAAAGATTCTCTAAAAATAATTGAGCCTGTTGCACATGATTTCCTGGAGAAAATTTGTTCTCACATGTGTAATGCCGATGATTTCGGAATAAAAAATTTGCAAGAATCCAAGCATTTAGAGTCCTATATAAAAGATGTTGAAGATGCGTTGGACAGTATGTTAGCTTCAAAAGTCAAAGATTCAGTAAAAAAATTGAAGAAAGAATATATTACGGAAATCAAATCCATTGACAATTATATTTTGAATGCAAAATTTATTGAGTTAAGGGAGGAGATAAAACCTTATTGTGAAGCTTTGAAAGAAAAGCTTATTGCTACAGTTGATTATTTGGATTCATTAATATCTCTGGAAGATGGTCAGAAAGAGTTATCTAAAGAGTTATTTGAAAAAGCGGAAAATGAATATATAAATTCCAATAATCACATAATGTATGTGGAACCGACAAAACAAAGGATTTTGAAAACCGATGCCGGAACATTGTTGATCAATCCGTTTTTGGAAAAGATAAGAAATTATATGAAAAGAATTCATAAGGACAAAACGATAACAGATCCCGTGAGTTTATTTAGTCCTGATTATAGTGGATCAAAGTCATATAGAATACCTTCGTTGCTTAAAACGGATAAGGGAACCTTGCTTGCTTTTTCGGATAAGAGAAATGAGCATCAAATGGATTGGGGAAATATCGACCTTGTTGTCAGGAGGCGTGAAAAAGGTAATAAAAATTTTGATGACATAATAACTGTAATGGATTTTAAGGAAAACGGTAAAGATGAAAGATCGATATTTACAATAGACTCAGTTACTATTCAATCTGAGCAAACAAATAGAATTTTTGTTTTTACAACGGCTTTTCCGGAATCCAAAGGAATGTTTGATTGTGAAACGGGTAGCGGATATATAGAAATTTTTGGCAAAAAATATTTAAAACTTTCAGATGAAAATGAAAAACATTATATTGTTAAAGAAGGATATATCGCTACATTATCGGGGGAAAAAACGGAATATGAGGTTATAACAAAAGCAAAAGCTCCATATAGAGAATTGGGAGATATTTACATTGGAGAAAAATATATTTCAAATATATTTTTTGCGGATTCTCCGTTTAGAGCATCCGAGACTTCTCATTTGTTGATGTCTTATTCCGATGATGACGGAAAAACATGGGCAAATCCAATAGATTTAAATCCAATGGTAAAAGAAGAATGGATGAAATTCTTGGGAGTTGCTCCCGGAGCCGGAATTATACTTAATGATGGAAGGATTGGATTTACGGCATACTATACAAATCGGCATAATGTTGAATCATCATGTATAATTTATTCCGATGATGAGGGAATATCCTGGTCTAGAGGAAAATCTCCAAATGAAAACAGAACTGAATTTGGAAGAAGAATTGATATTCAATATGAAACAAACAGGATTTTGAGTTTGGGAGAATGCCAAGCGATTAAATTAAACAACGGTACGGTAAAGTTGTTTATGAGAAATTTTGTAAACGGAAATCCAAAAAACATACTTGTAGCAAGCAGTACAAATAATGGAGAAAGTTTTGAGAATATAGAAAAACTTTCCGTAGAAACTCAGTCATGGTGCCAATTATCAGCAATTCATTTCAATAAAAACAACAAGGAATTCGTTATGATTTCTCAACCTTCTTCCTCAAATGCGTGGCATAGGATCATGGGAAAAATACATCTGTTTGAGGTGGTCGGATCGGAGTTGATCTTAATAAAATCCAAAAATATTGACAATGGATTTTTTGGATATTCATGCTTGTGCGATTTGGGAGAAAAATTTGGCATATTATACGAAAAAGCCGGAAATTTGTCAGGGGAGAGAATTGAAATAGCATATAGGGAGTTTACTTTGGATTATATATTGAATGAGAAAAAGAAATTTGAAAATTATAAGATTTATCCCAAACCTAAAAATATAAATTATTTAACCAGATATCTGTTTATTAAAGAGATAGAATTTATCGGCTTGGAAGCATTGGATGAAGCAAGTATGAAAAAGGCAAAGCTTATATCCGAGAAATACAGCAGAGATTCCGGTAAAACAATCGTTAAAATTAAAATTGATCCTAAACTCAATACTGAAAAATTTATTGATTACTATGAAATTTTAATTTTAAATGATGATATCAGTATTAAATCAGATACTGTAGACGGTGTATTTTATGGACTTACAACGCTTGAACTCATTTTGGAACAGTCGGGCTACAGGATTAGAAATCTGGAAATTATTGATTATGCGAGCCAAAAAATAAGGGGAGTAATTGAAGGATATTATGGAATACCTTGGGGAAATGAAAACCGAGCGGATATAATAAAATTCGGTTCAAGATTTAAGAATAATGTTTTCATATTTGCGCCTAAAGATGATCCGTATCACAGAGAAAAGTGGTATGAACTTTACCCCGATATTGAGATTGAAGAAATCGGAAAATTGGCAAGTTTGGGCAATGAACTTAAAAACAGATATGTATGGACCATATCTCCGTTCAAAAAAGATTCCAATCCAATATCACCGGAAAACGAATCTGAAGGAATTGAAAAACTTCTTAAAAAATTTGACCAATTATACAGTGTCGGGGTTAGACAATTCGGTATTTTAGGAGATGATGTCGGAGAATTACCGAAGGATACTGTGGTAAATGTTTTAAAAGCTGCAAGTAATTGGAAAAAAAATAAAGGTGATAAGATTTACGACTTTGTATTTGTTCCGGAAAGTTATGTTTTGGCAAAATGGGGATTTAAACCGGATGAACTTGATAAATACAGTGCTGAGTTTCCACAGGATGTTCAAATAATGTTTACCGGAGAAAGTACATGTGCACCCGTTACTCAGACTGCTGTTGACGGATTTAGATGCAAAGATACCTCGGGTCCAATCAGAAGAAATCCTTTATTTTGGCTGAATTGGCCGGTAAATGATATAGACAGGACGGAATATAGAAGACTTTTCATGGGTAAAGGAGAAATGCTTGAGGTGGGAGTCAAGAATTTGGTAGGAACTTTGACAAATCCTCTTGAAGAACCACATGCTTCATTTACCTCAATATTTGCAATAGCAGATTATTCTTGGAATAGTGAAGGCTTTGATGCACAAAGAAGTTGGGAAGATGGATTTATTTTTATCGATCCGATATGCAGTGAAGAGTTGAAGGAAATTTGCTATCATATGTCAAATTCAGACAATGGAGGGATTGAGGGGATATCCGAATCTGAGAATATAAAAGAGGATATTCAACTTTTTGAAAAATGTTTGGAAAAAGGAAATTTTGAAGATTTGATATATTCAGGAAATAGATTGGTTGACAAATACCAAAAAATAATTAATTCAATAGAAATATTTTTGGAAAAATCTAAATTTCACAAACTGAAAGAAGAGATGAGACCTTATATTATGAATTTGTATTACAAGTCAAAGCAAGCGATTGTACTAATAAGATTGAATCAAAATACTTCAATTTTGAGTGAAAGGGAGATATTCAACCTTAAATCAAGAGCGAAGGAATTTGAAGAAAAATCGAGAACTTTTTATATAAGTACCAAAACTTCCGAGTTTCCTGCAAAGACTTTGAGAGCGGAATCAGGAACACTGAGAATTAATAAAAACATCGAAAAAATGAGCAAAAAAATAGGATAATTATTAATTTAACACTAGCGTAAACCTCAAATAATAGCTATTTTAAGCTATTATATTGGGGTTTAAAATGCTAGAAAATATTTTCACAAAACTTAAGAATGAAAGCATTTTTTTGAAAATTAAACCTTTATTGTGTTAGCGTTGTCAAAAAGGTTTATAAATAGTATTATAGTATTGTAAGACAAATAAGGAGGGTCTATGGCAACATTAAATTTTAACAATATCAATAAAGTATATGATAATGGATTCCATGCGGTTCATGATTTTAATCTTGAAATTGCAGATAAAGAGTTCATTGTTTTTGTTGGACCATCTGGTTGCGGTAAATCTACTACATTAAGAATGGTAGCCGGATTGGAAGATATTTCATCTGGTGAATTGTACATAAATGATAAGTTGGTAAATGATGTTTCACCGAAAGACAGAAATATAGCTATGGTATTTCAGTCTTATGCACTGTATCCGCACATGACAGTGTATGACAATATGGCTTTTGGATTAAAGCTTAAAAAAATGAAAAAAGAAGACATTGATGAAGCTGTGCAGAGGACAGCTAAAATTTTGGAAATTGAAGGTTTATTGGACAGAAAACCTAAACAATTATCAGGAGGTCAAAGACAAAGAGTTGCGTTAGGAAGAGCTATAGTCAGAGATGCGGATGTATTTTTGATGGATGAACCTCTTTCAAACCTTGATGCAAAGTTAAGGGTACAAATGAGATCTGAAATTATCAAATTGCACAGATCACTGAATACGACAACTATATATGTAACTCACGACCAAACCGAAGCGATGACCATGGCGACCAGAATTGTTGTAATGAAGGACGGTTATGTTCAACAAATCGGTACTCCTAAGGAAATCTACGGAAAACCGGCTAATAAATTTGTTGCCAGTTTTATAGGATCTCCTGCGATGAACTTCATAAATGCGAAGGTCGAAGGTGGAAAGGTGGTATTTGACAAGTATAAATTGGAATTACCGAAGTCCAAACAATCATATATTAAAAATTTAGAAGGCAAGGAAATTATACTTGGAATCAGACCTGAAGAAATTCAAGTTAAAGACTATCTGAATGAAGAATATGAAGAATACGTTGAAATGGAAATGAATATTGAAGTATCCGAGCTTCTTGGACACGAGTACATACTTCATGGAAAAATCGGAGGATTTCCAATGCTTTCAAAACTAAGTATCGATGTCGAGAAGTTTGACGAATCAAAAACAACATTTAAAGTAGTTGTGGATTCAAACAAGCTTCACTTATTTGATAAAGAAACAGAATTAAGTATATTTCACTCACCGAGTGAAAAATTGAGCAAATAAAAGTATGAATAAAGAAAAATTGTTGGACATATATTTCACTTTCAGTGAGTATGTGGTAGCTTACATGATAAACGTATTCTATGTGCTTCTTTTGATAACGCCTCTGTATTTTTTCGATTTTTTTATAAAAGAGAATATTATGAATGTAGCGGGTATGTTTATTCCGTTGATAGCTTTATTCGGGATGGCACTTAAGTCGTTGACTTACGCCTTTTATATGATTTACTTACAGGGAAAATTATATTACAAACCGTTTTTTTGGAAGTCACTTAGTAATAACTTTTTAACCACTTATTTATATTACTTGACGGTCTCGGCATTATTGTACTTTTCAGTTTTTGCGGGGCTAAATTTAAGTCATAAATTCGGAAGTGTATTTATAGTTTTTATGTGGTTTTCGATATTGGTTTTTACATCGAACATGATTTATTCAACAATTCAGTTCGCCATATACGAAAAGATACCAATTTTATCACTGGTTAAAAATTCTTTTATTTTGTCATTGGTTTTTGGTCTACTTAGCGTAGCGGGCGTTATAGTATTAGTTTATTTATCATACAAAATGGTTACCAGCCCTTGGTGGTTGGCGACGGTAGCACTGCCTATATTCTCAGGAGTGTTGATAGTGATACACAAATTAATTGAAAGCAAGAACTTTATAAGAGGAAATGAGGAAAAACAATGAATAAAAACAAAAAAAAGGGAAGATTTAAAAAGAATTTACCGTTGACATTGTTCGCATTGCCCGGATTTATATGGTTTTTAGTATTTTCATACCTTCCGATGTTCGGTATAATTTTGGCTTTTAAAAAATATAAAAACTACGATGGAAATTTTTTCACCAGTTTATTTAAAAGTGAATGGACAACGGACAACTTCAGCTTCTTTTTCAGAAGTAAAGACGCTTGGACGGTAACAAGAAATACCATACTGTATAATTCAGCATTTATTATATTAAATATAGTTGTTCCGCTATTGGTGGCAATTATGTTACATGAATTATTAAACAAGAGAACTGCCAAGACATATCAAACTATGATGTTCTTGCCGTACTTCTTATCATGGATTGTAATTACATACTCGGTTTATGCACTGTTGCAAACGGATAGAGGATTATTTAACAGAATTTTAACATCGATAGGTCTTAAACCGGTACATTGGTATACTACACCGGGAGTTTGGCCGGTGATATTCCTGTTTTTGAGCACATGGAAGATGCTCGGCTACAATACGGTAATATATTTGGCTTCGTTGGCGGGAATAGATAAATCCTATTACGAGGCGGCTTCAATTGACGGAGCTACAAAGTGGCAACAGATGAAATATATAACTATTCCTTTGCTAAAGCCTGTAATCACTATAATATTTATATTGTCGCTTGGAGGAATATTCAGATCGGATTTCGGTTTGTTCTACCACATACCGAATGCAAGTAGTAATCCGGCATTGTTGAGTTCTGTTACGGAGGTAATCGACACATATACATACAGATTACTGATAGTTAGCGGGGATTTAAAACAGTCGGCTGCCATATCATTCTTCCAATCAGTGGTCGGTTTCATACTTATAATGGGTGCGAATAAGTTGGTAAAACGATTTGACCCTGAAAGATCACTTTTTTAGGAGGTAAATATGGCAAAGAAAAAAAATTCGTCAATAAATATTACTAAGAAAACAAATGTTTTATTTAATATTTTGTTACTTTTAGTAGCTATAATGAGCGTATTTCCGATTCTATTTGTATTGGTTATTTCAGTGTCAACCAAAGAATCAATTGCCCAATATGGATTTACCTTGATTCCTAAAGGGATAACTCTTGAATCCTATAAAGTAATTGTTTCAGGAGGATTCAGTATAGTAAGTGCTTTTAGGAATTCGATTATACTTACATTGGTTGGAACGGTAACCGGATTGATAGTAACAACAACTTACGCTTATGCAATGTCTAGATCAGACTTTGCCTATAAAAAATTTTTCAGTTTAGTTGCATTCATACCCATGCTTTTTGGAGGAGGAATGGTTGCTAATTACATCGTAATGACACAGGTGTTGGGCCTAAAAAATACATTTTTTGCACTGCTTCTACCGTTGTTGATTAATACTTTTTATATCATAGTAATGAGGACTTTTTATCAAACGTCCGTCCCTCAAGCTTTGATAGAGGCTGCAAAGATAGACGGAGCATCCGAATTTATGACATTTTTCAAGATAGTTCTTCCGGTTTCATTGCCGGGAATAGCAACTATCGGACTGTTCCTGACACTTGCATATTGGAACGATTGGTTCAATGCGATGTTGTACCTGGATCAAGGAAGCAAGTACACGCCTTTACAATACATGTTGATGCAAATGCAAAAGAAAATAGAAAATATTTTATTAAAGAAAGATTTAATGGGAAATGTTGCACAGGAAGCATTAAAGAGTTTGCCGGCTGACGGGGTCAGAATGGCGGTAGTAGTTGTTTCTACATTGCCTATAGCGATGTCTTATCCTTTCTTCCAAAGATACTTTGTAGAAGGATTGACTCTTGGTGCGGTTAAAGAATAGTTAAAAATAAGCAAAGCTTATTTATATAAAAAAAATAGGAGGATCATATGAAAAACCTAAAAAAAATACTAAGTTTATTATTAGTATTAGCAATGGTACTTTCAGTTGCCGCATGTGGCAAAACTGAAGAAAAGAAACCTGAGGAACCTAAAAAGACTGAAGGTGAAAAGAAAGATGAAGGCGAAAAGAAGCCTGATGAAAAAAAACCTGCTGAAGATGTAACAGTTACATATTTAGTATTAGGTAGCGGTACTGACAAAGATGAAGTAACTGCAAAGATTAATGAAAGATTGGCTGAATTAAAAGCCGGCTACAAAGTTGAATTGGTTCTTTACGGTTGGGACAATTACGGTGAAAAACTTGGTTTGGCTGCAAGAGGAACAGGGGATAAATTTGACATCGCTACTGTTGCATCTTGGTTAGGACCTTACGGAACACTTGTAAACGAAGAAACTTTACTAGATCTTAAGGATTTACTTCCTAAGGCTGCTCCTGTATTAAAAGAAACATTGACACAAACTCAATTGGACGGAGCTATGATGAAGGGTGGCTTATATGCTATACCTACAAGAGCTACAGCAGTTCATGCAAGAGACTATTTTGTATGGAATGTGAAAGCTTTGGAAGAAATCGGCGTTAAAGTTGAAGAAGTTGCAGCCTTGAGAACAGTTGAATCATTAGAACCCGTTTTAGCTAAGTACAAAGAAAAATATCCTGACAGATTCCCTCTTGATGGAGGATCTGAGTGGGCTATCAGAAGAGTAGACAGTTTGGTCAATACTGACAAAGACGGTAAAGCTGTAATAGGAAATATGTTTGCAACTCCTGAATTCAAAAAAGCTTTGGAAGTAATTAAAGGCTTTGCTGAAAAAGGATATATTTCTCCTGAAGCGGGCTCTGATCAATACAAACAAGATGAACCTGACCAATGGTTAGTAAAAAGAGCTGAAGGGGAACCCGGAGCTGAAGCACTTTGGACAGATGGATTTAAAACACCGGTTAAGGCTGTTTTAACTGCTGAAGATATATTTACAAGAAGTGACATGATTCAAGGTAAGATGACTGCTGTTTATAAGCATAGCAAGAATCCTGAACAAGCATTAAACTTTATCGAAAAGATTGCTACCGATGCTACAATTCAAAACTTGTTGGCATGGGGGATTGAAGGTAAACACTATACTTTGAAAGACGGCAAAGCGGTTGCTACAGAAGCAAGAAATGAAGGTTGGAATCTATGGCAAAACCAATTGGTATCGGACAAAACTAGATTACCTAATCCGTTACAAAAGGCTCAAGATGACCCAGCTTTAGTTGAAGAAGTTAAGGCTTTTGAAGCTGAATTAAAACCTGCTGCTGACCTAGGATTTACTCCAAGCGCTGCTTACTTAGAAAAATTTGCTGCAATTAAAGCGGTAAAAGATAAACATTATAAAGCTTTAGCGCGTGGAAAAATGGAAACATATGATCAATTCTTAAAAGACTTGGAAGCTGCGGGAATCAAAGAAGCGGTTGAAATGTTACAAAAAGAATATGATGCATGGAAAAAATAATTAATAATTTGAAGGCATGAGCAATCATGCCTTTTTTTTAAGGAATAATATGAAAGTATATTTTAAAGATTATGAAAAGTTTGTATCAAAAGGTGATTATGCTATCGCGTTAAGAAAAGTTGTTGAAGATTTGCAGTCGATGGAAGGTGAAAAAATTTTAGAGTTTGAAAAAAAGATATATGATGTTTATAAGGATTATTCAAACAAAAAGATAATTTATTTTTCAAACACTGACAGCACAAAATTTCCGGAAAAAAGGATAGGAATATATTTTGAGGGAATAGATAATTTGACGATAGAAGGAAATGGTGCACTATTTATTTTTCATGGAGATATGACGGCATTCGGTATATTTGAATGCGAAAATATAAAGATAAAGAATATTTCATGGGATTATTTTAATCCCACTGTGGGGGAAATGAAATTAGTAGATACGGGATTCAACGAGAATGGTCAATTTTCTGATTTTGAAATATCAAAAGATTTCGCATGGGTAATTGAGAACAATAAAATCAAATGGATGTCAGAGAAATCTCCATATACTAATCAAGTATATTGGACCAGATATAATCAACATAACTCGTATGGAATAATTGATTATAATCCGAACATCAGATATTCACACAATACAAATGTTGATTTAGGCCCGTTACACAATTATTCAGGACTTGAGATTGTCAATGAAAAATTGAGAGTTTATTATGAAAAAAGACCTGAAAACCAAGTTGTCGGAAAAGTATTTGTGATGAATTCTTCCTCGGAGAGAAAAACTTGCGGTGCATTTATCATTGAATCAAAAAATATAGAAGTTAAAAATTGTGGGATTCATTTCCTACACGGTTTCGGTTTTTTGTTGCAGATGTCGGAAAACGCAATATTTGAAAATTGCAGGTTTATCAAAAGGGAAAATTCAAACCATTATACTACAAGTTATGCAGACAGTATACATGTTTCAGGTCATAGAGGGGAAATTGAAATCAAAGACAGCGAATTTGAATCTTCATTAGATGATTTTATAAATATACATGGCACTTATCTAAAAATTAAGAGTTTAGAAGGGAAAGAATTGATTTTAAAGTATATGCATAAACAACAATCGGGATTTAATCAGTATCATGTTGGAGATGAAATTGCATTTATAGATAAAAATTTGCTTGAAGTCGGCAGCCGATATTTTGTCGAAGAAGTAATCGGTCCTGACGGGATGAATAGCCTTGATCTTACAAAAATAATTCTTGACAGAGAGGTAGAAAACACAATAATCGAAAATCACGGGGGAATCTTCGTTGAAAACATAACATATTCTCCAAGTGTAAAAATCATGGGAAATATATTTAGAAATACTCCTACCAGGGCAATTTTATGTACTGCCAGAGGAAATACGAAAATTGAAAATAACGAATTTTACAATTGCTCAATGTCATCAATATATATATCAAACGATGCAAAGGAGTGGTATGAATCGGGCAAAGTTGTCGATTTTGAAATAAGGAATAATTATTTTTTTGTGGATAAAAGTATTGAAGGTATAAGAAGAGATTTTCCGATTATCTGGATAAATCCTATAACTCATGAAGATGTTGAGGAGGGTATTCATGAAAAAATAACGATAGAGAAGAATATATTCAATACAGGAAGCTGTAAAATAATTGAACACAAAAATGTTAAAGAGCTTGTATTTAGGGATAATATTGCAAAATGAAAATGATTTCATGATTATAAAAATATTTTAAAACTAGTAAAAATTAAACCTAAAACTATAGTAATATTGTAAACAAAACTATATTTAGTAAAATATTATTAGGAGAGTTAGGAGGAAATTATGAAGAAAATAGTGCATGTAATATCTCACTCTCACTGGGATAGGGAGTGGTATTTACCACTTATTAATCACCAAATGAGATTAGTTGATTTGATAGACGGAATCATTGAAGCTTCAAAGGATAATAAATTTGTTTCATTTCAGATGGATGGACAATTTTTACCTATAGAAGATTATTTAAATATAAAACCGCAAAATAGAGAAATAGTATATAAATTAATAAGAGAAGGAAAAATTATTGTTGGACCTTGGTATATTCTGCAGGACTCTTTTTTGACATCCGGAGAGTCAAATGTCAGAAACCTTGAGATCGGTATAAGAAAATCCAAGGAATTGGGAGTTCCTGCAATGATAGGGTATTTTCCTGATACTTTCGGAAACATCGGGCAAGCACCTCAAATCCTTAAGAAAGCAAATATTCACAATGCATACTTCGGAAGGGGAGTTAAGGCAACAGGATTTGCAAATGTAGTTTTTGAGGACTATACCTCAAAAAATTCTGAGATGTATTGGAAATCTCCTGACGGCTCAAAAGTTCTGAGCGTCTTATTTGCAAATTGGTATTGTAACGGTGTTGATATGCCGAGTGATCCTCAACTATTAAAAAATTATTTAGACAGGAAAATATCAGACATGGAAAAGTTTGCTTCAACAAGACATTTATTGTTGATGAACGGCTGCGACCATTCTCCGGTTCAAAAAAATATCGGAGAAATAATCAGTACGGCAAACAGTTTATATGATGAATATGAGTTTATACATTCAAATTTGGAGGATTACTATAAAGCTGTGAATTCGGAAGTCAATCCGGAAAATCTTAATGTTATAGAAGGGGAATTAAGGTCACAAACTACTGATGGTTGGGGAACTCTACAGGGAACATCATCATCCAGATATGATTTAAAATACATGAACAAAAATGTGGAAATGAGACTTGAAGAAGTTATTCAACCACTTTATACAATGTTTTTTGAACCGAAAGATTATCCTGCCGAAAAGATAGATTTTATTTACAGACATTTATTGTCAAATCATCCTCACGACAGTATTTGTGGATGTTCAATCGACAGTGTTCACAACGGAAATGTAAGAAGATTTAAAGACTGTTTGGAAGCGCTTGATTATTTGGAATTGGAAGCGAAAAATTATCTTAGGTCAAATTTGGAAAATAATTATGAAGAGGATTATGTGTTTACAGTAATAAACACTACACCTTACCACCAAAGAAAAGAGGCGAAGGTTTTAATAGATTATGACAAGAGGATGTGGACAGGAGCGGAATATAAGGAAATTGTCAAAGAACTTGAGAAGGTAAAAATATCAAACCTTCAAGTTATTGATGATAAAAAATCATACGAAACCTATATAAAAGACTTGGGAGTTAACTTCGGTTATGAGTTGCCGAAATCATCGTTCCGTAAGCCATATTATTCAAGACAGATATTGGTAAAATTTATGTGTGAACTGGATCCTTTTGAGAGAAGAATTTTTAGATTGAAGGAGATGCCGGATTATATCGGAAAAGCTAATCTAATTGATACGAATGTACTTGAAACGGACTATTTCAAAATCAGAGTAGAGAATAATGCAACCTTGACAATATTGGACAAGAGAAACAACAAGGAGTACAGAAATGTTCTGATGTTGGAAGACAGTGGAGACATAGGAAATGAGTATATTTACAAGCAATCTTCCGACAATGAAGTAATTAAAAGTTCGAGGATGTTAGGATTTAGTGTAGAAGAAGAAACTACCAAAAGATATACAATTCGTATAAAAGAAAGTATAACTGTCCCTGAGTCCGCAGATATCAGTTTAGATAAAGAACAAAAGGATTTGGTGGATATCAGATACAGAAAGTCGAAGAGAAGTGATAAAACAAAAGAATTAACGGTTTATAAAAAAATATCAATTGATAAACTTACGCCTACCATAAAGATTAGGTTGGAATTGGAAAATAATGTTAAAGATCACAGGTTGAGATTGCTTTTCGGACATGATTTGAATACGGAAAATGTTTGGGCTGAAAGTATATTTGAGGTTGTTAAGAGACCTGCAAACCCTCCAAAGACTTGGACTAATCCGGATTATTCTCAAAATCTGAACAGATTTGTTCAAATGAAAGATGAACAAGGGGGCTTCACCGTTTCAACAATAGGTGTTCAGGAATACGAAAACAAGGAAGAGGGACTGTATTTAACATTATTCAGAGCAGTCGGTGAAATGGGAGATTGGGGATATTTTCCTACGAAAGATTCTCAAATGCAAATACCTATGAGATTTAACTTTTTCTTGGATTTCTTTGTTTCAGATTACTATTCATCTCAACAAAGGGTGATTGGAAGCAGATTGGATTACTTTACAACACAAATAGATAAAACTGAAGGAAATATAAAGCCTAATGTCAATTATGAGATAAATGTGGGATCAAATATATTCTCTACCTTATACAGAAATTTCAGAGGAGAGAGGATAATAAGACTTTATAATCCTGATGGAAAAACACACAGACTTGGAGAGATAAAGGGAACCATTTGTGACATTATAGGTGATGAAGCTCTTGAAAATCAGGATTACAGCAGATCTCATTTGGAGCCGTTTGAAATCAGGACTATTAAGTGGGAGGAATAATGAAGGAAATAGTAAATGAGCTTATTGAATTTGTTGAAAATTCAGACAGGTTAAGCGATAAACTCAAGATGATGTTTGTAAATGCCATTAATAATACTTTTACAACTACAATCAAAATCACAGACAGGGATGACGCATTCGTTTTAACAGGAGATATTCCGGCAATGTGGCTTAGAGATTCAACCGCACAAATCAGACCGCTTTTTTATATTGATTCCGAAGAGTCAAATGAATTGATAAAGAAAGTAATAAAAAGACAGTGGTTCAGCATTGAAAAAGACACATATGCTAATGCCTTCAACGAGTTTGGGGATGGTAAAGAGTGGAATGCCTATGATATTACAGAACACAATCCTTGGGTATGGGAAAGAAAGTATGAATTGGATTCTCTGGCATATATTTTTCAGTTGGCATATATGTATTATGAAAAAACAGGAGATGACTCTTTTATAGATGATAAATTTTTGGAAGTTTTGGAAGTGCTTGTTGATCAAATTAAATTAGAGCAAAGGCATGAAAATTCTCCATATTACTTTGAAAGACCAGAAGCCTGGGCTCCAAGTGATACATTGAGATGCGGTGGTGGAACCGGAACTCCAACGGGATATACAAAAATGAGTTGGACAGGTTTCCGA
Source organism: Tissierellia bacterium (assembly GCA_030529425.1). Lineage (GTDB taxonomy): Bacteria > Bacillota > Clostridia > Tissierellales > Peptoniphilaceae > JAUMWX01. The sequence goes on from JAUMWX010000007.1 coordinate 47,659, forward strand.
CCAAGTGATGACAGTTGTGTCTATCAATATTTAATACCGTCCAATGCCTTTGCAGCAGTCAGCCTTAGAGGAATTTGCAGAATGTTGCAGAACTCGAAAAAGGGAAATGATCTATTGATTAATAAAATTGAGATTTTATATAAAGAAATTGAAGAAGGGATAAATGAATTCGGAATAATTCAAGATGAAGAATATGGAAGAATATACGCATATGAAGTGGATGGACTTGGAAACAGTTTATTTATGGATGATGCAAATGTTCCTAGTCTACTTTCTTTGCCGTATTTGGGTTTTGTAGATAAAGATGATGAAGTATACCTTAATACCAGAAAAGCCGTTTTATCTGAAAAAAATCCGTTTTATTTTGAAGGAAGTATTGCAAAAGGTGTAGGTTCGGAACACACACCTAAAAATTATATTTGGCACATAGGACTTGCAATTCAGGCTATGACCTCCAATAGTGAGGAGGAAATAAAAGAAATTCTTTCTATATTTGAGAAAACTGATGCGGGTACGAATTTATTACATGAAGGTTTTCACAAGGATAATGCAAATGAGTTTACCAGAGAGTGGTTTTCTTGGGCGAACTCAATGTTTTGCGAAACAATATTGATGTATTTAGGAAAAAAAGTAATAAAAAAATAGGAGTTAGCTCCTATTTGAATAAATTTCACATATGATGTCAATTATTAATAATATAGGGAACATCTTGGAAATTGAGTATTGGTGAGTGGAGTATTTAGGTGTTCTGATGTATACATCAGAATACTTCTCCAACTCGGCTTTTTCACTACCTGATATTGATAATATTTTGGTTCCGTGACTTTGGGCAAATTTAGCGGCCTTGATTATGTTGGAGTTTTCTCCTGAAAGCGAAAGACAGATAAGCAGGTCGTCACTTGCCAAACTGTCCGCAATCATATCAATTTTATAGGGTTCCTTTGCATAATCGGTATTGGTTAGCCCCAATTCGCTAAGTTTATAAAGAAATTCATTTGCAAGCAAACCGCTGGAGCCGATACCGACTATAAATATTTTCCTAAACTTGTCAAGATTGTTGATAAGTTCAACAGCTTCTTTATTTAACATTTCTAAACCGTTAAGTATTGAGATATATCTATTTTGAGTTATATATGTGTAATTATCGTCATGGTTGCTCATGGCATATTTCAGTTCCAAGAAGCCGTCAAAACCAAGTTTTTGGGAGAACCTTGTGATGGTGGAATTTGATATATAAAAATTACTTGCAACTTGACTGATGTCGGCATCTATAAACTCAATTGGACTATCCTTAAGCCTTTCCATTATGCTTTGTTCAAGTTTAGAAAGTTTAATATTATTTTTTGAAACTATATTCATTATGTAATTATAAGATTTATTTTTCATTTTTTTACCTCATAGTGATTATATCACAAAAATGCGTTAGTAAATTATATCATAAATTTTTTAAAAATGGAGTATGTTATGTATCTAATTTTTGATATTGGTGGAACTTCAACAAAAATTGGAGTTGTAAACCGCGATTCCAAAATTATAAAAAAGTATAAAATTCCTAAAAAAAATACATTACAGGAATTTTTAGAAATGTTGGAACAGGAAATTAATTATAGTATAGAAACCTATAAAATTCAAGGTGTCGGAATTAGTTGTCCCGGTACAGTCAATACGAAAACCGGTGAGGTCATGGGGCAAAGTGCACTTGAGTACCTGCATAAATATAATTTTGTAAATCATTTGAAAAATAAATATAATTTTCCGATAGTAATAGAAAATGATGCTAATTGTTCAGCGTTGGCGGAGTTATTTTTTGAAAATCCGAAGGAAAAATTGATAGCATTTGTTGTAATCGGTACCGGAATAGGCGGAGCTTTAATAAAAGACGGAGAGATTATTCGAGGCAGAAGAATGGAGTCGGGAGAATTCGGTTATATGCTTCTCAAAAATGAAGATGGTGAATATAGAAATTTTTCCAGACTTGCCACTTTACCTAATGTCAGAAGCAGAATAAAAGAAAAATACAACATCAACACTACTACATATTCCATTTTGGAAAAATATTTTGAAAAAGAGGAGCCTTATTATTCGGAAGTTTCCCAAATGTATGATTATTTATGCATGGGATTATATAATATACAATATACATATGATCCTGAGGTAATATACATAGGTGGAGGGATCAGTCAGTCAGATTTATTTATAGAAGAGCTAAAAGAAAGATTAAATCAAGGAATATTCAAGGATGCGGATGTGCAGATCAGACAGGTTTCATTTTTTAATGACAACAATATACTGGGAGCATATGCAAATCTTTTGAAATTAATAGAAGGAGAGCGAGATGTATTCGATAGGAGTTGATATCGGCGGCACTAATGTCAGAGTGGCTTTACTTGACAGTAAGTATAATATTATAAAAAAAATGCAGTCAAAAACCGGAAAAAGAGAATTTACTGATGTCATTGAAGACATAGTCAAAATGATAAAGGAGATTGATCCAAATAATGAGGTTGAATTTGTAGGGATTTGCTCGCCGGGACCAATAGATAAAATCGAAGGAATGATTTTGGATGCACCTAATCTTCCTACATGGAGGTATAAGCCATTCGTCAGAAGAATTTCCGAGGCTGTTAATAAAAAGGTGTATTTGACAAATGATGCGAATGCTGCCGCAATGGCGCAGGCTATTGATGACGATAATGAAACCATAGTATTTATAACTACCAGTACAGGTATTGGTGGAGGAATAGTATATAAAGGCAAGCTTATTGAGGGAAAGAAAGTATATGCCGGGGAGTTCGGAATGATGATAATCTCTGATGAAAAGAGAGAGGAGAGCAGCTTGTATGCCGGAAGCTTAGAAAGCTTGTGTAGCGGCACGGCGTTGGCTTTTGAAGCATCCAGAAAATACGGAGAGGATATAGATGCCAAAGAATTGTTCAACAGATACGAAAGAAAAGATGCTATTGCTTTGGAGATAATTGACAAATGGGCTGAGTATTACTCACGCGCCTTAGCAAATTTGTTGCAAATTATTGAGCCTGATGTTTTCTACTTGGGGGGATCTGTAATAACGAATAATCAATATTTATTGGAGATATTGCGAGATGCCACTAAGAATAAAGTATATCAGGGACTTAGAGACAGAATAAATTTAGTCGTTGCAAAATATGGAGATGATGCCGGAATTGTGGGAGCTGCATATAACGGATTTATAAGTTTTAAGGAGGAAGTTTTATGATAAAGTTTCCGAAAGGTTTTTATTTTGGATCAGCTACCTCTGCGACACAGAGCGAAGGAGCAAGTTTAACTGACGGTAAAAAAAGAAATATTTGGGATAAGTGGTATGATCTTGAACCTTATAAATTTCATAATTACATAGGTCCGAAAGATGCATCAAAATTTTATGAAAATTATGCAGAAGATATTAAATATTTAAAAATGACCGGACACAATTCATTTAGAACATCAATTTCATGGTCAAGATTGTTTCCCGATGGTTTTGGAAAAGTAAATCCAAAGGCTGTAGATTTTTATATGGATGTTTTTAAGAGAATCAAGGACGAGGGAATAACCTTATTCGTAAATTTATTTCATTTTGACATGCCGGAAGTTCTTCAAGATATTGACGGATGGAACAATAAGGATGTAGTAAAATATTTTGCTCAATATGCCAAATTTTGTTTTGAAACTTTCGGTCATTTGGTGGACAGATGGTTTACATTTAATGAGCCTATTGTCCATGTTGAATGTGGATATTTGTATCAATATCATTATCCCATGGAGGTAGATCCTAAAAAGGCCGTTCAAGTTGCTTATAATACTCAACTTGCCAGCTCGATGGCGATTTCTGAGTTTAAGAAATTGGGTCTTAAAAGTAAAATAGGGATAGTATTGAATTTAACACCGGCATATCCGAGATCATCGCATCCAAGAGATTTGGAGGCTGCAAAATACGCCGATTTATTCGCTTGCAGATCCTTTTTGGATCCGTCGGTAAATGGGGAGTATCCTAAAGAATTGATCGAAGTAATAAGCAAATACGGATTACTGCCGGATTATACCGATGAAGAGTTGAAAATAATAAAAAATAATACCATTGACTATCTTGGGGTTAATTATTATCAACCTTTAAGAGTCAAGGCCCCACAATATCAACTTCGTGATGATGCCATATTTATGCCGACAAATTTTTATGATCTATATAATATGCCGGGGAGAAGGATTAATCCTTATCGTGGATGGGAAATATATCCGGACGCAATATATGATATAGCAATTAATCTTAGAGACAATTATAAAAATATTGAATGGTTGATATCCGAAAACGGAATGGGCGTAGAAGATGAGTGTAGGTTTAAAGTTGACGGAAAGATAATGGACGATTACAGGATTGACTTTATGAAAGAACACTTAAAATTCCTGCACAAGGGGATAGAAGCGGGATCAAATTGCATAGGTTATCAGGTTTGGACATTTATTGATTGTTGGTCTTGGTTGAACTCCTATAAAAACAGATATGGTTTGGTGGAAATTGATTTGGAAACAGGAGAGAGAAGAATTAAAAAATCGGGAGAATGGTTTAAAAAGTTGTCGGAAGAGAACGGTTTTTAAAAATCTTTTTTGATATAAAGGATAAAAGTCGGTTAATCACTTTAATCTCCAATATATTTTGATGTTTCGATTATTAAAATCAGTGATGATTATTAATTCCGATACAAAATACTTATTTGTATTGAAATTCGTTATAAACTTAAATATTAAAAAACACACTAAAAATGCCACGGTTCAATTTTAGATTGAGCCGTGGCTTTAAGTTTTTAATTAAATTCTTTCAATAAGTTTTATTAAAGTAGACAAGGTTTGATTTTCTACATCGTATTTTTTATTGTATTCTACAAAATCATAGGATTTAATTTCGTAATTATCTGAAAAGAAATCAAATATTTTGCAAACTTCATCATAGTTGAAACCGCCGTCGACAGGAGTAGAAACACCCGGAATTAATTCAGGATTCATGGAATCTAAGTCAAAACTTAGGTGAATATTTGAAACATTTAAATAATTGCTTACTTCGTTCAATACATTTTCCAGACCTTTTTCTTGAATTTCAGAATAGTAGTAAGATTTGATTTTAAGTTTTTCAAGCAATTCAACCTCACCTTCATCTACGGAACGCAAGCCTAAATATACGACATTTTCAGGCTTTATCTTTACAAAATCACCACCGATTTTATTTAGTCTTTCGTCACAAATTCCAAGCATTGCAGCTATGGGCATACCATGTATATTTCCTGACGGTGTTGTTTCATGAGTATTAATATCGGCATGAGCATCAATCCAAATTAGTCCGACATTGTCATAATTATTGGCTGTTGCCGCAACGGTTGCAATGGCAATACTGTGGTCACCTCCAACCATAACAGGAATATAAGATGATTTTATAAGAGTGTTCGCATACTCGAAAGTTCTTGTATTTATATCTAAAACTCTGTTAATATTTTTCAACTTATCATCAACCGGTTCTTCAATTTCTCTTTCTTCAATAATATGTGCTTCGTAGTATTTCTTTAAATCATATATACTATTTTTCAGTCCATCAACATGAACTCCGGAATAGTTATTTACCAAATATATTTTTTTCAAGTTTTCCTCCAACTATCATATAATAAAATATGATATAATATACCATATTATACTACAAATAATCAAAAAGGGGAAAAGGATGAAGAGTTTTAAAGAAATAATCGATTTTTTGCTAAATCATGACTTAATCATCGAATATTCAAATATAGATTTATACATAGAACACATAACTTATGATTCAAGAGATGCTAAAAGAGGAACTCTATTTTTTTGTAAAGGAGTACATTTTAGAAAAGAATATCTTTTGGATGCCATAGAATCTGAAGCGTTAGCTTATATCTCGGAAACTGATTACGAGGTGGGGATTCCAAAAATAATCGTAAAAGATATAAGAAAAGCGATGGCGCTATTAGCATCATTTTTTTATGACTATCCCGACAAAAAGTTAAAAATAATTGGAGTTACGGGAACGAAGGGAAAGTCTACAACAGTTGAATTCATTAAAAGTATTTTTGATGAATATCTGTTGGAAAACAATAAAAAGCCTATGGGGATTTTTTCATCAATAAAGATATATGACGGAATAGAGGAAAAATCTTCTAAATTGACTACTCCCGAAGCATTGGTTTTGTTTGAGCATTTGCATAATGCGGTAAAAAGCGGAATAGAATATGTAGTTATGGAAGTTTCGTCACAGGCTTTAAAATATGATAGAGTTAGCGAGTTAAGTTTGGATGTGGCATGTTTTCTCAATATAGGAAGGGATCATATAAGTCCGAACGAGCATTCCGATTTTGAAGATTATTTCAAGTCTAAATTGAAAATTATCAGACTGGCGGAAAACATGATTTATAATAAAGACATGGAAATGGTTGAAATAGTTGAAGATGAGATAAAGAATCTTTCCAAGAAAAATTACAGTTATTCGATCAAAAACAAAAATGCCGATTTGTTTTCGATAAAAAACGAGTATATAGGAGATAGAAATACTTTTACGGTTGATAAATCCAATTATGAACTGAATATATTCGGAGAATATAATGTTGAAAATGCACTTTGTGCAATAGCTGTAGCAAGACATTATAACATTGAAGAAAAATATATAATCAGAGGACTTAAAGCTGTAAAATTGGTCGGAAGGAGCAATCTTTTTATTACGAAAGACAAAAAAATTGTATTTTTAGTTGATTATGCCCATAATGATTTAAGTTTTAAAAAAGTATATAACGCTATACTAAACACTTTTACCGGGTATAAAATCTTTTCCGTTTTTGGGGCGTCGGGAGAAAAAGCCTTAAACAGAATAGAGGATCTTTCGACTATATCAGTAGGATATTCCGACAGAATATTTTTAGCACCTGATGATCCGGGATATGTTGAAATATCAAAGATTCAACAGGAAATGCTCCAATATATCGATACCGATAATATCCCTACAAAGAGATTTGATTCAAGGGAGGAAGCAATTTTAGCGGCATATGGAGAAGTAAAAGAAAAAACTGTTATATTTATAGCAGGAAAGGGAGAAGAAGAATATCAATATATAAATGGTGATTATGTAAAAATTAAATCGGACTTAGAAGTTGTTAAAGAGCTGTGGAGTCAATATAATCACGATTTATGATGAAATTTAAAATAAAAAATCCGAGGATTCAAATAGAAAGACCTCTTTAGAGTCGGCTTACAGCCAACTTTTTAGAGTAATTTAAATCCTCGGTTTTTTATTTTAAATTTTAATATTCAAGCAAAAGTTTATTCTTTTACCAGCTTTAAGAAGCCACTGTTTTTTTGTAGCAAACTGTAAACCGGCACGGATATTATGGTCATGATTATAAATTCCGACAACATAACTTGTCCTGTCATTATCCAAAAACCACCGAAACCTGCAAGTGCGGATAATTCGTATCCGATAATAAATGAAAATACGGTCGGCCAAAGTGAAGCTACGATAATGTTTTTACTTTTAATTATAAAAAACATTGAAATTGCAGTGTGAAGAGTTCCGAATATCAAGTCATATATTCCCAAAGTTGACCAAAAATTAGAGATGAAAACCCCTAATGTAATTCCGATTGCATGGATCGGATTCAGGAAAGCCAACAGATTTAATATTTCGGAATATCTAAACTGTATGGGACCAAAAGCATAATCTCCCATGCTCAATGTCATAGCTACATACATCGCGGCTATCAGTGCTTGTCTTACTAAAACTTTAGTGTTAAATCTTTCTTTTGTAAATAAAGTATTCATATATCCTCCTTTCTTGGCAAAAAAAAACGCCAAAAAGGCATCTTGATTTTTTAAGTGGGTGCCAAGTAACACTTTTTATTACTCGTGAATTATAACAGTTTATTTTGCAGATTACAAGTATTATTCGCTAAACAATTTATAATGTGTAGGTAAATATTGCCTTGTATGTTAAAATATATTAATGAAGAAAATACTTGGAGGTTAATATGAATAAATACATAATTGGAATAGATTTGGGAGGAAGAAGCATTAAATTCGGATTGTTTACCGAAGACGGAGATTTGATAAACAAATCAAATATAATTACGAGAACCGATGAGGACGGTAAGCATATTCTTCCCGATTTGGTTGAGCATTTACATAAAATTTTTACAAAATACAATTTGACAAAAGAAAGTTTGATAGGAATCGGATTGGGAGTTCCGGGACCCATATTAAATAAAAGGGTGGTTGTAAGGGCTGTTAATTTAGGTTGGGAAGGCAATGTTCATGCGGCGGATTATATCGAAGAACATACAGGCATCAGAGTTTTAGTCGAAAATGATGCCAATGTGGCGGCTCTTGGAGAAATGTGGAAGGGAGCAGCTGAGGGGTACCAAGATGTCGTAATGGTAACTCTTGGAACCGGAGTAGGCGGTGGAATAATATCCAATGGAAAACTTATTTCTGGAAGCACAGGTTCAGGCGGGGAGATCGGTCATATGCCTTTCTTGCAAAATCCTATAGAAAGGACATGCGGATGCGGAGGAAACAGATGTTTGGAGCAAGTTGCATCCGCTACCGGAATAGAGTATATAGCCCAAGATTACTTGTTCAGATACGATATTGAGTCCAAACTTAAAGAATATGACGGGTTGACCGCAAAGGATATTTTTGAGTGTGCAAAAGAAAAAGATGAGTTGGCACTTAAAATAACCGAAGAATATTTCAATCACCTGGGAAGGGGACTGGCAATTGTAGGTTCTATAGTTGACCCTGCAATATTTGTAATCGGTGGCGGTGTTTCTCATGCGGGAGATTTTTTAATTGATAACCTGAGAGAATCATATAAAAAATATGCTTTTTCGGTTATTAGAAACTCCCAATTTGTTCAGGCAACTTTGGGAAATGATGCGGGAATTTACGGAGCAGCTAAATTAATAATTAACTAGGGGAAAAAATGAAGGCGATTATTTCGAGATATCCTAAAGTAAACAAGGAATATATGTACAATTTAATAAGAGAAGATATTGAGAGAAATAATCAGGTTTACCTTGTGGTCCCCGAACAATCCACGCTGGGTTCGGAGATTGAAGCTTATGATAACTTAGGGATAGACTCATCAATTAATTTCAGTATTAAAAGTTTCAGAACCATTGTGAGGGAAATAATTGATACTTTAGGTGGGCGTGCTAAAAGAACTATAAGCGAAAACGCTCAAATAATGGCTTTGAAAATGATCCTTAACTCGGAGAGGGAAAAATTAAAAGCTTATCAAAAGAGTGTTAAGGACAATGGTTTTACGGAGCTTCTATTGGAAATGATAAAAGAAATCAAATCCAATTCAATAGATATAGAAGATTTTAAAAAAGCGAAAAAAAATTACGAAAAAGCCTTATCGAATCAGGGAAAAAATTCAAGGGAGGACACATTTTTTAACAAACTTTCGGACTTTATACTTATATTTGAGAAGTATAATGAAAAAATTAATAAAATAGGGCTTGATGCTAATGATTTGTTTTCAGAGTCGATTTCAAAGATTAAAAATATTCCTCAATTCGGTAGAATTAATTTCTATTTTGACAGATTTCATGATATGTCACAACAGGAGTTGGATATGTTAAAAGAAATTGACAAAATTTCTCCTAAATGTGTGATTAATATGGTTTTGGATGAAAGACTTGTCGATGATAGAAATGACTATACAATTGTAAAAGATAGGGATGTATTTGAAACCTCACTTAAGTTTTATAATTCAGTTAAAAGTTTTACAAGCATAATTTCACCGAACAAAGAGAAATACGAAAAAACAAAAAATAGTATTGATAATTTACTTGAGGGAATGTTTTCTTATGAGCCTGCGAAAAATATAAAAGAAGGATCAAAAAATATTCAATTTCAAAGATTCAGCAATACTTCTGAAGAAGTTGAAAACCTGTCCATATCCATAAAAAAGGATATTGTTGAAGAAGGGTATTTTTATAGAGATATAGCCGTTATTGCAACGAATAGGGATGAATATTTCAGATTGCTTAAGAGAGATTTTGATATAAACGGGATACCTTATTTTATAGATGATACGAGGAATTTGATGGATAATCCCATGGCTAAGTATTTGAAAAGCAGTTTGGCTCTATTGGGATCAAATCTAAAGTGGGATAAAATAATTCAATATTTTAAACATTCATTTATACAAGTGGATGAACAAAAACTTTTAGATTTTCAAAATTATGTATCTTCAAGGAAGCTTCGAGGAGATATGTTATTTGATGACAGATACTTTAATTTGAATAGCGATGAGTATCTTGAAGATAGGATAATATTGGAAAATACGATAGAGATTAGAGATACATTAAAAGAGATATTTTCTTGCGTCGAAGATGGTTATGAAATGGTGAAGAACAGTGGAGGGAACAAAACTTTAAAGGATTATGCACGAAATTTATATAGATTTGTTTCCAACGAAGTTACTCTTAAAAACTATATAGAATATGAAAAATTTTTGGAAACTGAAAACAGATCTGATCTGGCGGATGAGAATAAATTGGTTTGGAAAAATTTTGTAGAGATTATAGATGATTTGGCAAATATATCGGGAGATGAAAAAATTGAATTTCTAGACTTTAAAGAAATGATATCTCATTCAATAGACAGGATAAAAATCGGTATTATACCTCCCGGACAAGATCAGGTAATAATCGGAGATATTACTCGTTCCAGGTTAATAAATGTAAAAAAAATGTATATTTTAGGAATGAGTAATCTATATTATCCGGTATCGAATCAAAGAATTGATTTATTTTTGGAAGATGAAAAGAAAATACTAAATGAACAAAATATTTTTTTGAAGGACACTGTCATAAATAGAGATTATAATTCAATGCTATCTTTTTATGAGCAGTTATCCATACCGGTCGATTCCGTAAAATTCAGCTTCAGCTTGGTAAATTCTATGAATGAGGCGATGTCGGATTCATATATTAATGAGTGGATAAAAAAATATATATTTATTTATTGGGTAAAAGAAAAATTACTCGAAGCTGATGACCGATATATGTTTTATTTGAATCAATACGGAGAATATATCATTGAAAATTCTGTGAACAAAAGCGACAGAGTGAAAGACAGGATAATCCAAAACTTGGATATTATGAGTAAAATATCCTTTGATAATGATTTTAAAAAGGTTTTGAATAGGCTGTTTGATGATATTGATATTCTTATGAATTCTGAAAATTACAGGGATAATATATATTCGAAGAGTAAACTGAGCTATTATCTTCCTGATGTTTTTAATACTATTTTGGAAGAAAAGTATTTAAGTTCGGAAGAAAAGATTTTTTATCAAAAAGTATATTCCGAAATTGAGGATTCAAAGGAATACAAGCATATAAATAACGCGATAATTAATTCCGAAAATGAACATTTACTGCGAAACACAAGGAATTATAAACTTAAAATCAAAGAAAATCTTGCTAAAAAAATATACAGTAATAAAAGAATCAGCATCACTCAATTGGAATCTTACAAAAGCTGTCCTTACAGACATTTTATAAGGTATGGATTGAAACCGAGAGAAAAATATAATTATGATATAAGCTCTATGGAAATTGGAAATTTGGCACACAATATAACTGAAAAATTAATAAATCCGAATTATGTTTTTCTTGCCGATGAATATGAAAAAATATTTGATCAAAATTATGAATCTTCAATTGATGCTCGCAGAAAAGATGATCCCAGAAATAGGTTTTTTATGAAGAAAATAAAATCCACTATCAGAAAAGGGATGGAAAATTTGGCTAAACAAATCAATATTTCAAGACCGGATGAAATTTTTTCGGAGCAAAAGTATGGTTTTAATCAGCTTTTTAATCCAGTTGAAATTGAGGTGGACGGAAAGATATTCAATATTGAAGGCAAGATAGACAGAGTTGATAAATTTTTGGTTGACGGGGAAGAATTTTACAGGGTTATAGATTATAAAACGGGAAATAAGTCATTTGATATAGCTAAAACATTTAATGGTATAGATATACAATTGATAATATATCTGTATGCCGTTGTAAACACCTCGGAGAATAGGCATCCTCTCGGTTGTTTTTATTTGAGATTAAACGACAATTATTCAATAAAGGGCGAAGACTATTTTGAGGAACAGATACTTGAACATTATAAACTTGATGGAATACAGATCAATGATGTAAATATTATCAATAAAATAGACGGAAGTTTTGATGATTCCAAAAAGCCTTTTTCTCAAGTAATTAATTTCACTTCAAGGGGAAGTGATTTTTCAAAAGTCAACAATGTGATTGACAAAATGACCTTTGAAAATCTGTTCAAACATATCATAAAGATGGTGGAAAACAATATACATGAAATATTGAATGGAGAAATTGATATAAAACCGTATAGTTTTTCGAATAAAAAACCATGTGACCTATGTGAATATAAGGCTATTTGTCAGGAAAAATATTCTAAAATCGACTATTTGGATAAATATAATTGGGAAAATATTAAAGAAATATTAGGAGAGAAAAACGATGGACGAAAATAATGCAAAGGACACTCCTAAGATAAATTTGACTGATGACCAGAGGGCGGCAATTTATACAAGAAATAAAAATATCATCGTTTCGGCACAAGCGGGTGCCGGAAAAACATTTTCGCTTGTAAAGAGGATTTTGTCTTTGATTGAGGACGACGGCTACGATATTGAAAAAATGTTGATTGTTACATTTACAAATAAGGCTGCAGCCGAGATGAAGGACAGGATAAAAAAAGCTTTGGGAGAGGCGATAAAAAATGCTGAAGAAATAAATCGAAGATTAAGGCTTCAAAAGCAATATATTAGTATAAACAATGCTCAAATATCCACAATGCACTCTTTTTGTATAAATGTAATCAGGTCATATTTCTACAAAATAGGGAAAAACCCGGATTTTAAAATAATTACGGATGGAAATGTAAATTTAATTAAGTGGGACGCTATAGAAGAGGTATTCGAAAAATATTATAGAGAAGAAGACGAAGAAATATTGAGCTTGATAAGAGATTATAATTCAGGATACTCAGATGACAAAATTAAACTGATGATTCTGGACTTATATAATTTTTTACAAAGTCAAAAAGATCCGTTCGGTTGGTATGATTACTATCTATATAATTTATGGTCCGAGGATATGACAGAGGATGAATTATATGATAAACAGGAAAAAATAAGACTTGACTATATCAGAAAACATTTGGGAAAATATATTTCTTATATAAACGACAACGAATCTTATATCAAGGAATTGTCGGAAGAATACCCATCAGTTTCAAAACTTTACTTAAACTTAATAGAAGATAGGGAAATAATTCAGGAGATATCCGGTTTTAAGACTATTAAAGAAGTAGCAGAAAAAACAAAATTTAAAATTTTTCCCAATTTAAATAGAATTTCACTAAAAAAACTGCCGGAAGAAGAGCTTGCAAAAAACGAATCGGTAAAACAGGAAATATCAGAAATAATAAATGAGTACAGAGAACCTTTGAAATATTTTTTTGCTACAGGTCTATTCAATGAGAACATCGTGGAAGAAACGAGGGAAATTTATCAAAATTTACTTATTCTCAGGAAAATATTGATTGATTTTGATGTAATTTTCAAGAGGATGAAAAACGATAAAAAAGGGATTGATTTCTCCGATGCTGAACATCTTACAATAGAATTACTTAAAGAAGATGATGTAAGAAAAGATCTGACTGATAAATTCGACTTTATTTTTTTTGACGAATATCAAGATGCCAACCGAATTCAAAATTATATAGTTGAACAAATATCCAGGGAGAATAACTTGTTTTTTGTAGGAGATATCAAACAGTCAATTTATAAATTCAGATTGGCTGACCCGAGTATATTTAATGAAAGATATAAGAATTACAACTCGAAGGAGGGGACGAATATTGCAATTGATTTCAAGGTCAACTACAGAACTATAAAGGAGATTTCGTATTTTAACAATTTTATTTTTGAAAGTTTAATGACAGCCCAATTGGCTGAAATAGATTATAATACCGAATCTCACAGATTGGTTCCGGGAGTGACGGACGGCGTTCCTAAAGAAGATGCGATAGAGATAGTATATATAGTTAAAGATTTAAATGAAAAAGCAAGCATTAAATTCACGGATGAGATTATAGAAATAAAAGACAGGAGTCTGTTGAGAGAAAATCCCCAAACATTTTATGTCGCAAAGAAAATAAAAGAGAGAATTGAAGCGGGAGAAAATCCGAAGGATTTTGCAATACTTATGAGAAACAGTTCATTGATTCAGGAAGTTTGTGATAATTTGGCATTGTTTGAAATTCCGTTTTTTTCGGACTCATACAGCTTTGACTTTGAAAATATAGAAGTGAAATTATTTATTGAGATGCTCAGAGCCATAGATAATGATAAAAATGATTTGGTTCTAATTGCGGCGTTAAAGTCGGTTCTTGGAAATCTTACGGAAGATGAACTTGCTGAAATTCGAGGTGATGACAAAACTGCATCATTCAGTTTTTTGGTTTACGGATATCAGGAAAATGAAAATATGGATAGAAATTTGAAGAATAAAATTTCAGAATATTTTTCAACTATTGAAAAATATAGAAATAGGGAGAAAATGATGTCCCTTTCAGACTTCATATACTATGTTTTTGTGGATTCCGGATATAAATCATATATTCTTTCTCAGAAAAACGGAAAGAAAAAAATGGACAATATATTAGCTTTTATCGAAGAAGTGGTTTCATTTGAAAAAGATTCCGATCCGGGACTTTACAATTTCTTAAATTATCTTGAAAAAATAAAGAGTAGCGGAAATTCTTATACTCCGGGAGCGGAATTGTCCGAAGAAGATAATGTGGTAAGAATAATGACGATGCATAAGTCGAAAGGATTGGAATTCAAAAATGTATTTTTGTTAAGATTGGATAATAAGTTTAATACATCCGACCTTACCAGAAATTATATTTACAACAATAATCTGGGAGTTTCAGTAAAGAAATATATTGAGAATACAAATAATTATAGAGATAATTTTCTGTTTGAACAAATTAAATATGCGAATAATTCAGAGCTTTTGGCTGAAGAGTCTAGACTTCTCTATGTCGCAATGACAAGAGCGAAAGAAAAGCTTTACCTGGTTGGAGCCGTTAACCTCGGAATAGATGGAATCGGAGATGTTTACACAAAAGGTGATTTTTCAAGTTGTAATTCACATTTTAAGTGGATTAATAAGGTATTGTTAAGGGATAAGATTTCAGATGCATTTAAAATGGAAAATAATATTTCGGTAAAATCGGATACAGACTACTTTGCAAAATTCGATAGTGCGACGAATGGAGTTGTATTTGATTTGCAAAATCATTCAAATTTAATCATCGAAAAAAATGCCATGTTGGAAGAAAGGATGATTGTTTCGAGTGATGATAAAAAAGAATCTTTCATAGATGATTTTAAAAAAGTTCTTCTGTTTAAATATAAAAATCAGGAATATGTATATTTGCCTTATAAGAAAACAGTTACCGAACTTTCGGAGAAAAATGATAATAAAAGCTCGGATTTCAAAGAATATGAAAAGATGTTTGAAAATAGTCTTAAAACCGAATTTTCTAGACCTTTGTTTTTAGAAAATAATAAAAAATTGAGTGCAGCTGAAATAGGAACATTAACGCATTATGTTTTAAGAGTTTTACCATTTAAAAAGTATACTGAAGACGAACTTCGAGATAAGATTGCCGGATTGGTATTTGATGAATTCATTACTCAAGAAGAAGCTAAATATTTAAGCATTGAGAAATTGTGGAAGTTTTATAACTCTGATGTATTGGAAAGAATTATAAGCAGTGAAAAATACTATAAAGAAAAATCTTTTACAATGAAATTTATCGACGGAGATAAGAGTTTTCTGGTAGACGGCCAGGTGGATGTATTCTTTATCGAAAATAATGAAATTGTCATATTGGATTTTAAAACCGACAGGAGTGTAGAAGAAAACAGATATAGAAATCAACTGAATTTGTATTCGGAGGGATTGGAAAAAGCAACTAAACTCAAAGTTAAAGAAAAAATAATTTATTGGTACAATTTCGGTAAATTTACAAAAATATAGGCTAACCGACGGTTAGCCTATTAACATATTCCTCCATTTATTCCTATTACTTGTCCCGTAATGAATTTTGCTTTATCAGATATTAGAAAATTGATTAAATCCGAAATCTCTTCCGGTTGAGCCAATCTTCCCATCGGAACCTCATCACAGTATGATTTTAAAGCTTCTATAGGAACATCTTTTAACATATCGGTATCTACACCTCCTGGAGAGACAGCATTTACTCTTATGTTGGAAGGGGCAACTTCTTTTGCCAGCGCCTTCGTATATGATATAATTGCACCTTTAGTGGCGGAATAATGTGTTTCCAATGCTCCGCCTATCTGTCCCCAAATTGAGGTCAAATTAACTATGATGCCCGATTTTTTTAAAAGCATATCTTTCAATGCAAACTTTGTACAGAAGAACATACCGTTTACATTTGTTCCGAATATTTCCGCCCAATCTTTACAACTGATATCTTGTGCGAATTTCATTGATGCTATTCCTGCATTATTAATTAAAACGTCCACATCTCCAAAAGTTTTGTGAATTTCATCAAACATCTTTTCAACATTTTCGTACACGGAAATATCGGCTTGAACGGATATTGCATTTAATCCTTTATTTCTAAGAGCATTTACAACTTCTTCAGCTTTGCTTTTTTGTTCTTTATAATTTATTATTACATTAAGATCTTTGTCTTCCAAGCTAAGGGCAAAAGCTCGTCCTATTCCTCTGGAAGCACCCGTTATTAAAATAGTTTTTCTCATTTTTTTCTCCATAGATTGATATACTTATAATAACACTTTAGTGACAAATATTATATATTTTATGTTAGACGGATATTTTGTATAGTCAATATATATTTCCACAAACGTCGAGAGATTATAAAGTAATATAATTAAAATCCGGAAATAATGGTATAATTAAATGCGAGAAACATTGAAATTATTGAAATTTTAAATATATCGTATTTTACATAAACTATAGTTCAATTTAGAAATGGAGAAGTTATGAAAAAATTATGGGGAAAATTTTTGTTTGGATTGTCCAGATTTTTAGAGATTGTATTTGACGGATTAATTAGATTTTCCGAATTTATTATTTTTACAGGAAAACTTGTAAGAGGATTCTTTTTACCTTTTATTTTAGTCGCTGCTGTATCATTTTTTATGTTTCCGCCCTTATTTTTGATATTTTTAACACAATGGGGTATAACTCTTTTTGTTGGAGCTGTTTTGATAATGTTGATTCCTGTAATAGGTAAAAAATTATCCAATTCACTGGAATATGCAAAATATGTTGTTACCGAATACCTGTATGATTACTCGGACTACTATAGGTTTGATAAAAATGTAAAGGGGAGATTTTCCGATTATTCCAATAAATATTATAGAAAAAAGGATGAAGAATATAGGAGAAAGACTGAGGAGAGACAGAGACAGGAGAGTGAGAGATGGCAAAAAATATTTGAGGAATTTTACAGACAACAGAGACAATATGGAGAATATAACCGTGGATACCGAAATTATGGTGGAAACAGCAATCAGTACAATCCTTTTTCGGACTTCAAATCAAAATATGAAAAAGCGTGTGATATTTTAGGTGTCCACTACAATACAGATATATATGAAGTAAAACTTAATTATAGAAAATTGGCTAAAAAATATCATCCGGATTTAAATTCAGAACGGGATGCTGCGGAAAAATTTAAAGAGATTACGGATGCATACGAATTTTTATCCGAAGATAATATAAACAGATATAAAAACATGTGATCATTTTTGTGATTTTACAAAATCAGGAGGTTTTATGAGAGAAGAATTATACTTAGCGGCGGGATGTTTTTGGGGAACACAAGCCTATTTTGATAAAATAGAAGGAGTATTGGAAACGGAAGTGGGATATGCAAATTCCATGTTTGAAAATCCCACTTATAAGCAAGTTTGCACAGGCGCTACAGGAGCTGTAGAAGCTCTGAGAATTATTTTTGACAATGAAAAAATAACATTGTTTGACATCTACGAGCATTTATTCAGAATAATTGATCCTACATCAAAGAATAAACAGGGAAATGATGTGGGAACTCAGTATAGGACAGGTATTTACTGGACGAATTTTAACCAAAAGAATACTGCGATTGAATTTTTTGAATTGATAAAAGACAACTACGACAAAGAAATAGTTGTTGAAAACACAAGGATTAAGAATTTCTATCCCGCAGAGGAATATCACCAAAAATATTTGGAAAAAAATCCGGGTGGATATTGTCATATAGATTTGACGAAAGCATACGATGATTTGTCATACAAGAAATATGAAAAACCTGATGATTTGAAATTGAAGGAACAGCTTACAAATCTACAGTATCAGGTTACTCAGAACTCGGATACCGAAATGCCTTTTACGAGTGAATATGACGATCATTACGAGAAAGGAATATATGTTGACATTGTTACGGGGCAACCTTTGTTTTCATCATCAAACAAATTTGATGCGGGATGCGGATGGCCGTCTTTCAGTAAACCCATCGAAACATCGGTGAAATATTATGAGGATAATTCCCACAATAGAAGAAGGATTGAAGTAAAAAGTAAGTCCGGAGAATCACATTTGGGTCATGTTTTTAATGACGGACCGAAAGAATTGGGCGGATTGAGATATTGTATAAACGGAGCAAGTCTAAGATTCATACCATATGATAAAATGGATGAAGAAGGATATGAAGAATACAAAAAATATGTGGAGTAACAGCTTTGAAAAGCAGAAAAAATATCAGAGAAAATCGAAGAAAATTTAATAGAAAGAAAAGAAGAACGAGATTTAACCTGAAAAAGTTTATATTTTTCGTTACAATTGTGGTTTTAGTTTTAATCGGAGCTAATTGTGTTATTAAAAAGTTCACTAAAGATGATGTGGATTACATATCTGAAAGAAAGCAATACTACGCTGATTCGGGCTATGATTTAGGTGCAAGTATGGCGAACAATAATTTTGAATTTACTCACTATAAAATAGTGGACGGCAAAAAGCTTAAGACAAAAGAACTAAATGTGACGGTAAAAAATAAAATTCCAATATCCATACTTATATCTTTAAATATCGATGAATATCTGACCTCAAACAAAGAAAAACTTGACAACACACAAATAGTTTTGGCAGATATGTCAGGAAAAATAATATATGATACTAAAAATCTTAAAACTAATGAATACCCTGAAATTAGAAGAGTGATACTGGGGATGTTGATATATGACGGCCTAAAGGAAGGGAAAATAAAAATAGACACGGTTCAAACCTTGCTAAAACAGGATTATAATAAGGACGGCTATTATTTTTCAAAGAAGCAGATAAATAATGAATTTTCTTTATCTACATTAATTGATCAGGGAATAAGAAATAATGACACTACATCTCTTAATATGCTTGAGAGACTTTTGAATCAACAATATAATAAAGAAATAAATGTTTTGGCGAATGAAAAATTCAAAATAGATTATGTTCAGGGAAAGTTAAACATCAAAGATACTATTAAAATTTCTAAATTGCTGCATGAGGGCAAGGAGGTGTTTTTGGATCTTTCAACCGAGAGGAATGAAGAGGAGATGTTTAGCAAGGCTATTTATACGAGAGATGGTGTAGAAAACAAAATTTTCAAAGGCGAAACAATTAAATATGATTTCGGTATTATCAAAGGAGAAGTTCCTTATTATTTCTCAATTTATTCTACTGAGAAAGATGAAAAATTCTTTATAGATATGGGAGATGTTATTAATAGAACTTTTGAAGATTACTATGCTAAGCGAAATATATATCATTGATATGATTAATAAATAAAGTATTAGCCGATTGAAACTGAACGGAAGTGTGGGTTGTGATTTTATTCGGTTTCAATCGGTAATTTTTTAATCTATATCTTCATACAAATTTTATTTACAAATTAATCACTTTAAAATCTTAAGAATGAAACAGCTGTATAGCACTAAAAATAAAGCTTTAAAATTTTTTTAGAAAAAATAATTGACAAATGTAAGAAAAGTTGGTAGTATAGGTGAGT
>JAUMWX010000012.1 GCA_030529425.1 Tissierellia bacterium
CTTAGGATCTTCTGGCTTAGGATCTTCCGGTTGAGGTTCTTCAGATTCAAAAGCTATTACAAATGGAGAAAATCTATTATGTCTAAATACCAATTTTCCTTCAACTACTTCAACATCATCAACTTTGTCATAAGTTTTATCAGGATTTATATGATATACAGAAATATTTTTTGCCTTAGAAAGATCTACACCTTCTAATCCAATTTCTACTTCAATTTTTTCCTCTGATTCGGATATTTTAGTACCGTCAGCATCAAATACTTCAATATCATATATTTGATATTTTACATCACCTATTATTTCAGAAAGACTTTCACTTACATTTTTAACTTCATCTTCAATCTTCTTAATCATAAATGTAAAGCTCTTGTCTTCAGGCTCTTTAACTTTTTCTTTAGCGTTTACATATGCTTCTAAAAGTTTGTTAAATTGAGCATTTATCTCTTCTTGTTTAACTCCTTCTTTCTTCAAAACAGCTTTTGAATTTTCTATTTCTTCTGTCAATTTTTCTCTAGATTCGTCTTCCAAATCAGATTTAAGTTTTTGTTCGGATTTTTCGATTAATTTTTCCAAAGCTTCAACTTCAAGCTCAACTTCCGGTTCCATTAACTCAATTGAAACAAGCGCTTCAGCTAAATCTACAATAGCCTTATTGACTTCTTCTTCGGTAACAGGATCTTTTTCCAATACTTTCTTTCCATCTTCCAATGCTTTAGTCAATACTTCTTTAGATTCTTGAGTAATTTTTCCTTCTAGTTCTTGAACTTTCTTTTCAACTTTTTCTATTAATGCTTTTAACTTAGTTTTATCAACAAGTTTAGGTTCTTCTTCCTTCAATTCCAAGTTTTTGTAAATATTGATTAATTCTTCAACAACTTGATTAACTCTTTCTTGAGAAGCATATTCTTCATTATACAATTCTTCAGCTTCTTTAAGTTTTTCGATTAATTTAGCTTTTGATTCTTCTTTTAATAGTTCCATGAACTTTTCATCCAAACTGCGAACTAATTCGATAGTAATCTTTAGAACATCCTTATTAGCTTTTTCCTTCGGTTCAAGTTTAGCAAGAACTTCTTTAAGTTCTTCCAATGTACTATTTACAGTAGGTTGATCAGCTGTTTCATCATTAATTACACCCTTTGCTTTTTCTAATACTGTTTTTAATCTTTCAACAGATTCAGGTTTATTTACCCTTTCTATTTCAGTCATCATAGCTTCAGTTTCTTCCACAAGGGCTTTTAGATCATCTTTATTTACTTTTGGTTCTTCTTTAATTTTGAAGTACTTAGGATTGCTTTCTGCAAAAGTTTTAACCCATTCATCAAATTTATCCATTTCAAATTCATTACTTGGGAAATCATTCCATACAGCTATCATACTACCAACGCTCGCAACTTGTGAACCTACAGTAACATCAAATCCTTTTGTTCCGGATTTCATATTTCTTAACGCGGATTGTCTATTGTAAGTTTCAGCGTCTTCTCTTCCTACAACATAGTACCAACTGTCGTTTACATTCAGTATTTTATGTCCTTTTTCAACCAATTTTTGAGAATTTGCTACATTAAATCCGCTCCATCCCGCTGTCCAAAGTGCTATAACTATATTTTTGTTGAATTTATAATTATTTACATTGTTATAGTAGAATCCGTCATTAAATGCCATAGGCAACATTCCGGCTTCAATAGATCTCTTAGCAATATCGTTTACATAGTCAACAAATTTTTGATATTTGCCTGAATTTATCAAATATGACCATCCTTTTACATTTGTAACTTGATTTGCGTATTCATCGGCTCCGAAGTTGAATATTTCCACTTCCTTAGATTCGAAATAATCAATGTACAATTGTAATAATTCTTTTGTAAATCCGACAACTTCTTCTTTTTCCAAATCCATTGTAGTCAAAGATTTTCTTCCGTAGTATACGAAGTTAGGATTTTCGATTCCCAATCTTTGCATTGCTACCAAGATAGCATCCATGTGTCCCGGACTGTTGATTGCAGGGATAATTTTAATTCCCTTGGTATCGGCATATTCGAAAATTTGATCCATTTCATCTTCAGTTAACGCCTTTTCAGCATCTTCCGTTACAGCCTTAAGTCTAGCATATTCCCTGTTACCTGCAAGTATACCGTCTTTAACATCTTGACTTTGGTAAGTTTTAGATCCCACAACTACCGTCATGTCGTCTAATATGAATCTCATACCGTCATTACCTAATAAAAGATGCAAATGTGTATAGTCATTCTTAGCTAATGTATCAATAATTTGTTTTATTTTTTCAACTGAGAAGTATTTTCTTCCGGCATCCACAGATACAACCTTAATCTTTCCTTGTTCAAATGGATTAGGTAATTCAGGCTCTATCGCAGGTTTTACTATTTGCAATGTAGTTGTCGCCGCTCTTACAGGCCCCGCTTGCTTAGATTTGTAAACAACTTCAAGATTGTAGCTTCCCGCTTCTAAAGTATTCAGATAATTCTTAGATAATGTAATTATTGTTGAACCTTGTGCTGTAGTATAGTTTTCTTGTGCAACAAAATCTCCGTTTATTCTCAATGTTGAGAAGAATTCTTCATCCTCGTTAACTTTGAAAACTAAATCTTCGTCTGAATTCAATGTGTATTTCAATCCGCCTTCAGGTAATTCAATAAAGCTGATAGGTGTATCTTCTTGCTCTTGAGACTTTTCAAATACTGTAATGCTCATTTCAGAGATTCTTACCCATTTCTTTTCTTGGTTCATCGCTTCTATGATTACATACCTTGCTTCTATGCCGTCTTTACTGAAGTCGATTGTCACAGTTTTTTTAGGTTGATTTTGTGTTATAGGGTCTCCAAAATCATTCCAATTTATCTTATCATTAGAGTATCTAACCTTATATTGTTTGAAGTAATCATCTTTTCCTCCGTCAGTTAAAGGATTTT
The DNA here is from genome assembly GCA_030529425.1 of Tissierellia bacterium. Lineage (GTDB taxonomy): Bacteria > Bacillota > Clostridia > Tissierellales > Peptoniphilaceae > JAUMWX01. The sequence goes on from JAUMWX010000012.1 coordinate 2,931, forward strand.
CTTTTACTCCACCCATTATAAATTTAAATGCTCCAAGCTTTCTTGTTTCTCCTAAATCCAATCCGAAATAATAACCGGGTCTGTAAGTATCCCCTGCAATTCCATACCAAGCAAATGTATTTTCATCCTTGTCAATTGCATAGAATTCCCTTGTTCTAGTTGAATTGTAGTCTATGAAATATCCGCTAGGATTTTTAATGATGTTAGATACTTTCAACTCGAAAGGTTTTGAACCTTCAGCTATCGGTTGATCAGGTGTTCCCGGATCCGCCGCCTCTTCTTTTATTGCTTCAATAGCTGCATTTGCAGTTGGAATCAATTCACTATTAATATTTGGATTGATCCATTTTGTTCCTGATTCAGCTCTGAATGTGGCATTAGGAAATTCACTTGTAACAGTAGTTACTTTATAAGTTTTGCTTTTTTCGTAAGCTTCTTTCGCTTCTTTTTCCAACTTTGTCACTTCAGTCAATTTATCTTTAGCACTTTTTACAGAATATTTTTCCAATATAATTTCGATATATTTTGTAGCTGCCAATGCCTTGTCATGTAATCCTGAAATATAAGGATCTAACTCGTTCTTAAGTTTAGTAAACGTACTCTTTTCCTTAAATGAATCTACGGCACTAACAATCTTTTGATATCCTTCTTTTAATGCATTACCTGCTTCTATAATTTCAGTCTTGTTATTTGTAGCAAGTTTTGTTCTGAAATTATCCATAAGTTTTTTCAGTTCTGCAGATTCTTCCAATCCCCTGATTCCGTTGTTATCAGCATTTGCCATGTGAGTAGCAATTTCTTTTAAATCTTCAGGCGCATTAGGCTCGATATATTTGAAACTGTCTTCCCAACTCTTTTGTGCGTTAAATGCATCAGTATTCCAAGTATAGTCAGCTACAGCAAATATAGCAGGTAATGAAGCGTGAGGTTCTTCCAAAGGATTTGTTACAACCCCTGCCAAGTTTTTAACTCCCGTTTCCAGCATTGAGCCTTTACCCATGAATACTCTTCTGAAGTCGCTTCTGTCTATATCGTTTACAGGCCAGTTCAACCAGAATAAAGGATCCCTCATTGTAACACCATATACGCTTCTCTTATACATACTTATAGAAGATTGCGTCACCGGAGCCAAAACAGATGTTCCTGTATACATTATGTGAATGTCTTCCGGGAATTCCCTTTGATAAGTTCCTAATTCCAAAGATCTGTTTCCCCAATTTCCAAGTGTATAATTTTGAGGAACAAATACTGTGTCATAAACCTTATCGTCCTTACCTTTCGCCCATTCAGATACAGCTTTCATAACTTTTACAACTGTAGTGTATGGCAAATTACCTACATCATCCGCAAGAACTCCGAATTGTCTGATTCCAACACTATATAATTGGTCAAATTTAGCCAATAAGTCTCTTATTGAATCATCCACATTACTTGATGTAATCGGTTGAGATTGTTCTGAATTTTTAGCTTTTTTAAATGGTGAGATAGTCCATACAAATCTGTTCTTATTCTTAAGACCCGCTTCACCAAGCATTTTGAATCCTTCCAATTCTTCCGGTGGATATTGCTCTCTCCATTTTTCTCTATGATATGGGTCATCCTTTGGAGCAAATATCATGGCATTATTCTTATATTTAGCACCAAATTCCAATAATTCTTTTCTGTTTTCGTTACCCCACGGTCTTCCATAGTATCCTTCTATAACTCCTCTAATCTTTTGATTAGCAAAGTCGTTTATAGTAAAGTGTCTTACAACATTTTCGCTTGATTGTTCAAGTACTTGTACCAGTGTTTGCAATCCGTAGAATGCAGCATCACTGTCTTTACCCAAAACAGCTATAATATTGTCTTTTGAAATTATTTGATATGCATCGTATTTTCCGAAGTTATCTTCCAATCCTTTATTTTCAAAATACTTATCTACAAATTTTCCGCTACCTTTTATACCTACAAGGATATTCGTTTTGTCGGCAATAATTTCTGTGCCCACAACTTTGGTTAGATCATTGGATGATAATATTTCATCAACTTTATCCAATGTGTACTTATCTAAACCATCTTCAAGGACAACATTAACTTCTTGAGTTAATTTTCTTCCTGTATTTTCGTAACTGATATTTTGAGGTACAGGATAAATTTCATATGTTATGCTTGACGGTTGATTTTCGCCAGGTGTAGAAGGTGTATCTTCATCAGCCTTGAAAGGTATAGCCAATATTTCACTTGGATACCTTCCTTCAGCAGTTGTTCTATAATACAATAATTCTTCTGCATTATTTAAAACAACTTCCTTGAAAACTACATGTGCAGCTGAATTTTCAGTAGATTTGCTTGTTATAACTTCATTTCCGTTCCTATCTTTTAATAATTCCACCTTAGTATTTGCATCAACATTTCTTAAAACTACATTATATTTATTGTCTTTAACATGTTCAACTGTAACTTGTGAAATAGGTACTATTCTTGTTCCTGTAAGATCAAGTTCTTCTTCGTACATTTTCCAGTTATAAATTCTTATCGCTCCCCAAGGTGAGCCGTTATGTGCAGCTGTGATATCCAACTTCCATTCTTTGGCTGTTATAGGAGTATCCAAATTCACATCAGTTACATGTGCTCTGTTTCCAACTATCGCTTTTGCAACTCTCCACTCTCCGTGCTCGTCTTTATATTGCAACGAAAAGTCTTTTGTATTCATCTTTCCGTCATTTACAGACTCTCCACCATGACCCGCATGTTCTACTCTCCATCTTCTTACGGTTTTAGGTGAACTCAATTCGATACTCATCCAACCTTCGTAAGCAAGTGCAGTCCATTTATCTGAATTACCTGTAATAGTGCCGTTTAGAGCATTGGATGCTTTTTCTCCTGAAACTTCGGAACTTCTTCCGGTTACTTTTGCATTTAACGCAACATTTTCAGGTTCTTTTACCAATCCAACACCGGTATCATTAACTTCCATTTTCCAATCTAAAGGAAATACCTTATCTTCCGAAACTGTACCGTTAAGACCTACAGCAACAATTTTCATGTCTTGTTTTCTGCTTTCATTAGCATCTGTTCTCTTAATATTAGGCAAATACATTATATTTGAAGATGATGCTTGTATAAATTCGTATTTTTCTCCTACCTTTGCATAAACTACATAGTAGTCAGCTCCTTCTACCTTATCAAATGTAATAATTGCTTCTGAATTCTTGGCATCAAATAACAAATGTTCTTTAATACTTACATTTTGAGGTTGAGAAACTCTTGAATCATCATCATAGATAGCTAATTGACCAAGATTTAATTTATAATCTGTAGCCGTTCCTTCAACTTTCAAGTTGATTGCCCTTACTTTTTGTCCACTGAATTGTGATAGGTCAACAACATCTGTCACCCAAGCATTTTCTGATTCTTTAAGTGGAAAATACTCAAAACTGTCTTTTCCATAATTTTCGTCAGTTGAAACTCCAACGCTAATTTTTGAACCGGCTCCACCTTTATGAGTTATGCTTAACTTAGTTGTTGATGTCGCATCAAATTTAGTTGAAAATAAATTAATTCTGTTTGTAGAATCTAATTCACCTTCAAATTTAACTGATGTACCTCCATAGTACGCTGTATCAAAATCATAATTTCCTTGCAATTCATTTACGCTTTCAGATTCAATCCACCATCTCCAAGTAGGAAGAACTTCTGAAACCCCTCTTGCATTCCAATCATAGTTTCTTGATAATTCTCCGTTTTCAAACCAATTTCTACCATGTCCGGTGTTGAAATTAGTTTTAAATGGCAATGAAACAATAGGTGAATAGTCACTTACAAATCTTGACATTCCTCTCCAGCCATTTCTGTCACCTGAAATTGAAGGGTCTCCTTCATAACCGGTCCAGAAATTTCTTTCCTGTACGTGATAATCTTCACCATCTGCAGAAAAACCAAGAATGGAGTCCGGTGTAAATAAACCTATTGACAAAAACGCCTTACTGTTTGAGTCTACCAATTGATCAAATCTTATTCTGGTATTGATTGAATTTTGTTGTAATTCAAATCCGGCATAAGCATCATAAGGAGATCTTCCGATTTTTTCCATATGTGCCGCGGTACTGTTATTCTTAGCAAAAGACCAGTTGAAGTTGATAAAGAATTCATCGCCCGGGATTGTTCCGTCAGAATCCGGTGTAATAAATCCGTCATTATGTGAGTTTACTGAATCGTAGTGCACTCTCGGTCCGTCATCCGTCATTGCATCATACCAAGATAATCTGATTGGATGATTAAGTTCCTTAGCGTATCTCTTTGCATAAAGCATCCACTCTCTCATCTTTCTTCCTAAATTTCCGGTATAAACATGAGTTTCCTGATTGATGAAATATCCGTCAAATCCGTAATACTTAGCGATTTCTACATACTTTCTCGCTGAAGGATATGTTTTGGAACCATCTGAGTCTTCCCTTAAAAATTCTTTAAGAATTCTTACATCTTCTTGAGACTCGGACCAATTAAAAAACAATGTTCCGTATATCGGCACACCATTTCTATGCGCAGCATCAATAACATCCGGTGTAGGAACTTTTCCATCCCAAAAAATCATTGAATCGGTATATTGCCAGTTATCGAAAGCATATGTTTTGAATCCTTCCGCACCAACAGATGAACGCGTTTCAGCCTTTGAGTTCATAAGAGCTAAAACTTGTATCTTAGCCTCATTATTTGATAAAGGGTTTATAATATTTCCCCTAAATCTTTCTTGTAGCTTAACTGAGCTTCTGTTCAATTCGTCATCTTTATTTTCTCCCGCCTTCCAATTGTCAAGATCACGAATTTCTCTAGGTCTCAGAGTAAAAGGTTTCTCATCGACTGTTATTTCAGGTGTTCCCGATCCATCTTGTGCATTAGCGATACTACTGAATGCAGATACGGGTAAACTACCTAAAACCATAGCAAAAATAAGTAAAATACTTACTATTTTCCTATTTTTCTTCATGTACGTTTTTCCTCCTATTTATGTATATTTTAACAACATACTATTTCTCATATTAAAGAAATAAAATTGTATCAATATAAATATATAATAAGAGAAAAGTGCTTGCAATAGTTTTCACGCTTTTGAAAACATTTTGCATTTTTTATTTTTTTTTGTTTTTTTTTGAAATTATTTTCAGTTAAATCATCTTAAATTTATAATTAAAATCATGGTATTAGATTATTTAGACTTTCTATTCTATATTTTGTGAATATTTTTGAAAATAAAATGTTTAAAATTCTTTTTATATTCACTTTAATATGAACAATTCTTCACTTTCCTCTTTTATATTAGAAATCGTTTTCAGAATCTATGTCTAAATTGGATATAAAAAAAGAACACCGGAAGTGTTCTTTTCTTATATTATAAATATAATCCGTTTCTAGTTCTGATATCCACATTGGGCTTCATAATCGAATAAAGCCCTCTTATATGAATGGCGAATTATTAAAATCAATTACCTTTTACTTTTTGCCAAATTTCGTCATACAATTTTACAGTTTCACCCGGATCTCTAAAAACACCCAATCTTTTGATTGTTTCAGCATCAGGATATGAGTTCTTGTCATTTCTGACTTCTTCCGGTAATAAATCCTTAGCCGGAGTTACAGGTGTAGAAAACCCTATACCTGCATTTTGTGCGGCATTTTCAGGTTCCAACATAAAATTGATAAATTTAAGTGCATTTTCATAGTTTTTTGCACCTTTAGGTATTACCATTGAATCAAACCATAAATTTGATCCTTCTTTAGGGATTACATATGCCAAATCCTTATTTTCAGATATCGCATCAACGGCGTCTCCTGAATATAACACGGCAATCTTTGCTTCTCCGTGCTTCATCATATCCTTGGTTTCATCCAACAAATAAGCCTTAACTATTGAATGTTGCTTAGTCAACAATTCCCTTGCCTTATCCAATTCTTCAGGATTTCTGGAGTTTATTGAATAACCCAACTTAAGCAACGCAATTCCTATTCCGTCTCTGGATGAATTCATCATGATTATTTCATCCTTATACTTTTCGTCAAATAATACATCCCAACTGTCAATCTTTTCGCTTACCTGTTTTGTATTATAAACAATCCCCAAAGTTCCCCAGAAATAAGGAACAGAATACTCATCATTCGGATCGAAATCTTTTTTCTTGAATTCCTCACCTACATTTTTATAGTTTGGAATCTTTGATGTATCAATCTTTTGTAACATATCTTCTTTAATCATTTTTTCAATCATATAATCAGAAGGTACAAGGATATCATATTGAGCTCCCGACCCCTTCATCTTTGTATATAATTTTTCATTGTCGTCATATGTGTCATATACAACTTTAATTCCTGTTTCTTTTGTGAATTTATCCAATAAGCTCTTATCGATGTATTCACCCCAGTTATAAACATTTACAACTTCTTGGTTTTTTGAACTGCATGCCGTTACAAGAAACATGCTTAATGCTAAAATCGTTAATAAAATTTTCTTTTTCATATTTTACTCCTTATACCGTTTCTTTGTCTTTCTTTAAATTTACTATTACCAATAATATTAATGTAACCGCAAACATTATTGTAGTTAAAGCATTCATTGAAGGATTTATTCCTTTTTTCGCCATGGAAAATACTGTAGTTGAAATGGTATTTACTCCGCTTCCCGTTGTAAAAAAGGAAATTACAAAATCATCTATTGACAATGTGAATGCAAGCATCGCTCCCGAAATAATTCCCGGTTTTATCTCCGGAATTATAACCTTGTACAATGTCTGAAATGGTGTCGCTCCCAAATCCATTGCAGCTTCAGGTAAATTTCTGTCCATCATCCTTATCTTAGGCATTATTGATAAAACAACATAAGGAATCGTAAATGCTATATGGGACAGTGTCAATGAAAATAATCCCAAAGGAAGATTTATAAATTTATACAACACCATCAAGCTAACGGCTATGACTATATCCGGATTAAGTACCGGAATTTCATTTAGTGAAAGAAGAATCCTTCTCGCATTCTTTTTATAGTCCATAAGCCCCACCGCCGCAAGTGTACCTATGACTGTCGACACTATAGTAGCTATAATTGCCACTATAAAAGTATTATATACAGCTCTTAAAACATATGAATCATTCAGCAATTTCACATACCATTTTAGTGAAAACCCTGTCCAGTCTCCCCTTGTTCTTGATTCATTAAATGAAAATATTATTAAAACAACGATGGGAGCATAAAGGAAAATGAATACCAATGTCATATAAAATTTTTCTAAAAATCTTAATTTACTTTTCATTTTTTCCTCCTGTTCCAAATGATTCCTTATCTAAAAGCATTGATATAAGTATAAATAACATCAAAAGAATAGATAAAGCGGAGCCGTAATTCCAATTTCCGACATTTGTAAATTGCTGTTCTATAGTATTTCCTATCATATTCACCTTACCGCCACCAAGTAAAACTGTTATTTCAAAAGTAGAAATCGAAGGGATGAATACCATGGATATACCCGATATTATTCCTGGTAAAGACATGGGAAAAATTACCTTGTAAAACGCCTGTCTTCTATTAGCTCCAAGATCATAAGCAGCCTCTACCACCCTTTTATCCATTTTTTCCAAAACAGTATATATTGGCAATATCATAAATGGCAAAAAGTTGTACACCATCCCAAGTATAACGGCTGATTGTGTAAACATTATATTTATGTTCGGCAAATTCAGTTTGGTTAAAAATGAATTTATTATTCCATTTTTTGAAAGTATCGTAACCCAAGCATATGTCCTTAAAAGGAAATTCATCCACATGGGAATCATAATAAGCATTAATGCAACCGTTCTGAATTTAGCTTTCGTTTTGGAAATAATGTAAGCTAACGGATAACCTATTATAAAACATATCACCGTTGTCATAAACGCTACATAAAATGAATTATACAGTGTTTTTAATGTATTGAATTGAAAAATATTTTTGAAATTATCTAGTGCAAATCCTTGCTCATTTGTAAATGAAAAATAAAAGATTAATAGAAGCGGAACAACTATAAATACAGCTATCCAAAGATTAAACGGGTAAGCTAGTTTCCTAGTTCTCTTCATCTCCCTCTACCTCCCCTTTTCTCATTACATGAATGTTGTCGGGAATAATCACAATCCCAACCTCTTGTCCGGGCTTTTTGTCCAGTGTTGAATGAGCTTTATACATAAATCCGTCGACATCAATAATAATTTCCCAATGAACCCCCTTGAAGGTACAACTCTTCACTATTCCCTTAAGCATTCCGTTTTCCGGCTCGACAAATTCAATGTCTTCAGGTCTTATAACTACATCTACCTGCTCATTAGGATAAAAGTCATAGTCTAAACAATCAAACATCCTGTTTGAGAAAAACACCTTATAGTCTTCGGGAATTACAGCTTCCAATATATTAGATTCTCCTATAAATTCCGCTACGAATGTGTTTATCGGCTCATTATAAATGTCAATCGGAGTTCCTATCTGTTGTATAACCCCCTCATTCATAACCACTATTTTATCACTCATTGTAAGAGCCTCTTCCTGATCATGAGTAACATAAATAAATGTAATGCCTACTTTTTTCTGTATTCTTTTAAGTTCAAGTTGCATTCCTTTTCTAAGCTTTAAATCCAATGCCCCCAATGGCTCGTCCAATAAAAGCACCTTAGGTTCATTTACCAAAGCCCTTGCAATAGCAACTCTCTGTTGTTGTCCTCCTGAAAGAGTGGAAACCGATCTTTTTTCGTAGCCTACCAAATTAACCAATCTCAACATCTCTTTAACTCTCGACTCTATTTCTTCTTTTGGAACTTTTTTAAGTCTTAGACCGAAAGCTATATTGTCAAAAACATTTAGATGACTAAATAAAGCGTATTTTTGAAAAACAGTATTAATATTTCTTTGATATGGAGGAACATCAGCTATGTCTTTGCCCTCAAATAAAACTCTCCCCGTGTCGGGAGTTTCAAATCCTCCTATAATTCTAAGGGTTGTAGTCTTTCCACATCCCGACGGTCCAAGAAGTGTCAAAAACTCATTTTCCATTATTGTAAGATTTATATCATTTAATACACTTTCTCCATCAAAGGATTTTTGTATTCCAATTAATTCAATTGCCGTATTCATACTACCTCCTAAAAATTCGGTGGATTTGTGATCCATATTATTCTGGATATTCCATCAAAATTATTTCTAATATATCTTGTTTCGTCGGGAAAAATATAAAATGTTTCTCCTTCTTTAACCTCAAATTCCTTATCTCCTAAAACCAGGGTAACTTCACCTTCGAGCACATATCCGAATTCTTCACCTTCAAATGGAGTATACTCTTTAGTTTCTCCACCTTTTTCAAATGTAAACAATATCGGCTCCATGGAATTCTTTTGTGCATTGGGTACAATCCATTCCATCTTAAGTCCCAATTTTTCATAATACCCTTCAAAATAGTCCTCTCTTGTAAAAACTATTTTTTCTTCTTTTTTTCTCAGAAAGAATTCCCCGAGATTTGTACCCAAAGCCTCCAAAACATCGGATAACGAGTCAATGGACGGCGATGTCAAATCTCTCTCCAGTTGAGATATAAATCCTTTAGTCAATTCACTTCTCTCTGCCAATTCTTCCTGTGTCAGTCCCATTTTCTGTCTCAAGTTTTTTATTCTATCACCGATTTCCATAGTCACTCCTTTCTTTTGATACTAAAAAAAAATCTTAAAATATTAAACCCTTAGACTATTATAGCAAAAAGTATATAGAAATCAACTATATTATGTTTATTTTACTGCTATTTTTTATATTTAAAAAGCAAAAATCTTCCCTTAAATTTCAGGGAAGACTTTTCATTACTTTTCTGATTTTTTTATTTTACTTAAAAATTTTTTTCGGTTAACTATATATCTCTCATGAATCCCTCTCGCTATAAGATTGAATTCATCTCTGACTTCTATTTGAAATAGAATCCTGTTGTTTTCATGTTCGATAACTTCAGATTCACATTCAACATCCACACCTACAGCAGTCGCTGCTAAATGCTTAACCTCAACATTAGTCCCGACAGTCGTGCTGTCAGAGTCTATAAAATCATCGATACTTCTCCAACAAGTTTCTTCAACTAAAGCTATCATACAAGGAGTAGCAAAAACATCCAGTGTACCGCTTCCCGCAACTTTAGCCGTCATACTCTCATCAACCGTTTTTTTTAATTTACCTTTTACTCCTAACATAATCCCTCCTCAATACTATTTTATAGCTAAATTTGCCCATTATCAACACATCAATTATAATTATTGAATAAGAAAGACTAACTATTAAAAGTCAAGAGGTAAAATAAAAAATATAGTAGTTGATAT
>JAUMWX010000004.1:0-74264 GCA_030529425.1 Tissierellia bacterium
GGTCCTATTGTAAATATTACATTTCCTTCGGCATCGTTTTTTGTTTTTGAAATTATAGGTTCAGAACCTCTATTTCTAAATAGTAGTGTCAATTCTTTTAACTCGAATTCAAATTGATCCGCTTCCAAATCCTTATTTTCCAGAATTTTTTTTGCTTCTATTTTAACGTTTGTAGGTTTTGCCTTATATGAATTGATAAATTTCGGTATTACATTATCAGCATAGTTAATAGCATGTATCAACTGACCGCTACCGTTATCAGTTACTACTACTTCAACATTGTAAGCTCTATCATCATAAGTAATCCCGGCTTCACTTCCTGCAAGTTCTCTAATTACAAAATTATATCTTCCCGCATTTTGAAAATAAATTTGATTAAATATTATTTCACCATCTGCTTTATTAGTTACAGTATCAATTACCCTATTCTTTTGAACATCAAATATTTCAAAAGAGAATGCGCCATCTTCAAGATTTTTGCCGCTCAACTCTTTTGATGCTCTAAGTATAACACTTGCTTGTTTAGCTGTATAAGTATTGACAAATGTAGGAATTTTATTCTCAGGATACTCGATGCTTGCAACTAATTGTCCAAGACCGTTATCAGTAACATTGACCTTTATTAGATACTCGTTGGCATCATAAGCTATACCGCCAAGTATACCTTTTACTTCCTTAAGTCTATATGTCTTTTCGCCGGCTTTATCTACCTTAATACCGTTAAATATAACTTTACCTTCAGAATTGTTAAAATTTGTTCCAAGCGTTTTATTATCGGTAACATCAAATAATTCAAATTCGAACATATTTGGAAGCAACCCTTTTCCTATTAATTCCTTTTTTGCTTCAATCGCAAATAAAGCCGGTTTTGTTTCATATCTGTTGACAAATTTAGGTTTTTCAGGAGTTGCGTATTCTACTACAGGAATCAATTCACCCTTGTTATTTTCTGTTACTTTAACAGTTATTTCGTGTTGGTTTTCATCATATACTATTCCCGGAACTTTTCCCTTTATTTCCCTTACTATATATTTTTTCTCAACAGCTTCCGTAAATGTTAATTTATTAAAAACTATATCACCTACTTCATTATTTGAAACTTTTTGTAATACTTGAGAAGAATCTTTATCAACCAACTCAAACTCAAAAGCTCCGTCAGTCAATTGCTTTCCGATTAATTCTTTATTCATCGATAAAACTACATCTACAGGAGTTTTAATAAACGTATTTGTTACTTCTGCAATATAGTTATCTGAATTATTAAGTATATTTGATTTATACTTTTCTACAGGTAACTCTTCTACAGTGTAAACACTTTTTCCTTCAGCAATATTTTCTTTATATTCCGGCAAGTTTTCCCAAATAACTTGATTTTGATTTGGTAATAACTGTTTTACTGGTCCATATTTAACGCCATCTCTATACAGTTGGAATTCAACTACCGGTCTGTTTGCGGCATCTCCGCTTACCCATGATTTGTTTACTGTAAAATTAATCTTAGTTCTCTCGTTCTTTATTTGTCTGATTGCTCCCTTTTCACCAACTCTTAATTTTAATTGGATATTTTCATTTTTATAACCAAGAGGAGTTTTTTCAATAATAGTAAATTCACCTTGTTTAGCAACTGCGGAATCTATTTGACTAGTCATAGCACGACCCATTTCATTAGTAACTATATTTTCGAAAAAGCTTCCATCAGGATTTCTTACTTCAAACTCAACCCCTTGAATAGGTTTGTTGGTATCTTTATCTGATTTATATAATATTATTTTATATGCTACATCTATGGTAATAGTTCCACCTTGTGAATACTTGCTGGAACGAGTGACAAGTGATTCCGTAGTATTTCTGTCGTCCGCTATAGTCATTGGGGTTTCATCTGAAAATAGTTGTGCTATATTTCCAACATCACTTCCGTCAGCCGGAGAAGTTGTATAATAATCAAGCATATACGGTCTGTTACCTGAATTTTTTATTTCAATTTCAAACCTTTGGTAATTATCAAAAAATTGAATTGTATAATCTACATCTTTAACTAGGGTTACTTTGTCATCCAACTGATAACCTTGATTGACTTTACTTCCCGTTGTAAGTTCAAAAGTCTCCGGAATAAACTGCATAGGTCCGTGCTCTTGACTAACTCTATCTTTAATTCTCATAGTATTATAATGTTTTTTTGAAGCATTTATACGAATTCTCCAAGGATGAACAAATATTTCTTCTCCATTATAACCGAATGTTTCCGAGGTAACGCTCCTCTTAGCTATTACCCCCATATATTTTGCAAAATTTTCTTTTCCTACAACTCCACTGTTATCGGTAGGCTCACTTTTTTTGATTAAATACTTAATAGTTACATCCTTTAAGTTTTTAAAATTTGTAAATGTAACAGATGTTGTCGCAATCAACTTGCTTACATCAAGTGTCATAAAGAAGTCTCCTTTTATGTCCTTGACAGTATCTGAATTAAGCTTTAATCTGTATGCTTCTAAATTCTGTAACACAACTTTTACAGAACCTCCCTTTTGATCCCCATTAGAAGTTACCGTTCCAACCCCTAGTACTAAACCTTCTTTTGTAAACTCTATAACTTCTTTATCTTTAAGATTAAATGGGGCAGGTACATCAAACATAAAGTAATCACCATCTTTTACAATCCCATTATATGCGGATAAATCAAATTTTACCCAAAAAGCATAGGAATTCCCCCTTACAAGCACATGTACGCCATCAGAGTTAGGTAAGTTCTCCCTACCGTCATTTCTTTTGTAAATACCCACTTCTGTCAATACGTTTTTCAATTCTTTTGCTTCCTGAGCTTCAACTTTTGGCTGACCTGTAAAAACAAAGGTCAAAACCATCATAATTGAAAGAAAGAAAGCAAAAATTCTATTAATATTTTTTTTGTTCATATTTTCTCCTTAATTTTAATAATAGATTACAATTAAACACCTTTTCTGTTCCCCAAATTATAATATTGATTATAATAGTCACACTTTTTATTTTATACAATTTTAAAAAATTTTACAATTATTTATATTAATTAATACAAGTAATTGATCTAAAAATATTATTTTTTAAAAGTATAATTATTATAATATTTGTTTAAAATAAAAACATTTAAAGAGTTATTAGAATTTTGAATCATTGAACTTCAATTTTAAAAATTAGATTCTCTAAATTTTCTTCGTACATATATTTTTATATTTTATAATTTTAAACTATAAGGTCCTGTATTTGTAAAAATTTTACAATACTTTTTAGTTTTCTAATATAAAATAACATTTTACTGTTCTTCAGAATCTTCATTGTCGGAAGATTGTTTGATAAGTGGCTTCATTGTCGGGAATAATAATACATCTCTTATTGTTGTTTGGTTTGTAAGGAACATGACCAATCTGTCAATTCCTATACCAAGACCTCCCGTTGGAGGCAAACCTACTTCAAGAGCGTTTATGAAGTCCGTATCCATCATTTGAGCTTCATCATCCCCCTTATCTCTAAGTTCAACTTGTCTTTCAAATCTTTCTTTTTGATCTAAAGCATCATTTAACTCGCTGAAAGCATTTCCCAATTCCGAGCCTAAAACAAAGGCTTCAAATCTTTGAGTCATTTTAGGATTCTTCGGATTTCTTTTTGCCAACGGTGATATTTCAACGGGGTATTGATACACAAATGTCGGTTGTTGCATTTTGTCTTCGGCAAACTCTTCAAAGAACGCGGCTATAATATCTCCCAATTTTGAGTCTTCGTCTATTTCTACATTCTTTTCTTTAGCTATTTTCCTTGCTTCCTCAACATCCTCAATATTTTCAAAATCAACTCCTGAATACTCTTTAATCGCTTCCACCATTGTAATTCTTTTCCAAGGTGGTGTAAAGTCAATAATTTTCCCTTGATACTCTACTTTAGTATCCCCGTTAACTTCTTTACAAACTTCCGATACCATGCTTTCGGTAATTTCCATCATATCTTCATAGTCGGCATATGCCTGATACAATTCTATAGCGGTGTATTCCGGGTTATGTTTAGCGTCCATCCCTTCATTTCTGAACATTCTTCCCATTTCGTACACTTTGTCAAATCCACCTACTATTAACCTTTTAAGGTATAGCTCATTTGCAATTCTTAAATACATATCTATGTCCAAAGTATTGTGGTGAGTGATAAACGGTCTGGCATTTGCTCCGCCGGCAATGGTATTCAATATCGGTGTTTCAACCTCAAGGAATCCTCTGCTGTCCAGGAATTTTCTAATTGATGATAATATTTTAGTTCTTTTTCTGAACACTTCTTTAATTTCAGGATTAACAATTAAATCGACATATCTTTGTCTGTACCTCAAATCCATGTCTTTCAAACCGTGAAACTTTTCAGGTAAAATCTGTAGGGATTTCGTAAGCAATGTGAACTCTTTCGTCAAAATAGTAATTTCTCCGGTTTGTGTTCTAACAACCTCACCTACTACATGAACGATATCTCCCATATCAATTTTTTTAACTTGATCATATTTTTCTTTACCTATCTGATCTATCTTATTAAATAATTGAATTCTTGCCGTATCATCTTGTAAGACCATAAAATTTATCTTTCCATGACCTCTTTTTACAAGAATTCTTCCGGCTACAGAAACTGTTTTCCCCTCAAAATTCTCAAAGTCATTCAGTATTTCTATCGCTTTTGTATCGACATTTACTTTCTCTATAAGATGAGGGTCATTTCCGGACTCTTTTAAATCTTTCAATTTATCTCTTTTTATTTGAAGCATTTCATTGATGTTAAGTTCTTGCATCCGACTACCTCACAATTTCTAAAATCTTGTATTGAATTGTAGTTACTTTAGTAACAACATCAACAATTTCACCTACAGTCTTATTTAACAGTCCTCTTCCTACAGGAGATTCGTTTGATATCTTATTTTCCGCTATATCGGCCTCAATCGTACCAACTATTGATAAGATCATTTCCTTGTCTTTTTTTAAATCTAAAATTTTAACCGTATCTCCTATATTAACCTTTTTAACATCGGAATCATTATCTTTTTTTTGAATTATTTCAGCATTTTCAATTTGGTTTTCCAATTCTTTTATTCTTTCTTCAACCGATGCCTGCTCAGCTTTTGCTTCATCATACTCGGCATTTTCAGATAAATCCCCAAATCCTCTGGCAATCTTAATTTTTTCAGAAACTTCTCCTCTTTTTTGAGTAACAAGATACTCTAATTCTGTTTTAAGTTTCTCATATCCTTCTTTGGTCAATAATACTTTTTCTTCTATCATACTACTCTCCTTTGTCCAACTTATTATAATGATTTAGATAAGTTATGTCAATCAAGTATTTATTATATGTCCTTTTTCAATTGATTTGTTTATTTCGCTCAATAAATAAGCATATATTTCATCATTAAAATCTTTAATAGGCTCAATTCTCTTTAATATTTGGGATTTGGTAACACCGAACTCTCTCCAAGTACCGCCGTTTCCATCATTAATATTGGTCAATATGGGCTGCAATCTGTCCATTGAATTTGCAAACTTGGATTCTAAAGTAATTTTACTTTCAAACTCTATCCATAAATTTTCAAACAGTTCAGCATTATCAAATGTAAGTTGTCCTTTTATTTTTTCAACTGCTAAAAGCTCTCGCTTGTGTTTTTCCTCATTTGCTTTTACATCATATGCGAATGTATCCCCGGCATATATTTCTACCAAATCATGAATTAATAACATCTTTATTACTTTTTCAACATTTACTTTATTCTTATAGTATTTACTTAGAAATAAAGACATTGTAGCAATATGCCAAGAATGTTCGGCATCATTTTCCCTTCTTTCGGTTTTCAATACCTTCGTCCTTCTCAAAACACTTTTCATTTTCTCCAACTCTACGACAAAAGCCAAATCTTTAAATATATCAAACTCCACACTCTATCTCCTTCGGTATAAAATTTAGTTTATCTGCGGATAAACAATAATACCTGATTCCGTTAATCTCTCCTTCAGGCATTGTAAATGCTGCAGGTCCGTGGATATGTCCATATAGTACAATGTTTATTCCGTATTGTTTGAATAATTTCTCAAATTCATTCGGTTTCATGTCCCTGTTAAAAGGAGGATAATGCATCATCGCAATCGTTTTGAAAAAATCTTCCTCAGGTTTATGGTTAATAGAAAGTTTTAACCTTTCTATTTCTCTATTTAAAATTTTTTCATCATTTTCATTAAAATTATTTGTATCTCTGCTAATCCAACCTCTGGTACCGACAATCCTGATTCCTTTATATACAAATGAATTATTCTGTAAAAATTGAATCGTTTTAAAACCTAATGAATTTAATTTGTTAAGTGAAGACCACCAATAATCATGATTACCTTTTAGAAGAATTTTTCTTCCCGGAAGTTTTTCAATCCTTTTCAAGTCCGATACGGCATTTTCAACTTTCATTGCCCACGAAATGTCCCCGGGGATTAAGACCAAATCTTCATCTCTTACAATCTTTTTCCAATTGCTGAATATTCTATTTTCGTAATCATCCCAATTTGGTCCGAAAATATTCATATCCTTATCTTTGGTCGCATCTAAATGTAAATCAGCTATAGCATATATCATATTTTACCTCATGCCATATTATAGCATAAGAATTTGAAAAAAAAGCAACTTGTAATCCAAATCACTTCCCTTCAAATTCTTCTTTTAATATTTCATAAAGAACTCTCGCCTCTTCACTTGTGAAAGTTATTCCTTTACTCATTCTTGTATGTTCTTCATTCCATTCTCTTAAATCAAATTTAGCTTCTCTCTCATTCCAGGAAACCAAATTTAACTCTTTTCTCCATCCTTTTGGGTTAACGGAAAGTATTCCTAAATTTTCTACGATTTCATATTTCAATTCAGCCATAATTCAATAATCTCCTTGTTTTATACCTTGACTAATTATATATACTATTCTAAATATATATAATTAGTCAAGGTATAAAACAAAATATTTTCAAATATCATATTTTCATATAAATCTGTCTGAAACTAATTTCTAATTTTACAGCCTACTTGTTAAAAGTTCTAAAATCATTTAGAATAATATTGAGAGTTAGTGCTCTCGAGGTTCGTGTCGGTACAATATATTATATGATATGTTTCTTGATTGCTAGGTTAAAGCACTTGTTACCATCAATACGCCAAAACCCTATTATAATATCAAGAACGCTAATTACAGTACTTAACAATCTTTGCATTAGAAGCAATGGCTTATCCTTATACCAAGAATTCTTGGATCTTTCAAACCATTTTTCTACCATTGTGCTAAATGCGGTTGGACAATTTAATTATCCACTTACATAGATTTACATCGAAAACAGTTTTGAATTTATGAGTGCAAACACGTCGAAAACTCCTTATTAAACTAATTCTTCATTTATGCCGCATAGGTTTTTCTGAAGATTCTCATCAGACTGTTTTCATTCGTGATATTTGCGTTCCTAGGCATATATCATAATTAGCTACATATCTGTTCACTTCCATTTATAAATCTCATTGAGATTTTGCCGATACGAACAAAAAACGAGTCTTAGGACTCGTTTTTTTTATCTTCTATCAATATTAAAATTTATCACCTGAACCTGTGAATGTTCCCCCTCCCGACGACTTGTGCGTAGTAGTTGTAGAGCTTGAACCGCTGCCCGAACTCGATTTAGGAATCAGTCTTGAGGTGGTTGTTGTTGTAATAAAGTAATCTTTCGAAATATCAACACTTTGAACTAGATTAGTTCTCAAAGAATACACATTATTGCTCGGCTTTGGTGTTGCTGAATATTTTATTCCGAATTTTGCAAGTAAAAAAGCTAAAAGCCCTCCACCTCCTGCTCCAATAATATCCAAAATAGATATTGACTTTTCGGGAACTATAACATTTCCTGCAACAGGACCTTTTTCTACAAAATCAGAAACTACTCCAACATATTTACTAAGAGCTTGATCAAATTTTTTATCTGATAAATACGGTTTAACAGATTTCAACAATTCCTTTTGATTTTGGTCGGTCATAATTCTCATGGCTTTATTTCCGGAAGCTGTGATATATATATATTTACTATCTGTTCTATTATTTATAAAAAGCAATATTCCATCTTTGTCCGCACCAACCCTGTCTCTTAATTGAGAATCTGCATTCTCTCGAACATTGTCACCCATGTCTTCATCTGTAGTGAACAAATATACGGGTATGTTGTGAGCTTGAAATAATTTGCTCAATTTATTATTTGCCTCCGTTTTGGCGGATTCACTGAACAAATTTGCTCTATCATCAATGTACTGAGATTGAGCATTATTAGAACCTGCAAATATAAATAAAATAGAAATTGACATCAGGATACTTAAAAATTTCTTTACCATATGAAATATCCTCCCACTAAAGCTATTAAAAATATAATTACACCGAATATTGCAGCATCCTTAAGTATAAGTCTGTCATCTATAGGCAAATCACCATAAGCTTTACCGGTTTGCCCATTCATTGCATAAACATACTTCTTATTGTTAAAATCATATGTCATAATCCATGTAGGCAGTAGGACATAATTCCATTTTCTGTCAATTTCGTCCGAATTTTCATAATCAATTTCATATGAATTATATCCATCGAAAAATGACTTAACGACTTCTTCTTTATATTTTTCAAGTCTGTCATTCATAACAGGAGTAATATCATCTTTCGTAAGTTCATATGTCTCACTGAAAAATCCGTTTAAGTAAAACACTTTAAATGGTTCAGCGTTCTCTATATCATAAGGTGAAATTGAATCTATCAACGGCTTTTCAATCTTTTTATAAGCCAACTCGATAACATTCGAAACTCCAAATTCGCCATTTCTTACAACCTTGTATGATGATGTATCCGTATATTCGGTATCACCTACTCTCCTAACTTTCTTGGTATATCCCGTTCCCGATACATTCATCCTATAATTTGCATCCACTTCCCAATAAGGTAAATACATTCCCGTAATATTTTCTAATTGAGAAGTTGAATAGAAACTTTTAGGAACATATCTTTTTTTGCTCACCCAGCTTAAAAACCTATTTGTCGCTTCTTCCTTGTCAAATTTAAACGGAATTACTTTATCAGGTTGAAAATCTCCCTTCGCTCTGTCTGTAAGTACAACCGGAGAATGGCAGTAATAGCAAAAAGTTGTCAGTGTCGTATCATCCGTAACAACTTCGGCTCCACAACTGTTACAGTTATATCCTTTTATTCTACCGTTCTCTTCTGTTTCATGCTCATTATCAACTGATTCATCAATTAAGTCAGGATTTGACTTAACTCTTTCATCAATTTCAGATTGAGTAAAAGAAGAACCGCAATACTCACAATTTAATTTAGCTTCTGTAGGACTGTATTTTAGGCTGGCTCCACAGTTCGGACATTTATAGCTGTATACCCCCATGATTCACCTACTCAGTCTTTTGACCACATTCAGGACAGAATTTAGGTCTTGGAACACTCAATTTGCTACCGCAGTTTCCACAAAAACCTCCCGCCTCAACTTCAGGTTTTTTAGCTCCGCAATTCGAACAGAACTTACCTGTATTAACATTGGAACATTCAGGACAATTCCAACTTGAAACGGCATTTTGTTGAGGTTGAGCGCTTGGTTGAGCTTGTTGCTGAGGTTGAGGGTTTCTTTGGCTATTAATCTCATCTTGGTTGGATTTTACTATTTCACCAAACATGCCGCCACCTGCATTCATTCCAAATCCCATACCTAAAAATGCATTTGTTGCACCCGCTTCATTTGAACCTGCAGCCTCAAATCCGCGAGCCATAGCTCCTTGAACATATCCCTGTCTAATTTTCGCGTCGCTAAGTGCTGAACCTTGGTTACGGATAGTAAGAATTTTTTGAGATTCTTCGGTATATCTTATTCCTTGTATTGCTGCGGATAAAACTTCCAAACCTCTTATTTCCAACCATTTAGCATCCAATACATCCGACATCTTTTGGCTTACTTCGGTGGTCTTTGAACTCAATTGAGAAATTCTAATTCCATCCGTGGACAACATACCTATTGCAGTTTGTAATCCGTCCAAAAATTCCGCTTTCAATTGTTCGCTCAAATTCTCAACAGTTATTTTAGTAGCTGATTTTGGAACAAATTCTTTGTAAAATAGGATTGGATCTCTAATTTTTATTGAATACGCTCCATGGACCATTACCTCCAAATCCATATCATAATTTGAATCATAATACATTACCGGAGTTGGAGTACCAAATTTTATATCTGTTATTTCTTGAAGATTGACATAAAATACTTCTTGCATAGAAGGTTCTATTCCGGAGAATTTAAACCTTGTAAAAGTGTGCTTTACAGTATCCCATAAATTATCTCCAAAAATTGAAGGTGCACTCGAATTGCTTACTTGATAGTTGCCGGGCTCGGAAGAAACTCCCACCATTGCTCCGTTATCTACCAAAAGCATGCATGTATTTTCAGGCACATGTATCAAACTGCCGTTGGTAATTACATCGGATGCTCCTTTGTAGTTATTATCTCTTTTGTCTCCTTGACGAATTTTTCCACCTTTAGTAAAAATTACCCCTTTACTAAGGTCAATGGGTCTTATTGCCTCTGCGAATTGTTCATTAAATGAACCTCCGATAGAATCAATTGTTGCTCGTATTAGTCCCATACTCTCCTCCTAAATTTTTATAGTAATATTTTAACATAGATTCTATCTTAATTCACTATCAATCTATATAAATCTAATGTAATTTTTATATAAATTTAATATATTTTTTGACAGTATGTAAAATAAGTATTATTCTATCTATTATAAATGGGAGGCAGATATGTATAATGAAAGACTAAAAACTAAATATGGTTTAATATTATTGTCGGCAGGATCGGCAATAGGACTTGGAAATGTTTGGCGTTTCCCTTATGTTGTAGGGAAATATGGGGGCGCAATTTTTGTTTTATTTTACTTGCTATTTTTAGTTATCATAGGTATCCCTATGGTTAATGTTGAACTTGCAATCGGCAGAGCGAGCAGAACTTCACCAAAAGAAAGTTTTTACGCTTTATCTAAAAATGATAGTTGGAAAAAAGTTGGCTGGTTGAGCTTTTTCGGAACATATATTCTGATGTTTTTTTATACTGTAATAGCAGGTTGGATTTTAAATTATGTTTTTAAATTCATCACAGGAGAAATTAATCCTACTTCCGATATACCTATGAATTTCGGAAACATGCTGAATAACCCTATCGAAATGCTCATGTTTACGATATTGGTAATTTTTATGTGTTTCGTAATATTGTCAATAGGATTTAACAAGGGGGTTGAAAATATAACTTCCAAGATGATGATACTATTATTATTTTCAATATTCTTATTGGTTATTAACAGTTTCACACTAAATAATGCGATGGAAGGTTTTAAATTTTATTTGATCCCTGATTTGAATGCAATAAAAGATGTCGGTTTTTTCAGAGTTGTGTATGAAGCTATGAATCAGGCATTTTTTACACTTAGTATCGGTATCGGTTCAATAGCTACTTTCGGTGCTAAATCAACCAATGAAAAAAGTCTTTTTTCAAGCTCAATTTCCATAATATTGCTTGATACATTTGTTGCAATAATGGCGGGATTAATAATATTTCCGGCAACTACCGCTTTTTCTATTGATCAAAAAGCAGGTCCTGGACTGGTATTCATAGTAATACCTGAAGTTTTTAAACATATTCCTTATGGGAATTTATGGGGTACGATATTCTTCATTTTCTTGGCATTTGCGGCACTTTCAACGGTTATTGCCACTTTTGAAGAAATGATACAAAACTACATGGGATTATTTAAATCATCAAGAATTAAATCAATACTGATAAATTTCTTTGTAGTTATACTTGGTTCCATTCCTGTAATTCTGGGATTCAATGTTTGGAAAAATTTCCAACCTTTCGGCGAAGGATCGGTAGTTCTTGACATATATGATTTTTTAGTAAGTGCAAATCTTTTACCGCTTGGAGCTGTTCTGATGATAATATTTGTAATAAGCAAAAGAGGTTGGGGATACGAAAAATTTATCAATGAAGTTAATAAAGGAGAAGGTATAAAATTCAGATATAATGTAAAATTTTATTTAAGCTATATCTTACCTGTAATAGTTATGATTTTATATGTATCCGGATATATACTTAAATTTCTAAAATGATTTTAAAACAAATTTTGTATGATGAAAAACAGGCGGCATTTAAAATTAATATTGATGAGAATATATATATTGTTGATTATGAGTTTTATGCAAAAAACAACTTGAGCGAAGATACTGAAGTATCAGAAGAGCTTTTCTCGAAAATAGCATATTGCAACGACTTTTTAAAAGCAAATAAAATTGTGTATAAATATCTAAAAAATAGAAAAACCGTTCAGGAAGTTTACAACAAATTAATCTGTCAAAATTTCTCATCTGAAATATGTAACAAGATAATTGAACATTACAAAAATTTGGGCTTCCTAAATGACAGAGAATATGCTTTGGACTATATTACTAACTCATTGATACTTAAAAAGGAAAGTAGAAAAAAAACTATATTTAAACTAAGTGTCAAAGGAGTTCCAAAGGATATTATTCTGGAAGCCATGGAGAATTTCGATAATAATATCGAGTTTGATAACTGTCGACATTGTTTTAAGATGAAATACGGAGAAAAAAAATTAGACAGACAAGAATTTCAAAAAGCCTATCGTTACCTTGCTTCAAGAGGTTTTTCTAAGGAATCCATATACAGTTCGATAAATGGATATGACGAATATGAATAAAAAAGCTTATGTTTACATTCTCTTATGTTCCGACAACACGCTTTATACGGGTTACACATTTGATTTAGAAAAAAGAATTGCAATGCATAATTCCAAAAAGGGTTCAAAATACACAAGGTCAAGAATCCCTGTCACTCTTGTTTTTCATCATGAATGCAACGACAAAAATGATGCTATGAAATTGGAATATAAAATCAAAAAATTGAAAAGAAAAGATAAATTGAAACTTATTGAAAACATTATAAAAGTGGAAAGTCTATGACTTTCCACTTAATCTTTACTTAAAAATAACAATATCGATCCCTTCTTAACTTCAATCTCAACATCTCTTTTAAATTCATTTGAAATTGTCAATGAAGAACCATATTCAATATAGTGATCGTTAAGCTCCCACTTGGAACCGTAGATTGAAAAAATCGAATCTTCATGAGTAGGCAGAATGGAAATATTAAGCTCTGACTTCTTTAAATAAATTCTTTTTCTTACAATCTGCAATAAATTATTGTCATCCAAAATCAAAAGATTCAATTTATCATCAGAATGTTTTGCCAATAGATTTATGTTCGAAAGAGTATGGTCTAATCTGGTTCCCGTGCATCCAAGCAATAAAACCCTTTTGTAATTCTTATCCCTTACATAATTTATAGCCAACTCAAGATCCGTGTAATCTTTTTCCCTATCAAATTTAAGAGTATTTATTTTTTGAAATTCTATATATGAAATGCTCTCTTCACTACAGGAATCAAAATCTCCGACAGCTATTTTAAAATCAATGCCATTTTTGAAAGCATAGTCAACTCCCCTATCAACACATATTACATCCACGGAAAAAATCTCCCTATTATCCTCATAGGATATTATTTTTCCGCCCCCAATAATTATTGCATCAATATCTTTTAAATAATTCGTAAAAATCGTTGACATTTTTAGAAATACCTTCTTTGTTGAAAACACCTGATCCTGAAACTAATAAATCTGCTCCGGCTTCAATAACTTGAGATGCATTATCCTTTTTTATTCCTCCGTCAACTTCAAGTATAATACCTCTCCCCGATGAATTAATCATTTTTCTGATGTTTCTAATTTTTTCAATACTCTCCGGAATAAATGATTGACCTCCGAATCCCGGATTAACACTCATGACCAAAATCAAATCTACATCATTCATAAGATATTTCAGAACGCTCTCATGGGTATGAGGATTGAGCACCACTCCCGCTTTCTTTCCATAGCTTTTTATAAGCTTAAGTGTTCTGTGTAAATGTTTTGTAGTCTCAGGATGAACTGATATTATATCTGCACCCGAATCTACAAAATTTTTTATGTAGTAGTCGGGATTTTCTATCATTAAATGAGTATCAAAAACAAAATCACATTTGTCTCTAAGATGCTTCAGTATCATTGGACCATACGAAATATTCGGGACAAAATTACCATCCATTATATCCAAATGTAAATATTTTACTTGAGTTTTTTTCAATTGTTCCAAATCATTTTCTAAATTATAAAAATTTGCCGACAATAGCGATGGTGATAGTTCAATCATTAATATCTCCTTTTTGACAGTATTTCTTGTCTTATTGACAGGTAGTTTTCATACCTTGATTTGCTTAATTTATTTTCTTTGAGAGCTTGCTTAACCCCACATATAGGCTCATTTATATGTTGACAATTACTAAATTTACATTCATTTACATATTTTGAAAACTCAGGAAAAAACTTTTCCACTAAATACGGATTTTCTATAAAATCAAGATTCAAAGATGTAAATCCCGGAGTGTCAAGGATAAATGAATCCTCATCAAGTGTGAACAATTCAGAATGTCTGGTAGTGTGCTTTCCCCTGGAAGTTTTATTGCTTATACTACCGGTTTGGACATTTATATCCTCTGACAACTTATTCAATAATGATGATTTTCCTACTCCTGAAGGACCTGCCAAAACACTTATATTACCCTGTAAACACTTCCTCAATTCTTCTATGCCTTCCTCATCAACACTGCTTGTAAATATAATTTTATATCCTGTTTTTGAATAAATTTCCATAAACTCATTTTTCAATTCTTCGCTCACCAAATCAGATTTGTTGACTACAATGATCAAAGGTAGATTTAAGTGTTCCAACATCACTAAATATTTGTCGAATATATTAAAATTAATTTTGGGCTTAATCAAGCTTTGAACCAGTAATATTTGATTTATGTTTGCAACAGGAGGTCTGACTATTTCACTTTTTCGGTCAAAAATCTCCTCTATATATGCCTCTTTGTCATTTAATACTTGAATTACAACCCTATCGCCAACCAAAGGCTTTAAATTTCTTTCTCTGAAAAGACCTCTTGCCTTGGATTTATAAATGATATTGTCTGACTGTACATAGTACAACTCTTTTTGTGATTTTATAATTATACCTTCTCTATTCATGATTAGTAGTTGTCAACTTTCCGTCATAATACACTTCAAAAACTGCATCCGATGGTGCTTTTAATTTAACCAAAATATAACCTTCAACCGCATCTTTCTTATTATATTCTTTTGAAAGAAGAACTTTTTTATCATTGGTATTGATAATTTCAACTTTAAATTTATCATTTTCCATATTTAAAGGTAAGTTAAGTTTAAAAGTGAACTCCTTATCTTTAACCTTATTTTCATCATCCTTCGGTTTTTCAGGCTTTTTTGAATTGTCATCCTCTTCTTTAGGTGGATCAGGTTCTTGTTTATTTGCTTTTCCTAAAGAAATAATTATACTTATGTCACTGTCTTTTTTTACCTTTGTACCGGCAGCTATCGATTGAGAAATTACGTGATTCTCTTTAACATCATCGCTATGTTCCTGCGTTATATTTGTCGGATTAAGTCCGGAATTTATAAGAGTTTCTAAAGCCTTAGACTGAGTAAGTCCATTTACATTAGGAACTATAACAGGTTCTTCTTTTGGTCCCAGGCTTATAGTAATATCCACCTTGGATCCCTTTACAACCATTTCTCCTTTTTCAGGATTCTGCTCAATAACTTGATTTAGAGGTTTATCATCATGTTTTTTCTTCAAAGAGCCCACTTCCAAATTATTATCCTTGAGATATTTTTCAACTATCTGATAATCAAGTCCTATTAAATTAGGTACTTCTACTTTTTCTCTACCTTTACTGATTACCAATTTGACAATCGTGCCCTTTTTTACTTCCGTATTATACTTTATAGATTGATTTATAACTTGATTTTCTTTTATACGATCGTCATATTCTCTCGCCTCTATTTCCGCTTTCAGCCCAAGATTTTCCAACTTTGTTATTGCATCTTTTTCTTCAAACTCTATAACATTAGGAACTTCAATCCTTTCTTCAGCAGTTTTACCACCCGATTCAAATCCGTTTGCTAAAACATAAATAAAACCCATTGATACCAGAACTAAAATAGCATAAAAAATAATGCCGATTCTTGATATCCTATTTTTATCGGATTTGTCTTCAATCATTTCCTTTTTTGTTGAATACTTAACCTGCTTGCTGTTTATGTCAATGTTTTCAAATTTTTCAGTATCATCCAGTTTTTTTACTTCTCTTCTCTGAATACATTTATCAATATCAATAATTAAATTTGAAGCTGTTTTGTAACGATTTTCCATGTCTTTAGCCAACAGATTCCTAATTATAATAACCAATGATTCAGAAATTCCGGGGTTAAGATTTCTTATCGGTACCGGTGTCTCCTGAATGTGTTTTATAGCAATACTGACAGGTGTATCCCCATCAAAAGGAACTTTTCCCGTTGCCATTTCATATAAAACAATCCCGAAAGAATACAAATCAGATCTTGAATCAATACTATGTCCTTTTGCCTGTTCGGGAGATATATAATGAACCGTTCCGAGTATTGAACTGGTGTAAGTGATTGTAGCCTCGCTGGATACATGTGCAATCCCGAAATCCACCACTTTAACTTTGTCATCTTCGGTAATAAGAATATTGGCAGGTTTTATATCTCTATGCACTAAACCGTATCTATGCGCGGTTTGAAGCGCTTTGGCGATTTGTTTTGCATAGTAAAGTATTCTGTCTTCAGACAGCGGAGCTTCTTTTTCAATAATATCTTTCAATGTTCTTCCATTGATTTTTTCCATCACGATATAGTCTACAGTTTTCCCGTCAATTTCAGTACTTCCAACATCGAATATTGAAACTATGTTCTCATCTACAATAGATGCAGATGATGTTGCCTCCGCTTTTAATTTATTTATGACTTCTTCATTGTCATTAAATTGATCTCTTAAAATTTTAATAGCTACATTTCTTTCCAGGACTGTATCATAAGCTTCATAAACATACGCCATTCCGCCCACACCGATAACATCCTTTATCTGATATCTATTATTAAGTAATATTCCTTTCATTTATTCTTCCTCATAAGTAAATAAAGTTAATGTTATGTTGTCATATCCACCCATTGAATTAGCCATATATACCAAAATTTCAGCTGTCTCTTTCAAATCCAAATCCAAACTGAATAAATCAAGTATTTCATCGTCATCCACCATTGATGTCAGTCCGTCAGTGACAAGCAAAACTCTGTCCTTGTTTTTCAATTCTACCGTATATATTGCTATTTCAAAATCATTATTATCCGATCCCAAAGCATTTGTTATATAATTCTTTTTGGAAAAGAATTTTGCTTCTTCCAAAGTCAACAAACCTTCATCAATAAGTTCTTGAACATAGGAATGATCTTTTGTAATCTGAGATATTTTGCCGTCTCTTATTAAATAGAGTCTGCTATCCCCCACATTGGAAACATAACATTTGTTTTCGTGTACAATCGCCGAAACAGCGGTAGTTCCCATATTTTCAAGATTTTGATCTTTATTTGCCATGGCAATTATCTGATCATTTGCGTACTTCATTGAGTCCATGGAAAGTTTTTCAAAATCATTTGTATTTTTATTTTTAATAACATAATCTCTTACCGACTCAACAGCCAATTTGGACGCAACCTCACCGGCGTTATGTCCTCCCATGCCGTCAGCTACCACAAATAATGAAAACCTTGAACCTATGTAGTTGGCATAGTTATCTTCATTTATTTCTCTGACTTTTCCGATATCGGTAATGGAATAGTATTTCATATATTTTCACCACTTTCATAAGATATCCTCAGTTGTCCGCATGCGCCCTCGATATCTTCACCTTTTTTCTGTCGTATTGTAGAATTCAACCCTACTTTTGAAAGCTTTTTCTGAAATTCCTTAGCCTTATCCGCTCTCAAAGAGTTATACTTAAATTCCTCAATTTCATTCAATGGTATCAAATTAATATGTATATTTTTATTCTCAAACATCTTCGACAATTTATCTATATGAGAATCCGAATCGTTCAAACCTTCGATTAATACATACTCATAACTAACTCTTCTTCCTGTTTTATCAAAATAATATTCGCAAGCTTCTATAAGTTGAGATAGCCCATATTTCCTGTTAATTGGCATAAATAAACTTCTTTGTTCATCAAATGGATAATGTAAAGATATAGCCAAATTTATCGAAAGATCTAAATTAGCCAAATCATAAATTTTGTCAACCAAACCGCTCGTAGAAACAGTTATACTTCTTTGGCTTAAATTTTTCCCGAATCTGTCATTTAAAATCAAAATAGAATTAACGGTGGTTTCAAAATTATCTAATGGTTCGCCAATTCCCATATATACAATATTGTTAATATTTTCTCCCAAAAAATTTTCTACCAAATAAATCTGAGAAAGAATTTCCGCCTCAGACAAATTTCTTACAAATTTCGCCTTTGTAGAAGCGCAGAAACTGCATCCCATCTTACAACCTATTTGAGAGGAAATACAAAGAGTATTTCTGTCACCATATCCCATAAAGACAGTCTCAATTATATTTTTGTCTTCCAATCTGATTAGAAATTTTTTTGTATTGTCTAAAGCCGATTCATAAACTCTTAAAATATTGGGAGTGTTGACATAAGCTATATCTGAAATTTTCGAAATTAAATCCTTGCTGAAAACAGTAATATTTTCCAAATCAAACTCTTTCTTTTTATGCAAAAATTCAAAAAGTTGTCTTGCTCTGTATTTTTTTTCATTTATATCTAAAAAAAATTGTTCAAGCTCAGAAAGCTTTAAAGAGTTAAGTTGTATTTTCTCCATATTTACCTCATCTAATTATAACATATTTATAATTTCTTTTTCATTTTGCATATAAAAAATCCGTCCGAATCTGAATCAAGTAAAGAAATATTTAAATATTTTTCACCTTTTTGTTCCAAGATTTCCATGTCCTTGTGATTTTTCAAAAACTTTTCAATATTATTCTCATTTTCAATTTCACCGACAGTACATGTACTATAAACTAAATATCCGCCTTTTTTCAAATATTTATAAGAATTTTCAAGAATCTGTTCCTGAATTTTTGCCAATTCTTTTATATCGTTCATGCTTCTGTTTATTTTTATCTCGGGTTTTCTTTTTATAACACCTATTCCCGAACAAGGTGCATCAACTAAAATATAATCAAATCCTTCAACCCATTTTTCATTCGGATTCCTTGCATCGTGGGCTGATGTTTCGTAATTTTTATATTTCATCCTGTTGAAATTGTCATGAATTTTATACAATTTTGACTCGGATATATCATTGGAAACAATGTGTGAATTATCTTTAGATATTTGAGCCAAATGTGTAGATTTGGATCCCGGAGCAGCACATAAATCAAGAATTTTTGCATTTTCTGAAGGATTTAGGATTTCTGAAACCAATATACTTGCTTGGTCTTGAATAGTAAAATATCCTTCCTCAAACTCTTTAAATTCAGTAATATTAACAGGATTTTTAATAATTAAACAATCTCTTGAAATTTCTGAATGTGTTACTTCCAATCCGTATCGATTCAATCTGTACATTAAATCATTTTTACTTATTTTGTTAGTGTCAACTCTAATACTGAATATCGGTTTTTTATTTAAGTTTTCAAGTACCTTTTCCACATTTTCATTGCCGTAAACATTAATTAAGTATTTTACTAAATCCGTATTAAACGAGTATTTAACACTTAAGTAATCATCAGGACTCAGTTTATCTAAATTTTCAAATTTTCCTTTATCCCTATCTATATTTCTCAAAACCGCATTTACAAAATTTTTTGATTTGAAATTGATTTTCTTTACATAATTGACAATTTCATTGATTACAGCATAATTTTTACTGCTTAAAAAATAGAGTTCATAAACTCCCAATCTCAAGGAATTTAAAACCTCATTGTTCAATTTATTTAATTTAATTGACGAGGCATTGCTTATTATATAATCAATATATATTTTATTTTCCACAACACCATATACCAACTGTCTAAGAAATTGTTGATCTCTAACATCTAAACCTTTTACGGAATGCTTTATCGCCTCAGTAGAAAACTCTTCATTTTCAAATATTCTCCCAAGAGTTACTATAGCTTTTTCTCTAGTTTTAATAATATCCTCCTAAAATAAAAACACATTAAATAAATCAGCAGTTTACTGCTGATTTACTTAATCTCTATTTCTCATTGCCATTAGTCTTAGCAATTGAATTAATGAAACCAAAGTTCCCGCGACATAAGTCAAAGCTGCAGCACCCAAAACTTTTTTTGAACCTCTGATTTCTTCTCTGGTTATAAATCCGTCCGCTTCCAAATTATATAATGCTCTTCTGCTCGCATCAAACTCAACCGGCAAAGTTATAATTTGGAACAATAATGTCAAAGCAAAGAATATTATTCCAATATCAAACAATCTGGTCAATTGAAAAAATACTCCGATAAAAATCAATACAAATATAAACCTGTTTGTGAATTGAACAACCGGTGCAAGTAAAGATCTAAATCTAAAAAATGCATACTCCTCATTATGTTGTATGGCGTGTCCGACTTCATGAGCAGCTACAGATACAGCCGCAATTGAAGTTTCTCCATAAACATCCTCCGACAGTCTCACGGTTTTACTTTTGGGATCGTAGTGATCGGAAAGTGAGCCCGGTGTTGACTGTACCGCAACATCATAAATCCCTCTTCTGTCCAACATAAGTTTTGCGACTTCCGCACCCGTATACCCCTTTATTGACTCTACCTTAGAATATTTATTAAAATTCGAAGTAACTTTTAATTGTGCATATAATGAAATAATTATTGATACAATAAGTAAAATAAATAGTAAAAATTGATCCATATAGTCCTCCTATTTAAAAATTTCTCCTATTTCTATATTGTTTCCCAACAAAAATTGAGATACTGACATTCTCTTCTTTCCGGGAAACTGTATTTCTTTTATAATGATACATTTGTCTTTTGAATTTACGTAAATGCCCTCATTGTTAACTGCAAATATCTTTCCCTCCTCGACATCATTATACTTTTCAATTGTGGATATATTATGAATTTTTATATTCGCATCCTTATATATTGCAAATGTTCCAGGCCACGAAGAAAAAGCCATTATTTTAGCTTGAATATCTTCGGATAAGTCAAAAAAAGATATATGCCCCATATCCTTTGTAATTTTGCCCGAATAAGTCGCTTCTTCGTGATTTTGTACCATTCTGCTATTATATAATTTTTCATAATTAAGTATGGTATCAACTATTAAATCACCGGCTAAAATTGAAAGTTTTTCGTGAACAAATTCTATATTTGAATTTTCATCCAAAGATATCTTCCTACAATTCAGTACATCTCCCGTATCCATGTTTTTCTCAATCAACATTGAACATACTCCCGTCTCTTTTTCTTTGTTCAAGATTGCAAATTGCATGGGAGCGGCGCCTCTATACTTAGGTAAAAGAGAAGAATGAATATTTATAATTCTGTCCTTATATCTACTTAATAAATGATTTTTGATCATTTGCCCGTAGGCGATTACAACGATGAAATCAGGATTTATATCATCTATGATCCTCAATGATTCTTCCGAGTTTACATCCTCAGGCTCGTAAGTAGGTATTCCTAATTCCACCGCCTTTATTTTTACAGGTGTAGGCTCATATTTATTCCTTGATCTTTTTTTATCTTTCCCTGTAATCACAAGGGCAATATCTATTTTGTCGGATTCATGGAGGCTTGTAAGAGGTTTTACGGCAAACTCGGGCGTACCCATAAAAATAATTTTCTTATTCATTTTCCGTTTCCATATCTGAAAGATTTACTTCATCAATAAAGATATCAGTAAATAAAACCCCGTTAAGATGATCAATTTCATGACAAATGCATCTTGCGAATAAATCTTCAGCCTCAATTATTTTCTCTTCCGAATTTTCGTCAAGGTATTTAACTTTTATATTTGTCGGTCTTTCAACCGTTCCGTTAAAACCGGGTATTGAAAGACAACCCTCTATTTGTATATCACTTCCTTCTCTCTCAAGGATTTCAGGATTTATCATCTTATAAATTCCCTCGCCTACATCCACAACGATTACTCTTCTAAGTATTCCTACTTGAGGAGCGGCAAGGCCTATTCCGTTTGCATGATGCATTGTTTCCACCATGTCATCCAGTAATAACCTAATTCTATCATCAACTTCTTTAACTTCTCTTGATACTTTTCTCAGTAACGGATCTCCGTCAATTCTAATAGTTCTTAATCCCATATTACCTCCTAATCTTCTTCAAGTTTGTAATTTATATATACTTTAGCGTCTTTCTTTTGATTTCTTAAAAACTCGCTTATTTTTATTAATATTTCTTTATTAAACGATTTGATAATTATATCAAATCTATACCTGTTATTGACTCTTTCAATCACACTCGGAGTCGGTCCTGTCATCTCTTTCAGCTCAATATTCTCATTTCTTATAAATTCTCTCGTCGCCAAAATTAGGTTCCTTGCATATTTTATAGCATACTCTCTATCCAGAGAAGATATATTAATATTTAGAATCTTAAAAAATGGCGGATACGAAAAATTTTGTCTATTTACCAGTTCTCTTCTATAGAACTCAAAATATTCGTTAGTTGCCGAATATTTTATAGCTGGATTTTCAGGTTCATAAGTTTGAATAATAACATCTCCCTTTGAATCGCCTCTTCCCGCTCTTCCGGAAACTTGAGTTATTAAAGAATATGTTTTTTCCGCAGCTCTGAAATTCGGAATATTAAGTCCGATGTCCGCAGATACTACACCGACTACCGTGACATTTGGAAAATCCAAGCCCTTCGCCAACATCTGTGTCCCTATTAAAATATCTATTTCATTACTTTTCATTTTATCATAAACTTTTTCGTAATCATGTTTACCAGTTACAGTGTCCGCATCCATCCGAAAGACTTTCGCATTTGGAAAAAGTTCCTTGGTTTGCTCTTCCAACATCTCGGTTCCTGCTCCAAATTCCTTTATCCATTTACTTCCGCAATTTATGCAAGTTTTAGATTTCAGTGCCGTTCTACCGCAATAATGACATATTAATCTGTCATTATACTTGTGATATGTCATAGCTACATCACAAGCTTCACATTTGTGTACATATCCACATGACCTACAAAAGACAAAGGAAGTATGTCCTCTTTTATTTAAAAATAGAATGACTTGTTTCCTGTTTTCCAATGCTTTATCAATCTTGTTTTTCAACAAATTGGAAAACATGGTAAAATTATTGAGTTTAAGCTCTTCTCTCATATCCACAACATGCACTTCAGGCATATTTGAAGAGTTGACTCTTTTTTCTATAGTGAGCATCTTTATTTTTTTTCGTTCTACCTTATACATGGTAGCCAGTGATGGTGTAGCAGTTCCTAAAAGCACCTTACAATTTTGCTGTTCAGCTCTGAAAAAAGCAATGTCTATAGCATTATACTTAGGATTTTTATCTGATTTATAGCTATCTTCATGCTCTTCATCAATTATGATTATTCCCAAATTATCAAATGGAGCAAAAATTGCAGATCTGACTCCTACGACTATCTTCACCTCTTTGTTCTTGATTAATTTCCACTGATCCGCTCTTTCACTTATACTTAATCTAGAGTGTAAAACCGCAATGTCATTTCCGAATCTGCCTCTAAATCTTGCAATTGTTTGTGGAGTTAATGAAATCTCAGGAACCAAAATTATAGCTTCCTTACCCGATTCTAAATATCTTTGAACAATTTGAAGGTACACTTCAGTCTTTCCCGAGCCTGTAACCCCCTTTAATAAAAATTGCAAATCATCTGAATAAATAATTTCTTCAAACGCTCTTTGTTGTTCTTCATTCAATGTATGTGAATAATACTTTTCAAAATCGGTATTTAATACATTCCTAAAAATGCGCTTTTTAGTCTTGAGTATAATTTGTTTTTCCGACAAATTATTCAAAATCGAAGATATATTGCCAAACTTTGAATATATATTTATTTTGTCTATCTTTCCTCTTTCTTTAAGGTACTTCAACACTTCCAACTGCTTTGTAGAATTTTTTCTGATTTTACCCTCGAAATCAGAATCAATTATTTCAAAGTATTCCATATATTTCTCGCTGGCTTTTTTATTGAAATCAACATACTTTGATAATGAACTTTCATCTACAAGTTTATTGAGCATTGTTTTTGAATATTTATTCTTAAAAACAGATGCTATTTCTTCATACTTTCTAGGTTCACTTAAATATTTAAACAACTCACCCTCAATATTTCCTTCGCAATAATAGTATTCCGTAATACTTTCAATGCTCCCGGGAGGCAGTATTGTAGCAAAAGCGGATGAATAATCGGAAATATTATTTTTCACCATATACAATGCGGTATTTATTAAATCATCAGAAATCAGAGATTTGGAATCTAAAACTTTTAATATCTTCTTGGTTTTAATATTTGTATTGTTCACATTATCAGAAATAACTATTGCAAGTTTTTGAGAATTTCCTCTCCCGAAAGGCACAATTACTCTACAACCTCTCTCTATATATCCATCGAATTCATAGGTATATATTTCATCTAAATATGAACTTTTACTTCTAATAATAACATCATACAGCATCTTTATACCAACAGATCCAAAATAATATCGGCAACTTCTCTCTTTGACATTATCGGATATTCTTTTACAAATTCTTTGCTTATCAGGCTGACAATATTGGTATCATAATTAAAACCTGCTCCAATCTTGCTTACATCATTTGCAACAATGAAATCGGCATTTTTTGATTCAAGTTTATTTTTGGCGTTTTCAATAACATTTTCGGTCTCCGCCGCAAAACCGATTATTTTCTGACCGTTTTTTTTGGCGCCGAAATATTTCAAAATATCAGTGGTTTTTTCCATGGAAAAAGTTACATTTTCACTAGTTTTTTTAATCTTTTGATTAAATTTTTCAGCAAAAGAAAAGTCTACGGGAGCTACAGCCATAATTAATGAATCCGAGTTGTAAAACTCATTTTCTATTTCATTTAAAAGTTGAGTATTTTCCTCAATCTTTATTTGTCTTACCATGCTCAAATCCGGTGTTTGAACTCTTCCCGTTATATAAACTACATCGGCTCCCCTATTTCTGGCCTGTCTGGCGATTTCATATCCCGTTTTTCCGCTTGAATCATTTGTTATGAATCTAACCGGATCCATTCTGGAAATTGTAGCTCCCGACGTAACTATTATCTTTTTTCCAAGCAGATCTTTTTCGGTTAAAAAATAATCCAAGTAATCAATTATTTCCAACGGCTCAGCCATTCTTCCCTTACCAAATGTATTACATGCCAATTGCCCTTCATTTGAATCTATAAATGAATATCCCAACGCCTTTAAATCGGAGATATTTCTTTGAGTTATAGGATTTAGCAACATATTGGTATTCATCGCAATCGTAAATACAACCGGAGCCTTGGAAGCCAATATTGCGGATGTAAGAAGATTGTCGGCTAATCCCGCATTTACCTTTGCCATGGTATTTGCTGTTGCAGGTGCTACCAAAAACACATCTACATCATTGGTTATATCTACATGTAAAACTTTCTTAGGATGAACCCACATGTCCACATATACAGGATTGTCAGAAATGGTTTCAAACGCGATCGGGTTTATAAACTTTGTGGCTGCTTCAGTCATAATGACCTGTACCTCTGCTTCCAGTTTCCTAAGCTTACTTATTAAATCTAATACTTTGTAAATAGCAATTCCACTTGTCACTCCAATAAGAATTTTTTTGCCCTTAAGCATTAGTCTTCCTCTCTTTCAATTTTTCCTGCCATAATCTCATTTATTGCAATTGTTACAGGTTTAACTCCTTTGCCCTTTATCATCGGTTTATCACCGTCAATTATTTGCTTTGCTCTTTTAGCCGCCATCATGGCTATTCTATATCTCGATTTACTAATTTCTTCAAGTTCTCTGAATGATGGATTTATCATTTTCTTCTAATCTCCTTTTCTTCTTCAATAATATGGTGCAATCTTTCAGTCGCATACTCCACTTTGTCATTTACTAAAAAATAGTCATAATCTTTAATATGGTCAAATTCTTTTTTTGAATTTTCTAATCTGAGTTTGATTTTTTCTTCATCTTCCGTACCGCGTTTCTTCAGCCTCTCATGAATATCTTTCATTCGTGGCGGAATAACAAATACATAAATTGCATTTTCATAAGTTTTTTTAATCTGCTCCGCACCTTGAACATCTATCTCAAGAATTACTACCTTACCTTCACTTATCATTTTATCGACAAATTCTTTTGGTGTGCCATAATGATTATTGTGAACACTTGCATACTCCAATAATTTTTTATTATTAACCATGTTTTCAAATTCATCTTCCGATACAAAGAAGTAATCTCTTCCGTCCAATTCTCCATCTCTTTTATACCTTGTTGTGACAGATATACTTACTACAGTATCATGTCTTTGTTTTAAAATTTCTTTTACAATCGTACCTTTTCCTACCCCGGAAGGGCCGGACATCACTAACAAAAATCCTTCCAAAATTAACTCCTATTCTACATTTTGCACTTGTTCTTTTATTTTTTCAATAATTGATTTTCCCTCTATCACTTTCTGCGTTATTTCAATTTTTGAAGATTTTGAACCTATCGTATTTGTTTCTCTCAACATCTCCTGTGATATAAAATCCAATTGTTTACCCACCGGATTTAATGATTTCATCGCCTTTGTAAATTGAACAAAATGGCTTTTCAACCTGGTTATTTCTTCATTAATGTCCGCTTTATCAGCTAAAAAGGCAACCTCATTCGCCAATCTGTCTTCATCGACTGAAATATTTTTATCTAAAATCTTGGATATATTTTCCAAAAGTCTTTTCTTCTGCTCATCAACAATCGTCTTACTGTATATTTCAATTTCAGAAACAACAGCTGAAAGTTTTTGGATATTTGAATCAAGATCCTGGTAGAGTGCTTCCCCCTCATTTTTTCTCATTAAATCAAGTTTTTTTATGACTTCAAAAATACTCGTTTCAATCACATTTAACATGTAATCTTCATCAATTCCCGTATTTTCGAAGGTTATTATGTCATCATTAATTAAGATATCTCTAAGCTTAACATCATCTTCAATTCCGACATAATTACAAATATTGGACAGTTTCTCTTTCATATCCTTAGCTATTTCATAGTCAATCGTAACATTACTTTTAAATAAGTTTTTCCTCTGTGTTCTTATGAAAACATCGACTCTTCCTCTTGCAATAAAGGACTTAATAATTTTTTTTATCTTATCTTCTAAATAATTTAATTGATTAGGCATTTTAATATTAATGTCAAGATATCTGCTGTTGACAGATTTGATTTCCAAATCTAATGTTAACTGCTCATCCATGTATTGATATTTGCCATATCCGGTCATTGATTTAATCATAACTTTTCCTTTCGTTTTATATCGTATCTATGATACCTCATTACTTTCTAAAGTCAAGTTAAGTGTTAAAATAATTTAATATTTCTCTTGAATATGTTATAATTTCTTACGAGGTGATGAAATGGCATTAGACGGAATAACAATGCAAGCGTTAAAACAAGAATTTTCAAGTAAATTAACGGGTGGAAAGGTTCAAAAAATCAACCAAATCAACGACCACTTGATAATTTTAAATATATATAAAAATAAAAATTATAAATTACTTCTTTCTTCAAATTCAGAAAATGCAAGGATACACATTACAAATTTAGAATATAAAAATCCGGTTACTCCCCCAAACTTTTGTATGGTTTTGAGGAAACATCTTCAGGGATCTCATATAATCGGAATTGAGCAAAACGGACTGGACAGAACCATGACAATTATTTTTTCTGCAAGAAATGAGTTGGGAGACATTTCTTCAAAAAAACTTACCATAGATGTAATGGGCAAGCACTCCAATATAGTGCTTACAAAGGAAGATAATACGGTTATTGAATCCATTAAACGAGTATCTCATGATATGAGCAGTGTTAGAGCGGTTTATCCGGGTACTAAATTTACTCCCATATTGAATTCCAAATTTGATATAACCGAAAAATATACACCTATAGAAAATATTCCTGAACATAACACAAAACTTAGGTCATTATTCTACAATAATTACACAGGTTTCAGCCCGATAATTACAAACGAAATACTATATCTTTCAAACTTGGATTCAAAAGAATTGTACTCATCTCTCAATGTTGAAAAAAAAGAGGTGCTTGAAAATGTATTTTCAAATTTATGTTATAAAATTCTGAATAATAATTTTAGTCCAACAATATACTATAACAAAGAATTGCCTGCAAATTATTATTGTATGCAATTAAAACATTTAGGAGATAATTATAAGGTTTTTGACAGTATTTCCGAAGCTTTAGATATTTACTATAAAGAAAATGTAAATGACAATTCGTTGGATCAGAAAAAGAATAATCTGATCAAAATTATTTCTTCCATAATTTCAAAAAAGGTTGTTAAATTAGACTTGATGAACAAGGATCTGTCGGAAGCACAGGAATACGACAAGTTCAGAATAGAAGGAGATTTATTATCCATAAACACAAATCTGATTAATAAAGGCGATACCCGAATAAAGCTGATAAATTACCTGAATAATGAGTTCATTGATATTTCTTTGGATCCTAAAAAAACTGTTTGGGAAAATATAAATCAGAAATATAAGATATCAAAAAAGCTTTCTAAAAGCTTAGACATGTTAAAAAACTCAATACCAAGTGTAAAGGAAGAAATATCTTATTTATCAAATATCAAGGTTCAATTAAATAAAATTAATACCATGGAAGAAATAGATGAAATAAAAGAAGAACTTATAAACCAGAAATATATCAAATCATCAAATCGAAAAAACAAGAAAAAAGAATTTTCTAAATCCAAGCCTCTGCAATTTGCGTATGGTAACAGCTTAATTTATGTAGGTAAAAATAATCTCCAAAACGAAGAACTTACTCTTAAATTTGCAAATAAAAACGATTATTTTTTCCATATCAAAGACTTACCGGGTTCACATGTAATCTTGAGAAATCCTGAAAATCCCAGCGATGATTTGATTTACGCATGTGCTTATTTGGCAGCTTTATATTCCAAATATTCAAATGATAAATATATTGATGTAGATTATACAGAAAAGAAAAATGTTTATAAACAAAAAGGCTCAAAACCGGGAATGGTTTTATACAATGATTACAAGACAATAAGGGTTAATCTCGAAATGGAGCCTAATATAATAACAGAAATAAAAAACAAGGAATAACTCGATTATTCCTTGTTTTAAATAGCTCATTAATCCATATATACGCTATTTAGCATATTCAATACTCCTTGTTTCCCTGATAATATTAATCTTTATTTGTCCCGGATATTCCAATTCATTTTCAATTTGAGTAGCTATATCCTTTGCCAATATAGTCATCTTATCTTCTGAAATTCTTTCAGGTTGAACCATAATCCTGATTTCCCTACCGGCTTGAATCGCAAACGATTTTTCAACTCCTTCGTATGAGTTGGCAATATTTTCAAGACTTTCCAATCTTTGAATGTAGTTTTGAAGCGATTCTCT
This sequence comes from Tissierellia bacterium, assembly GCA_030529425.1. Lineage (GTDB taxonomy): Bacteria > Bacillota > Clostridia > Tissierellales > Peptoniphilaceae > JAUMWX01. Next base: position 29,788 of record JAUMWX010000004.1, read on the forward strand.
TCTAGCTCCTGGTCTGGCTGCAGATATTGCATCTGAAGCTTGAACAATCATGGCTTCAAGCGTTGCAAATTCAACATCTCCATGATGAGCTTCAATACAGTGAATCACTTCTTTTGATTCCTTGTACCTTCTCGCCAAGTTAACCCCTATCTCAACATGAGTACCCTCAACTTCATGGTCTATTGCTTTGCCCAAATCGTGTAATAAAGCTCCTCTTCTCGCTATTCTTGAATTTATGCCAAGTTCATTTGCTATCATTCCGGCTATATTTGCACATTCAACCGAGTGCCAAAGAACATTTTGTCCATATGAAGTCCTGTAATTCAGTCTTCCCAAAACTTTTACGATTTCCGGATGCAATCCGTGTACTTTAGCCGCTTCACAAGCCTTTTCTCCGGCATTTTTAATTTTTTCTTCAACTTCCGCTTTTGCTTTTTCAACGATTTCTTCAATTCTTGTAGGATGTATACGCCCGTCCAACATTAATTTTTCCAAAGCAACCTTTGCAACTTCTCTCCTTATAGGATCAAATGAAGACAACACTATCGCCTCAGGTGTGTCATCAATTATAAGATCAACTCCGGTTAAAGTTTCAAATGCCCTGATATTTCGTCCTTCACGACCTATAATCCTCCCCTTCATATCGTCATTCGGCAAAGTTACAACTGAAACTGTGCTTTCCGCAACATGATCTGAGGCATATCTTTGAATTGCCGAAGTAATAATTTCCTTAGACAATCTTAATTGATTTTCTTTAATTTTAGATTCATATTCTCGAATTATAAGTGCTGATCTGTGTTCGGCGTCTTCTTTTACCCTGTTTATAATGATCTCTTTGGCTTCCTCTTTGGTAAGCTGTGAAATTCTTTCAAGTTCTTCAACATGTTTTACCAATATTTCTTCCACTTCTTTTTCTTTTAGCTCTACATTCTTAATAGTTTTGTTCAAAGTTTCATTTTTCTTGTCAAGTTTTTCAATTTTTTTATCTAAACTTTCTTCTTTGTTTAACAATCGCTTTTCGTGTTTTTTAAATTCAAGTCTTCTTTCTTTATCTTCTTCTTCAATTTCTTGCTTTAATTTGAATATCTCATCCTTTGCTTCTAAAAGAGCCTCTTTCTTTCTATTTTCAGCTTCTTTGCTCGCATCTTCAAGCATTTTTCTAGAAATTTCTTCAGCAGAATCCAGTTTGTTTTTATCAGCCTTTTTCTTTACAATCGAAACAATAAAATATCCAACTATAACTCCCACGATTAAGGCGATTACATAATATATATATTCCATGCTATCTCCTCATGTTAGATTATTTTGTCACTGTCACTATCTTCAACTTCAGTGTTTTCTTTTTTGTCAAGTTTGCTTCTAATGTTTGATTCTATGTCTCGTAAAATATCTTGGTTTTCTTCCAAATATGTCTTAGCCTTTTCTCTTCCCTGACCAAGTTTTTCTCCGTTATAACTGTACCAAGCTCCTGCTTTTTCAACTATTTTCATATCTACGGCAGTATCCAAAATTGTTCCGATCTTTGAAATACCCTTTCCATACAATATGTCAAATTCTGCAACCTTAAATGGTGCCGCAACCTTGTTTTTAACAATTCTCACTTTTGTACGAGAACCGATTACCTCGTCACCTTCTTTTATTGAGTCGCTCTTTCTTATATCAAGTCTTACACTTGAATAAAATTTCAATGCAATACCGCCTGTCGTAGTCTCAGGATTTCCAAACATTATACCTATTTTCTGTCTCAATTGGTTCAGGAAAATAACCGTAACATTTGATTTTGAAACGATTCCAGTAAGTTTTCTAAGTGCCTGACTCATAAGTCTAGCTAATAAACCAACATGGCTATCTCCCATATTACCTTCTATTTCGGCTCTCGGAACCAATGCGGCAACAGAGTCTATTACAATTATGTCAATGGCGTTCGATCTTACCAAAGCTTCTGTTATTGCCAAAGCTTGCTCTCCGGTATCCGGTTGAGATAATACTAAATTGTCAATGTCTACACCCAAGTTTTTTGCATACAAAACATCCAATGCATGCTCTGCATCTATAAAAGCTGCAACTCCGCCCATTTTTTGGGCTTCAGCTACACAATGCAACGCCAATGTGGTCTTTCCTGAAGATTCAGGTCCGTAAATCTCCACTATTCTTCCTCTCGGAAGTCCTCCGATTCCCAAAGCAATATCAAGATTTATTGCTCCTGTAGGAATAGCCTCTATTTCAACCTTGGGAGCATCTCCCAAAACCATTATGGAACCTTTACCATAAGTTTTTTCTATATGTGCAAACGCCATATCCAAGGCTCTTTTTTTATCTTTATCATCAATTTTTATGTCCGCTATGATAAACACCTCCTTTAAATATTGTCTAAATCCAGAACTTCCTTATTTTTTACAACATATTCTATTCCGGAAATAATTGTTAACGCTACCGAAAGATAAAGAGATATTTCGAAAACAACAGTAGGAATTTGCGTTAACACTCCCGACAATAAGTAAAGTATTATACATATAAATTGTGATACGGTTTTTGCTTTGCCGTAAACCGAAGCTGCTATTGTCAAATTATTTGACGCTGCCAAGGTTCTCAAACCCGTTATTATAAGTTCTCTAAAAACTATGACTATTACTGTCCAAGACGGAATTACTCCTGCTCCGGCCAATAAAATATATCCTGCCTGAGTCAAGACTTTATCCACCAAAGGATCCATAAATTTTCCGAATGTAGTCACCAAATTTCTGGATCTCGCTATATAACCGTCCAGGAAATCGGTGGCGGCAGTCAGAGTAAAAACAATCGCCGGTATCCAGTTTGTAACACCATAAATCTCGAATAAAACAATAAAAACCGGAACCATAAATAGTCTTGTCATGGTTAACTTATTCGGTAAATTCATCTTTAATAAATTCATCATCTTCCTCTTTACTTTTTTCCAAATAACTAATATCTTTTAAAATTTTTCTAGGCTTGCTTCCGTCGTGTTCGCCTATTATTCCCATTTTTTCCATCTGATCAATCATTCTTCCCGCCCTTGCATAACCTACTCTGAATCGCCTTTGTACTGCGGAAATAGATGCCTGATTTTCTCTGATTACAAATTCAATAGCATCATTCAACAACTCATCTGCATCTTCCAAAGATTCATTTCTGTTTGTATTGATAGCAACAGCTTCATTAAAATTATTATCAGATTTCACGACGTTTTGATTTTTAACAAAATTTACAACACTCTCAACTTCCCTATCACTGATAAAAGCCCCTTGAACCCTCACCGGTTTCGGGTATTTCGCAGGATAATACAACATATCTCCCTTACCTAACAATTTCTCAGCCCCTGACATATCAAGTATGGTTCTCGAATCTATCTGTGATGAAACTTGAAATGAAATCCTCGATGGAATATTCGCCTTAATAACTCCCGTAATAACATCAACACTAGGTCTTTGTGTGGCAATCAATAAGTGAACACCACTTGCCCTACCCATCTGTGCAAGTCTTGTAATATAACTTTCAACATCCTTTGAAGCTTCCATCATAAGGTCGGAAAGCTCATCTATAATGACAACGAAATAAGGCATTTTTGAAATACCTCTCTCCTTGGCAATATTATTATATGATCCGATATCTCTACATCCGATTTTAGAAAACTTTTCAAATCTTTCCACCATTTCGTCAACCGCATATTTAAGCGCATTTGTAGCCCTTGCAGCATCCGTGATAACTTTTCTGTTGCTAAGATGCGGAATTCCGTTGTATACATTCAGCTCAACCATTTTAGGGTCAATCATTATGAATTGTACATCTTTTGGCGAATACTTGTAAATTATACTCATAATAATTATATTTACCAAGACAGACTTCCCTGCCCCCGTGGCTCCCGCAATCAATAAGTGCGGCATTTCGTTCAAATTCGCATAAATCGGTTTTCCAAAAATATTTTTTCCCAAAGCTACAGTTATATCATTGTTTTCTTTTTGAAATTCATCCGTGAAAAGTAATTCTCTAAATGAAACAATATCTTTATTTACATTCGGAACTTCTATTCCAACATATGGTTTTCCCGGAATCGGAGCTTCAATTCTGACCCCTGAACTAGCCAAAGAAAGCGACAAATCATTCGATAAATTAACAATCTTACTTACCTTAATCCCTGATTGTGGTTTAACCTCATAGGATGTAACCGTAGGACCACTATTTATATTTACGACTTCACTTTCTATCCCAAAACTTCTAAGGGTATCTACGATAATTTTTGCATTTTTACTTATTACTTCTCTTCCTTCATTTACAGAAGAAACTGATGGATTCAACAATTCAACCGGCGGTTTCACATATTGATAATCCAAATCGTTCAAATCAATCTCCAAATCTTTCGCATATGAATCCTCAATCTCTTTTTTAGATTCATTTTGAATCGACATTTCTTCATTTTCCAATAAATCATCATGAAAATTTATATTATATTCAAAAGAGTCTTGAGAATCTATAATATCCGTTTTATCATAATCGTACTCAAATGAGTCCATAGAACCGTCAAACTCACCTTTCTTACCATGTGCGGAAAATCTTTCTTTGGATTTTTTTCTTTGTCTTCTGCCTGAAAGATTACTTCTAATCGCATCTCTAATTGAAATGAAAAACACCGATAAAGATTTTTCAAATAATATAAAGTATGAAATAAAAAATGCAACTGCAGAGAATATATATATTCCCACATCAGCCATCAAAAAATTCAGTATTGTATACAATGTTGTATAAACCACTCCCACACCTGAATAATTCAAAGCCTGATTATAAGAGTTTCCAATTCTTTGATTAAATGTTATTCCCTCAGTGTATCTTATGGAAACTAAAATAAATACTACTGTGACTAACATCAGGGTCGTAAGAATCTTTACTTTATATTTATGCCAATATTCATCATTTCTGATGGCAAAAAATAAGTAAATTGACACAAAAGGAAATAGATAAGCTGCGTATCCGAAAACAATAAAAATTCCCTTGCTCAGATATTCTCCCAATATCCCCATCGAGGATTTAAAGATAACCGATGACAAGGACAGAATGAACAAAATTATAGCTACTGCAAGCTTAATCAATACATTCTCGCTATTTTTCTTTACTGATTTCTTTTTCTTTTGGACCATACTTCCCCCATTTTTAAAACTCTTTATAATTATAACATAAAAAGACTTTTAGTTATAACTTTTAATAGTTTTTACGTTCACTATTATTTTAAGTTTTGTAAAAATTTCTACTATTTTAATTTGGTATCCAGATTGTTTTTCATCACTTTAATATTGTCTATTTTTGAATGTTTAGGCAGGTATTTATTTATCTGTTCAAGATTTATATCCTTTAATGTATTGCTATATAAAATACAATTTATTTCATAATCTTTTTCATAAACTTTTACCGAATCAACATCGAAATGATCCGAAATGATTTTTTCTATTTCATCAGGATAAATGTTTCTGGCATTTGATCTTATGATTACTCTCTTTTTTCTTCCGACTAAATATAATTTATTTCCGTCTTTGTATCCAAGGTCACCTGTTTTGAAATATCCTTCATCATCAAAACAATTTTTATACATATCTTCCTGATTGAAATATCCTATAAAAATATTATCCCCTTTAACCGTGATCTCTCCTATTCCGTCTTTATCCGGTTCACTTATTTTTACATCTATGTTTTCAAATATATCTCCAACTGATGTATAATCATCTTCATTCGGATATTCCAAACTTACAAGTGAAGATGTTTCAGATAATCCATATGCTTCCAACAAATTCAAGCCCTGATTTTTAAAACTTTTTCTGATATCGGACTGAAGATACGCTCCTCCTGAAAATAGATGCCTTATCCTTCCACCTAAAATATCGGGAACCGGAACTGAAAATTCGATACCGTACTGATATATTTTTTCGTACAATATGGGAACTGCACAAAACACGGTAGGTTTAACTTCCTGTAACTCCCTCATGATTAAGTTTTTATCACTGCATAAATATATTTTCATTCCTGTTACTACCGAATACAAAAAATTACATATGCCCCCATAAGTGTGACTTAGTGGCAAGAACAGATAGCATATATCATCTTTATTCATTGCCGCTCTTCGAAGAAGATTGTCAATATTTGCAAACATGTTATTTTGGCTTAACATGACCGCTTTCGGCGTTCCTGTCGTTCCAGATGAAAAAACTATCTTCGAACATGTTTGTTCATCCACTTCTATTGGAATAGCTTCCGAATCTCCCTGAAATTCATTAATTTCATCAAACGGGATATATACTACGCCTTTTTTATTTATTTTTAAAAGATCAATTGTTCCCTCTTTATCATTTTCATAAATAATTGCATCTAAACCTATTTCTTCAATAATTTTCTCAATATCACTTTCATTCCACTGCTCCGAAAGTTCAACTACAATTCCCGTATATGCCATTATAGCAATATCGGCAATCATATATTTATAAGAATTTTTAGAATATATGGCTATCTTTTTTCCTCTAAGTCCCTTAGAATTCAAAAATAAAGCCGTTTTGTTAACGGCTCTATAAAAGCTTTCATAAGTGTAAGATTTATACTCCCCATCTATTTTTTCATAAATATATTCATGTTTTAAAAACTTATTCAAATTTTTTTTCAATACTCCATATATTATATTAGACATACTACCTCCAGAATTTTTATTTTAATTTTCTATCCACAATTTGTTTCAATTTCCTATAATTAATTTTTGTGTGATGCTTTACATCACATGGTATTTTATTTCTATACCAAATAATCGTGTCTTCCGACAAGCCTAAATCATTGATATATCTTGATATTTCTTCATTTATATTTTTTTTGCCCTGTATAAAAAGATGATTTTTCCCTTTATGATTGAAGAAGGCACATTTTTTAATCGAATCAAATTTTCTTACTAATTTTTGTTCCAAAGGATTACTATGAATTAATTTATCTTTGTCGACTATATAAATATTCTTTCTTCCGTAATAAACTAATTTATTGTCTTTATACCTTCCCAAATCGCCTGTTTTATGCCAAATTACTCCATGTTCATCGCTCTCTTTATTACTAAAATCAACATCCAAATAATTATTAAGTAAAGCGTCTGACGAAACCATTATCTCATCATTTTTATTCGTCCTGATTTTAACGCCGTCAACAGCGCTACCCAAAACGGCACATTCCAAGTTTTCAAGTCTATCCATGTAATCTGATAAGTTCGTCTTGGTTATTATATTACACTCAGTGGAACCGTAAATATAAGTGATATCAACATTTGGATAATTATCAATTATCTTTTTTGTTTCGTTATAGTTAAGTATCGCTCCTCCAATATATAATTTTTTTAAGTTTGAATAAAAATTTTTCGTATCAATACAAAAATCCGGTGATGTTATAATGGTATTTATATCTAATTTTGAAAATTTTTTTAATTTTCTATTCAGTAAAAATTTAAATGGATTTCCTAAATTAACTTGAGGCAATACGGTAGAATATCCGTTCAATAAATTTGAGAATGAATACATAAAAGCTGTTGTAAGCACTATTTGTGGGTGTTTAGATTCATCCATATTTTTATTTATAAGACTAAGTTGTTGATACAAATCTTTGTGACTTCTCAAAACAATTTTCGGATCGCCCGTTGATCCTGTAGTCATTGTCAATAAAGCAATATTGTCATCATCAATTTTTTCTTTCGGAAATTTTAAAGTCTCTTCAGTTTCAAGTAATTTATCAACGAATAATCCTTTTTTCACATTTTTGAAATGCTTGAAAAACCATTTGATTACATATGTTTTTCTCGAGTAAGCTATAAAATCCGGTCTGTATTTATCAAATGTACTTTGTATCAATTTGCTATTTGCCCATATATCAACATACATTATGGAAGCTCCTATTTTAATACAGGAAAGCATAAATATAACTAAATCGTAGGAAGGTGGTGTAAGTACAATTATCCTATGGTTTTTCCTTACTCCTTTTTTATAGAGAAGACCTGAAACTTTTTCTACATCCTTCATTAACGAATCAAAACTCTTTTCAATTATTTCATTGTTTTTTATAAAATAAAATGCCGTTCTTTCTTTATATTTATCACAAACTTTATCAAATTTTTCTATTATCACACTCATATTTTTCACTTTTCATAAATGCAAAAATCTCTATAGAAAAACGACTTGTTTTTCGTATATAATTCCCTGCTCAATTCACTTTTATTTACAAAACTTTTATCTGGTAAATATCTTCTGTTCTGCATATTCCAATAAGCAATTCTCGAACCGTTTTTTGTAACTGTCTCTAATTTATCAATATTGTATTTAAATTCTTCTTCACTTATATATTCAAATATATCCGATAAATTTAAAAAATCAAATTCCACCCTATGGTCAATCTCTAAAAAACTTCCCTTCAGCAAAATAATTCTATCAAGTCTGTCCTTTATTATTTCATAATTTTCCCTTTTGAGATAATGTGGTAAAGCATTACCTTCATAATTGCCCTTTAGTATGTATCTTAAATATGGATTTTCAAAATTGGAAATATTAGATATTCCAAACTCAAAACGCCTCTTTATATCAGATGCCGATCTGTTTTTTTGATCAACATGCTCATAAAAACTTTTATCCCTACCTAATTTTCCCATTACTTTAACACCGAAATATATTTTGAATATAAATTTATATCTCCTATTATTAATATATTTTTCATAGAATTTTTTTTGCTCTTCAGTATTCGACATTTTAGAAAATATGTCCATTTTTTTTGAATTGCAAAATAAGGGCATTACAAACTTTCTAAATAATTGAAAATAATTTTCAAATTTACCCGAGTGTATAACACCTCTTTCTATAATTTTCTTATTGTTCAAAAAATATTGATAAGATTCTTTACTCAAATGAATGCTTAATTTTTGCAGAACTTCAAGTCTGTTTTTTGATTTTATTACTCCTAAAAATTTCAAGAGTTCTTCATATTCAAGATTTTGCATCGCTTTAATTTTGAGTTCCGTACAATACAGTTGAGTTTCATTTATATCAAAAGCATATATTTTTGACGGATTGTCAAGCAACATAGAAAATGTGTTATCACCACCTGATGCAACAGAAAGTCCGATTTCACCATCTCTGATTTTCAAAGCTTCAAGTAAAATTTTTGAATCTTCCCAACAATTCGAGTATCTAATAAATGAAAATCTGTTATTTTTCATAATTCCTCTCAAGTATTTCCACGGTTCCTTTTATTCCGTCAACTCTAACTTTGTCACCGTCCTTTATCATATCGGTAAGTCCCCTTATCCCTACTACCAATGTAAGTCCCATTTCTCTGGCTATGACGGCAGAATGTGAAAGAACACTTCCTCTTTCAATAATAATTGCCTTTGCCATTGGAAATATCACTGTCCATCCCGGATCTGTCCTCCCCGCCATCAATATATATCCGTCTACATTTGCATCTGAAGGATCAGTAACATATTTGACAATCCCATCTACAATTCCGCCTCCTCCGGCAACTCCATGAAGAACATTGTCTTCATGTTTGAATACCTCTTGTTTTGTAAATATCGGTATCATATTTTTATTGTCCAAATCCCCGTAGAAATACATTCTTTCGTAAATTTTTTTTCCTTTATTTTCTTCAAAAACACGCCTATTATTGTTGATCTGAGATTTTATCTCAGATTCTGAATAATCATTTATTTCAATAATATTGAAAATATCATCTTTATTCATAAAAAAGATATCTCGAAAATCATCAATCACTCCCTCGCTTGCAAAATTATTTCCAATTCTCAAAAAAATATTCCTGACTATCGAATAAATATACGTTCTTCTCAGTCTCAAAAGCTCCCTGTTTTTCACGAAAAACTTCGTTATATTTACCAATTTTTTTACATAGATTTTTTCAATGAAAGTAAAATATCTATATAGTTGCGACTCGTCAATCTCTTCAATTTGGTAAACCGGTACTTTCGAGTCCATTTCCAAGTAATTTTTAATTGTTTGAAACAAGAATCTCGGATCCTGATAAAGTGTTACAGTTTCGAGCTTTAATTCATCCATTACTCTGGAACCGTATAAATTTATATATTTATTTATCATGGAATTTATTTCCCTGCCGTCATTTCTTTGTGATATTAAGGTCTTAATATCTTTTCTTCTAAACTCTTCGAGCAGTTCTTTATCATCCCAAATTTTATTGACGATTTCCATTAATGATAAACTTTGCTTTACACTTTCTACATTTCCCTGTTTGCTCATTATTTTACCCAAAAGTCCCTCATGGTCCTCTAGATTTTTTTTCTTCAACTTTTCAGTAAGTTTCCCAAGAAATACCATTGCCCCCATATCATTGATTATTGGTGTGGTAAAATCATCTAAAATTGATTTTTCAATATTTCTATAGATTTCCAGCAAACTTTTATTATCGTAACCGTCAAATTTATTGTTCATATAAGGTGAAGTTACTTTTTCAAATTTTTCTATAAATTTCTTGCTGTCTTTTTTCATTCGAAAAAGTCTGTAAATAAATCTGATATATATTTTAAAGAGCCTAAATTTTTCACTTTTCTTATTTTCCTTAAGCTCTACTTTTACCCCCATCATATTCTCCATGTAACGCTTGTTTTTATTGTATCCGGGATAAAGTGAAGTCATTTTATACCAGCTGTTTAATCTGTAATATATTTTATTTTCATAGAAATATATCATATTTTTCAAATCTTCTGAAATTGAATTTATATCTTCCTGTGAAATATAGAAGTTTGAAAGTGTTTGACGATAGATTTTTTCATAGACCTCTCTCGCAAAAGTAAATGTCAAGGGCGTTGTAACACCAGAATAGCTTTCGATTATATTTGAATTGTCCAAAATTGTCCTAAATTTTCTCTTGTCAATATGTCTATATGGAGTTATCATCCTATCTTGTAAAATAAAAATTTCATTGTTTTTTATACAAAATTCTATATCTCTAGCGCGTTTTTTAGCATCTAAATCTTCAATTTTCAATCCTATTTTTGAAATTTCAACCAATTTTTCATTTCCCAATGGGTGTTCAATATCCGTATTTTCGACATTTCCAAATATGTCAACTACAGCATCAAAACCATCTTTTTCGCCTGACACCAAATGTTCTCCCAGTCCTTCAGTTGTACTTATCAAAATTTCATCCGGATTATTTGTGAGCGGATTTGAAGTAAACATTACCCCTGAAACATCGGCATCAACCATCAATTGTAAAACAACCGCCATTGATATCTCAGGATTAATTAATCCGTGTTTTTTCCTGTAAAGCATTGCTCTGTCAGAGAAACACGAAAGAAATACATTTTTTATATAATAAAAGATGCCTTCATTTACTTCGACATTCAAATATGACTCCATCATGCCTGCAAAAGAGTTTTCCTCGCCGTCTTCATCTGTTGCACTGGACCTTATAGCAATTTTACTTTTTTCACCAAAAAAATCTTTTAACTTTCTCAACAATGTGGTCTTAGTTTCACTTTTAAAATCCAAATCTTTTATTAAATTCCTGATATCTTTCAATGAATTTTGATCATACTTTTCAAGCAAGTTTTTTAGTTCTTCTCTTTTATCACTTAAAAAATCAAAGAAAAATTCCGTAGTCAAAACTATAAATGGAGGCACATTAAATCCTGATTTTTTTAATTTGACCAAATTATAGGCTTTCCCACCTATTTTATTCATTTCAGGATTATTGAACATTTCATATATCATATTTTCTCCTCTTTAAGATAGTATACAGTAATGTAATAATAAATATACTTATAATAAAAATTGTCTCTTTATAAGCGAAACTTGAGATTTTCTTTATCGTACTTAAATAAAAAATTGCACTTAGAAAGCCCACTGTAAATTTCAGAAAACTGAACTTGTTTTGTAAAAGAACAATCGATATTATAAATAATGCAAAAATGCCGAACAATCCAAATTTTAAGATATTTATTGACAAATACACTGCTCCGATTATAGATAATAATGATTTCAAATCATTTTTTGTCAAATTTCTTGCTCGTACCGATACATCCTCATCATAATCAACATAATCATCTTGCAATCTGGTAAAAAACAATTGCAAAAATATTAAAGTTGTCAGAGTCCAAAAATCTCCATCAAAAAAATATGCCATTATAAATCCCGGCAATATTGATATCAGAATATAAATTAAAATTTTCTTTTTATATAATAAAAACTTTTTTATTTCCATTTTTTAATAACTCTTTTATATAATTCGGCTTTAAGTAAGGTAATTTTCTCATTCTTTTTAATGTATCCGAATAATTCGTCCATTTCTTTTTTGGGCTTAATGCTTAATTTATCCTTTTCAAGTCTTTCAATTGCTTCTTCTTTTGTAATCTGTCCGTCTCGAATTAAAAAACTTACCTCGGGTAAAATATGTGGTCTTCCTTCTGCACATTGATATATATATTTTGTAGCGGGGTGTATCCTACAATCATAGTGACTGTAATTTTCTCCCACTTTCCAAGCCGTATTTTCCTTTAAGAATTTAACAATCTTTTTTTCGTCATATGGATGATATAAAAAATACGCAACAAATTCTCTGAAATCATTTTTATCAATGTCTGCAAATAACATTTTTTTTACATCTTCTCTTAATTTATTATCAAGTTTATCATCTATTAAACCCAACAATTTTGAATACAAAGCTTCTAAATCCAAATCATGGATTGATGTCAATCCGGCATTAACCAAATCTGTAAATACATCTTCGCCATACTGCCTAAACATTTGTTCAGGACTTCTTCCGTGCACTATCATTCCAGCATCAATCTTAGATGCAAAATTAATCATGGAAGCATATCCTATATATGAGCAGGCAACACAGGGTACCAACCATTTTTTTACAGAATATGCATAAAACTTTCGCAACATACTTTCATCAAATGTAATATATTCATGCTCCACTTCAAAATCACTTACAAGTTCATCGATGTTCTTTTTAGCTTCATCGCTTAAAAATCCGTTGTTCATTGTAAATGCCTTGATTTTAAGATTATATCTTTTCTTTAATTCGTATAAAACAAATACGCTATCCTTCCCTCCTGAAATTCCGACAGCCACATCATAGGCATGTTTACCCCTGACTTCGTCTATCCTTTCTTGAAATAAATTTTGAAGTTTTCCGTAGTCTGTAAGTTTATCCTTATCCTTTAAATATAGTTCACAAAAATTACATATTCCTTCTTTATTAAATCTGATATTTCTTACTGAGTCGTCATTTAGACAAATCTTGCATATCGACATCTAAATCTCCTTGTAGTAAACTGCATATCTTTTCTCATTTGACTCAACTTTTTTTTCAAATTTTTTAAATGAGTCTTTTTGTTCGCATTGAAAATGATAAATCATATCCTCATATCCCTTATCCATCACAAGCTTTGATCCCAGGTATAAAAGAGCTATATACACTTTATGCTTCTGAAAATTCTTTTTAACTGCGCTTGTCTTCGATATGAATCCATTTCCAACCGGATTTTCATATCCAAAGACATATCCTACAGCCTCTCCATTAAAGTAAGCCACAATTAAAGAAAATTTAAGTTCTTTTATCCATGTTAAGTACAATTTTTCAAAAGCCTCATATGGCAAATCTGAATATAAAAAACTGTTTGAAAAAGCATCTTTTGAAATATCGTATATTTCTTTAGCAATGGGATATGCTGATTTCCCCTCGTATGTTTTAAAAACATATCCTTCATTTACCTTTTGATTATATACTTCTTCCCCTATTACAAATAAAGGGTTGTCCATATCAATAAAAGCACTTCTATAGGTATATAATTCTCTATAGCCTATTTTTTTTATAAAATCATTATAAAATGCAGGATTATTGCAGTCCGGATAAAGTTTTAAATCAAAATTACTTATCGCCCACCTATAAGACATCCATGTAGAATAGTTTACCGGTCCGATTATTTCGGAAAAACCCAACTCTTTAGCCCTTTTCTCAATTCTATCGAACAATATCTCAACAGAATCAAAGTCGTTTTTCAGTTCCACAAAACCGAACATAGCTTTATATTTTTCCATATTTTTATTAACAATCAAATATGCAGAATTTCCGTTTATTTCAAATTTCTCAAAATAGTCTGCAAATCTTAATATTTCGAATTCTCTGTTCAACACTTCCTCCATCTTGACATTATAATTAACTCTAATATCTCTAAACCATATTTATTTTATCAAATTTTATGTCAAATATATTTTATTTTTGATATATACAACTTATATAATTAGCGTTTATTAATATTTTCCATTAATATATCATTTAAATACTTTTAAAACAATAATACTTCCATTGAAAATTTACGACTATATTATTTCAACTCTTCACATCACTACATTAAAAAGAATATATTTCACCTCAAAAAAAGCCCGTAGGATTTAACCCACAGGCCATAATATAAATGTATAATGTAACTGTTTGTATTTATTTACTCTCTTATATCCGTAAAGAAATATTAGTTTTCAGAGAAAAAATATGCATTTTCCAAGCGTAAATTAAAATTCTACATTCATTTCAAATATTCACAGATGCTATTTACAAAAAGCATACTATTCTTCAGTTTTTTCAATCTTTTCTCTCATCGGTTTTGGTAAAAGTGCCTTCCTTGACAAATTGATTCTTCCTTTGTCATCGATTTCTATAACTTTAATCATTATTTCATCGCCTATTTTAACAACATCTTCAACCTTGTTTACCCTCGTGTGATCCAATTGACTGATATGAACCATTCCTTCTTTGTTGTTTGCAAATTCAACAAAAGCACCAAAATTCATGATTCTTGCAACTTTGCCCAAGTATACATCTCCAACTTCAGGCTCAAGCACTATATATTCAATCATCTTGATAGCTTCTTTGCCCTTTTCGGCATCGGAAGCAGTAACGGTAATATGTCCATTATCTTGAATATCAATTTTTACCCCCGTCTTATCTATGATTGAATTGATGGTTTTTCCTCCGCTACCGATTACTTCTCTCACTTTTTCCGGATTTATATCAATTGTAAGAATTCTCGGTGCATTAGGAGAAATTTCAGGTCTCGGTCCTTCAAGTGCTGATTTTATTACATCCAAAATTCTCATTCTCGCAGATTTCGCATCGGCAAGTGCCTCTTGTAAAATTTCTCTGTTAATTCCGTCAATCTTAATGTCCATTTGTAAAGCTGTAATACCGTCTTTAGTACCCGCTACCTTAAAGTCCATATCTCCCAAATGATCCTCTAATCCTTGAATATCGGTAAGTATCGCAACATTTCCGTTTTCTTTAATAAGTCCCATTGCAATTCCCGCTACAGGAGCTTTTATAGGAACACCGGCATCCATCAAAGAAAGTGTGGAACCACACACTGAAGCCATTGATGATGAACCGTTTGAACTCAACACTTCAGAAACCAATCTTATAACATATGGAAATTCTTCTTCACTAGGGATTACCGCTTCCAATGCTCTTTCAGCAAGTCTACCGTGTCCTATTTCTCTTCTGCCCGGACTTCTTACAGGTCTTACTTCTCCTACTGAAAATGGAGGAAAATTATAGTGATGAATATATCTTTTCTTCACTTCTTCATCAGTAAGTCCGTCAATGTACTGAACATCACTTGGACTTCCAAGTGTAGCAATATTCAAAACTTGAGTTTGTCCTCTTGTGAAAAGTCCTGAACCATGAACCTTAGGGACAAGGGCAACTTCAGCCGCCAACGGTCTGATTTCCGTCATTTTTCTTCCGTCAGGTCTTATATGTTCATCGGTTATAAGTCTTCTAACTTCCGTTTTCATCAAAGAATCAAAAATCTTTTTAATTTCATTTTCTAAACTCTTAGGATCTTCAAGATCTTCTGAAACCAATTTTTCGATTAATTCCGCTTCCAATAAGTTTAGGTTGTCTTGTCTTTGCATTTTATCAGGAGTTTGCAGAGATGTACTTAATCTGCCTCCCAAAATTTCATTAATCTTTTCTATCAACTCATAATTCGGTTCAGGCAAAGTAAATTCTTTTTTCGGCAAACCTATTTCCGCCTGTATCTCTTCTATAAACGCACAAATTGATTTTATTTCTTCATGCGCAAATAATATCGCCTCAAGCATTTCATCTTCTGTAAGTTCTTTTGCTCCGGCCTCAACCATCATAATCGCATCTTTTGTGCCCGCAACCGTTAAGTCCAATCTGCTCAACTTCTTTTGTTCATCGGTAGGATTTATAATATACTGTCCGTCGATAAATCCTACAGAAACCGCTCCCGTAGGTCCATTAAAAGGAATGTCGGAAATGCTCAATGCAACAGATGATCCCACCATACCTAAAATTCCTGCATCTTTATCTTGATCAGCGGATAATACCGTAGCTATAACCTGTACATCATTATTATATCCTTCAGGAAATAACGGCCTTATAGGTCTGTCAATCATTCTTGAATTTAAAGTCGCTTCATCTGTAGGTCTACCTTCTCTTTTTATGTATCCGCCCGGAATTCTACCTACGGCATACATTTTCTCCTGAAATTCACATGTTAGAGGGAAAAAGTCTATTCCATCTCTAGGTTTATCCGATGCCACCGCCGTAACAAGCAACATTGTGTCTCCGGATTTAATTAAACAAGCTCCATTAGCTTGTTCAGCGACTTTGCCAATCTCCACTTCGAATTCATTTAAACTTGATTTGTAACTATATTTTTTAATCATTTTCTCTCCTTATAAAAAGATAAGAGCGGTTATCCGCTCTTTTAGCCTCTTATGTTAAGTTTTTTAATTAAAGAACGATATCTTTCTATATCCCTTTTTTGTAAATAATTCAATAAACCTTTTCTTTGACCAATCAACATAAATAAACCTCTTCTTGATGCATGGTCTTTAGGATTGGCTTTTAAATGTTCTGTCAGTTCTTTAATTCTATATGAAAATATAGCTATTTGAACTTCTGGAGATCCTGTATCATTATCCTTTAATCCATATTCTTTAATAAGTTGTTCTTTTACTTCTTTAGTAATCATTTCTTCCTCCAATTATTTTCATTCACTTTAACCGAGCTAGGAGCGGAGACTTCCTTGACCAAGTCAAAGTATTCTAGTAAAGAATATCATAAATATCCTTAATTGTAAACAAATTCTATAATGTTTTAATAAATTCTCGGGCAAATTCCAAATCTTTATTCATTTGGTCAATCAAATCATCTGAGCATGTAAATTTTATTTGATCCCTAACCTTTTTCAAAAACTCAACCTTAACCTCGGAACCATATAAATCTCCCTCATAATCAATAATGAATACCTCGAATTTTAGAGCTTTATCATCCGTAAAAGTAGGGTTGGTACCTATAGAAGTTAATGAATAATATGTCTTACCATCTATTGTATTTCTGGTTAAATAAACAGCTTCTGCCGGAATGATATAATTGAAATTAAACTTTAAATTTGCTGTAGGAAATCCAAGCTGTTTTGAACCTCTTTTAAACCCGTGCTCAACTACTCCTCTGACAGAATAAAAGTCGACCAAAAGTTTCTGAGCTTCTTCTACATTACCTTCTCTTATCAAACCTCTGACCGTAGTGGAAGATGCTTTATGATTTTTATAGAATCTAGGCTCTACAACTTCGACTTTTATAGATTTTTGCTCCTGAAATTCATACAGTTCCTTTACTGTCCCTTTCGCAAATCTTCCATATGTGTAATCAACTCCACAAACAAGTATCTGCCCATTTAACTTGTCTCTGATAAAATCCAATATAAATTCTTCATTCGTTAATTGGGCAAATTCCATGGTAAAATCTATAATAAACACTTGTTCAATTCCCAATTTTTCTAAGATATCAATTTTATCCTTAATATCGGATAAATAGAATCTGGGCATTTTAGGAAAAACTTCATTGGTATGTTGCTTAAATAATAAAACAGATGAAACCATATTTTTATCTTTTGCAACTTCAATAACTTTTTTCATTATTTCTCTGTGCCCGATATGAATCCCGTCAAAATTACCCAATCCGACAACCGAAGCAGGATATTTGTCCATTCCTTTATCTAAATCTATTACCTTAATCAATACAGTACACGCTCCATCTTAAGAATTTTGTCATTTAAACTTCCTATCCCGAGAAAATCATCCCCGGAATATACCTTTATGGAATTTTTGCCGAGTGAAAAATCCCTTTCTTCGTATTTATAACCAATTTTAGAAATATCTATCTTCTGCCCGCTCAATAATTTTTCCTTAAAATTTAGAGAAATATAAACCGAATCAAGATTATACAAGCAAGAGTCAGTTTCTTTTAATAATTTTTTGACATCCGCCAATTCCATATCTCTTATTTTAAAAATGTCGGTGGAATCCTCAATTTTAAATTCCCCTACCTGAACCCTTTCCAAAGCGGTCATATATGCAAAACTTCCCAAAGAAATCCCTAAATCGTGAATTATGCTCCTTATATAGGTACCCTTTGAACAATTTATATACAGTTCCAGTTCTTCATCATTCAACGAAATAATACTTATTTCATAAACTTTGACCTCTCTGGCAGGAATATCTACCGTTTTTCCCTTTCTAGCCATTTCGTATAGTTTTTTGCCGTCAATCTTTATCGCCGAATACATCGGAGGTTTTTGTAAGATATCGCCCCTAAAACCTTCAAGTTTCTCTTCAATTTCCTCTTTAGAAAATATGACTCTATCACTACTTTCTACAGTCTCACCCGTAAAATCGTATGTAGTAGTGGATTTTCCAAACTTCATTTTTGCAATATAGGCCTTACCCTGCTTCATTATATATTCACTCACTCTTGTGGCATTCCCGATACATATAGGCAAAACACCTGTAGCCATGGGATCCAGAGTCCCCGTATGACCTATTCTTTTTATTCCGAGTTTTCTCCTGAGAATGGCAACGACATCATGAGAAGTCATATTAATCGGCTTATTTACAACTAATATTCCCTTCATTAACAAATCTCTCCATTCTTTTTTTTATAATTGAATAGGCATCATCAACATTCTCATTAAGCGTTAAACCTGAAGCTCTTATATGTCCTCCTCCACCAAATTCTCGGGCAATATCGGACACATTCACGAAAGATTTTGAACGCATGCTTATTTTTTGTTCAAATTCACCGTATTCCTTAACAAGAACGGCAACTTCTACACCATCAATGCTTTTCAGTATTGAAACAAGACTTTCCACTTTATCAAAATCAAGTCCATACTCTTCTAAAGTTTCTTTTGTAAGCTTTGCCAAAACTATTTTTCCGTTTTCTAAAAATTCTGATTCAGACATTATTTTTGCTTGCAACAAATGATAATTCATATCAAGTTTTTCGTATAAATTATCAATTATTAATCTCTTATCGGCTCCAAGTTCTATCAGGTTTGCAGCTATTCTCAAAGTTTTTGGACTTGTCGACTCATACATAAACCTGTTTGTATCGGTTGTGATTCCCAAGTATAACAAAGTTGCGGCATCCTCCGGTATGTCATATCCCAAACTTAAGCATATATCAGCGATTATCTCACAAGTAGAACTCTCCTTCGGAAAAATAATATCCAAATCACTAAATCCGCCATTCGTCTGGTGATGATCAATGCACACCTTCTTTTTAGACTTTTCAAATACATCAATCGCATTTCCGATTCTCTTTTTATCGGCAACATCCATGACAATAAACAAATCCGTTTCCAAGTTTATGTCTTCATAATTTGTCTTGTCTTTTATAAATTCTAAATTTGTGGGAAATTCATCATTTTTTATCAAATGAACATCTTTCCCCATGTTTTTAAGGATATGATACAGTCCGGAAGAAGAGCCTATTGCATCTCCGTCCGGATTAATGTGCGCACATAATGCTATCACATTTGCATCATCAATCATTTTTTTTAATTCCAAAAATTTACTATTCATCTCTCTTATTTTCGTTGTCTTTTTTAATTACTTCATCAATCAACTTGTCCATATATAGTCCTCTTTCAATCGATTCATCAAGCTCAATTGAAAGCTCCGGAATATGTCTTAAATTAAGTCTTTCTCCCAACTCTCTCTTGATAAATCCGATAGAAGAGTTTAGTCCGTCGATAGTTTCTTCTTTTTCTTTGTCATCGCCCAACACAGAAATAAATACTTCTGCAAATTGCAAATCATTTTTTAACTCAACTGCAGTTACGGATGCCATGGGAGATACTCTAGGATCCTTGATCTCATTTGCGATTATCATAGAAATCTCTTTTTGCATCTCTGCAGAAATTCTTTTAACTCTTTTTATATCCATAACTTTACTCTGCTTTAATTTCCTTATCAATAAATGCTTCTAAAGTGTCTCCAACTTTAATATCATTATATCTTTCAATTCCTAAACCGCCTTCATATCCGTTAGCAAGCTCCTTAACATCATCTTTAAATCTCTTTAGCGATGATATTTCTCCTTCATGTACGACAATATCATTTCTGATAAGTCTGATTTTAGCATTTCTTAAAATCTTACCGCTTGTAACATATATACCTGCTATATTTCCGACTGAAGGAACCTTAAATACTTCTCTAATCTCAGCTGTACCGATAACTTCTTCAACTATTGTAGGAGCGAGCATACCCTTGATAGCTTTTTCAACATCTTCTATAGCTTCATATATAACTCTGTAAGTTCTTACATCAATTCCTTGAATTTTTGCCTGTTCTGCAGCACCTTGATTAGGTCTTACATTAAATCCTATAATTACCGCATTTGACGCTGATGCCAACATTATATCAGATTCAGTTATTCCTCCAACCGCACCGTGAATTATATTTACCCTTACTTCCTCATTGGATAATTTCATCAATGAATTAGCCACCGCTTCAATAGTTCCTTTAACATCCGTTTTAACTATGATGTTCAGATCTTTCACTTCTCCTTCATTAATCTTGGAGAATAATTCATCCAAGTTTACCGTTGAAGTCTTTCTTACATATTCAGCCTTGTCAAGTTGTTTTTGTCTTTCGGCAAATTTTCTTGCCGTTTTATCATCCTTAACTGCATAAATCATATCTCCTGCTTCCGGAACATCTGACAATCCCAATATTAAAACAGGAGTTGAAGGTTTTGCACTCTTTACTTCCTTGGATTTCGAATCAAACATAGCCCTTACTCTTCCGCTTGAGCTGCCCGAAACCACAAAGTCTCCCTTTTTCAATGTACCTTTTTTAATTAATACGGTTGCCACAGGACCTCTTCCTGTATCCAATTGAGCTTCTATCACTATACCTACCGCAGGTCTGTTGGGATTAGCTTTCAGTTCTTCCATTTCAGCAACTGTCAATACCATTTCCAACAATTCGTCAATACCTGTATTTTGTCTTGCAGAAACCGGAATCATGATTGTATCTCCACCCCATTCTTCAGGAGTCAGACCATGTTCAGCCAACTCGGTTTTAACTCTGTCCGGGTTTGCTTCATATTTATCCATTTTATTTATCGCAACAATTATTGGTACATTTGCAGCTTTGGCATGATTGATTGCCTCGATAGTCTGAGGCATTACCCCGTCATCGGCAGCTACTACCAAAATAGCTATATCTGTCGCTTGAGCTCCTCTAAGTCTCATTTGAGTAAATGCTTCGTGTCCGGGAGTATCTAAAAATACAATTTTTTGACCGTTTACATAAACCGTTGACGCTCCGATATGTTGCGTAATTCCTCCGGCTTCCTGACTTGTAACTCTGGAATGTCTGATTGTATCCAACAATGATGTTTTTCCGTGGTCAACATGCCCCATCACCGTTACTACGGGCGCTCTTAAAACCAAATCTTCTTCAGCATCTTCAAAATCAAGGCTCGCAACGTCATTTTCATCCGTTTCAAGTGGTTTTTCCTGTACTTCTATTCCAAAAAGAATACCTAAATCAATCGCCTTATCCAACTCGATTACTTGGTTCATATTCGCCATAATACCCATTTTCATAAGCTCGGTAATAACTTTTGATACGGGTTCTCCGATACTTTTAGCAAAATCAGAAACTGTAAGTCCAGCTTCGACATAAATTATTTCATCTTTTTTTACTTCGTTTTTTCTGTCTTCAAATTTATGGTTGTTTTGTTTTTTAGGTTTCTTCTGTTTTGGTCTGTCTTCAATATATTCTTCATATTCTTCTTCAAACTCGTTTATGTCCAGATTTTTAGAAGTTTTTTCTTCCGGTTTTTTAACTGTTTTTTCCTTCGGTTTCTTCTCTTCTTTCAGAGAATCAAAATATTCTCTAATCAATGTCAAATCATCTCCTTCAATGATGGACATGTGACTTTTAATTTCAAGACCAAATTCCTCGGTTAATATATTAATCAACTCCTTAGTTGACAAATCTATCTCTTTTGCTAATTCATATATTCTTAATTTAGTCATTTTTCACCTCTCGTCTACATAGTTTTCAATCTCCTGATAAAGTTCATTTGTCGCATTGGCTTTCAATGATCTATTTAGTAGTTTGTTTTTAATGGTTTTTTCGAGACAAGCTTTATTTTTGCAAATATATGCTCCTCTTCCATTTTGCTTACCCGTCAAATCAATTGATATCACACCTTCTTTATTCCTAACAATTCTGAGTAAGTCTTTCTTGTCCATGTGATTTTGGCAAGCAATGCATTTTCTTAAATGTTCTTTATTAGTTTTCATATTCTTTCATATCTTCGGAAACGGCATCTTCGAATTGACCCGAGTCTTTTTCTTCCTCATTTAATTCATATTTAGCCATTTTTTCATTATATTCACGCTCTGCTTCATCTCTTTTGCTTACCGGTTTAATGTCTATTTTCCAATTTGTAAGTTTTGCAGCAAGTCTTACATTTTGACCTTCTTTTCCTATCGCAAGCGATAATTGATTATCAGGAACAATCGCAATTGCTGATCTGTCTTTTTCATCAACAAATACTTCCAAAACTTCAGCAGGTGATAATGCGTTTGAAACAAAAACTTTAATGTCCTTGCTCCAAACAATTATATCAATTTTCTCTCCGTTGATTTCTTCAACTATCGAGTTTACTCTGGCCCCTTTAACTCCGACACATGCTCCAACAGGATCGATATTTTCATCCTTAGCATATACCGCAATCTTTGTTCTGTGTCCTGCTTCTCTCGCTACAAACAGGATTTCAACTGTTCCGTCACTTATCTCGGGTACTTCAAGTTCAAATAATCTCTTAATTAAATGCCCGCTTGCTCTGGACAAAATAATTTGAGGTCCCTTAGGTGATAATTTAACTTCCGTAACATATAGTTTCAGCCTGTCTCCTGGTTGAATCTTCTCTCCCGGAACCTGTTCGCTCGGAGGTATAAATCCTTCCGTTTTTCCCAAATTAATATAAATATTATTAAAATCTATTCTCTGTACGGTTCCGTTTATAATCTCTTTTTCTCTGTCTATATAATCCCTATAAATTACTTCTCTTTCAGCGTCCCTAATTTGTTGTATAACTATATTTCTTGCTGTTTGAGCAGCAACTCTTCCAAAGTTTTTAGGAACTATTTTAATTTTCATAACATTTCCCAATTTAGAAGATTTTTTTTCAATCAAAGCCTCTTTAAGCGAAATCTCAGTGTTGGGGTTTTCAACTTTCTCAACGATTTCTTTCAAAGCATATACACTGACATCGCCCGTATTTTCATTAATTTTTATTTCTACATTTGAGTTTTCATCAAAGTTTTTTTCGTAACTTTTCAATAGAGCTTTCTCAATTGCCTCAAGTATAACGGATTTCTTAATACCTTTATCTTTCTCTATCTCTTCCAAGGCATTTATAAATTCTTTGTTCATATTTCCCTCTAAAAAATTATTGCAACTTTAATTTTGCTAATATCCTTTCTTTCTAATCTTATTACTTCATCTGCTTGTAAGGTTACAGAATCTTTATCATATGATAATAAATCTCCTCTGTATTCCTTTTTTCCATTAATTTTCCTATAAAGAGAAACATCAATGGTAACTCCTAAATTTCTTCTTAAATCGTCATCTGTTTTCAGCGGTCTGTTTAGATCAGGAGTTGAAACCTCTAAATAGTAACTGTCCTTAATGATGTCCAGTTCATCAAGTCTTGAATCTAATGCAATTGAACATCTTTCGCAATCATCAATAGTGGTACCTTCCGGATTATATATGTAAAATCTCAAAAAGTTCTCTCCATTTTCTTTAACATATTCTAAATCTACCAACTCATAACCCAAATCTTCAATTTCATGAGTTAATTCCAACCTCAATTGTTCAATCAAATTGCCAGCCATAATCCCTCCCAATGAACTCATATCATAAAACGAGAGTGGGTTTCCCCACTCTCAGCAACATTCTATCAGTATGATTGTACTATTAAATCAAGGATTTGTCAATTTTACAATAATTACATACTAAAGAAATCGATTTGATTTGTTATTTGCATTCCATTTAATAAGCCCGCATTTTCCAATGATTGTAGTGCAGTTTTATTTATCTTTGTTCTCGATTTGAAATCTTCAACGGATATGAACTCACCTTGTTCTCGCGCATCTGCAATTGAATTGGCAATTGCCTGAGAAACATTTTCAACCGCCATCAAAGGAGGCAGGATTGCTCCTTTTTCAGGAACGGTGAAATTTTCAGGATGTGATTTGTATAAATCAACTTTCAGCATTTTTATATCTCTTGCCAACATTTCTTCCCCAAGCTCTAAACAATAGAACTTGTCGTCTCTTTCAAATCCTTCAGATTTCATATATTCTTTTATATAGGAAGTTAAAAATTCAAGTCCGTTCGCAATCGGTGAATATTGGAAATCAGCAATCTTATTAGTAAAATATGTCGAATAAAAATATTCCGGATGGTGAACCTTGTAAAATGCAATTCTATAGGCCATCATAACATATGCAACAGCATGAGCCTTAGGAAACATATACTTAATTTTTATGCAGGAATCGATATACCACTGAGGAACTTTTTTTTCTTTCATCACTTCAATATCAATATCCTTCAATCCCTTACCTTTTCTAACCTGCTCCATGATATCAAATGCATGCTTTGAAGGTAATTTTTTTGCAATCAGATAGTTCATAATGTCATCACGCGTACATATGGCCTCTTTAAGAGTACATGTTCCGTCACTGATCAATGTTTGAGCATTGTTAAGCCATACATCCGTACCGTGAGACAGTCCTGAAATTCTTACCAACTCTCCAAAAGTAGTCGGTTTTGTATCTTTTAACATTTCCCTTACGAATCCTGTTCCAAACTCAGGTATTCCCAATGAACCCGATTTTATATTGGTATAATCGTGAACAATATTGAGCTTATCCGTATTGTTAAATATACTCATAGTGTCCTTATCACTTAAATCTATACTTATAGCGTCAATACCGCTTTGATCCGACAGCATTCTTACAATTGTCGGAGCATTGTGCCCCAACAAATCAAGTTTCAGCAAGTTGGTATCAATTGCATGATAGTCGAAATGAGTCGTAATTATTCCTGTATTTGCTTGATCAGCAGGGTATTGGACAGGTGTAAAATCCTCTATATCCTTGTCGTCCGGAACTATTATCAGTCCGCCGGCATGTTGTCCCGTTGTTCTTTTTACTCCTACAATTTTTCTTTTTACTCTGTTCAAATTGGCATAGTCAAGCCTTACCTTGTCATCTTCCGGATAAAACTCCTTATATTTTCTGGCCATTCCAATTGCTGTTTTTTCAGCAATTGTTCCGAGAGTACCCGCACGAAATACCTTCTTGTTTCCGAATAATGTTTCTGTGTATTTATGAATTTTGGCCTGATAAACGGAAGCGAAGTTCAAATCTATATCCGGTTCTTTATCTCCCTCAAATCCTAAAAATACTTCAAAAGGTATATCATATCCATCTTTATTGTACTTACTTCCACATTTCGGACAGTTTTTATCCGGCAAATCAACTCCCGTAGCAAATTCTTTTGGAACTTTAAAGTCTGAGTTTTTACATTTCGGACATACATAATGCGGTGACAAAGGATTAACTTCCGTAATATCCGCCATTGTAGCCGCAAAAGAAGAGCCAACGGATCCCCTGGATCCTACCAAGTATCCGTCATCGTTAGATTTCCTAACAAGCTTTTGAGCTATGATGTATAAAGTTGCATATCCGTTACCTATAATTGAATCAAGCTCTCTTTTAAGTCTGCTTTCAACCTCTTCCGGTAAATTTTCTCCGTATATCTCCCTTGCTCTTTTAAACGCTGTATCCGTCAATATTTTATCCGCATTTTCTATTTCAGGAGGAAAGGTTCCGTCCGCAATCGGAGAAATGTTCTCTATTAATTCATCCAATTTATGCGTGTTGTTAACCACAACTTCAAATCTCTCATCTTCAGGAAGATAATCGAAATTTTCCAACATTTCTTCAGTTGTTTTCAAATAGAAACATCCCGAATTTTCCGTAAATCTTTTTCGAGGGTAATTGGTCAAAATATTTTTATACACATAATCTTGAGGCTCAATATAATAAACATCTCCGGTAGCTACAACCAGTTTATTTAAATTTTCCCCAAGTTCTATGATTTTTTTATTGATTTCCTGAAGATGAATTTCATCCCTTATATAATTTTCGCTTATAAGATAGTTCGAAAAATCTTTAGGAGTTACCCTTAGAAAATCAAATTTTTCAGCAACCTTGGAATAAATCTCATATGGATATCCCAGAGATATTAGGTCAAATAATTTACTGTTATAATTTCCCGTTCCAACCAAAATCCCTTCTCTGTATTTTTCAAGTAAACTGAATGGAACTCCCGGTGTAAAACTTAAATGTTCCAAGCTTGATTTTGATACAATCGTGTATAAATTTTTTAATCCGACCTTGTTCTGTACAAGCAATATGCCGTATTGTCTATTATTTTTTGACAAAGGATATTCAGTAGGAATAGAATTTATATTTTCATCAAACTTTATATTTTTTTTCTCCAACTCTTCAAACATTTTTATGAGAACCATAGCTGTGGCTCTTGCATCGTCCGAAGCTCTATGATGATTCAAAAGCTTAACCTGATAATGTTTCGATAAAGTATCCAATTTATGATTTTTCAGATTAGGATTCAAACCTCTAGCCAAATAAAGAGTATCAAAATATATAGGTTTAAAATCTATACCAAGTTGTCTTGCATTCTCAATTATAAAGCCCATATCGAATTCTGAATTATGTGCAGAAAGCAAACAATCTTTACAAAAATCCAAAAACTCCGGAAGAATTTCTCTAATCTTTCTTTTATCAGAAAGCATCTCATTCGTAATTCCGGTTAAATCAATGATAAATTGTGATAAAGGTCTTTCCGGATTTACCAACTCTTGATATTCATCTATTATTTTTCCGTTTCTTATCTTTACTGCGCCTATCTCCGTTATTCTGTCGTTAAACTTCGACAATCCCGTGGTTTCTATATCAAATACAACTATATCTTTGTCGGATAAACTCAAATCATAGTAATTCGTCAATATAGATAGCTCACTGTCCAAAAGTTTCGCATCCATTCCCAAATTCAGTTTTATGCCGGCCTTTTTAGCTTTGTTATATATTTCAGGATACGCCTGAACATTGTATAAATCAGTTATTCCAAATGAATTATGCTCCCATGATTTTAGAGTATTAACTAAATCCTGAACATCCACCAAGCCTTCAAGCATAGAATACTTGGAATGAATATTAAACTCTATCCTTTTAAGCTTAGCTTCATCTTTTTTGTTTTCAAGTTTTGATTCAACTATAGTAAATACGGATAACAATGATGTTTTTTCGTAATCGTCATATTTGTATAGTCCGGATACTTCGACAACCATTCCGTTTCTAAATTCTTCAAAAGATTTTAAATCATTTTCTCTCACAATAGTTTTACATCTTACGGCATAGCTGCCGTCATCCAAGTCAAATGATATAACTGTACCTATTTTTACGGTTCTTTGTTCATATTCATAAACCGTTCCCTTAATTTTTACTTTATGATTTTCAACAATATTTTCTATTGATGTTATTTCTTTCGGGATATCTTTTAAAAATCCGTAAGTAAATAATTTTTCTCTTGATTCGCTTACAGAAGAACTCGCTTTAACAACCTGTTTCTGAATTTGATTTTCTTTTCTCTCTTCAATTATTCGTATCGCATTCTCAAATTCTTCACTTTTTTCCTCTCTATAGTCAATCTCAATATCCAATGATTTAAGAAAATCCAAAACCTTTTCAAAATTAGGGCTTTGATTCAACACATCCTTAAACATTAGATCATTTAGTATAAATACACATTTGCGATTGCTCTCTAAAAGTGAAGTATCGATGTCAATATTAATTTCAATACCGGATTTAAACTTATCAAATACAGTTTCAAAGTCTAAAACTCTTATCTCAATTGAAGTATTCAAATCTTTGAGTTTTTCTTTTATATATGATGATATTTGAGTCATTTTATCACTTATTCTCATATCATTCATATCAATTATTATTTTATTTTCACCTTTAAAAAACGAAACTTTATCAAGCACAAGTTTCGTTTCATATTTTCTATTAACTTCAGATATTAAATCAATAAATTTCATATAAGCCCTACTTACTTAAATATAAACAATACATCTTTGACTGAAACTACAAGAATCAATGCCATTAGGGCAATAAAGCCGACAATGGTTATTGTTTGTTCAAATTTTTTATTAATCGGTTTTCCGATTATCGCTTCGACAATAATGAACAATAATTTAGAACCGTCCAATGCCGGTATAGGTAACAAATTGAAGAAACCTAAATTTATTGATATTATTGCAGTGAACATCAGTATTGTGTTTAAACCATATTTTACATTTTCCCCAACAACTTTGATTACTCCTATCGGTCCGGAAAGTTCTTTGAATGATACATTTCCGGTAAATAGTCCTGTTAAGGCATTCCAAGTTATAACTACTATTTCTTTAATTTCAACGAAAGAATGTTTAACTATATTTAAAAAACCATACTCTCTGTTAAACTCTATACCTATTAGATAATGTCCTTCCACTTGTTTAGGTTTAACCTTGAGAGAAATATTATTTTCCCCTCTCAAAACCTCAATATTTACCTCTTTTCCCTCTGACTCATTAATCTTTTTCAAAAAATCTTTTTGAGATTTAATATGATTATCATCAACTTTTAGTATAATATCATCTTTTTGAAGTCCTGCTTCAATTGCGGGATAGTTCTCGATAACATTGGAGATCGATGTTGAAGGTATGCCAATTCTGCTAAATATAATCAAAAACAGCACAAAGGCAGTTAAGAAATTCATAAAAGGTCCGGCTAGAATAGTAATAAATCTAGCCAATTTCGAAGAATTATTAAATCCTCTTTCATCTTCAGATTCCTCATCCTCACCTTCCATTGATACATATCCACCTATCGGTAATGCTCTCAATGAATATTTTGTTTCTCCTTTTTGCTTACTATATATAGAAGGACCCATTCCTATAGAAAACTCATTTACTTTAATATTTGAAGACTTGGCTCCGATAAAATGTCCCAGTTCGTGAAATGTAATCAAAAACATGAACATCAGTAAACCTATAATTACTCCTACCATTATTAACTCCTATATAATTAACACAAGCAAGTATACGATCGGCGTAATCAGAAGTATGGAGTCAAACCTGTCCATAACTCCTCCATGTCCGATAAAAATTACACCGTAATCCTTAATATTTGCTTTTCTTTTAATAAACGACGCCACTAAATCCCCTACTTGAGAAAGTATAGACGCCATGATTGAAAATAGATAAATCAGACCGCTATGTTCAATTTTAAAAATAGATACAAATACATAGGTAAAAATCAGTCCTCCAAGTATGCCGCCCATCGATCCTTCAACAGTTTTCTTTGGAGACAATCTTTCAATCAACTTATGTTTACCCATTGTAATTCCAACGAAATAAGCCATTGTGTCCGTGGAACTTGCTATTCCAAAAACATATAATGCCCATTTTATATCTTTAATAGTCAATAAAAAATAATATGGCACAGTCAAATAGATTAGCAAAAAAGCATTTCCGAATAAACTATGCATGCTTCCCTCTTTTGAAAATATTAAAATCATAAGTAAAAGCACTATATATATAGACATAATCGGAACTATAAATTGAAGGTCAATGAGGTAACCTAAGCATAAAATCAAAGTATTAATAGAGTATGCAAGATATTTATTTGGAGCATAGTGAATTTTAGACAAAGCGTTGGACATTTCATAAATAGCTATATTCGAAAATACAAGCAGACCTATTAACAGATAAAATCTATTTGTCAAGGTCATACCGAACACCAATAAAACCAAGATAATTCCCGTTATAATTCTTTTTATTAAATTATTAAGCATTCAACCCTCCGAATCTTCTATTTCTTCTCAAAAATTCTAAAATCGCTTTTTCCAACTCAATTCTGTCAAAATCAGGCCATAAAACATCTGTAAAATAAAACTCCGAATATGCCAACTGATATAACATAAAATTTGATAATCTCAGTTCTCCGCCGGTTCTTATTAATAAGTCCGGATCAGGCATATCGTAGGTGTACATATATGAGCTGATTAATTTTTCAGATATGTCTTCAATTTTAATCTTCTTGTTTTCCAAATCTTGATGTATGGACTTAAATGCCGACACTATTTCATCTCTTGATCCGTAATTAAGTCCTATATTAAGTACCAGACCTGTGTTATTTTTAGTCTTATTTAATGCATATTCAACAGCTTTCCTATTGATAATCGGAAGTTTCGTAATATCACCCATGATATTCAGTTTAATATTTTTACTATGAAGCCTGTTCAATTCCCTGCTTATAAATTTATTTAGCAGGGACATGATTTTACTTACTTCAGTTTTCGGTCTTTTCCAATTCTCTGTAGAAAAAGCGTATAAGCTGAGATATTTTATACCCAATTCATCACAAGCTTCGGTAATATCTATAACGGTTTCCGATCCGACTTTATGCCCTTCCGTACGACTTAGATCTCTTGCACTGGCCCATCTTCCGTTACCATCCATTATTATTGCGATATGTTTAATTGAAGCTTCTCTAATCAAATTTTTTATCCCAGCCATATGTCACCCTATTAAACTTCCATCAATTCCTTTTCTTTATCCTTAGTTACTTCATCTATTTTTTTGATAAAGTTATCTATTAAATCTTGAATTTCAGATTCCAATACTTTTTTTTCATCCTCTGAAATATCTCCTTCTTTTTCAGCCCTCTTAGCTTGTTCCATCATATCTCTTCTGATATTTCTAACTCCAACCTTAGATTGCTCCGCTCTTTTCTTAACTTCTTTAACTAGATCCTTTCTTCTGTCCTCGGTTAGTTCAGGAAATGGTAATCTTATCAATTTTCCGTCATTTGAAGGATTAATTCCCAACTCTGAAGCTATAATAGCCTTTTCAATGTCTTTAAGTGCACTTCCGTCCCAAGGTTGTACAACTAAAAGTCTGGCTTCAGGAACCGTAATCGTAGCCGCTTGCTTAATCGGTGTGCTTACTCCGTAATAATTGAAATGGATATTTTCAACTAATTGAGGATTAGCTCTGCCCGCTCTTATAGTTCCCAAATTATCTTTAAATCCTTTAAGATGTTCTTCTAAAACAAGTTTATTTTCTTTAATTAAATTATTTATCATGTTTTCCCCCTACTAAAGTACCAATTTTTTCACCTTTAATAACTCTAACCAGATTATAAGGATCATCTATACCGAATACTATCAACGGCATATTATTATCCATACACAGAGATGTAGCGGAAGCATCCATTACACCAAGATTTAAATTCAAAATATCTTTGTAAGAAAGATGTTCGAATTTTTTTGCATCACTATATTTATTCGGGTCCTTGTCATAAATTGCGTCAGTTCCTTTTTTTCCTAACAAAATACAATCCGCATTAATTTCTAACGCTCTCAAAGCTGCAGTAGTATCTGTAGAAAAATATGGTCTTCCGGTACCTGCTGCAAAAATGACAACTCTTCCTTTTTCAATATGTCTTATAGCTCGTCTAACAATAAACGGTTCAGCCACTTCATTCATAGATATAGCCGTAAGAACTCTGGTATCTACACCTATATTCTCCAATGATGCCTGTATTCTCAAGGAATTCATAACCGTACCAAGCATTCCTATATTGTCAGATGCAGTTCTGTCCATTATAGAGGCATCTCTTCCTCTCCAAAAGTTTCCGCCACCTACAACGATACCTATCTGAGTTCCCAATGAATGTGCTTCTTTGATAACTTCACATATTCTTGCGATAGTTTCATCATCCATACCAAAACCTTTGTTACCCGCTAAGGCTTCTCCACTTAATTTGATTAATACCCTTTTGTTTATAAACATATCCATCTCCATATAGTAAAAGAGAACAAAAATTGTTCTCTTTAATTATTATAAATTCATTTGACTTGCTACTTCAGCTGCAAAATCTTCGTTTTTCTTTTCCAAACCTTCACCAACTTCAAATCTTTGGAATCTTCTAATAACTATATTTTCACCGATTTTAGCGATTAGGTCTTTTAAAATTTTATCAACTGTAACATCAGGATCTTTAATAAATGGTTGCTCCAATAAACAAATTTCAGCAAAGAACTTTGTAAGTCTTCCTTCAACTTTCTTTTCAGCAATCATTTTCTTTTTGTCTTCAGGCATATTTGCATTGGCTTCATTCAAAGCTTGGTGTAACAAAATTTCTTTTTCTTTTTCAACTTGTTCAGCAGGCACATCCTCTCTTGATACATATTTCGGATTAGCTGCCGCAACTTGCATGCATATATCTTTTACAAATGATTTAAATTCTTCATTTTTAGCAACGAAGTCCGTTTCAGAGTTAACTTCAACAATAGCTCCTATTCTTCCGCTGTGAATATAAGAATCTACAAGTCCCTCAGCAGTAATTCTGCCTGCTTTTTTAGCTGTTTTAGCCAAACCTTGCTCTCTTAAATATTCAATTGCCTTTTCCATGTTTCCGTCTGTTTCAACCAATGCCTTCTTTGCATCCATCATCCCAGCGCCTGTGATATCTCTTAATTCTTTTACTTGACTTGCAGTAATTGCCATGATTTCCTCCTCATATATTAAAAGGTAGAAAGTAGAAATATTCTACATCCTACCTCAACTTTATTTTTATTCTTCAACTTCTTCAACTTTTTGAGTGTTTTCTGATTCCTCAACAAGTTCTTCAAATGATTCTTCAACTTCAGTTTCTTCAACTTCTTTTACTTCTTCAGCATTAAATTGTTCGCCTTGTTTAGCTTCAATTACAGCATCAGCCATAGCAGCCGTTATTAACTTAACCGCTCTGATAGCATCGTCATTTCCAGGTATAGGGAAATCCAAGTCATCAGGATCACAGTTTGTATCAACTATACCTACAACAGGAATTCCAAGCTTGTGAGCTTCGCTAACAGCTATATATTCTTTCTTAGGATCAACTACAAACAATACATCAGGTATTCTAGGCATATCCTTAATTCCACCAAGATATTGTTCCAACTTGGCCAATTCTTTTTCTAATTGAATTACTTCTTTCTTCGGAAGCAAGTCGTAAGTTCCGTCCTCAGCCATAGTTTCAATTTCTCTTAGTCTGTTAATTGATTTTTTAATTGTTTTGTAGTTTGTCAACATACCGCCCAACCATCTTTGGTTAACGAAATATTGACCACATCTCTTAGCTTCAAATTCAATAGCATCTTGTGCCTGTTTTTTAGTACCTACAAATAGTACTACTCCATCTTCTTGAGCATATTCTTTAATTGCTTCATATGCTTCATCAACTTTCTTTACAGTTTTTTGTAAATCGATAATGTAAATACCGTTTCTTTCTGTAAAGATAAATTTTGACATTTTAGGGTTCCATCTTCTTGTTTGGTGACCGAAGTGTACCCCAGCCTCTAAAAGGGCTTTCATTGATATTACTGACATTTTTTCCTCCGTGTTTTTCTTCCATTTCCTTCTATCAAAAAACTCAAAAAAAGAGCACACAATTGATAATTCAGAAATGTGTAATATTTTTACTGATTAAGTATACCATAACTATACATATTTAACAAGTATATTCTATTCTATTTCTTTGGCTGAAATATAGCCGTTTTTACTCTCTGAAGAGCGTATCGCATCAAGTATGGATTCTTCCATGGCTTCAACTCCCATAGTTAATATCAAATCAATACTTGCAACCAATTCCCCCGTTGAAATCGCAAATATAGTGTCGCCGTCCGACATTGTATGAACAGGTCTTATTCTTTTTGCATATGCATTATGACCAATTTGTGCCAATTTATTAGCCATTGACTTATCAAGCTTTGCATTTGTAGCTATAATTCCTATGGTTGTATTGGTATTTGTAAAACCTATGCTGTTATTCTTAATTATTTCCAATGTGGAATACATTATTTTTGAGTTTTTATCATATGGTCCGGTAATCTGCTTTTCACCGTCATATATGTCACCAAGAGCATTCAAAATTACCAAGGCGGACACTTTTATACCATTAAGCTCCACAGTATGGGACCCCAACCCTGACTTAACTGCTTTGTCAAATCCCATGCTTTTAGACACTGTAGCTCCATATCCTCCGCCTATTACCCCCCTTGAATTTTCTTCAGATGAAGCATTCAAACAAGCTTCATAACCCATTTGAAAGTCAGGTCTGATTTTGGGATTTCCGCTATTCAAATCGTATATTACCGCCTGACTTACTATTGGAACCACTCCAAAAGGAGTTGTGAATCCGATATTTTTTTCTTCCAAAAATTTCATAACCCCTCCGGAAGCATCAAGTCCGAATGCCGATCCTCCGGATAAAACAATGGCATGTACCTTGTCGACCAACTTTTCCGATTTGTATATATCAGTTTCTCTTGTTCCCGGAGCAGATCCTCTTACATCAACTCCTCCTGTAGCTCCTTTTTCGCAAATTACAACCGTAACTCCGGTACCTCCCTCTTCAGAGTGGGCATGTCCAACTTTTATTCCTTCTATATCTGTTAAATACTTTTTCATTTTACCTCCTGGCAAACTGTTGAAATACACCTTACTTTAGTGTTCATAACCTTATTATAAAAATAAAAACTCAATAGCAATCCTACTAATTCCGAGATTGGAAATGCAATCCATACATAATTCAAACCTATAAAAGAAAATACATAGGTTAAAGGAATTACAAAAATAAATTGCCTGATTAATGTAATTATCAGTCCATATATTCCATTTCCCAATCCCTGAAAAAACACCGTATTTACAATCGTTAACGGAGCAAACAATACGGAAATTGAAAGAATTCTAATTGCTGTCAAACCTAATTCCACAACCATTTTTTCCTTGTTGAATATCATAATCAACTCTCTCGGAAACGCTTGAAAAACAAATATACCAATCGTCGTAAAAATCAGACTTATACCCACTGCATGCTTATACAAATTTATTATCCTGTCCTTATTTCCGGCTCCGTAGTTGAAACCCACTAGAGGCATAAAGCCTTGTCCCAGTCCAAATATGGGCATATAAACGAAAGATTGGAGTCTGATGTAAAGTCCCAAAACCGTAATCGATATTTCAGTTATATTTCCTATGATTCTGTTAACTGCTATTTGCATAACGGACGAAAATGCATTTATAAAAATAGTAGGTAGAGCAACAGCATAAATTTGTTTTGCCGTGTATAACCTTACTTTGGAACCTCTGAACCTTATCCCCAATTTTTTTCTGTTCCTAATCATATATAAAAGTATAAAAAACATCCCCATAAACTGAGAAAAGATTGTAGCTATAGCAGCTCCCTTAACTCCCATTTTAGGAAAGAATAAAAGACCATGTATCAATATAGGATCCAAAATTATATTCATTATTGCGGACATTAAATGACTAAACATAGCAATCTTCATCTTTCCGGTAGCTTGTATAACCTTTTCGGCAAGAATTTGGTAAAACAAGAAAATAGAAAACAAGGACACTATTCCCAAATAATCTATCCCCATTGAAACGACATTTTCATCTGTCGTAAACATATTATAGAATTTATCGATAAATAGGAATCTGAATCCCAAAAAAACTATCCAAGATATAAACAATGTTACAACTCCCGTTACAACCCCATTTCCCACTTCTTCATAGTTTCTTTCACCCATTTTTCTGCTTATATAGGAATTTACTCCAATCCCCGTTCCAACACCGATTCCTATCATAATCAAATAAATCGGAAAAGCTAAAGAAACCGCTCTTAAAGCTTTTTCTCCTATATGTGAAACAAAATATGAATCAACCAAATTATAAATTGATTGTACCAGCATGGAAATCATGGCAGGAACACTCATCTTTACTAAAATATTCAATTCTTTTTCATATCCCATCGGATTTTTAATTTCTTCGTGCATAATACCTTCCTATACTAGACTATTTTAATTATACTACAATATTTTTTTTGTAACACTTTGATTTTTGAATTTCACTAATTTATAATCATATATGAATGTGAGGTTAATATGTATTTTGAATTATTTTTAGTATTTTTTAAAATTGGTGCCGTTACCTTCGGTGGCGGATATGCCATGCTTCCCCTTATAGAAGAGGAAGTCGTAAATAAAAAAAAATGGATTAAGACTCAGGATATTCTCAATATTTTTGCAGTTGCACAATCGGTTCCGGGAGCTGTCGCAATCAACACGGCAACCATTATCGGATACAAAATGAAGGGGAAATTCGGAGCATTGATGTCAACCCTGGGAGTCATAACTCCGTCATTTATAATTATTTTAATTGTTGCAAAATTCTTTAGTACAATTAACGAACTTGCCATTGTCGATTCCACATTTCTCGGAATAAACGGAGCTGTTGTTGCCTTGATACTTATAGCAGCCGTAAAAATGATAAAATCATCAGTTAAAAATTTATTTCATATTTTGATTTTTATTACTTCAATCTGTTTAATTGTATTTGCAAAAATAAATCCCGTATATATCATTTTCAGTTCAATAATTGTAGGACTTATAAGCGGGTTAATAAAGGGAGAAGATGAGATATGTTAACATTACTTGAATTGTTTTTTAGTTTCGTAAAAATAGGACTATTCGGTTTCGGGGGAGGTTATGCAATGATTCCTCTAATCCAATCTGAAATAACGGGAAAACAGTGGCTAAGCGAAATTGAATTTATAAAAATAATTGGAATAGCGGAAATAACTCCCGGTCCCGTGGCTATTAATTCAGCAACATTTGTCGGATATAAAGTATATGGAGTAATGGGTTCAATCGTGGCTACAATCGGTGTCGCCTTACCTTCGCTCATTTTATTGATTTTCATATCAAGTTTTTTATTCAATCATTATGAAAATAAGACTATGAGGTCAATTTTCTCCACAGTACGCCCCGCTGTCGCAGGTTTAATTTTTGCCGCGGCTATAACTATGGCGGAAAAGACATTCATATCTTCGAGTGTTTTAGACTTCAATATTTCAAACTTTCAATTTATAACAATTTCGACATTTTCATTAATTCTTATAAATCAATATATTATAAAGAAAAAAATACATCCTATAAAACAAATTCTTCTTTCAGGGCTTATCGGTTTACTGAGCTACTATATAGTATAGTTTACTGATTGAATGCTCGCTGATTGAATGCTCACAATTATTATTGATAAAGTTTCAGTACGAAATATTTTCTGATACTTTATCAATTTTTTGATATTTACCGAATAATTGTTTTAAATATATTTATGTAAGAATACGCATGCGACAAATAATATTAATGGAAATAAAAAAAAGCTTCATCCGAAGCCTTTTTGTATTCAGCAAATCAACCATTAAAGGGATATGATTGAATTTATTATATTCGAACTATTTAGAATGGAAGGAGAATACAACATAGTTTTGCGAACATAATATTTGCCGGGCATTGCTTTGGTTAACAATAACCAAAAATCCTTATCAATGCAATATTAGTATAATATATTTGTTGCATTAATGCAACCCTTTTCTATAGTTATATTCAAACGTGAAAATTTTACAAATAAATTCTAAGTCACAGAATTTGTAAATACTTAAGTACCGAATATTGTAAAGTTTATCCCTTTAAGATTCTGTTGAAATTTCCGTAATCTACAGAAATCGAATTAAGAAACATCGTCAATACTTTTAATTGTAATATTACTTTTTGTTAAGCATTCCTTTTACCATGTCAATAATTTTTAAAATCATCGAAATATAATTGGAAGCTCCATCTATATTACTCTGAATTGTGTCAACAGCATCGATTGCAGCGAATCCTACAACTTCAACAGTCTCGGAAACATCCGTAGCGATTTTGTTGGCTTTATCTGTTATTCCGTCAACATTTTTTACTATGTTTGTAATACTTTCTTTGTTTTCTTCAAAAGTTTCATTAGTATTTTTTAATAAATCACTTGTACTTTTAGTAATATCAGGTAATTGAGAAATAGTTGCATCAAATGAAGTTCTGTTATCCGAAACCAAATTTTCAACTTGTTTCAGCGTTTTTGACAAAGATATCAATACTTTTGCCAAGAAAAACAAAACTACTATGGCAAAAACTAAAAGTATAAAAATCAATAACTCAAATAGTGTAAACGATATGTTAATCGTTCCCGTTTGAAGTGCCATATTTTACTCCTATTTTTATAATTTTTCTTTTACTTTTCAATCATCCCTTGACTAGTCTTCAAGTTTTTCCACAACTTCTTGTGCTTCTTCTTTTATTTCTTCAACTTCCTCATCTAAATCTTCAGTAACGGATTTAAGATCTGTCAATTTTTCTTCCTTGAATTCATTTATTTTGTTTACAGCTTGATCATATTTTTTCTTAACTTCTTCAGTTAACTCAGCACTTTTTTCTTTGATAACTTTACCGGTTTTTACAGCGGCATCGGAAATATCTTTTCTTGTTTCTTTACCGGCTTTAGGAGCAAAAAGAACCCCAACAGTCGATCCGACTAATGTACCTATTGCAGCACCCAAACCAACCTTTTTTGCAGCATCTTTTTTCTTTGCTTTTTCTGCTTCTTTACGCTTTTTTTCGAAATATTCTCTTATTGACATATTACCCTCCTAATAAATTTATAGTAAATTCTTACCCTTTATTCCATTTTTAACAACAAAACTATAGATAAGAATATATCCATAGACAGATCATTAATTATACCTTCAGTAATTGAAGGTGGGTTACCTGTCTATTGCTTTTGTAGTCCACTTAAGGCGTTACATCCACTTTAGAACTTCGGATTCCCTTATAAGTGATGTAGGTTAATTAATGAGATCACATTCTATGGATGTCATAATTATACCACAGTTTTGATATTATTTAAAGTCTAGTGTACTTTAAGCGTTTTAGGGTATACTAGTAGTACTAAAAACTTTGGAGGATAAAATGTCAAAAATTATAAACATCTTTTCTAACGAGTATGATTTATCTATAAAAACTAAAAAAAAGGTAATAGAAGGCTTTGAATCTCAAGGATATACCATTTCAAAAACATTTAATCCCGATGCATACTTAAATATTGTAATCGGTGGAGACGGAACTTTTATCAAAGCTGTTCAGGACACAAAATTTTCAAGTATTCCTTTTGTAGGAATAAATACGGGACACCTAGGATTTTACCAAGAAGTATCCTATAAAGATATTGACGGTATAATAGATAAAATTACTAATGAAGAGTATTCAATACAGGACTTACAAATACTTGACTGTAAGGTATATACAGAATATGATTACCATGAATTTTTGAGCTTAAACGAAGTCGTTCTAAAGGCTAAGTATACATCAATCATCCACTTTAATTTATATGTAAATGACATATTGTTGGAATCATTTGCAGGCGACGGAGTAATCTTTTCAACACCTTCAGGCTCAACAGCGTACAATCTTTCAGCAGGTGGAGCTATTTTATATCAAACATTGGAAGGCTTTCAAATAACCCCTCTTGCTCCTATAAGATCTTCTCTTCACAGATCGTTGGACAAGAGTTTGGTTGTACCGAAAGATACGACGATAAAACTTATTACGAAAAAGCGTGAAGAAACTTTTTCTTCTTTGGGTATTGACGGTGTTCAACAAGAATTTGAAGACATTAATCATATAGACATTAAACTTTCAGATATTAGAATCAAAAAATTAGTATTTGATGAAAATTGGTATTGGAGAAATGTTAAGGAAAAATTTATATAATTAATAATATTATATTTTAATCTTTTATTGTATGCAAAAAGCCTCGTAATTACGAGGCTTTTTATGATATTAATTGAAACTCCAAAAATGAATTGATTGCCATTCATTAATTTCCGTTTATATTGGAAATCTTCACTAATCTTCTATATTTGAGACTTTAACTAATCTTCCTTTTTTATTAAAAGTATATATTTTATCAGAAGATTTCCACTCTCCAACTACCATTTTTCCGCTATTGTAGAACAAGTATGTGTAATTTCCTATCGTTTTCCAACCGATTACCATTCTTCCACTGTCATAGAATAAATAGGTATGTCCATCTATTTTTTTCCAACCTACTGCCATCCTACCTTTATCATCAAAATAGTAAGTTCGATTTTTCAAAGTCTTCCAACCGGTCACCATCTTTCCGCTATCATAAAATAAATAACTGTGATTTCCTATCGTTTTCCAACCTACTGCCATTTCACCTTCACTATCAAAATAGTAAGTATTATTTTCTAATTTATTCCAACCGGTTGCCATCCTTCCGTTGTCGTAAAACAAGTAAGTTTTCCCGTCAATTATTTGCCATCCTACTACCATTCTACCATTATCATCAAAATAATAAGTATGGTTTCCAACATTCTTCCAACCGGTTACCATTTTACCGCTGTCATAGAATAAATAGGTGTAATTTCCCATCTTTTTCCAGCCGATTACCATCTTTCCGTTGTTATAAAATAAATATCTATTTTTACCTATTGTTCTCCAACCTGAAATTCTATAGCCTTTTGAATTAAAATAGTAAACATCGCCATCTATGGTCTCAAATTTGTTTTTTGCATATGATGTATTATCTCTAAGATATTTATAGCCATGAGAAGTTTTTACCCACTCACCAGGAAAAAAATTATTTGAAATTTTTTTACCCTTCATAGAATTATACATTCCGTCAATTATAGGTTCTAAAATTTTAAATACGGTAATGTCATTTTTTTCCAAACCATCGCGTTTTAATAATTCGATAATTTCATTGTATCTGGGTTTGTCAGGAAAAATCCCGTCCATTCCAAAATATCTGTCAGTTTTTGTTTTTAATTCGTTATACTTCTTTTTAACATTCTCAGATGCCGCCATAGACTCATTTTGTACCAAAAATACTAATGTAAAAAATAAGGCTATTAAAAATATATTTCGTTTCTTCATCTTTCCTCCCAAAAAATCAAAGAGTAAATTGTTAAATCAAACTACTTAACTCAAATCATACCTCATTATTATTTTCTTGTCCATAGCTCATTAGATTCCTGAAAACAAATAATCTAAAATTTTAAGGCCTATCGGAGCGGCAACCTCGCCTCCCAAGCTTTTAGTTTTTTCAATAATTACGGTAACCGCATACTGCGGATTTTCTATAGGTGCTAAAGCCGTATACCATGCATTGTTGTAGTCATCGCCTATTTCAGCCGTTCCGGTTTTTCCGCCTATATTTGTGGATGAAATTGTATATTCATTATAATCAGCTGTTGATTTCAGATATTCTCTTATTTTCTTCGCAATTTCAGGATCAATGGCTTTTGAGAGAATTTGAGATTTGTTCCTTAACTCAATCTTGTCCTCATTCTTAATCATGTCCACCAGGTAAGGTTTCATTACCGTTCCGTCATTTCCGATTCCCATTGTTATCATGTGCATATCCATGGGGGTAAAAACATTCTTTCCCTGCCCGAATGCTGAGGCCGCCTTATCTTCTTTTTTCATGCCCGATGAAAAATTGACTATCGGTTCATGTTTTATAAAATCATAGTCAACATGTTTAAATAATCCGAATCTTTCAAGAATATCCTTGAACTTTGTCGGATTCAGATCAATTGATTTGTCTACAAAGTATGTGTTTGAAGAAACCTGAAGCGCCTTCTTCAAATCCATTTCTCCGTAAACTTGACCGTTAAAATTCCTCACCACATAACCGTTTATAGAGGTTTTCCCTTTATCCTCATAATCCAAACTTACATTTTCTTCCAAAAGCGCAATCGATGTCACCAACTTAAATACAGATCCCGGAGTATACAAACCCTGAGTAGGTCTGTTTAAAAGATTTGCATCGTTGGAATTAATGATTTCTTCCCAATCCTCTTCAAGTCTGTTAACATTAAAAGTCGGTTTAGAAACCATTGCAAGAATTTTCCCTGTTTTAACTTCGGTTACGATTATGGCTCCCTTCTCTTCTCCCAATAAATCATATGCGTATGACTGGAGCATATTATCGATAGTTAGATATAAATCCTTACCCCTAGTCGGTTTCCTGTACATATCTTCAATTTTGGCAAGTATATCCTTATTTACAGAATTATTTGTCAATTCATTGTTATATATCTTCTCCAAACCGGTCTTTCCATAAGAGGATGAATTATATCCTATAACATTCGTATACATATAGTTATAATTATTTTTCCTTATATATTTTCCATCAGAATCCTTTTCGGAGTAAGCTAAAATATTTCCGTCCTTATCAAAAATCGTTCCTCTTCTTAATGTAGATAAATCAACCACATTTCTGACATTTAAATCATTTGCCGCCAATTGACTTGATTTGAACAGCTGAAAATATACCATATACACAACTATGGACGAAAACATCAAAATTATTACACTCAAAATAATAATCATTTTCATATTCTTAGAATTTTTCATAGTACACCTTCTTCTTCGTGCTTGAAGAGTATTGCAAAATCGCCAATAAAATAAAATTTGATATTGTTGACGAGCCGCCGTAACTTAAAAACGGAGTCGTTATTCCTGTAAGCGGAATTAATCCTAAAACTCCGCCAAACATTATCAATGCCTGTCCCGCTATAATTATTCCAATCGAAAATGATAGAGAACTGTAAAATATATCTCGATCAACAATTGAAATTTTCATACTCTTGTAAACAAAAATAATATAAAGTAAAACGATGGAAATTCCCATGAATATACCCATTTCTTCCATTATCGCAGAAAGAATAAAATCCGAAGTCGCCACAGGTATTAATTTGGGACTGCCCAATCCTATACCTGAACCGAACATTCCACCGCTCGATATCGCAAATAAACTCTGAATTATCTGATATCCCCTTCCGTTATAATCGACCCAAGGATCTCTCCAAATTTCAAATCTGACTCTTATATGCGAGAACAACAAATAAGCAATATATAAGCCTACAAATGCCAAAAATATATTTACCAAAACAAATAAATATCTTCTCTCAAAAACAAATGTTGAAGATATGAACAAGGCGAAAAATATCATTGCTGTTCCCAACTCTCCCTGTAAGAAAAAGAAGCCGATAAATATATATGTCCCAATCATTAAATAATATTTTCCGAACTTATGTTTGATAAGACTGTCATACTTAAAATAGAACGCAGCAATCATAAAAATATATGATATTTTGGCAAACTCTGACAATTGAACAGTTATGCTTTCAGTTATCTTAATCCAGTTTATAGCTCCATCCTCACGACTTCCCAACAACAGTGTAGCCAAAAAAGTCATAAGTGTTAAAAAGAAAAATAAAACAAATTTATTTCTAAAGAAATTAACTAAAAAATCCATAAAAACAAATGTAAAAACAAAAACCGCAATTCCCAAAATATACCAAATTAAATGGTAGAAACCCGTG
Organism: Tissierellia bacterium; assembly: GCA_030529425.1. Classification (GTDB taxonomy): domain Bacteria; phylum Bacillota; class Clostridia; order Tissierellales; family Peptoniphilaceae; genus JAUMWX01. The sequence goes on from JAUMWX010000004.1 coordinate 73,646, forward strand.
TTGTAATTTAGTCTTGTTATGGCTATTATCCCGATAGTATAAAGCATATTTACTATCATTATGAACGCAAACTCTCCCCTTGTGTATTTAGGTATAAATATTGACGACAATATTGATGTTAATACAAATGCAACAGTCGTGTATATAACCTTGCTGTTAAAGGCCTCAACTCTTGAATTTACGAGTATAAAACCTATTAACTGAAATATAATCAAAGGTAGGATTAATCTCGTCATATAGCTCCTGTTTTTAGAATCAGTCCTGCTTTTCATTGTCTTCTCCTAAATTGAATTGATAAGAATACAATCCGATTTCAATAACATCCTTATCATTTAACTTTGTCGGCTCGATTATACGAATTCCGTTTACATTAGTTCCGTTTGATGAATTTAAGTCTTCAACATAAAAACCGTCATCCTTTTTAATAATTATTGCATGTCTTTTAGAAATATAAGTTTCGTCAAGTTGTAAATTATTTTCAGGATCTCTTCCTATGCTCAAAAAAGAACTCAGTACTATCAATTCATTTCCTCTTGAAAACCTGTTCGAAGGATATTTTAGTAATTTGATAAAAGACTTATTTATTTTTCCATCTTTAAAAACAGTTTTCATATCCAGA
>JAUMWX010000004.1:74274-157149 GCA_030529425.1 Tissierellia bacterium
AAATATAATACTATAAATACAAATATATATTTTACAATACTTGATAAAATAGTATATAAGTCTATATCTCCGATAATTTTTGTAAAAAGTATAGTCCTTAAAATATTATATAAATTTCTCATAACCGATCTCCGCTTCCTTAATCAAAAACTCCATTGCTTTATCCGGATATTTTCCAATTGCCGTTTCCTTTGTTAGCATTAAATGAGTACAGCCGTCTAAAACCGAGTTGTATATGTCATTTAACTCTCCCCTTGTCGGAATTTCCGAATCAAGCATTGAAGTCAACATTTCTGTTACAACCATAAATTCAGATTTTTCTTCAAAAAGTATTTTTGATAATTCCTTTTGAATTTTAGGTACAAGTAATATACCCATATTATTCCCTAAATCACCCCTCGCAATAACCACCACATCAGAAACTTTTGAGATTTCTCTGACATTTTTTACTCCATTAATCTCCTCAATTTTCGCATAAATGTATGGATTGTCAAATCCAAGCCTTTTCATCTTATCTCTTAAAAACTCAACATCTGATTTTGATTTGACAAATGGTTGCATGACAGATTGTATGTTAAGTTTCTTTGCAATCTTCAAATTTTCAATGTCAATAGGACTAAGTAAAGGCAAATCAATTTCTTTTCCTCTGACAGATATGCTCTTCAAATTTAATAAAACTCCCTCGCCCATTGATTTTGCAATAAGATAATTGTTTCTTTTTTCAATAACTTCAAATAAAAATCTACCGTCATCCACCGACAAAATATCACTTTCTTCGACAATCGAAAATACTTCATAATCTATTTTTATTTCCGAAGATTCTTCCGGAGAAAATTGAATAAGATCTCCTTTTTTGATTTTCAAAATTTTACTTGTTACAATTCTCGATTCCGATCCCTTTATATCTAAAATAATTTCCACATTTTTCTGCATTTTTTCGCAAACGCTTCTCAAATTGTTAATCCAATCAAGTCTGTCTTCCAGTTTTCCATGTGATAAATTTAATCTGAATCCGTCAGTTCCCATTGAAACTATTTTTTCAAGAATGTCCGGGCTACAACAAGCCGGACCGAAAGTAGCATAATATTTCATAAAAATCTCCTCAACTTATTATATCAAAAAACATCGTCCATGAAACACAAAAGACTTTAGATGAATTGTAAATCAATTAAGATAAATTTGACGAATCATAGTACTTCTTTCAAAAAGCACTTGTAGAATTTACCAAAATATGTTTTAAGTGTATATAAAAATATAACTTTTCTTCTAAATGATAAAGGGGACCAAAACTTTCATTTCAGCCCCCAGTATAATTTACTTAACTTGTTATAATCACTTGACAAAAACAGTTTTGCCAAAGATTTTATCAAAGAAACTCTTTTATTTTTAAAATAATTCCGGATAAGATATCAAATTCAAATTTTCGTCTATTTCGAAAATAAGAGGAGTTCCTGTAGGTAAATTTAAATCAACAATTTTTTCATCGGATATATTCAATAAATATTTAATCAATGCTCTTAAACTATTTCCGTGAGCGGAAATAATAACATTTTTTCCGGCTTTAATATCCTTTGAAATGTCACTTTCCCAATATGGAAGAACTCTGTCTATTGTAAGTTTTAAGCTCTCTCCTGTAGGAATTTCTTCTTCAGGTATCTCTTGATATCTTCTATCATTCTTAGGATACATCTCACTATCTTTTTCAATTTGCGGTGGTGCTATATCAAAACTTCTCCTCCAGATATGTACTTGTTCATCACCGTATTTTTCCGCTGTCTGAGCTTTATTTAATCCTTGCAAACCGCCATAATGTCTTTCATTAAGTCTCCATGATTTTTTTACAGGTATCCATAGTTGATCCAACTCTTCAAGAATAATGTTAAGAGTTTTGATTGCTCTTTTTTGATATGAAGTATAAGCCACATCAAATTCTATTCCCAAATCTTTAAGCATTTGTCCGCCTTTAACAGCTTCATTTCTTCCTTTTTCCGTGATATCAACATCAATCCACCCTGTAAACTTATTCTCTAAATTCCACTGACTTTCACCATGTCTTGTTAAAACTAATTTCATAACACCTCCTAAAATTTACATTAATTATACCATACTTATTCTACAAATAGATAATTAAAACACAAAAAAACAGTTTTTTTTAACCGAAAATCTAAAACAATCTCTCATATATCAACTCGCAAATACAGAAATAATTTGGATGTAAAAGAGAGTTGAAATCAACCCTCTTTTACTTATTTCACAGATTGAATTTTACCATGAGCCGTATCAAATATTAAATCTATTTTCTTGTCTCCGTCTTCTTTTCCTTTTCCTACAGAGTAGATATATAATTTAATTTTCGGCTCGGTACCTGACGGTCTCAATACATACCAAGAACCGTCATCGAAAATATACTTCAATACATTTGACTTAGGTAAACCTGTCTCATCAAATTTATAATCAATTATATTCGTCAATTTCATTTCGCCCATTTCTTTAATAGGATTCTTTCTGAATTCTTCCATTATTCTTCCGATTAAAGCCTGTCCGTCCAATCCTTCCAAAACTACAGATATCAATTTTTCACCATAATACCCGAATTCGTCATAGATTTCGTTAAGTACATCAAGTAAAGTTTTTCCATGTTTCTTGTAATATGCAGCCATTTCAACTATCATCATTGCAGAAGAAATCGCATCTTTATCTCTTACAAATGTACCGTAGTTATATCCTATACTTTCCTCATAACCGTATACGAAAGTTTTCTCTCCGGTTTTGTCATATTCATTTGCAGGAGCAAATATATTTTTAAATCCTGTAAGAACATCAAGACATTCCACACTGTACTTTTTGGCAATTGCCTTTGCCAAATCAGATGTAACAATAGATTTTACAATAACGGGATTTTTCGGCATTTTCCCAGTTTCCTGTAATCTTGAAAGTATATAATTTGCTAAAAGTGCCCCAATTTTGTTTCCGGTTAAAAATACATACTCTCCTTCTGAATTTCTAACTTCAAGTGCCGTTCTGTCGGCATCGGGATCTGTTGCAATCAATAAATCCGCACCGACTTTCTTACCAAGCTCAATAGCATACTTAAAAGCTTTCGGGTCTTCAGGATTAGGATAACCCACCGTCGTGAAATCAGGATCCGGCATTTCCTGCTCTTTTACAACATGAACATTGTCAAATCCCCTTTCTTCAAGGATTCTTCTAACCAAAACATTCCCCGTACCGTTAAGTGGAGAATAAACAATATTTACATTTTTGTCTATATTTTTATCTTCAATGGCTAAACTCAACACATCATTTATATAGTCATCTATCAAGGAATCATCTACATAATTTATCAGTTTTTTCTCCAAACCCTCTTCAAGAGAAATAAGTTTAATGTTTTTGAAATCACCGACTTTATCAATATTTTCCAATATTTTATTTGCTATATCATCAAGAATTTGAGAGCCTTCTTCCCAATAAGCTTTATATCCGTTATACTCTCTTGGATTATGAGAAGCTGTAATCATTACTCCCGAAATAGTCTTCAATTTTCTGATAGTATAAGAAAGTACAGGTGTCGGAGTTATTTCCTTGTGTAAATATACCTTAATGCCGTTGGCAGCCAATACTCTTGCCGTAATTTCAGAAAACTCTTTAGACATATGTCTTACATCATGAGAAATTGCAACCCCTCTGTTCATTGCCTCCTGACCATATTCTTTAATCGTATCCGCCAAGCCCTGTGTTGCAAGAGAAACAGTGTATACATTCATCCTGTTGGATCCTGCACCTATCTTTCCTCTTAGCCCGGCAGTACCGAATTCAAGATTTTGATAAAATCTGTCTTGAATCTCAGATTCATTATCTTTTATAGACTCCAATTCTTCTTTCGTCTTTTTGTCAAAATAATCATTATTAAGCCATTCTAAATATTTTTGTTTATAGTCCATGTTACTCTCCTAACTCGTAAATATTCGTAGTGTATTTATTTACAACTATTTTTTTTACCGATTCATTTGTTTTTTTGTTCTCCCATATCAATTGTATATCTTTTAACTTTATATTGCTAGATAAATCTACAAATTTATCAGACACATTATGAATAATAAGATACTTTTTATCGGATTTTATCTCAAAAGCAATGATGTAATCAGGAAGATTTGAAATAAATGTTATTTTTTCATTCACTTCTTCGGCAGTTTCCATATTGAAAACTCCCAATTCTTTTCTGAATGAAATAATCTCTTTTACAGTATTAAATAATTCGATGTTTTTTTCTTTCAAACTCCAATCTACCCCGTTGTATTCCGTAGATGAGTTATAACTGTTATGATTCATTTTTTTAGTTCTGTTGAATTCGTTGCCCAAGTGGAAAAAAGGGATTCCCTGACTGAACATCAAAATGGAAAATGCCATAACGGTCATGTCGGATATCTTGTCCTCGCTTACAAATGATTTAACCAATTTATCATAAAATATAAGATTATCGTGGGCATTAAAATAATTTATTGACTCCAATGGCGTATGAAAACTGCTATTGTTAAGCTTTTTATAATTCACTGATCCAAGTATTCCCTTAACAACATCATTTTTGTGATAATACTCTCCCTGTAAATATCCCCTTGTTCCTCCGTCATTATCTCCTTTCAGAGCATCTCTGAAAAATGGATTGAAGATGGAAAAGTCCTTTCCTTTTTGAGATCCGATATTTATTTGTTTGTTATACTCCAACAAAGATCCCTGTGCCATCCAAGGTTCCCCATAAATCATAAAGTTTGGATTTATCTCCCTCAATTTTTTCTTTGCAAGCATTATGGTGTCGATATCAATTAATGCCATTAAATCAAATCTGAATCCGTCAATTTTGTACTCACTTGCCAAAAAGCATAAGGAATCAATTATAAATTTGCGTCCCATAGGCTTTTCAGATGCAAATTCATTTCCGCATCCGGATCCGTTATAAAATGCCCCATTCACATTTCTATGATAATAATTCGGCATTATCTGGTTAAAATTCGAATCCAAAGTTCTGAAAGTATGATTATAAACTACATCCAATACAACCGATATTCCGTTTTCATGCATTGTTTGAACCATCTTCTTAAATTCATATATTCTTGCTTTAGGGTCAGAAGGATTTGTTGAAAAAGATCCCTCCATACAATTGTATAGCTCCTGGTCATAACCCCAATTGTAATTATTAGGATAAGAATGTAGCGGCTTGCTTTCATCAACAGTCAAATAATCCGTAAGAGGCATAAGATGTAAATGAGTTATTCCCAGATCTTTAATATGACCAATCCCCGTGGATAAACCCTTATAATTACTTTCCGACTCGGTCAATCCAAGGAAAGTTCCTCTATTTTTTACTCCCGAATTTTCCAAGACAGTTACATCTCCCACATGAGCTTCAAGTATAATTGCTTTTTTATAGTCGTTATAGGGAATTTTATGTTCTAAAAATCCTTCAGGATTCGTAGAATCCAAATCTATGATTGCAGACTTTAAGCTGTTTATTGAGCAAGCATACGAATATGGATCCGTAACAAGATTTCCATCTACCAGGTAACAATAAAACTTTCCGTCCAAATTCCCTTCAATCGTGTACTCATATACTCCGTTTTCATCCATTTGCATACTGTATTCTGTTCTCAGCAAGTCATCATATTCCTCAAAAATACATAATGCAACCGCTTTCTGTAAAGGCGCCCAAACTCTAAATGTTGTGGATTCCTTTGAATAATTTACTCCCATTTTCTTATGGGAGTATTCCATTTCTTTCTTTAATTGCATCTAAATCTCCGTTAAAAGTAATTTTTGGTTGATGTTATACCACGAATAATATTATCCATGATTTCTTCATTCCATTTTGATCTTTGATAATAATATTGGCAAATCCTTTCGCTCATCTCATAATGAGAAAATAAATCTCTTAAAACATTATGTGTATCGTTAAAATAAAACAATGAATTATAAATTATGTTTACATCATAAGGAAAAAGTTCTTTTGGAAGATTTTTCAAATGGTTAAACATTTCATTTATTATCGGATGTTTTGTCAAATAATCGTTTATATTGAAGATATAATCATCCCCTACACTCTCAAATATATATTTATTATTTATAATGTTTTTATGTTCTCTAACCAAGCTATTTTCTCCCGCCAAAATAATAGAACCGTTAATAATAAATCTAATCAGCGAAATATCAGTGTATTCCAAAGGTATATTTGAAACCTCTTCATAAACCTCCGTTGCGGGTATAAGCAGATTCGACTTTGTCATATTGTAATTTTCTATAAATACAATTTTAATCTTGTTCTTTATGGTTAAATCATTATTAATCAATTTAGCTAATGCATTTATAAACTTAATCATTTCTTTTGCCATATAATAGTTAGGATATGACTTTCCTCCGAAGAAGTATGTTCTTTCTGGTATATCCATATTCGCATTTTGTTTAAGCTTGTAATATAGCATCAAAATACTCAATGCTGACAAAAGTTGCCTTTTATATTCATGAAAAACACCGACTTTGGAAATAAAAATTGATTTTGGATTCACAATTCCTTTTAAATCAAACTTTTCTATCAGGTTTTTCTTATTTTCAAATTTTATTTTGTCCAATAAATCTACATCTTTATTTTCAATGGCATTTACAAGTTTTTCATTTATTTCAGAAATATATTGTTTACCGTCAAATCCCAAAGTCACAACTTCGCACTTATCCATATAGTATGCATAATGATTTGGAAAATACTTAGTCCTAAGTATATCAATATGATCTCCCGATAAAAACTTTATCTTGCCGGATACATAATAAGCGATATTAAACAGATTGACCGATTCATTTCTAACAATTGTTAAGGTTTCTCTATTTATAAACTTTTCATCATTTAATTCCATTTTCAACTTTGCATCTATCAGTCTTATTGTATTAATTAATTGCGGACATACTTCACTTATAAGATCCATACTCCAAACTTCAAAATTTTCAGGTAAAAATGATGTATTCATAAATATAAATACATTTCTTGCCAATTCAAACGAAGCTTCAAAACTCAACTCATATTTTTCCATTAAAGCCTTGATAAAAACGACTATTGTCAGAGCCGGATGAATATCACAAATCTGTATTTTAACAGATTCAGAAAGCTTTGTTATATCATTATTCTTATATTTTTTATGTTTTTTCAGTATATCCTGAACACATGCCGAAGCAAAGAAATATTCTTGTGAAAGCCTCAATTTTCTACCGTTATGGGTGTCTTCTTTAGGGTAAAGAAATTCCACGATTGCATTTGCTTCATTTATCTCCTTATAAGCTTCCTGAATTCTTCCTTCAGAAAATTTCATAAAATCAATGTCGTGAACAGATTCACTTTTCCACAAACGAAGTGTATTAACTCTCATTGAGTCTTTCCCTAAAATCGGAATATCATATGGAATCGCCTTAATTTTGTTATTTTTAAAATCTACGAAATGAGAAAATTCTTTCTCATGTTCCCACGGATTATTATTCACTTTCCAATCATCAGGTTTTTCAACTTGACTTCCATTGATTATTTCCTGCTTCAACATTCCTTTTCTATATCTTAATCCATAGGCATAAACATTTTGGTTGTTGTTAGCTAAATAATCCAAGCTGGCTCCGGTCAAAGTTCCCAAGTCTCCAAATCCTAAAGCAAACTCAAAATCATTTTTTTGAATATCTTCAAAACTTCTTCCATGTCTTTTTAAAACCGTTTTCACTTCATCAAGTATCCCTAACTTGGCCGCATTGGTTAAAAGAATATTTCCCAATGAATATTCAAAACAAAGCAAATACAGAACACTTTCATCTCTTGATTTTTTCACAGTTTCATTCCATATTTTACCGATTAACATTCTAATAGTTTTAGCAAGAGATGTGTAAATCTCACCATCTCTTGCTAAAGACATATCCTTGGCAAATGTTTCAAACAAATTTTCTTCTATTTTATCTTCCAAATAGAAATCTTCCCGCATTATAAACTCCTATATAATTCAATGTACTCCTTGGCAGATTTTCCCCAATCATTAATTTGAGACATCGAATTAGTGATTAATTTTGTAAATTTTTCTTTTTCATTGTAATACACATCAATCGCTTCTTTAGTTTTGAATAACAATTCATGCGCATTTATATTGGCAAAGGTAAACCCCGTTCCTTCTCCGGTATATGTGTTAAAAGGAATCACTGTATCTTTAAGGCCGCCTGTTTCCCTTACAATCGGAATTGCACCGTATCTCATCGATATCAATTGTGAAATTCCGCACGGTTCCGCCACGGAAGGCATCATAAACAAATCACATCCTCCATAGATTAGATGAGATTCTTCATTATTGAAGTAAATTCTTGATGCTACTTTATCAGGATATTTGTTTTGGAAATATTTAAACATTTCCTCGTACTCATAATCCCCCGTCCCAAGAAGGACAAATTGAATATCTTGCTGTATAAGTTCTTCAAAGATATATCTTACTATCTCCAAACCCTTCATCTCATTTAGCCTTGTAACCATAGCTATCATACAAACATCATCTCTCTGAGCTAAACCGAACCTTTTTTGAATTTCTCTCTTATTATATTTTCTGTCTTGATGAGAAATAATGTCGTAATTTTTTGCCAAAAACTTGTCGGTTTTCGGATCCCATTCGTCATAATCAATGCCGTTCACTATACCGAATAGTTTATGTGAATAATGATTTATTACACCTTCCAAGCCTTCACCGAAGAAAGGATATCTGATTTCTTCGGCATAAGTTTTTGAAACGGTATTGAACTTTGTAGAATGAACAATACCGCCTTTCATAAAGCTGATTGCATTTCTATACTCCAAGTCATTGGCATTCATTAAATGGCCCGGTAATCCGGTCATTGAAAATACTTCTTTCCCAAACAATCCTTGATATTTCAAATTGTGTATGGTGAACAAGGTCTTTGTATCGGCATAAAAACTGTCTCCAATTTTAAAATCATTAAGATAAACAGAAACCAATCCTGAATGCCAATCATTTGAATGAATTACATCAGGTTTGAAACCGATTCTCTTTGGAATTAGTACCGATGCTTTTGAAAAGAATATAAATCTTTCCGCATCGTCAAACTCTCCATAAATTTTTTCTCTTTTGAAATACTGTTCATTGTCAATAAAATAAAATATTACGCCATCCAATTTCAGCTCGAACACCCCGCAATATCTATGCATCCAAGCTATATCAACATAAAACTCGTCGATTTTTTTCATCTTCTCTCTATATTTTTCATCAATAGCTGAATATAAAGGAAGTACAACTCTTACATCTTCACCTTGTTTTTTTAGCTCTTTTGGAAGTGAACCGGCAACATCAGCCAAACCGCCTGTCTTAATAAAAGGAACGGCTTCACTGGTAACGTATAAAATATTCATATTACCTCTCAATCACCTTATTTTTTTCAACTACATAAGGATTATTTTGTGTACCCTGAACAAATACTTTACTTTTAATTATTACGTTTTTATCCAATATTGAATTAACTACTATCGAATCTTCTTCTATTACAGTATTTTCAAAAATAATTGAATTTTTTATAATAGAATTCTTTCCTACTTTTACCCCTCTGAATAAAATTGAATTTTCAACTTCACCTTCAATAATACAACCATTTGCTATTATGGAATTCTTTGTTTGATTTCCCGGTAGGTACAATGTTGAAGGAGCATCCTTGGACTTAGTTAAAATTCCTCCTCCCGATACCAACAAATCATAATAAATTCCTATATTCAAAAGATTCATATTAGCCTTATAGAATGAAGGCAGATCCCTTATATACTCAACATGTCTGAACAGTTCCAAAGTTCCTATATTAAGAGAATCTTTTTGATTCATGATAGCTTCCGCCAATGTATAAGCATCTCCCTTTTCAACGCTCTCTTTGACAAGCTTAACGAATATTTCTTTTTTTATGAACAGATTTTCTATATACATGTTAAATATATCTTCTGTACCTAAATTTTTTCCAATATTTATTACTTTTCCATTTTCGTCAAAAATTATTTTTTTACAATTCAAATATTGACCTGAAACATCATCTTGTTTCCTGTAAAGAAACATAACATCATAATCATTTTCAAGAAAAATATTATATGCCTTAGTAATATTAATTCTTGACAAAAACATAGGATTTGCAACATAAACATCCTTTTGTTTTGATTCTTCAAAATATTTCAATGAATCATAGTATGTCGCAATTTCTGACAGTTTCGCTCCGTACTCATTTATGCCCATCGGATTAATCATCAATCCGTCGGTACGCTTATCCATCCCCCAACTTTTGCCGTTTCCAACATGATCAAGGGTTGACCTGATATTTTTTCCCGCACACAAAAGTACCTTCGTAAGTCCGTGGAATGAAAGATTTGATAATGTAAAATCCACCAATCTATATCTCCCCGCAAAAGGAAGCATATAATCAGGTCTTGTTTTTAATAATGATTGAAAATCACTAAATTCAGTTGAAGAATTAATAATGCCTATTAATGTATTCATATAGCCTCCTATTCAACATCTATTCCGTTTTCTGAAACAAGATACACATTTTCATCATTTTGTTTTCCGATAATTTTATTTTCTTCTATTACTTGGTTTTCGGAAACTACACAATTATATATCTTTGCTCCCTTTTTAATTATTGCTCCCGGAAGAATAACTGATTTTTCAACCACGGCTCCTTCCTCGACAGTGACTTGGTCAAATAATACCGAGTTGGTAACCTTACCGGCAATATAACAAGCTTCATTGATTAAGGAATTTCCAACTATTCCGTCCGCGCTTATAAAATGAGGAGGCAGATTCTTTGGAGTAGTGTTAATTCTCCAAGTATTATCATATATGTTTAGAGGATTATCTCTGTCGATAAGATCGAGATTTGCCTCCCAATAAGATCTGACTGTACCAACGTCTTTCCAATACCCACTAAATCTGTAAACAACCATTTTTTGTTTAGAATTTAAAATTTTAGGAATAATGTTTTTACCAAAATCGTAATCTGAATTCTCGTCTTTATAATCTTCAATAAGTGACTTCTTAAGCGTATCCCAATTAAAAATATATATTCCCATTGACGCCAAATTACTTTTCGGATTTTCCGGCTTTTCTTCAAATTCAACTATATTGTCCAGTTCATCAACATTCATAATCCCGAATCTTGACGCTTCTTCCCAAGGTACTTCCATAACCGCTATCGTAACCACTGCATTATTTTTTTTGTGAACGCTAAGCATTTCCTGATAATTCATTTTATATATATGATCTCCTGAAAGAATTAAAACATATTCAGGATCTAAATTTTCCAGATAATCAATATTTTCATATATTGCGTTCGCAGTTCCTTTATACCATCTTCCACCTTCCTCTGAATAATATGGAGACAGTAATTTCAAACCGCCCTTTAATCTGTCATAGTCCCATGCCTGTCCCAAACCTATGTGTTCATTAAGATAAAACGGTTTATATTGAGTTAGTATTCCGATATTGTCTATTCCTGAATTTGCGGCATTACTTATACCGAAATCTATAATCTTATATTTCCCTCCAAAAGGCACTGCCGGTTTAGCTGTATTTTTAGTCAACGCTTTTAATCTGCTTCCTTGTCCGCCTGCCAACAACATAGCTACCATTCCATTTTTTTGCACCATACTCCCTCCTTATCTTTTATGACTCAATTTTACAAATATCGCCGCATATGGAGGTAAATCAACCCCCACTGAATATTCTCTTCCGTGATAAGGAATTTCTTCAGTATATAACGGTGTATTTCTATGAATTTCGCCACCATATTTTTTATGTGATGAATTTAGCAAAATTTTATAAATTCCTTTATTTTCAACTCCTATCCTATATTTAGGTCTGTAAACAGGAGTAAAATTAAATATACACATAATTTTATCGTTCTTACCGATTCTCTCAAAAATTATCACACTTTCATCATGATTTTGATGTTCCACCCACTCATATCCGTCATAAGAATCATCAAAGTCGGAAAATGCTCTTTCAGATGCATATATGTGATTCAAATCTCTTACAAAGTTTTGTAGATGAATATGATTGTCATAATTCAAAACGGACCAGGACAATTCTTTATCCTCGTTCCATTCTTCAAAAGTACCGATCTCCGATCCCATAAACATTAACTTTTTACCCGGATGTGCATATTGATAAGCATACAATGCTCTCAAGGATTTGAACTTAGTGTCATAATCTCCCTGCATCTTGTTAAGCATTGACCCCTTCAAATGTACTACTTCATCATGGGAAAACGGTAGAATATAATTTTCACTAAAACAGTAGGTAATCGAAAATGTTAATTTGTCTTGATGATATTTTCTGTAAAGAGGATCCATTTCCATGTATTTTAATGTATCGTTCATCCACCCCATATTCCATTTAAAGTCGAATCCCAATCCACCTTTTTCCACAGGTAATGTCATATTCGGCCAAGCCGTACTTTCTTCAGCTATCATCATAACTTTAGGAAAATACTGATGAACTACATAATTCAGTTCCTTTAAGAAATCAATCGCTTCAAGGTTTTCGTATCCTCCATACATGTTGTATAGATTTTTACCGCCATAATTTAAATACAACATAGCGGCAACCGCATCCACTCTTATTCCGTCAATATGATATTTTTTCAACCAGAACAATGCGGATGAAATCAGGAAATTCTTCACCTGTTGCTTTCCGTAATCAAAATATAAAGTTCCCCAACCGTCCGCAGAAGCTGCATACGGGTCAGTTTTTTCATACAGATAGGTCCCGTCAAACTCGATTAACCCGTGAGCATCCTTTGTAAAATGCACGGGAACCCAATCCAATATTACCCCTATCCCATAACTGTGAAATTTGTCAATCAAGGACATTAAGTCCTCCGGAGTTCCAAATCTTGATGTGGCTGCAAAATATCCTGTAACCTGATATCCCCATGATCCGTCAAATGGATGCTCTGTCAGCGGCATAAATTCAACATGTGTAAATCCAAGCTTTTTCACATAATCAGGAAGTCTTTCCTCAAGTTCTTTGTAGCTGTAATATCTTCCATCCGGATGTCTCATCCATGACCCCGCATGTAATTCATATATTGACATCGGTTCATGTATATGATCCTTTTTATCCAAATCCTTTATGTATTTTTTATCTTTCCACTTATATCCGTTCAAATCATATATTTTGCTGGCTGTTTTAGGTCTGGTTTCGGAATGAAAAGCGTATGGATCCGCCTTATAAAGTACCCAATTTTGATGAGTTACTATTCTGTATTTGTATGTATCGAATTCCTTTGCATTTTCAATACAAACATTCCAAATTCCTGAACCGTTGACATTTTTTAGAGGTATATTTCCCTCGTTCCAAGAATTAAAATCTCCAACTAAATATACTTCTCTTGCGTTTGGTGCCCAAACACAAAAGCTTGTCAAATTTTTTCTCTCAATTTTAATCTTATGAGCTCCTAAGAACTCATAAGATTCATAATTTTTACCTTCATTATATAGATATACCGACTCATCCAAATCAGTTCTATAAAATAATTTCATTACAGTTTTCCTCTATTCTTCATCTATTTTTGCAATTGCCGCAGTCACGGTAGGAATGAATTGTTTTTTTCTTGACAACAGATTATTAACCAAAAATCCTTTTTCGTTATATTCAACGCCAAACTCTTTAGCTATTGCATCTCCATACTTGCCCACAACTATAACTTTACTCTTTTGTGCAAATATATCCGTCATAAGTAGGCAAAATATATCGTCCGAATTAAGATTTCTCATCTCATTCATCTTTTGGATTATTTTTTCTTCCATAGTTCCCAATTGATCCAAATTGGTCGTAAATGTCTGAGAAACTTTAACCTTGTTTCCTTCAATATTGAAAACCTTAGAATCCGTCAATAATATATCTTCCGGCTTTTGATCTTTCAATGATGTCCCTGCCGAAAACATCTCTACCGCATATTCTTCAGCATTAATATCTGCAATTCTCGCAAGTCTCATCAATACCTGTTTATCAGTTTCCGTTGTAGTTGGTGATCTGAACAACAGAGTATCGGAAATTATTGCAGATGCCAACAGTCCCGCTATATTTTTACTAGGAGTCACCCCCTCTTCAAAATACATCATAGCAATTATTGTACAAGTGGAGCCCACCGGGATGTTTCTAAAGTAGATTGGCGCATTTGTCATAATATTCGCCACCCTGTGGTGATCTATTATCTCAATAATTTCTACACTTTCAAAGTCGTCTATGGATTGATTTCTCTCATTGTGATCAACCAATATTAGCTTCTTTTTTTTGTCGAATAACAAATCATTTCTTGAAAGATTTCCAACAACTTTTCCTGTTCTGTCAAGCACAGGAAAGTTTCTGAATCTCTTGTTTTTAATTCTCTTTTCGACATCTTCAAGATAGTCATCAGGATAAAAGAAAGTAAGATCCTCCGTACTCATCACATAAGATATAGGTATGGCTTGAGGAAGTAAACGCGCCACCATGTAAGAATTATACTTTGTTGATAAAACAACTATATTTTTAGCCTTTGCAAGCTCTAAAATTTCATCTTCCATTTTAGCACCGCTTGACAGAATTATCATACTTATATCTCTGTCAATCGCTTCGATGTGAACCTCACTTCTATTTCCTACAATCAATATATCTCCTTTACTTAGATGCCCCTTTTCATCTACGCTTGAAGCATATACAACGATTCTGCCGTCATAGTCCTTTACTTCATTCGGATAATAAATAACATTTCCGGAAATAACATCAATTATATTATCAATTGAAGTGTTAGCTCTCCAAATAATCTTGTCATCCCAAACTTCCATATATGACTTTGTCAGGTTTGAAAGTGTTACGATCCCTATCAGTTTTTGATTGTCATCAATTACAGGTAAGGAACGCATGTCTTGATCTTGTAAAAATTTAGCAGCCTTATTAATCGATATGTCAGGACTTACACAAAACGGAACATCCAAATCAAGATCCTTGATTCTTTGCTTTAATGTTCCGACAAATATTGGGGCTTCAAATCCCCATCTGTTTAAGACCCATTTTGTTTCCGGTCCCAATTCTCCAATTCTTATTGGAATAGCTTCAACATCTCCTCTTTTGTTTTTTAGTTCAGCATATGCTATAGCAGAACAAATTGAATCCGTGTCCGGGTTTTTATGCCCGGTAATATATATTTTCTCCTTCATAATCCTTCCTTTCTTTTCTTGATTTAATAATAACATATATCTAAAAAACTTTAAATTATACCCCGTATAAAAGTATCAAAAAAGGAGCTAAAATTTTTTATTTTAGCTCCAAGTTCGTCATTATAATCGCCCGAATATTTAACAAATAAACTTAATTTAACATGTAATCAAATATCCATACCTTACAATCATAATCCATACTAAATTTATACTTCAATATCCAAAATGTTTGAAGTCTATATGCAGAAATTAATTCCTAAATATATATACTTCATTACAACTCCATTTTTTTCAAAATATATAATAAATTCTGCTCATACATTGAGATGTCACAATGAATACCCACAGTAACAAAAAGATTAATACAGTTGTTATATTCCGTAGTATTCATTGATAACTGCACAAAACTTTATTCTTCAAATTTGTGACTTATATTATAATTTTCAGTCGGATAATACACTTCAGCCGAATCTACGAATTTCTTCAGATCCTTCAATACTCTAGGAGATGTGGACATGCATCCAGGACCGTTTACGCAACCCCCCGGACAAGCCATTCCTTCAAGAAGATATCCTTTGTATTTTCCGGCTTTTGCTACCTTCATCATCTTCATACATTCAGATAAAGCATCTGCGTGCATGATATTTATTTCTCTTGTAGGATCCAGTTTTTCCGCAGTTGCTTTTACCGCTCCCGCAACACCTGTAGCAACCGCATAATTTCTTCCCAGTGAAGAAGAAAACTTGAAATCAGATTTAACTTCCATTTCACTAGGCTCAATTTGCTTAGCTTGGAACATTCCGGACAACTCTTCGTAAGTAATTACATAATCAATTACGCCTTTAAGATCTTCTCTCATCGCCTCAAGTTTTTTCGAAATACATGGCCCTATAAATGTTATTTTAGCTTCAGGCGCCAATTCCTTAATATACTTGGCAGTATACACCATTGGAGATGCAGAATCTGAAATATATTTAAATTCGGTCGGAAAATTCTTTTCAACCATCAACCACCATGAATTACAACATGATGTCGCCATGTACGGAATTTCTTCAGGAACTCTGTGAAGATATTCTTTCGCCTCGTTTATAGTAGTAATATCAGCCCCCAAACTAACCTCAACAACATTTTTAAATCCAAGTTTCTTGATTGCTTCAATTATTTGTAAAGGAGTAGCTAAAGCTCCGAATTGTCCCACAAATGACGGTGCAATAATCGCATAATTAGGCTCTCCGTCGGCGATGGACTTGGATACCTGATAAATCTGCCCCTTATCAGCAATAGCTCCAAATGGACATTCAGTCATACATCTACCACAGGAAACACATTTGTCTTCAATTATTTTAGCTCGTCCAAGATCATCGCTGGTAATAGCATTAACACCGCATACACTTGAACAAGGTCTGTCATACATTACAACGGCACTATATGGGCAGGCATCTTTACATCTTCCGCATTTAATGCATTTTTCCTTGTCAATATATGCTCTGTCTTTTTTTAATGTAATCGCATTAACGGGACATACATTTACGCAAGGATGAGCCAGGCATTTCCTGCAATTGTCGGTCACATAGTAACTCTTTGTCGGACAAGCCGCGCACGCAAACGGAATTACATTCACAAGAGGAAGCTCGAAATGAACCTCTTTCATATTATAATTTTCCATTCCGTCAGTTATTAATGAGAATTCTCCCGGTCTTCTTAAATTAAGACCCATGCTCATTCTAATTCTTTCTTCCAAAATAGCTCTTTCTTTAAAGATGCTGTCCCTATATGTTGCTACTTCCCCCGGAAGTATATCATATGACATATGTACTAAATCTTTTATATCCCTATTTTCAAAAGCATGCTTTGCAACCTCTGAAAACACTCTTCTTCGAAGATAAATTAAATCTGTATACGTCTCTTTCATCTTAACTCCTTAATATTAGATCTTTATCCTTTTCATTATGTTTTCCAAAACCTGACTTCTTTTCACATCCAGAAGTTCATCATCAACATAAACAACGCACTTTTTAAAATCATCAGATTTACAAATCTTGTTACACTTTATAGCTTCGGTTTCTATGCTTTCTACACTGTACTCCTCCGGATTTGCAAGAATCAAATCATTTAAACTGGCTATTTGATCAAACAATTCCATGGATCCGTTCATAACACAATTGGTTCCCATACAAACTTTAACTTTCATGTTTCCTCCTAAACATAATACTTAATTCATTATACCATAGATTTTATAAAATGTCATTATTTTCACAAAGTTAGTCTATCTTAACTTTGCATAAAAAATACCCTTGAAAAACAAGGGTCAAAAATCTATTTTTTATTCAATACAAAACCCACAACATTTGAAATCAGTGCCACAACTCCGTAAAACGGGATATATAATAATGCGCTTTCATTATACATAATAAATACTGCGGGAATGAACAACATAGCTGCCATTATCGAAAAAAGCAAATTAAATCCGCTCTTTCCGGAGTATATCAATCCACTGATAAAAACAACCAAAGGATTATACAAGATTATTTGCAATACTAAGAAGTCTTTGTTTTTAATCAAATTTGGAAATAGATAATAAAAAATCGCAATCACGACTAAATGTGGAATCAATTTCTTGTCAAGCTTCATATCATTCTCCCAAGAATCAACTGATTCTTTCAAATTCTAAAAACATCGTTCCTTGAAAAGTCAATTTTCCGATATCTCCCTCCGTAATCAATCCGTAGTCTTTTTCCCAAACTTCAAATTCCATTCTGTCTTTAGAGTCAAATTCAAAAGTAATATAATGGGAATAACGATCTCCCTCACTTGTCATATTTTGAACTTCCCTTTTTGAAACTACCATTGCCGGAACCGTCAATTTCGGTGAATTAAGATTTTTAAAATATGTCCTTATAATCATGACTAAGGATCCGATAAAAATTGCTACGATAGAGATAAAAACAACTAGAAACAGCCATCTGTAAGCGCCAAACATATCTCCAAACATATTATCCCCTCCTTTATTATAATTATAACAATATATCGTATATATTTCTATATTAAACCTCAATTATAAATCATGGATATTCATTTTGTTAATATCGCTACTTCTCTGAAATTTTTTAATTATAGCAGTTTCAATAATCAATATTATCGGTAATATGTAGACTATTAAAAATACAGGGAAAAAGCCTGTGTGAACTGCAAGATACATAACCGGCATATACCTTATTGTCAAATATATAAAAGACGATAAGGGCAAAATATAGTGCAAGTACTTCCTCTTACTCTTAAGCAAAAAATATTGAAGTACACCAAAAACAACTATCATCGGAAAATGCGAAAATGTAATAATTCCAAATATTTCAATCGGAAAAATTAAATAATTAAGTACTGACATATTCATCTCCCCTTCTTATATTCATTAATCAATAATTTTGTAGTTTCAAAATCCAATCTGTCATCAAGTGCGAGTCTTTTTATCAATGAAATATAAGGATCTTTTTCACTACTGTCTGATATTTTGATTTTGTCAATCAATTTATCAAGTCTTAGTCTTACGGTAGGATATGTAACTCCATATTGTTTGGCAATATCTTTCAGTGAACCAGATGCCAAAATAAAATTTTTTATAAAATTGATATCTTCAACTTCCAAATCCTTCATCCAATTTGGTATATGTTCCATACTCATACCTTCCTCCTAATTTAATTCTAACCTTTAATAATATTAAAGTCAATCTTTAACATTATTAAAGGTTAGGTAAAAAAATAGGCAACTTGAAAGCTACCTACTCAAAATATCCCAATACAGCCACCGCAATTCCTATTGCAAGAATTACAAGTTTTTGTTTAGTATTGATTTTTTCTTTTAATATAATTACTCCCAAAATTGAAGCAACTATTCCGTCAAGACTCATGATGGGAGCTGTAACCGCCCCATCTCCAGCAAGTGCAAATACATAGAAGAACTGTCCTACCGTTTCAGCCAATCCTCCAACAACAAGTGCAGGCTTGAACGGATTAAATTTTTGTTTTTTAACAAAAAATAAATAAATGAATGACATTATACCTATAAACAAAAATGTAAGTTCAAATGAAATCAAAGCCTCTTGTTCAGTCAAAAATTCCCCCATGTAGTAATCATCCATAAATGTTGCGATAGCATCCACAACCATGTAAGTCAACGGAAAGATTAATGCGCTCGCTCCGAGTTTAACTATTTCATTTTTACCAAGATTGCCTTCCATGCTGTCCTTATATTCAAGATAGGCAAGTCTTACCAATCCCAACCCTATGACAATTATCGCAAGCAGCTGATAGATATTTAATTCATTCCCCAATACCAGCCACGACAATATACCTGCAATTACACCTGAAGTTGAAGCAATCGGTGAACCTATAGAAATCCTCAGATATCTGTAACCGAAAAAATCTATCCCCATAGATAATATATACAAAAATGAAATTGGAAAATAGATATACATTGTACGGAAAGAAAATTCTTGTCCGGATGAATATAGTTTATACAATTCATGAAAAGCTTGTAAGCCCATAAAAAAACCGATAATTATAAGTATTTTCAAGTGTGAATATCTATCCGTAGGTTTTGTGGATTTTTTAAATGATACGTCGGAAATCCCCCAAAACAATGTTGCTATAATGGCAAAAAAATAAAATTTGTTGTCCAGAACAAAATTGTAAATATTGTTTAAAAACTGTGAAATATACTCAAACATAACTCCTCCTATTTTGTTATATTCAACTAACCTAATCAGTTTCTCATTAAATAGGAGCTTAGTCAATATAAATAATAATTTAACAATCGTTCTTCAATTTTATTCTAATTACAGTATCAATATCAGTGTTTTTATTCTTTGCAGTTTCATTTTGAGGAAGATCCAAAAAAGTGATATCATAAGATTTCACCGCCCAAGATTCTGAAATATACAATTCTGAATAATCTAAAACTTTTTCTATATATTCTATATCCGACTTTTCAATATTCTCCAATGGAAGCGGTCCTATAGGTTGGTCAAATATATGTGCATACAGGTAATCTTCACTTTGTGTGAAGTACCCCCACTCCGGCTTAGGCAGTTTCGATGCCTTACATCCATAAACAGATTCCGAATTCAGTTTCATCCAATCTCCCATTTCACTTAAAATCTGAATACTCTCCTTTGGAAAATTTCCTCTCGCATCCGGTCCTATGTTTAACAGCATATTCCCGCTCTTACTCACACATTCAACCAATTTTCTTATCAAAACTTTGGACGTTTTAAAATCTTTGTCATTTGAATTATATCCCCAATGATTATTCATGGTAAGACATAGTTCCCACGGAAGCTCTTCTCCTTTTTTGTTCTTTATTCCCTGATAAGGAAGCGCCTGTTCGGGACTGACAAAATCTCCCGCATAGTAATTTATATTTTCCGTTACAATGCTTCCAAATCCTTCTCCCGATCCCTCCAATCTGTTATCTATAATTATTTGCGGTTGATACTTCCTGACCATTTCAATCAGTTTTGTAGCTCGCCATTTTTCTCCACTCATATTTTTATATGAAAAATCAAACCAAATAATATCTATCTTACCGTAATTGCTGACAAGCTCCTCAACTTGGTTGTGCATATATTCCAAATACTTATCGAAATCAATTTCTTCGTTTCTGAATTTTTCGTTTTCTCTCATGGGATGATAAGGATCCCCATATTTCGGATAATGTTCGTGATGCCAGTCAAGCAAACTGAAATATAGTCCTACTTTAAGACCTTCTCCCCTCACAGCTTCAACATAGCCTTTTACAATATCCTTTCCGTAAGGCGTATTTGTTGATTTATAATCGGTAAATTTAGAGTCGAACAAACAAAATCCATCATGATGTTTTGCGGTCATAACAATGTATTTCATTCCGGCGTTTTTAGCCTCCTTCGCCCATTTTTTCGGATCAAAATCAACCGGATTAAATCTCTTCATATATTTATCGTATTCTTCATTCGGAATTCTTTCTCCATTTCTCACCCATTCCCCTCTTGAAGGTATTGAATACAGTCCCCAATGAATGAACATTCCAAATCTGTCTTTCATAAACCATTCAGTTCTTTTTCTTATATCATTCAAATTTTGATACATATTTTTCTCCTCTAATTGTCAGTTTTTAAAGCCTTAATTTCAATATTTCCACTTATTGTTTCAGCAAAAAACTTACCGTTTTTCGAATTTTTCGGAAGATTGATTTTCCCTGAAATTGATTTTGCTGAAAATTCTTTACTTGTTTTGACACTGCCTACAATATTTCCGCTTGTTGTTTTAATATGAATATACTCCGAATCTATTTGATTAAAATTGACCGAAGAACTTATAGCCTTTATATTCATATTACTAAATTCAGAGTTTGACACTTTAATATTTCCGCTCACATTATTTACAATGAAATTTTTGCCTCGAGAATTTTCTACATTAACGCTCCCGCTGGTGGACTTTACCTCTATATTTTCCGAATAGATGCTTAAAAACATCTCTCCGCTAATACTTTGTAAATCAACATGGTCAAATTGGTAATCTATAATTTCAATGCTTCCGGAAACATTTTTCACTTTAATCTTTCCATATTTATTATCGGGCAAGTATACAATTAAATCTCTATTTTTTGGAAATGAAAATAGTGTAAGAAAATCCCAAAACACTTTATCTTTTTTGGCCTCTATATATAGATTTCCCTCTTTAACTTCTACTGAATAATGATATATATCATTATCATAACAAACAACATGTACATTCTGATCTTTTGATTTTAAAAATTTTACATTGTCTATAGATGTGACTATATCTATATTTTCTATTTTTTCTGATTTCACATATGTTCTTTCTGTCGATCCGTTAATGTACGGATTAAGATTTTTAATATCAAATCCGGTTATTACAAAGACGGATATTAAAATGCTAAGACCTAACAAAATAAATGTTAAGCTAAGTCTTATAAGAAACTTACTTTTATTCATGTTGCATCTCCTTTATGAAAAAAACAGATTTAAGCCACCTAAAATATTTCGAATTAAATTTAGATACCTTTTTACTGATTTTGAAAGTAAAAATCAATAGCAAAATCGTAACACCGATTAATATTAAGAGCATTCCGAATAGAATAATTGCCTGCGTATAATAACTTAAAAACGCCATCCTAATACTCGAAATCAAAACTCCAATTGATGTAACTATGAAAGAAAAATTAATTATGTATATCATCAAAATTAGAACCGCAAAAATCAGATATATTGTTAATGCAACAGTAAATATAATCGGCAAGGAAATTATGGATCCGAATATGATTAAAATATTTTTCCATATTGAAAGACTCTTGTCCGGAAATAATCTTTTTTTAATCAAGGTTTTCATAGGAGAATTCAAATACAGTTCTTCTATAATTTCATCAATAGGACCCAAACTTTCAATAGCCGCTTGCTCAGTCATTCCGGATTCTTTTTTGTCATCGATAATTTCACTGTAATATTCAATCGCTTTATCGACTTCTGTTTTGGGAAAATCAGACATTTTTTTGATTATAGAGTTTAGAAATTCTTTTTTACCCATATTTTACCCCCTTGGTTATAAATTCATATATGTTTACCATTTCCTGCCATTCATCTACAAATTCTTTCAATCTTTCTCTCCCTAGATCAGTAATACTGTAGTATTTTCTTAATCTTCCATTGTGTTCCCTCGAATAAACCGTCAATTGACCGTTAGCTTCAAGTCTCCTCAAAATTGGATATAATGTAGATTCAGATATCTCAATATAGGGCTCCAGATCTTTTATTATTTGGTATCCATATGAATCACTCCCTGAAGTAGCTGCTAAAGCACAAAGATCCAGCAACCCCCTCTTCATTTGTATATCCACAATACACCTCCTTATACATAATATTATATATTGCATAGTATAGATTGTAAAGCAGATTTAAATTAAATAAAGAGAACTTTTCTGTTCTCTTATAAATTAATTTTCTATTTTTATCTAAAATAAAATTACATATTTTATTTATTACTGACGAGTTTATAACTTTCATCAACTAAATCTTTGATATTTTCAATATCCGAATTTTTATCCAAAATTACTGTTATCCAATGTCTTTTGTTCATATGATATGCAGGAAAATACATCTTAAAATCAATAAGTCTTTCTATTTTCTCAGGATTCAACTTTAAATTTATAATTTCTACGCTTCCGTTATCATTGATCCCAAGTGATTTTTTCTTTATTTCCATTATAATTCCAAACCATCTTCCATTATCCAAATTCAGTGTTATAGATTCATCATCCCAGGGAAATCTCGGATTTGTGCCATATTTAGCAGCTACATATTCAAGTATTTGTCGCATAATGTCAATCTTATCAAAACATTTATCTAAAATATCCGTTGAAATTTCATTAATCTTTTCCCTAAGTTCAGAAATAAAACTACCTGAAAAACTCGATATTTCAAATGGAAAATACTCCTCTTTCCCGGGTTCTTCATATACTTTAACTTCAATTTTTTCATCTGAAATTCTAAATACTGCTAAAAAATTATGCTCAAATATTTCCCTTTCATATACTAAAATGTCTCCTTCAATTTTAAATCCATATTTTAGAGCTTTTTCATTGTTGAATATATGTTTTGAATTGACGTTTAGTTTCATATTGCTCCCTTGAAGTTTTATATGTTATTTTTAGCTTTTTTCTCTATGTCAATATAAATTTTGTATATATCTTCCAAGTATTTGATTGGAAAAAATATATGCTGTTTGTTTTTTTTCCCTTCTGCAATTCCGAAATCTTCAAATTCAAAATAATTAGTTCCTTTTTTATTAAAAACTTTTGCATGTGTATGTGCAATAGAATTTCTAATATGTCTTAATAAATTTTTTCCTTCTGCTTCGTTTTCCCTAGAAGTATGCATATATCTTTATTACTACACTTTTTTCCAAAATCCAATTCTTTAAAGGTTTAACTTGAAAATTTTCCTTTGTAATTTTGTCCAATTTTTTTACTCTTTTGGTAAATCGAGTAATATACTTACTAATCTCCCAATATTTTTTTGGAAATTTTTTCTCTAGAACCCAATCTAATATTTTTAATCAATTTGAAATATCATCAACACTATTCAAATCTTGAAAAAATTTGCTCATTGAATTTACCCCCTCTCACATCAAAAACACTCTTATCAATACCATGGGCAAAAGATAAAATATAAGTATTGAGGCTATTACTCCTCCCCATCTGAATTTTCTTTTTGGAAGGGAGTCAAAATTTGAGGCAAAAGGTGAACCTTTGTAAATATATACTTTACATTCGGTTGTACAAACTTCTTGGGGTTTAAAGTTTATTTGAGGAGTTTCAAACTCAACTTCTTTTCCGTTTTCATCAGTATAGCGAACAACTAAAAAATACTCTTCCATCTCCGTATTTTTTGCTCTTTTTTTGTACTCCATTACATGGTCGATTACCATTGCATCAAAACTCTTTGATGATGAAGATATCTTGTCGTTCAAACTTCTCCAATAAATTGCTCTTGAAAACTGAAATATCAGTATCAGTGTAGGGATTGTACATAATGCATAAAATAACGGCATAATTTCAGAACTGTAATTGCTTATCTTAATATAGATTGTAATTGCTATCAGAGGCAGAACTCCTCCCAAAAATACTTCTATAGGTTTTAATAAGTTTTCTCTTTCATAAATATATTTGATTTTAGATTTTGTTTTATCCATAGTATTTTGTCCTCCCACATCTTAAGACAATCATATTCCAAAATGTTTTTTTGTTAAATTTATTATATCAAAAACATATATTTTGATAAAATTTTATACATAATTAAAATCAAAAGTTCTAAAAAATCTGCCGAGAATAAACTCAATTGATATTTTAGAACTAAATCATAAACAACAATAATGTGAGAGCTGTTTTATAAGCTTTACCTACTAATTTTTATAAATAGATAAATTAAAAAGACTCGCGAACGAGTCTTTAAATCTAAATAAATAACAGAGCAACTGAAATTAAGATACCTGTATACAGCAATACCATCAAACAGTATCCCATGATGTCTTTTGCACCAAGCTTAGCAACTCCTAGAGCAGGTAATGCCCAGAATGGTTGAATCATGTTTGTCCAAGCATCTCCCCAAGACAATGCAAGTGCAGTCTTAGCAGGATCAACTCCCAAAGCAACTGAAGATTTTAACATTATAGGTCCTTGAACAGCCCATTGTCCACCACCTGAAGGTACGAAGAAGTTTACGATACCGGCAGACCAGAATGTAAATAATGGGAATGTTCTTTGGCTTGAAATAGATACAAACCAGTTTGAGATTTGAATAGCTAATGAAAGTCCGTCAGCGTTCTTACCTGTCATGATACCCATAATACCTGCATAGAACGGAAACTGAATTATAATTCCTCCCGCACCTTTTACAGCATCATTTATCGCTTTAACATAATTTATAGGATTAACGTGGAAAGCAAGTCCCAATACTAAAAATATCAGATTAACTATATTCAAGTTTAAGTCAAATCCTTTAGTATAGAAGTGCCAAGATAAATATGCAACTCCTATTGCGACAACTATGTATGATAGAATAAATGAATTTTCCAATTTTTCAGCCGGAGTCATTTGTTTTTTATGTTTTACAACAATTTCTTCTTCTTTCAACAATTCAGGATCTACGGCAACTACATTTTCAGGATTTGGATGCATCATTTTATTGATTATAGGTAATGTCAAGATAATCAAGAAAGATACTATCAAATTCCACGGTGAAAAAATTGTTTTTTGAACCGGAATAAGTTCCTTAATTAATCCATCTGAAAATTTTGTTAATTGGTCCATATTTGAATTTATTTGTAGTGGAATAGAACCTGAAATACCGTTATGCCATACTACGAATCCTGAATAAGCGGAAGCTATTAAAAGTCTGTAATCCACACCTTTTACTCTTCTAGCCAATTCTTTAGCCAATAAAGCACCTACGATAAGACCAAATCCCCAGTTAATCCAACAAGCTATACCGGAAACAAAAGATACCAACATAATTGCTTGAGTAGGTGTTTTTGCAACAGCCGAAATAGATGTTAAAACTTTTTTAATAGGTTTTGAACTTGCCAATGCATTACCCAAAACCAATACAAGCGCCATTTGCATTGAGAAACCTAAAAGTCCCCAAACACCATTTCCCCAGTGTTGAACCATTTCCAATGGTCCTTGACCGGTTCCAATCATTGCGAATACAAATGCTACAATTGTTAAAACTACACAAAATATGAACGCATCCGGAAGTAGTCTTTCAACCATACGCACACTCGCATTTGTCATTTTTTTAAACATGACATCCTCCTTAAATAATTAAAAATAAATTATAATTCTTCCATGAAATCGTATTTTTCAGGAATAATAATTACCGCTTCAGTTTGAGCTTGCAATTCTTCAACTGTTACATCCTTGTTGATAGCCTTTAATACAAGCCCTTCTTTTGTAACTTTCAAAACACATAGTTCAGTTACAATCATGTCAACACATGCTTCTCCCGTAAGAGGAAGATTACATTTTTTAAGAATCTTATGTTCACCCTTTTGAGTGTGTTCCATTGCTACTATACATTGTCTTGCGCCGGTTACCAAGTCCATTGCTCCTCCCATTCCCGGAACTATTTTACCCGGAACCTTGTAGTTTGCAATATTTCCTTTTTCATCAACTTGAAGTGCCCCAAGAATTGTGGCATCCAAATGTCCGCCTCTAACCAAACCGAATGAAGTACATGTATCAAAGAAAGCTCCACCAGGTAAAATTGATGAAGGCATTCCGCCCGCAGTAACAACATTAGGGTTATAAATCGGATCGTTTTCGTCCTTTGGAGCAGGTCCCATTCCTACATATCCGTTTTCCGAATGTAGAATAATTTGTACTCCTTCAGGTAAAAAGTTTGGCACTTTTGTCGGTAACCCGATTCCTAAATTAACCAAACCGCCATCAAGAATTGATGCAACATTTTTTGCAATATAATTTTGTCTTGATACCTTATCAAAATTTTCAACCTTAGCCATTATTTACCTCCATCAATAATGTAATCTATCAACACTCCAGAAACCTTTACGACATTCGGATCAATCTCTCCGATTTCAACCAATTTCTTAGCATAAACTATGTTTATCTTTGACGCACCCGCCATAGGTACATTAAAGTTTTGTGTACTGCCGTCAAATACCATATTTCCGGCCTTATCCACCAAATCTGCTTGAAGTATTGATACATCTCCGTGTAATGCTTCTTCTAATATGTATTGCTTACCTTTAATTTCAACAACTTCTCTGCCTTCTTGAACTTCAGTTCCAAGACCTGTAGGTGTAAGAATTCCTCCCAATCCGAAAGTTGCCGCTCTAATTTTTTCCGCCAATGTTCCTTGTGGATATAAATCTACGATTAATTCCCCTGCATTCAGTTGACGGCCTGTTTCTTTATTTGTACCTATGTGAGTAACCATTGCTTTTTTGAATTGCTTAGTTACAATCATCTTTCCAACTCCCTTGTCAACAAAAGATGTATCGTTGCATACAAGTGTCAAATCTTTTTTTCCTGAATCAACCAATGCATCAATTAAGGGCTCCGGAGTTCCTACTCCCAAGAAACCTCCCACCATTAAGACGTCTCCATCTTTTATCATGTCAACAGCTTCTTTAATGCTAATTAATTTTGACATAGCTCCTCCTCCATAAATTTATTTGTAAACATTTACATTTTGATGTTATAAAATAAACATGTATTAGTCAATAGTTTCTCATCCTTAATACAATTTATTTTACTATATTGTTAAAAAATATAAATACTCTATTTTAATTATTAATTATGCATAAATATTTATATCAACTTATTTGATATTTCTTAATTATTTGTTTAAAATTTTCATGTTATACAACTTCAACAACTTGTACAATTTTCATTTAAAAAACCCTCAATATAAATATCGAGGGTTTCAAGATTTTTATTTTTCTAATATTTTATTCAACTATTACCTTTTCAATTTTTACATCTTCTAAAGGTCTGTCTTGGGCATTTCTTTGAACTTTAGATATTTTCAATACAACATCCATTCCTTCAACAACATGTCCGAAAACAGTGTGTTTTCCATCCAAGTGGAATGCTCCTCCAACCTTTTCATAAAAATTGATAACTTCATCAGGATATCCATTTTCCGCTCCGGCTTCTTTCATCTTTGAAATTATAGACGGATCGATTGAGTTGGTAGTAACTATAAAAAATTGCGAACCGTTTGTCTTAGGCCCTGCATTTGCCATTGATAAAGCTCCATAAAAATTTCTGTGATATACGCTTATTTCATCTTCAAAGGGTGCTCCATAAATACTTTCTCCTCCTCTTCCGGTACCTGTAGGATCTCCTCCTTGAATCATGAATCCTTCAATAACTCTATGAAAAATCACTCCTTCATAGTATCCGTTTTTTGCATGAGTTACAAAGTTCTCAACGGTTTTAGGTGCGGCATCCGGAAACAATATAAACTTTATATCGCCCATGGTAGTTTTCATGGTTACCTTTACATTTCCTTGTTTATATCCTTCTTCTTGGTTTAATTTTACCATCTCTCTTTTTTCTCCTTTTTGATCTTTACCTGTTTCCTCTTTTTTATTCTCCACTTTTTTGTCTTCATCTTTTTTGTTTGGTGAACATGCAGATAAAGCAAGTGAAAAAACTAATAATAAAAATAATAATTTTCTCTTCATCGTTCCTCCAAGTTTTTTATCTCTTAATAAGAGTAACAAAAAAGAACTGAAATTCCAAATTTAAATTATCTGTTTCCGTTTGGAAATATATTTATGTCCGGTATGGTTTTCGGAAATTTTGAAACATTCAAAAGAGATGCAAATGTTATTGAAGTCTCACCAAAATTTTTTCTTATACTAAATAGGGCATCATCCAAATTTTCTTTTTTTATCCTGTATGAATAATCCTCCAAGAAACATAATTGCGTATCCGACAGATTATCAATAAGCTTGAAAGTTCTGATGCTTAAAGCTCTTACCGGCATGTTCCAAGTATATTTTCTTCTGAATAAATTAAATGCTTTCTCAGCCAAAATATTTGAGGATTGAGTAAACATATTAATATCCTCCTGAAAATTGTGATAGTTCAACCTGCTGTCTCTTATATATATTTGAATTCCTCCGGCTTTTACCGAATGCTTTCGAAGTCTGTTTGAAATCTTGAAAGAAAGTAATCTCAAAACTGAAAACACTTCATCATTATTTATAAGATCTTCGGAACATGTACTTCCATTGCCTATACTTTTCATCGGCTCTTTATAATTTAAATCCGCAACCTCCGAATCATCCAATCCGTTAGCATAGTTCAAAAGTTTTATGCCGTTTATCCCAAACTTTCTACCTATAAAATCACGACTTGTTCTTGCCAAATCACCTATTGTGTGGATCCCATAATAATTAAATTTCTTTCCGGTTGATTTTCCAACTCCTAAAAGCTCCTCGACCTTTAATTTCCAAATCAGTTCTTTAAATTCATTTTTGGATATCTCGGTAACTGCATCCGGCTTTTTCATATCACTTCCCAGCTTGGCAAAAACTTTATTGAAACTTACCCCTATACTCACCGTAATTCCCAGCTCAGTTTTTATCCTTTTCCTTATTTTTTCGGCGATGTCAATACCGCTTCCATGCAGCTTTTGAGAACCGGAAACATCCAACCAACACTCATCAAGGCCGAATGCCTCAACTTGATTGGTATAATCGTAATATATATTTCTTGCCATTTTGGAATATTTCAGATACTCTTGGTAATGCGGCTCAACAATAATCAGATTGGGACATTTTCTCAAGGCTTGCCATACCGTTTCTCCGGTCTGTACGCCGTAATATTTCGCCTCTTGAGATTTGGCAAGAACTATTCCGTGTCTGTTTTTAATCGATCCGCAAACCGCAATCGGTTTATTTTTTAATTTTGGATTTAATTTTGCCTCAATAGAAGCATAACAATTGTTCATATCTGCATGTAAAATCACTCTATCCATAATTACCTCATTGACATTACACGCAATTTTAGCTAAAATATGCGTAAGATATTTTCTATATATTATATTACGCATATTACTTTCTATAGTCAAGCATTATTTTAAAATGCGAAACTTACTTTCTTTGGGAGGCTTTATGAACTTTGGGGAAAAATTAAAAAATCTGAGAGATAAACATAATCTAACTCAACAGGATTTGGCAAAAAAACTTAATGTTTCTTTAAGGACAATTACAAATTATGAAACGGGAGGAATGAGACCTAAAAGTAGAGATATTTACTATAAAATGTCCGAAATTTTTGATATAAATGTAAACTATCTGCTTACAGAAGAAGAAGATTTTATTTTTAAAGCAAAGGATAAATTCGGAAATAAAGGAAAATCGGATGCGGAAGAGATCCTTAGAAGTGTAATAGGTCTTTTTGCGGGAGGAAAATTGGATGAAGAAGATAAAAAAGCAGTTTTTGAAGCCATTCAGGAAGCGTACTTCATATCCAAATTAGAAAATAAAAAATATTCAAAGAAGGACTAAAATGAATTTTTATGACAGAATATTTAAAGATGCCCTACTTCTGAAAAAAAAATATTGCACAAATGACCCACACATGATTTTAAAAGAACGAGGAGTTAGGTTAATCCCTTTTTCCAAAAATACTAAACTTTTAGGCATGTATAAAATAATAAAAAGAAATCGTTTTGTATTCTATAATCCGTTTATAGATAAAAACATGTTAAAAATGGTCCTTGCTCATGAGTTGGGACATGATTTATATCATAGAAAAGAAGCGAAAAAAAATGATATTCCCGAATTTACTCTCTTCGACATAAATACCGATATGGAATATGAAGCAAACCTGTTTGCCGCAAATCTTTTATTGGATGAAAACGAAATTATATCTCACGCCAATATGGGATATACTTATATTCAAATCGCAAAAATTATGAATGTGAACATAAATCTGTTGTTGTTCAAGTTGAATGAAATGAAAAAAAAAGGATTGAAATTAAACCATTTTGACTATAAGATAAATATCTTTGAAAACATTTAGTAATAAAATATATCCCGAGATAATTTTAAAATTGTTTCGGGATATATTTCGTTTTGAAAGAATTTTATTTGTTATTCTATTGTTCCGTAGAATTCTATTTTTGATTCTATAATATTAATTTCTACAGGTAACTGAGGTCCTTCATCTCCATCAATATCGGTAGGAATTTCCCTGTGATCAAGAGACTCAATCTTTACTTTCTTTGCTCTCAAATGCTTTATATTGTCATTTTTTTCCAATTTTCCAAATACGGCATCACTTGCGGTACTGACCTTATCAAGGAAATTGGAGCTTGTTAAAATATATATATTCGCATAGCCGTCATCCAAGTCCGAATCCACATCCGAAAACTTGAATCCTCCAAATCTGTTTGTAAGAGTAATTATCAAATGGTCAACTTCCCCTTCAAAAACTTCATCTTCAGTGGTTACTTTAACTTTGTAATCATTGCCGACCCCGATATTTTTAATTATATTAATCAAGTAAGCAAACATTCCAAATTTCGTCTTATCTTCACTGGATACATCGTGTACCGACTCGGGAATGGCACCTATACTGAACGAAATGCTGAAACATTTGTCGGCTATCTCCGCAATATCCAATTTTTGAGTTTCATCAAAATTAATTTTTTCAATTGCATCCGTCGGATTTTGCGGAATTCCAAGCATTTTAGAAAGTATGTTTCCCGTTCCTCCCGGTATGATGATCAACTTTGGAACATGT
The DNA here is from genome assembly GCA_030529425.1 of Tissierellia bacterium. Classification (GTDB taxonomy): domain Bacteria; phylum Bacillota; class Clostridia; order Tissierellales; family Peptoniphilaceae; genus JAUMWX01. The sequence continues at coordinate 106,352 of JAUMWX010000004.1, forward strand.
GTTTCATTTTTTAATCCTCTGAATATTTCATTCAGCGTCCCGTCTCCACCAACCGAACAGATTGCTTCATATTTTTCACGACAAGCCCTTTTTGCAAATTCTACGGCGTCAAGAGCTTTTTCCGTAAAAATAATATCAACATCATCAAATTTTTGGCTTAATTTTTCTTTCAATGGCTCTTGAAGATTCTCATTATTAGAATCTCCGGAGTTAGGGTTGATAACAACCAAAACTTTACTCATATATCCCCCCAATAATTTACTTTAATTGAATTATAGCATAAATTGCCCATAAATATAAAATGTGAGTATAGATCCGAATCCATACTCACTATTTGCTAATTATTTATATAATATCCTGCTTGTGCATTCCACAATTTCTTATATTCTCCTTCAATTTTTACCAAATCTTCATGCTTTCCGGTTTGAACAATGTTTCCCTCATCAAATACGATTATTGAATCTGAAAACTTACAGCTTGATAATCTGTGAGATATAAAAATCGCCGTTCTGTCTTTGACTATTTCCGCCAGCCTTTCATATATTTCAGCTTCGGATATAGGATCTAAAGCAGCTGTCGGCTCATCAAGAATTATAAACGCAGCATCCTGATATATCGCTCTGGCTATTGCAATTTTTTGTGATTCTCCGCCTGAAACCTCTATTCCGCTCTCATCTATATTTTTATATAAGGAAGTATCCAATCCTTTTTCCCAGCTGAGAACTTTTTCCCTAAGTCCGACATCTTCAAGAGTCTCCAAAACTCTTTTTTCATCATAATCCACACTTCCGGCTATATTTTGAGCTATCGGGTATGAGAATAAATTGTAATCCTGAAATACCACTGAAAATATTTTTATATAATCTTTGTAATTATATTTCCTTATATTAATTCCGTTTAATAAAATTTCTCCTTCATCCGGATCATAAAACCTTATTAACAACTTTATAAATGTACTTTTCCCCGAACCGTTTTTTCCTACAATTGCAAGCCTTTTTCCCAGCTCAAATTTTAAGTTGACATTTTGCAATACCAAATTGTCGGTATTCGGGTATTTAAAACTTACATTTCTAAATTCTACTTCATATTTTCTGTCATTTCTTTTTTCAGTTGTAAGGCTTCCTTTATACATATCGGATTCTATATCTAAATAATCCAAAACCTTTTTTGCGAAAGGTAAATTACCTATGTATGATACTATAAAATTCATTATCATTCTGAAGCCTATTATAAACTGAGATATACTTCCTATATATTGAGTTAAGTATCCCACTGAAAAAGCCCCTGCAAATGCTTTATAAGAAACAAACATGTATATAATAAGCATCTGGCCTCTGTTAAGTAATGAAGATAAGGAATTTATAACACCCGATACTTTTCTCAAATATTCGTTAAAACCGCTATTTGTTCCAAAAAAACCTTGTTTATCAAAATCCCTAAGTATTTCACTCTGATTATATATTCTATTATCTAATGCTCTTTCAGGTTGATTTATAAAACTATAAATAAAATAGCTGAAATATCTATTTGCAAATTTAAATGTATCTATCAATTCAGCCCATTTTTTCATTTCATATTTTCTTATATAAAATATCGACAATGAAATCAATAAAACCGATAATATGAATCCTAGATTTAGCCATGCATTGTTAAGGAATTCGTATCTGTCATTATAAATCCTTCGTGAAAAAAAAGAGCTTATCATAGAAATACTGCCTATTAACAATGTCAAAGACTCAATTAACTGAGGATAGCTATGAAGCGTATGAGTTATTCCATAATTATTGAAGTTTTTATTTTGTTGAATATGAGATATTTCTCCAATTATTTCCGTATCTTCAGCATACTTTAAATCCAATTCATTATACTTTTTTGACAATATATATTCTTCCTTAAAATATCGTATATTAGTTTCCTTTTCCAAAAAGTAATTTATGGCGGACATAAGAATCTGAGTGAAAAATATAGCTAGTACCGAATAAGTAGCCCATAGTTTTATACTTGTATTTTGAGAATCTACTTTTCCAATTTCATCTATAATCCTCGCGGATAAAAAAATCGTTATAAGAGGTAACAATCCCTTTGATATACTTTGAAATGTCGAAAAAAATAACTCTTTTTTATAATTTTTATAAAGATGCTTAATTGCTCTATAGCTCACACCGTTTTTCATGGTTTTCCTCCATATAGTACCTGCTCTGAGTATCAAATAATTTTTTATAGCTTCCTCCGAGCTGCATCAATTCATCATGAGTACCTTTTTCATAAATTTTTTTGTTTTGAATCAAAATAATGTAATCACAGAATTTTGTAGAAGCTAATCTGTGAGAAATAAAAAACGACAAAGTATTTCTCGACAGTTCATTATATTTTGTATATATTTCTCGTTCGGCAATGGGATCTAAAGCGGCCGTAGGCTCATCCAAAATTAATATGGGACTGTTTCTGTATATAGCTCTCGCCAATAATATCTTTTGCATTTCTCCACCGGAAAATTCAGGCGCATCTTCATAAACATCCTTAACTATATTGGTATCTACTCCATTTGCCAATTTATCAACCTTTGATCTCAGTCCTGAAAGTTCAATTACTTTTTCCATTTTTTCCTTGTCATAGTAATCTATGTCATTTGCAATATTTAAAGCTAATGTCCCCGCAAATAATGAATTTTCTTGAAATACCGCTGAAAAAATTTTGTAATAATCCTTTCGATTATATATTTTTATATTTTTTCCGTTCATTAATACTTCCCCATCTGTGGGATCCAAAAGACCGCATATAAGCTTTATTAAAGTTGTTTTTCCAGCCCCATTCAGTCCTACCACTGCAATTTTTTCTCCAATTCTTACTTTTAAATTTATATTCTCCAAAATATATTCGTCCGACAAAGGATATTTGTAGCTTACATTTCTCAATTCCAAATTTATATCACTATTGTTTACATCCAGTTTTTCACCGTCTTCAAATTTATATATTTCCGGATATTCAATAAATTCTCTAATAGTACTTATTTCCAAATTGGATTTATAAATATTGAATATTTCTCTCAAAAGCATTTGCATTTCAGAAGTTAACTTGGATTGAGTGGCAAAATATAGCAAAAATAATGATGTATCGAGTTTATTATTTAATACCATGCTTATCAGATAGTAATAAACAAGTGTATTTCTCAAAAGATTCAGTAAAAGTTCCACAAAATCTGCAAAAAATATTCTAATAGCAGCCCTTTGCTCAAAATCTCTGTATAATTGTAAGGCATTTTCGTATATTTGACTTAACCATTGTGCCAATCCGAACATTCTTATATCTTTTGCATTTTTGTGATTTAATGAAGTAGTGAAAACATATTGTAATTTATTTTGATGTTCTCCTTCTTCTTTCCTGTTCTTGTACCTCCACTCTTTCAGATTTTTACTCAAATAAAAACTTAATATTGTAGTTGATATTGTAGAAATTACCAAGAAAATTGGAAGTTTTGCTAAAATAAATATATAAAAAGCCACCAATGTAAATTTGGATATAAAGCTTACCGACTGATCCCATATCAATTCCATTCCTACATTATTTGAATACATTGAAGTCAAAGCCTTGGTTTTCAAACTTAAAACATCTTTATCCAATATAAGCGGATAACTCATACTTAAGTATTTAGTTACAACTCTTTTTAAATTCACGGTTCTAATCTCTATTTTTGCCGGTGCTATTATTGAAATATAATAAGAATATATCGTATCAAATACAAGAGATAATCCTCCAAAAAATAAAATGGTCTTTATTATCGACTCAAAAGATTTTTCACTGATAACTTTTTCTACTATTTGTGGAATTGTATAAATTTCAACAATCCCGAGAGCCACAGATGTAAAAATAAGTATTAATAAATACATCAAAAACATCCGTTGTACCTTCCATGCTGTAGAAATCATATACTTCAAATTGCAAAATAATGAATATTTCTTTTTCATATAAACCTCCCTTAATTAGAAGTATATTACTCTTTTTTTATTAATCATTTTTATGGGATGAATTGTCATTTTTGAGGGATGAATTGTCATAATAGTATTTCTGTGGTAAATGCACCGTCTTCCGAGTTTCTCGAAATATATCCGTCATACTTGTCAATAATTGCATCTATGCTTATTAGACCAAGCCCCCTGTTTTTCCCCTTTGTAGATTTGAATATACTTCCTATCTTTCTTTGTTTTTTTCCGGCGGTAAAATTTGTAAAAGATATATATAATCTTTTTCCCTTCATATCCATATATAGCCTTATATACCTCTTTTCTTCCGGCAATTCCAATGATGCCTCAATTGCATTGTCGAACAAATTTCCTATAATTGTTGCCAAATCGATCTCTTTTATATCTAAAACACTTGAAACATTTACATCCAAAACTACTTTGATATTTTGATTTCTCGCCAAACTTACTTTTGAATTAACTATGGCATCGGTCATTTTATTTCCGGTCCTTATTACCGGAGCTATGGCATGCAGATCCTCTTCCAACTCGTTGAGATATTTTTTTATGGATTCCATATCATCACTTTCCACATATGACCTAAGGATTTGAATATGATTTCTGTAATTATGTCTCCATTTTCTAATGTCCTGATACATATTCTCAACCTCTTCAAAATGTGTGTTTAGAATACTTTTTTGATACTCAAGAACATTTTCTTTTGCAAATTTCATTTTAATTTTTTTTATAATATTCATAATTCACCTAAAAATTTTCAATAATACGCCTATTTATTTCCTGAAATTTTCCTCTTGGGATAAATAACTTGATTCCATTGGTCATTTCTACCGCGGTTTTACTCATTCTCTCTATGTATTCTAAATTTATTATCTCACTTCTGCTCAGCTTTAAAAATCTTTTATCCAACATTTCCTCCATGTCGGTAAGGGTGTTTCTACATCTCCACTCATCTTTAAGTCCGTATATTATTACATAATTTCTATCGGAGGCGATGTAGACTATGTCATCTAAATATATCTTAATTTGTTCATCCTTTTCTTTTATCAATATATATTTTTTTCTCGTTTCCGACCTTTCTATTGCTCGATTTAAAACATCAAAAAGTTTATCCTCCCTAATCGGCTTTACTAAAAAATTTAACGCTTCAACATCATATCCCTCACCTATATATTCGCTGTATCCGCTTATGAATATAATTTGAATGTTTTTATCTTTATTTCTTATCTTTTTCGCAAGTTCAACACCATTAATTTCTTTCATCTCTATATCTAATAAAAGGATGTTGAAATTTTTATAATCTTCATAATTAAAAATAAATTCTTCTGATGACTCAAAAAGACTGATTTTGCAACTAATATTATTCTTTTGTGCCCACTTTAAAACATATTTTTCGTATGTTTCTCTTATTATTTTTTCATCATCAATTATTGCGATTTCAATATTCATAACTCCTCTTTTCCATAAGTTCAATATAGTTTATACTTAGTTTCTCATTTCAACGATATCATTATACTTATTATAAACAAAAAAACTAAAGTTTGAAAAATCTATGCGTTCTGTTTAAATAATTGCAAATTTATTTAGGTCTAAATTTGATTTATTTATTTTTTTTGGTATAATAGATTAGTAAATGAAATGGCGGTATAGCCAAGTGGTAAGGCAGAGGTCTGCAACACCTTTATCATCGGTTCAAATCCGGTTACCGCCTCCATTTGAGTTAACAAATAAAAAATCCGGAATAAATCCCGGATTTTTTATTTGTTGTATTTATTATTTACTAAAAAACAATTTCAATCTATTATTTTTTTGATAATATCCAATTTGTCTTCGTCAATCTGTACTATATTTCTACTCTTTTTCGTTTCCCTGCTTTTAATTAAGTTTACTACCCTGCTTTTTTTAGTATTAAATTCCAATTCCAATTCGTTTGAAGATATTCTCGTAGCTCCCTGCCCCATAACAATAGTTTGAATAATTGCATCAGATGTCGCCACCCTAATCTCTTCATGTTTTTTGGAATTGGATACAATTCTTTCAATATAATTATCTGCTGTTTCAAACTCTTCGGTATATACAATTTCAATATTGTTTTTATATTCAATACTTCTTTTTGCCCCCTTTTTAAGATGGGAATCAAAAACTAATATTATTTTTTCATCGGAAATAGCCTCAAATTCAGACATTATATCTATCAACTTGCCTCTAGCTTCATCAAGACTTATATTTGCAATTTCAACAAGAGATTCCCAAGAGTTAATTATATTATATCCGTCTACAACCAATATCTTTTTTTTACTTATACTCATTTCTACTTCTTATTACTTCATAAATCAATACAGCTGCGGATGTAGAGGCATTTAGAGATTCCGTCTTTCCATACATCGGTATATTAACCAAAACATCACAATTCTTTTTTACCAAACTGGAAATACCGTTACCCTCATTTCCTATAACAAGAGCTACCGGACCTTTATAATCTATTTGTGTATATGACTTATTTGCATGTCCATCTGCACCATAAACCCAATAATTTTCGGATTTAAGTCTTTCAATTGTCTGATTTATGTTTGTAACCTTTGCGATTTTTAAAAATGTTGTTGCTCCTGCGGAAGTCTTATGCACGGTATGATTTACGGAGGCTGATCTCCTTTTAGGTATGATTAATCCGCTCGCCCCTGCAGCTTCTGCTGTTCTTATAATGGCACCCAAATTGTGAGGATCTGTAATCTCATCCAAAATGATTATTAAAGGATCTCTTTCTGATTTTTTGCCTTCTTCCAGTATCTCATTCAATGTTGCATATTTATAGTCCGATGCCAATAAACATACCCCTTGATGATTGGAATTTTCAGTCATATCATCCAATTTCTTTTTATCCACTTCGACAATGATTAATCTTTTGTCTTTAGCCAATGCTATAATTTTTTGAATGGATCCTTTTAAATCTCCCTTTTGGATAAATAATTTTTCAGCCCCGTCTTTATTCTTAAGATATTCAATAACCGAATTTCTTCCTATAATGTAATTTGTCATCTTTCACCTATATTTTCTTCCAAATAACACCATTTGGAGTGTCTTTTAATTCTATTCCCTTTTCTTTCAGGACATCTCTTATTCTGTCGGCTTCTGCAAAGTTTTTATCTTTTCTTGCAATATTTCTAGCTTCTATCAGTTCTTCTACATCACTCTCCAATTGATTGCTTTTTATTTCAAAAGGAATTCCTAAAACTTCGGTCATCTTCTCAAAAACTTCCCTTGCAAATTTAACATCGGATTTGGATGTGTTTTTATCAAGCTCTATGTTTACCAGCTTAATCAAATCAAATAAATATGACATTGCCTTGGATGTGTTAAAATCATCATCCATAGCATTTTCGAAACTTTTTAATAATTCTTCAATTCTATTTTTGAAAGAATAATCCGAATCAGTATCGGAGTTTGACATATGATCAATAATTTTTTCATATGAGTTTTGCAATCTTTCATAAGAATTTTTAATAGCTATGATGCTTTCCTCGGAAAAATCTATCGGAGATCTGTAATGAGATGATAATAACCACATTCTCACATATTTCAAATCATATTTTGCCTCAATATCTTTCAGCATGAAAAAATTTCCCTTTGATTTTGACATTTTTTCATGATCCACCGTAATCATTGAATTATGCATCCAATAATTTGCAAAACTTTTCCCATGAAGAGTTTCACTTTGAGCTATTTCATTTTCATGGTGAGGAAATTGTAAATCTTCTCCACCTCCGTGAATGTCAATGGTTTCACCTAATTTCTCTTTTGCCATGACGGAGCATTCAATATGCCAACCGGGTCGCCCTTCTCCCCAAGGACTTTCCCAAGACGGTTCCGCTTCAATTTTTTTCTTTTTCCATAAAGCAAAGTCCATAGGATTTTTTTTGTTTTGACTCAAATCCACTCTTGCCCCTGCAACCAAGTCTTCTATATTTTTCTTTGACAATTTTCCATAGTCTTTTGCTTTTTCTATGGAAAAATATACACTGTCCTCGGCATCATATGCCGCTTTTTTATTTTCCAAATCTCTTATAAAGCTGATCATATGATCTACATAGTCTGTAGCCTTTGTATGAATTATTTTGTTATCATCCACATTCAATTTCTTAGCATCTTCAATAAAAGCACTAATATATTTTTCGGATATTTCCTTGAAATAAAGATTTTCTTCAATTGCCCTATTTATTATCTTGTCGTCAATATCTGTAAAATTCATGACAAAATCCACTAAATAACCTTTATATTCAAGATATCTTCTGACCGTATCAAAAAACACCAAAGGCCTTGCGTTTCCTATATGAATATAATTATAAACAGTAGGTCCGCATACATACATCTTTACTTTATTTTTTTCAATTGTTTTAAAATCTTCTTTTTTTCTTGTAAGTGTATTATATATTTTCATGATTAAAATTTACTTAAAACAAAATCTATTCTTTCCTTTAGTCCTTTATTTCCGAAAAGCAAGAATAGCTCTACCATTTCAGGTCCGTGCTCTAATCCGGTAATAGCGGATCTGACAGGGAAGAATAATGATTTTCCTTTGACCCCCGTTTCCTTTTGAATTCTTTTCATAATAGTTTTGGCTAATTCTTCATTCATTTCTTCATTTTCAATGATTTCTCTGAATTTTTTAAGTACTGTTTTCGCTTCCTCAGTTTCAAAATTTCGAGTCACTTCCTCGTAATATCCGTCTTCTTTAAAGTCATTAAAAATAAAACCTACATGATTAACAATTTCAGATGATTTTTCTATTGAAGTTTTAAATATTTTTGCCAACTCAATCATTTTTTCATCTTCTACATCTTCCGATACCAATTTTGCTTCAACAAGATACGGCTTTATATCTCTGGCAATATCTTCATCTGTCATTTGTCTTAAATACTGACTGTTAACCCAGTCAAGCTTTTGAATATCAAATACTCCGCCCGATCTTGATACCCTGTCCAAAGTAAACTGTTCAATAAGTTCATCATGTGACAATATTTCCTGATTTGAATCCGGTGACCAACCAACAAGTGCAATATAGTTTACCAAAGCATCTCTCAAATATCCCTTTTTAACAAAATCTTCTACAGCAACATCCGCATTTCTTTTTGATAGTTTCTTTTTGTCCTTGCCAAGTACAGTCGGAAGATGCACATAATCAGGAGCATCCCATCCCAGTGCCTCATATAGATAAACATGCTTAGGTGTTGATGAAACCCATTCATCTCCCCTTATTACATGAGTTATTCCCATCAAATGATCATCTACGACAACGGCAAAGTGGTATGTCGGAAATCCGTCAGACTTTATAAGTACCTGATCATCAATATCATTTGTATTGATTGAAAGCTTTCCTTTAATGATGTCATTGAACTCTATATCTTTGTTTGCAGGAAGTTTCAATCTGACTACATGCGGTTCTCCCGCTGCAACTTTTTTCTTGGCTTCTTCAAGTGAAATTCCTCTGCAAAGTCCGTCATACTTGGGCATTAATCCGTCAGCCTTTTGTTGTTCTCTGAGATTGTCCAATCTTTCTTGAGAACAGAAACAATAATACGCCTTTCCTTCTTCTATTAATCTGTCTATATACTTGTTGTAAATACCTTCTTTAACCCTATCAGATTGAACATAAGGACCATACTCACCTCTTTCGACAACTTTTCCGTCTTCCAAGAATAGTCCTTCATCGTATTCCAAACCGGCCCAATGCAGAACCTTAATCATGTTTTCAATCGCCCCTTCAACATATCTTGTTCTGTCCGTATCTTCAATTCTTAATATAAATTTACCACCTTTATTTCTGGCAAAAAGATAATTGTATAATGCCGTTCTCAATCCTCCTATATGAACATACCCTGTTGGACTCGGTGCAAATCTTACTCTTACTTCTTTCATAATATCTCCTAATCAATTGTAATACTTATTTTGTTTATATTTACTATGTCTATTTTTTTCGTTGTTTTTATTTCAGGTTCAATCCAATGATTTCCTGATGTTAATTCCTTTAAATCCAATTTCACTATAAAATCCTTGGAAGTCAATTTATCCACTTCTTCTGCAAATCCCTTCACTTCAATATAATATTTAAGGTTTTGATTTGTAAATGTCTGAGAATCCTGTTTAATTACTTGAATCTCCGGTATAGGAATTTCAATCATTTTCGTTTTTTTAGACTCGATTTCTACGCTTCCGATTATTTGTATATCCGAATTTACCACGGATATATTTTCAGGTAAATCAAGTTTTACGGTTTCCTTAAAACTTCCTATAACCTTGGATAAATCTATAAGTTTTGTATTTATAAATTCAATGGAATCAATATATTTTTTATTTCCTTTTATATAAATTTTATTGGGATTCAGTTTTATTTCCTTTAATTTGTAATCCGAATCTAAATTGTCACTAAATTTAGGTCTGATTTCGACCTCTTTTGTCTTGGATATTATAGCATTGATATTTACAAAATTTTGTCCCAATTTAATATTTTCTACTTGCTTTCCCTCTTTATCAACCGCGACAATATTTACATTTGTTATAATATCATCTTCTACTTCACTAAGGTTTAATATGGCTTTTACGCTTTCAACCTTCTCAACTGATGATCTTGCTCCGTTTATAGATATTTTTTCAGGAGTTGCTTTTTTAGATTCCAAAATATAATTCTCTTTAAGTTCCCCGGTTGTTTCTATATTGATTACAAAATCTTTATTTATTATTTTTTGAATATCCAGACTTATACTTCTCGGCTCGTTTACCAAAGATGTACCAACAGGCAAAGAATATTTCAATTCAACCAAATTTACTCCCTCTCTAAGATCATATAAATCCGCCGTTACTCTAAAATGACTTGCGGTAAGGTTTATAAGTTGGTTTCTCTTTCCGCTGACCTGTAAATCCACCGTGGTTTTGTTGTAATTCATTAATTCCAATCCTGAATTAAACAAATATTCTTCGTTTTCCAATATTACAGGTACATTTGTGAATCTGGTGGTAACTGTGGGATTTTCACTTGCTACCACAAATGACCAAAGCAATATTGCCAATATTAAGGAAATCAGCTTGATTTTCCAATTATTCTTTAATGTTTTCATCTGCTGTATCCTTTCTTGCTAGTATGGTTTCATCATTTTTTATGAATATGCTGTATAATGTTTCTCTAAGAGTTTCTTCATCAACATATCTGTTTATTCTGCCGTTAGTTGCTGTAGAAATAACTCCGGTTTCTTCAGATACGATTATTATAAAAGCATCACTTTTTTCACTCATACCTTTTGCCGCTCTATGTCTTGTTCCGAGTTCCTTGGATACGGTTTGATCGGTACTTAGAGGTAAAAAACATCCTGCAGCGACTATTTTCTCATCTTTTATAATTACAGCCCCGTCATGTAGCGGTGTATTTGGAATGAATATATTTATCAAAAGTTCACTGGAAACAGATCCGTTAATATAAGTTCCCGTTTCTGCAATATCTGAAAGTCCGACTTTGTTTTCAATTACTATTAAAGCTCCTATTTTTTGTCTTGCAAGTGATGCTACAGCACTCGTAATCTCTTCCGCTTTAAATTCAGTCTGCTCCCTTTTTATCTTTACAATGGAAGTTATCCATCTATTTGTTCTTCCAAGCTTTTCAAAAGCTCTTCTAAGTTCAGGTTGAAATACAACTATTATCAAAATCATCCCCACTGTAAAAATATTGTTAATCAACCATGTCACGGCATAAAGATTTAGCGCTTCACTAATCTTTGAAAAGAATAATATCGTAAAAATACCTTTTAATAATTGTTCCGCTCTGGTCTCTTTAACCAATAAAATAAGTTTATAAATTAAGAAAGTTATAACTATAATGTCTATGATGTCAGTAATCTTTATAGTGGATAATATTAAAAATAACTCATTCCAAAATCTCATGTTTTCACCACCTTTCAACTTATATATTCTATCATATATACCGGTAAAAAAAAATCAATTTCATATGTTAATATTTTTTAATAGTTAGTCATAACATTAGAACATTTTAATAATTGTTAGTTATTTTTAACTGAATTGTGGTGCTATAATTTAGTTAATAAAATATTGAGGAGGTTATTATGTCATTAAAAGGAACAAAAACAGCAGTAAATCTGCTAGCATCATTTGCAGGTGAAAGCCAAGCAAGAATGAGATATACATATTATGCAAAAGTAGCAAAAGAGGAAGGTTATGTACAAATAAAAGATATTTTTGAAGAAACAGCAAGAAATGAAGAAGAACATGCCAAAAGATTCTATAATTTCTTGAAAGCTGACCTAAATGGAGAAGAATTGGAAATCCAAGCTGCATACCCTATTACTCTTGCAGATACCGAAACAAATCTATTGGCTGCCGCTGAAGGAGAACATGAAGAATTCGTAAAAATGTATCCTGAATTTGCTGATATAGCTCAAGAAGAAGGTTTTAATATGGTAGCTAAGGCTTTTAGAGAAATAGCAAAAGCCGAATCCGCTCATGAAAATAGATTTAGAAAATTGTTACAAAATATTAAAGAAGATAAAGTTTTCAAAAGAGATGAAAAAACTCTTTGGAAATGTGGAAACTGCGGATATATTTGGGAAGGAGAAGAAGCACCTCAAGTTTGTCCTGCATGCTTACATAAGAGAGAATATTTTGAATTATTTGTGGAAACCTATTAAAATAGAATCAACGCAAATAAAAACGGCTTAAATTAGCCGTTTTTATTATTATGGATCAACCGAAAAAAGCCCCAAAAAGTTGAATTTTTGGGGTCAACTTTTTGGGGACAATACCTTTGCACTATTTTCTAACAGATAAATGGATTATCGATTTACTTTTTCATATTCATATTATTTATTTTTATTTCGGTTTGTTACGAAGAAAATAACTCCTAAAGCTACGACAGCAACGGCAACCACTCCAACTTGTAAATATATCTTACTGTTGTCTCCGGTGTCAGGGGTCTTATCTTTATCATCAGTTTTTTGATAAGTATTTACTATTATGAATCCTTCTTCAGAATTCCCGCTAACTTGAGTAGAATAGTTTTCTACTTGTATCTCTGATATTGTGTAAACTATTTCTTTGCCGTCTTTATATACATCCAAATCACCAAAACTGTCTTTCCACTTGTTACTTTCATTCAATACCAACTCTTTACCTGTTTTTTTTCCGTCTGCATATAATTTAACCGTTATCTTTTCAGGACGCTTTCCATCCTTATTAAAATCATCTTTCCAAATTTTTAATACATGAATCGTTCTCTTTTCAGGATTATGTCTATTTATTATATTATATCCGTCGACTTCAGCGGTATAGGACTCGACCGCTTCTTCTTTTATCGTATAATCTATTAACTTTCCATCTTTATATTTTGGAAGTTTTTCAAATTTCCACTTCCAACCGTCTTTTTCTGTTACTTCTTTTTTCTGTAATTCTTTTCCATTCGCAAACAACTTCACTACTATTTTTTCAGGTCTCTTTGCGTCCTGATTATCCGCATCTTCCCAAGTCTTGGATCCCTCGATATCTATAATTTCAGGTATATGAGTATTTTTTACTACAAATCCTTTTCTTACCTTTCCTGATATCTCAGTCGTATATCCATCTATAGGTTCTTCGTATATATTATAAATCACTTTCACACAGTTAATATACTTACTTAAGTTTTCAAAAGTCCCCTTCCAATTATTTGATTCATTCAATACCAGTTTCTTAGTAAGTCCTGAAATATTCGTTTTTAATATAATAGTTACGCTTTCAGGACGCTTTCCGTCTTGATTATTTGCATCATCCCAAACTTTTGAAACATCAATAAATATTCTTTCCATATTATGTCTATTTATTATGTCATATCCTCTTATCTGAGTGAAGTAATGATCCACATTTTTTTCATCTATTGTATAGTTTATTAATTTTCCGTTTTGATACTTAGGCAATTTCTCAAATTTCCATTTCCAACCGTCGGATTCTTTTACTTCCTTTTTTTGTACTTCTTTATTATTTGCAAATAACTTTACCACTATCTTTTCAGGTCTGTTTCCGTATTTATTATTTTCGTCGTCCCAAGTCTTAGCGCCCTCAATGTCAATCGTTTCAGGTATATAAGTATTTGTTACCTTAAATCCCTCTTCGGGACTACCTGTTATTTCGGTTGTATATCCTTGAACAGTATCTTCCTTAATGGAATATACAATTTTTTGCCCATCATCATTATATTCTTGAAGACTTTCAAATTTACCCTTCCAATCATTTGAGTTATCTAAAATCAAAGATTTGTCTGTAGCTTTGCCGTCTGCTAAAAGATTTATCTTTACACTGTCAGGTCTTTTTCCGTCTTGGTTGTCCTTATCATTCCATTCTTTTTCTACTTCAATATCGATTATATTAACTTTTGTAAAAGTAAAATGAACTGTGTCATCAATCTTAATTCGATATCTTGCAAACACATGAGAAGATAAAAAATTTGTAAGTACATCCTCATTCCAATGTATAGGAAATACCGCTTCATACCTTCCCGGAGGTAATTCTTCAAAAGAACCTCCCATAAAGTTTTTATACTCCGCACGATCTGATATGAATTCTCCCTCATCTTCAGAAGTATATCTATATATAAACAACTTATCAAAATTATTAATATCAAAGGAAGTCACTTCTCTGGTATCAAAATCATAGTATTCTACACTTTGAATGTGTTCTTTTAATTTGGATACAATTTCCTCATCAGTCATCTTGTTATTTATTTCAACTTTTTCATTTTCGAAAACCGCTTCGGAAAGCTTTACATCTTCAACTTCAGTTGCAAGGTACAAATGCATTGTTTCTTCAGGTTGATATTCAACACTCTTCATTCCGTGCAAACCGGAAAAAGCATTAAACGCAACATTAAAAGCTCCGCTCTCGTCATATGTACCGTACTTAACCCTTATAACCGAACTGATCAATTCTCCATTCGAGGCTATCTCATAAGGACCATACCCTTTTGCCACTATTCTATGAAATACATCTGTAAAATATATATTACCTGTGTAAATAAAATTATTTGCAGATAAGGACCCCGGAGTCTCAGGCTTTGGAACACTTAATAAATCTATGTAATATTTATTGTCATTTTTGTTTAAAACCGCAATTTCCGGTCTTTCATACATATCGGGATATACTACTTGAGGTCTTATTCCTTCGATAACCTCACTGGTACTCGCATCAACGGGATACCACACAGCAGGTACTTCTACATCAATATACTTAGGCAATTCTTGGCTTTTAAGTGTATTTGAATCTTCCGTTTTTTCTGTCCCAACGCTTATTTTATCATTCTTTCTATTCTCTTCTTTGTGTTCAACAGTTTTATCAGCTTTCAAAGAACTGTCATTTTGCTCCTGTTTTTTTTCTTTTTCTTGCGCAAAAACACCTCTAGGTAAAATATTGATAACAAGAAGCAAAGCAACCAACATCGACCAAAATCTTCTCTTCATTTCTCCCTCCTGAATAATACATTCTAATCATATTATCTGATGGATTTTCTTTTAAAGTCAAAATATGAATTTCATGTCCCAACTTCAAAAATAATAAATTCATAAAATACTGATTATATTAATATTATATCTTTGAAAGAAAGAGTATAACGGTAGATACTTTATATTTTTTTATATTTTATTATAAATATGCTTTCAAACTTACATGTTTCATTGTTAAAAACATCCTAATTAATTAATATATTTATAAATATCCAAAAATTACTACCTTAACACCGATATTATTCATAATTATTTATAATATTTTAAAAAAGTATAATATTCCATGATTTTAATCTAGTATTTTTTTATGGTTTTAATTATATTATCTAAAATTTTATTATCAGTTTGGTAATTTTTTTCTATAAATTTTAACACTATCCAAAAAAAAATTTCTTAACAATTAAAAAGATGAGAACCCGTATTGGGCTCTCACCAAAAAATCATTTAATACTATTGCTCTTTTTCTTCAGTTTTATCTTCAACAACTTCTTTTACTTCTTCAACTTTAGCTTGTGCCTTTTCATCCGGTTTATTCTTCAGATTTTTAGCCGATTCCCCTATCTTGCCGCCAAGTCCCATTACAGTTTCAGTAATATTTGCTCCATAATTGTATCTTACCAATAATGTCCATACAACCAAAAGTGCATAAATCAACAAGAATAAAAATGAACCAAATCCAATTCCTCCCAAAACTGATGAAAAGAATAAAACACCTGTAACTCCGTATATTCCAAAACCGAATTTTACTAAAAATTTTGTATCATCACAAACTTTTTCAAATACGGTAAGTAAAAATAACACTATTGGAACTAAAAATAAAATTAGTACCGCGATATTTGAAATAGCATCAAAAACGCTTGATTTAGCAGAATATCCCATAATAGAAATTCCAAACACGGGAATAAAATTAAAAATGAAAGCTAATCCCAATAATATCCAAGTTACAATATTCTTCTTAATGTTCTCTTGTGAAAAATTCATACTTTCCTCCTTATATTTTGTATTATTTTTAGTATATAAGTGATACTGTCATTAGTCAAGTTTTTAGCATAAATTTATGATATATTGATTTTATCGCCATAGTCAAAACCAAACCTATTACAGCAACGACAATAATTGATCCGCCGGGTTTAAGTTTCAAGTGATATGCAGCAACGAGCCCTGATATAAAATACAAAACTCCGAATAATATTGAAAATAAAACAGTCATTTTATAGTTTTTACCTATTAGCATTGCCGTGGCAACAGGCAATATCATCAATGATGAAACTATCAAAACACCGACAATTCTGGCAGATATGGCAATAGTTATTGCAAGCATAAATGTGAACATATAGTCTATGAAATTATTTTTTACTCCTGCAAGCCTTGCCCCCAGCTTATCAACAGAAATATACAATAAACCATAGTAAAGATAGTAATAAATAAATACTACAACTATCGTAGTCAATAAAATTATTAATATATCTACATTATTTATCGCAATTACCGATCCAAATAAAAAAGATTCAAAATTTTGGGATCCCGGAACATAGTCGGAAAGTATTGAGGCAAGTCCTATACCTAAACTTGTAACTATAGCTGTTGCCATATCCCCATTCTTGGGAAATTTATTTCTCAAAGATTCAATAGAAAAAGCCGCTAAAATACTCATCAATACTCCTCCCAAAATTGGGTTGACTCCGATTATAAGTCCGAAAAATATACCGCCTAATGTAGTATGAGAAAGTGCATCCCCTATTGTCGATGTCTTCCTATTTACTACAATCGTCCCTATCAACGGAATTATAATAGAGATAAAAAATCCTGCAATTAGTGCCTTACGCATAAAATCATACTGTAGCATTATATTTCTCTCATTTCTTTGTTTTTTAGTATAAATTTCCTAGTAAAATACCTATCGGCTATTTCAAGCTCATGAGTAACCATAATTATGGTTATATCATGGTCTTTGTTAAGATGCTTAAGCACACTAAAAAATTCTTTCTTGCTATCCTCATCAACTCCTACGGTAGGTTCATCAAAAATCAACACTTCAGGTTTATGAACCATTGCCTTTGCTATCATAACCCTTTGTTTTTGCCCGCCGCTTAGTTCATTAAAGTTTTTATTGGCAAAATTCTTAATCCCGAACATTTCCAAAACCGTGTCCACTTCCTTAAAATGCCTCTTTGAAGGTCTATTAAAAATATTAAAATCTTGGTACAAGTTTAGTAAAACCATCTCTTTAACACTTATAGGAAACGCAACAGAATTTGCTCTGTCGACTTGGGGAACATATCCTATTTTTTTCCAATCTTTAAATCTCTTATGATTTTGATCAAAAATTTTCATTTCCCCCACATAATCTTTAAGTTCACCGATTAGTATTTTTAAAAATGTAGATTTGCCGCTACCATTGTTTCCAATGATACCGACAAAATCATTTCTGTAAATATTCAAATTAATGTTTTCTATAACTTTTGAATTGTCATATCCAAAACTTAAATTTTCTATTTCAAGAATTTTTCTCATTATCTTCCTTCAAATGAATCTACAATATTTTTCAAATTCATCTCCATCAAACTCAAGTACTCGAAACCTTTTTGTATATCTTCCTGTGATAATACTTCTAGAGTAGAAATTGCTTTAAAATTTCCACCTATTTGTTCAGCAATCGTCTTTGCAATTTTATCGCTTCTTCCATATTCGTAAAATACGGTTTTTGCTTTATGTTCAGTCATTTCGTCTATGATTTCTTTCATTCTGCTTACATTCGGTTCACTGTCGGAATTTATACCTTCGATACCTTCCTGTTCAAAACCGTAATCTTTTGCCAAATAACCGAATGCCGCATGAGGTACGAATATTTCTTTTCCCTTGTGTGGCGCCAATTGTTGTGTAAATTTTTTGTCCAATTCTTCAAACTTTGCCTTGTTCTCAGCAAAATTAGCTTCATAAAAATCTTTATTTTCAGGATCTAGTTCAACTAATTTGTTTTTAACTGTTTCCAACATTTTAACGGCATTCTTTATGCTCAACCATGTATGCGGATCATACTTGCCATGTGAATGTCCGTCATGATCGTGGTCATGAAGATGTAAAACATCATCATCGTGATCATGATCGTGTTTATCATCGTGGTCATCTTTATGATCATGGTCATGTCCGTCTGATTCGATCAATTTAAGATTTGTAGATAAATCAAGTATATTCAAGCCTTTATTTGCTGATTCTATCTTTTCTATCCATCCTTCAAATCCCGCTCCGTTTATAACAAGCAAATCAGATGAAAGAATATCTTCCATTTCTTTAATTCCCGGCTCAAATCCGTGAGCTGAACCTGATTTTGTCAAATTAATAACTTCAACTTTGTCTTTTCCTATTTTTGATACAAAATCAAAGCCCGGATAAAAAGAGGTAACAATCTTTAATTTCTTAGATTCTTTAACATTATCTTTATTTTCAACTTTTGATTCTTGCTTATTTTTGTTTTCAGTTTGAGATTTTTTTTCTTCCTTATTTTCCTTAGTATCTTTATTTTCTTCGGTATTTTTATTTTGATTACTATTAGTATTTGTTTTTCCACATGCTGTTAAAACAAGCGTTAATACTAGTAGTAATGCTAAAATTTTCTTCTTCATTTTTCCTCCTCTAAATGCGAATCATTCTCAACTAGTAATTATAATATAAAATAGCTTTTTGTCAAGAAAGATGTATAATATATTTGAGGTGAATTTATGAGTAGGAAATTATTAAAAGATAGAAACCTGAAAATTACAAAAAGCAGATTGGCAATTTTGGACCTTTTGAAAGAAAAAAGTCCGTTGACTGCCGAAGAAATAAATGATCTGTTAAAGGATGAACACTCAAATTTGTCTTCCATATATAGAAACTTGTCGGTGTTTGTAGAAAATCACTTGCTGATTAAAACTGTAGGTCATAACAATATTGCATATTATCAACTCAATGACGATCATCATAAACATCAGTTAATTTGTAAAAATTGCAATAAGTCGATATCTATTGAATTTTGCCCTACCCATCAATTTGAAGAGCAAATTGAAAAAGAAACCGGTTATGAGATTATGTCTCACAATTTTGAATTTATCGGTCTTTGCCCTAATTGTAAAAATAAAAAATAAGTATATACTGATCTTAAAGTACAAATCCTTGAAAGATCAGTATTTTTATTTTTAGAATATTTCTGCAAATTTTAGTGCAATATTCGCTATCAAGTCTTTTTCATTAACCGCATCCATATTTTTCTCCTATTTTTTGTTAATAATATCTCATAAAAAATATAAAACAAAAACAGGGATAACTATTTAATGTAAATAGCTAGCCCTGTCCACAGTTTTTACTTAAACCAAGTTGGTATTTCTACGGTAAAATCTTCATAAAAATCGAATATGTGGTCAAGTCTGTTTTGATAATACTCATTACATTGTGGATATTGGTCTATCTTTACAATCAAATTCAAACAATATACCGCAGTATATAATGATAGAAGTCTAAAAAACTTACGATTGACACCACCGCTAAAATACTTACTCACTATCATTTTTGCAAGTTTCGGATGTTCTATGGCAATGACATTAAGAGTATAGAAATCCACAACATAATCCCCATTTGTCGTCTTCGTTTTCACAATGCCGAACTTATCATCAAACACCAAGTCCATCAGTGAATGTTTTTCCAGAGTTTTAGATGTCTTTCTGTCCTTAATAATAAACTTGTTTTTTTCAATGAAATCAACTAAGATATAATCCTTTAATCCGCTTTTTTTTATCAGTCCATGATTAAAGACAGCCAAATTCATCAGTCCGATATATTCATCTTCCCAATCATTCTCAAAAACTTCCTTACTGTGAATTTCTTTCAAATAAGACACTATATTATCTGAAATCAACTCATAATCACTCTCTTCAATTCTGCCTTGCAATGCTCTCAATTTAAATAACTGAGTCTTGTTAGCCATGATTTGCTTCCTCTAACTTGCTTTCAATCTCTTCCAATGTACGAAGTTTAAGAACTTCTTCCGCAAAATGTTTTGCATTTTCAAAGTCGGAGCTTCTAACAATATCCTTAATTTTTCCTATTTGAGATCCAACCGATGAAAATTCATCCAATCCCATTCCAAGCAGTAAATATGTTGCCATGGTGTCAGATGCCATAGATCCGCACATTCCGGTCCATTTTCCGGCATCGTGTGATGCATCTATAACAGTCTTTATCGCCTTCAAAACAGCCGGATTAAAATGATTGTATAAGTGAGAAACTACATCATTTCCCCTATCTACCGCCAAAATATACTGAGTTAAATCATTTGTTCCGATACTAAAAAAGTCACATTCCTCAATTAAATCTCTAGCAACCAATACGGAAGCCGGTGTTTCAATCATTATTCCCACTTCAATATTCGGATCATACTTAATATTTTCCTCATCCAATTCTTGCTTAAATTTCTTAATGTACTCTTGAACCTTTGCTATTTCTTCCACTGAAATTATCATCGGTAAAAGTATTTTAACATTTCCAAAAGCACTTGCTCTTAGAATTGCTCTTAATTGCGCCTTCAAAATATCAATTTCATCAAAAGCAATTCTTAATGCTCTCCATCCCAAAAACGGATTTTCTTCTGTCGGAAAATCAAAATAACTCAAGCCTTTATCACCGCCAATATCCAAAGTACGAATAATCAACGGTTTTCCCTCAAGTTTTTCGGCTACGGTTCTATAAGCTTGGAATTGAATTTCTTCGCTTGGGAAGTTCTCAGCCTCCATGTATAAAAATTCCGTTCTGAATAAACCTACACCCTCAGCTCCATCTTTAAGACCTAATTCCAAATCTTCAATATTACCGATATTACAAGCTATCTCAACTTTGCGTCCGTCCTTGGTCACAGCCTTTTCAAATTTTATATTGTCCAATCTTTTTTTCTCATTTTCAAGCTCTTTTATTTTTACATTGAACTCTTCAATGATTTTTTCATCCGGGTTTACAATTACCTGTCCTTCATTTGCGTCAAGTATTAAGAAATCTCCATGTTTTATACAATCCGTAGCATTTTTTGTTCCTACAATTGCCGGAATTGACAAAGTCTGCGCAATGATGGATACATGCGAGGTCTTTCCGCCCAAGTTCATAACAAAACCAAGCACCTTTTTCTTATCCATTGTCGAAGTATCGGAAGGTGTTAATTCCTCAGATATTACGATAACTTCATCCTCCAATTTCTCCAATGTTTTGGGAATAATGTTCTTTAGTTTATACATTAATTGTTCCCCGACATCCTTATAATCACTTGCTCTTTCTTTCAAATATTCATCGTCAAGTGATTCCATCATCATTACCATCTCTGAAATTGTTTCACTCAAAGATTTTTCAACATTATAGTTTAGAGAATCTATCTTTGAATCAACCGTATCTACCAAATAAGGATCCTGTATTAATTCAATATGTGCTTCCGCAACAGATTTTTCTGAATCATTTGAGAAATCTCTGTTTTTTAAATCATTAACATAATCAAAAATTGCAGTCCTGATTTTGCCCTTTTCTTCCTCTTTTAATTCATTGGAAACAGTCTCTTGAGAAATTTCAAATTTTACTTTTTCGAATAAATATGCTTTTCCCATTACAATTCCCTTTGAAGCACTAATACCTCTCACAATATTTTTCATTTTACCCCCAAATGTACAAATAAAGGATACTGAAAAGTACCCTTTATACAATTCTATTAACTTGAATTAATCAGTCAAATTTTGAATAAACTCTACTACTTTGTCAGTGTTTTCTTCTTCATTTTCGCCGGTAACTCTAACAACAATTTCAGTACCCTTAGAAATACCTAAAGACATAACACTAAAAATACTCTTAGCATTAGCCACTTTACCTTCTTTAACAAGTTCGATTTCTCCCGGCATAGCTTTCACAAATTGAACTAAAGCTGCTGCTGGTCTTGCATGAAGTCCAGTTTCGTTCGTTACCAATACACTCTTTTCAATCATTTGTTTCCTCCATTTAAGTTAATTTTTTGATAGTTTCTCTTAACATTATTTCGTGATGTAAATTGATACTTTGAGAAAAATCGTCTTCTTCTTTAAGTACTTTTATTAACACTCTTACAGCCACCGCTCCAATGTCATAATTAGGCAATCTTACTGTAGTTATGCTAGGTCTTACCAAAGATGAATATAGGGCATTTCCAAATCCTGATATAGACAAGTCATCAGGCACTGAAATACCGTTATCATAGCAATAGTGAAGAATACCCACCGCCAACAAATCTGACGATGCCATGATAGTAGTATATCCTTTCTTTTTAATAAGTTCTATGTTACTAGCCATGAATCTATACGCTTCATCGACAGTATCTTTATTAACATACATAATCTTTGAATTCAATCCATGCTTATTCATCTCATCCTCATATCCTCTTTGTTTCATGTCGGATGAATAATCAAATGACTTTTCTCTCACATACAATATGTTTTTATGATTTTGTTCAATAATATGCTTTGTCATTGAAGCCATTGCACTTGAATAGTGAACACTTATAGTTCTGTATTCTTCAGTGTTATAAAACTTGTCCAACAAAATATACGGTATATCATACTCTTTTATTGAATACAAAATCTCATTATTGATTTTTTCGGAAATGACAATTATTCCTTCTACTTGTTTAGATGACAAAAACTCCACAGCCTTCTTTTGCTTTTCTAAATCTCCAAATGTAGAGTATAGCAGAATATCATATTTGTACATCTTCCCAATTTCGTCAATTCCTCTAACATACTGAGCCATATATTCTATTCCGATATCATCAAGAATAATTCCCAATGTATTTGATTTTTTCATAACCAATGACCTTGCAAGCTCATTAGGTTTGTAACCGAGTTTTTCAATAGCTCTATTTACAGCTAAAGTCTTGTCCGGAGAAACTTTTCTGGTTCCGTTGATAACTCTGGATACTGTTGAGATAGAAACACCTGCTAAATTCTTTACATCTTCCATTGTAGGCTTTCTAGACATACTATCACCTCCTATTTTATTAGATATTTACATATCAAAGAAATTATATCATAAAATGAAAACACTCTCAATCTATTATTTTCATGTTTTTTCACGATAATAAAAACCGGATCTGAAATCAGAGCCGGTAGTATAATATTTAATTTCCTTCTTCACAATTCTCGTTGTTACAAAGTATTTTATCTATTTTTCTGTTTTTTCTGTGAACCATTAAATCTCCACATTTTTTACAGATTTCACCCGTAGGTTTATCCCAAGATGCCCAATCACAATCAGGATAATTACTGCACCCATAAAACAGCTTTCCCTTTTTTGAAATCTTTTCAATGATTAATCCGGAACATTTAGGACATTTAACTCCCGTAGTTTTGATGATTGCTTTTGTAAAAGTACATTCCGGAAATCCGCTGCATCCGACAAATTTTCCATTTCTCCCCTCTTTATATATCAGAGGTTTTCCACATTCAGGACATAGCTCTCCGGTTGGCTTTGATTCAAGTTCAAACGATTTTTTTGACTCCTTCGCCTTGTTCAAATCCTTTTCAAACTCTTTATAGAAAGCTCTAAGCATCGTTTTCCAATCTAAACTTTTTTCTTCAATTTTATCCAATTCAGTTTCCAAACTTGCAGTGAATTCCTCGTTTATGATTGTGTCAAAATACTCGGCAAGCAAATTATTTACTGTTACCCCCAATTCCGTAGGAAATAAAGACTTATTTTCAATTGAAACATAATTTCGTCCCAAAATACTTTTTATTATTGAAGAATAGGTCGAAGGTCTTCCTATTCCGTTTTCTTCAAGGGTTTTAACCAATGAAGCTTCCGTATATCTTGCTTTCGGCTTGGTAAAATGTTGATTTTTATCTATTGTATTAACGGAGAAAATTTCATTTTTGTTCAAGTTCGGCAAAATAACGCTATTATCTGAAACTCTCCACACTCTGCTAAAACCGTCAAATTTTACTATAGAACCGCTAACCTTAAATATTTCTCCATTATTTTTGATATCATACCTGGTCGACAAATATTTGGTGCTTGCCATTTGAGATGCTAAAGTTCTTTCCCAAATCAAATTATAAAGTTTGAATTGATCCGGTGTTAAATACTTTCCTATTACATCAGGAGATCTGTATATTGATGAAACTCTTACCGCTTCATGTGCATCCTGAGAATTGCTTTTTTTCTTTGAATATCTATTACCCTTTGTTAAGTATTCTTCTCCGTAATTGTTTTTTATATATTCCAATGCCTCATCAATTATGCCTTGAGATAATCTGGTAGAATCCGTTCTCATATAAGAAATAAGACCTACGGTTCCTTCATCACCTATATAGATTCCTTCATAAAGTTGTTGTGCAACTTGCATAGTTTTTGATGTCGAAAAATTAATTCTTTTTGAAGCCTCTTGTTGTAAAGTTGATGTCGTAAAAGGAGGATAAGGTTTTCTGCTCATGTTTGATGTAATCTTATCGTAAACCTCAAACTTATCCTTATCGATAATTTCCATTACTTTATCGGCTTCCAACTCATTGTTTAACTTATTTGCTACAACTTCTCCATCAATCAGTCTTCCGTGATATTTCCCCACAAAGTCAGTTTTTGAATGATTTGCTTTGAATTCTATCGTCCAATATTCCTCAGGTATAAAACTGTTTATTTCATTTTCTCTATCCACAATAAGCTTTAAGGCCACAGATTGAACCCTTCCGGCTGACAAACCGCTTTTGACTTTCTTCCATAGTACCGGAGACAATTCGTACCCTACAATCCTGTCCATTACTCTTCTTGCCTGTTGAGCGTCAACCAAAGACAGATCTATACTCCTCGGGTTTTTTATAGCTTCTTTTACCGTGTCCTTGGTTATTTCATGAAATACTATTCTGTTTTTCTCCTTTAAATCCAAGTCTAAAAGATATGCTAAATGCCATGCAATTGCTTCTCCTTCTCTGTCGGGATCGGATGCTAGGAAAATATGGTCTGCCTTTTGAGCTTCTTTTTTTATATCATTAATCGTTTTGGCCTTTCCTCTCACATTGATATATTGAGGTTCAAAATCATTTTTTATATCGACACCCATCCTACTTTTGGGCAAATCTCTTAAATGCCCGACAGATGCCATAATCTTATAATTTTTGCCTAAAAACTTTCCTATTGTTTTTGCTTTTGTGGGCGATTCCACAATTATCAGATTCTTAGCCATGCTTTCTCCCTTATGATTCTAATTATCATTGAGATTATACATTTGTTTCCAATTATTGTCAAAAAACATATTTGTTTTTCATAACTATTTTTATTTATTGACCTTTTATAAATAATTAAATAAAATATCTTTGTTATCAATTATATTTGGAGAAAACTATGGAAAATCCTAAAAATAAAAATCTGAAAAAAACAATAAGTCTCGAAGGAATATCATTTCTTATAATTATATTCTTCGTATTTTCTGTATTTATCTATAAAATGGGCACTGTCAATTTTATAAATACCGTTTTTAACACTTCATTTAAATTACTTACCGAAACGGTTTTATATCTTACCGCTATTACGGTTGTTACGGGCGGTCTTATCGGAATTCTTAATGAATTTGGAATTACGGCGATATTAAACAAACTTTTTTCTCCATTCATGCGACCTCTTTTCGGAATGCCGGGAGCCGGAGTAATTGGAGTAATAACCACCTATTTTTCAGATAATCCGGCAATTTTAGCATTGGGAAAAGATCCTAACTTTACAAGATATTTCAAAAAATATCAACTGCCCGCCATAGTTAATATGGGAACCGGATTTGGAATGGGACTTATTATTACCTTATTCATGATTGGATTAAAATCTCCCGACGGTGAAAATTTTTTTATTCCAGTTTTGATAGGAAATGTGGCAGCAATTATCGGAACAATTGTTTCTACCAGATTAATGTTGGCAAAAGCAAAAAAACTGTATGGTAAAGAAGAATGTTCAAACAACAATGAAAACTTCGAATATGATATTTTAGAATATAGAGAAGTAAGAGAAGGAAATATATCTCAAAGATTTTTGGCAGCCATGCTTGAAGGAGGAGCATCCGGAATAGATGTAGGCGTAAGTATCATCCCCGGCGTTTTAATTACAAGCACTTTTGTCATGTTGCTTACATATGGTCCCGGTCAAAACGGGTATACAGGTGAAGCATTTCAAGGAATACAACTCTTGCCTTGGATTGGAAACAAACTTTCATTTATAATTAATCCCCTATTCGGCTTTAAATCTGCTCAAAACATAGCTGTTCCTATAACAGCTTTGGGTGCTTCAAGCGCATCCATGAGCATTATTCCAAGCTTACTTAAGCAAGGATTGCTAAAAGGAAATGACATCGCCGTATTCACTGCAATGTGTATGTGTTTATCCGGTTACTTGAGTACTCATGTGGCAATGATGAATACAATGAATTTTAAAGAATTAACGGGGAGGGCAATATTAAGTCATACCATCGGTGCGATTTTTGCAGGAACCTTTGCGCATATTTTTTGCCTTTTAATACTATGATAAACTGATAATTTTATGTTAAAAAAGACGGAACAACCGTCTTTTTCAATTTGAAAATTTATTATATATTACTTTTATTTGCTTGCTATTTTTTTAATATTTTAAATTATATTTTCTAAAATCGTATGCACATTCATTAAAATACTTTACCATAAAAATTATTTCCCAAAGATATGATTCTTCCTGACATTTCTAATTTCATTATAGATGCATAACATTCGGATATATCCATGTTTGATAGAGTAATTATCTCATTTATATTTGTATTTTTAATAGATAAAATCTCAAGTATTTTAATTTCATTCTTTGAGATTTCTCTTTCAGAAATATTTAAAACTTTTTCAACCTCTTTTATGAAAGGAAGTTCATCTACTATATCTTCGGCATTTTGTACAATTTTAGCTCCATTTTTTATCAAATTATTTGTTCCTTTTGAATAAACGCTGTCTATTCCTCCCGGAATGGCAAATACACCCTTGTTTTGCTCAATGGCGTAGTTTGCGGTTATCAATGAGCCGCTGTTTTCAGCAGCTTCAATCACTAAAACTCCCAGCGACAGTCCCGAAATTATTCTGTTTCTCATGACAAAATTTCTCTTTATCGGTTCGGTGGTGAACGGAAATTCACTAATTAAAATTTGATTTTCCATATCGACATAAAGCTCAATATTTGTTTTAGGGTAAACTATGTCCAATGACGAAGCCAGTATTCCCGCCGTACATAAATCATTTTCAATCGCTTCTCTATGGGCTATATAGTCAATTCCCAACGCCATTCCTGAAATGATGCTCAAATCATATTTTTTTAATTCTTTGATTATTTTTTTTGTAACCCATCTTCCGTATTCGGTGGGTTTTCTCGTTCCTACGATCGCTATGGAATTATTGAGTTTATCTATTTTTTTTCCTTTAATGTAAATTATGCTGGGAGCATTGAATATATTTTTAAGATTTTGAGGATAATTAATATCTAAAATGGTTAAAAATTCATATCCTTGTTGATATAATTTATGTTTATAATTCTCAATATTTATATTCAGTTTGTATTTTAGTTTGTCTTTTTCCGCGGCTGTGAAAATCCCGATTTTATCTATAGATTTTTCGTTTAGATATAGAAGTTTATCCATTGCGCCTGAGCTGATCAGATTTAGAATTTTCAGATTGTTGATTCTGCATATGTTTAAAAATAATATTATATCTCTGTAATTGTACATATTCACCTCAAAAAGCGTTTTTGATATGTCGAATCTCTTTGAGTTCCCAATAGCATTCAATTATGTCAAATCTTATATTGTATTCAAAAAGACCGTTTCTAAAAATATAGTCATTAGCAACGGTCTTAATATTTCTAATTTTTTTGTAATTAACAGATTCAGACGCAAACGCAAAGTCGTCATTTTTTCTTGTTTTAACTTCGACCACAATGATTTTTTTATCCTTAAAGGCGATAATATCTATCTCTCCTTTTGAATTGGAATAATTTCTTTCAAGTATTATATAACTATTTTTTACGAGGTAATCTACTGCGATTTGTTCTCCCAATTTACCTATCATTTTGTTTTTCATTTAATTTTTCAAAATACTTTGTCATGAAGGACTTTCTATGAATGCTTGAAATACCATGCTTCTCTATAGCTTCATAGTGCTTTTTTGTACCATATCCTTTATGAGCTTCAAACATATATTCTGGATAAGCCTTTGAAAAACCAATCATCATATCGTCTCTAAATACCTTCGCAAGAATGGATGCGCAAGATATTTCATAAACAAGGTCGTCACCTGAAATAATTCCTATCTGATCAATATCACTGTCAATCAATTCTGCATCTATCAACAACAAATCAGGCTCCACTTTATTTCCCGACTTGTCTCTAAGATTTTCAATTGCAGTTTTCATGGACAACAAAGTCGCTTGCCTGATATTTATTTCATCAATTACATTATTGTCCATTATTCCGATTCCGACAGCATAGGCCTTGTCATATATGTCCTCAGCAAGTTTCCTCCTTTTCTTATCACTAAGTTTTTTAGAGTCCTTGACATCCTCCACCACTTCATCGCCCATTATTACGGCGCAGCTCACTACAGGTCCGGCAATCGGACCTCTCCCAACCTCATCAATACCGCATTTATATTTATATATGGATGACTTCTCATTTAATATGCCTAATTCATCTCTTTTTAGTTTAATTTTCATAATGATTTTACCTTATTTTCAATTTAAAAAACTGTCAATATTGTTAAATATTTTTAACTTTATATGTTATCAACAGTTTCAAGAGTTATCCTTCCAAGTCTTAATTTTCTAAAATCATCAAATATTATATTTGAGACCTTAAAATAATCTACCTCTCTCCCTCTTAGTATTGAACCTGTCTTATATGCGATATTGTCCATTATCGAAACAGTTTCCTCTTCGGCATTGATGCCATATCTTTCTTCCAAAGCTTTCGGATAAATTTGCTTGATAGTATTTAAAAAATCAAAACACAAATCTTCAATATTGAGTGTTTCGTCCTTGATTGCTCCCGTAAATGCCAAAGCTTTTCCGCCATCAGGAGTGTCCAATTTCGGCCATAAAACACCGGGAGTATCCAATAAAAGAAGATTTGAATCCGTATTGATCCATTGGTTTTGTTTCGTAACCCCCGGCTTATTTCCAACCTTTGTTCCCTTTCGCTTGGATATATTGTTTATGAAAGTTGATTTTCCGACATTGGGTATTCCGACTACCATCATCTTGATTGTGTCATTTATGATTCCTCTTTCTTTGTCGCGTTCAAACTTGTCCTTAAGAATTTCCCTAGCTAACGAATAAAGTTTACCCGTCTTTTTATCTTTTAGAGCATTGAATTCAATAACTTCAATATTTTGAGACTTAAAGTATTCAATCCACTTTTTCGTTTGTAACGGATTCGCCATGTCGGTTTTATTAAACAAAATAATTCTCGGGAAATCTCCGATTATATCGTTTAATACCGGATTTCTACTGCTTATCGGAATCCTAGAATCTACAATTTCACAGACAATATCGACCGCCTTAAGACTTTCTCTAATTCTGTCCAAGGATTTTTTCATGTGCCCCGGATACCAATTTATATTCATATTCACCTCAATTAAATCCACCGGTATTCCGATGATTTTTTGCTCCCCAATTAATTTGACAATTTTTTATATATAAAAAACACAATTCATAAAGCAAGAATTGTGTTTTAAACATATTAATAATCTGTTTTTTCCCTAACTTTAGCAGCCTTACCTACTCTGCCTCTTAAGTAGAATAATCTTGCTCTTCTAACTTTACCTTTTTTAGTAACAGTTACATCTTCAACTCTTGGTGAGTGAAGCAAAAATGTTCTTTCAACACCTACACCGTAGCTTAATCTTCTCACAGTGAAAGCTTTTCTTACTCCTTCACCCTGAATCTTAATTACAGTTCCTTCAAACATTTGGATTCTTTCCCTGTTACCTTCTTTAATTCTATAAGCAACTTTTACGCTGTCCCCAACATTCATGCCAGGAACATTTTCTTTATATTGTTCTTTTTCAATTTGTCTAATGATATCCATTTTATCCTCCTGAGTATTACTCTAAAGACTTTATATATTTTTCATATAAGTCCGGTCTTTTTTCTTTAGTATTTTTTATACTACTTTCTTTTTTCCAATTTTCTATTAACTTATGATTTCCGGAAAATAATACTTCGGGTACTTCTAAACCTCTAAATTCTCTCGGTCTTGTATAATGATTATGTTGAAGCAATATATTGTAATGAGAATCCGTTGTATATGATTCTTGATTCCCAAGTACATTGTCTACCAACCTTCCAATTGAATCGATTAATACCATGGCCGGAATTTCTCCACCGGTCAATACATAATCTCCAATCGAGATTTCCATATCCACATAATTTTCAGTAACCCTTGAATCAATGCCCTCATAATGACCGCATAACAAGATTAAATGCTCTTGTTTTGCCAATTCATTTGCAATCTTTTGATTGAAAATCTGTCCTTGAGGACTGAGAAAAATCACCTTCGAATTTTCCTTTTTTACGCTTTCTATACAATCAACAACAGGTTGTGGAGTCATCAGCATTCCTGCTTCTCCTCCGTATACCTCATCATCAACTTTTTTATGTTTGTTTTGAGAAAAATCTCTGATGTTGACAGTCTCAATCTCCAATATCTTTTTTTCTAAAGCCTTACCGATAACACCATAAGATCTAATATACTCAAAAGCTTCTGGAAATAATGTCAATACATCAATCTTCATTACATACCCTCGATTAATTTTACTTTCATCTTTTTATTCTTGATGTCTACATTTAAGATGAATTCTTTAACTGCCGGTATAGATAAATTACCGTCTTTACCTTCTACAATATAGACATCGTTAGCTGAATATGAAAGCACATCTACTAATTTACCGATAAAAATTTCATCTTCATCGTACACATTCATACCTATGAGGTCATGAATATAGTAGGTTGATTCTTCCAATTCATCAAGATTTGATTTGTCAACATAAATATATTGAGACTTGAATTCAAGTATTTGATTTATATTGTCATATTCTCTGAATTTAACAAATGCTATATCACCGGAAATTCTTGATCTTTCAATACTGACGCGATTCAATTTATTTCCTATATAATAAGGAATATCCTTGTTGAATAACTCCTCACCGGTTCTTTGAATTTTTACTTCCCCTTTAATACCATGGGAATTAGTTATCTTACCAACAATTATTTTTTCCATGTTATTTTGATTCAATCTCTAAGTTAACTTTCTTTTCTTCCTTGATTGCACAAGCTTTTATAATTGATCTTATTGAATTGGCAATTCTTCCTTGTTTTCCTATTACTTTTCCCATGTCTTCAGAATTTACAATCAACTTTAAATCGACAACTCCATTTGAAGAAAACTCTGTAACTTCAACATCGTTCGGAAAATTCACTAAAGATTTAGCGATAAATTCAACTATTTCTTTCATCTTAAATACCTAATTATTCAGCTGATTCTTCAACAGGCGCTTCTTCTGTCGCTTCTTTTGCAGCGGCTTCAGCTGCAGCAGCTTCTTCGGCAGCTTTTGCTTCTTCAGCTTTTTTCCTTTCAGCAGCTTCCTGTTTTTTCTTTTCAATATGTTCCAATTTTGCCTTTTTAGCCAATATAGCCTTAAGGCTCTTTTCAGCTTTAAGAACTTCTTTAGTTTCAAGAATATCAAAAGTCTTCAACAACTTAGCTACAGTTTCCGTAGGTTTCGCACCTTTTTTGATCCATTCATTCAACTTTTCTTCATCAATTTTAAATACTTTTGGAGTAACTACAGGATTGTAGTATCCCAATTCTTCAATAAATCTTCCGTCTCTTGGAGCTCTAACATCGGATACAACGATTCTGTAGAAAGGTTTTTTCTTAGCTCCTAATCTTTTCATTCTAATTTTTACTGCCATATTTTTCCTCCATTATTTTCTAAAAGAAAGGAAATTTAAATTTCCCTTTTTTCATTTTGTTTTTATCTAAACCACCCAATTGTTTCATGAGTTTTTTAGTATCTTTGAATTGTTTTAATAATTTGTTTACATCAACTACAGTTGTACCTGAGCCGTTAGCAATTCTCTGTTTCCTTGTGCTGTTGATAATATCAGGTTTTTCTCTTTCTTCCATGGTCATTGAAAGAATTATAGCTTCAATTTTGTCAACGCTCTTAGGATCAAAATTCATGCCCTTTAGAGCTTTATTGTTTATGCCGGGGAGCATTGCCAATAAGTCCTCCAATGGTCCCATATTTCTCATTTGACTTATTTGCCCCAAGAAATCATTCAAATTGAAACTTGCATCTCTCAACTTCTTTTCCAACTCCGCAGCTTTCTTTTTATCAATAGCTTGCTCAGCTTTTTCAATCAGTGAAAGAACATCACCCATACCTAATATTCTTGAAGATATTCTATCGGGATGAAATTGCTCCAAATCATTCATTTTCTCCCCAACCCCAATAAATTTTATCGGTTTTCGGGTTACCGCTCTTATGGATAATGCAGCTCCGCCCCTGGCATCTCCATCCAACTTGCTCAGTATAACTCCGGTTATATCAAGCTTTTCATTAAATGTTGTTGCGACATTTACGGCATCCTGTCCCGTCATGGCATCAACCACCAATAAGGTTTCGGTTATAGGAAGCTCCGCCTTTATTGCCTTTAATTCATCCATTAACTCTTCATCTATATGAAGACGCCCCGCCGTATCTATCAAGACAATGTCATGATTGTTTTTAACGGCATGATCCACGCCTTGCTTGGCAATTTCAACAGGATTTATTTTTCCTAATGAAAATACCGGAACATCTACTTGTTTTCCGACAACTTTTAACTGTTCAATTGCTGCGGGTCTGTAGATATCCGCGGCCACAAGAAGCGGTCTTTTATTCTGTTTCTTAAGAAACAGTGCCAATTTTCCGGTGTGTGTAGTTTTTCCAGCTCCTTGCAAACCGCACATCATTATTATTGTGGGTGGCTTGGATGCAATAGTTAATTTTTGAGAATCATCACTCATCAGTGAAATCAACTCTTCATTTACTATTTTAACTACCATTTGTCCCGGTGTTAAACTCTCCATTACTTCTGCACCTAGTGCTCTGTCTTTAACGGATTTAACAAAGTCTTTTACAACTTTATAATTAACATCGGCTTCCAGCAATGCCAATCTGATTTCACGCATAGCTTGATCAATATCTTTTTCAGAAAGTTTTCCCTTCCCTCTAAGATTTGCCATCAGGTTTTGTAGTCTATCAGCTAAATTTCCAAACATTTTTCACTTCCTAATTTAGTTTTCCAAATATCTCATTAATATCTGATTCATATTTTTTGTATTCATCGCTACTCATATTTTTTTTGAGATTATTATCCAGATTTTCAAGCAAAATTTGTAAATCGGAAATCTTTTTGTAAAGTCCTAAATTTTGCTCAAATTCTAGTAGGGATTTTTCCGATCTCTTTATTGTCTCAGAAACGCTCTGCTTGGAAACTCCTTGAATTTCAGCGATTTCAGTCAATGAAAGATCTTCAAAATAATACTGTTCAATAGCCTCTGACTGTTTACTTGTTAATAACTCTCCATAGTATTCGTATAAAATACCAATCATTACATTTTTTTCCATTTACACCTACCTGTCAAGTTATAACATTGACAGGTATATATTACTAGAGTTTCTGCTCTTTGTCAACTTTTTTTGTTGACACCTGTTTTTTTATCTATTCGCCAAAATTTTGGGTAAGATTTAATAAATTGAAAAGCAGCCGTTTCATTACAGCTGCTCATTTTATCTGAATATTGTTTTTAACTCAATATATTCCTCAAGACCGTAAATTCCACCTTCACGCCCAAGACCGGATTGTTTAAATCCCCCGAAAGGAGCATTATGTGTCCACTTCCCGTCATTGATGACCATCTGACCGGCATCAATAGACTTCGCTACTTCAAGTGCTTCCTCTTCAGGCCCGAAAACCATGCCGTATAACCCATACACGGTGTCATTTGCAATCTCTATAGCTTCTTCGACATTTTCATAATATATTATGCAAAGTACGGGACCGAATATTTCCTCCTGAGCTATTTTGGCATCATTTTTAACATCCGTAAAAACTACAGGCGGAACAAAGTATCCGTTTTCTTTCAACCATTCTCCTTCAAATAATAATTTAGATTCTTTTTTTCCGGTTTCAATATATTGTAAAACTTTATCGTAGGCTTTCTTTGATTGAAGCGGTCCAAAATGATTTTCTTTGTTAGTCGGATCCCCATATTTAAACTTTTTGCTATGTTTTACCACCAGGTCTTCTATCGAATCTTTTAATTTTTTCGGTACCAAAAGTCTGGTAGTTGAAGAACAAGCCTGACCTGCATTTGGAAAAACTTCAAACAATGTCTTCTTAACCGCACTTTCATAATCCGCACCTTCCAAAATTATTGAAGCCGACTTTCCTCCAAGTTCCAATGATAATCTCTTTATCCCTTCAATCGCAATTTTTGAAACTTCTTTGCCTCCCGATGTAGATCCGGTAAACGAAATCATATTTATATCTTTATGTCTTGCCAATATATTTCCAACTTCCGCCCCTCTGCCGGTTACAATCTGCAACACTCCCCCCGGAAGTTTTGCATGTTCAGCCGCATAAGCAAAATAAAAAGCTGTAAAAGGTGTGTTCTGAGACGGCTTAAGAACCACGGTATTCCCCATAAGTAATGCGGGTATAACTTTTTTTACGATTTGTCCGAAAGGAAAATTCCAAGGAGTTAGACAAGCTACAACTCCAACAGGCTCTTTGTACACATCATAGTTTTTAAAATTATCTACAAATTTCATATCTTTCGCAAGTCTTATGAAATCTTCGATATTCTCAAAATAAGAGGTTACATGCAATGGCTTGGTAACCTTACCTGCGGAACCGAGCTCCAACAATACCGTATTGCTGATATCATCGGCATTTTGCTTAAAATATTCAAGCATTTTTTCAATGTACTCTATACGGTCTTCCACTTTTTTATTTTTCCACATCTTCAGAGATTTTTTAGCTCCCTGAACTGCCATATTTACATCCTCTTCGTTGGCGGCAGCAACTCTTCCGATTATTTCTTTTGTTGCTGGATTTTCGACTTCAATTAATTCCATGGACTTTGAGTCAATCCATTCGCCATTAATGTATAATTTGTTTTTTTTCATATTATCTGTAATCTTTTAATTTTCTATAGTATATTTCGGCATTTTCTCTAATCATTTCAATTTCAGCTTCAGTTGTCTGTCTTACTATTTTGGCAGGATTTCCAACTACAAGAGAATTATCCGGAATTTCCTTTCCCGGAGGTACAACGGCACCTGCGCCGATTATACAATTATCTCCCACTTTTGCCCCGTCAAGAATTATGGATCCCATGCCGATTATCGTGTTATTACCTATCGTACAAGCATGTACGATTGCCCCGTGACCCAAGGTTACATAATCTCCGATAGTACAATTGTCAACTAAATTTACATGAATAACAACGCTGTCCTGAACATTCGTATGTTTTCCTATCACAATCGGCTGATCATCTCCTCTTACGGTTGCACTAAACCAAACTCCAACTCCTTCACCAAGTGTTACATCTCCTACAACCATTGCATTTTCAGCTACCCATGTATCTTCGTGCATAGTCGGTTTTTTTCCTAAGTAATCTCTTATCATTTTTCTTCTCCTTATTTTCACGCTATAATTCTCGGAAAGATCTTCAAAAAGGTCTTCTATCCTATCCCCATAATCTCCCAGTTTTTCTTTTATATAGTCCACGTCTCTTAATTCTATCTCCAAAGAATCATACTCATTTAACAGATCCCAAAGAGAATCAAGATTATTTCCATAATCTTCAAAATCAAAAATCCCTTTCACATATTCATGAAATTGATTTTCCGATTCAACCATTTTTCCCTCAATAATGTATTTTTTCATTATTTCACCTTCTCAAAAGTATTATAATGATCGGAAGTATAATATATTTCCCCGTCCTTTGTAAAGATTATCCTTTCAGAATTTCTTCTTCCTCCTCTATAATTAACATCGGCCTCATAATACTTTTTTCCTTTCTGTTTTGGAAGTTTTCCTTCCCTATTGCCGAATACATCTCCACCAATGACAAATTTATCCGTCACTTCCCACAGATTTCCTTGTTTAGCATCCCAACCAAGTTTTTTTGCCTCATTTTTGGTTATGTAATTAGGCGGCAGTTTATTGTATTTTTGCAAATACTTTACTACATCTTCCTTTGAGTAGTAATATCCGTCTTCTTTAATTTCATTATTTGCTGTGATTGAAATATCTCCGGTATCAACCTTTGATTTAGATGATTCTTTATTTGAACATCCAACAATTCCAAAAATAAATAAAATTAATAAGAACGAATATATAAAAAATTTATTAAATCTTCTAAATCTGTACATATCGCCTCCGATTATATATTACCCTTATATTAAATATTTAATTCTGAAAACTAAAAAAAACGGTCTAAAGCCTACGCTCCTTTCCGACTTGAAATTTATAATTTGGGTCGGAAAATTTCCAACAATCAAAATTCTTGAACTCGATTTCCTTTAGATATCCTCTTCGTGAAGCGCCTACCTTTAATACTTGAACTCCACTTTAAATTTATAGTAAATATCTCTCTAATTTACTGCCAATATTAATGAATAGATTATCAAAATTGAACAAAATCTTAAACAATTTTTGTCAAAAAATACATATAAACTTTATAAAAGTCTTCTATTATTTTCTAAAATTGCTATACAGGCTTTTTAGACATATATACTCAAAACCATATGATAAAAAACAAAACTGAATCTATCTCAAAATAAAACCCTGAAAAAATTTATACTACATGATATAATAATAACAAAAATAATGAGGAGAATATAACTGTGAAAAAAAATATAAAGAAAATAATAATCATCATTATTGTTGCCATTGTAATCTCAATAATAACAATATTGTCAATACAAATTAAAGAATCAAAAAGAAATAAGCCTGTAGAAAAACCAATTATTTACCTTTACCCTGAAAAAGAAGAAAAAATATCTGTTAATCTTGATTATAATGGAAAACTTACCCACATTTATCCAAAATTTTCTAAAGAAAATGAGTGGACAATTACAGCTAAACCGGATGGAACCATCATAAAAGATAACAAAGAATACTATGCCCTATTTTGGGAAGGAGAAGATAATTTCAATTATAAAATAGACAAAGGATTTTGCATTAAAGGCGAAGATACTGCTCAGTTTTTAGAGGAGAAATTAGAAATTTTAGGACTAAATCAAAAAGAAATTAATGAATTTATTATTTATTGGTTGCCAAAAATGGAGAACAATAATTACAATGTAATTTCATTCCAAACTAACGACTATACCAATAATGCAAAACTAAACATTAATCCAAAGCCGGATACTCTAATTAGAGTTTTTATGACATGGTACCCGTCTAAAAATACAGTAGAAATTTCAAAGCAAAATCTTATAAAAACAACCCGTACAGGATTTACCGTTGTTGAATGGGGCGGTAGCAAAATAAAATAATAAATCAATGCCTCTACTAATAAACAGTGGAGGCTTTTTACTCTTAAAGATGCCAATGGAATTATACATCAATAAAGTTCCTTATAGCTTAAACTGAAGCTATATTCCGTCACCTGTTTAGCAGGTGGTTTATCGTTTCTATCATTTAAGTAGATAACTGAAAAGAGAGTCGGATATTGAATCCAACTCTCTTTATTGTTTGTTCAAGACTCTTCCCAGAGACCCTCTGAAAAAAGTAATTTTTTGTTAATAACACAAATCCAAATCCATTTAAAAAACAAAGAGTTCGGATATGCAAAAGCTGGTGGAGATGGTGGGTGTCGAACCCACGTCCGAAAACTCATCCGAAGGATCTTCTACATGTTTATTTGATTAAATTTTATTCCCAATTAATCTAATTAATCAACAAATACAATTAAATGGTAGCTTCATATCATCCGTGCAAAACTCAAAGCTTTGCTTTGCAGGTTTCCCAACATATTTGAGACTGCTAAGCCGTTATGGGTTCAACTTAGTAGCCGGCCGCCTTAGGCAGCTAATGCGAAGTTATCTTCTGCGTTTAATTTTAATTTGCTATTTTTACGATGTATGCCCATCGACATGCTTATCCTTGTTCCAAATCCCCGTCGAAACCATGTCATCCCCTTAAAGCATAATTATATGTCCACTATTTAATAATGTCAACTAGTCTTCAAATTTTGCGTATATTTCACTACCACAGTAGTCGCATTTTGCTCCCCAACCGACTCTTACCTTTGTTATACCTCCACATCTCTGGCATTCAATACTCCTATATAGTACATCTTTCTTTTCAACACCTTGCAAAACTACCTGCATATTACCAATATCTATGGAGCATTTTTGTAATATTCCGCACTTTATAAGCTTGTCTATTTCTCTAATTATTTTTCCTTCGCTACTTCCAATTTTATCGCTTAGACTTCTGATAGAAATATATCCGTCATAATCATATCTGAAAACAGATTCGTAGATTGCACCCCTGTTTAAAAATTTTCTGTTCATATAGTTATGATAAACCACCCCTCCGAAAATAACACTAAAAAATATGTACACAACCATATGTTCTTTTAAACTGTCATCTCCCATCAAGCCGCCAATAATTCCGGACAAAAAAAACAATAACATGACTACGGATAAAATCAAGTATTTAAAATTTTTATGCAATTTTTTATTCAGCACTTCTTTGGATATATACATCTTTCCCTCCGATACTTTTACATTTCATTAGTATTATATCATTTTGTTATTTAGCTTACAATGATCCGAATATGTTGAAAATTTAAAATAAAAAAACTAGCTTAAAGCTAGTTGGAGCGGAAAACGAGATTCGAACTCGCGACCCTCGCCTTGGCAAGGCGATGCTCTACCACTGAGCCATTTCCGCATGGTGCCCAGAGCCGGAATCGAACCAGCGACACAAGGATTTTCAGTCCTTTGCTCTACCGACTGAGCTATCTGGGCTTTCGTTACTTTATTACTATACACTACCGATATATAAATGTCAAATAATAATCCGAAACGAAAAATTTTATTTGACAAAAAAAATCGGTAGATATATAATATATCTTGTTCTAAAGATTATGTTCGATTAGCTCAGTTGGTAGAGCAACTGACTCTTAATCAGTGGGTCCAGGGTTCGAATCCCTGATCGAACACCAAAATAAACGGCTAAAACCTTTGTGTTTAGCCGTTTTTGTTATTATTTATCATGTTTTACAAAAATATGAGGGAAATTGGGAGAAATCTTGTTCGTTGGTAACGCATTGGTAACAAATTTAGCTACCTAGTGTAAAACTGTCAAGTGTTTTTTTTAAATATTCAAAACAAAAAAAGACACTAAAAAGTGTCTTTCATTTCTATCTTATTTTATACAAATAATTCTTTAAATAGTTTCTTTACCTCTTCATTTCTTGCTTTTTTTGCTATTCTGTAGCTTATTTTTCTACTTTCCTCATATGCTCTATATTTAGGTCTTGCTATCATATGAACATTATCACTGTAAGCTAATCTTTCAACATATATATTCGGATATTCATGCATCTTTTGATATTGTTGAGATTCCGGTTCATAAAAATCTCTATAATAATCTTTCTTAGGTCTAATCTTGTTTTTTCTTAGAGACAATCTGAAAGATATAGCCTTAATTAACTCTATTAATTTATATAAAAATTTATTGGTTTTAACTTGTTTTTTCATATCTTTCACCTCCGGTTATATTATATATCAAAATCCTTCTGATTTACGATTCTTTCTGTATAATTTTCGGAATTAAGTATATTGTCGTACTCAATACAATAATCAAAAATTTGCCTCGGTGTCAGTTCACTAAACATTCGTACTGATAAGTTTCTTAAAGATTCTCCTACCATTATGCTTTCACATTTATTTCTTGAATTTCTTTTTCTTCCTTACTATGCAATATTTTTTCCGACTGAACTATAGATTTAATAGTGTCTTTGCCGATTAATCTTATATAATGATACCACCATAAAAATTAATCAACCTCTGAGGGATATTAATTAGTCTTTATTCTTTGAAAAAGAAATATATTATCGAATCTACATCCGTTCTGTTGTTTCTTTCCTCCATTCCGGTTTTAACTTTCTTTACATAATCGGTTATTATTCCGTCGACTTTTGAGTTTACAAAGTATTCTATTGATTCTTTTGTATTAACTGTCCAAACAACAGCTTTTTTACCCGCATTTTTTATGGATTCAATCTTATTTTCCGTAGCCTGACTTTCTTCCATAATCAGAATGTCTCCAATCAGTTGTTCTGTTTTTCCAAATGAAAAGAAATACAAATAACCCGTAGTTATTTCCGGATAATTATTCTCAGTGTACTTTATCAAATTGTAGTCTAATGACAGTATTGCTGTTTCTTTTATCATGCCTTTTGCTTTTATTATTCTAACCACATCGTCTACCATTTTATAGTCGGCTGTTTTTCCCTTCAACTCGATGTAAAGACCTATCTTTCCTTTAGACGCATCCATAAATTCTTCAAGCGTAGCCACCTCTTGAGATGCTCTTGAGGAGTCAAATAAATCGCGAACCTTAATTTCTTTAATCTCTTTTAATGTCATGTTAGAGGCTTTTCTGGAATCTCTCGCCACTCTTTTGAATGTAGAATCATGATTAATAATATAATATCCGTCCTTTGTCCTTTGAACATCTATCTCACTCCATTTAGCTCCGGCTTTTATAGCTTGCTTCATCCCCTCAATTGTATTTTCGGCACCTAAGTCCCCACCACCTCTGTGAGCTACAATTTCAATTTTTCTTTCAGGTTTAAATATATCATTGAAAAATATACTGAAATAAATCGACATTATAAAATTAAACACTAAAATGATTAAAAATATAAGCCTCTTGCTGATAGTTGATTTTATTACGGATATTCTATTCTCATTTTGAAGTTTATACTTATCCTCATCAATGTCAATGCTTACATTTTCTCCGTTTATTTCATTATACTTGTAAAATAAATCCGTCAATCTATAAGTTATAACGGGAACTGTCATTAAAGTTACAAATGATGTGATTTCAAAAATTATTAATATCGTAAATAATGTCAAAAACCTCGATATGAAGATATTTTCAACAAAAGTATTGATAGACAGC
This sequence comes from Tissierellia bacterium, assembly GCA_030529425.1. GTDB lineage: Bacteria > Bacillota > Clostridia > Tissierellales > Peptoniphilaceae > JAUMWX01. The sequence goes on from JAUMWX010000004.1 coordinate 148,134, forward strand.
AACATTTCCCCTATTGCACTGCCAAATAAAAATAACAATATCATCAGATAAATAAATAATCTGAGTATAAAGTCTCTTACAAATTTTATCCAATTATTTTTCATTAATTCCGAAGCTCTTTTAAGCGCTTCTCTTATCTTTAGATTCAAGATTATCATATAATGGAATACAAATGCATATTTTATGCTTATAAAAATCAAAACTCCCAACAATATATGATACAAAACTGAGTAAAATAAATTGTCAAATATTACAGATTTTATAAAATTAGGCATCTGAAAGTTTTTCATAGGACTTATGGTAACTCCCAATCCTATCAAAGGAATTACCAATGCGATATAGATCATAAGAAGTATCCCTGACGGTTGAATCAGTCTTCTCACCGATTTAATGCTTACATAAATCATACTTTTTGCGCTAATCTTAATTTTACCTTCTTTTACTAAAGCGCCCATTATAATGAATGCATTAATATCAATACCGGTCAGTATAATAAGTAAAATCAATGTGACTACAAGCATTCCAAAGCCTTGATAGCTTAGCAAAAACTTTATGTAATCACCGCTTGAGACATTAACTCTTCCCACCGACTCCATTAATATTCTTATAATCCATGAGTAAAGAGGAAATAAGATAAATACAAGAAACATCTTAGTTATTATTTGGTATTTCGTATACATCCAAATAACGCTAAACCTCTCTCTTATTCTAATTCTTTTGTTTTTCATAATTCACTCCAATGAAATTTTATAAATATTATAACCATTAAAGTACAAATATGTCACTTTGAATTTATATATTTTTCAACCATTCTTTTTATATAATCACTTTGCTTTCTATATCCAAATATAAGTATTATTGTAATTACCGAGCAAATTAAAATAAATAAAATATTACGCCCTAACATTCCCCACTTATTGATAATATTGTATATCCACAAATCATATATCTTAATCAAAATAACTAAAATAAAAATCGTAATGATGTTTCGATAAAAATTATTGTATTGATTTAATGTCTTAATAAAAGTATTATTTTCTGATGCTTCTATATAATCATCATATGAAGCAAATTTTAAAAACGGTTCTTTAATATTCAGCTTTTTATTCTTAACTTTTATAGATTTCAGCAGATTTTCAACAACAACCGAACCGATTCTGTTTACTATTACACCTACAAAATAGTATAGTAATATATTTTCCCAAACTTCTTTCATTATAAAAGAAAACTTAGTTGTCGCTCCAACAAAATAACAAAATACTATTCCAGGAAAAAAATTATTAAATATTTCATATTGTGAAAATTTTTCAGTAATTTTCGTTATAATTTCTTGCATAAACTCTCCTCCATTTTTATTTTAATAATATTCACTAAATTGCATTTCTATTCCTTTTTATTTAATTATATATTAATTTTAAAGACATTAAAATCTTTTTAAAATTTAAAAAGCAGGCTTACACACCCGCTTTTTATCAAACTGAAATATTCAATTGTGTGTCTTTATCAAAAAAGTGCAGTTTATCTCCGTCAATAAACAATTTTATATTTTCCTTACTCTTAACATGATTATCAGAATTGATTTTCGCTACAAGCTTAACTTCTTTAATAATTACATGTAAGTGTTTTTCCGATCCCAATAACTCCATCAAATCCACCATACCTTCTATTGGCATTTCAGTAGGTCTGATTTCATCATAAATATGTTCCGGTCTGATTCCCATTATCAACTCTTTGTTTAGAGAACCGCTCTCTTCAATTTTTTTGCCTTTTTCATTAGGAATATTGAGTTTTAGTCCCAGAAAATGAACAAAATATCTGTCATTTTCTTTGGTTACAGTTGAATCAATAAAATTCATTTGAGGAGAGCCGATAAATCCTGCAACAAATGCATTAATAGGATAAAAATATACATTTTCAGGAGTATCAACCTGTTGAATAACACCATCCTTCATGATAACAATCCTATCTCCCATAGTCATTGCTTCAGTCTGATCGTGAGTAACATAGATAAAAGTAGTCTCCAACTGCTCATGAAGTTTAACAATTTCGGATCTTGTTTGCACTCTAAGCTTTGCATCCAAATTTGATAGAGGTTCATCCATTAAAAAAACCTTAGGACTTCTTACAATTGCTCTTCCAAGTGCAACTCTCTGTCTTTGTCCTCCAGAAAGAGCTTTAGGTTTTCTGTCCAGATAATCTTCCAAACCCAGTATTCTCGCCGCTAAATGAACTTTTTCATTAATCTCTTTTTCGGGCAATCTTTTAAGTTTAAGGGCATAACTCATGTTCTGTCTAACCGTCATATGTGGATATAAAGCGTAATTTTGGAATACCATTGCAATATCTCTATCTTTGGGCTCAACATTATTTACAAGTTTATCTCCAATATAAAGTTCCCCTTTTGAAATGTCCTCAAGACCGGCAACCATTCTTAATGTAGTAGATTTTCCGCAGCCCGAAGGTCCTACAAAAACCACAAATTCCTTATCCTTTATTTCCAAATTAAAGTCCTTTACAGCTTCAACCCCGCCGTCATATATCTTGTATAAATGTTTAAAACTTAATCCTGCCATTATTTTCTCCTTAGATTTTCAACCACTTGCTCGGGTATCTCTTTTTCAGAAATTTTATAAGCCATTAAAGCGGCACCTTCTTGAGGCTCTAAAATCGATTCGATAATCTTAACTCTTGAATCTTCTGCCAGAAGTTCTCGTATCTTATCTGTCAATAATTTTCCAATATTAAATACTCCTCCTGAATAAGATACATATATTTTATCTTTTTCTTTGAAATCAAGTTTTTCAATCACAGCTTTCACCGATATAAACACTTCGTAAGAAACTTGATCGAACACTTCTTTAGCGTATTTATCTCCCTCTAAAGCAGCTTCGTTTAGGAGAGGGGCAAGAGTTGCTATTTTAGTTCTGTCTTGATTCATATCAACCGTAACGATGCTTATAAAATCAAAATCATTTTCCAAATTAAATTCTTTTTTTATAATATCGTACAAAGGTCCTCTTTCGTATCTTCCGTCAGACTCCTTGGTAAATATTTCAATAGTCTTCTTGCCTATCCAGTATGCTGAGCCTTCATCGCCGCAAAAATGTCCCCATCCTGATGATCTTGCTTCATTCCCTGAATAATCCATTCCAAAAGCGATTGCTCCTGTGCCCAAGACCATGTTTACTCCCGGTTTGCACGCCTGACTTCCCGCCCATCCGGCAACACAATCATTACCGCATCTATATCTCTCATGTCCCAAAACTTCAGACATCCTATCATGAATTTCATCAATCATGTCGGCATATTCTCCATATGCCGGAACGCCCGCAAATACAAATGCCAGGTCCTCTCTGCTTTTATTTGAGATCTTCAAAACTTCATCAATTCCCTCATTCAGTATTTTTATAAAATCTTCCCTGTTTACTTGTTTTATATGAATTGTTCCTTTTCTGGAAGTGGCTAAAACCTTTCCCTCTTCATTTATCAACGAAAATCCTGTTTTGGTGCCTCCCCCGTCAATCCCAAGAAATAATTTTTCTTTCATAATCCACCTATTTAAATCTTCTGTTATATGCCCAAAGTACAAACAATATTATTGCCAAGGAAACGAATTGAATTCCTAATCCGTATAAACCCTCATTTTTTCTTCCAATCCACTGTAATCCCAAAGCTATAATCATCAAAATTCCTAAGATTAGGTTTCTCAGTATCGCTTTTTTGTACATATCCATATTACACCTCTAAAATCCATCTAATTTCTGTAGGTTCCAATGTTACTTCGAAAACATCTCCATTTCCGTCATATATTTTTGTGGTTACCTTAAAATCGGCATTATTTATAATTGCATACTCAGAATTTTCCGGATATGCAGCTATTTCAATATTAATATTTTCTGCAAAATATTTGAACATTTCCTTTTCTTTATGAGCCACATAATGAATCGCACGCTTTAGCAGTCTGGTATTTTCAAAGCTATAAGGCAATCCTGTCACATAAAAAGCTCTACCCTTACCATATTCATTCGCAGCCATATAAACTTCATTATTTAGAAACTCAAGAATTTCTGTACTATTTTGTGTGGCATATATATTTGGAACCTTTTCTCCAAGTTCAAACCCGGAAAAGTCCTCATCCAATATGAAATGTTTATCAACTTTTTTTGTAAAATATTTATTTGTACTTTGTGAAAAACCTACTTCCCTGTCTATTCCGAACACATCGTGCAATTGGAAATAATGTCCTCCCTTTTGAAATGCCGACGGCTCTCCAACTCCTATCAATCCACCGCCATTATAAACAAACTTTCTAAGTTCAGATACAACTTTGGGATCATCAAATTCTTTTCCTCCGCTAAATGCTGTATATGCATCACCGGCATTAATTATTACATCAAATTCGGACAACTTTCCTTCTCTTATATCATCAAAATTTATGAAATGAACATCCATATCCATACCTGATAGTGCCTCCAGCATACCCATGTATGAATAGCTCAACTTGTACCATTTTCCATGTGCCACGATGTAAGGTTGCCAAGATCTGATTTTTCCCCAACAATTTAAAATTCCCACCTTGGCAGATGAATAAGGTTTTGAATTTTCTATTTTTTCAATAATAGTCCTAAATTCATCCGCTACATTGGCAATGTATTTCATAAACTCGGGAAATTTATATGCAAGCGACATATATCCGCCATAACCTATTCTGTTGACAGGTTTTCTCATTATCGCTCTTCTTGCAGTTACCCAATTATGCCTTGCTTCTATACAAGGGTCATTTCCCTCATAAAATGTGTCGGGGAAAAAATAAGGTAAAAATCTTCCTTCTGTGTATTTCACACCTTCTATATTTGAAATAATTCTTAAAGTAACCCCGTCACCAACCGAACCTACAACCGCATCCAATCCTATGCTCTCAAAATATTTTCCATATGGTTCAGTTCCTATCCAATTGTCGCCAAGAAACATCATCGCTTCTTTTCCCGATTCGTGGACCTTATCTACCAAAATTTTTGCTTTTTCACTAACCTTCTTTTGAAGATAGTCCATATAATCCAAGTATTCTTTTGAAGGTACTCTGTATGTTGAATTGTAATATCCTTGATCAACTATAAATTCGGGTCTGAATTTATATCCGTATTCTTTTTCAAATCCCTCTATCAATTCAGGGGAAATTGATGCGGAATATCCGTACCAATCAACAAATTTTTCCATTCCATCTTGATTGAATACCAAAGTAAAATGATAAAAAAATGTTGTAAATCTTACCACATCCGTCTTGGGATTAGCTTTTAGCCATCTATCCAGTTCTTCTTCCATAAATTTGGATGAATTCGGTTTTACCATATTAAACGGTATTTGATGTTCCCTATCCCCCCAATCATTAGTGATATGATTGTACATTGAAGTCGGATCCCAAATTGCATCTGCCAAAAATGAAACGGTATATTGATGAAACTCTTTAGCATTCTTAATAATTACCGTCTCTTTTTCTTCATAGTATTCCCAATTATCGGCAGGGACCACAACATCTTCAGTTCTATCGATAACTTCCCACCATTTATGAGGGTCATGCCTAAAATCCGCTTTTACCTGTTCTCTAAAGTAACCTTCCATAAATGGTATTTCAAGTTTGTTATCAATCGCGGTAAAATAATTTGACATTAAATAGAATTGTTGAACCTCATCCAAGTGATTTTTTGCAAAATGATTATGCTCTCTCGCTACAAAATACGTGGTATATATTTTAGCATCCAAATCCTTTATATCTTCCGGAAGTTTAGTTCCATCACTATCACGAATGGCATCCGCTCCCAATAATTTTAGACACTCTTTTGTTTCTTCAAAAAAATTTTCCTCACTAGGTAATGTTAACCTTCCCAATATCTTCGCCATAATTTTCTCCTAATAAAGTATTATCCTTTGTCTCCTCCTACCATCATACCTTCTGTTAATTGCTTCTGCACAATGATATAAAGAATTAATGTAGGTAACATTACAAGAACCAATCCGGCATATAATGTTCCATAATTTGCTGCCCCTCTGGCAGATTGTTGTAAATTCACCAGTCCGACCGGCAAGGTTTTACCTGATGAAGCATTTATGGTAAGTGATAAAATATATTCATTCCAAAATGCTAAAAAATTAAATAAAATAATCGTAATTATGCTTGGTTTTGCCATAGGAACCATAATATCCATCATAGTTCTGAAATATCCCGCCCCGTCTACATAAGCGGCTTCTTCATAAGATTCTGAAATTGCTCTAAAATAATTAGACAATAAATATATTGTAAACGGCAATGTTGTAGATGCGTATATCAATGCCAATACTAGATTATTGTTTAAGAAAAAACCGGTTTTTAATAATTTATTCCAATCTCTTAGCATAAGAAATATAGGAATTACAATATATGATATATTTACAAAAAGCCCTGCCTTAAGATATGAATTTAAAAAGTTTACTCCTCTGAAATTCATTCTTGATAATACATATGCTGCAGGTATACTTACAACTAAAAGCAACACTAAAGCAAGTGAAGTTGTAATCACCGAATTCAAAAAATACTCTCCCATTTTAGCTTCATTCCAAGCATTTACAAAATTCTTGAACTGAAATTTTGTAGGTAATGACCAGGCATTTTGGGTTACAAATTCGGAATCCTCTTTTAATGATGCAAAAAACACCCACATAACCGGTATAATGACGCTTATAGCAAGAGCAATTAAACATACATATATAAATATTTTAAATGTCTTTGATGAATTTTTCATTGCCCCTCCTAATATTGAATAATGTCTCTCTTGGTAATTCTATTAACGATTGCGGATATTCCAAATGAAAAAATAAATATTATCACTCCTATCGCCAATCCATATCCATATGCGGAATTTGTATAAGCCTGATCATACATATAATTCAATAATGTGGCTGAAGCGCCGTCAGGTCCCGAATCGGTAAGAACCTTAACAATTTGAAATGCAATATTAATATTTGAAATTACATAGAAAGTAAGAGTTGTTCTGACTGTATCCCAGGATAGGGGCAATGTCACATCAAAAAATTGTCTGATCCTTCCCGCACCATCAAGATTTGCCGCCTCATATAGATGCTGAGGTATTTGTGCCATTGTAGACATATACATTACCATATAGTAGCCAATAGCCTGCCATATCATAGCAAACCCGATAGAATATACAACCAAATCGGTATCGCCTAAAAATCTTATATTTTTCCATGTGTCCGCATTGAATAATCTGAAAAAACCGTTAATTAAACCGTCATTTTGACCATAAATAGCTGAAAATATAGATGCAACTACGGCTATTGACAATATGTTCGGTATGTAAAATATTATTCTAAAAAAGTTTTGTCCCCTAATTTTCTCTTTAGTAAGAATAGATGCAAAGAAAATTGCCAAACTCATAGTAACAATGGTTACAAACACAATAAGAAATATTGTATTTTGAAATGCTTTTATGAATTTTGCATCACTCATCAATTTTTTAAAATTGGAAAAACCTGTAAATAATTTATTATTTGAAAGCCCTCCCCATTTGTACATTGAGTTTCTAAAAATATTAAGTGTCGGAAATACCATAAAAACAGTATAAAGAGCAACAGCAGGGAATGAACAGAAAAATATGAATCTGATTTTATTTTTACTGTTTTTCATATTTACTCCTTTTAATAAAAAGCGATGGGCGAATAGCCCACCGCCTTAATCTTGAATTATTGAATCGCAGCTTTGATAGCCTCAATTACTTTAACATAGTCAGTATGCCATTGTTCAACTGTCTTTGAACCGTTCATTACTGAGTCGATAGTTTTAAATAAATCGTTTCTGTCAGCGCCTTCTACAGCAGGTGCATTTGCAAATGAACCCATAGAAGCTTTAACTCCTGTTTCGTATATATTGTATACGGCTTGCAATTCTTCTTGAGCTAATTTAGACGCTCCGAATATAGGTTGAATAGCTCCGCCATTAGAAGCAAATAATTTTGCAGCTTCATCAGAATATAGGAATGACAAGAATACCTTGGCAAGTTCAACTTCTTTCGCTCCATTTACTATATAAGCTTGTTCGAAGAATGTATATGCATATCTTCCGTTTTCATTGAATTGAGGTAAAGCCATATATCCCCATTTGAAGCCTTCAGGTGTAGTTTTCTTCATTTCTCCGATTATCCAAGTACCGTTCGGCATAAATAAAGCCTTGCTGTCAATTACTGACTGTTGATTCTTGGTAAATCCTTCATTATTAGCTTGAGCTACAGTATTTGGTTCAAGATAAGGTGCTATCTTTCCAATTGTTTCAAATACAGGTTTTGCTTCAGTCTTCCACGCTTCTACATCATAATTCATCAATTTATTGAATAATGTAGGTCCGCCTACTTCATTTATTAAAGAAAATACAAAAGTATCAAAATATCCTGCTACCGGATATGTAAATAACGCAATACCGTCTGCCTTTGCAGTTTCTCCAAGTTTAAAGAATTCTTCGAAAGTTTTCGGTAATTCATATTTACCGCCATCTTCTTTAAATAATGCTCTGTTATACCACAAACCTGTTGGTGAATAGAATAATGGAGCAAGATATGTCTTTCCGTCTCCATATGGCATAGTTATGAAAGTGTCCAAGAATCCTGGAAGTATTTTTTCTGAAACTTTCTTTTCTTCTCCCAAAACTTTCATGTCCAATACATCGGTAATTTCAACCAATAATTTTTCTTTTACAAGAGTTTCGGTAAGACCTGATTTTTGACCAACGCTGAAATATAATACATCCGGAACATCTCCGGCTTGAATTTGAGGTCTTACAACTTCATCAATATTTTTTTCAAGTTTAAGATCCACTTTTGCTCCGGTAAGTTCTTCAAACTTAGCTACTACGGCTTTCCAACCTTCTTCACCGTAACCACCTTTTAATCCGGCTACTTTAAGTGTTTTACCTTCATAAGGCTTTGTACCTTCTTTTTTAGGTTCTTCCTTCTTAGGTTCATCTTTTTTAGTG
>JAUMWX010000004.1:157185-166347 GCA_030529425.1 Tissierellia bacterium
TCAGGTTCTTTCTTTTCGGTTTTACCACATGCCGCTATTGACATAACCATAGCTAATATCAATAGAAGTGATAATAACTTCTTTAAGTTTTTCATATATAGAATCCTCCTATTAATTTTCTATGTTTTTATTATACATTTGAAATCGTTGTCTTTATATTAATATATTTATTTTCTTTTTATATATATTGCTCATATTTTTAAACTATGGTAGTATATCAAATATAAAGATGGAGATAAATTTTATGAAAATATACAATAATGGGATGAACGAGAACACAAACCTTGAAATTAAGGTAAAATTAGTTTACTCTAATAAAATAATCATAGATCAAGGCTGGGTACCTTCCCTGCATCAACATCCGCACACGGAAATTTTTTATGTTCTTTCCGGAAAAGGGAAATTGATACTAATAGATGACGAAATTGATATCAATGCAAACGACTTTCTTATCATAAACTCTAATTTAAAACACACTGAAATGAATACATATATTAAAAATAACAGTCAGAATTTGGAATATTTGGTGGTAGGTGTGGAAGGGATATCCATAAAAGAAATTTCGGATAAAAATGATAAAAGTAATGTAAATGACTTCGTACAGACTTATATATTTAAAAAAAGTTTTGAAAACAACAATAATAAAATCTATGATCTTATTAAATCCATACATCAAGAAATGCTTGAAAAGAACAAATATTCAGGAATTTTTGCTAATAAGTTGTTGGAATTATTAATAATCAGTATTTTGAGACTGCAAGATGAAAATATTGAAATTGAAGATGATTTTAAAGAAAATAAACAAATAGAATTTATAAAAAAATATATCGATTCCCATTTTTCAATGGAATTTAATCTCGATGATTTATCAAAAATCGGATATGTCAACAAATACTATTTGATTCATCAGTTCAAAAAATTATACGGAATTACACCCATTGAATATATGATAGAAAAAAGGATAACATCGGCAAAAGATTTGCTTAAAAATTCCAATTACTCGATGCAGGACATTTCTTCAATAGTAGGATTCAATTCTCAAGCGTATTTTAATCAAGTATTCAAAAAAAAGGTTGGCATCACACCCGGAAAATATAGATCTTCCGATGCAGTCACAGAATAAAAAGGACTATTCTATTTATTACCCAAACACTCTTATAACGGATACAATAAATAGAATAGTCCTTTATTTATATTTTTTCAACATTTCAGACAATCCGGTTTTCAAATTCTCTCTCAAATATTTCGGAGAAATAATTTCCGCTATTTCTCCATATTGAAGTGCCCAATAGTATATAGCTTTTGTATTTGCATATGTCCGTATGATACAGTGATCATCATATTTCTTTTCTATATAATATTTCACCCCGAACCAGTCAATGAAATCTTGAAGTCCAGAAATATTAATTTTTATCCTAATAATGTCCGAATCGCCCGAAAACATATAAATATGCTCAGACATATATTTTCCCAGGTCGAATCCATTTTTATACTTTTCAAAACTTCTTATGGATCTTCTATTCTCATCCAAAATTTTCACATCACAAATTCTGTCAATTCTTCTGTTTTCAAGATCTGAGTTACGCCCCGAATAACATATGAGATAATACATGCATTTTTCAGTTATCAAATAATAAGGGTGCAATTTTCTGGTTCCCCTTTCTACTATATTACCGTTAAGATCATAGCTGCATTGTTTAACTTCTATTACCTTATTCTCTTCAATCGCTAAATCTATTGCATCAATTATTTCATATAATTTTCCATTTTTTGTCCTGTTTATGCTTTCTAAATAACATACATGTTTGAACCTGTCTCTTAAGTCATAGTAAGAAAAAGATTTTAATTTATCTATCAAAATTTTGGCTTCTTTCTTGGGAATATGCTTTCCAAACAATACTCCGTCTATCAATAATCTCAATTCATTGTTATTAAAAACCCCGACTTTATATAACCCCTTAGATCCTGCAACATAACCTCCGATTTTAAGTTCGGTAAGATATGAAGAAAGAGTTTTTCTGGTAACCGTTATATCATAATCTCTCCTCAGATATTCAATTAATTTAACCTGAGTCAATCTGTTTTTTTTACTTGCGTAAGTTTCTAAAATTTCCAAAATATAGATACATATAAGTCCTTTGCCAGCCATATATTTCTCCTTTTAAACCTGATAATATCTTAACGAATAATTTATGTTTTTGCAACACTTTTTTATGGTATTATATTATTAAATATTTGGAGGTACTATGAATATATATGATTTTAAAATAGAGGATATCAATGGAGAGATAAAAGACTTTTCTCAATACAAAGGAAAGATTCTTTTGATAGTCAATACAGCTACCAAATGCGGATTTACTCCACAATACAAGGAACTTCAGGAACTGTATGATAAGTATAAAGAAAAAGGTTTTGAAATTCTGGATTTTCCCTGCAATCAATTTGCAAATCAAGCACCGGAAGATGAAACCGAAATTAAGAACTTTTGCAATTCGGTTTATAACACATCTTTTACTCAATTTATGAAGGTGGATGTTAATGGCGAAAATGAACATCCGTTATACACATATCTAAAAAAACAAAAGCCGGGGATATTGAGTTCAAAAATTAAGTGGAATTTTACAAAGTTTCTGATAGATAGAAATGGGAAAGTAACTGATAGATTTTCCCCAACAACACCTTCCAAAAATCTGGAAAAATATATTAAAAAGCTTATATAGGAGGAGCAATGCTTAATCATACAATAGGAAGATATGAAATTACAAAATTCGTGACCGATTATACCAATAGGGTAAGCATTAACAATTTAGTAGATATAGTACAGGACATAGGAGAGACTGACAGTGCCAAATACAATTTACAAAATTCCGAGCTTTTGAAAAAAGGTCTTACATGGATAATAATTGGACAAACTATAAAAATCGATAAAGATATTCCCATGGATTCCAACACTTTAATAGTGGAAACCTGGAATAGCGGAAGCAAGGGCATAAAGTTTTTTAGAGATAACTTATTCTATAAAAATGAAATATCTCCGGAAAATATATTTGGAAGATCAACGAGCGAATGGGTTATCGTAGATGCTAAAAGCCACATGCCGAAAAAACCGAGTGAGGCAGTTGACATTACAAAATTTAAGGAAATGGCGGACACAAAACGAGCAATAGATGAAAAAATACCGGTAATCAAGAGTTTTTTCAAATCTGTTGAAAATCACATTTATGAATATACAGTTCAAATCAGTGATTTAGACAGAAATATTCATCTACACAATGTCCACTATATTAAACTATGTATGGATGCATTGGCTAATTTGGAATCTCTTAACCCTGAAAAAGAAATAATTAAACTTAAAGAAATTTCCATACTATATAAGAGGGAAGTATTTTTCAAAGACACGGTAGAAGTTTACACCAAAAATGAAGATGATTACATTTTATTGGAAGGTGTTATCAAGGAATCTAAAGAAACCTCATTTTTAGCAAAAATAAAATACAATAAAACACCAATAGAAAACTCCTCAAATTAACGAGGAGTTTTCTTAATTATGATTCTTATTCTGATGTATGTTGAAAAAATCGTAAGTACAAATACGATAATTTCAATTAGAAGAATATTTAATTTATAATCAAAAATTGGATGATATTTCAAAAGAGGAATAAGTATCGGCAAAATATAAAAGAACACTGCAAGTTTCCTTCCAAATTTATCAAATAATAAAATGCTTTTTCTATATCTGTGTGAAGTATATATGAATTCCACAAACTTAAAAATAACAATAAACAGTAAATTTGGATATATATAAGAATTTTTATACAGAGTAAATAAGCTGGCCGTTATAAAAAACATATCCGCCAATACATCCATCATTGCGCCAAACTTTGTACTAACATTAAATTTTCGTGCAATTTTACCGTCTATAAAATCCGTACTTACTATAAAAAAATAGATTATTACCAAACTAATCAAGGAAAAGTCAAGGTTTATCATGTAACAAAACATTATTGTCAAGGGAAATCTTGAAAATGTCAACAAATTCAATATTATTTTAGCACTAACTCTCATCTTAATAATTTCCTGCAATCATTTTACAAGGATAATCAATTTACTTAGCCATTTCAATAATTTGTCTTACAAAATCATTCGCGGGATTGGAAGTAATTTCTTCCGGTGTGCCGAACTGTTGAATTTCTCCCTTGTCCAAAACCAAAACCTTTGTTCCGAGTTTTAGCGCCTCGTTTATATCATGTGTAATAAAAACCACAGTATTATTGGTCTTTTTATGAATTTCTTTAAGTTCTCTTTGTAGTTGATATCTCGTTATTGCATCAACTGAACCGAATGGTTCATCCATCAGAAGAATCTTTGATGATGCCGCATATCCTCTTGCTATGCCAACTCTTTGTTGCTGTCCGCCCGATAACTCTTCCGGCATTCTCTTTCTAAGTTCCAATGGAAGATTAACCAATTCCATATTTTTAACAACTATTTCTTCTATTTTTTCTTTTGAAGCATTGGTCAGTCTTGGAACATATGAAATATTATCTTCAACATTCATATGTGGAAATAAGACATTCCCCTGGATTACATATCCGATTTCTCTTCTTAATTTTATTAAATCCATCTGATTAAGATTTATTCCGTTTATCAATAAATTACCTTCATTCGGCATGATAAGACCGTTTATCATCTTTAACATTGTAGTTTTCCCTGAACCTGAGGATCCTATTATAACGAGAAAATCTCCCTCTTCAATGTCCAATGATATATTATTTAATGCGTCATATTCTCCATATTTCTTAGAAATATTTTCATATTTAATTATTGTTGTCATTTTTCACCTCCAATAATTTTCTGTCTTCTAAGAATTTTCTTGCTACATCTCTCGGATTTTTTCCTTTAGCTACAACTTCATTGTTCAAAATAGACATCTGTTCTTCATTCAAAAGACCATCCATTTTTTTGAATACCTCGATTAGTTCAGGATACTTTTTCAATACATCATTTCTTACTACATTGCCTGCAATGTATGTCGGATATATCATTTTATCATCTCTTAGAAGCGTTATATCAGGATTGGATAATTCCCCGTCAGTAGTAAAGCTTACAATCGCATCAACTTTTTTATCCAATATCGCCTGGTATTTCAAACCGTTTGCCATGTCGACTTTAGACTTAAAATTAAATCCGTACGCCTTATCCATAAATTTGTATCCTTGAGGGACTTCATAAAATTCATGATTAGCTCCAAATGAGAATTTATTGGAAACTTTAGCTATATCAGAAATATTTTTAAGGTTGTATTCTTTTGCCAAATCCGTTCTTACTCCTATTCCATAGGAATTATTGAACCCGAACATTCCAACCCAAGACATGTCAAATTCATCCTTATATCTTTGCTTTATAATGTCAAATTTCGATTCATTATAAGCTTCTTTTTGTTTAAGTACTACACTCCACGCAGTTCCTGTATATTCCGTGTATATATCAAAATCCCCTTTAATCATTGCAGGATGAATATTACTGGTTCCGCCCCCTACTCCATGAGTTATATTTACATCAATATCAGTGTTTTCCTCGATCAATAAAGCTGTTATTTCGCCTAAAATATAATTCTCGGTTACTGGCTTAGTGGCAATACGAATTCTATTTTTACTCATTGATAATTGGGCTATGAATAAGGTTCCTATTAATACTAAGACAAGTAAAAATGAAGCTATTTTTGCATATATACTGATTTTTTTGCGTCTTATCAAAATTTTACCGATAAATCCTAAAATCAAATCAAGGGAAATCGCTAAAACTGCAACCAATAAGCTTCCTACCAATATCATTGAAGAATTATTGGTGGTTATCCCTCTATAAATTGCAACACCCAAACCTCCTGCTCCTACAAACGAGGCAATTCCTCCTAGAGCAACCGTCATGGTAACCATATTTCTGATTCCCGACATTATAAAAGGCAACGCCAATGGCAATTTAATCTTAAATAACAATTGAAATTCAGTCGATCCCATTGCATGAGCCGCCTCAATTATACTTTTATCTATTGAACTAATTCCCGTATAAGTATTTCTTACCATTGGCAACAGTCCATAAATCGTCAAGGCAATAATTGCAGTAGTATTGCCTATTCCCGTGTATGAAATTAAAACTCCCAATAGTGCTATAGAAGGAATAGTGTACAATGTATTCACTATACTGATAACTACAGTAGCAAGTTTCTTGTTTTTACTTATCAGTATTCCGATCAACAAACCCAGTATTCCTGCAAAAGTGGATGCTATCAAAGAAATCCTTAAATGCATTACAAACAAATCCAGAAAAAATTTGGTCTCCTTGCTAAATAATTCAAATGCTTTTATCATTTTGTAACCTTCTCTTTCCTACACTTCATAAAATGCCTTCATAAAATCAATCATGTATTCCTGATCCTTCAATCCGGCCAATTCTCTGACAGAATGCATTCCCAAAAGAGCATTCCCTATATCAATATTTCTAATCCCCGTTCCTGTCTCTATAATAGAGCCTATGGTAGATCCCCCTCTAATGTCGGATCTATTTAAATATGTCTGATATGGAATATTTTTCTTTTTAAATATATCAATCAAAACTGCTTTTGAGTATGCGTCAGTCGCATATGACTTTCTGGCTGATTCTTTTATAACAGGTCCTCTATTAATAATCGGAATATTCGTTATATCAGCCTTTTCCGAGTAATTTGGATGAACACTATGTGCCTGATCGGCAGAAATCATAAATGATTTGTAAATACGATTTATAAACTCTTCTTCGTTTCCTCCAAGTGCATAATGAATTTTTTTAAGGACATCCTTAAACATTGAGCTCGCAGCTCCTTGTAAAGTTCCCGACCCTATTTCTTCATTGTCAAATGCTACAAAAACTTGGTTATTGTCATTTTCCTGTGAGTTCAATAAGGCAGTTAATCCCGCATGTACCATACCAAGATTATCAATTTTACCCGAAGATACAAATTCTCCGTTCAAACCGATTTTACCAGCTTTTTCACGACTGTATATGAAAATATCATAACTTAATATATCCGCTTTGTGTATATTTAATTCCTTGGAAATCATTTCTTCTACATCAACTTCACCATCTCCCAATCCCAGAATAGGTAAAGTATGAATTTGTGGATTAATCTTATATTCCTCATTACCTCTGGTCATGTGAATCGCAAGATTCGCAATTGTAAGCAAATCTCGATCAAAATTTACAAGTCTAAACTCAGGCTCATATGTTTTCTGAGATCTCAAATAAACTCTTCCCGCCAAAGAAAGCGGTCTGTCAAACCATGTTTCTAAAATTGGTCCGCCGTATACTTCAGTATTCAACTTATAAAAACCGTTTGATTTTACTAATCCGTTTGGTTTAAGTTTAAATCCGGGCGAATCTGTATGTGCACCTATAATTTTAAACCCTGATTTCTCATCTTTTCCCACTTTGAAAGCTATTATCGTAGAATCATTTATAATTAAATAATACTTTCCAAAGTTCTCAAGACTCCATGATTCATCAATTCTTAATTTCTTGAATCCGTTGTCTGACAACAATTCTTCTGCCGTTTTCACAGCGTGATACATTGTTATTCCTTTATCTAAAAATTCTATTAACTCCATAATATCTCCTTATTTAGCCGAATTTCCGGCTATATTTAATGCATCCCATGTACTTGAATATGGAGGTGCGTATGAAAAATCCATAAAGCCCAACTCATCAACAGTAATCCCTGAATATATTGCGACTGTCAAAGAATTCAATCTTTCAACCGCCCCGTCTTTTCCGACAAGCTGTCCGCCCAACAATTTTCTATCTTCTTTATTATAAACAAGTTTTATCATTATTTTGCTTTTTCCCGGTAAATATCCTGAATGATTATATGCAGACACCGTTGTTGTTCCATAATTTATTCCCAATTCCTTAGCTTTATCTTCGCTCAAACCGGTAGTTGCAAATCCGTAATCGCCAACTTTTATAGCGGATGAACCCAAAGCTCCGATGTATTTCTTTAATTTCTCGGAAACCATATTTTCTCCTACTATTCTTCCCATTTTATTTGCATATGTTGCCAATGGTGCATGGAAATTCCCCAGTTGTCTGTGATATACCGTAGCACAATCTCCTGCAGCCCAAACATCTTCAATAGATGTTCTGCCGTACTCATCAATTATTATTGCTCCATTTTTAAGCATTTTAAGTCTCTCATCTTTTATAAAAGATGTATTTGGAGTAAAACCTATTGCTGAAACAACCAAATCCGATTTAACTTCATGGTCAGTAGTCTTTATTGAAATAATTCTGTTATTTTCAATATTCAACTTTTCAATTTCCTGATTTCTTAAAACATTTACTCCCAATCCCTCTAAAATCTCAATCATTTTATCGGAAAATTCCTTGTCATATACCTTGCTCATAATTCTGTCAGATCTTTGAATTATGCTTACATTTTTACCCAAATGTCTCAATTGTTCGGCAACTTCAACACCTATAAAACCTGCTCCAATAATAACTATGTCCTTATGTTTTTTTAGTTCATCCTTAAACTTATCTACTTCTCTAAGTCTGGTGATTGAATAAACATTTTCACTGTCTATACCCTCATATCCGGGCAAATTTACATTTGCTCCCGTAGCAATTGCCAATTTATCGTATTTTTTAGTAAAAGTATCTCCTGTACTCAGTTTTTTAATTGTAAGTATTTTATTATCAAAATCTATGTCCAAAACCTCATGCATAGCCAATACATTAATTCCTGCACTTTCAGTTTTTTCAATACTTCTAACCATCATCATATTACCGTCGGTAAATTGTTCACCGATATAATAAGGCAATCCACATGCACCAAATGACAAGTAGTTTTCTTTTTCTATAATTGTAACATTCACATCTGTATTTGTTCTTTTTGCTTTTGATGCAATTGATGCTCCTGCCGCAATTCCTCCAATAACTATTAATTCCATGTTTACCTCCTTAGTTTAGTATAAAGATTAGCCATATCCATTACTACCCAAACATGATTTTATTACTCAATTTTCAAGATTCAAAATACGATTATAATAAAAAAAGCAACTGTAAAGTTGCTCTTCTATTTGGCGACTACTTACTCTCCCGGGTCGTTACCAACCAAGTACCATCAGCGTT
>JAUMWX010000013.1 GCA_030529425.1 Tissierellia bacterium
TTAAAGGCTAGAACTAAACAGTATGAGTATTATAGGGATATGCTTTTAAGTGAAGAGTATTTGAATAAAATTTCGGAAGAACTTTTTATTAAATATAATAGTTCTCTTAAAAAATTAAAATTGAAAGATATTGCAGAAATAACAAGAGGAAAACGACTTGTGCGCAGTGAGCTTGAAGAAACAGGCAAATTCCCTGTTTTTCAAAATAGCTTAACACCGCTAGGATATTATCATGATAAAAATTTTACTGGTGGCAAGGCTTGTGTAATTTCGGCAGGTGCAGCAGGAGATATCTTTTACATTGAAGATGACTTTTGGGCAGCGGATGATGTTTTTGTGATAACTAGCAATAGCCTTTTAAATAAGTATATATATTATTTCTTATTGAGTAAACAAAGTTTAATAAAATCAAAAGTTAGAAAGGCAAGTGTTCCTAGATTATCAAAAGATGAAATCGAAAAAATAGAAATTTTAGTTCCAGCTATTGGATTACAAGAAAAGATAGTTGAAATTCTTGATAAATTCCAGTCTTCGCTTTCTGATACAAAAGGTTTATTACCACAGGAAATTGAACAAAGACAAAAACAATATGAATATTATCGTAAAAAACTCTTGACATTTAACAAAGAAGGAGAAACAATCCTTAGACAGACAGACAGATAATATCTAGCGATTATTTTGTTATATTGAAAGACGCTGCGGATATTGTTGGTGTTAAGCTTTTTGAAGTTAAATGGAAGACCTTAGGAAGCATAGGAGTATTTGAAAATGGAACAGGAATGCCTAAGAACTTATTCAATGAAAATGGAAATTTTGGAGCAATACATTATGGTCACATTTACACGAAATACAATTTATTTGTAAAACAGCCAATTGTTAGAGTAACTAAGCAAAGTGCAGATAATCTTAAAAAGGTTAATACTGGTGATTTAGTTATTGCAAAAACTTCCGAAAATATAGAAGATGTTATGAAAACTGTAGCCTATTTAGGTAATACAATCGCAGTAACGGGTGGTCATGCAGCAATATTTAAACATAAAGAAAATCCGAAATATCTGTCATATGTGTTTAATGGAGCAAATTATTTATTAAGACAAAAGAATAAATTAGCAAGAGGGGTTAAAGTTATTGAATTATCAACGACGGATATGGAAAAAATAAAAATTCCGTTACCTTCTCTACCAGTTCAAGAATATATCGTTTCTATTCTTGATAAGTTCGATGCTTTAATAAATGATATTTCTCAAGGATTGCCGAAAGAAATAGAGTTAAGACAGAAACAGTATGAATACTATAGAGAGAAGTTACTAGACTTTAAGAGAAAGAATTAAGATGTGAGGTGAAAGTATGGAGGCATATGCTTCTTTAGCAGAGATAGCTTAAAAAATTAAAGATTCCAATAAGAAAGTTACTTTATTGTATGCTTTTAACACAACAGGAAAGACAAGATTGTCAATGGAATTTAAAAATCTTGTAAATGAGGCTAAAGACGATGAAGTTGTTAAGCATGTGGTCTATTATAATGCTTTCACAGAAGATCTATTTTCTTGGGATAACGACTTGGAAAATGACAGTGAGAGAAAACTCAAGATTAACAAAAATTCAAGCTTTATTGACCTTATAGAAAGACAAGGAAAAGAAAATGAAATAGCAGAGAAGTTTAAAGAATTTACTTCTTCAAAGATTGAACCTAATATCAATACAAAAACGGGTGAAATTACTTTCAGTTTACCTACCGGAGATGAGGAAGCAGTTGAAAATATTAAAATTTCAAAGCATTTCTTAGGATATGACAGTTGGAAAGATTTAATAAATGAAGATGACAAAGATTCTTATATCAAACGAATAAATCTATATAGCCACAGCAATCATTCCGCTTTAGAAGTCAAGGAATTAGAACATCACGAGAAAGAATTCCTTAAGAGAATATATGAAAAATTTAT
Organism: Tissierellia bacterium; assembly: GCA_030529425.1. GTDB lineage: Bacteria > Bacillota > Clostridia > Tissierellales > Peptoniphilaceae > JAUMWX01. The sequence goes on from JAUMWX010000013.1 coordinate 1,944, forward strand.
TTCAGAATATAAATGGAAGGAGTAATTCAGATGTCAGAAGAAAAATTTAAGTACAATACATCTACAATTGCAGAGATGACAAATGGAATAATTTTAGCTAATTTTGAAAAAAACTTTCAAGTTAGAGAAACTTCATATCAAAGTGAAGCTGAACTTGAAAGACAAATGATTGAAAATTTGATTTCACAAGGTTATGAAAGACTTACAGTGAAGTCAAATGATGAATTATATGCAAATTTAAAAATTCAAATTCAAAAACTAAATAATATATCTTTTTCAGATGAAGAGTGGAGCAGATTTTTAATCGAATATCTGGATGCTCCGAATGATGGGATGGTTGAAAAAACACGAAAAGTACAGGAAAATCATATTCATGATTTTATTTTTGATGATGGGCATTTAAAAAATATTAAGATTATAGACAAAAAAAATATTCACAATAATTTTTTGCAAGTTACCAATCAAGTATGCGTGGAAGGCAAGAGTCGAAATCGTTATGATGTGACCATTTTGGTAAATGGATTACCGCTTGTTCATATAGAATTGAAAAAAAGAGGTGTGAATTTACATGAAGCTTTTAATCAAATTCACAGATACAGTAAGGAAAGTTTTAACAGTGAAAACTCATTATATAAATATGTTCAGATATTCGTGATTTCCAATGGAACCTATACCAGATATTTTGCAAATACTACTGCACAGAATAAAAATAATTATGAGTTTACCTGTGAATGGGCAGATGCTAAAAACAAGGTGATTCGTGATTTGGATGATTTTACTAAAACATTTTTTGAAAAGCGTGTAATTCTTGAAGTTCTTACAAAATATTGCGTTTTTGATGTAAATAACACTTTACTCATTATGCGTCCATATCAAATTGCAGCCACTGAACGAATTTTGTGGAAGATAAAATCAAGTTATGAGGCGAAAAAAGCCGGTAAACCTGAAGCAGGAGGTTTTATTTGGCATACGACAGGTTCGGGAAAAACTCTAACTTCATTCAAAGCGGCAAGACTTGCAACAATGTTGGATTTTATTGATAAAGTATTTTTTGTTGTAGATAGAAAAGACTTAGACTATCAAACAATGAAAGAATATCAAAGATTCCAGCCTGACAGTGTAAATGGTAGTAAGGATACAAAAGCGCTGAAAAGGTGTATTGAAAAAGATGATAACAGAATTGTAGTTACTACAATTCAAAAATTAAATGAATTTGTGAAGAAAAATCCTAATCATGAAATTTATGATAAGCATTGTGTTCTTATATTTGACGAGTGTCATCGATCTCAGTTTGGAGATGCACAGAAAAACATAAGAAAGTCATTTAAAAAATATTATCAATTCGGCTTTACGGGAACACCAATTTTTCCGGAAAATTCTCTTGGTGGAGATACAACATCAGGAATATTTGGGGCACAACTTCATAGTTATGTAATAACTGATGCTATTCGTGACGGAAAAGTTTTGAAATTCAAGGTTGATTATAATAATATTACTCCTAAATTTAAGACAGCAGAAAAAGAGGAAGATGAGAAAAAATTAGCAAAATTAGAAAATAAAATGCTGCTACATCCTGAACGTATCACGGAAATAACACGTCATATTCTTAAGGTTTTCGATACGAAAACTCATCGTAATGAATTTTATGATTTGAAGCATAGAAGACTTAATGGATTTAATGCTATGTTTGCTGTACAAAGTGTTGATGCTGCAAAATTATACTATGAAGAGTTTGAAAGACAGCAGAGAAGTTTACCTGAAGGAAAAAGATTAAAAATAGCTACAATTTATAGTTTTGCAGCCAACGAGGAACAAAAAGCAATCGGAGAAATATCTGAAGAAAATTTTGATGTTTCGGCTATGGATTCGACAGCAAAAGAATTTTTAAATAAGGTAATCACAGATTATAATAATTACTTCAAAACAAACTTTTCTACCAATGGAAATGAATTTCAAAATTATTACAAGGATTTATCACTTAAAGTAAAAGAAAAACAAGTTGATTTACTAATTGTAGTAGGTATGTTTTTGACAGGGTTTGACGCACCTACGCTAAATACATTGTTTGTTGATAAAAATTTAAGATATCACGGTCTTATTCAGGCATTTTCAAGAACAAATCGTATACTTAATAAAGTAAAAACATTTGGTAATATCGTTTGCTTTAGAGATTTGGAAAATGCTACGAGAGATGCAATTAAGACTTTTGGAGATGAAAATAGTGTAAATATTATTTTGGAAAAAAGTTACGAAGAATATATTCATGGCTTTACAGATGAAGAAACCGGAAAAACAATTAAGGGTTATACAGATATTTGCAATGAAATTATAATTAAATTTCCGGAGCCTACTGAAATTATATTGGAATCAGATAAAAAGGAATTTGTTGAGCTTTTTGGAGAGTTATTAAAGGCTGAGAATATACTTAGAAACTTTGATGAGTTTGAAACATTTGAAAAGATTATCTCGGATAGGCGAATGCAAGACATGAAGAGTGTCTATGTTGATATTAGAGAAAGTATTATAAATTCAAAGAGCAATGAAAAAACTAAAGGTGAACAAATTGATTTTGCTGATGTTGAGTTTCAAATTGATTTGCTTAAAACTGATGAAATAAATTTGGATTACATTTTGGCTTTGATATTGGAAAAGTCAAAAGAAAATGATGATGTGGAAAGTTTAAAAGCAGAAATTCGTCGAGTAATACGATCAAGCCTTGGTACAAGGGCAAAAGAAGGATTGATTATGGATTTTATAAACTGCACTAGATTGTCTGAATTAAAGAATACAGATGATATTCTTGAGTCATTTTATAAGTTTGCAAGAAAAGAAAAAGACGATAACATTAAAGGTTTAATTGAAGAGGAAAAGTTGAAAGATGATTCAACTCGTTTTATAGAAAAAGCTATCAATAAAGGATATGTCGAATATGCAGGTGATGAGTTAGATCGTATCATTCCACCGACTTCACGTAGACTGGGAGCAAGAGAAAAGAAGAAAGAATCAGTATTAGAAAAGATAAGAAAGATTGTAGAAGTTTTTGTTGGGATTTAGAAGTTTAGTTTTGGACTTTATGTTATTTAGAGGAGATAATTTGATAGGAGTATGACACGAAATGAAATTAGGAAAACTGATAGAAGTTGATATTAGAGAACTTTGGAAACATGAACAGTTCGATTTTTCAGAATGGCTGTCTAAAGAAGAAAATATTGAAATGTTAAGCGATGAAATAGGATTAACATTAACAGAGATAAATAAAGAAGTCTTTGTTGGCTCTTACCGTTGTGATTTAGTTGCAAAAGACGAAACTACAGGTATTAAAGTAATTATTGAAAATCAATTAGAAGCTACTAATCATGACCATTTAGGGAAAATAATTACATATGCATCCGGATTAGATGCAAATGTGGTGATTTGGATTGTAAAAAAAGCAAGGGAAGAACACAGAAGTGCAATAGAGTGGTTAAATAACAAGACAACTAAAGATATATCATTTTTTTTAATGGAAATTCGTGCATATAAGATTGGTGATTCTTTACCTGCGCCTAAATTTGTGATAATTGAAAAACCTAATGATTTTGTAAAAACAGCGAATGTAAGTATAGATAGTGAAGAATTAAGCAAAGTCCAAGCTGAAAGATTGAATTTCTGGAATAGATTTAATGAAGTTTTAATTTTAAGAAATAAGCCCTTTAATGTAAGAAAAGCGACAACAGATCATTGGTATGACGTTGCTCTTGGAACAAGTGAAGCACATGTATCTATTACTTTGGTAAATAAAACCAATAGCATAGGTATTGAAATTTACATCAATGATAATAAGGAACTTTTCGATAGATTGTATTCAGTATCTGAAGAAATACAGAATGAATTAGGATTTAATATGGATTGGCAAAGGTTAGATAATAAAAAAGCCGCCAGAATTATCTACTATATTGGCGGATTGGATTTTGACAATCATGAAAACTATGATGAGTTAATAAACGAAACTATAGATAAGGTAATTATAATAAAGAAATCTTTCAAGAAATATATTTAGCCGTAATGAATAATATAGTTTATAGATTGATAATTATCAAAAATTACCTAACTCGTATCAAGTTTAAATAAAGGGGTTAACAAGCAAATTAAAAGAGACACTAGTAGATTTGCTCAAGAGTTTTGGCTTAAGTTTAGTACTGAAGAAAAGGTAGAGCCGGTTGTTAGCGACTGGTTTTTGATTTGATAAATATTATAATATGGGAGGTAAATTCATGGTAAAAGCTAGATTTGCTACTGTAGAAGATGCTCAAGCCATTTCTGAAATTTGCTCAGAAGCCTGGCGAATTACATATGCTGAACTTTACTCAAAGAAATATATTGACAAAGTTATTGCAGACTTTTACAATATTGACCGCATTATCAAAGAATGCCAAGAGTCAACTGGTGATTGGCATGGCTATATGGTAGCTGAAAAAGATAATCAAGTTATTGGTTGCATAGGAGGGGCTTGTGTTGGTGATACAGGATTCATCTATGTTCTCTATGTTAAACCGGATTTGAAAGGAATTGGCGTTGGAAGTGTTTTACTTGATTTCTTGACCAATTATCAAAAAGAGCAATTTGGCATTACTCACCAAGAGGTCAATGCGACTACAGATAATATGATGGGTATACCTTTTTATGAAAAACACGGGTTTGAGCTGCTTGAAGTAGTTAATAATTGGATTGATGAGTCGGAAGGGACTGTAAATCACTATCGACGACAGGTTTAGTATAGGGGCTACTTGAGGGAAAATAACCATTAAGGATTTAATCATTTTCCTGAATTTTTCGCTATAATTTAATTATGAAAAGGGGAAATAATAATTATTAAAGCTTAGAACTCCAATTTTCAATTTAAGATAGATACATTGGTTTGATGGATTATGAAACTGGAATGGTCAGAAAAATCTAAAAGCAAGCTTAAGCTGCATAAATTCACCGTTTATAAGCAATAGAATCCTTAATTTTGTACAATTTTGTGTTTATTGAACAGTAAGAACCTTAAGAAATTAAAATGAAAATTTGACTTTTTTGAATCCGGTTCATGGTGACAGCTTCTGATTTTATAGCATGTGCAATTGATGTGAAAGTTAAAAAATGATATTATGATATAAACTGAATGATTAGATAAGTGGGGAGGACTGACTATGTCGAAAAATTTAAAAGTTCTGATAGCAATACTCGTGCTTGTAACAATTATTTTGTTTTCCATATACTTTATTTTATTTCGAGGATTTTACGCCGAGAGTGATAAAGTTGTCGGTGAATATAATGGAACAGCGTCCATTGATAAATTTACCAAGTATGAAGCATGGCAGATAGGAAAAAACAAATATGGTCAACCTGTATTCGTTGACTACAAGAAAGCATTTAAATTTCTTCAAGATGAATATGCGGATGTTCTTGAGAAGGCATACGATATATATCACGAAGAGTACAATATTGGGAGGATTGACGGCAGTAATTTTGGATTGTATAAGATCCTAATACATCAAATGCCTGCAGACAATGAGGAATTAAGAAAGAGAAATGTTTTGGTTGCCCAATTTATTGATATTTATGAAAACAGCTTAAAGAGATGGATTTATATCCCAGGTTTTGGTTGGGATAGAATTTGTCCTTAGTCAAATAGATTTTATCCTTAAATTGTACGAAATATAATTAAATAAGTTTTATGCAAAATAATGCTGATGAGAATTATTTACCATTGGTATTATTTATTTTAGAATAAAAATAATCAAGCCGGCAGAGTATGAATTCTGCTGGTTTCTTTAATTTTCAAATCTTATGCGAAAGATATAATTTCTTGGATTAGATTAAATATGTCTTTTCCTCATAACATATTGACATCCAACAACTTTTCTAATATCATGAATGAATACCTTGTCATATTATATTAAGGAGTTATTGTGAGAGATGAAAAGAAGCGACTTTTTAGAGTTGGAGTCATTGGAATTATTTGTTCCGTATACAAAGAAGAAGCGCAGAATCAGGGTGTTGCTACCGGTGAATTATTTTAATGAGGATTCGAGGTATCCCGTTGTGTATATGCATGACGGACAAAATGTATTTTACAGTAGGGAGTCATTTAGCGGATATTCTTGGAAAACGATTCCTACGATTAAGAGAAATGCAGATTTGCCCAAGATGATTATTGTCGGAATCGACAATGATAATGAAAATAGATTGTCTGAGTATTCTCCGTGGAAGTTTGAAAATGAGAATATTGTATCGGCTGATGTTATGAGTCCTTTCGGATTGGAATACGGGAAGTTTGTTATCGATGTTGTCAAGCCTTATATTGATCAGCATTATAGGACAAAACCTGAAAAAGAGTTTACAGCAATGGTGGGGAGTTCTTTGGGCGGTAGTATCAGTCAGTACTTGGGTGCTAAATACAGCGATGTAATCGGTTGTCTCGGAATTTTTTCATCTGCCAATTGGCTATTTCAAAATACTTTTGATAAATTTATGAAAGATGCTGATTTTAGCGAGCAAAAAGTTTTTATCATGGTTGGAACCAATGAATTTAATGAGGGGGATGCAGATTTAATGTCGGGAAATATAAATCAGTACTATATCGATTCTTCCTTAACCTATTATAGACAATTGTTGGAAAAGGAAGTTGATGTAAACAACTTGGATTTAGTGATTGCTGCCGGAGAAAAACACAGTGAAAGGGCATGGGCAAAGCATTTGTCGAGGTGCTTGAAGTTTTTGAGTATGAATTGGTAAAAATTTTCGTATTTTTTTGATTAAATGACGATTTAGGATATTGAGCAAGAGGAATCGAAATTTTTGAAAACATTAATTAAATAGATGAGAGTTAGGATGGATAGTATGCATGTAGAATTTTTGAGCCATTACAGTGGCAATTTGGGTAGGGAAATGTATTTAAATCGCTATGGTCACGCGGGAATGCCTATTGTGGTATTTCCTTCCAGCGGCGGAACACATAATGAATATGCAGATTTCGGGATGATTGATGCATGCAAAGATTTTATTGAAGCGGGCAGAGTTCAGTTTTTTACACTTAGCAGCGTTGATAATGAAGCTTTTTTGTGTGACTATAAAAATCCTCACGACAGGGCACTTATGCATATCCAATATGATAAATACCTGATTGAAGAGGCGATTCCTTTTATTAAACATAGGACAGGGCATTTTGATCCGATGGCGTGCACAGGTTGCAGTATGGGTGCATTTCAGGCGGTAAATTTCTTTTTACAGCATCCGGATGTGTTTTCCAAAGTTATTGCATTAAGCGGAGTTTATGATATCAGATATATGGTGGGAGAGTACGGCGATGACGAATTGGTATATAAAAATTCTCCCGCACAATCCCTGTGGTTACAAAATGATGAGTGGTTTCTGCAAAAGTACAGAAATGCCGATATTGTTATTTGCACAGGTCACGGACCATGGGAAGATGACGGACTGCCTTCCTTTTATAAGTTAAAAGAAGCGTTTGAGAGCAAAGGAATACCTGCATGGTTTGATGAGTGGGGGCATGATGTTTCTCATGATTGGCCTTGGTGGCGAATACAAATGCCATATTTTCTTTCCAAGATGGGATTTTAATCCCTCAAACTGAAAAGTGCTGATTGAATGGGAATAAAATAGGTATTATACAATAAAACGGAAAATTGAATTTTACAGTTTTTAAGGAGGTAATTATGAATTTTATAGTGATTTCTCCAAATTATCCGCAGAATTTCCAAGAATTTACCGTATCTTTGGCTAGGAAGGGATTTACTGTTTTAGGAATTGGGAATGAGAATTATGACGAGCTAAGCGAAAAAGTTAAAAATTCATTGAGGGAATATTACAAGGTTTCAGACCTACATAATTTGGACGAAGTAAAGCGTGGGGTTGCATTTTTCTTCCATAAATATGGAGTGATTGACAGAATTGAGTCGCAAAATGAGTATTGGATGGAATTGGATGCACAACTTAGGACACAATTTAATGTAGCGGGTTTAAAAATGAACGATTTGTCCAAAACCCGTAAAAAGTCCGAGATGAAGAAATTATTTGAACAGGCGGAGGTTCCTGTAGTTCCGGGATTTCTGGTAAAAGAAAAATCGGACATTCAAAAAGGTGTTGATAAGCTTTCATTACCTCTTATCGCAAAACCGGATACGGGAGTCGGTGCAGCTGCCACCTACAAATTGGAGACGAATAACGATGTTTTAGAGTTTAAAAATCAGTTTAATCCTGAAATTCCTTATTTCTTAGAACCGTTTATTACAGGTGATATTGTTACCTATGACGGACTTTTGGATCGGGAAGGAAATATTGTATTTGAGTCGGGAATGGTTTATTCGGCGACTCCGTTACA
>JAUMWX010000008.1 GCA_030529425.1 Tissierellia bacterium
AGTTGAAAAAGGATTATAGGTTACCTTTAACAACCTAAATACATTATATAAGGAGTAATTTATGATTTCTGGAAAAAAATTAAAAAAAATAAGATTATTTAGAAAACTAACACAGAAAGAACTTGCTCTGATGTCCGGATTAACCGATGCTGCTATTAGAAACTATGAACTTGGAAATAGATCGCCAAATAAAGAACAATTGATGAAAATTGCTCATGCTCTTAATTGTGATATATCTGCATTATTGGATCATGAGCCAATATCTATTTTTGAAATAATGCACATATTATTCGACTATGAAGAAGAATTAAAGCTTAGACCCATTGTCGAAGAATCAGGTATATCATTAATATCTAACGATATAGATTTTAATAATTTTCTTGTTGAATGGGATGAAATGAGAAAAAAACACTTTAACGAAGAAATTACAGATGATGAGTATCAGGATTGGAAAATATCTTATCCTAAAAAATCAAGATTTTTAAAAAAGAGGTGATTAATTTGAAAACTAGTGGACTAATACTGACTTTTAATCAAGACGGCTCTGCTTTAATTGGATATGAAGATTATGATGTTGAAATTTTTGGTGGTGCAGACTATGAAGTAATGTATTTTTTAGATAAATTAAATTTTGAATTATTAATCCATTATTTAAAAATAGAAGATAAAAATAATATCGAAAAATGTCTGATATCAAAGTTCGGAAAGAATTTTGAATCTGATAAATTCGAATCTTTTTGTAATGAGAATAAAGTAATTTTCAAAAAAAATATCCATATAGGATAACAAAAGACCGTAACAATTGCGTTACGGTCTAATTTTGTATATTCACTTATAATCCACTTGAAACTATTCTTCAAATTATTCTTTTTATGTTTTTGTACCAAATTGGTACCGAAATACATTAAAAATACTTATAAAAGCTTTATTTCAAGCCATTTTTATAAAATTTGCTACTATTCCCACTCGATAGTTGCCGGTGGCTTTGAAGTTATATCGTATACGATTCTGTTGATATGGTTGACTTCGTTGACTATGCGGACGGAGACTTTGTCCAGGATGTCGTACGGAATACGGGTCCAGTCTGCTGTCATGAAGTCTGTGGTTGAAACTGCACGAAGGGCAAGGGTGTAGTCGTAGGTACGAAAATCTCCCATTACTCCTACGGTACGATTATTTGTAAGGACAGCGAAGTATTGGTTGATATCGGGAACATCGGCTTGTTCCAATTCGTAGCGGAATATATAGTCGGCTTCACGAAGGATATCAAGTTTGTCTTTTGTTACTTCTCCGATTACACGGATTCCAAGTCCGGGTCCCGGGAATGGTTGACGATGTACTAGGTAATCGGGAAGTCCAAGTTCAGTACCTAGTTTACGAACCTCGTCTTTGAATAGCATACGAAGAGGTTCCACGATGTCTTTGAAGTCTATTACATCCGGAAGTCCGCCAACATTGTGGTGGGATTTTATCACTGCGGCATCGCCGTGTCCCGATTCGATTATATCGGGATAAATTGTACCTTGAGCAAGAAAATCGACAGATTGGATTTTTTTACCCTCATCTTCAAATACTTTTATAAATTCATCACCGATCGCCTTTCTCTTGTCTTCGGGATCTGTTATTCCTTCAAGTCTTTTAAGAAAACGCGATTCGGCATTTACTCGTATAAAGTTCATTCCGGAATTTTTAAAGGCTTCTTCGACCTCATCCCCTTCATTTTTTCTCATTAAACCGTGATCTACAAAAATGCAGGTAAGATTCGGTCCCACCGCTTTTGAAAGAAGTGCTGCGGCTACTGAAGAATCGACCCCGCCTGAAAGAGCAAGAAGCACCTTGCCGTCACCAACTTTTTCTTTAATCTCTTTTATTGCTGTATTGGCATAATTTGCCATTGTCCAATCTTGTTTTTCTTTACAAATATTTACAACGAAATTTTTAAGCATTTGCGTACCTTCCAAAGTGTGATTTACTTCGGGATGATATTGAAATGCATATATTTGCTTGTCGATGTTTTGCATTGCGGCAATAGGACAATTTGAAGTACTTGCAATTGTTTCGAAGCCTTGCGGTAAAATTTCAACCCTGTCTACATGACTCATCCAAACTGTTGTCGGATTTGAAACTTGAGCGAAAATTGCCGTGTCCGAAATTTCTGTTTTTGTTTTTCCGAATTCTCTTTGATCGGATGCATTTACGGTTCCTCCCAATGTGTGGGCAATTAATTGCATTCCATAACAAAGTCCCAAAATCGGAATGTTTAATTCAAATATTTCCTTGTCAATTTGCGGAGAATTTTTTTCATAAACTGAATTCGGTCCGCCCGTAAAAATTATACCGGAAGGTTTCTTTTCTTTTGCAGCCTCGATGGTTTTTTTGTAGGAAACCACTTCACAATATACGTTTAGATCTCTGACTCTCCTGGCAATCAGTTGATTGTATTGACCGCCAAAATCTACTACTAATATCATCTTTCCTCCGAATTTTCTGATTTATTTATTTTCAAAAGTCTTATATATTTAATATACTATATCTGATGATTGGTTACAATAAAACGTAAAAAAGGAAGCTTTAAGCTTCCTTGTTTAATTATTTATTAACAGCTTCTTTCAATGATTTACCAGCCTTGAATACTGGAGCGCTTGCTGCAGGAATTTGGATTTTTTCTTCAGGATTTCTAGGGTTTCTACCTTCTCTAGCTTTTCTTTCTCTAACTTCAAATGTTCCGAAACCAACTAATTGTACCTTATCTCCAGCTACTAAAGCTTCTTGAACTGATTCTAAGAAAGCATCCAACGCTTTTGTAGATTCAACTTTAGTTAATCCGCTTTTTTCTGCAATATTAGTAATTAATTCTGACTTATTCATAAATTCCTCCTATTATTCAGTCTTAAACTGTAGTTTTATTATATCATAAAAGAGTCCTATTTCAACATATTTTCAAGTAACAGACACCAATTGTTAACTATTTGTAGCTTTTATTTTGAATTCAAAGATTTTCCGTTTTTATCAAATACTTCAACTTTTATTTTCGCCAATTCTTCTTTAAGTGTTTGGGCGGAAGAAACTGAAATTAACTCTTTTTCAATGATCTCTCTGTTGGCTTCGGCACCTATTTTAACATCAGAGACGCCGATTATATGCCATCCGAATTGAGTTTTAACGGGCTGTGAATACTCCCCTTCTTTTAATTTAAATGCAGCTTCCAAAAATTCTTTGGCAATTGGAGATTGTTTTGTGATTTTTCCGATATCTCCACCTCTCTTTTTAGAATGTTCGTCCTTACTGTATTCATCCGAAAGTTTTACAAAATCTCCTCCGGATTTAAGCTTTTCATAAACTTCTTTTGCCTTTTCCTCATCCGCAACAAGGATGTGCTTAGCTCTCAAACTGTCATATCTGTCGGGATTTTGGGCATACACCTCTTTTACTTTTTCAATTGTCGGAGCATTTTCTTTTTCATACCACTCAAAATACTTTGTCTCTCTTAAAGTCATTTTTACATTTTCTTCAAAAACCTCTTCGGTTGCATCTATAAATTCCAGATAATTTTTGTAATTTTCAACACCTCCTATAGATTCTATCGCTTTGTCTATAGCAGCTTTATATTCCTCTTCGCTGATTTCATATTTCTTTTCACTTATCAGACCTTTGAAATATGTATCTTTTACAAAAGTTTCCTGAATTTTTGAAGCCAAATTATTGCCAAGAGCAACTACTTTTGAATAAAAATCAAATTGCTTGAAAAAATCTTGATGTGTCACTTCTTTTCCGTTTATGGTCATATATTTAGCCTTACTCTCCCTTATACTGTTTCCGGTTGATTTTGAACCGCATGCGCTTATAGAGATTGCAGTTGCTAAAAGTAATGCCGCTACCTTAGTTTTTTTCATTTTTTCCTCCGTTTATCTTGTCGATTTCATTTAATACATTTATTATATTTTTTACGAATTTTTCATCATTTCTCACTAGAATTTTGGGCTTGTTCCGAAGGTCGAATCTTAGATCTCCTACATAGTTTTCCGCTAATTTTTCAAGTTTGAAAACATTAAATATTTCCAGATTAGGATAGACAAGTTCGACCTCTTTTTCTAATTGGTTTAGTTCAGTAAAATTTGCTCTCGTCATTAATGCCTTGATTAAGGCGACATCGAGAATATTTTGAACGGATTCCGGCATATCGCCGAATCTGTCAATCAATTCATCTATTATTTCATAGTAGTCACGCTCATTTTCTATAAATGATATCTTTTTATAAATATTAATCTTCTCATTTTGGTCGCTTATATACTTGTCCGGAATAAATGAGCTGATTTTTAAATCAATTTTTACATTAATATTGATTTTAGGCTTAATTCCCTTGATTCCGTCAATGGCTTCCTTTAGCATTCTCACATAAAGATCATACCCTATCGCCTCAATATGCCCGCTTTGTGATTCGCCCAAAAGATTTCCCGCTCCTCTAAGTTCAAGGTCACGCATTGCAATTTTATACCCTGAGCCGAGTTCATTGAAATCTTTTATTGCCTTAAGTCTCTTCTCCGCGACTTCAGTAAGGATTTTGTTTTTTTCGTAAGTAAAATATGCAAATGAATTCCTCTCAGAGCGTCCTATTCTCCCCTTTAGCTGATATAGGGTAGAAAGTCCCATCTGATCTGCATTATATACTATAATTGTGTTTACATTTTGTATGTCCATTCCCGTCTCGATAATGGTTGTGGTAAGAAGGACATCATATTCTCCATTTGTAAAATCTTCGAGAATATTTTCCAACTCGCTGACACTCATTCTCCCGTGAGATACCGCAATTCTTGCCTCTGGAATTAATTGTTGCAGCTGAGATTGTATGCCGTAAATTCCGTTGACCCTGTTGAAAACAAAATAAACCTGCCCGTTTCTGCTCATTTCTTTCAGTATAGCCTCCCTTATTACAGAAGGATTGAATTCCATTACATAGGTATTTATTGGGAGTCTGTTTTGAGGGTGTTCATCAAGCAAAGACATATCTCTTATCCCCGACAAGGACATTTGAAGCGTCCTTGGAATCGGTGTTGCCGAAAGAGTCAGGGAATCAATATTTTCACTCATTTCCTTAATTTTCTCCTTGTGTTTAACACCGAATCTCTGCTCTTCATCAACAATCAAAAGTCCCAAATCCTTAAATGCCACATCTTTTGAAAGTACGGCATGAGTCCCCACAACAAAATCTATTTGCCCTCTTTTCAGCTTCCTTTTTACATCCTCTTTCAATGTAGAACTTTTAAATCTGGATAAATAGTCTATAGTTATTGGAAAATGCTTAAATCTGTCAGCCATGGTTTTAAAATGCTGCTTTACAAGTATCGTTGTAGGCGCCAACATAACAACCTGCTTTCCGTCCATAATGGCTTTAAATGCGGCTCTTAAGGCAACCTCAGTCTTACCATATCCCACATCCCCGCATAACAGCCTGTCCATCGGCTTGTCGGACTCCATATCTTCTTTTATCTCCGCTATCGATCTAAGTTGAGCTCCCGTTTCTTCATAAATAAATGATTCCTCAAATTCCTTTTGCCAAACGGTATCCTCCGAAAATTGGAATCCTTTAAGTTTTAATCTTTTTGCGTAAAGTTGAACAAGATTTTCAGCAATTTCATCAATTGATTTCTTTGCTCTTGACTTTGTTTTCTGCCAATCTACACTGTTAAGTTTTGAAAGCTTCGGCTGTTTATCTCCCGAACCGACGAATTTTGAAATCATGTGCATTTCATTCGTAGGAATAAATAATTTGTCACTATTTAGATAAAGGATTTCTATATAGTCCACTTTGCTTGAGTTAACCTCAATATTTTTGATTCCCAAATATTTGCCCACACCATAGTTTTCATGAACGACAAGATCCCCCGGCTCCAGGTCGGTATAGTTTATCAAATCTCTCTGATTTATTACTTTTTTAGACTTTTTCGCCACCTTTTTCTGATATCCGAAAATATCAAAATGAGTTACAACTGAAAAGTTCTCTGAAGGATAGATGAACCCCTCATTTAAACTTGATTTTAATAAATTTACTCTCCCCACTTCAAAATCGTGGATATTTTTCCTTTCATTTGCAAAAATATCACATTCTCTAAGTCTATCTTTTATGAGTAGAAGATTTTCTTCGGTATTGGAAAATATGAATTGTGTTGAATTATTCTCAATTCTAAGCTTCAAAGTGCGTATGAAGTCCTCAAATTTTCCGTTATATTTATCCTGTTCAACTGTTTTGATTTCGATTAATTTGTCTATTTTCAAAAGTCGTATCCTTTTAAGCAATACGGATACATTTATTTTGTCCAGATGATTTATTTTTAATGAAATCAACTCATTAATTCTGTGATAAATGTTTGCATGACCTTTCAATAGAGAACCTAAAAGTATAGCGTCATTGATTGAAGAATCAAGAAAACTCTCCCTGCCGATGGAATCTTCGTAGATCCTCGAAATGTCCTCGAATATTACCATATACTCGTTTGATAAATAATCAAAAATACACGCATCGTTATCTTGAATATATGGAATCAATAGGTCAATATTTGAGTACATTTTCTCTTCAAACTTTTCGATAATTGCCTGAAATTTTGACTCTATTACATCAAGTTCATCTCCCTTGAATTTTTTTCGTGTGTTATTTAAATCGGATTCAATCTTCTTTATTATTGTGGAATCACAAAAATCTACAATATTTTCATCCATCGGATATATAATCGCTTCATCTAAATTATCAATTGATTTTTGAGAATTGATATCAAACATCCTTATGGAATCAATACTTGTATCAAAAAATTCTATTCTTATCGGATTTTCATCTTTTACCTGGAAAATATCTAAAATATCTCCTCTGATCGAAAATTCCCCCTTCGCTTGAATAATATTTCTTTTTTGATAACCTAATTTGACAAGTTTTTTTGATAATTCATGAGGATCAATCTCCGAATTCGAATCTATTTTGGTAATATTATTTTTGAATATTTCCGGATCAGCCATCTTTCTCATAAGAGCCTCGGCAGAAGCAAAAACAATTGGATTTTTGCCTTCGAGTATTGCCGAAATTGTTGAAAGTCTGTGTTTCTGATTTAAATGATCAAAATTTTCCAAGTCCTGAAACGAAAATTCTATACTTGGAAAATATCTTGCATTTTCACTGTAATTTTTAAATTTTTCGTAATAGTCAAGCGCCTTTTTATCGTTTTCAAACACGACAAAAGCAGGTCTATTTGCATACTCGGTTAATGTATGTATAAAATGACCTGTCGCCTCTTCAACTATTCCATGCACATAAATTGAATTGACCCCATCACTTTTTAATGATGAGATCAATTCTTCATAAATTTTTAATCTGTTCATAAACTGTATTTTATCGGATTCACCTTGTTCATCGCTTCATCCAGACCGGATTCCACGATATGAAGTACCGCCTCCGCCGCTAAATCTATCTCTTTTTCAAGGATCTCTTTTTCATCTTTGGTAAAGTTCGACAAAACATAATCTGCCAAATCCATGTATGAAGGTTTTCTTCCAACCGCAACCTTAATCCTTGGAAATGAGCTGTCTCCCAATAGATTTACAATCGACTTCAATCCGTTGTGGGTTCCCGCAGACCCCTTTTTTCTAATCCTAACCGTTCCGAATTCAATATCTATATCATCTGTTATCACGATTAAATTTTCCAAATCTACATTAAAAAATTTGGTAAATGGTTGAACAGACTCCCCCGAAGCATTCATAAATGTCTGGGGTTTTACGAGGATAAGTTTTTTTCCTTTGTAATTAGCCTCCCCGTAAACTGATTTGAATTTGGACTTTGTAATTGAAATTCCAAGTTTTTCAGCAAGTCTGTCAACTGTCATAAATCCTACATTATGTCTATTGTTTTCATACTTTTTCCCGGGATTTCCCAATCCTACAACTATATACATTATTCACCCAATAATTCGGAAACTGATTTATAGTTACTTACTCTTCTGATTGTTTCCGCAATAATTTTTGACATGGTAAGAACTTTTATTTTATTTGATTTTTTTGATTCGGGTAAAGCTATCGTGTCAGTTATAACACATTCTTCAACCACCGAATTTTCTATTTTTTTAACCGCATCTTTTGAAAGAACTCCATGAGTTGCGGAAATATATACCTTATTTGCCCCTTTTTCAACAAGTGCATTGGCAGCGTTTGTAATTGTACCGGCAGTATCGATAATATCATCAATAATAATGCAATTCTTATCTTTAAATTCACCGATTACGTTCATAACTTGAGACTCATTAGGCTTAGGTCTGCTCTTTTCGATAATCGCAATGTCCAATCCCAATGCATCGGCAAGTTTTCTCGCTCTTGTAACTCCTCCCAAGTCCGGAGATACAACCGCCCATTTTTCTTTTTCATTCTCAGGTATTATGCTTTTGAAGTACTCGGAAATAATAGGCTTTGCTTGTAAGTGATCAAGCGGAATATCGAAATATCCTTGTATTTGACCTGCGTGAAGATCAACCGCTATGACTCTGTCGACACCTGCGGTTTCTATTAAATCCGTAACCAATTTTGCGGTTATAGGTTCTCTACCTCTATTTTTTCTGTCCTGTCTAGCATATCCATAATAAGGGATAACTAAATTAATATGATGAGCTGATGCTCTTTTAAATGCATCTGCTGCAATTAATGCTTCCATTAAATGATCATTTACCGGATCATTTGTTGATTGAATAAAAAATACATCTCTTCCTCTAACAGTTTCCTCTACTGCTATCCCTATCTCTCCATCGGCAAAACGACTTATAGTTATATTTCCCAATGTCAGACCCAATTCATCACATATTTTTTGTGCCAATTCTGGATTGCTGGAACCAGAAAAAATCTTTACCTCATTAGTAGAACCCATAATACTCCTCCAAATTATTTACTTGCATCTCTCTTCTTTTTCATTTCAACATATCCGTCTATGCAAAGTTGATCCGACCTTTCAATTGCTAACGAGCCCATCTTTACATTTTTTGTGATTGTCGATCCTGCGGCAACATATCCTTCTTTTTCAACATGCACCGGCGCTACGATATTTGCATTCGATCCTATAAAAGCATCGTCTTCAATGATTGACCTGAATTTATTTTTGCCGTCATAGTTTACAAACACAACCCCGCAACCTACATTTATATTTTGACCGAGTTTAGCATCCCCTATATATGCCAAATGTCCGGCTTTTGTACCGTTTCCGATTTCGGAATTCTTAACTTCTACAAAGTTTCCTATATGAACTTTTTGCTTTAAATGAGCATTAGGTCTTAATCTTGCAAACGGTCCTATATCAGTATATTCTTCAATAACAGATTTTTCAATAAAAGATGAATAGATTATTACATTATCGTGAATTTTTGAATCCACAATCTGAGAATTCATGCCTACAAAGCAATTATCTCCGATTTCGGTATCTCCCAAAATTCTCGTATTGCTTTGAATAATGGTATCTTTTCCTATCTTTACCCCTTTTTCTATTGTTATTGAATCAGGATTTTCAAGAATAACTCCCTCATTCATAAGTTTCTCGTTGATTTTTCTTCTCATAATCATATCAACTTCAGAAAGCTGAACCTTATTGTTTATTCCCGAAATTTCAACATTATCCTCTAACATATATGTTCCGATTTTGGATCCATCTATTTTTAGAACTTGAAAAACATCCGTCAAGTACAGCTCCCCCTGAGCATTTTCGGTATCTATTTTTTTTAGACTGTCCTTTAATTTTTTACCATTGAAAATATATATACCCGAGTTGATCTCATCTATTTTTACTTGACTGTCGTCACAGTCTTTTTGCTCAACAATTTTTATAAAATCGCCTTTCTCATCTTTATATATCCTTCCATAACCTGTGGGATCTTTAAACTTTGCTGTCAAAACGGTAGCATCGTTTCCTATTCTTTCATGATGAGAAATCAATTTTGAAATAGTTGAAGAAGAAATCAACGGAACATCGCCTGAAAGAATCAAAACATTGTCTTCGTCGTTGTAATGGTCGTTTGCAAGCATAACTGCATAACCGGTACCATATGGTATTCCCTTTCCGATTTCCTGTTTTACATACTTTACTTCATCCTTGAAAATCGATTTTACCGCCTCTTCGTTTTTTCCCACGATTACAATTTTTTCTTTGATGCCGGCATCTTCGGATGCATCGACCACATATCTCAGTAATGGCTTGTTAACTACTTTATGCAATACCTTTGAGATGTTTGATTTCATCCTGGTCCCCTCTCCGGCTGCCATTATTATAACTCTATCCATATTTCACCTCTATTGGTAATTATACTATTTTTTGTCAATATAGTAAACTATGAGTATTAAAGACATAGTTGTATAGTAATGATATATTGTGATATAATCTTTGGTGGATTAAAAGAGTTGGAAGGTTATTATGTTTAAATTCAATTTAGATGAACACAAATACAAAAAAATACATTTTATAGGAATTGGCGGAATCAGCATGAGCGGGATTGCCTATCTTCTTGCCAAGAATGGATATACGATATCCGGTTCTGACAGATCTGAATCTGATACAATCGAACATCTGAGAACTGCCGATATAGAAATTTTTATAGGTCAGAGAAAAGAAAATATAAGTAATCAGGATTTATTTATATACACGGATGCGATTCTTCCGGATAATGAAGAATTAATTGCAGCTAAAGAAACGGGAAAAGAGGTAGTTACAAGAGGAATGTTTCTTGGAGCATTGATGAGAAATTACAAAAAATCAATAGCGGTTTCAGGATCTCACGGAAAATCAACAACAACCTCTATGATATCTAAAATACTTTTGGATACAAATTCCGATGCGTCCATACTTTTAGGCGGAATGTTGGATGAAATGAACGGGAATGTACGAGTTGGTTCCAGTGACTTTCTATTGACGGAAGCCTGCGAATTTAAAGGAAATATACTTTATTATTATCCATCAACAGTAATCGTATTAAATCTTGATGCCGATCATTTGGATTATTACAAAAATTTAGACCATATAGTTGAAACATTTATAGGGTACATGAAAAATTTGGATGAAGATTCCAAAGCCATTATAAATATTGACGATGAAAAAACTCATAGATTATTGGAACATATAAAGGGAAAAGTACTTTCATACGGTATGAGTGAAAATGCCATGTACAGAATCTCAAATGTAGAGGTTGATGACTATGGACATCCAAGCTTTGACTTGACTTTTGATAATCAAACTCATCATTTTGAATTGCAAATTTTAGGTAATTATAATGTGTATAATGCATGTGCTTCAATTATTGCAAGTGTTGAAAACGGGATTGACATCGAAAAGGTAAAAACAAGTATCAAAAACTATAAATCCCTTCACAGAAGAATGGAAATTGTAGGTGAATACAATGATGCCCTAATTATGACAGACTATGGTCACCACCCTCAAGAAATTATTGCAACATTAAAAACCTTGAAGGAGCTTAAGAGAAAAGATTTGGTTGTTGTATTCCAACCTCATACTTACTCAAGAACAAAAGCTTTATTAAATGAATTTGCAAATGCTTTTTACGATGCGGATGAAGTAATTGTGACGGAAATATTTGCAGCCAGGGAAAATTTTGATCCTACAATAAAGAGTGAAGATTTAGTAGATAAATTAATTGAAAACAATGTAAATGCAAGATATATTAAAGATTTTGAATCGGCAAAAGAATATATAATAAACAGGGTCCATAAAGGTGATACTTTGTTGACAACCGGTTGTGGAAATCCGCATGAACTTGCAAAAATGATTGTAAGTTAATAAATGATTGTAAGTTAACAAATGATTGTAAGTTAACAAAAAGGATTGAGAATGCTTAACATACTCAATCCTTTTTAATTTCGCTAATTAAAATTTCAAAAGAAAAACTCTTTGTTTCTCCCCGTCTGATTAACAGAAGTTTTTCTCCTTTCGATAAGGCAATACCTCTGTTTGTAGGCTCAACACATATATAGTCGTCAACTTGGTCTGTCCAAATGGCGAATTTGGAAAGATCTTGATTCTTAAATTTAATAATATACCTTTTTGTCTCTAATTCTTTTACATCTTTCTTAAACAATGTGTCCCTAAGTTTCGGATCGTCAAAATTAATATTTTCACCGTCTATTCTAAATTCTTTTTCGCCATACAATTTGAAATATGGATGAAATCCGGGAGATATTTGTAAATCATTGCCCCCTTTATTTTTAACTTTCAATTTACAGACAAGTGTCTCTCCCTTGACTATGTACTCAAGTGTGGCTTCCATATCTCTCCAAGATTCAAATTTGTTTTTTAGATGTAGCTTTACAGAGTTTTCAGAAACTTCCAATATATTCCATTCAAGTTCTCTTCCGAAACCATGCTGATTTAACCCAATCTTTTGTGCGGGGCCGAAAACCGGAAAACAGACATGACTTCCCCCTCTTAACTTTAGATTGCCCGATATCTCCAATTCTGTTTTAGGATATAAAATATCCATATCGTTATACTTCAGATCCGTTATATAGGCTCCGAATTCATCAATTTTTGCGACTATTTTCTCTGAACTGATTTTTATCATATTACCCTCCCTGTAAAATTATATAATTATTAGTCAAATATAACAACTTTGTATAATTGGATAATAAAGTGCTTAATGTGGTATACTCTTCTATGAAAGGAAAAGAGGTAGATATGAAAATTGCATTATTTAGTGAAACATACCCTCCATATATCAATGGAGTTGCAACGCATGTTGAAATGCTTAAAAATACTTTTGAAAAATTAGGTCATGAGGTACTGGTGGTTACTGTCGGCTCCGAGAAATTGGAAGAGATAGAAATCAAAAACAATGTTGTATATGTACCCGGAATTTATATAAAGAAAATATATGGATATAGAATAGCGACACCGATTGGTCCAAAGCGTGAGAAAATTGCAATTGACTTCGATCCGGACATAATACATGTTCACAATGAATTCGGAATCGGAGAAAGCGGACTAAGAGTTGCAAAAAAGAAAAACCTGCCCATAGTATATACATTGCATTCAGAATATGATGAGTTCTTATTCTATGTAGGATTGAAATACTTTGAAAAACTTTCTCAAGGAGTTGCGTCAAAATATTTTAAAAGATTTTTTGAAAAATCTACAATAGTTGTGAGCCCATCTAAAAAAGCTCAGAATTATATGGACAGAATGAAAATTGATAAAAAAGTTGTGGTTTTAAACAATGCGGTAGAATTTGAAAAATTCAAAATGACACCTGAAAAAGAAGCTTTCAGAAAAGAATTCAGAGAAAAATATTCCCTAAGTGACAATACAAAAGCATTTGTTTTTGTCGGAAGAATCGGAAATGAAAAAAATATTATGGAATTATTGGAAAACTGGGTATATTCCGACTTTGCAAGAGAAGATGCCGTTTTATTTGTCATAGGAAAAGGTCCGGATGATGAAAAAATCAAAAACTATATTGAAGAAAACGGATTTCAGGATAGAATTATACAATATGGTCCGGTTCCAAATAAAGAAATCGGCAATTATTTAGCTGCTATGGATTATTACACCACTGCATCTCTTTCAGAAATGCACTCAATTTCAATGCTTGAAGCCATGGCAAGCGGTTTGCCCGCACTTATTAAATTAGATGTTCCGAACAAAGAACAAATTATTGAAGGAATGAACGGTTTCCAATGGGATACAAAGGAAGAATTTAAGGAATTGTTCTCAAGAATCATTAATCTTTCAAAAGAAGATCAGGAACAACTGAAAAAAAATGTACTTAGATACTCTTTGGAAAATGACAATTATAACCAAGCTAAAAAACTGCTTCAAATTTATGAAGATGCTATTTATATGAAAAAACAAGAGTTGGAGGAAGAATGAAATTAGTTTCATGGAATGTTAACGGATTAAGAGCCGCAGTTAAAAAAGGATTTTTAGAATATATTCAAAATGAAGATCCCGACATTATCTGTATGCAAGAAATAAAAATGCAAGAGGGACAATTAGAATTGGATTTACCTCAATATTACGAGTTCTATAACTACGCTTCAAAAGCTGGGTATTCGGGAACAGCAGTATTTACAAAGGTGGAACCCATTAATGTAACGAACGGAATCGGAATTGAAGAACACGACAATGAGGGCAGAGTTATCACCGCCGAATATGACAATTACTATTTGGTAAATGTATATACGCCCAACTCAAAAAGAAAATTGGAAAGATTGGATTACAGACAAGTTTGGGAAGATGCCTTCAGAAAATTTCTAAATGAACTGAACAAGAAAAAACCGGTAATAGTTTGTGGTGATCTGAATGTTGCGCATAGAGAGATAGACCTTGCAAATCCTGCTTCAAACAGAAAAAACGCCGGATTTACCGATGAGGAAAGAAATAAATTCAGCGAACTGCTTGATTCCGGATTTATAGATACATTCAGATATTTTTATCCTACATTGGAAAATGCCTACTCATGGTGGAGTTATTTTGCAAAAGCTCGCGAGAGAAATATAGGTTGGAGAATTGATTATTTTTTAGTTTCAAAAGATTTTGAAAACTCTATTCTCGATGCTGAAATTCATGCAGAGCAAATGGGGTCGGACCATTGTCCTGTTGTATTGTTTTTAAAATAAAAAAGTGGCTTTTACGCCACTTTTTTATTGCTATTTTTTAATGATTCTTTTTTTTGAAACGAATAACAATACGGATAAACTTATTAAAATTGCTATGATCGGGAAGAATATATTCATTGTATCGCCTGTTTTAGGTGATTCGGGAACCTCTTTATTTGTAACAACAAAGCCTCTATTTTGATCCCCTTTGATTTCCGTATCATAACCTCCAACTTTTGTTTCCCTTATATTGTAATAAATCTCATTGCCTTTTTCGTCATACTTTGGTAGATTTTCAAATACTCCCTTCCAATTTGTATCTGCTGTCAATACCAATTTTCCGCTTTCTTCTCCATTTTTCAATAGAATTATTTCTACCTTTTCAAGCACTTTGCCTACCCATTTCTTTTCAACCGGAATGGATATCTTTTCTATATTGGTATTTGTAATTAAGAAGCCAAGGTTCATATCACCTTCTATCTTTGTATCATATTTATCGTTAACTTCTTCTTTTACAGTGTATTTAATCTCTTTTCCGTCCTTGTTGTACTTTGGTAAATTTTCAAAAATATGTGACCAATTATTCTTTTCATTCAACTCTATCTGTTTATCTTTAAGTTCAACTTCATCAGCAAACAGTTTAACGATAACAGAATTCAACTTCGGTCCAAACCATACTTTCTTTACGCCTACACTTACAACTTCGTTGTTTATGTTTTTAATCGTAAATCCTTTTTCTTCGCTTCCTTCTATTACGACATCATAATTTTTATGCTTTATTTCTTTAACCGTGTATTCAATAGGATTTGCATCTTGATCTATTTTAGGCAAATCCATAAATCCGTCAGTCCAATTATTATCTTCGCTCAATATCACTTTCTTTCCGGTTTCAAGTCCGTTAGCCAACAAAACAACTTCTACGGATTCAAGTTTAGGGCCCTCCCAAAACTTTATAACAGGAATATTAACTTTTTCTATTTCTATATTTGTAATAATAAATTTTCCGGTATCATCTTTTGAATATTTTGTTACATATCCGTTAACCGGTTTTTCTTCCACATAATATTGATACTCTTCACCTGTAAGATTATTATATTTTTCCAATTGCTCAAACTTGAAATCCCAACCTGTAACTTGATTCAATAGTATTGTATAAAGTTTTTCCGTAACGATATTGCCGTCTAAGCCCTTGAACTTTCTGAATAATTCAACGGTTACCTCAATATCTTTTCCTTCCCAAACTTTTTTTCCTTCTATATTAATATACTCTTGTCCGGTCACGGTATTTGTTATTTCATGCTTTGTATCATCGTATTTAACTTCAAAAAGACCAATTTTTTCACCGTCATTTAGCGGTTTATTTTCTTTATTTAGTTCCCTTACAACATATGTTATAAATTTATCTTCTGCATTTTTAGTAGGTAAATTTTTCCAAGTATATTCATAATTGAATTCACTTATTTTTTTTACTATTGGTTCAGGAGCATTTTGAACAGGCTTAATATCAGTTACCGTTTCTCCTTCTAAATAGTAGAACAAACCGAATTTAGCCTCAAATCCTTCCGGAGAATCACTCCAAATTTTTCTTGCTTTAATATCAATTATTTTCTTTATGTTAGGAACATTTACAGGTATCGGCTTAATTATACCGTCTACATCTTCGACAACTTCAACTCTAATTTTTTCTTTTAATATGTGGTATCCATTAGGTGCTTTGGTCTCTTCAAGATAGTATATACCGACATTTAACGGTTGTGATATTGCAACTCCGTCTTCTTTGGTCACCAAAGTTTCCATGAAAGCAGGATCATTCTCTTTTGTAAGTTTAAATTCGGCGCCTTCCAATAATTCGCCTTCATTCTTATCAAATTTTGAAATAATTATTCTGCCTGTTGAATCTCCGGTAACATCAGCTCCTGCAAATTTTACTGCAAAAGCTGCTGCATTATGAACAACCTTATTATATTCTTTATTATTTATTTTTGTAAATGCAATCTGAGGTTTCCCGTCAACCTCCATCCAACCGCCATTCTTAACGATTGTTCCATCACCTCTTGATGTTGTGTTGTAAAATAATTGATAGGATTTTGATCCTTTATCTCCACCTATTTCCAACTCAAAAGATGTATTTTTTAATTTTAACAAGGCTTTGCCTTCAGGATTTGCGTTAAATTCAACCTCGTCAGTTGTAATTGGAACTTCTTTTGTTATATTAAAATGTGTACGGGAATTTACACGCTCAGTATACACACCTTCTCTTAATTTAAATGAATCTCTTACATAAGTTGAATAAGCTCCTTCATCAGTATTAATCGCGTCCTTAATAACAACTTTTGATTTTCCTAATTGAGATCCCGTCCTATTAATTCTTATAATCCATGATAAGTATTGACTTGTTGAACTTCCCCAAGCGGATTTATAAATCTTTTCATCTTCTATAGGTACACCATCATATGGAGGAATAAATTCAATCGTTTGTTCGAATCCTCCCGGGAACACTATTGTAATTCTTTCGACAATATTCTTGACATTTAATTCAGACTTTGCGTAAAATGAACCTTTTACATGATTTTTACCTTCAACCTTTTCATTGAAAGTAAAAGTTGCCTTTCTATTGTCTTGATCTATTGACATTGTTCCCCATTCTTCTCCTGTTTCAGGATTCAGCATCGGGTATGATTTATCAACAATCAACAAGTTTTCAGGAAATTGTACTTCAAAAAAATCTCCTGCATTTATTGTTGCTCCTAAACTTGACAAATCAAATTTTCCTTTAAATGAAACTGTTACCTTCTCAGTGGTTTCAGTTTTTACAATTTTATCCAAAATTTTACCCGTATTAAAATGGTGTATTCCCCACTCTGAAAATACTACATTTCCGGTAAGATTTTTGCCCGTTTGAGCTTTTGTTTCAGGCACAGCTATACCGATGACAAAAATAATTGCCAAAAAAAAGCTGATGCACTTATTAAATAATTTAGTTTTCATATTAACCTCCTATTTAACTAAACATTTCATCAAAGCTTTATACTTATACAACATAGATACCTCATTTTCAATAGAAAAAGATAAGCTATATTGTATATTTTTTATAAATATTGCACTTTTAATAAAAAAATCGTATCAGTACGACATATGATTAGAAATATTATTATCAATATATTGTTGTATCCAAGTTATTTAAC
The DNA here is from genome assembly GCA_030529425.1 of Tissierellia bacterium. GTDB lineage: Bacteria > Bacillota > Clostridia > Tissierellales > Peptoniphilaceae > JAUMWX01. The sequence continues at coordinate 17,802 of JAUMWX010000008.1, forward strand.
TAAAAAAGCCTCAGTTCTTCACAGAAATGAGGCTTTCTTAAAATTTATTTTTTATTGTAATATCTTTTGTTATTTTCCACTTTTTCCAAGTAAAATCCGATTTCATGATTCATTGAGGTATTATCAATGTTTTTCACTTCGTTAACCGATTCGTGGAAATATTCTTTTTCATATTCCTCGACGGTAAGTTTCTTCCTTCTCTCAAGATGTCTTGTAAATCTTTCAAGATTGGTATATTCTCTAAATCCTTTTACGGTTTTACCGATAAAAAGTTCGGCTACGGAACCCGAACCGTAACTGAAAAAACCGAATTCGTCTCCCTCATTAATTCTTTCATTGTTCAACAGCAATGAAATCAAAGCCATATATAGAGAACCGGTATATATATTTCCCACCTGTTTGGCATATATTGTAGAATTGTTATACATGTCATTCCATCTTAATATTGCTTTTTTAAGCTCCTGACTCTCTGTTAATTCACCGTCCCGAATTAGTCTTTCCAATTTGTCCAAAGCTTTTTTACCCATGCGTGCAAATGGTAAATGGAAAAGTATACTCTTTATGTTTTTCAACTTATGAGGATATCTATTGATAAATTCTTTTATAACTTCAACAAAAACCCCCATATACAACTCAGTGGATTGTTTACCGTTTACTTCAGGATAATCCAATTGATTCGGTCTCCAAAAGTCATACCCGCTACAGGTATAAGCAACCGAATAGTCTCCTATCTCCATTATTCTCGGATTGGAAGATATTAAAATTGCTATGGCTCCCGCGCCCTGCGTAGCTTCTCCCGGAGTATTGAGACCGTACTTTGAAATATCTGACGAGATTACCAATACTTTCCTGTCAGGATGCAGTTTTACATAATCACATGCAATCTGAATAGATGCCGTAGCTGAATAACAAGCCTGTTTTATTTCGTATGATCTCGCAAATGGTTGGATTTCCAACAACTCATGTATATAAGTGGCACATGATTTTGAATAATCAAGTCCGGACTCGGTGGCAAATATTATTTGATCAATGCATTTTTTATCTTCCTCGCTTAATATGGAATTACACGCATTTGCTCCCATGGAAACGACATCTTGATCTATGGGTACTATCGCCATTTTTTCCTGACCGAGACCTATCATCCACTTATCAGGATCAACATTTCTTTCAATTGCTAAATCTTTCAGCTCTACATAATTTAAAGGTACATACATACCAATTTTATCTATACCAATCTTCATATATTTTCCTCTTATTAATAAGATACTTTATCTCTTATTTCTTGTAACAGCTTTACCGCATTTTCTAAATTAATCTTATCTTGTTTTTTCAACAAATTAACAACTGTTTCTACTTCTTTTTCTTTTGCACCCGCCTGTGAAGCAAGAGATCTCGCATGAAGTGACATATGCCCTTTTTGGATTCCGCTTGTCACGATTGCTCTTATTGCGGAAAAATTCTGTGCAAGCCCTACACTTGCAATTATCTGTGCAAGTTCCTTCGAATTAGGATTTCCCAATAATTCAAGAGACCATTTTGCCATGGGATTTGCATTTATCGTCCCTCCAACCGTAGCTACAGACATAGGTATTTCTATACTTCCCTCCAAAGTGTCTTCTAATTCATTATATATCCACTTGGTCAATGATCCGTACTTATTATCCTTAATTGCATAAGCATGACAAGAAGCTTCAACAGCTCTGAAATCATTCCCGGTAGCGATAAGAACGGCATCTATACCGTTCATTATTCCTTTATTGTGGGTAACCGCTCTGAATTTGTCAAGATTAGCGTACAAACAGGCTTTATGAATCCTCTTAGCTATTTCTTTCGCTTCTTCACGGTCTTTGCTAAGTACTCCTATTTCAATTTCAGCTCTTGCCTTTACTATTGATTCTATTGCATTATTTGAAATTATTCTCATCAAAAATTTTGATCTTGTAATTTCGTCTATATATTCCGAAATATCCTCCAGAACGGTATTAATTGTGTTTGCCCCCATTGCATCAACCGTATCTATAGATAGATACATAGAGACATATCCATCCTCTCCATCTTCGAAGGTTTCAACCCACAAATTTCTGGGACCTCCTCCTCTTTTGATCATGGATGCAGTCAATCTCTTTGCCTTTTCGATTATTATTTCTTTATTTTCAATAATTGCATTGCTCACAAAGTCGACATCTTCAATTTCATGCAAAACTATTTGCCCTATTACATTTTTCTGTGTACATGTCGCTTCTATTTTCGATAATGTTTTGGCTCCGTTACTTGCTGCAGCAATAACAGAAGGTTCTTCAGTAGCCATCGGAACAATATAGTCTTTACCGTTAATATTAAAATTTAATGCAACGCCCAAAGGAATTTCAAAATTAAAAATATGATTTTCTACTATTGAACTGGATCTTTCGGTGCTAAAAAAAGGTTTTTCCGCATCTTTTATATATCCGACTTCATTCAAAATTTTTAGTCTTTCATTTGAATCTTTCAAATAAAATTTTTTTAGTTTATTTTCCATCATTTCTCCGATTTTCAATCGATTCGTTCAGCTCACCAAAGAAATTACCTAATGAATCGTGCACTAAATAATCAGCGATTCTGTCGTTCTGAGTTTTTTCCCTATTTATCAAAATACATTTATTTCCATTATAATAGTTTATAAATCCTGCTGCCGGATAAACAGTCAAAGATGTTCCTGCAATAATTAATACATCCGCTTTTGCTATTGCATCCAAAGACTTTGTAATTTGTTTTTCAGGTAATGCCTCTCCATATAATACAACATCCGGACGAATATATCCACCACAAGAACAATAATTTGCCCCCTTGGTTTCAATTATTTCTTTCTCTTCATAAATCTTCCCGCATTTTACACAATAAAAGTCTCTCAGATTTCCATGTAGCTCATAGACTTTTTTAGAGCCTGCTCTTTGATGTAAACTGTCGATATTTTGAGTAATTACAGCCTTTAATTTCCCCATTTCTTCAAGTTTAGCCAAAACTTTATGAGTTATATTCGGCTCTACTTCCTTCACGATTAAATTCTCTTTATAATAATCGCTGAACCCCTCTTTGTCTATCACCAAAAAATCATGACTGAGCATGTACTCAGGTGAATATCCTGTATTATTTTTTCTATTGTATAGTCCGGTAGCTGATCTAAAGTCCGGAATTCCACTCTCTGTGGAAACTCCTGCGCCTCCGAAAAAAACTATATTGTCCGAGTCCATTATAATATCAATCAATTCCTTATATTTCATAAATCACCTCAGAAATTTTAAATTAACACTCCTTCAATCTCTGAAAGAATTTTTTCAATCCTCTTATTCATTTCATACTCATAGTTTTGTATTTTTTCAGTAAGTTCCTGCACGAATTCTTCATCTTTTATCGACTTAAGATTTATTTTTACATTTATGAATGCCCCTACTATGCAAGCCCTGATTTGAAGTGCCGCCGAAAATATATCCGTGATTGCTGAAGCTATTGTTTTGTCCATCGCTTCTTCCAAGTAACCGATGAATTCATACCCCATTTCACCCACCCTGAAAGGCACCATGGCTGCATGTTTATATCCCTCTTGGATTTTTTCACTACGAATACTTTTTTCTTCTTCCGTGTCCTTTGGCATCCTGAACGCCTGAATTACCAAATTAAAAGCTTCGCTGTCTTCATCTACAGCTCTTGCGAAAAAAGCTTTATAAACTTCCGTCCTTTCAACAAGATCAAGCATTTCTTCCCTTTTTTCCGCAAATTCTTTTTTATCCTTTGTTATATTGCATACCATTTGAAATAGTGCTACAGCCAAACCTCCGCTAATAGCCGATACGGATCCGCCTCCCGGACTTGGCGAATTGGAAGATAAAACCTCCAAGTACTGAGAATAATCATGATTAATCAATTTCATCCTGTTTTCCCTCCAAAAGCCTGTATTCCAAAATTTGACTCGGTTTAAAGTCTTCAATTTGAAGATAATATTCCGCGCTTTGTACCAAAGCGTCCATAGGCACAAGTCCTATTACTTCAGTACCTACCACGGACACTCCATATCTTCTTGCTTCCATTTTTATAAATTCGACAACCGAGTAAATTGATGATTTTTTGTAATTTACCAAATTCATTGATACTTGAGCAATGTTTCTGTTTTCAAGCAAAACTCCCATGGCTTTTACAAATCTCAATCCACCGCCTATGAATCTGACTTTTTTGGCGATTTTATCCGCTATTTCAACATCTGATGTACTTAAATTTACATTAAAGGCTATGAGATGCTCCCTTGCAGAAACTGCTGTAGCTCCCGATTTTTCATTCATGATTGACGGACCGAAGTCGGGTTTCCAATTATTTTCCTTGATTTTTTCAAAAAAGCCCTCATATCCTCCTTTTCTTACATTTGCAAGGTTTTTTCTTTCCGGAGTAGTTGCCGCTTCTTCATATAAATACACAGGTATTCCCAAATCTGCAATGTTTTTTGCAACTTGTTTTGCAAACTCCACTGTCTCTTCCATCGTTATTCCCTGTATCGGAACAAGGGGTACAACATCCAATGCTCCCATTCTCGGATGGGCTCCTTCATGTTTTGTCATATCAATTTCTTCAGAAGTAGCCTTCGCCAAATTTGTCAAAGCTTCAACTACTTTTTCAGGACTTCCCAAAAGAGTTACAACAGATCTGTTGTGACTCTCGTCGGAAGAATAATCAACCAATTTAACACCCGCAATATTTCTAACCGAATCAACGATTCTTTCTATTTTTTCTTTGTCTCTACCTTCACTGAAGTTCGGAATTGATTGTACAATTCTATTCATCTTTCCTCCTACAATATAATGCCTATAGCATTTTCAATTTTTCCGATTATTTCATCATCTTTCATAAAATGACAAGCTTTATCCAACTCTTCATACATCAAAACTTCTTTATCTTCATTTATAAAATTAATCCTTTTTCTGAATTCTTTGTATAAAATTTCAGAACCTATACCTAATTTCTTTTTTTCTTTAAAATCAATAGCTTGACAAGCCGCCAATAATTCAGTTGCCAGAATCCTATGAACATTTTTGGAAATCTCATATGCTTTTCTTGCGGCAATTGTTCCCATGCTAACTATATCTTCCTGATTTTCACTTGAAGGAATTGAGTCCACTGAAGCCGGATGAGACAGTATTTTATTTTCGCTTACAAGCGATGCCGCTGCATATTGAGCTATCATAAAACCCGAATTAATCCCTGACTGCTTTACCAAAAATGAAGGATTATTTGAAAGTTTTCCATTTATAAGTCTTTCCATTCTCCTCTCGGATATATTTCCTATTTCTGAAATAGCCATACATAAATAATCAAAAGGTATCGCCATCATTTCTCCGTGAAAATTTCCCCCGGAAATTACATCACCTTCAAGTGTAACTATAGGGTTATCCGTAACCGAGTTTATTTCAATTTCCACCTTATTTTTTACATATTCTATAGCCTCTTTCGTAGCACCGTGAACTTGTGGAATACATCTCAAAGAATACTCATCTTGGACCCTTTTTTCTCCTTGACGAGTCAAATATTCGGATCCTTCCGTCAAAGCCCTTATATTTTCCGCCGTTTTCATTTGTCCCTTGTGAGGTCTTATTTCATGCAGCCTGTGATCAAAGGCGTCAATTATCCCTTCTTGAGTTTCAAGTGTAAGTGCCGCTATAATATCGCTGAATTTTTCCAATCTGATAGCATCATATAGGGCGAGTGCACCGATTGCAGTCAATACGGAAGTGCCGTTTATCAATGCCAACCCTTCCTTAGACTCAAGTTTTAAAGGTGAAATTCCTGCTCTTTTCATAGCTTCTTTGCCTTCCATTATCTCCCCTTTATAATTTGCCCTTCCATATCCCAAAAGAGGCAATACCATATGAGAAAGCGGAGCCAAGTCTCCGGAAGCTCCAAGAGAGCCCTTGTTCGGAATAACCGGGTGAACTCCTCTGTTCAACATTTCTACCAATGTATTTATGACTGAAAGCCTTATTCCCGAATAACCTTTTATCAATGAATTAATCCTGACCAGCATAACCGCTCTTGTCTGGTCTATATCCAAAGGATCTCCGAAACCGGATGCGTGGCTTCTTATCAGATTCTCCTGAAGTTGTTTAGTATAATCTTTGGAAATACTCACCTTTGCAAGTGAACCGAATCCCGTATTTACCCCGTATACAGTCTTTTTGGACTCAACAATTTCGTCTATTATTGATCTTGAATAATTGATCCTCTCAATTGCACTTTCTGAAACCTCAACCTTTTTACCCTTTCTCGCAACATCCAAAAGTTCTTCCAATGTCAGGCCGTTTCCATCTATTATTATTTTATCCATTTTATCTCCACATATCATTAACAAATTTCTCTACTAAATCATCTTTAGGAATACTCGGAATTGTAATGTGATCAAATTCATTTTCTTCGTTATATTCTTTAGCAACCTCAATTGAATTTTCATTTCTTGCCCAGGCTCTTCTCGCTACTCCGCCCATTACATCCCAGTTTAAGGAAAGTTTTATGATTTCATCAACTCTTTCACTTCCGTCTAAAACCAAACCGAATCCTCCATTTATAGATTTTCCTATTCCTACACCTCCACCATTGTGAAGTGCAATTAAACTCATTCCTCTGGCTGCGTTTCCCGCAAAGCACTGTACAGCCATGTCGGCCATAACATTGGAACCGTCCTTAATATTTGATGTTTCTCTGAATGGGGAATCTGTCCCTGAAACATCGTGGTGATCTCTTCCGATCATAATCGGTCCGATTACTTTATTTCTCACCAATTCATTGAATTTTAAGGCAATTTTCATCCTTCCTTTTGCATCTTGGTAAAGAATTCTCGCTTGAGTTCCGACAACCAATTTATTTTTTTCAGCATCTCTGATCCAATTATAATTATCTCTATCTTGATACCTTCTGTTGACATCGATACACTCCATGGCCGTTTTATCGGTAATTCTCAAATCTTCGGGTTTTCCACTTAGACAAACCCACCTGAAAGGTCCATATCCGTAATCAAATAACAATGGTCCCATGATATCTTCGACATATGAAGGCCATATGAAACCATCCTTTTCATCAATTCCATTTTTTGATATCTCCTTAACTCCTGCATCAAAAATAGCTTTCATAAATGAATTTCCGTAATCAAAGAAATAAGTACCTTTTGCAGTTAATTTCTTAATGATTTCGTAATGTTGTTTCAATGTTTTATCTATAAGGTTTTGAAACTTTTCCTTATCTTCTTTCAGCAATTCGGTTCTTTCCTCAAATGTAATACCTACAGGACAGTATCCTCCGTTGTATACATTATGACATGAAGTTTGATCGGACAATAAATCTATATGAATTTCTTTGCCATATAAGTATTCAAGCAAATCAACAACATTTCCATGATATGCAATAGCGATGTGTTTCTTGTTTTGAATATGCTCTTTTGCTAAACTTACAATTTGTTCCAAATCGTCAGTATAAATATCTACCCAACCTTGTTCATACCTGGTCAAAATTCTGGACTTGTCTACTTCCGCAATAATCGAAACCGCATTTGCAATATTTGCCGCCTTTCCCTGTGCACCGCTCATTCCACCTAATCCTGAAGTAACAAATAACTTGCCTTTTAAATCTTCATTTTCCTTAATGCCGAGTTTTAATCTTCCTGCATTCAGTATTGTATTATATGTGCCGTGAACTATGCCTTGAGGTCCTATGTACATCCATCCCCCCGCCGTCATTTGTCCGTAATTTGCAACTCCTAATTCCTCGGCGATTTCCCAATCATTCAGATTATCAAACATTCCGATCATAAGAGCATTTGTAATTATTACTCTTGGAGAATTTTTTCTGGATTTAAATAAACCTACAGGATGACCCGATTGAATTACCAGAGTCTGATCGTCCTTCATTACTTCAAGATATTTTTTAACCAAATTGTATTGCATCCAATTGTGAAAAACCGATCCGGTTTCACCATATGTTACCAATTCATAAGGATATAGTGCAACATCGAAGTCAAGATTGTTGTCAATCATAACTTGAAACGCTTTTGCTTCCAAACATTTTCCCTTGTACTCTTCAATCGACTTTCCATATATTTTCCCTTGAGGTCTGAATCTATATCCGTAAATTCTTCCGTAATTTATCAATTCATCATAAAATTCAGGCAATATTTCCTCATGCAGTTCAGGCGAAATATATCTTAAAGCATTTTTCAATGCCGTTGCAGTCTGCTTCTCATTAAGTTTAAAATCTCGTTTAGGCGCTCTCCTGATTCCCTTTTCAAATTCACTTTTACTCGGTAATTTATCTATCAAAAACTCTATATCTCTCATGTCATCCCTCCCGAGATAATTATATCAAATGATACCAATAATCAAAACTATTATGAATGAAATGGATTTCCAAAATTCATTTAAAATGATAGTATATTATCATGGAGGTGATGGTATTAAAAGAATAAATTCATTTTATTGGCTTGTTTTAGGTATTTCCTGTTTCTTAATAACTCAACCTTTATTGAGAATAAATATTCTCAAATACCTACAGACTTTTTCCGAGTATCAAATTTTATTTATGAATCCGCTTAAAGGTGCCTTTTTCCTTGCTTTTACAGCGGGATTATTTGAGGAAACGGGGAGATTTTTCTTCAAAATGGTTTTCAAAAGTGATAATAACTACTTTCAAGCAATTTTATTCGGATTGGGACATGCTGTCGCAGAGATATTTTTTATATTCTATATATTGTATTACTCCGGCATTCATCCTGATATTTACTCATTTATTGAAAGAATCTCGGCCACTTTAATACATATTGGGTTAACCGTAATAATTTGGAACGGTTTTTTGAGAAATAAAAAGTTTTCATATTATATTGTAGCAATTTTTTTACACACTTCAGTAAATATGTTTCCTTATTTAATCAATTCCTATGTGTCAAGTATTGTCATTATTGAAACTTTATTATTTGCAATTTCTTGCGCATTTTTATACTATGCGATTTATTCAAAAAAATATTATTCTAGGGAGGATGCATGAAAAAATTTATAGTATTGCTGACAGTCTTTTCAGCTTTTTTAATATTTTCAATCGGATGTTCAAAACAAGACAAGGATAAATATTATACAGCTAAAGAAAAAGCAAAGGAAGTAATTAAACTGACAAATGAAAGAAATTTTGACGAGATAAAGAACAGAAGTACTGATTTTACCAAAAACGCACTGACTGATGAGGTGATAAATTCTCAGGTCAAGGTATATTTGGACTCTTTTGGTAGTTTTAAAGAAATATTGAGCCAAGATGTGACCATTTACAAAGTGGAAAATAAAGATTATGTTTTGGTAACATCAAAAGTAAATTATGATAATGGAGAAATTATTTTTAAAATATCATTTGATAAAGACTGGAAAATGTTTGATTACTTTATTAAATAGTGAAGTAAAAGTAATTTATCATTGAATATTAAATATTGATTAGTTATAATGAGTGTTAGAAAGGTATAGGAGGATATTATGAACTTTTTAGAAACTAAGGTTAGAGAGATTGTAAAAGAAACTAGTGATACGTACAGTTTTGTACTTGAAATTCCTGAAGGAATGGAATGGAAGGCAGGACAACACGCTATGTTTAAATTTAAGGATCATCAGGTTGATGAAGGCGATAAACCTACGAGAGTATTTTCAGTTGCTTCAACAATGGAAGACGGATTTGTGATGTTCACTACAAGAATTGCAGAGCCTCATACAAGCTTCAAAGAAATACTTCTAAATAAATTACAAGTCGGAGATACAATTCTTATGACTCAGCCGATTGGAAATTTCAATGTGCATTCTGAATTTAAAAAGTCACTTATTATTGCAGGGGGAATCGGTATTACTCCAATCAGATCAATTTTCAGACATTTGCAAAATGAAAATTTGGAAAATCAACAATTCACAGTATTCTACTCAGATGATAGAGGCGAATTTGCATATGTTGATACTTTTGAAGAAATTAAAAAAGCAATGCCTAATCTTGATTTCCACTTTATTTCCCATAGAGATGAATTCAACGAAAAAGTTGACAACTATGTAAAAGAAACTTTAAATGAGGCTGAATACTTAATCGCGGGTTCTCCGGGAATGAACGCTTTCTTCAGCGAAAAACTTCAAAGTATGGGCGTTGAAAAGTCAAATATATTTACAGATAATTTTATAGGATATTAATATTACAAAAGTTTGCCACATTATGTGACAAACTTTTTTATTGGAGATTTTCTGATAACTGAGGTATTATTAAATCATAAATATATTTGACAACTAATTTAATTATTATGCAAGGAGTATTAATGAAAGCCAATTTATTGCTTAAAAATATCGGAGAACTTTTTGTTCCTACGGATAACGGATTTCCTCTTAAGGGAAATGAATTAAATGAGGCAAAAATAATAAAAAGTGCGTACCTGGCTATAAAAGACGGAAAAATATCTGCATATGGCACAGGAGATTTTTCACATTTGACAGATGAAAAAACAGAAATTATTGATGTCGAAAATCGGGTTGTTACGCCGGGTTTGATAGATTCACATACACATTTCGTATTTGGCGGCAGCAGAGAACATGAATTCGCTCTTAAACTCAACGGAGTAAGTTACATGGAAATACTTAACTCCGGAGGAGGAATATTAAATACTGTCGATTCAACAAGGCGTTCAGACTTTGAATCTCTTTATGATAAATCTTTTAATATTCTTAATGATATGCTGAGTTACGGTGTTACCTCAGTTGAAGGAAAAAGTGGCTACGGTCTGGATTTTGATACAGAAATTAAACAACTTGAAGTCATGAAAAACTTAAATCAAAATCATCCAATTCACATAGTTCCTACATTTATGGCAGCTCATGCCGTTCCGAAGGAATACAAAAATAATAGAGAAGCTTATATAGATTTAATCAAAAATAAAATCATTCCCGTAGTTGCAGAAAGAGGGCTTTCCAAATATCAGGATGTTTTTTGTGAAGAAGGTGTTTTTACTGCCGAAGAAACCAGAGATATTTTAGTTAAAGGGCTGGAGTACGGTCTGAGACCTAAAATCCACTCCGATGAAATTGTAAGCATCGGCGGAATTGATGTAGCTGTAGACTTGGGAGCAATATCATGCGAACATCTAATGGCAACAACTGACGAAGACATGGCAAAAATGGCAAAAAACAATATTATAGCCAACTTGTTGCCCGCTACCACTTTCAGTCTGATGAAAAGCACTTATGCAAGAGCCAAAGACTTTTTGAAATACGGGAATGCAATAACTATTTGTTCGGATTATAATCCGGGATCTTGTCCTTCACAAAATTTACAAATGGCAATGTTCATAGCCTGTTATATGATGAAACTTACTCCGGTCGAAATATTAAACGCAGTAACTGTAAACGCCAGTTACAGCCTTGAAATTAACGATACAAAAGGAAGTTTTAATATAGGAAAAGATGCCGATTTCGTTATTTTTGACGCACCGAATATAGACTATATATTTTATAATTTTGGTGTAAATAATGTAAAAGATGTTTATATTAAAGGAAATCTAGTGTATACTAGAAGAAAATAAAACTTTTAAAAGGGGGTAAAAATGTTCGGAAAAAAAGAAGATATTGAAATCTTAAAATCCAATATTTTTGTAAATCTCGCAACAACTACCAAAGAAGAAGCAATAAGATTTTGCGGTAACAAGTTGGTTGAAGCGGGCTATGTAGATGAAGAGTATATTGAATCTATGTTAAATAGGGAAAGAATGTTAAACACTTATATTGATTACGGTATAGCTATTCCGCACGGGGATAGAGAATCTCAAGAATTGATTTTGAAATCAGGCTTGATTGTTGCTCAGTATAAGAACGGGATTAATTTCGGAGATGATAAGACCGCTGAAGTACTTATTGCAACTGCCGGAAAAGGAAATAATCACCTAAGAATTCTTTCAGGAATTGCTACGATTTCAAAAGATCCAAGCTTAATAGACAAGCTTATTACAACAAACGATCCTCAAGACATATTGAATGTTTTAGACGAATTTATAAAATAATTGATAAAAGGTAGTTGAATTTTTACATTCAGCTACCTTTTTAAATTAATTTCTATCAAATATCCATTTACCAAGTTTCAAAAAATTGTCGGCTCTCTCATTTGCCCTGTCTGTAATATTTTTAGGAAAACTCATTATTTCCAATAACTTTATCGCATTTGTAGTCTTGGATGGACCCTCGTAGACCTTATAATCAAATTCTATTCTATCACCCTCGATAATCTTCTCTTTAAAATGAATATTTCTTACATTTCCATGCATTTTAGTAAGTTCTATATCATGCGTAGCTATAAAGGACAGTGCCTCATTATCGACAAAGTAGTTTATGATACTTGAAGATGCGGCAATTCTTTCAACGGTATTTGTTCCTTTTAAAATCTCATCTACAAAATAATATGATTGATTGTTTTGCAAATCATTTACAATCCTCTTCAAAGATTTAATCTCGGCTATAAAATAACTTTCCCCTTCCACCAAATTGTCTTTTATCGCCATTGATGTGAGTATATTTCCCTTTTTTAATGAGAACTCTTTTGCATGTGCTAAATACAGAGTTTGAGACAAAAGTGCATTTATAGCGATACTCTTTACATAAGTGGATTTACCTGAAGCATTTGAACCCGTAACCAATGTATTATCATTCCAAATCACATCGTTCCTTACAGGAGCATTCAACATGGGGTGAAATATATCCTTTGCTCGGATTTTTCTCTCATCTATAAATTTAGGAATACAATAATCTTTCGACGCAATTTTGTAGTTTAATACTGCAATCGCCACCTCAATTTCTCCAAGCATCTGCAAAAATATCAAAATTTCTTCCTGATTTCTTTTAATCTCCTTTACGACATAATAGTATGCAATCAAAGGAAGCATAAATATGGCGTTTAAGTAGTAAGATATGTACTCGAAATCACTCCCCGAATCTATCTGTCCGATATATGAAATCCTTTTTATTTTTTTAAGTTTTTCGATTTTATTCCTCAACTTGTCGCCGATAGGTACTTCAAATTTCACAAGATTTTTCGCTGTATAAACAGAATTCGAAATATAATTAATTTTATGAATCTGCCCTTGGATTTTTTTATATTTGTTTATGGAATAAAACATATTCATCGCAATTGAAATAAATAATACGGAAAAAATAATCAAATTTTGTCTGAAATATAATACTATTGCCGATATCAAAGGAATCAATCCCATTAATAAATACATCCATAAATTATTAGACATATCCGTAATCCCCGAATTTAAGAACTCAAAAATCCCTGTGTTCTTTATTCTTCCGAGTCTATAAAAAATATATTGGCAATCTGTTCTTTTCTTCTCATCCTTTTCAAAAAATTCTTCCAATGATTCCAGATATTCTTTATCCTTTTGATTTTCTTTGATAATTCTTAACCTGTTATACAGAGCCTGAGCTCCTATTGTAGACTCGGTTTTATTAATGCGATTAAATATCAACTGCATCTCCAAATCATTCCATGTATAATCATCTATAATCTTATCTCCATCATGAAATCTTTTAATTATTTCAAAAGATTCCTTAAGAATTTTTTCGTTTTCTTTTTCCCTAAATTCATAACCGGGATATTTCCCCCATGATGACTTTAAATTTCTCTTAATTCTTCTTTTGTTACTTAAAGAAAGTACTACCGCCAATACCAGTAACGCAAGAAAAACATAAAAATAAATCATAAAATCTCCTTAAGTTAAAGTATCATTTAAAAGCTATATTGCAGATTTAATCCACACAGAAAAAGATAAATACCGGAATTCATCTAGTATTTCAAAGCCTGTTGAATTTTTTTATTTGCATCTTTTTTTGCTATATCTTCTCTTTTGTCGTATAGTTTTTTACCTCTTGCAAGTGCAACTTCAACTTTTACCAAACCGTTTTTTATATATACGGTCAGAGGTACAAAAGCATTACCTTTTTCTTTAATTTTTCCGAGAATTTTATTTATCTCTCTGCGATTTAACAAAAGTTTTCTCTTTCTTAAAGGGTCTTCATTAAATCTGTTTCCGAATTCATAAGGGCTTATATGCATACCGACTATAAAAGCCTCTCCCTTTTCAATTACACAAAAGGATTCTTTAACCGAAACTTTCCCCTGCCTTAAACTCTTAACTTCGGTTCCCTTCAAGACTATTCCGGCTTCAAAAACTTCGTCTATAAAAAAATCATGTCTGGCTTTTTTATTATTTGCTATTATTTTTTTTTCCTCTTTCATCTTTCACCAACTTAAAATCAATCTCTCTGAGTTCTATACTCACTCCCTCAACCCTTACTCTCACTTTTTGTCCGAGTTCATAGGTTTTCCCGGTTTCCGTACCGATAACTATATAATTTTCTTCGTCAAATTCATAATAATCGTCGGTAAAATTTCTAAAATGAATAAGTCCCTCAACCGTATTTTCAAGTTCTACAAAAATTCCGAAATTGGTCAAAGAACTGATTGTTCCCTCAAATACTTCACCGATTTTGTCCTTCATATATTCAGCTTTTTTAAGTTCCTCAACATCTCTTTCCGCTTCTTCCGCCCTTCTCTCCATCTCGGAAACATGCTCAGCGATATAATCAAGTTTTTTAAGATATGCTCTCTTCGGCTTTCTGTAAAAATTGTGTAGAGAATTCTTCAATATCCTGTGCACCACAACATCGCTATACCTTCTTATAGGCGCCGTAAAATGGGAATAATTATGGCTCGCCAACCCGAAATGTATGTCCGGCTCCCTCTTGTATTCAGCTTTTTTCATCGATCTCAACATTAAATTATTAATCAGCATTTCAATATTGGTACCTTCGACTTTTTTCAATATCTCTTGTAAATCTTTCGAATATATTTCCTGTCCTTTTATAATAAGGCCGAATTTGGATATGATTTTTTTTAATTCCATCAATTTTTCTTCGGAAGGTTTCTCATGAACCCTATACATAAACGGAACGGATATGTTTGCAAAATGATCTCCTACGACCTCGTTTGTCACAACCATAAAATTTTCAATCAATCTGTTTGCTTCTCTTCTTTCCGCGATCCCTATTTTTATTGGTTCCCCAAGCTCGTTAAGTTCTATCTCCGTTTCCTTAAAATTAAAATCCAATGCACCTTTCATATCTCTTCTATTTTGCAATTTTTGACTTAAATCATACATTAAGTCAAGTTTTTCACATAATAGATTATCTTTATATACATTTGATTTTTTTTCTATATAATCAGAAACATCATCATACACCAACCTGTAGTCACTGTTGATTACCGACTCATAAAATTTATAGTCCAACAGTTTTGCTTTTTCGTTAAAATACATTTTTACTGTTACTGCAAGTCTATCTTCTTCGGGAATTAAAGAACATAAATTATTTGATAATTCTTCAGGAAACATCGGTATAACTCTATCCAGCAAATATACGGAATTTCCTCTTTCCAAAGCGTCATTATCAATATCGGTCTTCTCCTTTACATAATGCGTCACATCGGCAATATGAACATATAAAACATATTTATCGTCTTCCATTTCTATCGAAATCGCATCATCAAAGTCCTTTGATGTTCTTCCGTCAATTGTTACCGTGAATAAATTCCTGAAATCTTCCCTGTTTTTATAGTCTTCTTCCGTCAAAGATTTTGGTAAAGATTTGGCATAATTTATAGTTTCTTTTGAAAAGATGTCGGGCAATTCATACTTCTTTGCGATAGCAAGTATTTCAATTCCCAAATCATTTATACCGCCTAAAACTTCCTTTATGATTCCTGTAGGATTCTTGTCTTTCTTGTTAAAAAAGTCTATCTCAACAATTACCTTGTCACCGTTTTTAGCTCCGTTTATATTTTCTGTAGGTATAAAAATATCATGAATATTTCTGTTTCCGTCAAGTACGACAAAACCGTAATTTTTGACTTTTTCAAATCTTCCGATCAAAATGGAATTATTTCTTTCAATAACCTCTACTATTTTACCCTCGGCCCTATTTTCTTTTGTTTTTTGTTTTATGATTTTGACCTTAACCCTATCCTTATCCAAAGCTTTATTTATATCATCTCTTGGTATAAATATGTCTTCCATCGTTTTGTCATCAGGCACAACAAAGCCGAATCCTGACTTATTTATTGAAAGAGTTCCTTCAATTAATTTTTTTGTCATTTTATCCTCTTATTAATATTATCTGTAATTGTTGTAATAAAAAACTGTAACCTCAAGGTTACAGTGCTTTAGCTGAAAGTACAGCAATAAGAACGCTTGTAATCATAAATACTACAGCAAAAATTATTGTCAATCTACTTAATAATTTTTCTTTTCCCTTTGATGCTGATTTACCGAAAACATTTGTTTCTGAACCAGATAATGCTCCCATACCTTCCGTCTTAGGATCCATTAACATTGTAGTAAGAATAATTACTATACTAGAAATAACTAGTAACACTATTAATACAGTTTCCATGATCTTTCCTTTCACTCTTGTAATCTTAACGTAGGTTCAATTATATCAAATAATTGTGTAATTTTCAATCACCTGACTTCTAATTTGTCTCTTATCTTGTTTAAGGTTTTTTGTCCGATTCCTTTCACATTGGTTAAATCCTCAATTTTTTTAAACTTTTGAGTCTTTCTATACTCTATAATATCATCGGCTTTTTTTTCACCGATTCCCGGTATGGACATGAGTTCTTCTTTTTTTGCCGAGTTTATATCAATTTTATCGGAATCCAATCGCTTTGAAATTTCCGGATTTTTTTCTTCACCTTTTTCATATATGTGAATTTTCATTTCATCCCTAAGGATTATCGCCAGATTGATGTTTTCATCATAATTATCCAAAAGTCCTCCGCAAAGTTTTATCAAGTCGTTTAGCCTTGCACCTTCCCGCAATTCGTAAACTCCCGGATTCTTTACATGCCCCGTTATATGAACCAATATTTTAGAATCACTGATTTTATTTTCTTCCTTCTTTTCTTCAAAATTTTTGTCATTTTTACGGTTCTTGTGTTTTTCATCGCCAAATTGCGATTTTTGATGATTTTCTTCCTTTGATAAGAATGTATCTTTATTTAGATATCCAACTACCACAAAAATGATAACGAAGACAAAAATAACTATTTTGTCCAAATAATGTTTAATCTTCACACTCACCTCTCAGTGAGCTGTCATTAATCCCACAGTTTTTCCAATCCGTAGTATTCTCTACCGTCCTTGGTAAATATATGAACTATAATGTCTCCCAAGTCCATAAGAATCCAGCTTCCTTCTCTAAAACCTTCCTGTCCAAGTACTGAATACCCTTCTTTTTCCAATTTAAATTCTATCTCATTAGCTATGGCTTGTGTATGTAATGTGCTGTTACCTGTAACGACTACAAAGTAGTCTGCTATGGAAGATTTTTCCTTAATTTCTAAAACTGAAATATTTTCTCCCAATTTGTCATCACATGCTTTAACCACTATATCAAGTTTGTTCATTATTCCCCCTTAAAATATAGTCTCTCGCTTCGATTGTTCTCATATCCATTATACTATTTTTTTTGCTGTGATACTCAATTTCTTGATTTAAAACTTGAATTATTGCACTGTCCAATCCATTTTCAAGATTTTTTCTTGCAATTTCAGCTTCGGGAAATTGTCTGCCCGGTTCAACATAGTCCGCTAAATAGATCAATTTGTCCAAAGTAGACATATTTGCCTTGCCCGTAGTATGGTTTCTTATCGCCTCAATAATTTCCTCATCCATTACTCCATAAACTTCCTTTGCAACTATGGATCCCAGTTTGGTATGAGCCAGAAACGGAGGATTCAGTATACCTTCATCCAGAGAATACTTTTCTTGGAACATTTCAAAATAAATTTGCTCTAAATCTTTTGCACAATCATGTAACACGGCTGCAAGTCTAACTTTTTCTTCGCTCAGTTCAAGCTTCAATTTTGAATTAATATTTAGAGCCGTCTCAACAACTCTTAAAACATGCTCAAATCTCGAAGGTTTTAATTTTTTTCTCAAGTCTTCAACTATATCTTCATATTCCATTAATTTATAAAGATTATTATCTTCAATATATTCAATGGTTTTTTCAAGCAACATATATTTCGTGCTTTTATTATATTTTATCCTTTTTCTGATATCGGATGAAGATATTTCGATCTGAACATCATCAAAGTAATAGATCTCGGTATTTTTTTTATACTTTTCAATTAATTCGTCAACATCGTGATTTGGTCTTTTAAACACAATCAATTTAATCTCGGATAGAAATTCCTCATATCTAAACCAAGTATGAATTTTTTCAAGACTATCCGAGCCTACTATAAAATAATAATCCGCTTTTTGTATCTCCTTAAGTCTTTTTATAACATTAAGACTGTATGAATTACCTATAATATCCGATTCAATTTCAGAGATTCTAAAATTAGGATTATCACTTACACTTGCTTTCAACATCTTAACCCTATCATTAAAACTAGCCAAATCAACTCTTTTATGGTACGGGTTTAAAGTTGGAATCAGAAGTATTTCATCCAAATCCAACTCTTCTCTAGCCCTTTCACAAATAATGAGATGCCCAATGTGAATAGGGTTAAAAGATGATCCGAATATTCCTATTTTTTTCATATTATACCTATGGTAATTGAATTAATTTATCTTCAGACTCTCTGTACACAACAAATTTTGATCCCAAATGAGAAACAAATTCACAATTCAACTCTTTAAGAATTGTTTGCACAATCTCATTGTGATCATCAAGGTTGTTATTAAGTATTTTTATTTTTACCAATTCACCGGCTTTTAAGGTATCATCAATTTGTTTCAAAACCGTTTCCGTCAAACTGTTTTTACCGATTATTACCTTCGGTTGCATAGTGTTTGCCAGTGATTTCAGATATGATCTTTGTTTTGAAGTTATCATCTTATCTCCTATCCATAATATTCCATTTCGTATCCGGCAAGATTTATAATATCTCCATCCTCAACTCCTAAATCGAGAATTCTGTCCATTATTCCCATTGTTCCAAGAGTTCTTTCAAAGAACATGATTGATTCATAATCCTCAAAATTAGTTCTTCTAAGCAATTCTTCCACCGGATTACCCGTTACACAAATAATTCCGTCTTTCATCTCAACATTTACGGTTCTGTCAACAACGAAGAATTCCTCAAGATTAATCATTTCTTCATCAAAAGTTTCATAAACTTTTTGAACATCTTTTAGTTGTTCAAAAATGTAGAATTTCAACTCTTTAACACCTGTTGTCAATGCTGCCGATGTTTCTAAAACAGGCAAATCAGGATACTTTTCTTTAAATCGGTCAAGATTTTCATATGCTCCCGGTATGTCCATTTTGTTCGCCGCTACGATAAGTTTCTTTTCTCTTAATTTTTCATTATATTTATATAATTCATTTGATATGATTTCAAAATCTTCCAAAGGATCTCTTCCTTCACTGCCTGCCATATCCAAAACATGAACTAAAAGTCTCGTTCTCTCAACATGGCGCAGGAATTGATGTCCCAAGCCCACTCCTTCGCTTGCACCGTCTATCAATCCCGGAATATCCGCAATTATATATGAATTTTCATGATCTATTTTTACAACACCCAAATTTGGTGTAAGTGTCGTAAAATGATAATTTGCTATTTTGGGTTTAGCATCCGATAAAATCGAAAGAAGCGAGCTTTTTCCAACATTTGGAAGTCCTATAAGACCTACATCCGCTATCAATTTTACTTCCAGTATCACCTCTATCTCCTGACCTTTTTCTCCGGGTTCTGCAAATCTCGGAGCCTGTCTTACAGAGTTTGCAAATTTTGCATTACCTCTTCCCCCTCTGCCGCCTTTGGCAACAACAAACTCCTTGCCAGGTTCACTAAGATCACAAATAAGTTTATTGCTTCCCGACTCTCTGATTAAGGTTCCCACCGGAACTTTAAGTATAAGATCATCCGCTTTTTTACCGTACTGCTTTTTCTTTCTGCCGGGTTCCCCATTTCCGGCAAAATAATGTCTTTTATATTTATAATCCAACAGTGTCTGAACATTGTTGTCAGCTTTAAATATAATCGAACCTCCGTTTCCTCCGTCCCCTCCTGCGGGACCACCAGAAGGTTCATACTTTTCTCTTCTCCAGGCTATGGCTCCGTCTCCGCCATTTCCCGATCTAACTTGAATTTTTACTACATCTAAAAACATATTCACCCTCTTGTAAAAAATATCCAGAAAAAATATTTGAAATATTTTGTCTGGATATCACACTCATTTTAAATTATTAAGCTAATTGTTCTTTTGGATAAACACTAACTTGTTTTCTATCTTTTCCAAGTCTTTCAAATTTTACTATTCCATCTGCACAAGCAAATAATGTATCATCAGAGCCTTTTCCTACATTAGCTCCCGGATGGATCTTAGTTCCTCTTTGTCTAACCAAAATATTTCCGGCTAAAACAAATTGTCCATCACTTCTTTTTACACCAAGTCTTTTTGCTCTTGAATCTCTTCCGTTTCTTGTTGAAGATACCCCTTTTTTACTCGCAAAAAACTGTAAATTTAATTTAATCATTCTACACCTCCCTGTAGTCTAGGTTTAATTTTTCTGAATAATCTTCCAGCAGCGAAGTAACACCTAATTCAAACCCTTTCAATACAACTTGTGTGTCTCGTAGTTGTCTTTCATCGAGATCTTCAGTGTCAATATCTAATGAAATATATACTTCCCCAACTGCATACTCAATATAATCTTCTAATTTCAGGATTTCAGTTATAGTATTTATCGAATTGATAGTCAAAACGCTTATGGCGGCACATAGGATATCTTTACCTTCTATATCATACAGTGCATGTCCTTCAACTTTAAATCCCGTTAAAATATCAGTATCTTTATATATTGTAACTTTTGTCATTATGCTACGATTGAGCTAATTCTAATTCTTGTAAATGGTTGTCTGTGACCTTGTTTTTTCTTGTAGCCTTTTTTAGCTTTATACTTGAAAACAACAATTTTCTTGCCTTTACCATGTTCAAGAACTTCAGCTTTAACCTTAGCTCCTGCTACTACAGGATTACCAATTTTAGTTTCTCCTTCATTTGAAACCAACAAAACTTGATCGAATTCAAAACTTTGTCCTTCTTCAACTTCAAGTTTTTCTACTTTGATAATATCTCCTTCTTTAACTTGGTATTGCTTTCCACCAGTCATTATAACTGCATACATTGCGTGCACCTCCTCTTATATTTACTCGCCGTATTGGGTGACTATGCTTTGATACCCATAACATGCGGTTTACACACTAAGAAATTATAACATTTTGTCAATCGGAATGTCAACTAAAATACTATAATTTCGTACAATCCTAAATTTGAAAAACCAAGAAATTTAATCTTTAATCCGTATTTTTTTGAAATATTTTTAAAATTACCGATTATATTAAATTTATTTTCTTCATCCTTCATTCTAATAAAATCAATCATAACCATTTTTTTTATATTTCTCAACTTTATTTGAATGCAAATTTCTTCCAAACAACTGTCATTAACTTTGTAACTCATTACTTCTTTGTCGAGATCTTTGTAAGCTGATTTTGAATTCACATCAATTACTGTTAACGCCTCAAGTCTGTCGATTGTAATTGATGAGTTCTGCAAATCAATACTCCTCTGAGTCATCGCTTTAATCTCATTGTTAAGAAGGGTATCATATTGGGGGTTAAATGACAAATCCGCCTTATACCCGTTTATGTCAATATTTGTCTTTACTTCATAAGAACAATCGATTAAGAACTCATCCATAAAATTGTTTCGGTGTATGAGTTTTGGAGTCGGCAAAAGATTTTTTTCCTTGAAAATTTTTTCATATTTGGAAATAAGATTATTACATCTATTTATACATGAATCTTCGTCAAATCCGGATCTTTTTATAAAAGTATAATTTTCGTACTCGAATGAATTCTTTACTTTTCCTGATAAATACTTGGATATGATTAAATTGCCATCCGTAATTGTTATCTTTTGCGTAACCTCTATTAATTTTTCATCCTCGGGTACATTTACGACTTCTACAAGTATATCATCCCCCAAGGAAAACTTTTCAGTCCTTTGCGATTTTTTCAATATCGCATTTTTAAATTCTCCAATATCCAATATATATGCGTCTATCGACTTTATATATGATTCCACTTTGGCTCTGTAAATATTCCCCTTTATATGAAATTTGAGATCATAATAGGAAATTAACCTTGAATTTTTAACTTCTCCGCAAATATATTTTTGATCATCTTTAAAAATAAATTTAAAATCTCTCATTTTATTCCTATTATTCTTTTAATTTTGTCAAAAAATTTCGTCTTAACTTCGATTCCCAATATATTATTGTAAATTATTTCCGCTTTTTCTTCATCATTTGAAAACTTTTCAAGACCCTTAAACAAGTCTATCTCACTTTTTTGGTTTTTATACTTTGTTTGCTTGTCGAGAATAATAAAAATATTATTGTACTTGCTCAAATCCTCAAAGTCAAATGCCTCTATATCAATCTCTTCAATCTTTTTTTTATAAGTGGATGGTACAATGTCCATATAATCGTCGATTTCTGTAACAACCTTCTCAAAATCAGCAATCCCGAGAAGAAAATCCGACGCGTCATATATTATAAAATCCTCCACATCAAATACTTCTTCCAATTTTCTGCTTTCCTGAATGAAACTGATTAAAAGGCTTCTTCCTTCAAATTTTTTGAAAACTTCGGGAAGAAGTTTTATATTATCTGATTCTTTTTCCAAACTCAAAATATATTTCATAATTCTACCTATCTTAAAAATGATTCTCTTTCCGCATCAAATCGTGAATCCTTTTTTACATATTTATTGTATGCATATATCAAATCCGTATTTGCGTATGAAGAATAAAATGATATTTCCCCCTGAACCAAAATTACAACTGATACGATTTCGGGATTCTCGGTAGGAGAATATGCCATCTCCCAAGCGAAGTCTTCATAAAGTTCTCCGGTTTTCGGATTGATATTTCCACTTTCAGCCGTACCCGTTTTACCTGCAATGGTAACCGGTAGCGATTCTCTTCCCTGAATCTTGTAACTGGTTCTGCTCATTCCCTCTTTTATATCCTTAAAATGCTTCGAATCTATATCTATTTTTTCAGACTCAACTTCTTTATTGAAAATTACTTTGCTATTGTCGAAGTTTCTGATTTCTTTTACCAAAGTTGGTTTATTAAGCACACCTTCATTTGCAATAATTGAACACAACTGAGCTATTTGCATTGGAGTATAGGCATTTTGCCCCTGTCCTATAACAACATTCAATGAGTCTGACGGAGTCCAAATCGCCTGATTTATATAACTGTATTTTATCAAGTCCGCAAGACCTTCATATCGTCCTTCCAATGGAGTGTCGGAGTTATATCCCATTTTTTCAAGTCTGGACATAACTTCTCCCCTGCCTATTTCCTCGTTTTCATCTACCCAAGACAATATCGTACTTATATGTTTATTATATTCTTCAACGGTTATATCTCTTTTTTTATATTTTAACAATTCCGATTCAAGAAAATTTCTCAAACCGAATTTCACAATATTTTTCTTGCCGTATAAACTTGGGGCAATTCCTGCCGATTCAAAAGGAACATTTATTTCAATCCCTGTAGGTTTGTTCATTTTAAGCTTATCAGTTATTTCTACAATGTCTTCAAGTTCCAATTTAAAATCAAGCTCTCCCGGAACTTTAGGATTTTCGCCCAATGCCAATGCGTAGAAATAGTAGTTGCACGAATACTTCAGCGCATCGTACAAATCTATGGTACCGTGAGTTCCCTGTCCCAAGGAATAAATCAAACAATTAAAGGTTTGATCGCCTTCTTCCAAGAAACCCATACATGTAACGGGTTGATGCGGGCTCATTCCTTTATTTAATGCAGCCAATCCGGTAATTGTCTTAAAAGTGGATCCCGGAGGCATTTGCGCCTGAGTGGCGATGTTTAATAAAGGTCTCGGCTCATAAATATCATTTTCCGTATCCTTAGAAAGTTTTTTCCAATCAGTCTCGGAAATTCCGTTTACAAACAGATTCGGATCATAATTCGGATATGAAGCCATCGCTAAAATTTCACCCGTCTTTACATTCATTACAACAGCAGCTCCGGACTCAAGATTTTTTGCATCTATTATCATGCTGTCTCCGGTGAATGATTTATAAGGTTCTCCGGTCTTTGCGGCCTGCATTATATCGTATAATATTTTTTCAGCTTCTTTCTGTAAGTTAATGTCAATCGTGCTATATAAATTGTTTCCGGGCACGGACGGAATTTCTTCCAAAACATCGGTTGTCTGTCCCATTACATTGGTGTAAACCGTAGTCTTTCCTTTAGAGCCCCTCAATGTATCCTCGAAGGATTCCTCCAATCCGGCTTTTCCAACAATGTCGCTATAATCATACTGCTTGTGTTCAACATATTCTTCAAGCTCATAATTCTCCGATATTTTCCCGATATAGCCCAATAAATGCGAGCCCACGGTTCCGTTAGGATAATATCTGTTGGGTTGAACTACAGCTTCAAATCCGTAATCTTTAGGAATCTTTTCCTCTATGGAAGCCAAAGATTTTTGCGTAATATTTTTTGCAAGTTCAATAGGAACATATGCCCTATAATATTGCTTTTCGACTTTGTTATAAATTGAAATCATTCCAAATGCTTGATAGTCGTCATAACCTTCAAGCAAATATTCCTTTTTAAGTGAATTAAATAAATCTCTCGCCTTTGTATTTTCCTTAACATTGTTGTAATCCAACAAATCCTTTTTATCTCTTACATATGAATATTCCCATGATTTTTTGTATATCTTAGGATAAATACCGTCATTTACCAATGTCTCTTCTGAAATTAGCAATACATTTTTATCAAGTATCAATTTATCTTCAAGATTATTTTCTTTCGCAAGCCTAATCAACTTGTCTATAGCAAGCTCTTTTTCCCTTATCTCTTTATCTTTGAATACTATTTGAACATCATCTTGCTGAGGTTTTTTTTCAAAAGTAATATTGGTATTTATTCCTTTTTCCTCAAGCTGATTCAATAAAATTTCAGCAGGAATGATAACTTTTTCCTTTTCAGTACTCGAGGTTTGTAGTAATTTGTTAAAAGTATTCTCTTTTACCAAATTTAGAAAATCATCTTTAGGATTTGATTCCAATGTAATTTTGTCTGAAAGTTTATTCAAATATGCCTTATGCTCTATATATTCAAGATCAGAAATATATATAAGATCAGTCAACTCGATATTTGCTTCCAATTTTTTTTCTTTAACAATGTCATATATGATTTTTCTTGACAAAGGATGATCAAGCAAATGTGCTATGACACTTTTATCCCCCTTGATTTCTCCGATCAGGTAATCATATGCCGAAGTATTTTCCGAAATTATCTTTTCATCAATAAGTTTTTTGTAGTCTTTATTATTTATAAATTCAAGATTCGAATTTGAACTTTCAACCGGTTTAATCGGAAAATTTTTCCCTCTTGTCTGCAAGTAGTCTATTATTCTGTTAACCGGTCTATATTTTATAGCACTCGCATTTCCTAAAACTATTTCCGACTTTATTATATCTTCTATCAAGTCGTTTTTAATAATAATGTCCACCATCAATTCCTTAGGTGTCATTTTGCTGTTAAAATAGTCTTGATTTTTTCTATATTTATATTCATAAATACCGAAAAAATAATCTTCCAAATAATTTATACCTTCTTTTTCGAAAATATTTATAACATCGGAAAGAACTGAATTCTTCTTGGATTTTTCGACTCTGTCAAGTCTGTCCTTATATAATATTATATTGTAAACAGGCTTATTTCCCGCCAGTATTTCTCCATTTCTGTCTAAAATATTTCCTCTTGCGGCATAGGAATTTATTTGCTTAATTCGCTTACTTTCACTAAAATCACGATAATAATCACCTTTAATTATAGTGATTTCAAACAGTCTTAAAAGCAATACCAAAAATGCAAGCCCTAACACTACATAAAAGATAGTGATTCTTTTCTTTTTCATCTTTTCTCCTATAAGAAGTATCTTTTTTTCTTTTTCGCATTAATTCTAAAAAATAATACATAAATAACTGTATAGAATATAAATCCAACAAGCATTTCTGTAAAAATCGGACCGAGTAAATAATCAATTAATCTAGCGGTTTCAAAATATCCCATTGATATCATTCTCAATGTATTTGTAAAAATATAATTTAAAAATACGGATATAATCAAAATCAACAATCCAAGTTTATATGACATTCCGCCCAATCTGCTTCTCTTAAAAGAATAATAACTTATAAGGTAATAACTAAGTGCATAAATCCCTATTGTAGGAAAAAAACTCACTTCCTTAAAAAGTCCGATTAATATTGCATAATATGTTATACTGTCCGTTTTGGAGTTCATCGATAGAATAATTATCATGGGAATAGAAATCGCAAGCGTTGCGCCATATATGCTATATCTTGACAACAAAACCAAATCTATGATGATATTAGCTATAAATAGCAATACTATTTTTATTTTACTCATTTTCTACCTCTGTTTTTATCGATTCCGTATTACTTATTATGAAAACATTGTATATCTTTTTGAAATCTACCGGACTTTTTACTTTTATTAATGTTCTAATTTTGTCATTTGATTCTTTTACTTCCGATATTTGACCTATATATATCCCTGATTGATAAACTCCGCCTATACCTGAAGTATATATTGCATCATTTTTCTCAACCTTTATGCTGTTGTCAAACATATACCCACCAAGCTCTTCACCTATTCTGTCATCGATAATCCCGAAGGCTCTGCTCTTGGAATGTGTAAATGTAAAGTTGAACTTATTATCCAATATTGTAGATACTCTTGAACTGTTAAAGTTTACCTCTTCAACCCTTCCAACTAAAGAGCCTACTATGTTTTCAGACTTCAAGCTATAGTCACTCATAACCAAGTCCCCAACTTTTACTCCGTCGTTGCTTCCCTTGTTAACGGTAAACTTGCTGAAAAAGCTGTCATTTTCCATATTGATAACTTTAGCTTTCAGTGTTTTTATTTTTTTTGAAAACTCCAACTCTCTTTTAAGTGCTTCGGAATTGTTTACAATATCATTTAATCTCATATTTTCTTCTTGCAGTTTTTGATTTTGCAATGTAAGAGATTCCAATTTCTCCCTATTAGGTTTGGAGCCGATTGTATAATCTATTAATCCTCTTATCTCATTATTGATAAAAGAGGAAACTTCATAAATGGGTTTTGTTATAAATGACAAAACATTTGATGACACTTTGGAGATAATCGGATTAATTATAGTTAATCCGATCAGTCCTACCAAAATTAATATTTTAATGTAATGCTTCTTATTGCTCTCTTTTTTTCTGTAATAAATCATCTCATTTTCCCAATAATTTTATACTTATCCAAATTTTCAATCATCTTGCCGGCTCCCTTTACCGTATCTTCAAAAGGTCTTGCGGAAACTTCAACTCTTATGCCGATTTCTTGCTCAATCAATTGAGGCAATCCCCTTAAAAGACTTCCTCCCCCAGTGATGTAAATTCCGTTTCTCATTATATCTCTTGCCAAATCCGGCGGATTCTTTTCCAAGATAAATCTTAAATTATCTATTATTTCAAATACATATTCTCCGATAGCTTCTTCAACATCCGATGCAAAAATGTCTATATTTACGGGCATTGCACTCATGACATCCCTTCCGCTTATCTCCATACAATCATTTTGGTCAATCCTTCCCACATTACCTATGACCAACTTTATCTCCTCTGCCGTTTTTTCTCCTATAATTAATGAATACTTTTCATATATATGATCCATTATTTTTTTGTTGAAGAAATCGCCGCCATACTTTAATGTTTTGGAGGAAACTATTCCATTAAGGCTTACTATGGACATTTCAGTGCTTCCGGCCCCTAAATTCAAAACGATGTGTCCGTTAGGTTTGTCTACACTCATTCCGGCTCCGATAGCAGCTGCAAGTGTCGATTCAACAATATAAACCTCTCTCACTCCCGATTGAATACACGCATCTTCAATCGCCCTTATTTCAACATCCGTAATTCCTGACTGTGCCGTTATTATCGCTCTGGGAGGAAACAATGAAACTCCGGGCTGGGCTGCATTCAAACAGTGATCTATCAGTATCTTGGTAATATCAAAGTCGGATATAGCTCCATTTTCTAATGGCTTGATTACAACAATATTTTCCGGTGTTTTACCAAGCATGTCATACGCTTCTTCTCCAAAGCCTATTACCTGACCGGTTGTCATATCAATTGCAACTAATGAAGGTTCATTTAAGACAATCCCTTTATTCGCTTTGTATACTAATGTATTTGCCGTCCCTAAATCTATTGCAATGTCATTTGCAACCAATCTAAAATATTTCATATAAAACCTCTAACCAAATTCTTTTCTCTTAAACTTATATATCTGTTACTTCCTACAATAACATGATCAACAACATTAATTCCGACGAGTTTTCCCGCTTCTATTAATCTATTTGTTACATCCAAGTCTTCATTACTTGGACTTGGATCTCCGCTTGGATGATTGTGTGCCAATATTATGGAATTGGCATTTCTGTTTATAGCTTGTCTAAAAACATCTCTTGGATGAACGATTGACTTGTTAATCGTCCCTATCGAAATCGACTCTACGGAAATCGGCTTATTTTTGGTATCTAATAATATAATTAAAAACTCCTCCTTGAGAGAGTCTCTATAATATTTATACAAATATTCAGCAACGGTTTCGGGATTATTTAAAGAAATCTTGTCAAAACTGTCCATTTTTCCCAACCTCTTTCCCAATTCAAGCCCCGCTTTTATTCTTGTTGCCTTTGTTAATGCAATTCCGTTAAAGCTCATCAAGTTTTCAACAGTCATATACAATAAAAACTTGTCTTTGGAATCTCCGTTAAGTATGTCCGATGCCAAATCAATCGCATTTCGCCCCTTAGTTCCGCTACCTATTAAAATAGCCAAAAGTTCAACATTTGAAAGGCTGTCAACTCCATAATTCAGAAGTTTTTCCATAGGTCTGTTATCTTGATGTATTTCTTTAATTGTAAAATATTCTTTCATATATCTCCTTAGGTAACAATATTTAGCTTTCTTAAATGTAAAGCTACGTTATGAGCACCTAATCCGACAAAATATCCAGTTATCGTTCCTACAATTGTCAAAAAAGGCAAGTATGTGTAAAGTAAAATCGAACCCAATAAATAGGTAGCAACCGTCAACTGTGCAAAATTGTGCATAACGCCACCTATTATACTCACCCCTAATACACTGAAAATACCCGATAAGTATTTATAAACTATCCCCATTGAAATAGTTGCCAAAATCGCTCCCGCCAAACTGTAGATGAATCTCGGACCAAAACCGATTATCAACATCAAAAGAACAGATTTAAGTATAGCTACAAAAAAAGCTCTCTTAAACCCAAAAATAATTAATGTCACCATTATTATCATGTTTGATAATCCCAGTTTAAATCCCGGAACAACAAAAGGCAACGGTATAAATGTTTCTATCAAAGAAACTGCTAATGCCATAGAAACCAATAATGAGGTATAAACCAAATTTCTTAAATTATTCATAACTTTAATAAGCAAAATTATCTATTTTTTCTTTTTCGTCAGCTCTAGACTTTATCTCAATTATCAGACGATTTGGTAGGCAAACTATAGGCCAGCCGGGTTTGTCAATTTTCCCCTGCTTGACATCCAGTTTATCAGGACAATCCGCCTCAATAACCCACACGGAATGATCTCCTATCTCTATGACATTCCTTCCGAATTCAGTCTTTATCTCATAAGTTTTTCCAATCATATCGTCAGTAAAATCAATAGTCTTTATCTCTTCTCCGTTGACTTGTATGCTGATGTACATATCGGATCCACCGGTTCGATTTGTAGCAATTTTATATGCAAAAATCAAGCTAACTACAATCAATAAAACAATTAATACTTTATCTCCTATCGTAGTTTTCAATCTTATCTCCATTTTTAGAATTTTATCATTAATATTTTTTTATATCAAATTTTAATTAACAGAACTCAAACTCATATCGCCCTGTCTTATAATTCCACGCTTCCTCATAATTGATGCGCATATATACGAAATTATCGCCGGGAAAAGAAAGTGTAATAGCAAAATTGAAATTAAAGAATTTTTTCCCATCACCGAATAAGTGGAAATCTGTCCCACCAAACCGCTCGTACCCATTCCTGAACCGATGGCATTAGACTCCATCTTGAAAATTAAAGTGGAAACGGGTCCTAAAATTATAGAACTTATAATTGCAGGAAGCATTATAACAGGTTTTTTTACTATGTTGGAAATTTGAATCATACTTGTACCCAATCCTTGAGAGAACAAGCCTCCAAGTTTATTATCTCTGTATGAAGCCACCGCAAAGCCTATCATATGGCTCGCTCCTCCGACAACCGCAGCACCTGCCGCCAGTCCCGATAAATTAAGGGATATACCTATCGCCGCGGAACTTATCGGCATTGTAAGGGCAATTCCCATAATGCATGACACCAAAATTCCCATTATAAACGGTTGTTGATGTGTTGCAAAATTAATTACCTCTCCAATATAATTCATAAATCTCGCAATTACAGGACTACAATAATATCCGGTAAATCCCCCTGCCGTTATTACAATTGCGGGGATTAAAATTATATCTATCTTAGTCTTTCCGAAAATTCTCTTGCCCAGTTCAGCCGAAATCAGTGAAGATACAAATGCTCCCACAGGCTCTCCGATACTCAGTAGTGTTTTTCCGTCAACTTCATTTACCGCTCCACCGCCAATTGCTCCCGCTATCATAGACGCAAATATTACAAGCCCGGGAGCACCCAAACTGTATGCAACTCCGGCTCCTATTGCCGGTGCCATAAGTTTTTGAGCCATTCCTCCAAAAGAAACTATCAAGTCAACTTTTATGAGAATTCCCAACTGTTTTAAAATCAAACCTATAATCAACGATGAAAACAATCCCAACGCCATTCCATTTAAAACTTTAATAATGTACTTTTTCATTTTCAACTCCAATTGAACCAAATCATATATAAATTATAGCATATAAACTTTCTCTTTTTAGATAATAAAAATAAAAAGTTTCTCTATTTTTGAGAAACTTTTATTTTACTGATCAATACCAAATCATCTTTTTTAACTACCAGACCTCCATGAGGAATCAAGGTTTGCTCGCCTCTTTGTATTAAAATCAACTTTTTGTTTACATCAAGATCTATTTCAGATATTTTTTTGTCTTCCCACTGATGTCCTTCGTCTATAGTCGTCTGATTAATTTTCAAGGTATCTTCATGATTATCATATTCCCTACCGCTTAAAATCAAATCATCTCCCTCGTTGATTATCAATTCCCCGTCGGGAAGCAAATTGCTTTCATTTCTGCTGACCAATATTATTCTCAGATCATCAGGCAACATCAGTTCTCTGATCTTTTTATTCTTCCAAGGACTCATTGAATTAACTTTAGACTCAACAAAATTGACTTTTTTGTCTTCCACATAATCATTGAATGTTTTTAAAATATTCCCACCCTTTTCAATCATGTCGGTAAGTTCAGAAACTTTCGGTAAAAATGTTCCCTGAATTACTAAAGAAAAAATCACCACAACCGCAATGATATGATATATATTGTTTTCCAATCCGACTCCAAAATTAACCGCACTCATAGCAAAAACAATTGAGGCAGCTCCACGAATTCCTGCAAAGGAAACAAGAAAATTTCTTTTATAATTTTTAATGTTGCCGAAAATTGAAATTACCGAAACAGGTCTGGCAACAAATGTTAAAAACAGCATAATCACCAATCCCGTCATCGTGTGATTTATCAACTCTTTTGGAGATATTAATAAACCTAAGATAAAAAACAGCATAAGTTGCATCAGGGATGTTATTCCGTCAAAAAAATGTACCATTTTAGACTTTGAATCAAATTCAAACGCTCCGACTCTTACCCCTACAATATATGTGGACAAATATCCGTTTCCTCCCAAGCTGTTGGATAATGCGAATGATAATAAGGCTATTGATATAAACACGATTTGATTTATTTCACTTTTGTTCTCTTCTATTTTCATAAAAGCATATATAAAAACCTGAGATAAAAATAATGCCACTAAAATAGCTATTACAACCTGAGCTATTAAAAATAAAAACGCATTTGAAAGTGAAAAACCGCCCTTCAAATTAAGCAGTGCAATCAATGTGCAAATATAAGCAAACGGGTCATTGCTTCCGGACTCAATTTCTAAAAGGGAGTCCGTGTTATTTTTTAAAGATAAATTTTTATTCCTAAGTATTGTAAATACAGATGCGGCATCCGTTGATCCCAATATCCCCGAAATTAAAAAAGCTTCTTTAAAATTTATTTTTAAAATAAAATGTATGAGAAATGTAAGTGTGAATATAGTTATAAAAACTCCGATGGAAGCCAAAGAAAAAGCCTTCTTTATAACTTTTTTGGCAATTTTGGTATTGGTTCCGAATCCCCCGTAAAACATTATAAATATCAAAGCAATAGTAGAAAATTCCTCAATTATTCTCAAATCGGGTACAGAATTATTAACAGATTGAATATTTCCAAATATTACGCCCATAAGTAAAAATAATAAGAGTGTAGGAACTCCAAGCTTCTTGCTGATTTTTTCCATGAATAAGCTAAGTATAATAATAATTCCAATAATGATTAAATATTTTTCCATACTCCCTCCCCTGTATATTTTACACTAAAATCAAAATAATGATAAACTCTTCCTTTATACAACTAATTAGATTAAATCTGATGAAAATAAAAATTTCACATCAATAATTATATAGAAAAACGGTTCCGATGATACAGAAAATTTATCATAAACGGAACCATTTATATATTTATAATAAGTTATCTCAAATCAATATCGAATTGAGCCGGATTGCAAAATATCTTTGCCTAATCATTGTTGGACATTCTCTTCAGCAATGTCCTTATACTCATTTTATTTCCATAGTTCAATGTTCCCAATCTATATATCTTAATAGAAAGTATAGCAATCAAAATCGTTGAAACAATCAGTATTAAAATACTAATCAAAAGCTCCATCACAGGCACATCACTAATAACAAATCTTGTAAACATCGCCAAAGGAGATGTGAACGGTATAAATGAAAGTACATACATCAAGTTTCCGGTAGGATTTGAAATATTGAACATTGTTCCCATAAAAGAAATTACTATTAAAAGAGTGACGGGAGTAATCGCAGATTGAATCTCTTCAACCTTGGAAACCAAAGATGAAAGTGCCGCAAACAACAGATAATACAGTGTAGTACCAATTATCGAAAATACTAAAAATATTATCACATCCAAAGTCCCAATTCCCTTCATTGCACCGACTAAAATTGTAAGTATAGATTTTGAAAGCATGGAGTTTACATAAATTCCCAAAGCTATCGCCAAAAACATTAAAATTATTTGCAAAAAGCTCAAAAAAACTCCACTAAAAACTTTTCCCAACAATAAGTATTTTGCTTTTACATTAGTAATTAATAACTCCATTGTCCTACTTTCTTTCTCTCTACATGTAGATAAAGAAATTGAGTTTCCAAAGAAAATAACTAAAAAATAAATAGCAAATATTCCTATATTTGCAAAAATCGTAGATGCAATAAGATTTTTCCCTAAAGATTGAAATTCCACATTAATTTCAATCTCATTAAGCTTCATCGCCCCCTCAGGTGTAATTCCCAATTCCTTGTATGTCTTTTCCATGTTGAAGTTTGTAAGTAAATACTCCAATTCCCTTATTTCTTTGAACAGGACATCCGACTTCTTTGAAAATGTAGAAATATCTTTAATTCCCTTTACACTCAAAGCAAAGCTGTACTTATCTTCTTGATAATCTTTTTCAAGTTCTTCCTCGGTTTTTACTTCTTTTATAATGTAATGGTTATTTATAAATGCGATAAGATCCTTATCCGTTCCTTCAGCAAAAAATGCCAATACTTTCACTTTTTCAACATTCTCACTTTCGATTTTCGGATCAATTTTTTCACGCCGAGTTGAGGGTTCAATTCTTCCTTCGTCGAAATTTGAAATAATTGTTGGTATAAAAGTCAACAAAAATATAATTAAAAAAGTTAGCACCAAGGATATGATATAACTTTTTTGTTTGAATTTTACCTTGTTTTCAAAATTAAATACCTTAAGAAAATCTCTCATTTCAAGCCTCCTTATTTATTTCAATAAATATTTCTTCCAAGGTAGGCTTATAAAACTCAAACTTTGTTATATTAATTTTATTCTCTATTAAACTTGAAAGAACTTGATTTGGATCAACAGAATCGTCAACCTTCACAATAAAACCAAGCTTAGATTCGACTACTTCCTCAATTTTCGGATTGTTTTGCAATTCTTTATTAAGAGTTTCTCTGTTAACTGAATCAAAAAGATATTTATTTCTGCCCATTTCACTCTTTAATTCATCAAGATTTCTACTTGTGACTATTTCTCCATTTTTTATAAAAGTTACATCATCACAAATATTTTCCACATAGCTCATTTGATGACTTGAAAAAATAACTATTCTATCTTTGTCTATAAATTCTTTTATTATTTCTTTTAGCATCATTGAATTTACCGGATCCAATCCGCTGAAAGGTTCATCCAAAACCAATATGTCGGGATCGTTTATAACGGCTTGTATAATCTGAACTTTTTGTTGATTTCCTTTAGATAAAATCTCGATATTTTTATTGGCAAAACTTCCTAAATTCATCCTGTTCAACCAATTAAGCCCGCTTTCTTTAGCTTCTTTCGAATTCATTCCCTTGAGTTCTCCAAAATATGTAAGCTGATCTATAGCCGTTACTTTTTGGTACATTCCTCTTTCTTCCGGAAGATATCCGATTTTTATTTTTTTATGGTCAAGAATATTTCCTCCATATAAAAATTGTCCGCAATCAGGTTTAAAAACATCCATCAGAGCCCTGATAGTCGTGGTTTTTCCGGCACCGTTTTGCCCCAGAAACCCCATAGCTCTGCCGCTAACAACTTCAAAACTTACATCTTTTAATATTTTCTTTGCCGAAAATGATTTCTCAATATTTTTAAGTTCAAGTTTCATTTCTCATCCTTTCACTCGGGAGCTATCTCCAGAGCCATAGTCATCATTTCGGTATATGCTTTTTCTCTTGTTTCTGCAGCCTCTTCTCCCTCAGCATTGTCAGAAATCGTGCATATAACCAAAGAATCTTTACCAAGTTCTCTTGCGGTCATGAATAGTCCCGCAGCTTCCATCTCTATAGCTTTATTTCCATATTGAATCAATTTTTGTATTATTGCCGGATCCCATTTTCTGTAGAATTCATCACTTGAAAGCACGGTTCCGAAATGAGCCCTTACATTATTTTTTTTTGCATACTCATGGGCTTTCATCACCAATTCAAAACTAGGTGTCGGAGAAAACTGTATTTCCCCAAAATGCCCTCTCACACAACTGTTTGCAGTGTTGGCAGCCGTTGCTACTATAATATCTCTTATTTTCAAGTCAGGATCCAATCCTCCTGCTGTTCCAACTCTTATTATTGTCTTTACATCATAAAACGAAAATAATTCGTAATAGTATATCATGGCTGAAGGTATACCCATTCCCGATCCCATTACGGAAACTCTTTTTCCTTTATAGTATCCTGTATATCCCAACATACCTCTAACTTCGTTAAAACATGTAACGTCTTCTAAAAAATTTTCCGCTATAAATTTAGCTCTTAAAGGATCTCCAGGCATCAAAACCGTATTTGCTATTTGATTTTTGTCAGTAGCTCCTATATGTGGTGTAGGTATCATATAATTCCTCCTTTATTGTTTCGTACATATTTTAACATATATATCAAAAATATAAAAGAACAGGGTATATACCCTGTTCTTTTACTTTATTCAGAATTAATTCTTAGTCATCGAATTCTACTTCGTCATCAATTTCAACTGCTCTGTTACCGATTATTACTATATCTTCATCAGTTTTAACAAATGTTTTGAATCTTGAAAGGTACTTTCTTGCAGAACCTAATAATCTTGAGAAGAAGTTTTTAGTCGGAACATATGATCCTTCCTCTATATCAATTTCAACTTTCTTAACTCTTGGGTTCTCATGAAGCATGTTCTTTGCTCGCATTTTCTTTACTACTTCTAAAACAACTGTTTGAGCTTGTTTTCCTTTGTATCCTTTAATGTCTTTCATCATTACTCTAGCAAATCTGTTGTCAGGTTTTACTCTAGTAACTTTTCCATTTCTGTCATATTCGATATCGAAATCTGCTTTTCCATCTATCTCAATGATTCCCTTCTTTTGGTAGTATAGGTGATTACCATCTCCCGCTTGAGCTGTGCTCAATACTGATCCTACTATTCCTAATGTTAACAATCCTGTGTATAAAACTCTTTTTTTCATTTTTTTCTCCTTATTATTTTATTT
>JAUMWX010000009.1:0-135 GCA_030529425.1 Tissierellia bacterium
TTCCGTCAGCATATAATTTTACAATAATCTTTTCAGGTCTCTTGCCTTCTTTATTATTATTGTCTTCCCACTTCTTTTCACCTTCTACAAATGTCTTTTCAGGTTCTCTGATATTTGTTACTGTAAAGCCATTTT
>JAUMWX010000009.1:235-50487 GCA_030529425.1 Tissierellia bacterium
GTTCTTATCTTCCCAAGCCTTTGTTACTTGTACTGATGTCTTGCCCGGTGTGTATGAGTTCTTAACATTATATCCTGTTACTTCAGTCGTATAACCTTCTACTTTTTCTTCTGTAATTGTGTAGTTGATTATTTCTCCGTTTTCATATTTGTCAAGATTTTCAAATTTCCACTTCCATGCATCTGCTTCTGTAACTATCTTTGTTTCTAATACAGCTCCATTTTTCAACAGATTAATTTTAATTTGTTCAGGTCTCTTTCCGTCTTGGTTTTCTGCATCTTCCCAAGTCTTAGTTCCTTCTACAAATGTCTTTTCAGGTTCTCTGATATTTGTTACTGTAAAGCCATTTTCCGCACTTCCTGTAACTACACTTGTATATCCGTTTTCAACCGCTTCCTCTTTAACTGTATAAACAATTTTATTTCCGGCTTTGTATTCATCAAGTTCTGTGAAACTTCCTGTCCAGTTGTTTACTTTTGTCAAAGTAAGTGTCTTATCCGTTTCTACTCCGTCAGCTAATAGTCTAACTGTCACACTTTCCGGTCTTACTCCGTCTTGGTTGTTCTTATCTTCCCAAGCCTTTGTTACTTGTACTGATGTCTTGCCCGGTGTGTATTTGTTCGTTAGGTTATAGCCATCTATAGTTTTCTCGTAGCCTTCTACTTTTTCTTCATCTATAGAATAAGCGATTAATTTACCATTTTCATATTTTGGTAAACCCTTGAATTCATATGTCCAGTCACTTTTTGTAATCTCTTTTTCTGTGACTTTACTTATTTGTCCGTCTACTGTTTTGTTTAAGATTACTTTGATTTTTTCAGGTCTCTTTCCGTCCTGGTTATTTGCATCATCCCAAGTTTTTGTTCCTGAAACATCTACTGTCTCCGGTATATAAGTATTAGTAAGATTATAACCTGCTATACCTATTGTATATCCTGCTACTGTTTCTTCATCTATAGTGTAAATGATTTCTTTACCATTTTCATATTTTGGTAAATTATTGAATTCATATTTCCACTTCTTATCAGCGCCTTCTTTAACTTCTTTTGTTTGTGCCACTACAGGAGCTGCTTCTCCAACCTTTTTCATTAACTTAACAGTAATTTGTTCAGGTCTCTTTCCGTCTTGGTTGTTATTATCATTCCAAGTTTTCTCTCCTGAGATATCTACTGTCTCCGGTGTATGTGAATTCTTAATATTTTTTCCTTCTATAGTTTTAGTATAGCCTGTTACATCTTCTTCATCTATAGTGTAAGTGATTTCTTGACCATTTTCATATTTTGGTAAATTATTGAATTCATATTTCCACTTCTTATCAATGCCTTCTTTAACTTCTTTTGTTTGTGCCACTACAGGAGCTGCTTCTCCAACTTTTTTAAGTAATTTAACTTTTATTGTTGTTGGTCTCTTTCCATCTTGGTTGTTATTGTCATCCCAAGTCTTTTCTCCTGAGATATCTACCGTCTCCGGTGTATGTGAATTCTTAATATTTTTTCCTTCTATAGTTTTAGTATAGCCTGTTACATCTTCTTCATCTATAGTGTAAGTGATTTCTTGACCATTTTCATATTTTGGTAAATTATTGAATTCATATTTCCACTTCTTATCAGTGCCTTCTTTAACTTCTTTCGTTTGTGCCACTACAGGAGCTGCTTCTCCTACTTTTTTCATTAACTTAACAGTAATTTGTTCAGGTCTCTTTCCGTCTTGGTTGTTATTGTCATCCCAAGTCTTTTCTCCTGAGATATTTACTTTTTCAGGTTCTCTCGAATTTGTTACTTTGAACCCATTTGCCGCTGAGCCTGAAATAACACTGATATAGTTATTTCCAACGGGAAGTTCCTTTATTGTGTAATTTATTTTCTTTCCGTCTTTGTATTCATCAAGATTTTTGAAACTTCCTTTCCATCCTTCTGAAGCTTTTAGGACAAGTTCTTTACCAGTTTCTTGATCATCTGCAAGCAACTTGACTGTTATACTGTCAGGTCTTACTCCGTCTTGGTTATTTGCATCCTGCCAAGCCTTTTCAACTGAAATTGTTACTTTGGATCTTTTATTCTTAACTGTATAGAATAGAGCTTCTCCTCCAATTATGGTTAAATCATACTCTTTTCCGTCTAGAATATAGCCCAAAGGAGCGCTTGTTTCTTTGATTTTATACTTACCAGGGTCAAGCTTTTGAGAAATAGCCTCACCATTGACATCTGTCGTCAATTCAAAAGTTGAACCATCAGAAACTTTTGTAATTAAGAATTTCGCATTCGCTAATTTTTTTTGATTATCTTCTTCATCGATTTTAATGATTTTGATTTTTTGATTTAAGTCACCTTGTCCGCCACCACCGACTTGTGCACTCAAAAAGTAACTGCTGGATGAACCGTTTTCTTCATTACTTACAAAAACTCCTTTATTTTTCAATCTAAGCTGAGGAATATAAGTCGAAATATAATTCATAGTAAATTGCTTTCCTGAAGTATTTCCAAGAAGTCCACTAAAATCAAACTCAAACTTGGTATCATTATCTAAAAATTTTATATGGTTTTTTAATTGCTCATATTTGTAAGTTTTTAAAACTTTTTGTACAGCACCATATTCATCCATTTGCACTTCGTTTAAAACAAAGCTTTCACGCAGATAATGAATATCCGGAGGAAGTGCTCCTGAACTGACAAAAAGCTCATCCTTTATTACCACATTATTGAAATGTCCTTGTTTGTGGTTGATACGAAGAGACCATTTAGCTTTATTCTCATCACCGTATACTTTCTCACCCC
The DNA here is from genome assembly GCA_030529425.1 of Tissierellia bacterium. Classification (GTDB taxonomy): domain Bacteria; phylum Bacillota; class Clostridia; order Tissierellales; family Peptoniphilaceae; genus JAUMWX01. Next base: position 3,010 of record JAUMWX010000009.1, read on the forward strand.
ATTTAGTAAAAATTTCTTGATTAAGTCCAGGCTTATTCCCTATGTTGATATCAACAGAAACAGGCACTCCTCCAATTTCGACAACAATGGTATTAACTTCACCCGGTTTTATATTCTTATGAGCAAATGTAGCCTCTAAAAATAAATTACCCTTGATATTTTCTCTATTTACTACATAGTCTGTAAATGTAACCTTTACAGTTCCTCCACCATTTCCCCCATATGAATTAACATGTGCATTAGCAATTACAGTATGACCATCCGGTGCATAAAGTGGAAAATCTACTACTGATGCCGGTTCTGTTGGAAATTTAAACTGTTTAGGTAGGTTAATAATAAAGTAATCACCTGCTTGTAATGTTTTTCCATAAATACTTGCATCCCATTCCATTTCCAATCTGTACTTATTCCAATAGCCATGTTGTTGACCCGGCGGTATAGTATTCCCGTCTTGGTCTTTAATCTCAAATTTTGTGATTTTAACATCGGTACGATTAACTTCCGTTCCTTGCGCAAAAGTCGTGCCGTCATTAATAATTAAATTAAAAATCATCGCAAAAAGCAAAAGAAACGTCATTAATCTTTTCGTGTTATTTTTCAATTCCATTCTATATACCCCTCCATTTTGTATTTTTTGTATCTTCATAGTATATACTTTGTTAATCTGATAAATATTATTCATGGTATAATTTAATTAATCTCAAAAATATAATTTTTGTTAAAATTTTAATAAGCATATTAAAACTATCTTAAAAATCTACCATATCTAAAAAATCCTACGACTAATTTTCTTAAAAAGAATCTTCCTGAATATACCCAAAATTTGTGGACTCTATTATATCAAATCATAACATCTATGTCTAATATTGTTTATATTTAAATTATTTAAGAAACTGCTTATTTTTTAAAATAATTTTCATTTTTTCTCTCGTTACAGTCAGTAAAAATTTGAAAACAGCATAATTTTATACATATAATTTTTTTGTTTAAACCCCATTATTTCCAAGTAGAAATTTCAAAAAACGTTGTTAACTTTTTGTAATATGTTTTTATTTAATTTTTATTAAGAATATAATCTATATTTGTTATAGCAATAATCTCGTATAATGTTTAATTGTGGAGAGTACATAAGTTTGAAATTAAGCACAAATTTTGTATTTTGTTAAAGTAGTTATGTATCTGATTTTTTGACAAAAAAAAGAATGAGATACTATCCCATCCTTTTTACTCAACAGTTTCCAAATCATCTGTTCTATATACATATATAATTTTTTCGGTCACATAATTTGCCATATCGACAGACCTTATTTTTATTTCGTTCTGACCGATTTCCAAAGGAATATCTATTTCTTTTTCAATCTCAACTCCGCTGTCTTGGAATGTAACCTTTGTCTTATCTTCCTTTGATATTAATGAATCTTCATGATATAAACTCAGCTTAAGGGAATTATCCGTACTTCTGATTCTCAACTTAACCGAGTCCGATGTTAAATCTCTGTCTTCGACCAAGTATGATAATTCAGGCGTGATATTATCATAAAATAGCCTTCTGGTCACACCGGCTTTCTCTCCTGCTTCGGTAACCACCTCAACCCTCACATTCGTATTAAAGTCAGAAGCTTTCAACACTTGTGAATATCTATATCCTATTCCGTAATATAAAGTTTGTTCTTTACCGATTTTGATAAATTCCGGTTTTAATTCATTTCCGTCTATGATAAAACTTTCTCCCAATAAGTTTCCGTCCTCATCAACTAAAGAAATTTCAACATGTTTAATTTTATCATTAGGTTTTATATTACCAATAAAACCTATTATATTGAATTCTCCTTCATCGGCATTTATTCTTGTAAGCACTTCCAATAAAGCCGGTGATTCTATGAATACAACAGGATATTTGTCCTTTGTATTGTTTACTTCAGATTGCTTGTTTTCATCATTTGTCCCCGTAACATCAGATTTTTGTGACGATTTGTATTTGATTTTCAAAATTGTGTCATCCTTTATCTGTAAATTCACATTAATAGAGTATTTTGAAAAACTATATCCTATCGTTCCGCCAATTAAATCAAAATATGCCGTTCTTGACAATTTGCTCTCAATTCCGTTTTGAATTACTGAAACACTCTCAACATCACTATATGAGTTTGGATTTTTCTTATCAAAAACGAATTCCAAAAGATTAGTTCCGTTTTCAATTTGTATTACGGAGTCTTGTCTATCCAATATAATATCTTTATTGTTAAGTTTAATATCTGAAAATCTGTTAACATCCGCTTCGTTAAGATTCAAATTCACAATCTTTGTATTCAATAATTCCGGCATCGGTCCATTTCCGAATAAGGTAATTATCTCGGTACTTACCTCTATATTTTTTAGCTTGAACTCAATTGCATTTTCATCCTTAAGTACTTTAAAGTCATACTTGGGAATTAATTTACTGTTATACTTATCATCTTTTATCGGATATTCCATGATTTTAGATTGTTTTATTCCCAATGTCTTTATATGACTTGATTTTCCGTCATAAACAATCTTGATTGTAGCATCCTTCCCCTCAATACTAGTTCTCAAGGTATTAAGTTCTTTTCCATTCACATATACTTTTGCTTTGTTCGGAACTATCTGGTACATATAATTGGAAAATATAATTGAAGCGAAGCTGTTTTCTTCACCGCTTTCAATCGTCTTTATTCCTCTATTGCTCAAAAAGTCCTTAGTGGTTATATGAATATGAGATCTGTCGGCATAAAACGGAACTTCAAATGAAATAGCATTGTTTTTATGATTATTTCTGTATACATGTATTTCAACATCCGTATCAGGTATTGAAGGTACTTGATCATCATCTATTATTACCTTTCCACCTTCAACTTTATTTAAAACCTTTCCATCTTTTTCCGGGTAATCGACCAAAATTATCTTAACAAATTTCCCATATTGAGGTTTTCTCACAACTTGATTTTCAGGTTTGTTTTCAAAATTTGAGTCGATTAAAGAATTTTCACTCAAGTCAGATGTAGACAATCCTCCCGGAGGAGTGGGATCTATTCCCGGAGGCAAAGGATTATCAGGATTCGAAATATTTACATTATCTACATACTTAAGGGATTGTAAATAAATGTTGTCAATTCCCGTCCCCTCATCTTCAACTGTAAATTTAACTTTTTTAAGTCTATCATTAACAGTTGAAACTTCAGGTTCATTTATATATGCCGGTGCTTTGGTGTCAATCTTTATCGGATATTGATAAATTTGTTCTCCGTCCCCACCAACTCCATTATTATTTAATTGAGTTTTAATCTGATATATATAGGTTTTGTTTTCATCAATTAATTTTTCTCTTATTTTCCCATCCCATAGAGAGTCCGGCATTGTCCTAAAGCTGTTCGCAGTATTTAATCTGCTCAACTTTCTTACATCGTCCGATTTTCCGATAACCCTCAAAACTTTTTTAGTTTCATAATCCAAAATTGAATATTCTATTTCTTCCATATTTCTTAACGGTGCTATTCTTGCAACTACTTCTTTATGGTATTCGCTGTTTGGAGAAAAATATAATATATTATCAACTATCGGAAGTCCCAAAGAATGTCTGGTCATAAATAAAGAAGATTTAGTGTTTGCATCCTTATTTACCAAAAATTGAGCCCTTCTTTCAGGAAAATCCAGTTCATTTATGTTAAATGCGTCAATGGATTTTTGTGAAGTCCAATCTCCGTAAAATCCTAAGAACGGAACTGTCAAATTGTACTCTTTTCCTTCAAAACTGATTATATTTATAAAACCTTCCAAGAAATTATTAATCTCTAAATCAGAATCAGTATAGTCAATAACTATTCGGCGGTTCAACTTTGAATTCGGTGGAACGACTACCTCTTCATTCATATTGTCCGCCTCACTTAAAAGATGTGATCCTACCTGTGATCTATATCCGTTTAACACTTCATCCTTAATTGCCAAAGGATAGATATAGAATCCCTGCTCCTTGTCGCCAAAGTTTTCAAATTCCAAATCTACTTCAAATTTTTTCTCTGCAATTTGTTTTAATTCAAGTTTTCCATCTTTTTGTGCATCGTTTGTTCCCGTAGCTCTAACGACAACTTTCGTCATCAAAGCCCTGTCCAAATTGATCTTTCCTGCCCCCTGCTGTCTTACAAAATACGGAGTCGTCCCCCCATTTGAATCCGGATTTTCAATTGGCTCTGCTGTATTCATCAGCAATAATTTAATAAAATCCGGATCTTGTGGAAGATTTTGCTCTTTTAAATATTGTTTTATTATCACAACTGCACCCGTTACCTGAGGAGCAGCCATAGATGTTCCACTCAGACTTCTGTATTTTTGATTTTCAGCCAAAGAATATATATGACCTCCATAAGCCGCAATCTCAGGTTTTATTCTAAGATCGGGTGTTGGTCCCCATGAAGAGAATGTGGACATTTTCCCTAAACTCTCATTAGTTACTTCCTGTTCTTTAGTGCGAATATTTATCTCGAGATTTTTATCCAATTTTTGGTTGATAACCAAAGCCTTATATGTTTTATGCCTCATTATCCCGACGGTATACTTGCTCAATTCTCCAACCAAGGATATCTTTCCTCTTATTGAATCAACATCCGTTGAAGATCTGTATAATAAGATTGCCAAAGGTTTATTCGCAATGATTTTTACAAGTGCACTATTTAAATCTCTCTTCTCATCTTTCTTCGGAATTTGTACAAAAACGATTTTCCCCGCTATATCGTTATGCTTGGCTTTTATTTCTTCATCACTCGCAGTTTTAAGATCTACAAATTTACCTTTTATTTCCTCAACGGCTCCGTCAGGCACAAATAGATTAACGGCTTCTTTGGAAACCACATTTGAACTTAAATTTTTCCATTCAATAGCATATACATGCTTTTTTAAATTTTCTATTGCCGCAACCGCTATGGAATCTTCCGTAAGAGCAGGATTGGCTATTAACCCCGTATCGTAATTTTCCTGGAGCGGTTTAACTCCATAAGTATTTCCGTCGGTAATACTTCCCTCATTACCGGCTGCAACTGATATTACAATTCCCGCCTCTTTTGCCTTTCTGAAAATTTCTATTTCAGGATGATGTTTCCCCTCATAGCTTATCCCGGCAGGAGAGCCTAAACTCATATTGATTACATCAGCTTTTAAGGCAATGGCATCATCAAGAGCTTTTAACCAGATGTCTGTAAATGTGGTAGGATATTGAAGGTCGTCAGAAAATACCTTCATCGCAAGTATTTGAGTATTGGGAGCCACCCCATAAATATCATTATCTTTGTCGTTTGCCCCAACTATTCCGGAAACATGCATTCCATGCATTGAACCATAACTGTCAAACAAATTGTCATTGTGGTCATAATAATTATGACCGTAAGGAACCTTTGATGTGTAAAATCTACCTTTTAGTTCGTTATTTGATATGGCTTCATTTATAGAATCTCTATCATATCTTGCCATCGCTTCGTTGTCCAAAATTAAAGCACTATGTGTATAATCAATTCCTGAGTCTATTATTGCAACTACAGTTCCCTCACCTTTGTATCCTTTGGTATCCCAAGCATAACTTGAACCTATATTATCCTGTGCCGACTTCATCAAAGGTCTGTCGAATTCCTGAGAAATAAATACATTTTCTACATTCGGATTTTCTTCAAGATTTGATATATCCTTTTGTTTGACTGTTAAAGCGATACCATTCAAAACAGTATCATATTTAATCACATCATTTAAATCGGATTCAATTTTCATCTCTTCCAATTCTTCCAATAATTTATTTTGATCGATTTCTATTTCTTCCTTTTTCTCTTTTATGAAATCATCACTCAATTCTGAAAAATTAAGATCTTTTCTGTTCGCCTCTTCTAAAATAGAATCTTTTTTTAATTCAATAATTACCCTAACTTCTTCATTCTCGGATTTTTTTACTTCATCCGCTCCGATATTTTCTTCAGAATGAACTTCTTCTTCAATTTTAGGAATATCGGAGTCTTTCTTAGGCGTATTTTGATTCGTTTCGTCTATCTTTGTTACCACACTCGCATCATCTTGTGCAAGTGTGAAGTTTACTTCAATTCCGGAAATAATTATTGCAAAGGCTAAAAAAAACGAAATTATCCTCTTATTTTTTGTCATATATGCTCCTACTTAATTATTATTTTGATAAGCATTTCAACTATCCCATAATTTTTACCGTTGATAGTTATTTCATCCCCCGTTGTAGCCAAAAGTGAATATGTTCCTTTCTCAGACGATTTTACCTTTTCCAAATCATCTCCGCTCCAAACAATTTCATGTAATCTTCCATCATTTTCTCCGGTCTTTAAAATCCCCACATATGCCTTATCCGGAAGAGTAACTCCTTTTTCGGCAAAAAATACAATTCCTTTATTTGCTTTGTAATTTTTTACAAAAATGGTTAAATCTTTATTAGATTTATTTTGTTCAGGTTCGGGCTTTGGCTCAGGCTTCGGTTCCGGATTAGGAGCAGGGCTCGGTTTAAGTTTATCTCCTTCATTCTGATCCATGTCATCTCTTCCGATATTTTCGTTATCATCTTTTGACTTATCATTATCTTTAGGATTTTCTTTTTTATTATCGTCATTATCCGTGATTACATCATTATGCAAATTGATCGGTCCTTCTTTTATGTCAAGATCAATTATTATATCGCTATTTTTATAATCAACGCTTTCTATATTACTTCCCTCACTATTATCCACAATAGCTCTGTACTTCGTATTATTAAGTATCAAATCCAAGTGTTTTATCCAATTTGGTATGATAATAGTATTCAGGTCGGAATTTATTATTTCAAATTTTCCTCCTTCGGCATTTATGGTGAAAAACACATTTACCGAACTGTCTAAATTATTAAGTTTTGCAGATTTTGTATTTATTACTACAAATCTGTTCCCGATATTTTCAACCTTATACATAACTTTTGAATCGACTCTTTCATAAATAAAAGCTGATATTATTTCTTTAAGTTGTTCTTCTCCCACCAATTCATTCGGATTAAAATCAACATTATTCCCTATAAAGCCCATTTCTTGAATTTTGGCAATAACCGATCTGAGACCGGGATTAATCCTATCATTATCCGAAAAATTTGTATTTTCTTTGTTTGAATCCAAATTTAATACTTTTCCGATAGAATAAAAAACATGTTGTCTGTCAGGATTATAACTTAAATCATAATTATATCCATCAGGAAAAATTTTCAATTCCTTAATTCTTTTAATTAAATTATTAAGCTCCTCCTGACCGATTTTGTCATTATCATCCAATCTTTTATCTGATAAACCCAAAATTTTACCTAAAGATACAAATAATTCTCGGTTTGTTATCATATTTTCATCCTTTTTTTCCGTACTTAATATGTTTTTATTTTCAATATTTGAATTGCCTTTATTATCATTTAATTTTCCACCATTTCTATTGATAAAATAATAGAAAAGTATTCCCATTAAAAATAATATAGTTAAAGCTATCAAAATCTTACTCTTATTATTTTTCATATTATCCTCTCTTCTAATTGCGAATCATTCTCATTTAATTATATATTTCAATCTCCAATTGTCAATAAAAAATAGAATATTCTACTTTAAAATATAAAAAACTTTGATAAGGATATACTTTATCCTTATCAAAGCTATCTCAATTTAAACCTTTTAGGTCCGTATACTTTAACCAAGTAGCTGCCCAAAATTATATATAGAAAAAGAAATACCGAAAATCCTATTATAAACCATGTATTTTCTCTAAATCCAAACCCTAATATATAAATTACATAGTTGAATAAAGTAACTACAAATGAATAAAACGGATTTTTTATTTTTAAATCATTTGTAAACGGTTGAAAGAAATAATACATAAATAAAAAGTGAAAACTATAAAATACCATAGTCGCAAGTACAGATAAAAACAGTATTCCATAACTTGAAAAATCCCTTCCCCCCAACATGTAATATATGGATAATACCGTTATAATAAGGGGAATAAATATAAGAAAATGATATTGTAGCAGTTTTTTAAACCTAAATATTATCGCCTCTTTCAACAGTTGGGGATTAATATAGAACGCATGTCTTAAAAGCTTCTTATCCATATTATGAAATGTAAATTTTGTATATATTTCGCTGATATATGTTGCTCTCCCCAATATCAATACCGTAAGCGGTGCATATATTATATATTCTGAAGAAAATTTATCCAGATTGGGAATCTTGTCTTTAAATAAAAATAGTGACAAATTTGATATTATCAGAATCATAAATATTATGATTTGCCTTATATGAATTTTTCTCATAAAAACATGCTTAAATCTATGATAAAAAATCTCATTAATATATCTGATTCCGGAATATTTGGAGAAATCTCTCTTCTGTTTATTAATTTTTCCTTCCTTGACTGTGACATCAATCTCTCTTGATGATTGTTGTATCTCGTTAAAATTCTTCATATCTACGGATTTCAAAGTATCATATGTCACAGTCTCCAAAATTTTTCCTCTTGCATCTATAAAAATAGAAAGGGTGCCAAAAAATATCCCTATTATCATGGGAAAAATTCCAAAGAATACGGAGTAATCAATTTTCGAATCAAAATATGAATGAAACACATTGACGCCTATGAATAGAGCCAATGAAACTGCTAAAATAATCAAATTATACTTATTTTTCTTATCTAAATTATTTTTCATTAAGTACATATATACTTCTTTAAAAAACATTCTCAATCCTATATTTAAAATTGCAAATCCCAAAATTCCAATTATGCCGAATGATATTTCTCTAAACAATAATCCTCCAACTATCGCCAATCCGAAAAGTTTCGGGACATATATTTTTATGTCATGTGCAAAATAAAAATCTCTGGGTTTTATCCCAAGTGTTTTTATTAAAATATATTTGTTGAAATCCGCACTCAAATATTCTGTTCCGTTCACAATGGTACTTACAAAAAGCATTATCGTTACCAAAATAAATGTCGATTGATTTGTTAATGTAATTTCTTTTCTAATTCCAAAGTTCATGCTTTGTTCAGCTAAACCGATTATATACAAATAAAAAAACAGATTTGTTACGATTGCACCCAAAAACTTGTATATAACCGATAAGGGAAATATCCAATCGATTATAAATTTTGCTCTAAAAATTCTGTTTTTAACCAATTTTCCAATTATAGGCAATTTTTGAAAATAGTAAAAGAACCCATTATAGGCTTCAAGAAAACTTTTTTCTATAATTATTGATAATGCACTAAACATCATTTTCCTCCATTAATGCATCAATAATTTTTTCTTCAAAATTTTCATTATCTTCAAGTTTTTCCAAGGAATTAAATTTACCGTCATGCAAAAGTACTATTTCGTCACATAAATCTTTTGCCAATTCCAATATATGAGTAGAAAGAATTATGATATTATCTTTTTTTAATTTTTTTAGAATTTTCTTTATTTCAATAGCCATAATAACATCGATAGAAGTAAGAGGCTCATCCAAAAGCAATATTTTTTTCTCTCCGATAACAATACATAAAAGAGAAATTTTGCTCTTCATTCCATGTGAATAATCCTTGATAAGTCTATGTCTGTCATCTTCTGAAAAACTCATCTGATCAAGGTATTCATCAGGATCTTCTCCCGGACTGTTAATATCAATAAAAAATTTAATGAACTCATAACCTGTCAAAAACTCCGGCAAAATATTCTCGGAAAACATCATTCCAACATCTTCCACTCTAATATCTAACACTTTTTCATTATCGGCAAGGAAAATTTCTCCTCCATCTTTTTTTAGTTCTTTATAGACTATATTAAAAAATGTAGTTTTCCCGGATCCGTTTCTTCCGAGCAAACCGTAAATTTTACCCGATTCAAACTCATAGCTTGCCCCTTTTAACACCTTTTTATCCTGAAAATTTTTTTCTAAATTATTAACTACCAGTTTCACAGTTTCCTCCTTGTTATAGTACTATTATAGCGTATTAGTTATTTAATACAATATCCTGTAAAAATTGCCCTCAAATTTTTATTTGAGGACATTATCATTTATTTCTTATTAAGTTCGTTGAAAAGCCTTGTAGTGAGCTCCAACGCGGAATTATATCCCAATTTTTTCTGTCTGTTATTTCTTGTAGCTACCTCTATAATCATCGCGATATTTCTTCCCGGTTTTACCGGTACCGTAAGTTTAGGAACCCTGACATCCAAAATATAATCAAAATCTTCATCTAATCCAAGTCTGTCGTATTCCTTATTTTCGTCCCAATCTTCCAACTCTATTACCAGGTCTATACTTGTTTGTGTCTTAACTGAACCTACCCCATACAGTCTTCTGATATCAAGTATTCCTATCCCTCGAATCTCCATAAAATGCCTTATATTTTCAGGACTTCTTCCATATAAATGTTCGTCAATCTTCTTTATTTCAACTACATCATCCGCAACCAATCTATGACCTCTGATTATCAGATCAAGCCCGGTTTCAGATTTTCCTACGGAAGATTTCCCCTTTATTAAAACTCCCGAACCGTAAATCTCCATCAAACCTGCATGTATACTGATTTCATCCGCCAAGTAATCTTCAAGTGCGGAACCAAGTTTTCCGATAAGTTTTGTAGTTTCATACTTGGATCTTAAAATTGTTTTATTGTAATAATTTGCTAAATCTAAAATATCCTGAGTTACATGTCTGTCATGAGAAAAAATTATACAAGGTATTTCGTATGACAATATTCCTCTGAATCTTTCATATCTGTCCTTTGGTGTCAAAGACATATAGTAAGTATACTCTACATTCCCTATTACCTGAATTCTCTTATATGGAAACTCATCCATAAATCCTGTTAACTGTAATCCGGGTCTGTTAACATTTTTATTTGAAATTACTATGTCCTCAAAATCCGTGCTAGGCATAACAACTTCTAAGTTCAATTTTTTAACCAATTCGGCTAATTTCACATGTTTTTCCATTTTACCCCCTGAAATACTTGAAGATGTTATTTGCAACCTCTTCATTTATTCCATCACATTTTTTTAATTCTTCAACGCTCGCACTTTTTATTTCCTTTATGCTCCTGAAATGCCTCAATAAATTCTCAGCTCTTTTTTTGCCTACCCCTTTTATTTCATTAAGCTGGGATTCAAACATTTTTTTATTTCTTAAAACATTGTGATAATTGATAGCAAATCTGTGAACCTCTTCCTGAATTTCATACAAAAATCTGTAAATAGCAGTATTCTTTTCAAGAACTATTTCTTTATTGTCAAGTATGATTCCCTTCGTCTTATGCCTGTCGTCTTTAAATAAACCGATAACTTTTATGTCCAAATTAAACTTTTTCAAAACAGACAATGCGATGTTGACCTGACCTTTTCCGCCATCCATTATTATTAAGTCAGGCTTTTTGCCAAATCCCGCCACGCTATCCGAATTAACCATTTTGGTGAATCTTCGAGTCAAAACCTCTTCCAAAGACCCATAATCATCGGGGCCTTCGATTGTTTTTATCTTAAATTTTCTATACTCTTTTAGTGCTTTTTTACCATCCTCATAAACAATCATGGAACCTACGGAATCCACTCCTGAAATATTTGAAATATCATATGACTCAATTCTGCGAATTGATGATATCCCTAAAGTTTTTTCAAGATTCCTCAATCCCAAATTTTTATTTCTTTCTCTTTCATCTAAATTTCTCAAAAATTCCAACATCATCTTTTGAGCATTTTGGTATGCCATATTTACAAGCTCTTTTTTATCCCCTCTCTGAGGAACTCTGATATTTACCTTTTTTCCCTTTTTATCGGACAACAAATTTTCTAAAATACTGTTATCACCGGGTTTTACTTGCACAAGTATCTCATTTGGAATAAATGAGATATCTATATAAAACTGTTTCATAAAAGAATCTATGATTTCTTCATCAATATCGTTAAAATTATTTTCAAGAATAAAATGCTCCCTATCTATAATTTTCCCGTCTCTCATGAAAAACACTTGTATAGTGGCATAATTTCTCATTTTAAACATCGCTATTATATCGAAATCGGTTGAGTTTATGTTGGTAACTTTTTGCCTCTCCATTAAATTGTAAACTGAGTTTATACTGTCTCTATATTGTGCCGCTTTTTCAAAGTTCAACTCCTTGGATGCCCTACCCATCTCAACAGTTAAATAATCGACAATTTTCTCATGTTTCCCGCCGAGAAATTCTTTTACTTTTGCGATATTTTCCATATATAGATTTTCATCCGCTCTTCCCACACAGGGTGCGTCACACATCCCTATAAAATAACTCAAACATGGTCTTTTAAGACTTTGTCCCTTATCAAAATTCAAATTGCAATTTCTTATCTTAAATATTTTCCTAAGCAAATCAATAATATCATTTACGGCAAATGCATTTGGATATGGTCCGAAATACTGATTCGAATCATTCTTTACTTTTCTCACTTTTTCGATTCTCGGAAACCTTTCATTCGTAATCATTATATAGGGATATTGCTTATCGTCCCTTAAAAGAATATTGTAATGGGGTCTGTGCTCCTTTATAAAATTCGACTCCAAAACCAAAGCTTCCACTTCATTTTCTACAATAATGTATTCAAAATGGTCAATTTTCTCAACCATTTTCACAATTTTCATCGACTTGTTCTGATCACTGTTAAAATATGATCTCACTCTGTTTTTTAGATTCTTTGCTTTACCGACATAGATAATTTCATTGTTTGAATCTTTCATCAAGTAGACCCCGGGCTTATCCGGGAGTCTGCTCAACTCATATTTGAAATCTTTCATTATATTTCTTTCGTTATCATTTCAAGATATTCAAGTTCACTTCCGGCAAGAGAATCTTCAAGCCTTTTTCTGCATTCCTTGTTGTAATTATTCAACCACTCAATTTCAGAATCGTCCAAAAGATATCTTTTTACAGGTCTCGTATCTATAGGAACATAAGAAAAAGGCTCCAATTCCAAAAATCCTTCTTTTTCAGATTTTTTCACAAATACAATATTTTCTATTCTTATACCGTGACTCCCCTCTATATAGATTCCCGGTTCTATCGAAAATACCATGCCCTCTTCCAAAGAAACTCCCTGATCTCTTCTTGATATGCTCATAGGTCCCTCATGCACTCCAAGTACAAATCCGACACCATGCCCCGTACCGTGATTGAAATCCAATCCTTCCTTTAAGATTGGATATCTACATACAGAATCCAAAAACATTCCGGTTGTTCCTTTTGTGAATTTTGCAGACATCGCAGATATATGTCCCTTTAAAACCAATGTATAATGAGTTCTTTCGTCATCAGTCAAATCTCCCAATGCCAAAACTCTTGTGATATCCGTTGTACCTTCCAAGTAATGCCCACCGCTGTCTACCAAATACAAACCTCTTTTTTTCAGCACTTTAGGTTCTCCCTTATTCGGGTCATAATGAGGCATTGCCGCATTTTCTCCATATGCGGATATGGTTTCAAAGCTAGGCTCAAGGAAGTTTTCCTCTTCATTTCTTAGATCCAATAATTTATTGGAAGCCATAACTTCATTTATATTGCCTGTAGAAACTCCCGTTTCAACCCAATTGAAGAATCTGACAAGCGCTCTCGCATCTTTGTTGAAAGCCTTTTTGGAATTGGCAATCTCTACATCATTTTTCAAAGCTTTCATCAAAGTAGTAAGATTTGTTCCCTTTTGAATTTTTACATTTTTATTGATTTGTTTATACAATTTCACATTAGTTCTTGTCGGATCTAAAAATATGGTATTTTGACCTTTAATTTCATTTACAACTTGGTATATATGATCATATTCATAAACATCAATATCATTTTCATTCAAATAGCTTAATACTTCTTCATCCAGCTTATTCGGATTAATAAATAGGCTTGCCTTTTCTTTTGATACAAGTGCAAAAGAAATAAATACCGGTGTAGCATAAATATCGTTACCTCTCAGATTATACAAATATGCAATATCTTCCAATGCTCCTATAAAAACATAATCCAAGTCACGATCTTTCATCATAGCTCTGAGAACTTCCAATTTTTGTTTTATAGATGCCCCCGTATACTTTTCATCAAATATAAACACTTCATCCTTAGGCAATTCCGGTCTATCCTTCCAAATTTCGGAAATATAGTCTACATCTGTTATCAATAATCTGTCGCCGAATTTTTCCGTAAATGTAGTATATTGACTCAAAGATAAACATTTTCCGTCGAATGCCACTTTTCCGAAACTCGGTACTTCATTAACTATGAATTCTGTATAATCTATATCTTCACCCATTCTATATAGTTTAAATGGAGTGTTTTTCAACTCTTTTTCCGCTTGTACAAAATATCTTCCGTCAGTCCAAAGCCCGGCCTTTTCCATAGTAACTACAGCTGTTCCCGCAGAACCGGTAAATCCCGATATAAATTCTCTGGTTTTATAATAATCAGGTAAATACTCTGACTGGTGAGGATCTGATGTAGGAATTATATAAGCATCAATCTTTCTGTCAGACATCATTTTTCTTAAATTTTCAACTCTTTCAAAAATGTCCATAATTTTCCCCCTTATTTCATATACTCTATAATATCAAATTTTATCATAAATACATAGATATATTGATATTACACATCTTTTAGCTTATAATTTTGTAAGAATAAACGAAAACTAAGGAAGGTAAAAGATGAAATTAGGTATAGTTGGATTGCCAAATGTTGGAAAATCTACGCTTTTCAATGCAATTACTAAGGCCGGTGCCGAATCGGCAAACTATCCGTTCACAACCATTGAACCCAATGTGGGCCTGGTTGATGTTCCGGATAAAAGACTTGAAGTATTAAGCGAATACAATAAATCAAAAAAAATTGTTCCCGCATTCATTGAATTCTACGACATAGCCGGTCTTGTTCGCGGAGCCAGCAAAGGTGAGGGTCTTGGAAATAAATTCTTGGCAAATATCAGAGAATCTGAAGCTATAGTTGAAGTCTTAAGATGTTTTGAGGATGGAAACATAACTCATGTCGACGGAAATGTGGATCCGATTCGCGACATTGAAACAATAAACTTGGAGCTTATACTGTCTGATATGGAAATGATTGAAAGAGCACTTGAAAAAGCAAGAAAATCTCTAAAGGGAAATAAAAATATGGCTTTAGAAGTTGGAACTTTGGAAAAAGTTTTGGCAGTCCTTTCAGAAGGTAAAAGTGCAAGAATTTTGGATTTGAATGATGAGGAAAAGAAAATTCTTAAATCCTATAGCCTGCTTTCTTCCAAGCCTATTATTTATGTTGCCAATGTTTCTGAAGACGAAGCCGCAACCGAAGGAAAAGACAATCCCTGGATTAAAAAAATCAGAGATTTTGCAGAGACAGAAAACGCAAAAGTTGTAGTAATTTCGGCACAAATAGAAGCTGAAATATCAACTTTGGACGAAGAAGAAAAATCTGAATATTTGTCAATGATGGGCCTTGAAACCTCCGGTCTTGATAAATTGATAGTTGCAAGCTATGATCTTTTGGGGCTTATTTCTTTCATAACTACGGGAGAAATGGAAACCAGAGCTTGGACTATCAAAAAAAATACGAAAGCTGTTGATGCCGCAGGTAAAATCCATTCCGATATCGCGAGAGGTTTTATCAGAGCGGAAGTTATCTCTTACGATGACCTTGTTGCCAATGAGGGTTCAATGGTAAAAGCAAAAGAAAAAGGACAGGTTAGACTTGAAGGAAAAGAGTATATAATGCAAGATGGTGATGTAGTACATTTTAGATTTAATGTATAATCATAATAACAATATTTCCATCAAAACAAAAAATGGCAAAGTTTCGGAATAAAATATTTTCCGATACTCTGCCATTAACATTTTGAATACTTTCACTCACATTAAATTAACTCTTTTTTGAATAAGAGCTTATTCATGCTTTTTATTACTCTTATAGAATGAATATACTCACTTTTATAACATTGGGGGAACATATGTACTACAACAATAAAAAATTAACCAAAGATCCGCTGAATGTCGCAAAAAAATTTCTTGATAATTTCTCAAATAATCCGGAATATAAAGAACTTACAAATTACACAGGAATGCTATTTACAGAAATACTGTCATCCCCTCTTCCAAAATATATGAGAGGCTCAAAATATAATAGAATAAAAAGATATGCAATTCTAGTCTTTTCACAAGAAGGGATTATGGTTTTGAGTTATCCTGAGGATTTGAACGAGGTAGACAAATTTGTGCCTATTTTTTCTTATCAAATTCAAGCTGTTAGAATAAATAATAATAGTCTTCTAATCCAAATGATTAATGGTGAACTTTACAAATTGAGTATAGTATCCGAAAATTCTTTTTTAGGATATTTTGAACCTTTTTTGGAAAAAAATATGGATAACAATATCAAAACAAAAAATAAATTAATCACTTTGTCCTTTGTTTTTGTCTTAATAATAGCCTCTTTTTTAAGCTTTAATATATTTAAGTCATTGGGGTTTTCAGAGATACTCGCAACGATATCGGGTATTATAGGAGTTCCCGTTTTATTTATTTCATTATTTTTTCTGACATTTATTTTAAAGGATTTAAAATTTAATAAAGAACTCAAATCGATAAATAAAGAATATTCAGGAAAGAGCAAAAAATTATACTATTCCAAACTCAGAGAAATTAAAAATGTACCTAAAACTGAAGACGGAATTGATAAATTTAATCTGATTTTGGCACAGACCGCAGTAGAAAATAAACAATTGGATGAAGCAAAATTCTACTTTTACAAGATATTTCCGGCAGCGTCAAATTATTCCTTGAATAAAAACCTTGTAAAACTTAAGTATGAAATTAATAAACTTGAAAAGAGCTCAAAATAGTGAGCTCTTTTTCGTTTTAAATAAATTTGTTATATTGGACATTTTATTTACGACTCTAGTAAACATAACTTTCAGTCAGTTCCGACTTTCTTACCATAGACCTGTAAATGTCTGAATCCCTCAAAACTTCTTCATGACTTCCTTCACTGTCAATTTTTCCATTGTTCATGACGATTATTTTATTGGCCTTTTCAATAGATTTAAGTCTATGAGAAATAATGATAACCGTTTTATTTGTGATTAATTTATTGATACTGTTTTGTATCTCTTTTTCATTTTCCACATCTATGGAAGCCGATATCTCGTCCAACAATATTATAGGAGAATCTTTTAGAAAAGCTCTTGCTATAGATATTCTTTGTCTTTCTCCTCCCGATAATTTGGATCCGTTTTCACCAATTACAGTATTATACCCGTCGGGAAGTTTTTCGATAATTTTATCAACATTTGCGAGTTTTGCGGCATTTATAACTTCCTCATCAGTAGCATTTTTCCTACCTACTCTAATATTTTCAAGAACCGAATTATTAAATAATTCCACATCCTGAAATACTATTGATATATTCTTAAAAAGCGTATTTGTGCTGATATTTTTGATATCTTTTCCGCCAATTGTTATGGAGCCTTCGTCATAATCATAAAGTCTTGATATCAATCTGAGAACAGTCGTTTTTCCACAACCTGAAGGACCTACAATTGCCGTAACTTCATTTTGTTTTGCCGTAAATGTTACATCTCCGAGCACCTTGTTTTCACCATAAGAGAAACTTACATTTTTCAGTGAAACTTCAAAATTGTCAATGTCATCGTCCATCCCCTTTTGAATCTGCTCATCTTGAAGATCCCTTATTCTTCTGAAACTATCTTCAAAAAAGAACATCGTTAACAAATACTCGTTTAATGCTGCATATTGAGAAGAAATCGTTGTTGCAGCCATAAGATATCCAACATAATATAGTATATTTAGTCTACCGTTACTAAATTCAACAGCACCTACTATCGCGGTAATTACCGGAGCAAGATAAGGCAAAATACCTATGAAAAAGCTTGATATCGCCATTCTAAACTCGGCTAAAATGTGTATCTTTTCAGTTTCTTCAATTTTCTTTGAAACATCTTTTTCCACCTCTTTCTGAAGTGAATAGCTTTTAATCTCCTGCTGTAATTCAAATGCTTCTTGGAATGCATTGGAGTTGTCAAGCAACCTGTTATAATATTTGGATATATGTTTCATCTGAGATTTTCTCGATAAAAACACTATTGCTATAGTAAGCCATATCGGAAATGTTACACAAATTCCCAAAATAGGGTTATTAACAATTAATGCAATTGTAACGATGATGAAAAAATATAGAAATCCCAAACTTTGTGGAATAGCATGAGACATGGTAATCTCAATATTATTCACATCCATCATGACTGTTTGCGACAAGTCTGAAAGATTATGCTTCGAAAAGTATGAAAGAGGAAGTTCCCTTAATTTATTTGCAATGTTTACTCTCAAATCAACACTTTCCTGAAATGTCACATCATATGTTTGAGTGTATTCCCTCTCCAATACAATATACATGACTACAACTATTAATGCTAAAATTCCCATATATACCGTAAGAGATTTTAAATGTCCGTTTTGATAATCATTTAAAAACATAAATACCAGAACTGGAGGTAGTGTAAAACTTATATACTTAAGAAATGAACGCCTGGAGGCTTTAAATATATTTTTTATACCTTTGTCGGTTAATCCGAAATACTTCTGAATCTTAGTTTTCATTTTGTAACCTCCATTCATTTGCCTCATTAAACAGTCTTTGAGATTGACTGTACTTAGTTTCTTTTTCCATCAACTCATCATGATTTCCTCTTTCAATAACCTTTCCTTCATCAATTATAAGTATTTCATCAACATTCCTTATACTTGACAATCTGTGAGCAATCATAATTACAGTCTTATTTTCCATTAATTTTGAAAATGCCTGTTGCATTTCATACTCGTTTTCAGGATCACTTGCCGCACTTGCTTCATCCAGGATAATAATCGGAGCATCTTTCAAAATTGCTCTTGCTATTGCTATTCTTTGAATTTCTCCACCTGAAAGATGTACACCTTTAGAACCTATAATTGTATTTTCCCTATCCTCAAATTTATCTATAATGCTTTTGCACATTGCCAATTCCAAAGCTTTCATAATATCTTCATGGGAACTGTCCGGTTTTCCGATTTTTACATTTTCATATATGCTGGTTTTGAACAACTTTGCATTTTGAAATACAAATGCAATGTTTTTTTCCAAAGCTTTTCCGCTATACTCTTTTATATCTATCCCACCGATTTTTATTTTTCCATCTGTTACGGGATAAAATCCGGAAATAAGCTTGGCTATTGTAGATTTTCCGCTACCTGAACTTCCGACAAATGCATATTTTCTATTTTCATCCAATTTTAGATTAAAATTTTCCAGAACCAATGATTCATTGTCATATCCAAAAGATACATCTTCAAATTCAATATTGTAGTTTTCCATTTTTTCTATGTTTCCGTTGGAAAGTTTATTTTTTTCCATTTCTGAAAACACACCTTCAAGCTTGTCAATTGCATCTTTTGCCAATGTATAATTTTTACTGAAAAACATAATTTTCATAAACGCGTTAAATAACAAACCTGAAAAAGTCATGAAAAATACAACCAAACTTATGACTTCCCCCGACGATGTGCTTAATTTTATATACCTCATTGCAACAGTTATAATAAGAGCACCAAAACTCATCATTCCTGCCTGAAAGATGATAAAAGGTTTTTTTGAATACTGACATTGCTTATTCACTACATCAGAGTACTTAACAATTGATCTGTATAATTTCTCAAAAGATTCCAGGTATACTCCAAATACTTTTATAACTTGTATCCCTCTTACATATTCCACAGTTTCTGAATTTATATCTTCAAGAGCCGATAAGTATTCCTTCATCATTTCGTTGTTGGAATACATTCTCTTAAAACAGATAATTGAGAATACAACTGCTCCGACAATAATTAATCCCACATAAATATTCGCTATAAAAGATAGCAGCAAAAGGCAGATTGGAAACAGCAGCGCATTTACCGAATCGGGTAACATATGTGCTATGATAGTATGAGTATTTGCAGAATTGTCATCAATAATTTTTCTTGTTCTTCCCGAAGAGTTCAGGTCAAAAAATGAGAATGAGGCATTCAGTAAATGATAAAGCCCGTTCTTTTTCATATTTGTCTCAACCCTGAACGCAAATAAATGGCTGCATATTAATGATAACAAATAAAATGCCGCATAAATGACGGTTGCTCCCAAAATTGTATATGAAATTTCTCTAATCTTTGAAATATCGGCTCCACCGGTTATTTCCTTCAATATCTGCCAAAAATAGTAATATGGTACAAATGAAAGTATTGTAGATATCGCTGAAAAAAGCAGAGATAAAAACATATATATTCGCTTTTCCTTGGCATATCGGAAAAGCCTTTCAAATAAGGTCATTTTATTTCTCCTTAAAATGTTTCGTTAAAATTAAGTATCCTATATAAACACCGATAATTGATAAAACAAAGACTATTATTGTAGAAATAATCCCCCATTGTCCGGATGTGTATTTTATCATATTGTCCATATCTTCGGCTGTTTGTCCTCTTTTTATCCATTCTTCCTTGTATCTTTCAACGAAAAATAACGACGGTATAATGGAGCCCCATGCCTGACCTACATTTATTATTCCCGCGGCCAATGCGATTTTACCTACTCCTGTTTTATTTGATCTCGATGCGATTAAATCTGCAATAATCGCCATTACTGTAGATGAAATTACCCACGGTATATATCCGGCTCCCATAAGGGCGAAAATACCCATCAACAAAAGTGTCATTATTGTGAACTGCCACATTTTTCCAACTTTTCTAACCATAAAATAAATAATGGTTCCCGTTAATAAACCTGCAATCCCCGGACTTATTGCATGCCCGAAAGCTCCCAATGGAGTTATCACCATCATTGTTACAAAATAAAGTATTAGATAAACTGCCGTAAGTAGAGCTATTAATAAAATATCTTTGGTTTTTAATTTATTGTTCATAACTTTTCTCCATTTCTTCATAAATTTTATTTAATCTTGGTATATTGTCTTTACTTAAGTAGAATTCATCTTCTATTTTTGAATCCTTAATATAGATAATTTTATCCGTACATTTTCTTATAAATTCATAGTCATGTGATATTATCAATATAATTCTGTCTTTTTTTAAAGTGTTAACCATCTCTATAACTCTTTTCATGGAGTTTTTATCCAAACCGCTTGTGGGTTCATCCAAAACAATTACATTATTATCACTCACAAGACTTATCGCCATCTGCAATCTCTGTTTTTCCCCGCCCGACAAGGTTTGAGGATGATTATCTTTCAATTTCAGTAAATCCAACAATTTCAGTGCATCATTGTTTTTCTCCTCATTTTTCTGAGTTATTTCCAGTTCCTTAATACAGGATGAACCGAATAACTGAAAGTCCGCTTCCTGCATTATATAAAGTGCTCCTTCCGCTCCTTTTACCTTACCTTTCTCAGGTTTTATCAAACCTGAAACAAGCTTTGCAAGGGTGGTTTTTCCGGCACCGTTGATTCCTATGATAGTGCTTACCTCGTTCATTTTGAATGAGACAGATATGTCTTTCAGTATATCCTTATAACTTAAACTCTCTATCTTCAGTCCCTCAACATCCGACTCCACCACATTTTTCTCACAGAATTCGTGAGAAAATAAATCAAAAACCCTCCTTCCATAATCATAATTAATAAATTCCTCTTCGGAATTAAACTCTATAACAATTCCTTTTTCAATTAGAAGAACCTTATCTATTATCCCCTTAAGATAAAAGCATCGATGATCGGAGACGATTATCGTTTTTCCCTTTTTCTTAAGCGATTCTATTTCCCTCTTCAATCTCATGGAATTTCCATAATCCAAATTTGCTGACGGTTCATCAAATATTATGACCTCAGGATCCATAATAAGTGCCGTTGTCAATGCCAAAAGTTGTCTTTCTCCCGATGAGATATTAAAAATTTCTCTGTTGAGTAATTTTTGCAAATTAAATTCCTCAACTATTTTTCCAAGCCTCTTTTCCATCTCTTCATAAGAAAAACCATAATTTTCCATCTCAAAAACCAACTCGGAAGTCGTATTAGTTGTAAAGAATTGGCTTCTCGGATTCTGAAAAACATTTCCTAAAATAAGGCTTCTTTCATATATCTTTAAATTTTCTTTGCCCTTTATTGATAAAGAACCCTTTAAATCACCTTCTACAACCTCAGGAATAATTCCGTTAATTATATTCAAAAGAGTACTCTTGCCCGAACCGCTATCTCCCACTAAAAACACGACTTCTCCCTTGTTAATGGTAAAATTGACATTTTTCAGAGCCTCTTTTTCGCAATCTGAATATGTGAATGATATATTATTTGCTTCTATTATTTTCTCAATCATATTAATTTCCCTATAGTTAATATTTGTCCTAATATAAAAATGATAAATACTGAATAATCAAAGGCAGAAAAACCCTTCACAAAATAACTGCTTCTTTTATTGGGCGAATTGATTCCCTTTGTAAGTCCGGCTGCCGTAAGTTCACTGCTTAAATTCAAACATCTGAAAAGTTGAGGAACGATTAAATACTCAAATGTTTGAATCGGTTTTTTGAAAGAAAACTTAACACCTCTAATATGCATTGCTTCCTTGATGATGCCAAATTCTTTTTTGAATGTCGGAATATACCTGAGAGTAACAGTTATTCCGATAACAAATATTTTCGGAAGTTTCAATTTTTCCAAACTAGACAATATTTCCGAAGAATTATACTCGGTAATCAATAGATACGCTAATATCATACAAGGCAAAAACAAAATGGACATCTTAAACATCATAACCAGTACCTGAATATTTAAGTACACTGCGGTAATAAAATAAGCTCCCCAAAAAGATAAAATAAAAATACAGGCTTTTAGAAAACTTTTGAATGTTCCAGCAACAAGTAAAATGACCATGGAAAACAACAATGTAAAAACAATAGTTTTATCCGACGGAAAAAACATGCTGATCAAAGGAATAAATGCATTAATTAATATCAATGTAAGCGGATTAAGTCTATTTCTTATTTTTTTATCGTCCGAATTTTTGAAGTACAACTTTTATCATCTCCTTTATAGCTTTCGACAAATTTGTCAGTATATTAATTATTCTATCCTTTAAGATTCTTAAATGTCAATAATGAACTATCACGATTAGACTAAATATTGTTTTACTTTTTCTTTTTCATTATTTATATCATTGGTTTAAATTCCTTCTGACAGGCTTATATAAATATAATTTTTCTCCATTATATTTTTTACTATATATAGAATTTTTCATTCAAATTATCCAATTAATTAAATTAAAACAAAAAAAAATAGGAACCCATTACATAAATGAGTTCCTATAAAATACAAAATTTATTAATTTCCTTTTTTGTCATTAATCATCTTAGTCAATCTTGGTAATACTTCGAATAAGTCACCAACAATTCCGTAGTCAGCCACTGTAAAAATAGGTGCATCCGGATCCTTATTAACCGCGATAATTACGTCTGAACTTGTCATTCCTGCCAAGTGTTGAATTGCTCCTGAAATACCGGCAGCTATATAAACTCTAGGTCCTACAGTTTTTCCTGATTGACCAACTTGGTGAGCATGAGAAATCCAACCTGCGTCTACAGCAGCTCTTGAAGAACCTACAGTTCCGCCAAGTGCCTTAGCCAAATCTTCAATTAGTTTGAAGTTTGCAGGGTCTTGTAATCCCCTACCTCCGGAAACTATAACTTCAGCACCTTCAAGGTCAATCTTTTCATCGCTTTCATCTTCTAATACTTCAATAACTCTTGAGCGTATTTTTTCTTTAGGGAAATCGATTGTTTTTTCAACAACTTCAGCCTCACCTACAACTTCAGGTAATTCTCTACTGAAAACTCCAGGACGAACAGTACCGATTTGAGGTCTTGAATCAGGACATAGTATAGTAGCCATCAAGTTACCTCCAAAAGCAGGACGAGTCCAGTTAACTTCTTTTGTTTCGGCATTCATTTCCAATGAAGTACAGTCGGCTGTAAGACCTGTTTTTAATCTAGCAGCAACTCTAGGTCCCAAATCTCTACCTTGGCTTGTAGCTCCTATCAACATAACATTTGGAGCATATTCTTCTACAAGTTTGCAAATAGCGTTTGTATACACTTCAGTATTATATTCTGTGTAAACATCACCCTTTACAGTTATTATTTTATTTGCACCATGTGCTTTCACTTCTTCAACAGCTTTATCAAGAGGGTTACCGATAACAACAGCAACAACCTCTTCATTGATTGCTTCCGCCATTTCTCTTGCAGGACTTAATAATTCCAACCCTACATTCTTAGCAGTTCCGTCTGAATTAACTTCTACTATAACCCAAATATTTTTATTATCAAACATTATTACATCCTCCTTATACCAGCTTAATAGCTTCAAGTTCAGCAAATAGTTTTTCTACCGCTACATCAGCATCATCTTCTTTAATGATCACGCCGCCAACCTTTTGTGAAGGTGTAAATGTCTTTCTAACACGAGTAGGTGATCCTTTAAGGCCCAATCTGCTTTCATCAAGATCTTCAAAATCTTCGGACGTAATTTTAACAATTTCAGCCTTTTTAGCTGCCATTTTGCTCTTTATAGTAGGGAATCTTAAAGCATCTGTTTTTGTAAATGTTACAAGACATGGAATTTGAGTTTCCACAACTAATTTGCAATCATCCAATTCTCTGGTAACATGTAATTTATCTTCATGTTTTGCAATCTTGATACCGTAAGTTACTTGAGGAATGTCAAGTTGTTCTGCGATCTCAGGTCCAACTTGCGCTGTATCCCCGTCAATAGCTTGTTTTCCACAGAAAATCATATCTATCTTTCCAACTCTTTTTTCAACAGTTTTTATCGCATTAGTTAAAATATAGCTAGTTGCCAAAGTGTCTGAACCACCGAATTTACGATCCGTAACCAAAAATGCCTGATTAGCTCCGACAGCCAGGCAATCTCTTAACATTGTTTCAGCTTGAGGAGGTCCCATTGATACCACTATTACTTTTACATTTTCAGGATCTGCATCTTTCAATTTTAAAGCCTGTTCCAAAGCAAAAGCATCAAAAGTATTTAAAATACTAGGTACTCCATCTCTAATCAATGTGTTCTTCACAGGGTCAATTCTAATTTCACTGGTATCAGGTACCTGTTTTACACAAACTAATATATTCATATCTTTTTCCTTTCTCAATTAAATTTCACCATTTATAAAATAGAAATACATAATAGCATTTTCATGCTATTATGTATTAAATTCTCTTTTAGATTATTAAGCTAATAGATTAGCAGAAATAACCATTTCCATTACTTCTGAAGTTCCTTCATAGATTTCTGTGATCTTAGCATCACGCATCATTCTTTCAACTTCGTATTCTTGGCTATATCCATATCCACCATGCATTTGTACACATTCTGTAGTTACTCTCATCGCTGTACGGCTTGCTTTTAATTTTGCCATCGCAGCTTCAAGACCGTATCTTTCTCCTGAGTCTTTCTTTACAGCTGCCTTGTAAACCATCAATCTTGCAGCTTCGATTTCAGTAGCCAAATCAGCTAGTTTGAATTGAGTGTTTTGGAAAGCCGCTATCGGACGATTAAATTGTTTTCTTTCTTTTACATATTTAACTGTTTTATCCAATGCTCCTTGAGCGATACCCAATGCTTGAGCAGCAATACCTATACGACCGCCGTCAAGTGTTCCCATTGCAATACTGAATCCTTTTCCTTCTTTACCTAATAGGTTTTCTTTAGGAATACGACAGTCTTTGAATATTAGTTCTCTTGTTGAAGAAGCTCTGATACCCATTTTTCTTTCAATTGTTCCTGTTTCAAAACCAGGAGTGTTAGCTTCTACTATGAAAGCGGATATACCTTTTGTTCCTTGAGATTTGTCTGTCATTGCAAACACAACATAAGTATCAGCATAACCTGCATTTGTTATAAATATTTTTGATCCGTTAATAACATATTCATCTCCGTCCAAAACTGCAACTGTTTTTTGTCCGGCAGCATCTGTTCCCGCATCAGGTTCAGTCAATGCAAACGCACCAAGTTTTTGTCCTGATACAAGCGGAGTTAAGAATTTTTCTTTTTGTTCTTCTGTACCATATGTAGCAATCGCTCCGGCTCCCAATGATGTGTGAGCAGATACAATAACCCCTGTAGATGCACATACCCTGGAGATTTCTTCAACAGCTAAAATATATGTCAAAGTATCAGCACCTTGTCCACCGTATTTTTCATCAAAAGGAATTCCTAAGAATCCAAGTTCTTGCATTTTAGCAACTGTTTCTTCAGGAAATCTATGTGTTTCGTCAATCTCAATAGCTAAAGGTGCTATTTCTTTTTCCGCAAAATCACGGAACATTTGTCTCATTTCTACATGCTCTTCTGATAATCTAAAATCCATAATATCCTCCTAATTATTTTTAATTCTTTATGCGAGCTAATGAGTTTCCCCATTAGCTCAACATTTTTATTTATTTTGGAAATTCTTTTCTTTTCTCTTTTCTAAGAACGCTGACATCCCTTCAACTTGATCTTCTGAAGCGAAGCAATTACCGAACATTTTAGCTTCGATTATAATGGCTTCATCCATGCCCACTTCAAGACCTTCATTAACAGCCTTCTTTGTATTTCTTACAGCAATCGGTGCCTGAGCGGCAATAGTTGATGCTAATTTCAATGCTTTCGGCATCAATTCTTCCTGTGTATAAACATCACTTACCAAACCCAATCTGTATGCTTCATCAGCTTTTATCAACTTAGCCGTATAAAGCAATTCTTTTGCTTTAGAAACTGAACCGATTAAACGAGCCAATCTTTGAGTTCCACCAAAACCTGCTGTAATTCCCAATCCAACTTCAGGTTGACCAAACATAGCGTTGTCGCTTGCAAGACGTATATCACAGCTCATAGCCAATTCATTACCGCCGCCAAGTGCGAAACCGTTAACAGCCGCAATTACCGGAATTGGAAATACTTCAATTTTACGGAACACATCATTACCGAATTTACCGAATTCATAACCTTCTTTTTCGTTCATTTCTTTCATTTCAGCAATGTCGGCACCGGCAACAAATGACTTGTCACCCGATCCTGTCAATACAACCGCTCTAACTACATTTGTGTCAATTCCGTCAAAAGCTTCTCCCAACTCTTTCAAAACTTGAGAGTTAAGGGCATTCAAAGCCTTAGGACGATCAATAGTTACCGTTGCAACAAATCCGTTTACTTCAACTTTTACAAATTCCATTTCTCCTCCTTCTTTTACCTATGATAAGGTTTCGTTGTCCAAAACAACAATTAAATTATACCTAATAAAACTATAAAATGAAATAGTATTCATGGAATAATTCTCTCACATATATATTATCACAAAATTTAATAATTGTTTAACAAATATCTAAAATTTTTTTTCTTATAGGAATAATCCCCATACTAAAGCCAATCCCATTGAAGAAATTACCGGCAATAAACATGTAGTTATAAAAATATCAAAATATGATTCTTTATGTGTACAATTTGAAACTGCAAGCAATGTCAATACAGCTCCGTTATGTGGTAAAGTATCAAGTCCTCCTGATGAAAGTGACGCTATTCTGTGTAGATACTCAGGATTAATTCCCTTTTCAGCAGCCAATTGCAAATATTTCGGAGCAAGTGCTTCCAACGCGATTGACATACCTCCCGATGCCGATCCGGTAGCACCCGCCAACAAGTTTACGGCAACAGCTTCAGAGAACAGGATTGATCCCGGAACATTAAGCAATGCAGCTGTAAGTGTCGCAAATCCCGGAACTATTTTTACCACCGAACCGAAACCTACCGCACAGGCAGTATTCATAATTGCCGTGATAGATCCGTTTGCCCCTTCGTTAATCGCCTTCAATATAGTCGGTATTTGTTTTGCGTTCAATAACGCGCAGGCAAGAATTCCGCTTAATAGTGCTATTACTATTGATTGATTGGATTCAAGATTTATTTTTGCAAGTTCTTTCAATAACAATGGGAATACATTCAGCATCAATACCACTATAACAATAGGAACTATACCTGTAATCCAGTGCCAGCCCGGTAATTTACTTGCGTCATAAGTATCTTCCGTATGTTTAGGATCCGGTTTAAATCCGTTTCCTTTCTTTCTTTCAGAGCTTGCTCTCCATTCCAAATAAATATACCCCGGAATAAAGCTTATTATGATTGCAACCAAAGACATCAAAGGAGCGGCGGTCGGACTTGTTCCGAAATGTTTTATCGGAATCAAGTTTTGAATTTGAGGCGACCCCGGAACAGCAGTCATCGTAATACCGAATGCACCAAGGGCAATAGCTCCCGGCAACAATGTTCTCGGCAAATTAGCTTCACGATAAATTTCATATCCCATAGGATAAACTACAAACACTACTACAAACAATGAAACTCCCCCGTATGTCATCAACATACATGGAATAACTACCGATGCAATCGCAAGTTTTGAACCTAACATTTTTACAAGTTTATTAGCCAATGATCTGGCAGCCCCCGTCCTATCCATTACCTTTCCGTAAACGGCACCCAGGAAAAACGCCGGGAACCACTGAACTACATAGTTTCCCGCACCTTTCATGTAATCTCCAAGATAAGCTTGGAACAAGTTGTATCCGCTAAGTATTGCAACTACCGCTGCTGAAAACGGAGCAACCCAAATAATTGAATGTCCTCTGTAAGCCAAAGCCATCAATAAAATTAAGCCTACAAAAATACCAATTAACGATAAATTCATAAAATCTCCTTATGTATAAATTTTTTGTATGTACATTGGAGAACACTCATACGAGTGTTCTCTTATTGCCAATAATTACAGTTCAAGCCCCATAACGGCTTCTTCAAATAATTTCGGATTCATAATTTTCAAATCCTCAGCTATTTCAGGGACAAATTCCATTTGATCTAAAATATCTTTTTGTAAATCAACTCCCGGTGCAATTTCAATTAACTTAATCTTTTCTTTTCCAAGAGTAAATACTGCTCTTTCTGTTATATAAAGAGTTGTTTGTCCGGTTTCTCTTGCATAATCAGCCGAGAATGTAACCTGTTCAACTTCTTTACGGAATTTCTTTGAGTTTCCTTCCTGTAAAATTTCCAATTTTCCGTCGCCGATTTTTTCTTTAAGTCCGCCTGCGGTAAATGTACCTACAAACAAACATTTTTTAACATTTTGAGAAATGTCTATAAATCCGCCGCAACCTGCAACACGACCACCGAATTTTGAAACATTTACATTACCTTTTACATCAACTTCAGCCAATCCTAAAACTGCTACAGAAAGTCCGCCGCCATTATAGAAATCAAACTGATATCCTTGATCTACTATGGAACCCGGATTAACCGCCGCGCCGAAATCCAATCCGCCTAGAGGAACTCCTCCGGTGATCCCCGGTTCGACTGACATCGTAACCTTATCTGCCTGACCTTCTTCTTTAAGTACCAATGATACTGTTTCAGGCATACCGATTCCCAAGTTTGCTATATCTCCCACGGAAAACATCTGAGCCGCTCTTCTCGCACATACTTTTCTGTTGCTTAACTTTGCAGGAGCCGTTTCGGACAGTACCGCCTTAGTTTGTCCTGAAAGAGAAGGATTATATACGGTTGCGAAAGTTTGCATGTGATATTTTGAAGGATCGGATGTTTTTACAACAACATCGACCATTGTAGAAGGAACCAAAACTTCCTTAGGATCCAAACTACCTTTTTCCACAACATCCTCAACCTGACAGATAATCATTCCGCCGTTAACTCTGGCTGCGGCAGCTATACAATATGCATCCAATGTCAATGCTTCTTTTGTCAAAGAAATATTTCCGTCTTCATCGGCATATGTACCTCTTATAATCGCAACATCCAACTTAGGTGTTTTATATTTTAAGAATTCTTCTCCGTCTATCTCAATAACTTCTACTAAATCTTCTGTAGAACATGTATTGATTTTACCGCCTTCCAATCTCGGATCCGCAAATGTCTTCAGACCTGTCCTTGAAATAGTAAACGGCAACTTCATTGAAGCATCCCTAAACAAATGAGACATTACACCTTGAGGGAAATTATAAGCTGAAATCTTATTTTCCAATGCAAGCTTTTGAACTTTAGGGCTCAAATTCCAGTGTCCGCCCACACAATGCTTAACCATTCCTTCAAAGCCAATATGATTTAATCCTCTGTTACCACTGTCTCCTTGTCCTGCCGCCCAATAAGCGGAAAGATTCTTAGGAGATCCTTCCTCTAAATATCTTTTTTCCAGTTCTTCCAGAATTTCTTCAGGCACGCCAATTCCAACAAACCCATTAGTAGCTATAGTAGCACCGTCAGGAATCAAGTTAACCGCTTCCCTAGCAGTCATAAATTTAACCATGCTTTCCTCCTTAGTTAATCAGACTTATTTCCACACGCAACCCCATTTGGTTATGTCTAACCATGTCATATTTATGATTTCGTTTTCACAAGATATTTTCTTTATACTTGATTTTGTGAAAATTCCAGTTAGAAATAAGCTATTTTGTGATAATAATAACCCAGATTCCTTTATGAAAACGATATTAGTATGTATTTATCAGGGTTGTAGAGCTTTCGCTAAATCAAACTCCG
The DNA here is from genome assembly GCA_030529425.1 of Tissierellia bacterium. GTDB lineage: Bacteria > Bacillota > Clostridia > Tissierellales > Peptoniphilaceae > JAUMWX01. The sequence continues at coordinate 33,692 of JAUMWX010000009.1, forward strand.
CTCTAATATGATTTTAATGATTTAATATAATTTTAGGATATCGTTGTCATGCAGAATCTATAATTAGGTTATTTGATTTATTAAACAGTGTCAATCATCAAAAAATATTTTTGTGTGGATTTTACTTCATATTGCCAATGCTATAATTTTTCTTATTCATATTTTATTTGTTTTATAAAAGACAAATATTGTTTTTCTAGAATAACATGAATATCTTTACATTATTATTTATATTTTAAAAAATAATTTTTATCTGATTCACAAAAAAATATAATTACTTTTTTTTAACAAATCAATCGGTTTATTATAACCTTAGAGAAATAATATCTTGTTTTTTGATATTTATTTTTGTTTGAATGTTTTATTTAGAACATAATCCTTGCACTTTTTTAACAATTTCTCCGTCAATAAAAATCGCATATCGGAGTCATCCATATAATAAAAATATCGGAGACAAACAATGTTTATCTCCGATAAAAATTAAATATTGTAAAATCAATTAGACAGTTTTCTAAACCAATACAACCAAGCATAATTCGTTTTGAATGTTTAATCTGTTCGCCTGCAAAAATATATCTTCCATGCCTTCTTTATCCAATAGATAATAATCTTTCGCATTTAAATTCCCTTTTTCTGAAATATCGTGCTCAAATATTTCTTCCAATTCGGCATCTTTAAGACTTTCTTCCATATTCGCCAAAAAAACTCTATCGTACTTTCCCCTATTTATTAATACTAATTCCTGTAATATCATTTAGACTCCTAATTAAAATTATATTGTGTAAGAATGCTTTCTCTATTCTTGTCGATATCATTGAAATATTCATAGTGAGATATTGCACAATACGAACCTTGAATATTATAAACCTCGTCAAATCCGTTTGCCATAAGGATTCTTGCGGCAAGATAAGATCTTTGTGCAGATCTGCAATGCAGGTATATTTTTCTGTCTTTCGGAAGTTCATTAATTCTTGATCTCAATTGACTCAAAGGAAGATTTATTGCACCTTTTATGTGTCCCATCATGTATTCTTCCACCTCTCTGACATCAACAATGAATTCCCCATCTTCAACCAATTTTCTTACATCATACATATTAACCGCTTTTATAAAACCATTTAAAATATTAAGTCCTATAAGTGCGGTAATATTTACCAAATCTCTTGCCGTAGAATAGGATGGTGCATACGATAACTCAAGTTCTTTTAAATCTTCCAAAGTCCCGTTCATTTGTATAAGCGTAGAAATTACATCTATTCTTTTATCTACCGCTCCCGATCCGATCGCCTGTGCTCCCAGTATTTTCCCTGAAGGATATGCAAATATAAGTTTGAAAAATATCGAGCTTGCCTCCGGCATTATTGATACTCTGTCCATTGCAATGGTAAATGCCGTTCTATAATCAATTTTCTCCATTTTACACATCTTTTCGCTAAGTCCCGTATATGCAATGTTTTTAGTAAATAATCTGATTATTGAAGCTCCTACCACACCTTTGTTTTTATTGGACATATTATATATTGCATCAGCAGCCGCTCTAGCTTGTCTTTGGGCAACTCCCGCCATGGACAATCTTTGAATTTTTCCTGTCAAAAAGTTATGTGTTTCAACTACATCACCAACGGCATATACATGTTTTTTTGATGTTTGATAATTATGATCAACTTTAATTGCTCCGGTTTCTCCCAACTCTATTCCGCAATCCTCTGCTAATTTTGTTTCCGGACTTACTCCTATAGCCATTATTACCACATCCGCATCAATGCTTTTGCCTGATTTTAAAATTACTTTTTCTTCGGTGATTTTTACAACTCTTTCATTTAAAAATAATTTTACTCCATAGTCTGTAATTTCTTTGTGTATTATTTGTGCCATGTCGTAGTCAATAGGGTTTAAAACCTGATCTCCGCTTTGAATCAGTGTAACATTTCTTCTCGTATACCTCAAATTCTCCATAACTTCAAGCCCTATAAAACCGCCTCCGACCACTACAATATTTTTGGCATTCTTAGACTGAATGAAATTATCAATTTTTCTCACATCTTCAACATTCTTCAAAGTAAAAACATTGTTTGAGTTTATGCCCTCAATTTCCGGAGGTAGAATTGCAGCAGCGCCCGTAGCAATTATCAACTCATCGTAATTTTCCTCATATTCTTTATTGGTGATTAAAGATTTTGCCAGTATCTTTTTATCTTCCGGAAATATTTTAATTACTTCCGTCAATATCCTAACATCAATATTGTACTTTACTTTAAATGATTCCGGAGTTTGTAATAACAACAAATCACTATGCGGTATTTCTCTACTCAAATAGTTTGGTAATGCACAATTTGAGAAAGAAGGGTGAGGTCCCTTTTCAAACACGATGATTTCTGCAAATTCATCAATTCTTCTTAATCTTGCGGCAGCCGACGCTCCGGCAGCTACAGCACCTATAACTATAATTTTTTTAGACATTATTCCTCCTTAAGATTTTCTTTTATTATCATGATCTGGTTAAATAACTCGTCGGATAAGTCCTGATATTCAAGAATGAAATCAAAATCCTCATTTGCTTTATCATATTTTTTCAGTGAAATATAGATTATAGCTCTATTGTACCTAAGCTTTATGTCCGCAGGATATTTCTCAAGTGCTGAATTAGCTATCTGTAAAGCTTCTATATCTTTCCCTAAAATATATTTCGTATAAGTGTAATCAACATACAATGTTGAGAAATCCGCTCCCTTCTCAATAGCCTCTTCAAAAAACACTTCTGCCATCTCGGGGTTTTCCCGATTCATGTATGCGATGGCAATATAATACGGAATATCATATCTCCCGGAGTTTTTACGAGCATCCATTAAAGTTTCAATCGCTCTGAAATAATCCATTTTATTTATAAAATATATCGCATTTTCGACTGCTACATCCGGTGCAATTTCATTAATTTTGTTTCTTACTTCTTCTCTCAGCTCTTCAATCTCAAGGTGATTTAATGTCTTCTTGTAAAAGCTGTCAGCCTTTAACCATTCTCCCATAGCTCTATTGATATTGCCCAGTTCAAAATATGCTAAAGGATAATTCTCATTATGTCGTATTATCCTTTCCAATATCCTTATGCTTTGTTCAATAAACAAACTTCTGTCCTCTTTGGTACAATCCGCATTCCAAAGTAATCTGGCATAATTGTATGCCGCAAACTCATCACTTTCATCAAGTATGAATGCCGCTCTGAAGTATATTAAAGATCTTTCAATGTCTGTTTCCAAATGTTTAATTCCCAAATTTATAGAATATTTAACGGGGTCTTTTACAATATTCTTAAGAATATCTTTGTAGTCCGATATATACCTGAAATCTTTATCCACAGCTATGTTGAAAAGTATACCGTTAATAATATACTCCATACTTATTTCATTTTGAAAGTCGCTATTGCTTATTCCTTTCATCAATTCGTCCAATATAATAGGAAGTGGGATGTCAATCATTCCCACTTTCTCGTACTCGGACATTTTATTTTTTAATTCGATATAAGATAATTTATCTGATTTAGATAAAAAATAATTGTCAACCTTATTCATCATCATCCCCTAAATAAACCTTGGAATTGTCTTTTTCTTACGGACGAATTATTCAATATCATAAATAAATGTCCCTTATACAAATATATAAATGCAAGCAGAAATGAATATACCAATATTCTGACAACAACTTGTGTATGCATTATTGAAACAAATACCCATATGGATAAATGATATTTTATATAAGAAAATGAAATCATTACAATCAACCAAGGCAATATATTTTGTTTGATAAACTTAAAAGCATAACTTATTGCCGGTATTCCTGATTGTCCGTCTAAATAAACTTCCTCAATCAAAGGACTTTCTATAACAAAAAACGCAAAAGCTATCGCCAAACTTCCGAAATAGCCCAACATAATTTCCAATCCTGTCAACTCTACTACAAGCCTTGCTAAATACAGATAAAAAAATGTATTCATCAACGGACCGACATATCTTGTAAATCCGTTTGTTATAGTTTCGACGGTCACTCTGTTGTACATTATTATCGAGTAAATCATGCTCATTGTTGCAGATAGCAACATCATTTCGATAATATATAACAACATCCTTCCGATTATGTTATTTCCTATCGGACTGCTAAATACCATCATATTTAAATTGATTTGAATTATGTTGAAAAAAACGATTACAAATGCCAATAAAGGTACGAACTTCAGGTTTTTTAGAGAGTTTTTAAGCGACAATTTATTTACTCCAATCGCATCTTTTAATATATTCATAGTACCTCCCTACATCTTTTCAGGTGTTTCTATTCCCAATAAAGTAAGCATATTTGATATGCAAACCTTGGTCGCATATACCAACAATGCTCTGGCATGTTTTTCATCATCTTCAGAATTAACTATGTGAACGGAATTATAAAACTTATTGAAATATTTTGCCACTTCCGTCACATGTCTTGTAATTATTGAAGGTTCAAGTTTCTCCATTGCGGAAACTATAACCGACGGAACATTGTACAGCGATTTTACTAAATCTTTTTCTTCATCTGTCGCCAATAGAGAATAGTCAATATCATCACTTATCTCTATTCCCAATCTGTTCAGGATACTGTTCGCCCTGGCATAGGCATATTGAACATATGGTCCGGTTTCTCCGTCAAAATTAAGAACTTGATTCCAGTCAAATGTGTAATCCTTTATCCTCGTATTGAACAATTCTTGGAATTTAACGGCTCCTATACCTATTTGCTTAGCAACCGAATCCTTATTTTCCAAATTCGGATTTCTTTGTTCTATGATTTCCTTAGTTTTTTCAACTGATTGGTTCAGTACATCTTCAAGAAATACTACCTTTCCTTTTCTCGTTGCAAGTGTTCCGTCAGCCAACGAAACCATCCCGAAGGAAACATGTTCACAGTCATCAAACCACTCATATCCCATTTTTTCCAATACATATTTTAATTGTTTAAAATGTAAATTTTGTTGAGTTGCAACAACATATATATTTTTATCAAAGTCATATTTTTCTTTTCTATAAATTGCTGTTGCAATGTCTCTGGTTATATAAGTTGAAGATCCGTCTCTCTTCAATATGATCGCAGGTGCCACATCCTTATCCGACAAGTCAATAATCATAGCATCTTCGGACTCTATCAACAGTTTTTTATCGGTTAATTCCTCAACCAATTTGCCCACGAATTGAGAGTGGAAATGTTCTCCGTCATAAGAATCAAATTCTATATTAAGCATGTCATAAACCCTGTTGAATTCTTTAAGACTTATTTCTTTGAACCAAGTCCATATTCTTACGGCTTCGGAATCATTGGATTCAAGCTTTCTGAACCACTCTCTGCCCTCTTCCATAACGCTCTCGTCCTCTTCTTTCAAATCATTAAAGCGTACATATAATTTCAACAATTCTCTGATCGGATCCGAATTTAAAAGATCGTCATCTCCCCATCTTTTATACGCCGCCAACAGAATTCCGAATTGTGTTCCAAAATCTCCCAAGTAATTTATCGCAGTAACATTGTATCCCATGAATTGAAAAATTTTCTTTATTGAATCACCTATGACCGTAGATCTTATATGCCCAATATGAAAAGGTTTTGCGATATTTGTGGAAGAATATTCCACCAATACATTTTTACCTTTACCTATATCCGAGGATCCGTATCTGTCTTTTTTCTCGAAAATTTCCTTCAAAGTAAACTCGTTAATTTTTTCGCTGTTTACAAAAAAATTCACATACGGACCTACATTTCTTACCTCCTTCAACAGGTCGGATTTAATATTATCGGCAATTTCTTGAGAAATCATATTAGGTGCCTTTCTCATAGCTTTAGCAAGCCTAAAGCATGGAAATGAATAATCTCCCATTTCCTTATTTGGTGGAATCTCGATGCTTGCAAGAATTTCTTCAGCATCCATTCCCTCAACTTTTTCAGCTAGTAATTTTGATATTTCTTTTTTAAAATCCATATTATTTTAAAGTTACAACCGTAACTCCGGCTCCTCCTTCTTTCAACTCACCGAGTCTGAACGACTCCACATACTTGCTCTTTTTTAGGAAGTTCGTAATTCCTTCTCTAAGAGCTCCGGTTCCTTTTCCGTGAATAATATTCACTGTCTTCATACCCAAAATTATAGAATCATCGAAAAATTTTTCAATGTCGGGTATAGATTCCAAAACATTTTTCCCTCTTAAATCGAGTTCTTGTCTTATTTCCGTTTTTGATTTGTTTTGAAGCACGCTCCTATATCCCGCCTTGTTTTTTTCTTTCCTTTGCTCCTGTGCCTTCTCCAAATCTCTTATATTTGCACTGAATTTCAAAATTCCGACCTGAACCATCAAGTCTCCTCTTGAATCAGGCAAAGTTTGAACAATTCCTATATCATCCATGGAAATAATTCTGACCGTCTCTCCAAGTTTTACTTCTATATCGCCACCCTGATGAGTTTCAGTTTTTTCCTTTTTCTGATATTTTACACTCATATCCTTATATTTGTTTGTAATTTCTGAATATGCCCTGTCCAACTCGCTTGTAGAGCCCTTCATGCTCTTTTTGGCAAATTTTAATATCTCTTTTGATTCCGCTTTCGCATTTTCCAGTATTTCTCTTGCCAATTCCTTGGAGCTTTCGATTTCGTCCAAAGCTTTTTGAAGCTTTTCTCCAATGTCCGAATTCAGTTTTTCATTTAGTCTTCGATACTCCAATTTCAACGCCCTGACTTCTGAAAGTTCCTGCTCCATCTTAATTCTGTCCGATTCAATATCCGATATTATTTCTTCAAAATCTTTGTTCTCTTTGGAAACATATTTTTTAGCTTCGGATAAAATTTCATCTTTTAATCCCAATCTTTTCGATATTTCAAATGCGTTTGACTTTCCCGGAGTTCCTATAATCAACCTGTATGTCGGAGAAAGTGTTTCAATATCAAATTCAACGCTCGCATTTTGCACGCCCTGAGTAGTCATTGCATAAAGTTTCAACTCACTGTAATGTGTTGTAGTAACCAAAAGAACATCCCTCTTAACCAAATTGTCTATTATTGACATGGCAAGAGCCGCCCCCTCGGTAGGATCCGTACCTGAACCCAATTCGTCAAACAATACCAATGATTTATCATCCGCCTTTTCCAAAATACTTACGATATTGGTCATGGATGCCGAAAAAGTTGATAACGAAAGCTCTATACTCTGCTTATCACCTATGTCGGTATAAATGTTTTTTATCACGGGTATTTTTGAAAACTCCGCACAAGGAATAAACAATCCCGATTGCGCCATAATTATCATAAGTCCGAGAGTTTTTAAACTCACGGTCTTCCCCCCTGTATTAGGTCCGGTAATTACAAGAGCATTATATCCGTCGCCCAATTTTACATCTATAGGTACAACCCTTCCCTTCAGTAAAGGATGTCTTGCACTCTTTATATCTACAATCTTGTCTGTATTCATAATCGGAAGATTTGCATCCATGGACAATGCCAATTTTGATTTTGCAAATGTAAAATCCAAGTCTGATAGTATAAACTGATTTTGATAAATATCTTCCCTGTATGTCGCCACAAGTTCGGATAAATCTTTAAGAATTCTCCTTATTTCATCCTGTTCCTCTACTTCCAGTTTTCTGATATCATTATTCAATTCAACCACAACCATCGGCTCAATATATACCGTTTGTCCCGTTGCGGACTGATCGTGAGTAATCCCCTTAAAATGGCTCTTCGCCTCCCTTTTAACCGGAACTACATATCTTCCGTCCCTTACGGTTATTATTCCATCTTGAATCTTAAGTTGATTTTCCTTGTCTTGAATTATTGAGTTCAACTTTCGTTTTATCTCGTCCATTTTATTTTTGATGGACCTTCTTATACTTAACAATGTCCTTGAAGCATCGTCCGCTATAGTATCCTCGTCAACTATTATTCTGTTTATCTCTTCCTCAACCCTTTTGTTTGTATAAAGAAGCTTTATATTGTTGACCAATTCATTTTCTCCCTCATATTCCGACACATATTCCTTAAGTCTCGATGCTACTCTGAGAGAATCCGAGATCTTAATAAAATCCGAATTTTCAAGTATCGCACCCATCCCAAGTCTTTTAAATACATACTCGAAATCATATATGCCGAAAAGAGGCGGATTTGAATATTTTAATATCAATTCAATTCCGTTTTTGGTCTTGTTCAAAAGTTTTCTGATTTCTTCAATATCATAAATCGGTTCCAGTTTGGATGCTAAGCCTTTACCCAATGAAGACTGACAATTATCAATTAATTTATCTCTGATTTTGTCCCATTCCAAAGTGAATAAAGTATTTTTTTCCATTACTGCACCCCCTTGTCCAAATGTCCTAAATAGGTATTTTCTCTATATCTTTTACCCTTAATGGAGCTTACGAACTTATTGACTATTTTTTCGATATCTCCGTCTTCTCTGTCAATAATTCTCACTCTGCTTATATTACTCTTCTTTATTTCTTCCATTTTAGGAAGTATATTTTTGGGCTTACTTGTCAATATCTCGCTATATTCAGCAGATCTGATCACTTCAAACTTATCAAACTCGTTTTCCATATAAATGTGATTAAATCTGCAACTTTCACAGTTTTTACTATCTTTACAGTTTTTAATCGGAGATGCCGGACAATGTTTCATTATCATGGTCGGCAATTTTCCGTAACCTATAATCTCAACCTCATCTTTTCCGGTTTTCAGAAGGTTTATCTCTTCGAAATTTAGCTCTTCACTCAAAGAATAGTCCATTATTCCTTTGTTGTTAAAGAATTCTATAGCTTCGCTGTTAAATATATTAAGGTGATTTTCTATATGATATTTTTTATTATATTTTGAATAAAAGTCTATCTCACCGATATCATTTATTCCGAATCCGTCGATTAAATCAATATATTTATCTATTGTTTTCTCAAGTTTATCATATTCTTCCTGAATCATAATCCTTTTTGAAACATAAAAAATCTCTTTTGAATAAACCTCTCTCAATTTCTCCAGTTCATCAAAACTATGAATATAAATTCTGCTGAAAACTTCGAGATCTATATTCCAATTTATTTTTCCGAATACTTCCAAAGAAAGTTTTACACCCCTGAATACATTATTTTGTTTAATCGCAATATAGGAGTTTTGTGTTACTTTATCAACCTGTAAATAATTCTTTTCGATCTCGTTAATCATATCTCTTTTAAGGTTATTCAAAACCGACGCAGGAATGAATATATCTTTGTCAGTTTCAATTTCCATGCTTGCAATCTCATAAGGTGTATTGCCCAATTTAGAAATTCGCTGTGATATTTCGCTCTCTGATGTACTCGTTTTTTCTGAAGCCTGAACAATGAAGTCTGATTTTATTTCTCCTATTAAATCCGATTCAGAAAACTCCATTTTTAGCTCTTCATTCTTACGGGCATAAATTTTAACTTTTATATTGAACTTTTTTCTCTTTTTATCGCTGTTCAAATTTTCTCTTATTTGATCGGAAAATATTTTAAAAGCTGTTGAATCAGCTTTTATATCCGAATATTTTGATAAATCTATCCGGCTGTTTACATCATAATTATCCGTCATCGTTAAGTTAAATCTTTGATTTTTTTCATTTTCGAATGAAATTATGTCTTTTTTAAATACTCTCTCGGACAGAACTAAAAAAATTTTTTTATTCTTTTCTATATGCCCGACCGGCATCCCCGATACCTCGTTCTTCGGATTATAATATTGTCTTCCAAAGTCTCCTTTAGCCAAACCCTTTGTGAAGCTTCGATTTGATACAAGTGACAGATTTCCTTTGCTGTACCGGTGATTGCTAAGTGCATTTTTGTACTCTTTTACGACCTGATAAACATATTCCGGTTTTTTAAGTCTTCCCTCAATTTTAAAAGAATAGACCCCAGATTTCAACATATCGTCGACATCATCAATCAAACATAAATCTTTTGAGCTTATAAAAGTATCTGACAATTTTGAAATTCTTTTTCTGTCAATATCAAAAATATCAAATGTTTTTCTGCAAGGTTGAGCACATTTGCCTCTGTTTCCCGATCTTCCTCCTATCAAAGAACTCATGAGACATCTTCCTGAAATACATACACATAGCGCCCCGTGAACAAATGCTTCTATCTCCAAGGATGTGTTATCTCTTATTTTCTCTATTTCGGAAATCGCCGTTTCTCTGCCCACAACCACTCTCGAAAATCCCAATTTCTCGATATGCTTTGCACTCAAAAGCGTATTTACAGCCATTTGTGTGCTTGCATGAATCTCGATCTCCGGATAATACTTTCTAATCAATTGATATACTCCGAAATCCTGGACAATTAAAGCGTCAATTTTTGCTTCCATAAGTCCGGATAGATATTCATAAAATTCTTCCATTTCAGAATCTTTTATAAGAGTATTTACCGTAATATAGACCTTAACCCTATGAATATGTGCCCTTTCAACGAGTTTGGAAATATCCTCCAATTCAAATTTATGTGTCAAATTTCTCGCCCCGAATTTTGTTCCGGCTAAGTAAACGGCATCGGCTCCTGATGCCAATGCCGCTTCAAACATTTCCGTATTTCCCACCGGGGCTAATATTTCATATCTCTGATACTTCAATTTTTTATCGCCTCTTGCAGTTGTCTTTTAGCTATTAATGTTTGCTTTTCCTGTTCCAAAAGTTTATTTCTCAAGTCATTGATTTCAATTTTGTTCCTTTCAGAATCTTTGACCTGTCTGTCCAATTCAAGCTTGAATCTGTCTCTGTCAAGCATAGTAAGTCTAAGTTCATTTTCAAGCTTCTCAACTTTTTCAATCAACTCTTTCATTCTCTGCTCGGCTTGCGCATTGTCTTCTTTGTATCTTTTGAATTCAGCTTTCAACGGCTCATACTCTCTTATAGGTACAGCTGAAATTTCTTTCAATTTTTCAAGTTCATTAGCCTTGGTATTTAATTCGTCGGCAATATTTATACATGCCAAAGTGGCGTGCATGGTAGGATTTCTGTAATGTAAAGTTTCCTTCGCCTGATTTATCATTTCGTCTACATATTTAACAATTTTTTCAGTTTCTTCCTTACTTTTAGATGTTTTTAATAAATAATTGTTTATCCCTATTTGAACATTGTACCTATTTTTTTCCATATTAACCTCTCAAGTTCACATTATATGCTTTATTTAATGCATCAAGAATTCTCTCGAACGCTTCCTTTACTTCTTGATCTTTTAATGTCCTATCATCTGATTGGAATCCAATCTTGTACGCTAAAGATTTCTTATTTTCTTCAATTTGTGCCCCTGTGTAAATATCAAATAAAGTAACGGTTTTAAGGATATCTCCGCCATTTGACTTAATGATTTCAATTATATTTTCAGACTCGGTTTCCTTGTCGACAACCAATGCAATATCCCTTTCCACCAAAGGATATCTTGAAATCTTCTTGTACTTTCTTTCCTTATTTGAATTTTCCATCATTTTGTCCACATTTATTTCAAACAAATAAACTCTCTTTGAAATGTCAAAATTTTCAAGAACAACGGGATTTATTTCCCCTATACTTCCCAATAAAATTTCTCCTGCAAACACATCGGCACATCTTCCCGAATGGAAAATGGAATTATTTGCATTCTTAACAAATTTTGTTTCTTTTACTCCGCTTTGCTCAAATATTTTCAATAATACATCTTTGATGTAGTAGAAATCATAGTCTCCCACTAGAGAAATCGTCATAAGAGTATTTTCGTAAATATTTTCATTTTCATCTTTTCTGAATGAATTTCCAACCTCGGACAAACGCAATTCCATTTGTTTGTTGTTAAGATTTTTCCTTACGGTTTCAAGCATATTTCCAATAAGAGTGGTTCTCATAACTGAAAAATCTTCTCCCAAAGGATTCAAAATTCTTATGACATTTCTTAACTTATCCTCTTTCGGAATCAGCATTTTTTCATATTGTTTTTCAGATATGAATGAATATGTCAATATTTCCGAGAATCCCAATGCATATATTTGAGTTCTCAATGAATCAATATAATTTCTCTTACTTGATTTAACTCCTTTTGTCAAAGAGCCTGTCAAAGGTTTTGCAGCTATGTTGTGGAAACCGTACAATCTTCCTATTTCTTCAATTAAATCGACTTCTATTTCCAAGTCGCTTCTAAAATACGGAATTGTTACAAACAAGTTGTCGCCATCCACTTTTACTTTCAGTTCCAAGCTTTCCAAGAATTTTTTTGAATTTTCAACTTCCAAATCCAATCCCAATAATTCTTTGGCTCTTGTATTTCTAAGTTTAATTTCTTTTTCTTTTGGTTTTGTAAAACCCTCATCATAAACATTGTTTACAATCTTGCCCGAATTTGTTTTTTCAATTAAATGGAAAAATCTGTTCAATGCAAATTCAGACAATTGTGCAGGAATCGTTTTTTCAAATCTCGAAGATGCTTCGGATCTCAATTGCATCCTCTTGGAGCTTTGTTTTACGGTGTCGGCATCAAAATTTGCCGACTCTATAAGAATATTTTTCGTTTCATGAGTAACTTCCGTATCCATTCCGCCCATTATTCCCGCTAATCCGATAGGATTGTCCTGTCCGTCACAAATCAAAATATCGGATGTTTCAAGTTTTCTCTCAATTTCATCCAATGTTTTTAATCTTTCCCCCTCTTTTGCCATTCTTACAATTAAGGAGTTCCCTTGAATCTTATCTAAATCATAAGCGTGCATCGGTTGACCGTATTCCAACATTATAAAATTTGTAATGTCGACAATATTGTTGATAGGTCTCATTCCAGCCGCCCTTAGATGGTTTTGAATAAATAGCGGAGATTCCTTAACCTCTACATCCTTGATTACACCAAGCATAAATCTGTTAACTTTCTCGGTTTGAAGCTTAATTCCCCCAAAATATTGTGATATATCACTCTCTTTTTCAACAACCTCGTCGCACGGCAATTCAATCTTTTTATCAAACACAGCCGCAACTTCTCTTGCCATTCCTATGATTGAAAGACAATCAGGTCTGTTCGGAGTAATTTCAAATTCGATAACATCTGTGTTCAATCCCAAGACCTCAAGCGCATCCGCTCCGGTTTCAGCCTCCTGAGGAAGTATTATTACACCCTCTTTTGAAGCTTTCGGTACTACATTGTCGGGCTGTCCCAACTCCTGATATGAACAAAGCATTCCGGGAGATATCACCCCTCCGAAATCAGCCTCTTTGATTACGATCCCTCCGGGCAATACAGCGCCCAAAGTTGCAACAACCACCTTATCTCCGACTTTCATATTCTTTGCTCCCGTTACCAGAGTAAGAACTTCATCTTTTAAATCCAAATCGACAATTTGTAGTTTTTTTAGAGTTTCATGAGGTCTCAACTCCAAAATTTTTCCAACCTTGAAGCCGGATAGTGAGTTGTTCAATGATGTGATAGCTTCAACATGAGAACCCGAATCGGTGACCTTGTCCGCTATAATTCTTGAATCCTCGTCTATCTTAATATATTCCTTTAACCAATTTACCGGTACTAACATCTGTGCCTCCTAAAACTGTTCCAAAAATCTCTTGTCATTGTCATATAATAATCTTATATTGTCAATTCCGTATTTAACCATCGTGATACGATCTACTCCCATGCCGAATGCGAAACCCGTATATTTTTCACTGTCGATTCCGCACATTTCAAGTACATTCGGATGAACCATCCCGCATCCCAATAATTCCATACTCCAGCCGGTATGATTGCAAACACCGCAACCTTTTCCTTTACAACTGAAACAAGATACATCCACTTCCATGGACGGCTCAGTGAATGGGAAATAATGCGGTCTGAATCTGGTTTCAAATTCTTCACCGAATAATTCTTTTATGAATACATTGATGGTATCTATTAAATTTGCCATTGAAACTTTTTCATCGACAACCAGCCCCTCAATCTGATGAAACATTGGCGAATGCGTGTCGTCAACATCATCAAATCTGAATGTTCTGCCCGCTGAAACCATTCTTATCGGCGGTTTTTGTGTCATCATTGTTCTTACCTGAACCGGTGATGTATGTGTTCTAAGCAATGTTTCTTTATCGATGTAAAATGTGTCGCTTAAATCTCTTGATGGATGGTTTTTAGGTGAATTCAATTTATCAAAATTATTCTCAACCGTTTCTATTTCCGGCCCGTCTATTATTGAAAATCCCATATATCTAAATAAATTTTCCAATTCTTCCATAGTCTGATTAAGTGGATGTCTGTGTCCCATGCTCATTATCTTTTTTGTGGCTGTAACATCAAGTGTTTCCTCTATTATTTGTGCCCTAAGTCTTTCCCACTTAATAGCTTCATTTTTTTCATTAAGTTTTTCCGTAATTTCCTCTCTGATTTCATTTGCAAATTGCCCTATAACAGGTCTTTCTTCTTTTGACAATTTACCCATTTCTCTCAAAATCAGAGTAAGTTCTCCCTTTTTTCCAAGGACATCAACTCTAACCTTCTCAAGCGCATCAAAAACATCCGCTTCCTCAATCTTTTTTAGAGTTAAGTTTTTAATTTCTATCAATCTATCTTTCATGATATCCTCCATCATAATTATCATCTAATTATACCATAACATGCATATCTGATAAACTAAAACGGCTAAAAATCATAATATTTATACCTCTCGGCTTTGTATCCTCTCAAAATTATCCGAATTACAGTCTATCAAATATTATAAAAAGCACGAAGTTTAATTAAACTTTGTGCTTTTTAAAATGTATTCATTTATTTTCTAAATAACCATTACATAAATCAATTTAAAATATTACAGCCGTCCAATTCATTATAAAAGAGACTATATCATACCGAAATGTTTCAATGCATTATGTATTCCGTCCGAGTCTACATCGTCCGTAATATAATCGGCTACGGCTTTTGCACTGTCAACCGCATTTCCCATGGCTATTCCCAAGCCCACATAATCAAGCATTTCCGTATCATTTCCGCCATCTCCGAAAGCCATACATTCATCCCTGCTCATTCCCAAATGTTCTAAAACTTTTTGTATACCGACACTTTTTCCTCCAGCTTTCGGAATTATGTCCGCAAAAAGAGATGTCCATCTAACCGCTCTCATATTGGGGGCAATGCTGAAAAACTCTTCTTCCTCATCTTCATAAATGTATGCCGCCAACTGATATGTTCTATTGTCGGATCTTTCATACGGATTGTCCAAATTAGGCATTTTAACGGTACTTCCCAATATGCCTTTCAATTTAATCATTCTGTCATTGGTAAAATTTGCATATCTGTACTTCATTTCGGAAAATTCGGTAGCTATCTTTTTTTCCTCCAAGTATGGAATCAGCTTTTTCAATTCATCGTTAGGCAAAGCCAAATCGTGAATAACCTCATCGCCTATTACAACATATTGACCGTTTGCATAAATATATCCGTCAAAATCAAAGTTCAGGATATTTACAATCGGCTCCATGACCACCGGCATTCTTCCCGTCGCCAAAAACAATTTTATTCCTTTTTTTCTCAACTCATTTAGTGCTTGTCTTGTAGAATCCGGAACTTCATGAGTTTTAAAACTCAAAATCGTACCGTCTATATCAAAAAATATCGCTTTATACATTTTCCCTCCGTTATCTTAGAAATAGTATAACATATGAACGAGAATATATTAAAAATCATTTTAAATTAAGAAAGTATTTTGCTGAATATTCTTACTGAATTAATTATTTGAATTTGTAGATTCCCGAGTTTAATTTTGAGGAGCTTGTTGATTTAATTTTGAAATCAACCCAAGAGCTAAAATTATTTAATTCTAAATAAGTACAAATAATAATTAAAATTCAGTTTTTAATAATTTAAAATAGAGTATTAAATTTAATTAATTCTTACAATTTGCACATATATAAAAATCACAATCTTTGTCATAAATCATGTTTTCTCTTTTGCTAATATCTTTATTTTTAACTTCTTTTTTACTACTTCATAGTTTAACGGTTTAATGTATGTCTATAACTCTTTTTTATCTAAATACGTGTAATTTTCAATGCTTTCATATCCAGAACCACGCACCATCTTACTTAAGTACTTATCGTATCTTGGATAAAGTTCATTTTCACTTACAAAACTGAACGATTCAATATAATCTTTGAACTGATATGTTTTTGTTTTTGCATATGTTAATTATATCAAAAAACGGCTTACTCATTACTGGTTAGCCGTTTTTTTTAGAACTATTCTTAAACATCCTCTTTGTTGTTCGTTTAAAACTCTTCATCAACACTATTTGACAAAAATCCCTTGCAAAATGCTTTTCAATAAAATTATTTACAATGCTTTATAAGCTCTTAAAAATATTATGTCCTTAATTACTATTTGAACGAAATATCTATTTAGGATTATTTTTGATACTCTTTTTTCTTTTTTAATCCACTAATAGCTACTAAAGCAGTACCTGATATAACAATCATCAATACAAATAGTTTTATACTTGTATTATCTCCCGTTTTTGGAGTTCCATCTTCAGGAATATTTGGTTCTGTCGGGTTATGAGTTTCATTTGTCTTAAGTTCGTTCTTTCCTGCTCTTACAAGGGCTTCATTTGTTAAAGTTTCTCCTGCTGCCGCTTTTTCCACCTTAACTTTGAATGTTACTTCAAATATTTCTCCATCTGCTAACTTTTCCTTTGTCCATGTAAGTTTTCCGTCTTTATAGATTCCTCCATTTGTTGCTGAATCTTCTACATAGCTTGTAAACTCAGGTATCATATCTTCAATGACTACCTTTTGTTC
>JAUMWX010000010.1 GCA_030529425.1 Tissierellia bacterium
CGCAAGATCCTAAGCCACAAGATCAGAATAAAAAAGATGTTATTCCTAAGACCGGTGATGTAGGAGTGCAAATTTCTATATTACTAGCAGTAATTTCAATTGCCGCATTAGTTGTAATTTCTAAAAAGAAAGAAAAAATAAATTAAGAATATTAAAGAGATTTAACAACTCTCTAATGCAGTTTAGATGACTGCTATTGCAAATTAGGTATAAACTCTTAATACTTTTTATTGAAAGAAATTGATTGTAGGAGGCCCCGAAAAGCTGGATTTAAGAATTCAAATTTTTGGGGTCCTCTTATTTAATCGGTATTATGGTAATGAATAAAGAAAAAATTCTGTATATATATTTAACTACTAAAATACTATAAGGTAAGCAATTTTAGACAGAAATAATAAAAAGAACTCTATTGTAAATCATTAAAATCTATTTAATTTAAATGTTTACAGAAATGTAACAAAAAGGAAAATATTTTATGAAAATCAGGTCAAAAGCTTGAAAAAAAAATCGAAAGAGTCTAGAATCTTAAATAGATTACAAAATGATTACAATTTTGGAGGGGAAATGAAAAATTTGAAAATTAAGACCGCTGTTAAATATTCAGTTACATCACTAGCTTTGTTAGGATTATTGATGAATACAGAATCTAAAGCAGAAGGTGAAAAATATAAACTAAATAATGATGTTAAGGTATATTTAAATTCTGATGATGCGAGCGAGAGAAAAAATGAAGTTACAACGTATAAGAAGGGTGAATACTATGTATATTCGAAAAGTAACGGAATGGTTAATATATCTTCTTGGAAAAATGAAATAGGTTCATGGATTAATCCAAATGATAATGTTATAAGATTTGTATCACCTGTATATAAATCAAAATCTGATGTTGAATACTTTGAAACAAATTCTCTTAATAAAAAAATAAAACTTGGAACTATTAAAAAGGGAAGAGAAGTTGAAGCAATAGCTTTAGGAGAACATATTAGATTTGAAATAAACGGAAAGAAAGTTTATGCTGAAAAGAAATCATTTGAGATTCAAGAAAAGGATAAAGAACTTTTCTTTGCTAAAGAAACAGTCCTAAAACTTGAAAAAGAGGGACAGGAAAAGGTAAAAGAAAAAGATAAGAAATTTGATGAATATACTTTTGATAAAGCAGAATCCGTAATAGGTAAAAAAATTGATAACAAGTTTAGATTTTTGCACAACGGAAATATTTTTTATGTAGAATTGAGTAAATTGGTTGAAGAAAAGCCTGAAGTGGAAACTCTTATAGAAGAAGAGGATAATATTGAGACATCTGAAATAGATAATTCGGTTGAAGTTGATGAAGAAAAAGAGTCTAAAGAAACCTCAGAAAATGAAACTATTGAAGAAACAGTCAATTCAGAGGTAAATGAAAATACAGAAATTAAAGATGCGGTCGAAGAAACTGAAAAACAAGTAGAAGAAACTCAAGAACAAGAAGAAAGTTCTGAAAATACTAGAGAGACAGAGGATACTAAAGAAAAAGCTTCTGAAGAGCAAACTGAAACAGAAGAAACTGAAAAAGAGGAATCTCCAAAAGAGGAATCTAAAAATACAGAAGAAACTGAAAAAGAAGAAAATAGTGATTATGGTCAAAGAGTTGCTGATTTTGCAACACAGTTTGTAGGATATGAGTATGTGTTTGGAGGGGACAGCCCATCAGAAGGATTTGATTGTTCAGGATTGACAAGTTATTCTTATTACCAAGTTACAGGTAGATATTTGGGAAGAACCGTTAGTCACCAACAAGATAAAGGATACAGAGTATCTCTTGACTCATTAAAACCGGGGGATTTGTTGTTCTTCGGTGAAGAAGGAGATTTTGAACACATAGGTATCTATATAGGAAATGGAAGTTTCGTTCACGCGGCTACTGAAGAAAGAGGAGTTGTAATCGACAGTATGTCCGGATGGTATGCCACAAATGAGTTGACAATGGCAAGAAGAATATTTGATTGATATTGAAAAAATGTAAAAAAAAGCCTATACTTTGTATAGGCTTTTTTTGTGAGGTGCTATGAATAAGTTGGATATAAACAAATTGGTTGATGAATTGAATAGTGAGTTATACGATAAAATACATGATTTGAACAATAAGCCCGGAATAGGTTTAGTAAGAGTTGGGGATGATAAATCTTCAGTATCTTACCAAAAATCTCTTATCAAACAAGCTGAAAAAATTGGGATAAAAGTTTTAAATTTTGAGTTTGACAATATTTATGAAGATATACTATTACAGGAGTTGGAAAAAATAAATGACAGGTCGGACGTAAACGGTATTTTAATTTTTCAACCATTGCCTAAATATTTAAATTCCGATAAAATAATGAATTCCATAGATCCGAGAAAAGATGTGGATGGATGCTCCAAGATTAATCAAGGGAGATTAATGGAAATAGATGATTATAGAAATCTACCGACAACAGCCGTTTCGATATTAGAATACTTAAAAAGTATTGTGGATTTGAAAGGAAAGAATGTTTTGATCATAAACAGATCAAGTGTAATAGGAAAGCCATTGATGATGTTGTTGTTGAAGGAAAATTCAACTGTTACGGTGGCTCACTCTCACACTGTGGACATATATAAGATTATGGAAGATAAAGATATAATAATTTCCGCAGTTGGAAAAGCGAATATATACGCTCCTACAAAGTTAAAAGAAGACGCCATAGTTTTGGACATAGGTTTATCCTTGGGAAATGACGGCAAGATGTCGGGAGATTTTGACATAAATTCAATAGATAAAATGAATATTAGATATATGCCTGCCATCGGAGGCATTGGAAAATTGAATTCAAATATTATTTTAAAAAACACATATTTGAATTATATGGAGGAAATAAATGAGAGATAAAAAAACGGTATTGAGTTTGGTTCAACCGTCAGGGGATCTAACAATAGGAAATTACCTTGGAGCAATGAAAAATTTCTTAAAATTTCAAGAAGAGTATGATTGTTACTTCGGAGTCGCGGATCTTCATTCAATAACGGTTCCTCAAGTTCCTAAAGACTTGAGAAAAAGAACGAAGGAAGTTTTAGCTTTATATCTTGCAATAGGCTTGGATCCAAATAAAGTTACGGTATTTGTCCAATCACATGTCACAGATCACTTGAAATTATATTGGGTTTTAAACTCCATTTCATATATGGGTCAATTATCCAGAATGACACAATTTAAAGAAAAATCTCAAAAGAATGAAGAAAATCTTAATGCGGCATTATTTACTTATCCGTCATTGATGGCAGCCGATATATTGATATATAATTCCGATTTGGTACCCGTGGGTGAAGATCAAAGACAACACTTGGAGTTGGCCAGAGATTTGGCTGAAAGATTCAATTTCAGATATTCCGAAACTTTTACCGTTCCCGAACCTTTGATACATAAATCAACCAGCAAGATTATGAGCTTAAAAAATCCAGACAAAAAAATGAGCAAATCTGACGAAGATCAAAATGCATGTATTTTTATTTTAGATGAGCCGAAAGTAATCAGAAAGAAAATTATGGGTGCGGTTACGGATTCTGAGGCAAATTTTGCATATAATGACTGCCAAAAGGGATTGAAGAATTTGATAGACATCTATTGTGCTTTTGAGCAGGTAAGTCCTGATGATGTTGTCAAAAAGTTTTCAGGTAAGCCATATTCAGATTTTAAGAGTGAATTGGTCGATATTATCACAAAGCATTTGGAACCTATTCAAAACAGGTTTAAAGAATTTATTGAAGATAAAGAATTGTTGGAATCTATATTAGAAGAAGGTGCAAAAAGAGCATCATTTAAGACGAGAAAAATGATAGATAAGGTGTATAGGAAAGTCGGATTTTATCAGCTAGGAAAATAATCGGAGGCCATATGTTCAAAAAAACTGAGTCAATGTTAATAACCAATAAAAATTCTAAAATTCAGAATTTGTTCATATATGTCATAATGATTGGGATTATATTTTTTATATCGCAATTTATAAATATAAAGATATGGGAAAATTTTATTATAAATCAGATCTTGAAATTTGATATATTTGATTTGCAGTTTTTACAAATTTTTTCTCAACTTTTATATTTTGGTACCTTTTTATTAATATTTATGACAATTATGTATTTTGTTGACGGAAGTACACCGACTTCAGTAGGATTTTCAAAGAAAAATATTTTTTTTAATTTGATTATCGGGATAATATTGGGTTTCATATCCTTTACTATAATATATTTTTTGGTATGTCTTTTTGGAGATGTTAAAATCGGTTTTGAAAAAAATATCAACATACCTGCAATAATATCAATATTTATCGGTTTTCTAATACAAGGAACTGCTGAAGAAGTTATTTTAAGAGGATATTTGATGAATAAAATCTCGGGCAGAGGATATATACTTTTTGCAATTTTATTTAACTCTATATTGTTTTCAGCCCTTCATTTGACAAATCCCGGAATATCCTTTATGGCTATATTGAATCTGACGATTTTCGGGATTATATTCTCACAATTATTCTATATAACGGACAATATGTGGATTGTCGGAGCGGCACATGGTATTTGGAATTTCACGCAATCAGTTATTTTTGGAGTTTTGGTTAGCGGATTGAAAATTCCTTATTCCATATTTAATACCGATTTATCTTCTCAAAACGAATTAATAAGCGGTGGAAACTTTGGATTGGAGGCTAGCATAGTTACGACGATTGTCGGAATATTTTTTATTTTGATTCTTTATTCATATATGAACAAAAAATTTAAGGTATGTAATGTTTGCTCCGAAGAACAGAATATAGATTTATAAAGAATGAATATAACATGGATTGAATTCCATTATGATTGATTGGATTTATTGTAAGACATTCAGCGTTCTTTATCATAATCGAAATATCTTGATTAAATAATAAAAAACTGATCTGTACAGGTCAGTTTTTTTATTTGAACTCAAATAAAAATCCCTTCAAGTTTAAATTAACTTGAAGGGAAATAAATTATTGTTTATCTTTGATAACTTTTTGTGCAGCTGCAAGTCTTGCTATAGGTACTCTGAAAGGTGAACATGAAACATAGTTCAATCCTATTTCGTCACAGAATTCAACTGTATTTGGTTCTCCACCATGTTCTCCACAAATACCCAACTTGATTTCAGGTCTTGTAGATTGTCCTAATTTAACAGCAGTTCTCATCAATTTACCAACACCTTTTTGATCCAATACTTGGAAAGGATCTTTTTCAAAGATTCCTTGGTCAACATATTGAGTTAAGAATTTACCTGCGTCGTCTCTTGAGAATCCATAAGTCATTTGTGTTAAGTCATTTGTACCGAATGAGAAGAATTCAGCTTCTTCAGCAATTTCATCAGCCAATAAAGCAGCTCTAGGAATTTCAATCATTGTTCCCACCAAGTACTTCATTTCAACGCCTGATTCTTTTAATAAAGCTTCAATTTCTTCAACGATAGAGTCTTTAACAACCTTTAATTCCTGTGGATCTCCTGCAAGAGGAATCATGATTTCAGGTACGATATCAGCGCCTTCAGCTTTAACTCTCAAAGCAGCTTTAATGATTGCTCTAGCTTGCATTTTGTAGATTTCAGGATAAGTAACCGCAAGTCTTAGACCTCTGTGTCCAAGCATAGGATTCACTTCTTCCAATGAGTGAATTACTCTCTTTAATTCTTCAATAGTAACTTCCAATTCTTTAGCAACAACTTCCATTTCTTCTTCAGTGTGAGGAACGAATTCGTGTAGAGGAGGATCCAATAGACGAACTGTAACAGGAAGTTCTTTCATTACTTTGTAAATTTCATAGAAGTCTTTTTCTTGAATAGGTTCAATTTTAGCCAAAGCTTTTTCTCTTTGTTCAACTGTTTTTGACAGGATCATTTCTCTAACAGCCGCGATTCTGTCTGATGCAAAGAACATGTGCTCTGTACGGCATAGACCGATACCTTCAGCTCCAAGGTTAACAGCTTGTTGAGCATCGTGAGGAGTATCAGCATTAGTTCTTACTTTTAATCTTCTTATTTCATCAGCCCAACCCATGAATGTAGCGAAGTTTCCGGATAATGTAGGTTCTTGAGTAGCCAATTCACCTTCATAAACAACTCCGGTAGAACCGTCTAATGATATAAGATCTTTTTCACCGAAAACTCTTCCGTTAACTGTCATAGTTTTAGCTTCTTCATCAACAACTATGTCATGTGCACCGGCAACACAACATTTACCCATACCACGAGCAACTACAGCGGCGTGAGAAGTCATACCTCCTCTTGCAGTAAGGATACCTTTAGCGGAAGCCATACCTTCCAAGTCTTCAGGAGAAGTTTCATTTCTAACAAGGATTACATTTTCACCGTGAGATGTTCTTTCAGCGGCATCTTTTGCATTGAAAGAAATGTAACCTACCGCAGCACCCGGAGATGCATTTAAACCTTTAGTTAATACAACAGCTTCTTTAAGAGCCTTTGCATCAAATGTAGGGTGTAGTAATTGATCCAAAGAGTTAGGTTCAATCATTAATAGAGCTTCTTCTTTAGTTCTCAAACCTTCATTTACCAAGTCTACAGCTACGTTTACGGCAGCTTCGGCAGTTCTCTTACCGTTTCTTGTTTGTAGAAGGTAAAGAGTACCGTTTTCAATTGTGAACTCTAAGTCTTGCATATCTCTATAGTGATTTTCAAGTTTTTTAGCAGTTTCAGCAAATTGCTTGTAAACTTCAGGCATTATATCTTCCAAGTGGGCAATTTTTTCAGGTGTTCTTATACCTGCTACTACATCTTCTCCTTGAGCGTTCATTAAGTATTCCCCGAACAATTTGTTTTCACCTGTTGCAGGGTTTCTTGAGAATGCAACACCCGTACCTGATGTTTCTCCCATGTTACCGAATACCATTGATTGAACGTTTACAGCTGTTCCTAAGTTGTGAGGAATATCATTCATTTTTCTGTATAGGATAGCTCTTTCGTTATTCCAAGAAGCAAATACGGCTTCTATGGCAGCTTCCAATTGTTTTTGAGGATCTTGAGGGAAATCTTCGCCCAAATCTTCTTTGTAAACTCTCTTGAATTCATTAACAACGCCTTTTAGTTGTTCAGCGTTTAATTCACTGTCAAGTTTAACACCAACTTTTTCTTTGATTTCTTCAAGGATTTTGTCAAATTTTAATTTTGAAACACCTTTTGCCACATCAGCAAACATTTGAATGAATCTTCTGTATGAGTCATAAGCAAAACCTGCATTTCCTGAATTTTTAGCTAAAGCTTCAACAGCTACATCGTTAAGACCTAAGTTTAATACTGTATCCATCATTCCTGGCATTGAGAATACGGCACCTGATCTTACTGAGAATAGTAAAGGATTTGAATCATCTCCAAATTTCTTTCCTAATTTTTCTTCAGTAACAGCTATATGTTCTTTAACTTCTGCGATTAATTCAGGCCATAAAGTTCTGTTTTCATCGTAGTATCTGTTACAAGCTTCTGTCGTTACAGTAAATCCGTAAGGTACATTGATTCCTAAGTTGGTCATTTCAGCAAGGTTGGCTCCCTTACCGCCCAGAAGGCTTTTCATTTCTTTTTTACCTTCGTCAAAACCGTAAACGTATTTTTTCTTTTCCATTTTGTTTACCCCTTTCAAAATTTATTTAATAGGTTTTTAATTATATCAGATGTTTCTTCAATTGAAATATATGAAACATCGATAGAACGACATCCGAGTCTTTCGACTACGCTTTGCTCATGGTCAAGTTCTTCTTTCACCCTTTCAGGACTTGCATAGTCGGCATCTTGAGGCAATCCCAAGCTTTTCAGCCTTTCCTTACGAATGGCTACAAGTCTTTCTTGACTCATAGTCAGAGCAAAAATTTTTTCTTTCGGTATTTCAAATATTTCCTTAGGAAGATTTATCTCTGGAACTAACGGTAAATTTGTTACCTTGTACCCCAAATTAGACATATAGATTGATAAAGGTGTTTTCATTGTACGGGAAATGCCGATTATCACAATGTCCGACTCAATTATTGAGTGAGGGTTTTTACCGTCATCATTAATGGTTGCGAAATCAATTAAATCCTTGTTAATCGTTTCATTAATTACTTTAGAAATGTCCTCACCTTTTGAAGTCCTCGATATTATTCTACTTAAAATACCAAATACAATATTGTGCACGTCAAAATACTTTATTTTTTTACCTCTACAAACTTGAGTAATATATGTAGACATCTCTTTGTTATCAAAGATAAAATAAATTATCTGATTTTCATTTTCTATATTATACTGTCTTAATTCATCTATGCTTTCAATTCGGTTATAAATTTTCAGATTATCTGAAAGCCCTAATGGAAACAGATTATTTAAGACAATATTTGCCAGGCTTTCCGATTTTGTATCGGAAAATATCCAAATAGTTTCACTATGCATTTTATTCTCCTAGAACAGACAATATTGTCAACTTATATTATACCAAAAAACATTATATTGTCTAATATTTCGATATTTTATACTCGAATTAATTATATTAATTTTATTGTAAATAAAATAAAAAATTTTCTGATTTAAATTTGATTCATAATTTATTATACTTCTCATTTTTGTATTATTTACTTTCAGATTCCATACTATAAAATATGCAGTTCAAAATCTTTGATTACTCGGCTTTCTTGACTAAAATATGGCTAAATATTATAATCAATACAATAATTACATAAATATTTTGATACTTTCAGTATCATAAGGAGTTAATATGAGAAATTTAGACAAGAACTATAATCCTGAATCATTTGAAGACAGGATTTATAAAAACTGGGAAGATAACGGGTATTTTACAGCCAAGGTTGACAGAAATAAAAAACCGTTCAGTATTGTAATGCCTCCTCCGAATGTAACAGGAAATTTGCATATGGGACATGCATTTAACAATACTTTACAGGACATTTTGATTAGATGGAAAAGGATGAGAGGCTACTCCGTTCTTTGGGTTCCCGGAACCGACCATGCCAGCATTTCAACGGAAGCCAAGGTTGTTCAAAAGATAAAATCTGAAGGTAAGTCTAAAGAAGAATTGGGAAGAGAAGGCTTTTTAAAGGAAGCTTGGGATTGGACCTATAAATATGGCGGGAATATTAAGAAACAATTAAGAAAACTTGGAATTTCTTGCGATTGGAGCAGGGATGCTTTTACACTTGATGAAAATCTTTCCAAGGCCGTGTTGGAAGTTTTTGTAAAGATGTATGAAGAAGGTTTGATTTACAAGGGAGAAAGAATGGTAAATTACTGTCCTTCTTGTAATACTTCAATATCCGACGCCGAAGTTGAACATATCGATAAGCATTCTCATTTATGGCATTTTGACTATCCGTTGAAGGACGGAAGCGGAAAGGTAACCATTGCCACTACAAGACCCGAAACGATGTTGGGAGATTTGGCGGTTGCAGTAAATCCTGAAGATGAAAGATATAAGAATATTATAGGAAAAATCTTGATATTGCCATTGGTGGAAAGAGAAATTCCGGTTATTGCGGATTCATATGTAGATAAAGAATTTGGGACGGGATGTGTAAAAATTACGCCATCACATGATCCTAACGACTTTGAAGTGGGTAAAAGACATAATCTTGGACAGGAAGTATGTATAGAAAATGACGGTACTATATCCGAAGGATATGGTGAATTTACCGGACTCGACAGATTTGAAGCAAGAAAGCTGATTGTCAAAAGGATGGAAGAAAAAGGTTTCCTAAACAAGATTGAAAATCACGATCATGCTGTAGGGCATTGCGAGAGATGTTCTACGGTAATTGAACCTCTTGTATCCGAACAATGGTTCGTTTCAATGAAAGAATTGGCAAAGCCGGCGATAGAAGCTTATAATTCCGGAGAATTGAAAATAGTACCCGACAGATTTGGAAAAATATATTTAAATTGGCTTGAAAATATAAGAGATTGGAATATATCAAGACAGCTTTGGTGGGGACACAGGTTACCGGTTTACTATTGTGATGAATGTAAAGAGGTTATAGTTTCCAAAGAGAGACCGGATTCTTGTTCAAAATGTGGGAATAAAGACTTAAGACAGGACGAAGATACTTTGGATACATGGTTCTCATCCGCATTGTGGCCGTTTTCTACACTTGGATGGCCTGAAAATACTGAAGATTTCGATTATTTTTTTCCTACAAATGTCCTGATTACAGGATACGATATAATATTTTTCTGGGTTGTAAGAATGGTATTTTCATCCATTCATAATACTGGAAAAATTCCGTTTGACACAGTGTATCTTAACGGGATTGTAAGAGATGAGTTGGGTAGAAAGATGTCAAAGAGTTTGGGAAACGGGGTTGACCCTTTGGATGAAATCTCCAAGTTTGGGGCAGATGCATTAAGATTTAATCTGGTTATCGGAAACACTCCCGGAAATGACATGAGATACATTGAAAAGAAGGTTGAAGCTAACAGAAATTTTGCAAATAAGTTATGGAATGCTTCAAGGCTTATTTTCATGAATATGGAAGATGACAAAGATTATAACCTTGATTTTGAAAAATTGGAGATTGAGGATAAGTGGATTATCTCGAGAATAAATACGGTTTCAAAACAGGTAAATAAATTGTTGGAATCTTACGAAATAGGAATTGCCGCAAGCACATTGTATGAGTTTATATGGTTTGAATTCTGTGATTGGTATGTTGAATTTGTAAAGAACAGATTATATGGAGAAAATGTTGAAAGCAGGGAAATTGCAATGGCAACTTTACTGTATTCACTCGACAATATTTTAAGATTATTGCATCCGTATATGCCGTTTATAACTGAAGAAATCTACTCATATCTTCCGGATATGAAAGATTTAATAATGGTACAGAATTATCCGGTTTATGACCAAAAACTTGAATTTAAATGGGAAGAAAAAGCTGTTTCGATAATTGTTGAAGCAATTTCCGCAATTAGAAATCAAAGAGCGGAGCTAAAAGTTCCGAATGCTAAAAAGTCAAAATTGACGGTGGTTTCTGAAGATGAAGAAATCAGAAAAATATTTACAAAGCTATCTTATAATCTTATTTCGTTGGCATCTGTAAGCAATGTTGAAATCATCGAAAAGGATGATAATTTTAATGATGTAGCTACGATGGTAATGAGCGGATATAAACTATATCTTTCACTTGAAGGGCTTATTGATTATAAAAAAGAATTCAAGAGATTAGAAGATGAAAAGAAAAAAGTTATCTCTGAAATTGAAAGAGCGAAAGGAAAACTGAACAACGAAAAATTTATTTCCAAAGCTCCTCAAAATTTGGTAGACATTGAAAAAGAAAAACTTGAAAAGTATACTGATATGCTAAAGGAAATAGAAACCAGCTTAGAAGAGATATCTAAGAAACTGTAATGAGTGTTTGGCTTAGCCAAACACTTCTTTGAAATTTTATGATGAAGAGGTTGATATGGGTGAAAAAAAAGAATTGATATTATTTGATAGAGAGCAAATTTTAGAGACAGTTAAGAGGATTGGAAAGGAAATATCTGAAAAATATGACGGACCTATAGTTGCAGTTTCTTTGCTTAGGGGAAGTTTTGTTTTTGCGGCAGATCTTGTTAGAGAGATAAGCTTACCTACGATTGTTGATTTCATGACCACATCAAGTTACGGAGATGGTGAAGAATCGACGGGTGAAGTTGAAATTTTGCATGATTTAAGAACCGATATAGAAGGAAAAGATGTATTGATAATCGATGATATCTGTGATTCAGGAAATACGATGAAATCAATAATTGAATATATAAAAACAAAAAATCCGAAATCGGTAAAAACCGTTGTTATGTTGGATAAACCTTCACGCAGACAGGTAGATATAACACCGGATTTTGTGGGACAAACGATTGAAGATGTATTCATAGTGGGATATGGACTGAATTATGGTGATTATTACAGAAATTGTCCATATATTTTTACATTTGAAGACTGATGTATAACAGATTTTCAGACTTATATGACAAGCTTGTATTTGATATAGACTATATAAAATATAGTGACAATATATTTCAAATACTTCAAAAAAACGGTATTCTCGAGGGGAAAATTCTTGAAATAGGTTGTGGAACCGGTAATCTAACCCAACAATTAGCAAGAAAAAACTATCATATTTTGGCATTTGATAATTCCATAGAGATGTTGAATGTGGCATTTCCAAAACTAATCGAATTGGAAAATGTGAATTTAGTTATGCAGGATATGTATAAATTTAGATATAAAGATTACTCTTTTGATGCCGTTATAAGCCTTCTTGACGTGATTAACTATATCAGTGATGAAAAAAAACTGGAAAAATTATTCGCAGATATTTATTCGGGACTTCGAGAAGGAGGAGTTTTCATTTTTGACTTAAACTCTTATGACAAATTGATAAATGTGCTTGGAAACAATACATTTGTATACGAAAAAGACAATGTTTTTTACACTTGGGAGAACCGACTGGAAGATGATTTGGTTCATTTCAATCTCAACTTTTTTGTTGAGGAAGATGGAATGTATGAGAGAATTTCAGAAACCCAGGTTGAAAGATATTACGAAATTGATTTCATTGTAGAATTACTTGAAAAAATAGGATTTAAAAACATTAAATTTATAGATGAGGATGGAGGAAAATATACTGAGAAAACTCAGCGAATTTTATTTTCAGCCAAGAAATAGAGTCTCCGTAAGGAGACTTTTTATATTTAAATTCAATATTAAAAAGAATTGACACAGGATGAAAACTAGCGTATTATATAAGTAATACATTAATACTGAGGAGGGGATATGGAATATTCAAACAACAAGCCTATTTATCTCCAAATAGTTGATGAATTTATTATTGATATAATAAGCTCTAAAATTATACAGGGAGAAAGATTAGCGTCCATTAGGGACGTGGCATTAGAAAAAAAAGTAAATCCCAATACAGTTCAGAGGGCTTTTTCCGAAATGGAAAGAATGGGAATTATCTATACACAAAGAGGAGTGGGAAGCTTTATTGTTGAAGATAAAGAACTTCTTGACAGCTTAAAAAACAATGTTATAGAAAATGACATGGATACATTTTTGAAAAAGATGAATAGTTATGGCTGCTCAAATGAAGAAGTAATCGAATTAATAAAAAGGAGGAAGTAATGCTTGAGATTAAAAATGTGAGCAAAAAATATAAGAAAAAAATGGCGCTTGATAATTTCAGTTACAAACTGGGTGAGGGTAGAGTGCTTGGTTTGCTTGGTCCGAACGGATCCGGGAAAACGACATTAATGAAATTAATACAGGGTTATTTGAAACCTACATCAGGAGAAATAATTTTTTACGGAAGTCCCGTTGATTATCGTAGTAAGGCGGATATTTCATATCTTCCCGATTCACCTTTTATACCGGAAGATTATAAGATTGAAGAAGCGATAAAATTATATAGGACATTTTTTGAAGATTTTGATGACAAAAAAGCTGAAAAACTTTTGAAGTTTATGGATCTGACTGAGGATATGAAAGTAGGCACTTTGTCAAAGGGAATGAAAGAAAAGCTTCATCTTTCATTAATATTGTCCAGAAATGCAAAACTATATATTATAGATGAACCTATATCCGGAGTTGATCTTCTTACCAGAGATAAAATAATAGATGCGATAGTGGAAAATATAAATGAAAAGTCAAGTATGATTATTACTACACATTTGGTGGATAATTTGGAAAAAATTTTTGATGAAGTTATATTTATATCCCATAAAGGACAAATACTTGAAAGTGGAGATGCTGAAGAACTTAGAGAAACTTACGGTATGCAAATAAATGAAATATACAGAAAGGTGTTTGGTGAAGTGAATGCTTAAACTACTAAAATATGAATTTAGAAATAATTTTAAAAACATTAGGATAATTTTTATTTCGGGAATTATAATTTCTCTATTTATTAATATATACCTACAGAGTTTTATTCCTACATTTTTTTATCGAGTAACAAATAATTCGTTCGATTATACAAATTGGGGAAAAGGTGGAGTCTATTTATATATAATTCTTTCATTTTTGTTTTTCATATCGATAATATCAATGGTTGTAATTGGAATAGCATTGTTTATAAGTATCGGTAACTCACTCCACAGAGAACTTAATACCGATAGTGGATATCTTACTTTTTCACTACCGATATCTCCCGCTTCCATGATAATTTCAAAGACTATTGTTTCAATAATTTGGATTGTTGGATTTTTTGTTTCGATAATAGCGGTTAATTATATTTTAAGTTCAATATTCGTCATTTTTACCAAGAATGATGTATATGGTTTGTCATATATAAAATTTAAACATTTGGGAATTATATTTCGAATGCTTTTAGAAAATATATTAACTTCCTACTATGCGATTTCTATTATGTTTTTAGCGGTAATTTTGGACAAAAGAGTCAGAAAAACAAGATCGAACAGTAAAACTTGGATTTTATACTATTTAGGAATAATTATATTTTTAACTATACTTGCCGGAACATTCTATTCTTCAGGAGGCTATACTGTAGAAAGTGAACAAATATTGCTTGATCCCATGAGAGGAGGCTTTATCGGTTCATTTTTAGAATTATCTGAAAGATTTAGAGGACATGGTATTTTTGAAGGAAGTATTAAATTGGATATGATAATCAACTTGGTAATCGGATTGGCGGTTACGGTATTAAATATAGGAATGATTAAAAAAGTTGAGATTTAAAAGAACTACAGCAAAATAGCTTCAAATATAAGCTGTAAACTTGTAAGCTTATCCCATAAAGGTTGGACTTTATATCGGAGACATTTAGAAATATTTGTCTCCGTTTTTTGTCATTTAAGTTTTAATTTAGCGAAAATCATATCTATGTTTTTTAATTTTATGTATTCGATTCGTGATATACTTTGTAAAATCTTTTTGTATTTTAATATTGAT
Source organism: Tissierellia bacterium (assembly GCA_030529425.1). Lineage (GTDB taxonomy): Bacteria > Bacillota > Clostridia > Tissierellales > Peptoniphilaceae > JAUMWX01. Next base: position 14,937 of record JAUMWX010000010.1, read on the forward strand.
CTGCTTTGTATTAATGGATATGCTCAACCCTGATGCGGAACAAGAATTTCTTAAACTTACAATTAATGACTATCAATAATATTAAGGTTAACAAACCTATTTATATAAGGTATAATAAAATAGTTAAAACTAATTAACAGGAGAAGGTAATGTTTAATAGAAAAGATGGTAAAAAGGTAAAGATGGATCCTTTCTTCAGGATTATACCTTTGATAATGAAAGAGAGGAACGATGCTCAAGTTTTCTACGGTCAGGAAATATCTTTGAAGCCCATAGATGAATATATCAGAAAAAAACAAGCCGAAGGTGTAAGGCTTGGGTATATGCATGTGATATATTCGGCATTTGTTCAGACTTTGAAAAGAAAACCCAAGCTAAATCAATTTGTTATAAACGGAAGATTGTATAGCAGAAATGATATTATTATTTCAATGACTGTAAAAAAGGATATGTCTGTTGACGGAGAAGAATCCATTGTAAAACTTGAATTTGAAGGAACTGAAACTCCCGAGCAAATTAAAGAAAAACTAAACAAGGCAATAATGGTCGAAAAAGAGGGTGTGGGAGAATCGACGGAAACAGATAAATTTGTTAAGGTAATGGAGCATATTCCTCATTTTCTATTGAAGAGTATAATTCGTACTTTAATGTTTTTAGACAAGAAAAATCTTCTTCCAAACGGCATAATCAAAGCGAGCCCCTTTCATTCAAGTGCATTTATTACAAATTTGGGTTCAATAGGACTGGATGCGGTTTACCATCATATATACAATTTTGGAACTGTTGGAATTTTTTTAGCTATGGGTAAAAAGAATAAGAGGATGGTTGTCAAAAACGGTGTTGTTGAAGAAGAAAAAACCATGAATCTTAAATTCGTATCGGATGAAAGAATTTGTGACGGTTATTATTATGCGATGGCGATAAGACAGTTTTTCAGATATTTAAACAAACCGGAAAATTTAGATATAGGAGAAATAAAAAATGAAGAAGAATTATAGAATTTTAGCATTTTTGTTGGCTTTGATAATGTTGGTCGGCTGCGCTCCAAGTACAAAGAAGGATGAGCCGAAAAAGGATGTTTCTGAAACTGAAAATAAAGTTGAAGAAAATAAGGATAAAAAACAGGAAAAAGATGATAAAGTAGTCAAGGGCGGCAATGAGTCGAAAAAGATTGACAGAAAAGTTAAATTGGTGGCAATAAAAGGGCCTACAGCTATGGGGTTGGCAAAATTCATTGAAGACAATACTGGGAAAGATAATTCGGATTATGAGTTTACAATGGCATCAATTGCACAAGAAGTTGTAAACGGGATTGCCAAAAAAGAATTTGACATGGCGGCAATTCCTGCAAATCTTGCTTCGACAGTATACAATAAAACTCAAGGGCAGATTCAGGTTTTAGCAGTAAATACATTGGGAGTTGTTTATATCGTTGACAATTCAGGAGAGATAAAAGGAATATCCGATTTGAAGGGAAAGACAATTTATGTTCCTGCAAAGGGGCAAACACCTGAGTATATACTTAAAGATGTATTGAAAAAGAGCGGTTTGAAAGAAGGGGACTACACTGTAGAGTACAAGAGTGAGCCTGCCGAAGTTGCCGCATTACTTAACAAGGGAGAAAACATTGTCGGATTATTGCCGGAACCTTTTATAACTGCTGTTAAGACCAAAAATCCGAAAATAAACACGGCAATTGATTTGAATGCCGAATGGAAAAAATTAAACAACACTGAAATAGTTACCGGCGTTTTGGTTGCGAACAGAGAATTTATTGAGCAAAATAAAGAACTTGTAGTTGACTTTTTGGCAAAATATAAAGAATCGATTGAGTTTGCGAAAAACAATAGAGAAGAGTCATCAAAACTGATAGAGAAGCTTGGCGTTGTTAAGGCACCGGTAGCGATGAAAGCTTTGGAAAAGTTGAATATAGCATATATGGATGGGGAAGATCTTAAGAACAATCTTTCCAAATATCTTGAAATTTTATTCAGCTTGGATCCTAAATCAGTGGGAGGAAAACTTCCGGCTGACGATTTTTATTTTTCTAAATAATGAAAAAATTTGAGAAGTATATCAAGTATATTTTACCGATCATATTCTGGGGAATAATATTGCATATTGGTAGCACGGCAATCGGAAACGATGTCGTGTTGCCGAGTCCCTTATCGATATTAAACAGTATGAGGGAAAATATACTTGATTTTTATTTTTGGAAGTATTTTTCAAATACTCTTGTAAAAATATTTTCGGGTTTATTATTCGGAATACTTTTAGGTGCCATTCTCGGTTTTTTATCATTTAGATTTAAGTATTCTATGTGGATATTCGAGCCTTTTATGAATTTTATAAAAACAACGCCGGTTGCGGCTTTGACCATAATACTTTTGGTGTGGTTTAATTCGACCTATATTTCATTCAATTTGGTTGTTTTAATTGTTCTGCCCCAAATATTTTTCAGTGTTCTATATGATCTGAAAAACCTTGATAAGGATATCAGAGAAATGATTAAAGTTTTCTTTCCACCTTCAAAGGATGCGTTTTTAAAGGTGTATCTGAAAGAAATCTTAATTAGCATTTACAGATCTTTGCCAATAGTTTTGGGATTTGCGTGGAAGTCCGGAGTTTCGGGAGAAATAATTTCACAAGCCAAGGATACCTTCGGAAATCAAATTTATATGGACAAAATTCATCTGGAAATTTCCGATTTATTTGCAAAAATTTTTCTACTGATACTTTTAACATTTATTTTAGAGAAAATAATTATTTATATTTACAAAAAATTGTTTGACATGGGTGATATATGAAATTTGGAATAATAGGTACATGGGCTTTTTCCTATGAAGGTATTAAGAAGGCATATTTGATGTACAAAAGGAATGAAAAACAGGATGATTGCTTGGAAGCAGCTATATGTGATGTGGAGGATAATCCAAATTATAAGACTGTCGGTTATGGAGGACTTCCCAATATTGACGGGGAGGTGGAACTGGACGGTGCGTTTATGGACGGTGACACATTGGCGTTCGGAGCGGTTGCGGGTATAAAAAATCATAAAAATATGATTGGAATTACCAGAAAATTATCTGAAAATGAATTGAGCTGTTTTTTAGTGGGAGACGGAGCGACGAAATATGCGGAAAGAAATGGATTTCCAAAGGTAGATCTTCTCACGGTGTATTCAAAGCAAAGACATTTACAGAAACTCCAAGAAATGAATTTTGAGCATGAGGGACATGATACGGTTGGGATGGTGTCACTTCAGGGAAATAGGATGATATGCGGAGTATCAACATCCGGCATGTTTATGAAAAGTTCGGGAAGATGCGGAGATTCTCCCTTGATTGGAAACGGGTTTTATGTGGACAGCGATATCGGAGGTGCTACCGCAACAGGTACGGGAGAAGATATAAACAAAGGATCCATTTGCAGACATACAGTGAGACTTATGGAACAGGGATTTTCTCCCATGGAAGCTGCCGAAATTGCCGTAAATGAACTGAATGATTTACTCGTGAGAAAAAGGGGCAAAGCCGGAGATATATCTGTCGTGTGCATGAACAAAGATGGAGAATATGGAGCGGCAACAAATACCAGAGACTTTTCATTTGTAGTTGCAAGGGATGATATTGAGCCTACAGTTTTCAGATGTATTAATGAAGAGGGATTTAACAGGATATTTTTAGCCGATGATAATTGGATTAAAGAATTTTATTTAAGAGAAGCAAATATGTAAGGAGATATATGGAAAGATTAGCAAAACATTTATTGGTTATTTCGTTTGATGCAATATCAAAAAAAGATTTTGAATTTGTAAAAACACTTCCGAATTTTAGGAATTTTTTAGGAGAGGCATCTTATTCCAAAGATGTAAAGTCAATAAACCCGACATTGACATATCCCGCTCACACATCAATAATAACAGGAACATATCCGAATAAACACGGAATATTTACAAATACACTGTTACAACCTAAAAGGCTTAAAAGTCCGGATTGGTATTGGTATAGAAAAGATGTGAAGGTTGATACGCTTTATGATTTGGCGGTCAGAAATAAGATGAGAGTATCTTCTCAATTATGGCCGGTTGCAGCAGGAGCGAAAATTCAGTACAATTTTCCGGAAATATTTGCAAACAGAAAATACAAAAAGCAATTATTCGTATCAATGATGAACGGCTCTCCGGTATATCAAATAAAGCTATTCAATAAATTCGGGAATCTACTTGAAGGAATAGAGCAGCCGAATTTAGATGATTTTGTTCATCAAGGTCTTTTATACACTATAAAAAATTACAAGCCTGATTTAATGCTTGTTCATTTCACTGATTTGGATTCTATGAGGCATTATTACGGATATGATTCAATACAGGCGAAAGAATCAATAGAAAGACATGACAAGAGATTGGGAGAGATAATTCAAACTCTGAAAGATGAGAAAATTTATGAAGATACGACCATAATACTGTTGGGTGACCATGGTCATATTGCTACAAAATATGTAGTCAGCATAAATAAATTATTTGAAGAAAAGGGATTTTTGAAAACAAAGGACGAAAAAATAATTTATTGGGATGCGATTACAAAGTCCAATGACGGATCGATATATGTGTATTGCAAAGATGAAGATGTAAGAAAAAAGGTTAGAGTTTTGTTAGATGAATTTAAGGCATCGACAGATGCCGTAAGAGAAATCTATACGAAAGAACAAATTATTGAAATGAAAATGCAGTCTGATGCGGATTTCCTTTTGGATGCAAATCCGGGATATTATTTTAATGACAGATTGGAGGCAAAAGTCATAAACGAAGTTGAAATGGATGGCAAGAAAGTTAAAAAGGGATATTTGTTGTCCAGTCACGGATATTTGACAAATCATCAAGATTACGAAACATTGTTTATGATTTCCGGAAAAGGAATTAAAAGAAATTTTGAGATAGGAAGTATGTCTCTTGTTGATGAAGCTCCGACAATGGCCAAAATACTTGGATTGACTATGAAAGATGTCGACGGAAGAGTACTTGAAGAAATATTTGAAATATAAGAGTTAGTTTTCCGACTTATACAAGTTTAAGTTGAGAGAGTGTTAAATAAAAACATTAAGGTTTGTTAATGTTTTTATTTAACAAGTATTGGGAATCAATAAAATAAGTATTGCAGTGCAATAAATCATTCAATTTAGTTTGTGAATTTTATAGAATAAGCTGTAAAATTGGTTCTCAAGAGTACATAAAAATGGTTATAATATACCATATTGACAAAATATTGTTTGTAGATTATCATACAAGGAGTATACAGTAAGGAGGAAAAATGAAAAAAAATACTATCTATTATTCTAGTAATGGCAATGATTTTGACATTGGCAGCATGTGGAAATCAAACAAAAAAAGAAGAACCGAAAAAAGACGAACCTAAACAACAAGAAGGTATATATAAACCGGGTACATATAAAGCTTCAGCTGAAGGATACAATAAAAAAGTTCCTATAGAAGTTGAAGTAAAAGTATCTGCAGAAAAGATTGAAGATATCAAAGTTGTAAAGCAAGAAGAAACTGAAGGACTTGGATCTGTTGCGGCGGAAAAACTTCCTCAAAAGATGTTGGAAGCACAATCAGCTAAAGTTGATGTTATGGCATCTGCAACAGTATCTTCAAAAGCTATAATTGCTGCGGTTGAAGAAGCCTTAAAGCAAGCATCTACAGGTAAAGCACCTCAAGAATCTAAAAAAGAAGAAAAGAAAGATGAAAAGAAGGAAGAAGAATTATCAGCGGATGTAATAATTGTCGGATCGGGCGGTGCAGGTCTATCTGCTGCAATTGAAGCGAATGCACAAGGAAAGAGCGTAATAATAGTTGAAAAAGCCGAATTGACCGGAGGAAATACAACAAGGGCAACAGGCGGTATGAACGCAGCTAAGACAGTGTATCAGGATAAAAACAAATTTCAAGATGCTCAAAAAGATGAAATACTTAATAAAATTGCAACAGTTAAAGAAAAATATCCTAACTTGGTTGAATTGGCAAATACAGTTGAAAAACAGTTGAATGACTATTTGGCAAAACCTGAAGGATACTTCGATTCCAAAGAATTATTCTTATTGGATACAATGGTTGGCGGAAAGGGAATAAATAATCCCGAACTTGCAAAAACTTTGGTTTCCAAGAGTGCTGAAGCCATTGAATGGTTAAAAACAATGGGAATGGAATTAACGGATGTAGGAAGCTTCGGTGGAGCGTCAGTGCAAAGAATTCACAGACCTTTGGTTGACGGAAAAACTAAGGCTGTAGGATCATACCTGGTGCCTATGATGACGAAAATTGTTGAAGAAAAGCAAATTAAAATAGTTTTCGGTAAGGAAGTTAAAGAACTTTTGGTTGAAAATAACAAAGTTGTAGGTGTTAAAGCTGACGGATTGACAGTTAAAGGTAAATCTATCATATTGGCTACAGGAGGATTCGGGGCTAATTTGGAAAAGGTTGTTGAGATCAAACCTGAATTGAAGGGTTTTGTTACTACGAATGCACCTCAAATGACAGGTGACGGTATATGGATGGCTCAAAAAGTCGGAGCCGATGTTGTAGATTTGGATCAAATCCAAATTCACCCTACCGTTGAACAGTCAACCGCTTCATTGATTACTGAAGGGGTAAGAGGAGACGGAGCTATTCTTGTAAATCAAGAAGGAAAGAGATTTGTAAACGAAGTTGAAACAAGAGATATTGTAAGTGCCGCTGAAGTTGCTCAACCCGGCGGGTATGCATACTTGATATTTGACGATGCAATGGTTCAAAAATCAGGACCTTTACAAAATTACCTAAAGAAAGGTTTTGTAAAAGAAGCTAAAAGTGTTGAAGAACTTGCGAAAGTTCTTGAAATTCAAGAAAAGAATCTTGTAGAAACAATGAAAAAATGGAATGAAAATGTTGTAAATCAAAAAGATGAAGAATTCGGAAGAACATCATTTGTAACAGAACTTAAAACAGCGCCTTTCTATGCAATCAAACTTTCTCCGGGGGTACATCATACCATGGGAGGTTTGAGAATAAATGAAAAAGCTGAAGTTTTAGATAAATCAGGAAATCCGATTCCTAATTTATTTGCAGCCGGTGAAGTTACAGGCGGGGTACATGGAGCAAACAGATTAGGCGGAAACGCGGTGGCGGATATAATAGTATTCGGAAGAATAGCTGGAGAAAGTGCTGCTAAGAACGCAAAGTAATAATATTTACAACGGCATGTCATAAGATTATTATGGCATGCTTTTTTATTTTAGATATTTCGATAACTTTTTTATCTGATACAAAAAGCTGAAAAGTCGTATTTTTCGATTTTGAGTTTAAAAACCTTTCATAAAATTGTGATGAGGGATATGATATAATTTCACTGAGGTAATTATGAATATAAAAGTAGACAATGAAAAGATAAGACATGTACTTACTGAAATATACAGAATATTCAATACCAAGGATGAATTAGAATTTGATTCAAATTCAAAAAATGAAATCACTGAAGAAAAAGTCATTTTGGATTCAAATGAGGAAATCAAATATAATTCAAAATTGGAATTAAAGCAGATATTGTATAAATATTTCAGCAAAAAATTCAAAGCAGTTTCTCCATGGGGGATATTGACGGGAACTCGACCTTTAAATTTAATGAGATTAAAGACAGGAAAGGAATTGAAAAATGATTATTTTGTCAGCGATGACAAGATAGAAAAATTACAAAAAATAATTGAAATTCAAAATAAACATCGTTATGAGAAGGATAATATCAACTTATATATTAATATACCTTTTTGTCCTACAAGGTGTACATATTGCTCGTTTCCGACAATAATATACAAACATAAAGACAGAAGGGAAGAATATATCAATTCTTTAATTTCTGAAATTGATGGAATAGGTGTTTATTTGAGAAAAAGAAATGTAAGGACCGTTTATTTTGGAGGGGGTACACCGACCTCTTTAGAAACGGTGCAAATGGATAGAATCTTTAAAAAATTGTCAGAATATGTAAATTTAGAAAAACTTGAAGAGTTTACTGTTGAAGCGGGGCGTGAAGATACATTAAGTGAAGAAAAATTGAGACTAATGAAACTGTATAAAGTAAGCAGAATTTCAGTCAATCCACAATCATTCAAACCCGAAACATTGAAAACCATCGGAAGAAAACAGGACAATGAAAGACTTGTAGAAGTATTCAATGCTGCAAAGGCATTGGGTTTTGATATAAATATGGATTTGATTGTCGGATTAAGCGGAGAGGATGAAAATGATGTCGAAAATTCTCTTGAGAGAATTAAAGAGCTTTCTCCTGAAAATTTGACCATTCATACCTTATCAATAAAAAAGGGTTCTAAATTGTCTCAAATGGATTATTCTCTTGAAAAGGAAAGACGAAACATTGAGAGAGAATTGATCAAGACTTTTGAATTTACCGATAAAAATCGATATTTCCCATACTATTTATACAGACAAAAAGAAATATTGGGCAATTTTGAGAATATCGGTTATGCTAAAGAAGGAAAAGAGTGTATTTATAATATTGTTATCAATGAAGAATATGAATCTGTTTTAGGTTTAGGAATGACATCAAATTCAAAAATATATAAAAATGGACATCTGATAAAATATAGAAATCCTAAGAATATCGATGAATATATTGAAAATATATTTAAGATTATTGAAACAAAAAGAAATATATTGGATTATGTATAAATTTTTTGCAAGTATGTATAGACAAAAATTTACTTTTGAAAAAATAAATAATGTAAGACTTTTATATGATGAATCGAATAATAAATTTATTTAATAAATTAAGCAAATAAAAAAAACCCTTACGGGTTTTTTGTTTTGCTATCGTATTATTGGAAATCCGGTCTTACAACCGCACCGGATCTTAGACAACGTGTACAAACTTTAATTCTCTTTGTAGTACCATCAACAACCGCTCTTACCCTCTTAAGGTTTGGAGCCCAAGTTCTTTTAATAGCTCTATGAGAAAAGGTAACGTTATTACCGGATTTTTTTGATTTTCCACAAATGTCACAAACTCTTGCCATATCTACACCTCCTCTGCAGGCATTAATTCAATTACGGATTACATTATAACACACTAATAGAAAATTTTGCAAGAAAATATTAAGACTGTTATAATCTAAATATATATGTATATGGGAGGATTATATGTCAGCTACATTAAAAAACGAATTTGGTAGAGTTGTTATAGAAGAAAAAGTAATAGCTACATTGGCTGCTGAGTCCGCAAGTGAGACTTATGGAATAGTCGGTTTGGCTGCACAAAATGCTAAAGACGGACTATTTGAGTTGCTTAAATTTGAAAATAAAACAAAAGGTGTAAATATTAAGATTGATGGAGATCGTATTGATGTCGATCTTATGGTAATTATGGAGTACGGAGTTAGAATAGCTGTTGTTGCTGAAAATATTATTGACAAGGTTAAGTATAATATTGAAAAAAATACTCATCTGGTAGTAAACTCTGTAAATATTATAGTGCAAGGTATTAGAGTGGAGTAGGAGGAATGATGGAAAGACTAGGATATAAGGAGTTAAGAGCCGGAATTATAGGTGCTTATAATAACCTTGAAAATAATAAAGAGATGGTTAACGGATTGAATGTATTCCCTGTTCCGGATGGAGATACGGGAACAAATATGTCTTTGACTATGAAAAGTGTAATGAATAAATTACAGTCAAGTGAGGACAATATACCTTCCATTGCTAAAGCGTTGGGAACCGGATCATTGATGGGAGCAAGAGGAAACTCGGGAGTGATTCTGTCACAATTATGTAGAGGAATTACACTGGTATTTGAAAAGTTGGACAGTATAACCATTATCGACTTGGTTGAAGCTTTGGAAAAAGCAAAAGAAACTGCTTATAAAGCCGTGTTAAAACCTACTGAGGGTACCGTGCTTACAGTTGCCAGAATGATGGCGGAATTTGCGAGAAACAATTATAAAAATTATACTGAAATCGATGTTTTTATAAAGGATATTATTGCTGAAGGAGATCGAGTGTTAAATACAACACCGGATATGTTGCCTGTATTGAAAGAGGCGGGGGTTGTTGACGCCGGAGGTAAAGGGCTTATAGTTTTATTGGAGGGATTTTTGTCTGCGATTACCGGAAAAGAAATTAATTTTAAGTCTGTTGAATATGTTAAGGCTGTAAATCTTGGTGCTTCAGTGTCTCATCATTCAAATGTAAAGCCTGAAGATATCGAATTTGGATATTGTACTGAATTTTTGATAAATCACGACGGAAGCCAAAGTTTTGAAGAATTTAAGGAAATTATTCAGGAGTTTGGGGATTCCATAGTATGTGTCGGAGCTGACAACTTGATAAAGACACATATTCACACAAACAATCCCGGACATATATTGGAGTTGGCTCTTCAAAGAGGATTTTTGAGTGACATAAAAATTGAAAATATGAGAGTACAAAATGCTCAAGTAAACGAGTTGCAGGCGATGCAACAAGTTAAGTCAGCCAAAAAGAAGAAATACGGATTTGTAAGCATCAGTATAGGAGAAGGTTTTGATAAGATTTTTAAAGATCTTCATGTGGATGAACTTATTTCCGGAGGACAGACAATGAATCCGTCGACCGAAGATATCGTTGAAGCTGTCGATAAGGTTAGCGCTGAAACTGTTTTTGTATTCCCTAACAATAAAAATATTATCCTTGCTGCAAAACAAGCTGTTGAATTGGTGGAAAACAAGGAATTGGTTGTTGTGGAAACTAAGTCAATCCCTGAAGCGTTTACAGCTTTGCTTAATTTTGATGAGGAGTCATCAGCTGAAGAAAATCTTGAGATGATGACTGAATCTATGGAAACAGTGGAAACTCTTCAATTGACATATGCGGTTAGAGATACAAAAAACGGCGAACTTGAAATTAAAGAAAATGACATTATCGGAATCAAAGGAAAAGAGATAGTGGTAAACGGCAAAGATGTTGAAGAAACCATGTTGAAACTTATTGAGAAATCTATAACTGAAGATTCCGGACTTTTGACAGTTTATGCAGGTGAAGAAGTAAGTGACGAAGAAATGGATTCACTTTTGGAAAAGCTTGAAGAAAAATACGAAGATTTGGATGTACAGATGATTAGAGGAGGACAACCTCTTTATTACTACATCGCTTCTGTAGAATAATATGAAATTAAGTGATATTAAAGGGATAGGTAAAAAAAAGTTTGATTTGTTGAATTCATTGGGCATAATGAATATATCGGACTTGGCAAATTATTTACCCAACAGATATGAGGACAGAAGTAGGAAGACCAAAATAAAAGAGTCTTTGGATGGATTAAAGTCCTATTATGAACTTAAAATTACAAGCAAGCCCAAGACATATTATTATGCTTCCAAGAAGAGCATTACCAGATGTAAGGCTACGGATGGAGAGGATTTTATAAATATAGTTTGGTACAATGACAAATTCTCGGCAAGAGCACTTATTAACGGCGAAACATACAAGTTTTACGGAATGTATGACGAATCAAAAAATGCCTTAATAAACCCTATAATTTCACAATTAAATGATGACTCGATAGGTGGGATTTATCCCATCTATTCTATTAAGCGAGGATTGTCAAATAAGGAAATTATTTCCTACAAAGATCGTTTGTTCGGCACGAAACACCTCGAAACAGAATATTTGAGCGAGGAGCAGATTCAGAAATACTCTTTGTTGGAAATGAATGATATGCTTAAAAAATTGCATAGACCGAATAGCTTTATCGATTTATTGAGAGCGAAGAATACCTATGCAATTAGGGAGCTTTTCATTGAAAAACTGTCAAACAGGATATATAGAAATATTTTGGATTCATCACATATAGAATTTTTCGAGATTGACATTGAAAGGATTATTTATCCCGAATTGGAATTTGAATTGACGGCTTCTCAAAAATCCGCAATTTATGATATACAAAAAGACATGTCGTCGCAGAAACGCATGAACAGGCTTGTAATCGGAGATGTTGGTTCAGGCAAAACTGTAGTCGGGATAATAGGATCCGTTATTTCTGCGAAAAACGGATATCAGACTGCGTTTATGGCTCCTACTGAATTGCTGGCGAAACAGCATTTCAATAATTATCAAAATTTCTTGCGAAAAACAGGGATAAGTTGTGATATTTTGACGGGAGCTACTAAAACTTCTCGAAAAAAAGATATAAAGAACAGGCTGGCAAATAACGAAATAGATGTTATATTCGGAACTCATGTGCTATTTCAGGATGTTGTGGAGTTTTCCAATCTGGGCTTGGTGATTTTGGATGAACAACAGAGATTTGGAGTCTTTCAAAGAAAAAAACTTTCCGACAAGGGGATGCATCCCGATATGTTACTATTGACAGCCACACCCATTCCGAGAACCATGGCATTATCATTGTATGATGATTTGGATGTCTCATTTATAGACTCGCAAGATAGATTCAGACAGAAGATAGATACTTATTTGTTGCCGATCAATAAAGAAAAAAGAGTTATAGATTTCGCTCTACAACAGGTGAAGGAAGGAAGACAGGTGTATGTTATCGCTTCAAGGGTTGAAAACAGCGATGACTTGGAATCGGTGGAAAAACTTTATGAAAGAATCTCAAAATATCTGGATAAAAATGCAAGAGTTGACTATTTGCACGGCAAGATGACTTCTGAGGAAAAACAAACAAAACAGGAGAAATTTCAAAATCATGAAATTGATATCTTGATATCCACCACTATTGTTGAGGTTGGGATTGATGTCAAAAATGCCAATCTGATAATAATTTACGATGCAAATCAATTTGGTTTGTCACAACTACATCAACTCAGAGGACGAGTCGGAAGAGGAAACCATAAATCCTATTGTATCTTTATAACGGGAAATGCTGAGGATTCCGAAAAATTGAATTTTCTGGTTGAAAATGACGACGGATTTGAAATTGCAAGAAAGGATTTGGAATTGAGAGGATCCGGGCAAATTTACGGATTGGAGCAGTCAGGATTTGGAAATAATTACTCCGATCTCATAATGAATGAAAAGATTATAGAAACCTCAACAAAATTGGCACAGGAAGTTTTTGGAAAAGAAATTGATGACAGATTGAAAAGAATTATAGAGAACAGATTGTTGAATTATCAAAAAATTATAATGAATTGAAGGTGTTTATGAGGGTAATATCTGGAACCAGAAAGGGACAAAAATTATTTGGACCGAAAAATGAGTTATCAAGGCCGACAGAAGATAGAATCAAGGAAGCTATATTTAATGTACTTGGAAATATTGGTCCCGAATCCGTTGTTTTAGATCTTTTTGCATGTACCGGTTCAATAGGAATCGAATTTTTGAGCAGAGGGGCAAAAAAGACTTATTTTTCCGAGATAAAAAAGGACAATATCGAAATATTAAAAAGAAATCTGGAGAAAACGAAATTTTTAGAAAACTCCGTTATATTAAAAGGTGATTATAGATCCAATTTGTTGAAAATTTCTGAAAAAATAGACTATATCTACATAGATGCACCGTATAAGTCTGATTATTATATAAAATCCATGGAGATAATATTGGAAAATGAAAAGCTGATGGATGCTATTATAATTACAGAAATGGATAGGGATGAGAATTTTTCTGAAAAATATGATAAAATATCATTAGTTTTTAATAGAAAATACGGAAACAAGTATATTAAGATTTATGTGAGGAAAACAGATGAAAGTAGTATATCCAGGTAGTTTTGATCCGGTAACAAACGGGCATTTGGACATAATTAGAAGAGCGGCGGTAACATTTGATGAGGTTGTGGTTGCCGTTTTGGTCAATAGCCAGAAAAAGGGCTTGTTCTCAATGGAAGAGAGAATTGAAATGTTGCAGGAATTATTGTATGATTATGATAATGTTTCAGTAAAACTGTTTTCCGGATTATTGGTGGATTTTCTTGAAGATGAAAATATTGATGCAATTATCAGGGGGCTGAGAGCCGTTGCAGATTATGAAGTCGAGTTGCAGTTGGCACATCTGAATAAGTATATTTCAAAAGGGAAATACGAGACATTATTCATGGTTGCAGGAACGGATGTATCATTTTTAAGTTCCAGTGTAGTTAAGGAAATAGCATCCTATCATGGAGACATATCAAACTTGGTTCCTGATCAAATAGTACAAAGAATATATGATAAATACAAGGAGAAATGAAATGGATATTTTAAAATTAATTGATGAACTTGAAGAGATATTTGATGAAGCTTCCAATCTGCCTTTCAGCAAAAAGGTTTCAGTTAACCCGGATGAAGTTTACGAATTAATCAATGATTTGAGAGATGCAATCCCTGAAGAAATAAAAGAAGCCAGATGGATTAATGAAGAGAGAGAAAGAATCCTTAAAGAGGCAAATGTTCAAGCAGATCAAATATTAAACGATGCACGCAATGAAGTGGAAAGAAGTTATCAGGAGGCGAACAGAAGATACAAAGAGCTTGTTAATCAGGAATCCATAACAATTGAAGCCAAAAAACAGGCTGAACAAATAATTGCTGATGCCAAAGTTACTGCAAATACCATTACTACAAATTCATTGGCATATGTTGACGGAATGCTTGTAAAAACTCAGGATGAATTGAAGAATTTACTGAAAGTTATCGATGAAAATAGAGAGCAGTTGAAATACTGATAGATTTTAAAACTGAGATAATTAAATTGAATATGTGAGAGGCAAAGTCGGATTAAATTTAGAAATATCTGATTATGCCTCTTTTTGTTTTGACAAAAAATATTTTCGAAAATTTTATATAATTAATGATAAGTGATATTAAAATTGTTAAGATACAATTTAATAAAATTTGAATTATTATACCTATATCAAACCCAAAACTATTTTATTAAAATATAGAAACTTTTAGACCTAAAATCACATTAATTAAGGATAATATTTGAAAATCTTCCTAAAATATAAGATAATAATAAACTGTGATGATGTAATTTTTAATTTAGAGGAATAGTAAAATGAAATATACTGTATCAACCATTTCAGATATCGGAAATATAAAAACAAAAAATCAAGATAGCATTTTAGTTAAAAATATCAAAACTGGTAATGGAGACTCAATAATACTTTCAATTGTATGTGACGGAGTTGGAGGTTTAGATAAGGGAGAAATTGCCAGTTTTACAGTTATTCATAAATTTAATGAATGGATTTCCGATTTTTTAATTAAGAACAGTTTTAGTTTGGAGAAAGTGAAAATTGATTGGGATTATTTGATTAAAGACTTAAATTTAAAAATATATGAGTATGGTAAAGAAAACAGTTGTACTCTAGGTACGACAATCAGTGCCATTTTGATTTATAATGACAATTATTTAATATCTCAAGTCGGAGATTCAAGGATATATAAAATAGAAGATAAAATAGAAAAATTAACTAAAGATCAGACAGTAGGACAAAGAGAATTGGACTTAGGCAATATTACATATTTTGAGTTCAAAGAAGACAGAAGAAGAAGTATATTATTGCAGGCGATTGGAACTTCAAAGTCTATTTTCCCCGTATATAGCTATGGGAAAATAGGAAAATATGGAACAATACTGATATGTTCCGATGGATTTTCAAATAAATTGGAAGCGAGCGAGATGTATGAGGAATTGGAATTTAGAAACTTGGAAAGTAAAGAAATTATGGAAGATAGACTAAAAAGTTTGGTTTCTAAAGTTAAGCAAAGAAATGAAAGAGACAATATCTCAGCTATATTATTAAAATATGAGGAATGATATGCAATCTAAAGTAGGTACAATATTAGATGGAAAATATGAAATATTAAAGCAAATAGGAAAAGGCGGTATGTCCATAGTATATTTGGCGATGGACAGAAGATTAAATAAACAATGGGCTGTAAAAGAAATAGCTAAAAGATCCGATAAAAATATAGATGAGATAGTTATAAACAGTTTGCTCATAGAGGCAAATCTTATGAAGAAGTTGGATCACCCTTCTTTACCGCGAATTGTAGACATTATAGAGGAAGAAGATACTATTTATATAGTTATGGACTATATTGAGGGCGAGTCATTGGACAAAATCGTAAAAGAGTACGGACCTCAACCTCAGGATCTTGTTATTGAATGGGCTTTACAATTATGTGACACATTAAGGTACCTTCATTCACAAAATCCTCCTATTATTTATAGAGATATGAAACCGGGTAATATCATGATTAAACCCGATGGAAATATAAAGGTTATAGATTTTGGAATTGCCAGAGAATATAAGGAAGATGGATTATCGGACACAAAAGTTTTGGGAACTAAGGGGTATGCACCTCCGGAACAACACGGATTGCGACAGACTGATGCGCGCTCGGATATATATTCATTGGGGATGACAATTCAGAACTTGTTGACAGGAGAAGATCCAAGAAGACCCGATTACGAATACAAGCCTTTAAGAACTTACGATTCTGACTTTTCAGGAGGATTGGAGAGAATCATAGAAAAATGTATAGAGCTTAATCCGGACGACAGATATCAAAATTGTGAGGATTTAATGTATGCGTTGTACAACTATGAAAAAGAAGATGTTAATTATCAAATAAAACAAAAAAAGAAGCTTAATATTTTTATCGGGACAAGTATTATGACAGTTATATTTCTGTTAGGGGGACTTTTCTCTATGTATATGTCAAGATTGGAGCTTAATAGAGATTATGATTCAAAAATAAACATATCTGAATCGACCCCTTATAAAGAAAAGATAAGCTCTTATATTGAGGCTATAGAAATTAATCCGAATAAACAGGATGCTTATTTGAAGCTTATATCTGCATATGTAGACAGCGGTGTATTTGGAGATGAACAGAGTTCTCAATTAAATACCATACTTAACGGAAAAGCACACAATCTTGATAAAAACGATGAAAAAACTCTCAAACTCTATTACGAAACCGCTACAATGTATCTCTACTTGTACACCGGAAGTGATGACAGTTTCAGAGCGAGGATATTAAAGTCAAGACCGTACTTTGAAACTATTGTTAAATCTGAAAATAAAGATTTTGAATATTATGATATTTCTTATAACTATAATATTATTGGCGATTTTTATTCAAAGTATATTATAAATTCAACAAGTATTAAAGAACCTAAATTGGAAGATTATGAAGAATTATTGTCATCTCTGAAAGTTTGTATTCAGAATTTAAGAGAATATGAAGCGGAGGATGCTCCATATATAAAATTGACAACATATAGTGAAATACAAAACTTGTTGAACAATCACAGAAACGGTATGGCTAAAGTTGGAATTGATAAGAGTAAAATACTCGATATATTGAAAGACATATCGAACAATACACAAAGGACTCAGGTCACTCAACAAAAATCTATAAATATTAAGAATGATATAGAAAAAAACAATTTAGCCATTTTGGAAAATTTAAGAAATGCATATTTAAGGTAGATAGACATGGTTAACATATATAAAAACATTTCATATATATTTATCGGGATGTCATTAATTTTTTTGATGCTGAGCATATTAATATATTTCAAGTTTGAGATAAAAAAAATATTAGGAGAGTTATCAGGAAAAACAATAAAAAAATCCATTGAAGACATAAAAAATAAAAATATAAACAGAAATATTTATAATCCGTCTTCAACAAGCTATATGACAAATCCTATTTTTTCATCCGAACTTAAAAGTAATATCAGACAAAATATCAATGATTTTGGTGTTAAAAGCGGTTATAGTTTGGAAGAAATTGAACATCGGAATCCGGAAGAGAGTAATCAAACCGAAGTATTATCCGAAACATTTACTACTGTTTTATATGAAGAAAATAAAAATTTCTATGAAACGGAAGTATTATCAGTAAATACCGACGATATTGATTTACGCAATAAAGAATCAAATCATTATGAGATAATAGAAGAAATAATAATATCAGATACAAACAATACAATTGGGAGGTAGTATGAAAAAATACAAAAGAATATTGTCTTTAATAATGGCAATTGCAATGATTGTTACAACAATTAATACAAATACCGTTTTTGGAGATGGCGTATTTGCTCAAGAAGAACAACAAAATATAGAAAAACATAATGTCAGAATAAGCGGCAGTAAATTGTCAAAGAACAATACAACTTTAATGTTGACAAAGACTTTTGAAGGAAGCGATAGTGAATTGGGAGTTATTGATAATAATACAAATTCTTGGACAGGCAAAATCGAGAATAACGCCATAATTAAATTATCAGGTAAGATCCATTTTGAAGATAAAAATTATAAGGTTTATTTGGTAAACCAAGGAATTCGTGAGGAATTGTTTTTAGATACTTCCACAGCAAACCAAAACTATTACATGTTTTCAAAAGATATAACCATAAATAAGGCATTAAATTTGGAAGTTATAGTTGAAACAACGAGCAGTTTATTTCTTGAAGTTAATCCTCCCGAATACAGTCAACATGTGATTGTAACTCAGAATGGAAAAAAAATAAATGACAAAAGTGAAATTTTAGATTTTATAAACCCTCTTGAAATAAACATAACTAATGACACATCAAAGTCCAGTCTTGATAAAGTAGAAATTATAAACGGAGATGCGAGCGGGACTATCAACGGATTTTCAGATTATTTAACGAATGACGGTAAGACTCATAAGTATAAAATACCTTATAAAATAAACGATTCTAACACAAGAATTAAAATTGAATTCAATAAATTCGGTGAAGAAATACTAAATAAAGTTTCCGATAATAATGAAATTCAATTTTTTCACACTGAACAGGATAATTTACCGCTGACTGAAGGAAATGAAATTATTAAAACTTATTCCAATCCTGTTGGAGTAAATCATACATTTAACGGAGAGATTTACAATAAATTTGTGGTTTTGAAATCAGGGATAGATTATAAATTGAAAATTATCGGAACTGACGGAAATGAAATTCCTATAAATGATTACAAAGGAAATTCTTCTAAAAAGAGATATTTCTCATCATATTTGAATCCTAAAGTTGTAGTCGGAGCTGATACATCTATTCCAGAAATTAAGTTTTATTATGACGAAAATCCGAATGAATATATAAATGCACAGGATTATTCAAAAACATTCATCAAACAAGCTTCAATTTCTTTTGATGTTAAAGATATAAGCGAACAAAATTTTCTGAGTTCGGGACTTAAAAAAATTGAGTATATTCTAAAGAACAAGAATAATGAAGTTATATACAAAAAAACCGAAGAAATAGACGGTTCATTTGAAAAGAAACTCAATAAAATATTTTCTTTGGAGGATGAAAATAATTTTGGCGGAGATTTTGAAAAATTCTATCAAAACAGAAAAAATTTAAAACTTGAAGTTAATGTAAGCGATGGATCAGGCAATATTGGAAAGTCTGAAATAAGATTTAAGGTTTTGGAAAAAGAGCCTGAGATAGAGATAAAAAATTTAACTCAAAAAGACGAGTTTGCATTAGACGGTAATTTTAATAAGGATGTGAATCTTGAAATTCATATAAATGATGAAACCGAAGGATTCAATAAAAACGGGTTACAAGTTTTTTATACAAAAGATAATGGAGTTGAAACTCAACTGGAATCAAAAAGAATAAAAGTTCAGGACAATGTATTTAAATTTGGATTTTCTGAAGAAGGAGAATATCGTTGGAGGTTTGTCTATGTAAATAATTACGGGATTCAAAAAACGGAATCGGGAATAAATGAAAATTTTTTTAGATTTACAATTGATAAGACATCTCCTACAGCTGAATTTAAGGTAGATGGAAAAACATACGATAAATTAGCGACAGATAATATTGACAAATATTGGAAAAATTCGGAAATATATGTAACTGTAAACAACGCAAAAGTAAAAGGAACAGATATAAGTAACACGAGAATATATGTCCATGACGGAGAAGAATTGTTAAATGCCGAAAAGTTAAATCAAATCTATAGACAATCTCCGGATAAATTTAAGGATTCTTTTGATTTGAAATTAGGAAAATCATATATTGTTTATTTGAGAGCCGTGGACAATGCGGGAAATATTGCATATATATCAACGGATAGGATTATTCTTGAAAATGAGTCACCTAAGGTTGAAATTAAAAATGTTAACCCGCCAAATGATAATGGATACTACAATTCTGATATAAAAGTTGATTTAATAGGAAATGACAATGTTTCGAATAATGCAAAATCCGGATTGAAGAGTATGAAATATAAGATTTCCTATTTTGACGGAACTGAACATAAAGAAGATATGTTTCAAATTCCACTGAGTGGAGAAATCGAAGCAACAAAAAGAATTACAATTGATTCACAAAAATATAATTATGATAATGTAAAGTTAGAGCTTGAAGTTGAAGATAGGGCTGGAAATAAGTCTACTACAACCGGATTTTACAATATTAACTCTACAAAACCTACTATAGAATTGGAATTTAAATCCATAGATTCTAATGGAAAAACAAATATAGGAAAGTACTATCCATATAACAGACAGGTAGTAATCACTCTTAAAGACAGACAAAGTACTTTTTTGTCTAAAAAATTAATAGATGGAATAAAGATAAAAGGTAAAAATGCAAAAGGAGAAGAAATTGTACTTGATAAAAATGCTATTCTTAGCGACTGGGTACAAGGTCTTGAAATGAATACTCACAGATTGGTCTTGAACTTTACAGAGGACGCAAATTATGAATGGAGTATTGAATATGTAAATAAAGCAGGATCAGTTGCTGAAATTAAAACAAGTGAAGAGCATCCGTTTTTATTTACTATTGATAAAGTTAAGCCTGTAGGAACGGTTAAAGTGAACGGAAGCTCATGGTCTGACTTGATTACGGCTATGAAATTCAACAAGTTCACAAATAAAAAACTTAAGTTGGAAATTCAAGCTGATGATATAATTTCACCAAATGTTCATATTGATTACTATATTCAAAGATATAAGGAAGGTGAAAAGATTGAACATTTGACTTATAAACAATTAAGTCAGGATTACAAAAATAAATTTGTTAAATATGACGGAGTGATTGAATTTGACAAAGAAGACTTATTTGCTGTCTATGCAAGATTGATCGACAATGCAGGTAACATCACATTTTTAAGTTCGGACGGACTGATAATAGACAAGACTGAAGTTGGAATTGATTTCAATCATAAGAATATGAAGTACGGAACCAATGTATATAATGAAGATATAGAAGTTGAATTGAATTTGTTAGACAAATTTCCTTTTTCAGGAATTAATCAAGTAAAATATTATGTGGAATCAGAAGGTGTAAAAACCAAAGAGGAAATATTATTTGATGATTCTAAAGATGTATATGAATTCAAAGATTTGATTTCTTCTAAAAAGTTCAATCTTGTCATTGATTCAAAATTAAATAACAGCTCTGATGTGGTGTTGACAGTTGAAGTTCTGGATAATGCAGGAAACATTACAAAAAAATCAATTGACTTTGATATAGATATAATCAAGCCTGTCATCAGTATTGAATACGACAATAATAATTATATAAGAGACGGATTCTATAGAGGACAAAGGACTGCTACTCTTAAGATTAAGGAGAGAGGAAATCATTTCAATCCGAAAGTGGCATCTGAAGGGGTATTGATTACTGCCTATGACTCAAAGAATAACAAGGTTGATTTGAACTTGGGCTCAATGATTGGAGAATGGAGATTATCAAATACAGGTAGTGATGAAGATATTCAAATTCTACAAATAAAATATACACAAGATGCAAACTACAGATTTGAATTCAATTATCGTGACTCCGCCGGAAATCTTGCCGAACAAATGTCGTCAAAATCTCCAAATCCATATAAATTCACAGTTGACAATACGGCACCTGTTTCAAGTGTAACAGCAAAATCCGGAAACTTCTTCTACGAAAAATGGAATGACTTATTGGACAAATTTACATTCGGTTTGTGGTCCAACAGTCCTATATTTATAAGGGCGAACTGGATGGATAAAACTTCTCCGATAGAAAGTGTCAAGTATTACAAGTCAATTCAAACTAAGCCGCTTTCAGTAGAAGAGTTGAAAAATGTTAAATGGCAAAATTACAGTCCTTTGATTTTTAAATCGAATCAACAATTTGCAGTTTATATCAGGGTAGAAGATAAAGCTGGAAATGTGAGATATGTAAGTACAAATACATTAATATTGGACAATAAAAGACCTCTTATTGAGAAGGTAGCTCCTGAAATTACAATCGAACCTCAACCGTCTAAAAGTGGAATATATAATAAAGATTTAATGGTTGATATTTCAGTAGAAGAACCGATTGTGAAAGACACATATTCCGGAATAAAACAAGTAGAGTATGTTGTCAAAAATATGGGTGAAGTCACTCAAAGAGAAACAGTTTATGCTTTCAATAACAAAACTCCTGATAAAAATGAGTTGTTAAAATTATGGAAAGGTAGAATAAAGATTGACAGTTCTATTAACAACAGTAATGATGTATTGATAGAAGTTTATGCTACGGACAATGCTTCGAACAGATCAATTGTAACAAGAAAAATAAAGATAGATACTACTAGACCTGAAATCACGGTTGATTATGATAACAACACATTTACTAACGGTAAGTATTATGCATTCGATCGTACAGCTACAATTACCGTAAAGGAAAGAAATTTTGATCCTAATTTATTTGAAGTTGAAATCAAAAATAAGATTGGGGGGGCTCCTAGGTTATCATCGTGGAACTTTGTTGAAGGAAGCGGAAACGGAGACAATAGAACATATACCGCTACAATATTATACAATGTTGACGGAGATTTTAATTTCGAAATTACAGGAAAAGACGAGGCAAACAATATCGCAAAAGAGGTTGTATTTACCGAGAGAAGTTCAAATCCTAAAAACTTCATAATAGACAAGACAAGACCTGAAATAAGTGTCGAATATGATAATAACGCGGCTAAAAATGAATTTTACTTTAAGTATACAAGAGTTGCTACGGTAACAGTTAAAGAGAAAAACTTTGATTTGAAAAAAGTAAATATCAATATTGATTCAAAACTGGATGATAGGGTTATACCAAATCCTGAAATTAGTTGGAGTCAAACGGGAGATAATCATATTGCTAGAATTGTCTATGACAAAGACGGGGATTACAAGTTTGATATCAATATGACCGATTTGGCGGAAAATAAGAACAATGAAGTTTTATACAGCGGAACTTCTCCTAAATCATTTACGATAGATAAAACTATTACAAAACCTAAAATATCGGGAGTTGAAAATAATAATTCATACACTGATGAAATTAAGCCTTTAATTGAATACTTTGATATAAATCTTGACAATCACGAAATTAAACTTTACAGAACAAGAAGATTCGAAATAAGAAAAGATGTAACGGATCAATATATTTCGGATTTCGTAATAAATAAAAGAACAGGAAATATAAGTATTGACAAGTTGGATAAAGTTCCTGAAACGGACGGAATATATGAATTGGATGTAAAGATTTTTGATAAGGCGGGAAACGAAGTTGTTGAAAAGATATTTTTTACTGTGAACAGATTCGGTTCAATTTATGTGTTTGATGAATATATATCCGAAATTAACGATAAACACTTAATGAAAATTGAAAAAGATCTTATAATAAAAGAGTTCAATCCAAATAAACTTATAGATGATTCCATAAAAATAATTGTAACTTTAGACGGAAAACAAATAGAAGATGTAAAGTATACGGTAACCCCTCCGCTAAAAAGTCTAAATCCTATCGGACCTAGCGGATGGTATGAAAAACAGTATATTGTGGATAAATCTAATTTTACTAAAGACGGAATTTACACATTATCAGTAGCATCTGTCGATGAAGCCGGAAATTATTCCGAAACGGAAAAGAAGGAGCTGGGAATTCTATTCAGAGTCGACACTACAAAGCCTGAATTGGTAAACATTGAAGGTATGGATAAGGCAATCCACAACGCAATCTCAAAAAACGTTAAGATTACTGTTTTCGATGCCATAGCATTAAAGAAAATTGATGTTTATGTGAACGATAAATTAATTAAAAAATTTGAGAACTTCGAAGATCTTAACAATTTTAAAGGAGAGTTTGAATTAGAGGAAGGAATAAATCAACATGTCAGAATCGTGGCTGAGGACATGAGCGGAAATATTTTAGATACTGATGAAAAAACCGGAAATTCGGATTATGTATTCAAGCCTTCTTATGATTTCATAAGGAATCAAACAGTATCTACAAATATATTTGTAAGATTTTATGCAAATAAACCTTTATTCTTTGGAACTATAATATTTGGAGTTGCCGCTTGCAGTTGGTTCTTCATAATTATATTTAAAAGAAGAAGGAAAGAAGAGGAAGAATTGGAACCGAAACAAGAAGAAAAAAATAACTTCAAGATTTAGGAGGTAGTTTTGAATATCAAAATTTTACTGTTGACTAATGATTTGACATTGGCCAAAAGGATGAAACATTTTTTATCTAAACAATATCATAACTTTGAAATAGGAATTTTTTCAGAGTTATCATATTTGGAGGAATATATAAAACAAAATTCATACAATATATTGTTAAGTGATAAGAATTTAGAATTGCCTGAAAATTTGATTAATAATAAACTTTTATATATCAGCGATGAAAAAATAGAAGAAATTGACGGCATAAAAACAATATTTATTTATGATAAAGTTTCTAATATAGGAGAGAAAATACTAGATCAACTTGCTTCTCAAAATATAGTTGTAAATTTAAATAATAAAGAAAAATTAAACACAAAAACAGTTACATTTGTAGGATTAAACGGAAATGTTGGCAATACCAGCATTTCCGTTGCAACAGCAAAATATTTATCTAAGAGCGGAAATGTTATGTATTTAAATTTTTCTCCTACTCAAGATAATGTTTTTGCAGGATCGGGTGAAAGCAGTTTTTCAGTTGCATTGAAAGCTGTTAAAAGCGGATTGGGTAATGTGGAAGTAAAAGTTAACAATGCGGTTCAGAACGACGGAAATATTTACTATTACGGAGTTTCAGAGGATCATTATGACTATGTAAGTGCAACTGCAAATGATATTAAAGAAATTATTCAAATGTTAAAAAATAGCGGTAGATTTCAATATATAGTAATTGATCACAAAATTGAATTCAGTGATTTTTCGAAAACTATTTTTGAAAATAGTGATATTATTTTCATGGTTGATAACAAAAATAATTACACTAAAATCAATCAGATTATAAGGCACTGGTTAAAAGATAATATTCCTTATGCCTTGGTAAATTCAAAATTGATTTTAAATGCTCCTAGACAAGAGTATAGTAAAAATTGTGATCTTCTGATTGAAAGATTGGACATGAGCGAAAAAGATGTGATAAATTATATAGAGTTGAATAAAATTAAGAATATCGGAGTTTATCTATGATTGATGAAATAATAAAAAAGATCAAGGATACTTTGCTTAACAGTGGAAAAGTTGCCGAATATTCCGATGATGAATTGTTGGAAAATATAGAGGCGCATCTTTTAAATGAAATCAATACCTTGGGCAAATATTTTGATATCAATGAAAAAACGGAAATCATAGACAGGGTATATAGCTCTATCAGAGGATATGGACCTTTGGACTATATATTAAAAGACGATTCCATTACGGAAGTTATGATTAACGGATATAATGATATATTTATCGAAAGAAACGGAAAACTCATAAAAAGCAATTCAAAATTTGAGGACAACAAAAGACTTGAAGATATAATACAAAAAATTGTAGGAAAGTCAGGTAGAGAGGTAAATCAAGCCAATCCTATCGTAGATACCAGACTTGAAGACGGATCTCGTGTAAATGTGGTTTTACCTCCTATATCTCTCAACGGTCCCGTGGTTACGATAAGAAAATTCTCCAAGGAACCTATGACTATTGAAAAACTGATTGGATATGGCTCAATCACTCAGGAAATTGCAGATAAGCTGGAGATACTTGTAAAATCAAAATTCAATATAATAGTAAGCGGCGGTACGGGGTCGGGAAAGACGACATTTTTAAATGCTTTGTCAAATTTTATACCTAAAACCGAGAGAATAATAACCATAGAAGATTCGGCGGAGCTACAAATAGTTGGAATAGAAAACTTGGTAAGACTTGAAACCAGAAATGCAAACACAGCCAAAGTCGGGGAGGTCAGTATAAGGGATTTGATAAAATCATCACTGCGTATGCGCCCTGAGAGAATCATCGTAGGGGAGGTTCGTGGTAAAGAAGCTATAGATATGCTTCAGGCTATGAACACAGGTCATGACGGCTCTTTGTCGACCGCCCATGCAAACAGTACGAAAGACATGTTATCCAGATTGGAAACAATGGTTTTAATGGGCTCGGAAGGGCTTCCACTTGAAGCCATCCGTCAGCAAATTGCATCAAGTGTTGATATAATAATTCAACTTTCAAGATTTAGAGATAAGTCAAGAAGAGTTCAGGCAATATCGGAAATAGTGGGAATGAAGGACGGTCAGGTTCAACTTAATACATTGTATGAGTTTGAAGAGGATGAAAATTCTACACTTCATAAAGTGTCCGGATCACTGGTCAGAAAGTCTAAAAGTTTGATAAACACATATAAACTGACTATTTCAGGATATTCCGCAGACATAATTTAGGAGAGAATATGTTTAAAAAAAATAAAAAATATATACCGAAGAAAGGACTTTACTCGGATGTAGTTGACTATGGAATATATAGATTGAGCGTTTTGGAGATAATAACAGCCATCTTATTAGGTGGGGGATTGGCTTTTTTGGCTATGTACATCATATTTAGAAATGCGAAGGTTTCGTCTATATTTTCATTATTCGGTATAATAATAGGTTTAAAAAAATATAAGGAATATCTTTTTACAAAAAGAAATAAACAGATTCTTTTACAATTCAAAGATTTTCTGGAATCTCTTAACACTTCGCTTTCTGTAGGTAAAAATACAAGCGACAGTTTAAAGAGCTCTTATGAGGATATAACTTTTCAACACGGTAAAGAAGCCATTATTGCAAAAGAGATATCCGTTATATTAGAAGGTCTTAATAATGGATTTACAGTAGAAGAACTTCTGGAAAATATGTCTGAAAGAATTCCGTTGGATGATATAAAGAATTTTGTTATAACATTCAATACTGTGAATAGGCAGGGCGGAAACTTGTATCTGCTAATAAATGAAACCAAACAGATTATCTCGCAGAAAATAGAAGTCGAGCTTGAAATACAGACGATTGTCCATGAACAACAGAATCAGGTAAAAATACTTTTATTTATGCCTTTTGTAATCATTATGATGATCGACGGAATGGGTATAGGAGCTGCTTCTAAAATGAGTGGTGGAGTGATAATAACAAGAATAGCAGCACTGATTTTTTTTGCCGCCGGATATTTTTTGGCGAAGAAAATTATGAAAATAGAGGTGTGATAAATGGATTCAATTTATTTTGTTATAGCGGGTACGGTTCTCGCAATCATCAGTGCATTAATAATAATTCTTAACATGAATAAATATCACTATGTAAAAGAATTGCTGGATGATATTCGATATAAGGATGATTATTTGGGATATATAGTTTTAGGAATGTCCATAATTGATATTTTCAAAATAGAATTCGATTCTGAAAGTAGAAGAGAAGTTGTCTTAAACAGTGAAAAGTTGTATGGAAAAGGTAGCGGTGAAATACTTAATTTTTATTTTTTAGGTATACAGATAACTATAATTATGTTTGGAATAATTGGAGGACTTCTATTCAGTTCAAGCATAGCTATACTTCCAATTATAATTATTGCATTAAGTATTTTAATATCTTATAATATAACATACAACATGAGAGTGAAAATAAACAATAGAAATGATATACTTATGCTTGAGTTTCCTGCAATGATTTCAAAGTTTACATTGCTGGTGAGTGCGGGGGGAACCATAAGAGACTCATGGGAGAAAATCGCTATTACAAGCGAAGGATATATATACAGAGAGATGAAGATAGCTTTAGATGATATGAATAACGGGGTTTCTGAAATTGAAGCTATAATGTCTTTCGCTCAGAGATGTGAGCTGAAAGAAATCAAAAATTTTGCAAATTTAATTATGCAAACCTCCAAGAAGGGGGGGACGGAATTTGTAAACTCGTTGAAATTTTCCGTAACTGAATCTTGGAACGAGAAAAGAAACCTAATTATAAGAAAGGCTCAAACAGCTTCCCAAAAGCTTTTAGTCCCTTCAGGATTGATATTTTTGGGAATATTAATTATAGTTGTTGGCCCATTACTTGGTAATGGATTTTTTTAGAAAGGAGGAAGGGTATGTTAAACAATATTAAGAAGTTTTTCAAGAGCGAAAGAGGAGACTCTAACATGGTTGCCATTATAGTAATTATTGTAATCATACTTGCAGTAGCTGTGATATTCAGAGAAAATATAGTTAAAGCAGTAAATACAATCATGAAGAGATTAACTGATTTTGTAGGTAAGTAATAGAGTTTGAGAGAAGAATATGAAGATACTGAAAAAACAGAGAGGGGCTGCATTGGTTCTTGAAGCTTCAATCATAATGCCTATAGTTATTATGATGGTTGTATTTCTCGTTTTTGCATCGACATATATAATTCAAAAGAATGGAGCACAGGCAAGGGCACAGCGTGCTGTGAACTTGCTTGGAAAGCTTCAAGCAAGAGATAAAGTGTCGGATGCATATATTGAAGGAAATAAGTGGAGAAGCAATGTCGAAGAATCAAAGTATATTGAATCATATAAAAACCCAAGCCCTTATGTAAAATTTTTAAAATTCACATTTAATAAAACTAACACATTCTCAACCGTTCAACCTGTTTTGAAAAACGACATGGAAAATTTATTGATAAAAACTGTCGGAGAAGCGGAGCTTTCTTTTCTTCCACAATCAGGATTGATTAGAAAGACAGTTGGGATAAAAGTGACATATAAATTCCCGATGCTTAAAGCTTTGGGATATTTAGGAATAAATGGATTTAAAGACGGAATTGTAGACTCGATAGCTGTAAATTCGCCTGTAATGGACAATTCCGAATTTGTCAGAAATATTGACATAGCATATGATGTTGGAGATTTTTTAGCTGAAAAATTCGGAATAAAAAAGAAAGTTTCAGAGATAACGGATAAAATCAATGGATTTTTAGAAAAAATAAAATTAAAGTAGGAGAAATTTATGAAAAAAAATAGAGGTGTCATATCAATATTTATATCTTTAATTTTGGTTCCGATTATGGTTTTATCTATGCTTACGGTTGATATTGCAAAACTCGAGTATGCAAGAAGCATTGTCGAAAACAGCAATGAATTGGCGCTTCAAAGTGTCCTAAGCAGATTTGATTCAAACCTGAAAAATGTTTACGGACTTTTTGCCAGCAATAATACGATAGAAGACGATATAACTAAACTCGTGACACTATCTGTCAATGGAGCAAGCGATAAGTCAGATGCGGTAAACTTAAATAATATTGCAGTAAAAAATGTATCCATAAAGGCTGTTGAAAATACGAGCCTTCAAAATCAGGATGTATTAAAATTTCAAATACTTGAATACATGAAATTTAGAGGATTGGTAAGTTTAACTTACGGTTTTCTAAATAAACTGAAAGGCTTTGAAGGAAAAGATAAGGAAATAGAAGCTACTCAGGAAAGAGTAAAAGCTGAGGACGCTTTCGGGAAGTACAAAGAAAAACTTTTGGATCTTTACAAAAAATTTGAAAAACTGGCAGAAAAAGAAAACGAATACCTTAATGCTGAAAAAGGTCAGCTGTACAAGAGTATAGTAGGTGCAAAAAGTCCTTCTGAAATTGAAAAAGTTATAGAGAATTATCTTAAAGATAAGTACGATATTTACTTCAAAAAGATTCCCGACTTTGACAGGGAAGGAGAAGCGAAAAGTGCCATTCCGATGGGAGAGACACAGTATACAAAATCTTTCCCGGATCTTCAAAAATCATTGCAAAAGAAAGATAAAAAGGATAAAGCTTTGCAGGATCTTGAAGATGCAAAAACAAGGATAAGAAATCTTGATTATCAATATTTAAATTATCACAACAATAGTGTTAATGCGGGAAGTCTTAAATCTTACGGGAAATATCCTATTGATGAATTGATAGGATTATCTACAAACTTAAATCCGGATAGTGAACATTTTCTAAAGAATTATTCCGACTTTGACGATATAATAATCGGATTAACTTTGAAAAGATCAAAGAAAGGAAATCAATATAACGAGATATGGGAAGATTATGTTTCAATATTTCGAGCGGTTGACGGAGATTCCCGTGCACATGCCGATGTAAAGACGGAAATAAGAAATTCATTTCCCGAATTAAGCGATAAATACAGTCAAAAGTATTTCAGTAACTTTATGAAAAAATACTATGAATTGTATCAAAACGGGACAATAGATAAAAAGTTACAGGAAGAGCTTGGAAAAGGATACGGCGAAGTAAAAAAGGCTTTGAAAGCTGCAAGAGACAATATCCAAAAAGCGATAGATACATTTTCGGAAATAGATGATGCGATAGAAGAAGTAAAAGGAGCATATGAAGATGCAAAAGCTGCTCTTGAGGCTTGGAAAGCAAAAGCACAGCAGATAACTGACGAAGAAGTAAAAAGTCAAAATATGGCTGACATACAATTGATGGAAAATCAATTGAATGAAGACTATTCACTTGATAAATTGAAAGAGCTTATGGATTTGGAGAAAAAGTATCTTGAGCATATAAAAAAGGTACTTGAGAGTGTAAGACTTTCAGGAGATGAGACTAAATTTGTAAGTGACGGTTTCAAACCTAACGACTTTTCAAAAAAACTGTATAAGAACAAAAACTACTATGATGTTACAGTTGAAGGCGAAGGTAAGATAGAAGATCTTTTGAAGTGGTTAAAGGAAGAGGTATTTAAGAAACTTGAAGCATTGAATAAAGGAGACTTCAAGAAAGAGGCGGATAAAAAAGAGAAGGATGTTTTGGATGACACCGATCCTGAAGATTCCGAGCTTGAGATACCTAAACTTCCTGAAGTGGGAGATATGGGAGTACCGGTAACTCCTGAAGGAAAACCGTCGGATGACGGAAAGAAATCGGCACTTTCAGCACTGTCAAACTCTATAAAATTCTTTGCAAATGCGGGAAGCCTTGCAAATCTGTTGGAAAATTCGGCAAATGTGCTTTTACTTACGGAGTATGGAACTGAAATGTTCACAAACTATCTGGACAGAGAAGGAGCGGATACCGAAAATACCAAACAAAAGCTTTTAAGCGGAATAGAAATATCAAAAATCGCATCACCGTA
>JAUMWX010000014.1 GCA_030529425.1 Tissierellia bacterium
TGTTTTCCTCTAAATGTGTAAATCATATTTCTTATATCAACAACATCTGAAACAACAATATTTGAATTATCTGACATAAAAACCTCCTATCAACAAAAGTACAATCTATTTCACTATATTTACCATATCTCCAAAATCTACATCTAATTCTTTACCAATTCTATAAAGTATTTCCATACTTACAAGTTCTCCTCGCCCCATTTTCGCAACTGTACCTGGTGCAATTCCAACTTTCTCTTTCAATTCTTTCTTGTTCATTCCTTTGTCTATGAGTATTTTCCACAATCCATTGTAGCTTACCTTCATAATATTAACCTCCAAATTCAAATATTTGAACTTACCTACTGATATTGTACCATAATTAAATAAAATTTGCATCCATAACATTAAAGAGGTCGTAATTGACCTCTTATAATTCAATATCCATATTTTTTGTGTTAGTTTTTTCTTTGTTTTTAACTTCTTTTTCAAACTCTTTAATTTTATCAAGTGTAGATGGTTTCATATAATCTTCATAGTTTTTAATAAGCTTTTCAAATTGCTCTTTTTCTTCAATCTTAGAAATGTATATTTGTTTTAAATTTTCGATTTCTTCTTCTAAATTATCTAATTTTTCATTTAATTTTTTAAAACTATCTTTATTGAAACTCTTTCTTAAAAGTGTTTTTAATTCAGGATACTCTTTTAAAATATCTCGAATAGAATCTTTTGATTTTTGATATTTTTCAATTTCTTTTTTATGAACTTTATTAAATAGTGAAGTCTTATTTTCGTTATATGCATCTGCATATGGTTTTGTTTGCATGTATATATGAATATACTTTGAAAGTTCTTTTATATTCTTTTTTTCCTGTGTTAGTTTTTTTCCATTTTCAGAAATTCTTGCTAATTCTTTTTTTAAAGAATTAAACTTTTCATCTACTTCTTTTTTACTTTTGTAACCAGCTTGTCTTAAAAGTAAAATTGATTTAGATGAAGTTTGTAGATTATGTTTTGTCGCCCAAAATTCATAGGCTTTTGAATTTTTAACCTTAGGATTTTTACTGATATCTATAATACTATCAATTTCATTATTTTTGTTTTTTATTCTTTCTTTGATTTTTTCTTCTGTAAAATTTATCCCTAATGTTTTTGATCTAGTAAATCTTTCTTTATCTTTATGTTTAAATGCAATGTGTTTTCCAAATTTTATTTCATAACCTAACTCTTTCATTTTTCTTAAAAATTCTTCAAAACTATTTACACTTTTTATTGACCTATTGATATCTATCTGTAGTTTAGATTTATAGCTTTTTCCTTGTTTATCTTGATTCCACTCATACCAATTTTCATATACTCTATTCATTACTTTAGAATACTCTTTGCTTGTTTCTGAATCAATTACAGATAAGTTATTTTCTCTACATATCCTATCACTTTCATTTCTAATTTTCATATATGATCCATAATATGAACGATAAATTTTACCTTCTACTGAATCAACAGAATTAAATATGATATGGTTATGGATGTGTCCTTTATCTATATGCGTTGCAAGAACATATTCAAATTTTCCATCAAAAATACTATCACACAAATTATTTCCAACCTCATGTGCTTTTTCAAAACTTACTTCTCCAGGCATAAATGATTGGATTAAATGATGAGCTAGTGTTTTTGTTTTTGAATGAAACTCTTTTCTTGTCATTTCAAATTCTTTAAATGCTAATTCTCTTGTACATAGATGTGTTTTTACATAAACTTCATCATCAGTTTTTTCTTTATTGCAAATATAGTCAATGGATTTTTTTAATGTTGTTTTAATAGGATGTATTTTTGTAACTGCCATTTTTTAATATTTTTTCCTTAATCAATTCTGCTAATCTTTCATCAATCAAAAGTCTAAATTCAACAAGTGCCTTCACCATGGAATGTTGTATTTCATTTAATGCTTTAAAATCTTCTCGACTAAATTTACCAGTAGTATTTGCAACTTTTGCACATTGATTAATATTATTTGTAGCATTATTTAAAAGTGTACTCATCTTTTTTAACTCTAAAGCAAACTCATTTTTTAAATCAAAATTAATTACTGTTCCATCTAAAATCATATTTAAATAAAAGTCTTGTTTAGATTTATATCCTGAATTTTTAAAAAGTTTTTCTATCTTTTCTTTCTCTTCATCACTTACCATAAAGTGAATATTATTATTTCTTTTTCTTAAAATTTGTTTCAAATAATCACTTCCTTTCTTTTGGTCTTAGGGTTTGCCCTAAAAAAATCAAATTTGAGCTTCAAATTTCAAGCCTACTTTTTTGAGTGTGGTCAAAAAGTATATGCTTGCTATTAATTAAGATATCTAATTTTAAAATATTATTTTTTACTAGCACAGAAAAATAGAAGATGGAATTTTTTAAAAAATACCGTTCACACCGTGCAGAGCGTTCAACTTTTTCTAACACCCAAAATATTGCACGGTATGAACGGTCTAAACGAAATCTAGTACATTACATCACTCGGATTATATTTGATTTTGTATATATTATTGTTCTTTCCTCTTTTGATATTTACTGTAATTCCGTTCTTCAAAAGTAGGTCTTTATTTCTATTTAATGTTTTTCCAAATTGCTGTGGACTTTCAATCTCTAAATTAATACTGGAACATATATCAACTATTGTTCCTTCAATTTCTCTTTTTCTAGGCATTAACTGAACAAGTTTTTGAATTGAGGGTTCAAGTGATTCAATTGGATCAATTTTATCAAGTTCTATTGTCTTTTTATTTTTATCAATCTTAACTTGATATGTCTTAGATTCAAATAATCTACTTGTGATATTTAAACTAAATTCTGTATCAAATTCTGAATTTTTATCAATGGCAATAATTGTATCAACAGAACCTGATAGAGCTTGTGAGCCTATAACTTTTTCACTAACGCTTTTTATACTACTATCCTTTTTTGTATGATACATCATAATAAAAGTACAATCATATTTTTCAATAAGGTTGTAATATTTTGCCATCACTTCGTAAGTATCGTTATAATCATTTGCATTGTAATTTCTATCATATTTAATTTTAGAAAATGTATCTACAACAAAAACTTTATAACCATTTTGTGAATCTTCTCTTACTATTGATTCAAATTCATCAAAGGTAATGTAACTCGTACCTTCATAAAATTTCATATCACTTGAACATTGTAATTCTAGTTTTTTTATTCGCTCTTGTATTAGACTTCCTGAAAGCTCATTGCAGTAATAAACAACTTTATTTTTTAATGTGTTATTTTCCAAAAAGGAATATCCTTCGTTAATACAAATTCCAAGATTAAGACCTAACATAGTTTTTCCTTTTTTAGGGGAAGCAACAATGAGTGTAATACTATTTTTTGCAATGATGTTATCTACAATAAACTTCTCTGATGTATCAAATTTAGTATTGATGTTGTAACATTTCAAAGTATTGTCTCCTTTCAGCCACTTCATCTAGATGATAGTTCCAATAATCTGTACTTCCTACAAAAAGGACTTTATCAATTGTCCTATCAAGGTATTTCAAATATCCTTGTTCTGTTCTTCTTTTACTTCTATCTCCTAACCTAGATAATGGGCTTCTTAAAAATATTTCTTTCATTAAATCTGAATTCCCATGCGTAAATGTATTCAAATATAGTAGTAATTCAAAATCGTCTTTACTTGCATCACCACTTGAAACTTTTGCTGTTAATAAATCTCTAGCTCTAGGGTGTTTCATATATATTGTTTTAACAATGGTGTGTATATCAGGAACATCATCATTAAAATTTTTATACTTTTCTTTTAACTCTTGTGTACTATCATTTGGAGCAAATTTCAAAAATAACTTGTCTATTTGTTCTTGAAATTCTATTATTTCTGTTACCTCATGACCTAAAATATCAACATTTCCAGTCATAGCAATGGCTTTATTTTCTCCATATATCTCTACTTTTTCTATTTGATTATTAATATTTTTTGTGATAGTACCTTTTGCAAAAATATGCACACCATTATTTGAATAAGATGCTTCTTGATATGTCTCTTTAAGGTCATTTAAAATATATTTATGTCTATGATTTTTTATATCATCTAAATCAATACAAACAAATTGATCATATTTTGTTAGAACAAATGAAAGACCATCACAATTAGAACTTTTTAATCCACATAAAGCTTTTTCAAAACTTGTCCAATTCTCTTTTTTATTCCATTCTGAAGATCTATGAGTGACTGGACTAACAGGAACTTTCTTTGATTTAATAACTCCATTTTTATCTACTTCTTTGTAAATCTTAAACCAAACCCATTGATTGTATTCTTTTAATTCACTTGGTATATTTTTGTAATTTTCAATATTTATCATCTTTTGTCCTCCATATAATTGAAAAATGAAGCACAACCTGGTAAAATAATCTTGTCAGGGATGAAATACCAAGTTGTACTTTCATCTTGCCTTTAGCATTTGCTAGAGGCTTTTTCTTTTTTCATTTCCTCATAAAGTTCTAAAACATATTTAAGAATTTCTTGTTCTCTCTCATCTAACTTTCCATATTTTTTTACAACCTTTGCTAATAAAAATATTTCTTTTGATATAGCATCTATAACTCTATAATCAGCTAATACTTCAACTTTATGATTCGTCAACATTTCAAAAAAATATTCTTGTTTTGTTAATTTACTTAGCTCTACTTTTTTATTAATTAAATCAAATTCTTCTTCAGTAACTCTAAAATTTATAATTTTATTTCGTTTTCGATTTTTCTCTTTATCAATGTTTTTTACACTAGATTTAGTAATACTTATACTTTTTCTCCTAAACATACCTAATCCTCACTTAATAATTCTTCCCAATCTTTATTATCATTTGTTCTTACTAATGATAACGAATTTGCCATCTCTTTTTGCTTTGTTGGAAATAAATGAGCATATCTATAAGTAATATCTATTGATTCATGCCCTACCCTATCTGCAATAGCTATTGCAGAAAATCCTAGTTCGATTAATAATGATACATGAGAATGTCTCAAATCATGTACTCTAATTCTTTTTACATTTGATTTGTGACAACCTCTATTCATTTCATGATGTAAGAAACTTTTTGAAAAGTTAAATATTAAATCATCATCATTTATCTTATAAAAACCATTAACATAGTCTTGTATTTCAGAAGATAAAAAATCTGGCATAACTATTTTTCTAATACTCTTTTTTGTTTTTGGTGGTGTAATTACATTTTTCCCTTTAATTCTTTGAAGTGAACTATCTATGGTTAATATATTATTTTCAAAATCAAACTTACTTTTATTTAAAGCTAATAATTCTCCTAATCTAATTCCACACCAATATAAAAGTTCAAAAGCATAAAATGTTTCTGGTTTATCTTTAACAGTTACTATAAACTTTTCATAGTCTTCTTGAGTCCAAAATAACATTTCATCAGATTCTTTTTCTCCCATTGTTCCTACATCTCTTGCAACATTAGTCTTAAGATTATAGTATTTACAAGCATGATTTAATATACTGCTTAGTTGTGCATGTATCGTTCTAAGATATGTTTTTGTATAACCATTTCCTTTTTCATCTTTCTGTTTCATCATTTCGTTTTGCCACTGTATGATTGTACTTTTTGAAATTTCAGTTAATAATAAACCTCCTACATATGGTGAAATTTTTGATTTTACTATCGCTTCTTTCGTATTCCAACTATTTTCTCTAATACGAGGTTTTTTATCTCTCTCATAAATTTTAAAAAATTCATCAAAAGTCATCTCAATACTATCACTATGATTATTTAAAAATTCTTGTTCCCATTTTAATGCTTCTTTTTTTGTTTTAAACCCTCTTTTTTTCTTTACTAATTTTTCGCCTTTCCAATTCGTAAAGGTAAATTTACAAAACCATCTTCCATTTCCACTCTCGTCTTTATAAGCTCCCATTTTATCCTTCCTTTCTTAAATTACTACAATAACAATATTTTTCCATAAAATATTGTCTATTAATTTTCCCTCTTTGAACCCTATATCCAAGTTTTTTTAATTCTTCATTCATTTCGTTAATCACTTGATATGAAGTTGTTCTACTTACTTCTAAAAAATCTTGAACCTCTTGTGCAGTCATAAATATTTTTTCCATTCTATACCTCCTTTCGTATTGATGGTAAGTATCTAATCCAATAAATAATTTTGGAAAAGCGTCAATTTAAATAACTTACATTTTATACAGTTCATTTACGTTCTGTATGTACACATTATAACAGTTCAATTATGTTCTGTCAACTATTATATTATAAAATGTTACTGGATTTTATTTTTATCAAAAATTTCTTAAAAAACTAACAGAACACTTCTGTTGAGGTTTGTGATGTTTTGTGATAAAATATAGTGGATTATATAAATTGAAAGACTAACTATTAAAAGTCAAGAGGTAAAATAAAAAATATAGTAGTTGATAT
>JAUMWX010000015.1 GCA_030529425.1 Tissierellia bacterium
AAAGATTAGAATGAGGTACAAAAGGAGAAAATCAATGAGTTACGATATTATGGTATTTGAAGATTCCAGAGCGCCGAGAACCAAGGAGGAGTTTTTAGCGTGGTATGATAAGCAAACGGAGTGGGGCGAGGGGCATAGTTATTTGGATATTTCGATGGCTTCGCCGGCTTTACAGGCTTTTTTTAAGGACTTACTGAAAGAATATGTCGCCTTAGAGGACATAGATGACAACGAGGAGATGGAGGAAGATGAAGAAGATGCGAAGTATATCAGAACCTACTCGATTGGTAGAGATATGATTTATTTGGGCTTTTCTTACGGTAATGCCGTCGAAATCTCAGAAGATATAGAAGATTTGGCAAGTAAGCATGGGGCAGGTGTGTTTCTTTGCAGCGGCAGCGGCGAAGTGATTTTTGCCAATGGTGAAATTATGGATACCGAGTAGTGTATAAAAAGTCATAGCGCTACATGTTATCGCTTGAAGTTTGATTTTAGAATCACGGAAAGGGCTTTGGAATGAAACAGCAGGGGCTGTATTTTTAGGGATTGGAATTTTATCAGAAAAGCAATTTGTTTTGGGAAGAACCCCATTATAAGGTTGGGGATAAGGTAGCCGTTTGGGTAGATGAGGATGGATATTCCATATTAAAACTATAACATTAAGATGCTTGGCTAGATAACTTGGAAGTTATGGAGGTAGGAGGTATGGCTTCAAGTAAAGAATATTTGGATTTTATTTTAGAACAACTATCCGAGTTGGAAGAAATAAAATATAAAGCAATGATGGGTGAATATATTGTTTATTATCGCGGGAAAATTATTGGTGGCATTTATGATGATAGGTTTTTAGTGAAGCCTGTTAAGTCTGCAATAGTATATATGCCAAAAGCAAAGTATGAGTTACCATATGATGGAGCAAAGGAAATGTTATTGGTAGATGATGTTGACAACAAAGAATTTTTAACCGGCTTATTCAATTCAATGTATGATGAGTTACCTGCACCAAAACCAAAGAAAAAGAAATAATAAATTTGAAGTTGGAGGGGATATGAATGAAGCTTGTCAAGGACTATATCATTCTGACTATTATTACCTGCCTCATATTACTTTCTTTGGGTTGTAAGAAACAGGATAATTTTAGCGATAATAACGATGAAGTAAAAACAGAAATGCAAGCGTCTGCAAGGAATGAAGAACACTCAGAAAATAATGAAGATGTTTTTTGGAAAGAAGTGAATGAAAATGGCGTGGATGAAAACTTGCTAATAAAAAGCATAGATGAAGAAACTCTCACGTATATAGCTCAACAATTGCAAGATTTATGTATAGAAATTGATGAAAAGGGAAAAAAAGATAAAAACTATTGGCTGACCGGACAATGGAATAGTGATATAGTGCATTCTAAACAATATAGCAATGTCGTATCATTGGATAAAAAAGCAATGAAACCATTGTTCCTAATTATATATAAAAGTGAACATTCCGGAATGTATGAGTGGGCGTGTAGCAAAGCATTAGATGAAATATCGGATTTTGATTTCACAGGAAAGAATGATGGTGCAGGATGGAGCAATTCAAAAGAATTTTTAGAGATGTTTATTGATAAGATTATTGAACAAAGAAAGTGATAAATCCCAGTTTGTCAGGCTCATTCGATGAATAATATAGCAAAAGCACATGACTTTAAGAACTAAAAATCTTTCAGTTATGTGCTTTTTATGTGCCTATTTTATTTTCTGTGGAATTTTATCTGATTTAAAGTCTTTTACCAGGTATAATCGCATCAACGATACCATAAACTAATCCGCCGATAAGAGCGCCTAGAATAGTAACCTTAAAACCCTTAAGAACCATTCCGGAAATATAAAGCACTAAAGCCATTACTAAAAATCCGGTTATTCCTTTTGCCGCTTTGGATGAGCTTAGTAATTTAGAGATTACGAAATCCACTATAGCGATAACAATAGCAATAAGTGCTAAATTTAAAAATCCACCACTTGTTGACATGCCGGGTGTTAGTATATTAGTAAGTGCTATAACCAACATAGACATTATAAGTCTTACTACTAAACCTACTAAACCGGAACCTTCATTTCTATTCCTATCTGTCATATCATACTCCTTAAAATTTTTTTGAGTATCACTACTCTATATAGATATAACCTATTTCATAAAAAATAATCAGGTAAAGGGATTATCTTTAGATGATTTAGATTATTTATTCTTTAATTATCACTAAAGATAATTTAAATAAAAATTAATCTTAATAAAATTAGCAGGAAAATGTTTTAGTGGCATAATTCATAAATGTGGAGGTATAGTATGTTAGAAATAGTAGAAAAGTTTTACATGAATCGAATTATCTTCATAAGAAACCTGTCATTTTAATAGCTAAAACCTCCAAATCGGGTAATTTTGTATTACATCGCTTTGGAGATTTAGGCAATTAAATGTACTTCGTATTTATGTCAGTAACTGTACTATTTCTTTTTATTTATGTCTTTTTTTATAATCATCTTCTATATCTTTTTTCCAGTCTTGTCCCAATACCATGTCTATTCTGTCATCTTTAATCCTTCTCACACAACTGACTGTTTCGCTTAAGACCATATAACTTTTAGCTATTCCTTCTTTGTCACAATTAAAATTAACAGCCCTATCTGCATGAATTCCCAGTCTTGAAGCTTCAGCTATTGAATCTATATTTGCTCCGAGAAATATAAATTCCCATCCGTATTTTTCTTTTTGTTTTTCAACCATTCTCTTTACTTTTTCATAAGAAT
The DNA here is from genome assembly GCA_030529425.1 of Tissierellia bacterium. Taxonomy (GTDB): domain Bacteria; phylum Bacillota; class Clostridia; order Tissierellales; family Peptoniphilaceae; genus JAUMWX01. The sequence continues at coordinate 2,784 of JAUMWX010000015.1, forward strand.
ATATTTTACTGGAATTTTCTTGTCCATCTGTAGTAATAATAAATAATGTTTTTTCCGGTCTATCTTCTTCTTTAAGATATTTATGAACATTTTTGATGTGTTTTATCGCATTACCAATTGCATCTAAAAGTGCAGTACATCCATCCACATAATATTCTTCCTCAGTTAATGGAATGAGATCATTAATTTTGGTTCTGTCATGAATAACCTTAGAATAATCGGAAAATAAAATTGTAGAAATATAAGCATCTCCATCTTCTTTTTTTTGTTTTTCAAGCATAGCATTATAGCCACCGATCGTGTCCTTTTCCAACCCTGACATAGAGCCACTTTTATCTAAAATACATACGATTTCCGTTAAATTCTTTTTCATATATTTTACCTCCTATTTTTAGTGCTTTATTAGTCCTTTTATGTATTCACTATAGCATGAAGGTAAAAAAATAAGGTCAACTCTAAAGCGACCTTCAAAATTAATTTATCAAACAAGGCAAATCATATTTTTCAAGTGCTATGTCAATTTCATATATGTCATATATTTCATTTTCTATAAAGAAAGAGAAAATAATATCCCTCTTGTCGCAAGATGACAAGGCATATCCCGCTCTAGCCAATAAATCCTTACTTTCATCCAAATTTAATTTAAGGCCGACACACAAACGCATTGCAGTGAACTTATCCGGATGATATGCTTTATTCCTTTTTATTTTAGAAAATGTCTGCTTTGTGATAAGGGAATTTCTATATACCTCTGCATTGGAAAAATTTTTTTGTTTAATGATATAAAATAAATGTTCTTGAAATGTGTCTGAAAGATGCTTTATACGTTCTTCTAAATCCATTTCTTTGTTTTTGTAATCATTCTCTCTTAAATCTGCCAATCTATGCTCGTTTTCTGAAAGCTCAAAACTTTTATATACATTGCTATTATTTATTTCATCTGAAGTTTCAGGAATTATGGAAGATATCACACTAATATTCGGTATTTTATTTTTTAGAGTTTTTTCAGATTTATCGCTCTCTTTTTTATATTGAGAAAATCCATCTATATTAGTCGAAGAGCTAAAAAGTCGATTTTTATATCTTTCAAGTTCTTTTTCACAAATATAATTATCGTTAATGTATTTTTCCAATTCAGGATATAAATTCAAACCTAATCTGGTTGAATTCATGTCCAAAAGAACCAGATAAATTAGCATTTCATGGTGCATTAAAAATGCATTGATTTCATCCAGTGCAATCCTCATACTTTCTTCCACAGGATAACCATATGAGGCTGTATTAATAATTGGAAATGCAATACTTTTACAACCATGCTTTTTGGACATCTTAAGACTTTCTTTGTAATAAGAACGTAAAAGATTTTCGAATTTTGGATTGTTTTTGTCATACATGGGACTGACAGCATTAATAATGTATTTTGCAGGAAGTTCAAAACTTGGTGTGATAGTAACCTTACTGTTTTCAATATGTCCGATTTTTTGATGATCTTTTAATAGTTTTTCCTCACCGGCAGCATAAAATACATAAGTATCAACACCATTAGAATAGATATTTGCTTCATTTGTAGTATTAACGATTGCATCTACCTGCATCTTTGTTATATCACTTCTTATTATCTTGAATGGCATGGTAACACCTCAAATTATTTAGAATCTATAATAAAAAATAAATTATTAAGTCTGGAGTCCAGAGGTTTGGATAGTTTCTTGTATTTTTTATTTTAATAGATTTATTTCCCATTTTTCGTGATTGTATCACGAATATTTATTTGATTCAATTTATAATATATGGTTAGATTTCAAAAAAAAATAATCCGATAAACATTTTTTACTCTCTAAAAGAATGAAGTAAATTGATAAAAAACCAAGGAAATAATAAATTCAGAAGTTGAAACAAGTTTTCAAAATGTTATAATATTTATAAAAGAAATGCATAAACTTATATATAGGGTTAATTATATGAAAGTTAGCTAAAATGGATTGTGGAAAATTTTAATAGATAAAAATATGAAGGAAAAAGAGTTGACTGAGAATCTTGTGAGTTATCTTCAGCAATAGCATATAAAAGGGGAAAAGGATGAAGAGTTTTAAAGTGTGGATGTTTTATATAGCACAGGAATAAAACTTGGTGTCGATTTTGGAGATATGGTTTCAATTATTAGGGAATCGATATATGAATAGATAAACTTGAGGTCGCAATTTGCGACCTCAATAATTATGTGGTCAGTTAAAAAACCTAAAAAATTACTTATCTAATAATCTAATTCATATGTTTCTATTGAACAGGGAACTGTAATGCTTTCAAAAGCGATATTGTAGTAAATGTTAGTATAAGAATTTATTAATTTGCTAAAATGCATAAAATTTTAGCTTATTTAAATGTTAAGAAAGAAATAGTATTGATTGATAATTATGTCGATATAAATACACTTAATATTTTATGAAGAAAAATAAAGTTGTAAATATTATTGTAAATATCGATATATAGAGTTTATCAATAAAATATATAAAAAAATTCAATGCTCAATATCAAAAGTTATAGGTAAAGATTATTACTTATTTTCATTAATCATAAACAGAATTGAAGTCTATCATAAAAATATACGAAAAAGAGTTTTGAAATTACTAAAATAGAAGATAAGACTTAATCTAAAGTCTTATACAAATACAGTGAGGTAGGAAAATGTCAAATAATATAAATATTTCAAATGGAACAACCCAAAGATCAGAATTACATAGAAAAATTTGGGCTATTGCTGATAATGTTCGTGGTGCAGTAGACGGTTGGGACTTTAAGCAATATATTTTGGGAATCTTGTTTTATAGATTTATTTCTGAAAACATTACTGAATTTTTTAATTCTGCTGAGCACGAAGTCGGTGATTTAGAATTTGATTACGCCGAAATTTCTGATGAAGAAGCAGAGCGGGATTTTAGACCCAATACAGTCGAAGACAAAGGCTTTTTTATATTGCCGAGCCAGTTATTTAAAAATGTTGTTAAAACTGCTAAGGATAATGAAAATCTAAATACAGATTTAGCGAATATATTTAAAGCGATTGAAGGTAGTGCAGTAGGTTTTCCATCCGAAGATGATATTAAAGGATTATTTGAAGATGTAGATACAACAAGTAATCGTTTAGGTGGTACTGTAGATGAGAAGAATAGGAGATTAACAGATATATTAACAGGTATCGCCGAAATAAATTTTGGTAATTTTAAAAACAGCGATATTGATGCTTTTGGTGATGCATATGAATATTTAATTTCAAATTATGCCAGTAATGCAGGTAAATCAGGGGGAGAATTCTTTACCCCGCAAACAGTTTCAAAGCTTTTGGCAAGACTCGTTATGGAAGGCAAAACAAGAATTAACAAGGTATATGACCCTACTTGTGGGTTTCGTGTCATAATAATGACAGTGGCAAATAGTCTTAGAAAATCAAG
>JAUMWX010000005.1 GCA_030529425.1 Tissierellia bacterium
AACGCTGATGGTACTTGGTTGGTAACGACCCGGGAGAGTAAGTAGTCGCCAAATATATTAGACTATATATTTATATAGTCTTTTATTCCTAGATAGCTCAATGGTGGAGCACCCGGCTGTTAACCGGTAGGTTGTGGGTTCGAGTCCCACTCTGGGAGCCAAATATGCCGGGGTGGCGGAACTGGCAGACGCACAGGACTTAAAATCCTGCGATCCTTACCGATCGTACCGGTTCGATTCCGGTCCTCGGCACCATTTGGTTCAAACTCAATATCGCGGGATGGAGCAGCTTGGTAGCTCGTCGGGCTCATAACCCGGAGGTCGTAGGTTCGAATCCTGCTCCCGCAACCAAACACTTATAGAATGGCTAATTTTAGCCATTCTATTTTTATTTATTTATCTTTTTAGCAAAGTGTATATATTGAAAAAATAAGGATAAGGAATAATTTTAATAGAAAAACCGACTTCACGAAAACCTGATTTAGTAATGAGATTGCGATTCAAACTTCAGGATATGATAATTTCAAGCTATATAAACTGGAAGATAATTCAAAGAAAGATGAAATTAAACATGGATTGGGATATAAAGATTTAAGTATTCAAATTAAACCCGGTAAAAAGTTGGAGTAAAAGTTATCAATTTTTGAAATAACGCCTAAATTATCTAAGGGGAAATATCAAATTACTAAGGTTTTTATTGACAATAATGAACAAGAGTTTGAATTCAACATTATATTGATAGTAAAGCAGTTTTTTTTGATAAATATGTTATAATGAGGTATGTAAATTAATTGATAAGGAGTTAAGTTAATTATTATGTATGAATTATATCTTAAAGTTAATGGGTACCTACCTTTATTTGCAAGAATTATGCTTTGTATTTCATGCATAGTATTCTTGTATAACATAGTTAAGAATACACAAAATACAAACGACTTTTTAATGAGAGTACTTGACTTTTTTATGGTAGTTGCTTTTGTGGCATACAATGTATCCGGATCGGCATTGTTATTTGACAAAATTCTTGTAATGGGTATTTTTCCGGTACTTTTCATTGTGAAAGCATATCAAGTATATAAGTTTAACAAATTTAAATACATGGATGAAGGTTTTGGAATTTATATTTTAAATTTGATTATGTTTGTAGTATCCGAATTACTGTATATGTTGTTTACGAGTAAAGATAGTCTTATCTAAGGTATTTTAAATTAAAAGTAAGAAAAGGTAGATTTTTCTACCTTTTTTATTTTATATTTTCTGCAACAATGTATATACTGAAAGAAAACAAGGGAATGTTTAAAATTTTATGTAGTTGTAACTTAATATCGATCTAAGAAATTTAAAATATCAAAATATTGAAATTAAACCCGGTAAAAAGTTGGATCAAAAGTTATCAATTTCAGAAATAATACCTAAATTACTTAGGGGAAATATCAAATTACTAAGGTTTTTACTGACAATAATGATAAAGAGTTTGAATTTAGCTTTATACTGATAGTAAAGTAGTTTTTTTGATAAATATGTTATAATAGGATGTGCCAAATTTAATTGATAAGGAGTTAAGTTAATTATTATGTATGAATTATATCTTAAAGGTATTGAGTATTTACCCTTACTTTCGAGAATTTTACTAATTTTTGCGAGTATAAGACTTTTGAAGTATATAGTTAAGAATAGAGAAAACACAAATGGTTTTTTGGCGACTGTACTTGATTTTTTTGTGGTACCCTTTTTCATAATACATAATATAGAGGGATCTTTATTATTATTTGAAAAAATTATTATGGTAATTTTTCCGGTACTTTTTATTGTGAAAGCATATCAAGTATATAAGTTTAACAAATTTAAATACATGGATGAAGGTTTTGGAATTTTTATTTTGATACTGGTTATGTTTGTGATAGTTTATGTATACTTATTCTTAAGGGTATTTATTTTGATAAACACTATATATCCTCGATAATAATATCTATAATAATTAAAGTGAAAAGAATATTTTTTTGATTAATATTACTAAACAAATATTAAGTAAAAAAGTATATTGAAAGTGACTATGAATAGTACAACCAGATAGAATATGGATATTGATAATGTTTAAAATACAGTATTATAATTAATTGGAAGGGGCTATCTACAGCCTGTCTCTGTAACTAAACACTTATAGAATGGCTTACTTTAGCCATTCTTTTTTATTTAGTTCTATAAAAATATCGTCAAAATTTATAATTTTTCCATTGGTGAAAATTTGGCGGTTTTTAGTTTGAAGTGAAATAATGAAATAGTTTTCATAATTTCTAATGTGTATAATATGTGGAAATAGTACGGATTGAAATGCTTAAATAAAAATAATTTGAACCATTTTTTTATTTGTTATATACTAAAGTAGTAATCATTTATTTTTTAACATGAAATCATTTACATAATACATAAGGGAGGTACTAATGAAAAAGTATACTACGGATAAGATTAGAAATTTAGCATTAATTGGGCATAGCGGAAGCGGAAAAACTTCTTTGGCAGAGGCAATGCTTTACAAAACTGGTGTTACAAAAAGACTTGGAAAAGTTGAAGACGGAAATACCGTAACAGATTTTGACAAGGAAGAAATTAAAAGGGGAGTTTCCATAGGATTGTCAGTTGCTCCGGTAGAGTGGAAGGATTATAAGATTAATTTATTGGACGCTCCGGGATATTTTGATTTCGAAGGAGAAGTAATGGGAGCTTTGCGTGCAAGTGAAGCGGCGTTATTTGTTGTTGATGCACAGGCGGGAATTGAAGTCGGCACCGAAAAGTATTGGGCATATTGCGAAAAGATTGATTTGCCTAGAATTATTTTTGTAAACAAGATTGACAAAGAGAATGTCAACTTTAATAAATTAGTTGCGGATTTGCATGTGGAATTCGGTAAAAAAGTTACTCCTTTGACATTGACAATAGGTGAAGGAGAAAATTTTGAAGGAATTATCGATATAATCGAGAAAAAAGCATATAAATATAACGGATTTGAAAGAACTGAAATAGAAATTCCGGAAATCAGAATGCTCGAAGTTGAAGAAGTTTACAATCAGCTTGAGGAAGTTGTTGCAATGACGGATGACGGTTTGATGGAAAAATTCTTCAATGGTGAGAAATTTACTCAGGAAGAATTTATGAAAGGAATTACTGCGGGAATGCTTAACGGAACCGTTGTTCCTCTTTTGGCGGGTTCGGCTACAGAAGGATTCGGAATAGATGAATTGATGGATATTGTTGTTAAATACATGCCTGCTCCGAATGATGAAAGAGCGAATATCGGATTTAGACCTGAAGAGGGAGTACACCATAAGGTTTCGGTTGATGAACCTTTCTCAGCGGTAGTGTTTAAAACCGTAGTTGACTCATTTGTTGGAAAGATATCCTTGTTTAAAGTTGTATCCGGAAAGTTTAAAAAAGATTCCGATATTTACAATTCAAGTAAGGATGTGCATGAAAAAGCGGCAGGCTTGTTCTATTTGAGAGGAAAAACTCAAATTGAAACGGATGAAGTCGTTGCCGGTGATATTGCGGCGTTTTCAAAATTGGAAGATACTCAAACCGGAGATACTTTATGTGATAAAAATAATGTAATCAGATATAAGAGAATTAAGTATCCTCAACCGGCTTTGAAATTTGCTATTAAACCTCAAAGTAAAAATGATGAGGACAAAATAGGACATGCTTTAATGAAATTACATGAAGAAGATCCGAGCTTTACTTCAGAAAGAAATAAAGAAACTAAGCAGTTGACAATTTCGGGCTTGGGAAATGTACAATTGCAAATTGTTCTTGACAAACTTGTAAGTGCTTACGGTGTAAAAACTGATGTCATTCCTCTTAGAATTCCGTACAGAGAAACAATCAAAGGAAAGTCCGATGTTCAAGGCAGACATAAGAAACAGTCAGGAGGAGCCGGACAATTTGGTGATGTATTTATAAGATTTGAACCTATTGAAGACGGCTTTGAATTTGCAGAAGAAGTATTCGGAGGATCTGTTCCTAAAAACTATTTCCCTGCCGTAGAAAAAGGTTTACAGGAATCTCTTGAAAAAGGAGTTTTGGCGGGATATCCGGTTGTAGGTGTCAAAGCGACTCTTTATGACGGATCTTATCACCCTGTAGACTCAAATGAAATGGCATTTAAGCTTGCGGCGTCGATTGCATTTAAAAAAGGTATTGAGCAAGCCCAACCGATACTTCTTGAGCCTGTTATGAGCCTTGTTACAAATATTCCTGAAGCATATATGGGGGATGTAATGGGGGATATTAACAAGAAAAGAGGCAGAATACTTGGAATGGAACCTCAAGAAGACGGTACTCAAACAATTATTGCTGAAGCTCCATATTCCGAGTTGTTTGAATATGCGATTGACCTTAGATCTATGACTCAAGGTAGAGGAAGCTTTACAATGGATTTTGTAAGATACGAAGAAGTACCGGCTATGTATGCTGAAAAAATAATAAAAGAAGCAAAAACTGAATAATACAATATAAAAAACTCCGCTTTTGCGGAGTTTTTATATGCTGTATTCAGCAAGTTTTTTAATGTCGGTTATTAAAATTTGTTTTCTGGATAAAATTTTTATAATTCCCATTTCTTCAAATTGTCTAAGTTTTCTACTCATAGTTTCTCGGGTAATTCCTGAGAAAGATCCGAGTTCTTCTTGATTTATATGGAGATTGATTATTATTCCTTCATCTGTTTTTGTTCCGTGAAATTTTATCAGATTTAAGAGTACTTTTGCTACTTTCAAATCGGCATTTATAACTGAAAGCCTGTCGACAAGTGCTTCAGATCTCCTTATTCTTTCATATGACTTTTCCAATACGGATATAAGAAAGGCATTATTTTTCAAAAGTACATTGGTAAAATCGTGATGTGAAATTGTAATTACTATCGAATCCTTCAAAGCTATTCCGTTGTAAACATAATGGTCTCCGGACAATAAGTTGAGGCCCCCTACAAAATCGCCTTTTTTATAAAGATATAGAAGCTGTTCACGACCGTCTGAAAGATTCATCATTATTTTCATGAATCCGTCGTAGATTATAAACATTTTTTTAGCCGGATCGCCTGCTCTGAAGATGTGTTCTCCTTTTTTGAAATTAAGAACCTCGAAATTTGAATTCATAAGAGAAAATTCCTCTTCCGTTAAATAAGTCAGGAGAGGAATTTTTTTATATTGTAATTTTCCGTTTTTATCATATAATTTATCGCTCATATTATCCCCTCAGTGATATTTTAACATAAATCAGCCTTCAGTTCTTTTTTTCTTAATTGCAGCTAAAACTATTTTTCGAGCTAAAATGGCCTCACTTTCTCCCAAAGAAGGAGTTCCTGATAGAGGATAATCAATTCCCAGAGTTTTATATTTTACTTCACCCATATTGTGATAAGGGAGAATATCAACAGCTTTTATACAATGGTATTTTGCAAGTTCAAAACCTAACTTTATAAGCAGGTTTTTATCGTAGGTTATCCCCGGTACGATTACATGTCTTATCCATACATCTTTTTTATTTTCATCCAGAAATTTAAGAAAATCCAAAATGTTTTCATTTTTGAAGCCCGTAAGCTCTTTATGCCCCATCGATTCGATGTGCTTAATATCCAAGAGGAATAAATCGGTTACGGAGATAAGTTTCTTGAATTTTTCAAAAGTATAATCCGAATTTCTGTTAAATGTTACTCCGGAGGTATCCAGTGCGGTATGTATATTATTTTTTTTCGCTTCAGTGAATAGATCAATTACAAAATCAATTTGCAATAGAGCTTCTCCACCGGATAAAGTAATCCCACCGCCCTTTAAGAATGGGCGGTAGGAATCATAGTCTGATAATATTTCTTCTACGGTCATCTCTTTACCATTTGAAAGTGACCAAGTGTCGGGATTGTGACAGTACTTACACCTCATAGGACATCCCTGTAAGAAAAGCACATATCTGACTCCCGGACCGTCAACTGTTCCAAATGTTTCCTTTGAATGAATATAGCCGACGGTTTTAAGTGACATACTACATACCTTCGTGGAATGTACGAGAGATTACATCGTTTTGTTGTTCTTTTGTAAGCTTATTGAAGTTTACAGCATAACCGGAAACTCTGACAGTAAGTTGAGGATATTTTTCAGGGTGAGCTTGTGCATCAAGCAAGGTTTCTTTTGTAAATACATTAATATTCAGGTGATGTCCACCTTTTTCCATATATCCGTCCAACATTGATACAAGGTTGTCTATTTGTGCGTTTTTATCCATTTTTCTTCTCCTTAAATTAAATATTTTCATCAAGATTTGTTTGTAATGTAGGTATTCCACATGCCATATTTCTGCAATCATCAATTATTATGCCTGAAAGATCCAAGTCTATATCCTCCAAGTCAAGATCTCCGGTAAATACTCTAGGATTTTTACCAAGTGCATCAGGGATGATTGAGAATGTATTACTTATTCCGTCCATAGCATCTTTGTAAGGAATCTTGGCAACTGAAGCCAATGAAGCCAATGCGCCGGAAGTATCTCTTTTATGCATAGGGTTTGCACCCGGAGCAAAAGGTTCTCCAAGTCTTCTTCCGTCAGGAGTATTACCTGTCTTTTTACCGTATACTACATTTGAAGTTATTGTCAATATTGACATTGTAGGGAATGAATGACGGTAAACATGGTGCTTTCTTATTTTGTCCATAAATGATTCTACAACATACACCGCCAAATCATCCGCTCTGTCATCGTTATTTCCGTATTTAGGGAAATCTCCGTCTATCTCGTAGTCATATACCAGTCCGTTTTCATCACGAACGGTTTTTACTTTTGCATATTTAATTGCGGATAGGGAGTCGGCAACAACTGATAATCCCGCAATTCCCGTTGCAAAATATCTTTTAACTTCTCTGTCATGCAATGCCATTTGTAGACTTTCATATGAATACTTATCGTGCATGTAATGAATTATATTTAGAGTATTTACATAAAGTCTTGCCAACCAGTCCATCATATCTTCAAATCTTTCTTTTACAGATTCAAATTCTAAATAATCATCTGTAATAGGTCTGTATTTAGGACCGACTTGTTCGTTGCTCTTTTCATCAACACCACCGTTTATAGCGTATAGAAGGCATTTTGCAAGATTTGCTCTCGCTCCGAAGAACTGCATTTCTTTACCGATTTTCATTGAGGATACACAACAAGCTATTCCGTAGTCATCGCCAACATTCTGTCTCATTATATCATCATTTTCGTATTGAATAGATGATGTTTGAATTGACATTTTTGCACAATACTTTTTAAAGTTCATAGGAAGATTTACAGACCACAACACTGTTAAATTCGGCTCAGGAGAAGTTCCCAAGTTTTGTAGTGTATGAAGATATCTGAAAGAAGTTTTAGTTACCAAACTTTTTCCACAAGTGCTCATTCCGGCTATGGATTCAGTTACCCAAGTCGGATCCCCCGAGAACAACTCATTGTATTCAGGAGTTCTGGCGAATTTGATTAATCTAAGTTTCATTATAAAGTGGTCGATTAATTCCTGAGCTTCTTCTTCTGTCAAAACTCCGTTTTTTAAATCTCTTTCTATATATATATCAAGGAATGTTGAAGTTCTTCCCAAACTCATTGCGGCTCCGTTTTGTTCTTTAACGGCTGCAAGGTATCCAAAGTATAACCATTGAATTGCTTCCTGTGCCGTTTCGGCAGGGCGGGAAATGTCCAAACCATATATGTCTCCCAACTCTTTAAGTCTTCTAAGAGCCCTTATTTGTTCAGATAATTCTTCTCTTAATCTTATGTTTTCGCCGGTCATTCTTTCAAGACTTGTTTCTTTTTGATGTTGTTTATCCAATATTAAATAGTCTACACCGTAAAGGGCAACTCTTCTGTAGTCACCGATAATTCTTCCTCGTCCGTAAGCGTCAGGCAAACCTGTAATAATTCCCGATTTTCTTGCTAATTTCATTTCTTTTGTGTATGCGTCAAATACACCTTGATTATGTGTTTTACGGTATTTAGTAAATATTTCCATTACTTTTGGGGATATTTGGTATCCATTTTCTTCAAGAGCGGCTTCACTCATTCTTATTCCGCCAAATGGTTGAAGTGATCTTTTGAAAGGCTTGTCAGTTTGAAAACCGACGATTTTTTCAAGATCTTTGTCTAAATATCCCGCTTGGTGAGATGTTATGCTCGAAATTACTTCCGTATCCATATCAAGAACGCCGCCGTTTGCAGCTTCCTGTTTGTTTAATTCCATAACTTGAGCCCATAGTTTTTTGGTTGATTCTGTAGGTTCAGCCAAGAAGCTGTCATCTCCTATGTATTCTGTATAGTTATTTTGTATAAATTCTCTTACATTTACTTCCTTTTTCCATAGGGTTCCAAGGAAACCTTCCCATGCTTTCATAAAATCCTCCTTATGTTATGATATATAGAGTATATTACTTTGTTAATATATTTTCAGTGATTCAAATCACAATTATTAAAAAAAAATTAAAATATCATTATTTACATTTTTTTTTGTAAGTGTTAGAATATTAATACCTTAAACGGGGTATTTTTTTAATATAGAAAAGTCAAAGATGGTAAAGGAGAATGTGATGGGTCTTACATCTGAAATTGAAAAATTCTTATTAGATATGCTGGATCTTGTGGATACCGGACATATTGAAATAGGTAGAAATGAGTTAGCTGATAGATTCCAATGCGCGCCATCTCAAATAAATTATGTACTTACTACCAGATTTACTCCATATCAGGGATACTATGTGGAGAGCAGGCGTGGAGGAAGAGGATATATAAAAATTGTAAAGTTGGATATGACTGAGGATGAGTTGGTGCACGAAATTTTGAGCAATACTATTTCCGATGAATTAACATTTGACAAGGTCAGACATATAACTGACAGTTTAGTAAAAGAAAAAGTTTTGACTGAAAAGGAAGGACTTTTGATAAAACACAGTGTTGATGATAATGCATTAAAAGATATAGATATGTCGAGTAGAAATTTTATAAGATCAAGTATTTTTAAAAATATTCTACTTGCATTGGTGAGAGAATAGGAGGTAACTATGCAATGTTTTAATTGTGGCGAAGATGCCGATATGGAAGTACTTATGATGGTTAACGGAAAGATGAAAAAGATGAGTATTTGTATGAAGTGCTATCAAGAACAAATGAAAGCCATGATGGATATGTTATCAGACGAAGAAGGAAATATTAATCCTGATGAAATACAAAAAAAGATGTTTGAATTTTTTAAGGAACATAAGGAGGAATTTGAAACATTTTTGGGGGAAGCCTTGAATAACAATAATTTTAAATTTGAAGATTTATCTGCCGAAAATTTACAGTTTACTTCAGTAAATCCGGAAGAAATCTCCGGAGAAAATATTTCGGATATTTTGAATAAATTTAATGATAAAGTTCTACAAAACAAAAAAGGTTTCGACTTTGAAGATTCAAATAAAATTAATTCAAAAATTGAAGATAAAATTTATGTTTCTGAGGATTTTGAGAATAAAGAGATAAACAATCTGATTAAGGCTGTCAAAACAAAGAGAATGAAATTAAATCAAAGTATTGAAAAAGAAGATTATTTACAAGCGGCAAACTTGAGAGACGAGATTAGGGAAATGAATAAAAAGATCATGATTATTAAAGAGTTTGCAAAGGAAGGCGAGGCATAATGGATTTTAAAGAGATATTTAAAAAGGCTAGTGACGAAGCTTTGGCAATGCATCACTACTTTATAGATTTGGAGCATGTACTGTTGGCTCTTACAAAAACGGGGGGATTGGAATCCAAAGCTCTTTTAGTGGCCGGAGCGGATTACCAGTTGATGAAAGAATACATTGAAAGAAACAGACCGAAGGATATTCCGAAACCGGGACCACCTTCAATGAGCGCAAAGTTAAGGGCTTTGGTAGAGGATGTAAATCATCAAGTAAAGAGAATGAAAAACAAAATGACCTATGCGGAATGCATGCTTTTCAATATTATCGCTGCGGATACATTTGCAAAATCCGTACTTACGGGAACAAATGTTGATTCCCAACAAGTATATATGATTTTGAATTACTATGTTGAAAACAAAAAAAGCGAGAGTTTCGTACTTAACTCTCCGAATTTGAAAAAATACGGAGAAAATTTGAACGAGAAGGCTCTTACAAAAATTGACGGAGTTATCGGAAGAGAAAAAGAAATAAATCGAATTATACAGGTAATTACAAGAAGAACGAAAAACAATCCCGTATTGATCGGTGAAGCGGGCGTCGGTAAAACAGCAATCGTAGAAGGTTTGGCGAAAAAAATAGCCCTGGGAGATGTTCCCGACATAATGAAAGACAAGATAATCATAAGCTTGGATATGACAAGTATGGTCGCAGGAACAAAGTATAGAGGGGATTTTGAAAAGAGAATTTCAGACACTTTTAGAGAAATTAAAAACCTTGAAAATGTAATAATATTCATAGATGAAATTCACACAATTGTCGGAGCCGGAGGGTCAGAGGGCGGTCTGGATGCTTCAAATATCATGAAACCCTATTTAACAAAGGGAGATTTCAAGATAATAGGAGCAACGACTATTTCCGAATATAGACAATTTATTGAGAAGGAAGCCGCATTGGAAAGAAGAATGCAGCCTATATATATTGATGAGCCTACTGTAGAGGAAGCGATTGAAATACTTAAAGGGATAAAAGAAAACTATCAAAAATTCCACAGAATAGAGATATCTGATGAAGTCATTGAAGAGGCTGTAAAACTTTCCGACAGATACCTGATGGACAGATTTTTACCTGATAAAGCTATTGACGTTATAGATGAAGCCGCATCCAAATTAAAAGTTAATTTGTTCAAGTTCTCCGAGGAGGAATCCAAACTTATAGAGGATATAAGGGCTCTGAACGAAGAAAAAGAGATTGCGGTAAATACTCAAAATTTTGAAAAGGCGGCATTTTTAAGGGATAAATTAATACAAAAAAATACAAAACTTGATGAGTTGAGAGAAAGTGAAGAGAACAATTTTAAATTGGTTGGTAAGATAGAAATCGAGAGAGTTCGAGAAATTATCTCCGACTGGGCAAAAGTGCCCGTAACCCAACTGACTCAGGAAGAAAACGAAAAATATAGGGATCTGGACAAGAATCTGAAAGAAGTGATTATAGGTCAGGATAAGGCTATTGAAAGCGTAGCTAAGGCTATAAAGAGAGCTAGGGTAGGACTTAAGGGACCGGATAAACCGATAGGAACATTCATATTTGTAGGGCCGACGGGCGTAGGAAAAACATATTTGGCAAAATCAATCTCGGAAGAATTGTTCGGGACAAATGAAAATCTGATAAGATTAGACATGAGTGAATATATGGAAAAGCACAATGTTTCCAAGCTTATAGGTTCACCTCCGGGATATGTAGGATATGAAGAGGGAGGACAGCTTACCGAAATGGTAAGAACTAAGCCGTACTCAGTTATATTGTTTGATGAAATTGAAAAAGCCCATCCGGATGTATTTAATATACTTTTACAAATTTTAGATGAGGGAAGACTGACAGACAGTCAGGGAACAGAGGTGGACTTCAAAAATACCATAATTATAATGACATCCAACGCCGGAGCCTCCAAGCTTTCAAAAAAGAGATATATAGGATTTAGCGAAGATTCTGAAAGTGATACAAGTGATTATGAAAATATAAAAGAAATAGTCAATGAGGAATTGAAGAACCTGTTCAAGCCGGAGTTTTTAAACAGAATTGATGATATAATCGTGTTTAACAGACTTTCCAAAGAAGATATCAAAAAAATAGTAATTTTGAAATTGGAAGATTTGATGGACAGGATTGAAGATATCGGATATACCGGAAAATTCAGTGATAAAGTTGTAGACTATATAGCCGAAAAAGGATTCGATGAAAACTATGGTGCAAGACCTTTGGATAGAGCAATAAAGACCGATATAGAAGATCTTCTGGCAAATGAGATTCTTGAGCAAAGAGTCAATAAGGGAGACAGGGTATCCATAGGTATGAGAAACGGTAAAATTCAAATTAATGTCAAAAAATCAGCGGATATAAAATGAGATTGAAAAAGATATATAGATGCAGCAATTGTAAGGAAGAACATATAGCTTGGGCAGGAAAATGTCCAAGCTGCGGTTCGTGGAACACTCTTGAAGAGGAAGTGGTTGAAAAACAACCGAAAAATAGAATAGAAAATCTTTCAAATTCCAAAACGGCGACCAGACTTAGAGATGTCAAAGTTGATATTTCGCAGCGTATAATTACGGGAATTGAAGAGTTTGACAGGACTATCGGAGGAGGAATTGTAAGGGATAGTGTAAGTATATTAACGGCAAAACCCGGAGCGGGAAAATCTACATTATTATTAATGCTTGCGGATAAATTGGCTAAAAATAAATACAGTATTCTTTATGCGTCGGGTGAAGAGTCTTCATCTCAAATCAAGCAAAGAGCCTTGAGGACTATGCGTGAGATTCCGGAAAATATTTTTATCATCGCAACAAATTCAATGGATGTCATTGTTTCTGAAATTGAAAGAATTAATCCTGATATTATATTTTTAGATTCCATACAGACAGTCGCGTTATCCGAATTTCCTCAAAGGGCAGGATCTCCCACTCAGACTGTGGAGTGCGCCAACAAAATAGTAGATATATGTAAAGATGAAAAAAGACCAAGGGCGGCAATTATGGTCGGGCACATGACCAAGTCCGATCAGATGGCGGGTCTGATGACATTGGAACACCTAGTTGATACTGTTTTATATCTTGAGGCGGAGTCGGATTCTCAACTCAGGGTTTTGAGAAGTACAAAAAACAGATTCGGATTTACAGGAGAAATAGGACTTTTTAACATGTTGCAAGACGGATTGACGGAGGTTAAAAACCCTTCAGAATACTTTTTAACGCCAAGAAACTATTTGGTTGAAGGTTCGGCTGTTTCCGTAATAAAAGAGGGTTCCAGAATATTGACGGTGGAAGTGGAATCTCTCGTGTCTAACTCGTTTACCCCATATCCTGTGAGGATTGGCGACAGCTTGAGAAAAGATCAACTGAATACGCTTATTTCTATTTTGGAGCAGAGGGCAAATATAAAATTGTATGATAAAAATGTGATTTTAAAAACTACCGGTGGACTTAAGTTGTCCGAGCAATCCGTGAATTTGGCTATAATGATGTCTATAGTTTCATCCATCATGGGACTTGGAATTTCAAGTAAGGATGTATTTATTGCTGAGGTCGGATTGACCGGAGAGCTAAAAAGAGTACCTGAACTTGAAGTGAGATTGGCTGAACTTGACAGAATGGGCTTTGAAAGAGTTTATGTGGCCTCAGGAAATTATGATTTGAGAAAGATAAAGAATCTTGAGGTGATAAAATTAAACAATGTCAAAGAAGTTATATCAAATGTATTTAAATACTATTCGAATTAATCAAAAATAATTATATATTTTAATTTTTCGGTATGCTCTGAAATATCTGTTTGAGTCAGTTATGCTGATTTTCAACAGATATTTTTTGTATAAGATATTAAAAGTGGAATTTAACAGTTATCTAATTTTAGTTATTTACATAATTGAACGCCCATATCATTATCTTGTAAATATCTATGCCGATATGATTTAATATAAAGGGGGGAATGAAAATGATTTATAAAACAGTATATTTATCAGAAAATAAAAAATCGAGTCTCATTGTTATGGCTATGGAAGCCTCTGAAAAGAGTAGATGGTCAAATGAGAAAAAGCCTATTATGGTCGTTATACCCGGAGGATCATATACTCATATAAGTGAAAGAGAATCAATCCCCATAGGTCTGTATTATTTATACAAGGGGTACCAAGTATTCGTATTGAATTATCATGTTAAAGATGAATCCGCATATCCGCAACCTTTAATTGATTTGGCAAATGCGATTAAGTATATTAAGGAAAATTCCGGTGATTTAGGCGCAAATAAAGATGATATCACCGTTGCAGGCTTTTCAGCCGGAGGACATTTGGCTGCTTTATACGGTTCGTTGTTTGAAAAAGAAGAATTTCACAATTTGGTAGGTATGAATACGAAGGATTTGAGAATACATCAAATTATTTTGGGGTATCCGGCGGTGAACCTTAAACATATTTGTTCTTCAATAGAAAAATATAATGCGTTTGAGCTCGTTGGAAGTATGTTTACCAAATATGTAAAAGAAGCTGATCCCATATACAATATACATTCAAAAATTCCACCGGTATTTATCATTCAGGCTTTAGATGATAAGTTGATAAAGGCTGATCATGTAGTGGACTATGCAAATAAACTTATAAAAGAGGGAGTAAATGTAGAGTTACATTTATTCAACGAGGGGGGACATACATTTGCAACGGGAGATTCCCTTACAAATTTTAAAGTCGCATGTCCTGAGAGGATTCATAAATGGATGGATATTTCAATAGACTGGTTGGAGAATGTGAGAAGATTGGATTTAAAAAATATAATCAAAGATAAATTAAATATGTAGGCATAATAAAAATCGCCTAAAAAGAGTCTATAATTCATTTTGAGGAATTTCTTGAAATCCGATTGATGGCGAAACTTTATTTATACCCTCGGAAAATATTAAGAAAATGTAAAGAAATAGCATTTTTTTATATCAAAAACTGTTAAAAATTGCATTTGAGTTTGAAATATATATAATTAAACATGCCAGTTGTGTGGCACAATAATTTTTAGCCAATTATCGAAATAATAAAAGAAGCCAACTTGATTGGTTTTTTTTATTTTAAATAAAATATCTTCAATAGAAAAAAGTCATGTAAAGTATTATACTTTTATTAAGGAAAATATGTGCATTTAATTCTAATGTAAATAATAAACACAAGTATGATATTGAGAGAGATTGGAGGAAGATATGAAAGTAAAAAGCTATGTTTACGGAATATTATTTACTTCATTAATTTTAGTACTATTTGGATGTAATTCAAATGAGAATATCCGTCAAAATGAGAAAAAAACTGATAAAGGACATATAGAAAACAAGGTTGAGAAGGCGGACAAAAAAGAAGACTCAAAATCTGAAAAAGATTTTACCAAAAACTTGAAATCATTGAATACAGATAATCAAAAAATTGGGATGACGGAAAATAAAAATTCGAAAGTTATAGACCTTTCAGATTTATCATCTATAAAATTGAACGGATTAAAGTATGAAGGAGACAAGTTAACAATAAAAAAATCCGGAACTTATGAATTTAAAGGTAAAGTATCGGAAAAACAGATTTTTATTGATGCATCAGATGATGATGAGATTAAAATAATTTTAAAAGGAGTTAAAATCAGCAACTCCGATTTTTCGGCGATTCATATAAACAGGGCTAAAAGTATAGTTGTTAATTTGGACAAAAATACAAAAAATGATTTAACAGTTTCAGGAGAATTTTCCGATGAAGATTTTGATTCGGTAATTTTTTCAGAGGTAAGTTTAATTTTTGAGGGTGAAGGAAAACTTGATATTTCCTCTGAAAACGGGACAGGAATTGAAACGAAAGACATTTTAACAGTTAAGGGCGGAAACTATAACATAAATTCATCTAATCATGCTTTTAAGGGAAAAAATTCAGTAATTATTGAAAATGGAAAACTTAATCTTAAGACAGGAAAAGACGGGATTAATTGTGAAAATTCATCAGATTTTACAAAGGGGAGTATAATTATTAAAAATGGAGATTTTAGTATAGTATCCGGAGAAGAGGCTTTTGATGCCGTCAATAATGTTACAATTTCAGGCGGTTTGATTAATGTATTGAACAGTAATGAGGGAATAGAGGCTGAAAGTATAGATATAAAGGGAGGAAAGATTAACATAACTTCTATAGATGACGGAATAAATGCTTCAAGTATAGATAAAATGGAGATAGAACTGGGAGAAAGAGTTTCAAAAAAAACCGCTCAGGAGAGCGCGTATATTAGTGTAAGCGGAGGGAAAACGGTCATTAATTCGGGAACGGACGGAGTCGATTCAAACGGTTATTTCTATATGAGCGGCGGAAAACTTAATATACTCGGACCTTCTGAGGAAGGAAATTCGGCGATTGATTATGATGAAAGAGCTGAAATTACGGGTGGAAAGATTATTGCAACAGGTAGCGTAAAAAAGGCTCAGGGATTCAGTTCCGGATCATCACAGGCAAGCATATTTGTAATTTTTTCCGACATTAACAGAGGTAAAATAGAAGTGATTGATCAGGATAGGAATGTTTTGTTGAAGGAAGATCATGATAAAGATTTTCAATCCGCTGTAATAAGTATTGATTCTATGATTAAAGATGCTATATACAAAGTTGTTACGGATGATGAGATTATAGAAGTTGTCGCCGAATAGAAAATTAAATTTGATACAGGAGATGCAAATGCGGTAAAAAACGGCTCTCTCGGCAAATATTGATAAAAATTTTATTTATCAATATTCCCGATTAAGAGCCGTAAAAGTTTAACATTATTTCCATTCTTTAAGTACAGTTTCTACATTTTTCTCTAAAATTACAATTTTCTTGGGATGTTCATCATAAGATAGTCCCACTAACAATAACTCTGCATTTTTCAGTCTATACTTGATTACTATATTTCCCGAGCCGACATCTTCGTGCTCCAAATGATTAAAATCGCTCCAAGTTATATTGTCAATTCCTTTTTCCTCAACAAGTTTAAGAACGTATTCTTTAGTGTCTTTAGAGTCATTATGACCTGTGCAAGCTGCAAAAACCAGAGAGGCTGAAATTAAAATCAAGTAAAAAATTTTTTTCATAAAGACCTCCTACAATTTTATTTTGATTATATCATAGAACTCAAGCACTTTAAACAGATAAAATATATCATGAAAACGATTGATATGATATAATTAAACGGTAAATGTATTTTAAAGGGGAATACTATGGATAAAGAAGATTGCAAATTCGATTTGGAAAAGCTATCCACCAATATCGTCGGTCTTTTTCATCCTAACGAGAATGGAAGAATCAGGTATGAAGTTATAACGGATTATCTCGAAGAAAATGTGGATGAAAAAGATAGGTATTCAGGATATACCGATGATATGATGACTGCGGAAGGATATATATACTTTGATAGAGTATATGAATTTGATTATGCTGAAATAGGAACGGTCTATTTAAAATGTGAAGGGGAAAATGTTTTTGATAAAGATCCTATAAAAGTATATCACAATGAAATTGGAGATTTGGGTTATGTTCCGTTTATAGACAAATTGAAGGTAAAAGAAATAATGGATAATCATTGCCTTTTTTTGACTGAAATTGTATTTGAGGGTGGAAATTACAAGGAATTAAACGAGATAACCAAGAAAATAGTACATGTCATAGATAATTTTAAAATAAGATTAAATTTGTATTATGAGAAAAACAAAAAAAGAGATTGCCGATAATATTTTAAAATTGCGGTAAATCGAAGATTTTGTGACGGAATAAAAGTATATATCGGGAAAGGAGTGTGTAGGAATGAAATATTTCAGGCATACTCCTATATTTTTATCCTTTTTGAAGTTCATTTTATTCAACTTAGAGCTTCATGTAAACTATAAAAAATAAACCACCCTTTTGGCGGGTGGTAATGATTCAGCTATTTCGCCTAGAATTTTAATTTCTTTTATTCAACAACTCTGTCCTTTAATTTTTTAAACATCAGGGTTCCGTCTGAGTCGTTTACCTGTAAATGCCCCGAATGAACAAGACAATCGGCATGTGACATGGTCTCTCCCGTAGCGAACCACTTTTGAGGCTTAGGGAAATCATCCCAACTGTCAGCTTTAATTTTCCAAGTTATCTTTGAGGACAGATCTCTGATTGTATACTCCTTATCGTATTCCATGGAATCGAGAATTTCCTGCATTCTTAAATAATGATGGTGAATTAAGGTATCAATTCTCTCAATGTGATTGGTGATTATTTTTCTGTGTGAAGGGAAGACATAATCCAAATCCCATTCTCTAATCATTCTTAAAGTATCCATATATGTTCCGAGAATATTTTCATGATTATTTCCCCAGAAAGTGATATTCGGAGTAATCGGATCGAGTATTGTATCGGCACCGAACAGTATTTTTTTTTCTCTGTCCAATAATCCTATATGACCCGGAGTGTGTCCCTTTAAATCTACAATTTCAAAGTTGAAATCTCCAACTTTAAATATTGATCCTATTTCCAGAACTTCATATTTAACAGGTCGACTCAATTTAAAATTAAATCCCGGATTATCTTCAATTACAAACTCTCCTTCCTGAATCCCATAAAGAGTGATGAAACTTTTTAATAAATTCCAATATTCTCCCGTCGCCATTGTATTAAATAAATCACCATCGACTTTTCCGGCATATATTTTGCTACCCGCATCGGCAAATATGTTTACCAAACCGGTATGATCGGCATGTAAATGAGTGATAACAACATCCACATCTTTCGGCTCGAGACCCAAAGATTTTAATCCGTCCAAAAGGGCTTCTTCGGATTCAGGTCTATTGTATCCTGTATCAATCAGTATATGCCTGTCACCATTTAATATTACATAAGAATTTATTTCTCTTAACGGACTTTTGGGCAATACAACAGGAAATGTGTATACATTTTTAAAAACTTCTTGCATGAAAACTCCTTTCAATCTCAAATAGATAAGCTATTCATACCCAAGAAAATTTCCTAGTATCAACTATTTTAATGTAATATAATGTATTCGAGGTGTGATATGTATAGAAATATTATTTTTGATTTGGATATGACTTTGATTGAAACAAGCGACTCAATTTTTAATTTGCTTGATAAAACTTGTAAAATATTGCCGGATGGAATTACAAAAGAAAATTTGAAATCCGCCTTGGTTAATGAGATAAGAAAATACATGACAAAATATCAAAATTGTCAATTTGTGAGATATGGGATAGGAGATTTGGATATTTTCTTTGATACAGGTTTTGATAGACATGTCGGAAAGAAAGAGGCGGATATCGCCAGAAAATACATTGTAAAAAAGACATTGGAGAAATTAAGAGTAAGAGATTTAAATAAGGTTGATGAAGTTATAGATTTTTTGATGAAAAACTGGTTAAATTTCAATTTAATTGATAATGTTGAAGAAATGTTGAACAAAATGAAAGGTTATAGAGTTTTTTTGCTGACGGACGGGATGACTGAAACGCAATTATCAAGGGCATTTTCTCTGAAATTGGATAAATACTTCGAAAAGATGTATGCATCCGAGTATTTTGGAATGAGCAAAAAATATTGTATTCCTTTTGAGATGCTTTTACGGGAAAACGGTCTAAAAGCCGATGAAACGCTTATGATTGGAGACAATTATGTATCAGATATCTTGGGCTCCAAAAATGCGGGAATAACTCCGATATATTTTAATAGGAACGGCGATTATATGGATGGAGTCGTAAATGTGAAATCTGTTAAAGAATTGATGGATTTTTTGGAAATTTAATGAAGCTTAATTATAAAAATAGCCCTTATCCGAATCGGATAAGGGCTATTTAAGTTTCTATCTATATAATTTTACGGAGATTTACTTATTATTTCTTATTATTTTCTGTAAAGGTTGCCATAATATAGCTAACATAAAAATACATATAACAAAATCAGG
This sequence comes from Tissierellia bacterium, assembly GCA_030529425.1. Lineage (GTDB taxonomy): Bacteria > Bacillota > Clostridia > Tissierellales > Peptoniphilaceae > JAUMWX01. The sequence goes on from JAUMWX010000005.1 coordinate 19,661, forward strand.
CAACAGGAATGAATTGTATTTTGCAGATCCTGCAAAATCAACATTAAAGAACAACATTCCGGAAAGTACATGTGAAAAGTATCTTAAAATGAAAGCAAGTACAATTGACGGAATATAAGTAAGTATATTACCCTTGTTCTTTCCTAACGGAAGACCTGAAAGTCCCATTAATGAAAAAGCAAGGATGTAATCAAGCATTACTTGAGGGACGCTGTACATATGTCCTGTCAACATGTCCAATATTCCAAAAGCTAATCCTACTACAATTCCGTTTTTAGCGCCCCATCTAATTGAAAAAACAATTATTGGAAGCATTGAACCTAGAGTAACAGATCCGCCTTGAGGCATCTTGTATATCTTTAGGTATTCGTTTAATATGTATGCCAAAGCGATCATAACACCGGCTTCAACCAACATCAAAACATTATTTCTTTTATTATTCATATTTCCTCCATAAAAAAACCACCACAAAATGGCATACCAATTTGAGATGGTTACCACTTTCCTCCGCTATCATTATATAGATCAGGTATGAGGGTCAGATTAATCTTCTCAGCTTTCGCTCCCCTAGTGTGTAAATAAGTTACAAGACAATCATACTACAAAATTGTCGTGTAGACAATATCAAAATAACAATTTAGTAAATTATCGATAGACACATATTTTAAACATATAATTGTTTATAATGTTAATTATAGATGTGAAAAATTATAATGTATTGACATCAAGGAAATACTATTATATAATTAATATTTTTTACAAAAACTTTTTAATGCTATATAATAGCATTAGGAGGGATATTATGTATAATGTAGGAGATAAAATAGTTTATTCGGTTCATGGTGCCGGAATAATAGTAGATATCGAAGAGATAGAGATTTTGGGGGAAACCAAGTCATACTATATACTAAAACTTCCAATAAATAATATAAGGGTTTCAATTCCCGTTGACGGCATAGATGAAGCTGATATCAGACCTGTTATCACCAAAGAAGAAGGCAAAAAGGTTGTTGAAGTTTTAAAATCCGAGATGAGTGAGATGTCCGATAATTGGGGAAAAAGATATAGACATAATTTAGCGACTATTAAAACAGGAGATATTTTTGAAATAGCGGATGTTGTTAAAAATCTTACTTTATTGGAGTTGGAGAAGGGCTTGTCTGCATCGGAAAAAAAAATGTTGACAAATTGTAAGAGGATATTGGTATCTGAATTGGTTATTATCGGAGCTATGGACAAGGAGGATGCGTCTGAATTAATAGATGAAATTATTACGCTATAGGAGGAAATATGATTAGAAAAACTATAAGAATACTTTTCTCTTTAGCCGGAATTGCAATCGGATATGGAGTATCATATACACTAAACTACACAAAGATATTGGAGTTATCAAGTGCATTGACGATAGCATCATATTCAATAATTATGGTGCTATTCGGTTTGGTGTTTTATGTAGCTGCACCGAAGATATTTCAGCAAATAGAGAAGTTTTTAGAAAAAATTGAAGGAATGTTGCAAAATAAATCAGCTGCAGATATCATTATCGGTACAATTGGGTTATTATTAGGACTTATTATTTCATTTTTTATCAGCTTGCCGATTTCCACAATTAAATTGCCAGCAGGACTAGATTTTTTACAATTAATATTAACGATAGCAATCTATTTTATATTCGGTACAATCGGATTGAGGGTAGCTTTGAAAAATAAAGATGATATTACCCAATATTTTTCAAATAAAGATGTTAAAAAAGCTGAAAAGGTAAAGAAAAAAGATAAAATTGAAAAAAATATGTCGCCTGAAATGGCATATCCGAAATTATTGGATACTTCTGTTATAATAGACGGAAGAATATTTCCCATTACTCAAACAGGATTTGTTGAAGGAGTTTATATAATTCCAAATTTCGTGCTTCAGGAACTGCAATTTATTGCAGATTCCGCAGATGAAGTTAAGAGGGAAAGAGGAAGAAGAGGGCTTGACATAGTAAAAGAATTGCAAAATAGCAATATGATAAAAGTTGAAATTGTTGATCAGGAGTATGACTTCACTACTGAAGTCGACTTGAAATTATTGAGATTGGCTAAAGATATGGACGCTTGTGTTGTTACAAATGACTATAATTTAAATAAGCTTGCTATTTTACAGGAAATCAAAGTTCTAAATGTAAATGATTTGGCAAATGCGATAAAAACCATTGTAATTCCTGGAGAAGAAATGCTGGTGAGCATCATTAAAGAAGGAAGAGAAAAGAAGCAGGGGCTTGCGTACTTGGATGACGGGACAATGATTGTAGTCGAGGAAGGGAAAAATTTAATCGGAGAACAGGTTCATGTAGTTGTAACAACGGTTCTTCAGACAGCGGCAGGCAAGATGATATTTGCCAAGCCCAAAGACTTAAAGGAGAAAGAATGAAAAAAGGATTTAGAATTGTAGCGCTTTTATTGGCGATATTAATGGTGTTGGGAGTATTTGTTTCCGCATTTGCACATGCACAAGAGCTTGGAGAAGGGATATATGCGTACGGTGCGGGCTTGGATGAAGAAGATATTAGAATAACTGCAAAATTATTGGAAATTAAAGATTTGGACAAGGTTACCAAAATTCGAGTTGGCAGTAAGGATTTACTGAAATATGTTAATGAAGTAGATTCGGATGAAAATATGCTTTCTTCAGTTTATGTTGTTAAAAATAAAGATGTAGAGGGAATAAGGGTTAAAATCACTACTCCTAAAAATATCACGCAGGTAAATGAGGGACAATATATTAATGCAGCTATTACCGCAGGTGTAAAGAATGTAGATATATTTGTGGGAGCTTATGAACCTGTTACGGGGACATCGGCTTTGACGGGAGTATATAAGGTTTTTGAAGTATCCGGAAACAAACTTGATGAAGATAGAGTAAAGGCGGCAAATGACGAAATAATTGTCGTGAATGAAATAAATCAGGAGCATAAGGGTAAAGAAGGATTCAACGAAGACCAATTGAACAAGGTTGTGATTGAAGTCAAAGAAAAATTGGTGGAACTGAAAAAATCTACCGGTGAATTGGCGGATAAAACCAAAATTGAATCCTTGATAAAAGATTCGTTGAATAATAACAATATTCAAAATATAATTAACAATATAAATATCGAAAAACTGTCAAATTATTTCTATAATTTTCAGAATACTTCCGCCATTGATTCAAAGGAGATTTTAGATCAACTGAATAAATTTGGAAAAGATTTGACTGAAAAAGCCGGAGATTTGTTCAATAAAGTAAAAGAGAATGTAAGTACTGAAAAAATACAAGAGGCGTTAAACTCCGAAAAGACAAAAGGATTTTTTAAATCTATAGCGGATTTTTTTGTTGGAATATTTAATTCCATAAGGGACTTTTTCTCTTCTATTGTTAAAAACTGAGAATTTATGATATACTTATTCGGTAATAAATTAGAATAGGAGACGAAATGAAGGAAATTAAGATTTTTACTGATAGCAGTATAGATTTACCGGGAGAAGTCTTAAAAGATTTGGACCTATCGATAGTGTCAATGAACATTAATTTAGATAATAAAGAATATGTTGATTTGGTGGATATAGATTCGGATTTTATTCTGGATTATGGAGACAAACATAAAAAGACTCCTAAAACTTCGTGTCCGACATTCCAACAAGTTGAAGAGATATTGAGTGAATTGGGTGAGGATGATTACGGTTTATTTTTACTGATATCTTCAAAATCTTCATCAAGCACGCATTTGGTGATTAATAATGTTTTGGCGTCAAAGGGATTGGAAGATAGGGTTGCGATTATTGATTCAAAAAGTCTTTCCGGAGGTTTGGGATTATTGGCGATAAAAGCCAGAGAATTGGTAGATTGCGGATATAAATTTAAAAAAGTAGTAAAATTGCTTAACGAGTATACTGAAAAAATAAGCACCAGCTTTGTAATAGATACTTTGGATTATTTATACTACGGCGGCAGGTGTTCCCAAATGACTTTACTATTTGCGGGAAGTCTTAAGATCAAGCCAATGGTAAGTTTGGTCGAAGGTGATATGAAAGTAGTAAAAAAATACAGGGGAAACTTGACAAAGGTATTGAGTAAATATGTCGATGATATGATATCCAATATCGAAAATATCGATTCTAAATATTTGGTAATAGCACATACCAGGATAGATCAAGGATATTTGGATTTGGTTCTAAACAAAATAAAGCAACAGGAATATTTTGAAAACATATATGTAACAAAAGCTTCGGCGACAATTACAAGTCATGCAGGGGCAAATACTGTTGGATTATTTTATTCATTTAAATAATATAGATGGTTAGGGAGGAAAAATGAAAAAAGTTGTATTAAAAGCTGAATTGAGAGAAAAAACAGGATCTAACTCAGCTAGAAAATTAAGAGCGCAAGAACTTATAACAGCGGAAGTTTACCAAAGAGGTGAAGAAAACCTGAGTGTGGTTATTTCTGCAAGAGAGTTTGACAAAGTTATTGAAAAGGCGGGTACTACTTCAATAATTACGCTAACAGTTGACGGGAAAGAAAGAAATGTATTGATTAAGGAATATCAAAGACATCCATACAAAAATATGTTCTTACATGTTGATTTCTTAGGAGTTAAGATGGATGAACCTATCAGGGTAATGGTTCCGGTTGTATTATTGAACAGAGATTCTATTTATGTTCAACCGTCAGTATTGTTGCAAAATTTGGAAGAAGTTGAAGTTGAATCTTTACCTGCATTTATACCGGCTCACGCTGAAATAAATGTACAAAACATGCAATACAATGATGTATTCCATGTAAAAGATTTAGATATTTTCAATGATGAAAATGTAACTGTTCATACTGATGCTGAAGAAGTGGTTTGTTCATTGGTTGAACCTAGAGAAGAAGTAATCAACGAAGATGTGGAATTTGATCCGTCCAATGTCGAAGTAATCGGCGCAAAGAAAGAAGAAGAATAATATTAAAACCATGCTGATTTAATGCTCAATTGCGAATTATTGGATGAAGTGAGTATGAAACTGCATTTATTTGTGCAGTTCAATTGGCATGGTTTTATTTTTTAACACATATTTGAGACATATATTAAAATATGATAAAATACATACAGGAATTAAATAGGGGGAGTCATGAGCGACATTATTAGGATGAAGAAATCGATATTTGAAAATGTAGTTGAAAAGATATCATTAATTTCACAAATAAAAGATGCCAATAAGCATGAGGTTGCAAAATCAATGTACAATGCTTATAAAAACGCAATTGAATACGAGAATGATACTGTTGAAGACTTCCTTGAAGAAATTACCAATGTGGAAAACGGATTGTATGGTACCTATTTGGATAAACCTTCGCTTTGCATAAAAAAGGGAGAGGAAGTTTTAGCCGGATTATTCGTTACGGATTTCAAAGGGGATGCGACACTTACATATACTTTTACGAAGGAAGAATACCAAAATTTGGGAATGGCGATAGACCTGATTAAGACCAGTGAAAACATACTTGTAAAATTGGGTTACAGCGAGCTTTATCTATACCTGAACTTAGCTAATATTCCCGCATTTAATTTATTTGAAAGTTTGGGATTTGAAGAAGTTTCAATTGATTGATGATTAATTTATTTGACAGAGTGGAAAACTCTGTTTTTTTGTGCTTGAAAAATTCACAGCAGAGTATAAAAAAGGATGATCGGAATATATCCGATACATCCTCTAATTTTTTATAGCGGTAAAAATATATATCTAACTAAGAATATAAGTGATAATACAAGTACCAACGGAGATACATCCTTAAATTTACCTGTTCCCAATTTTAATATTGTGTATGAAATCATACCGAAAACAATACCTTCAGCTATCGAGAATGCAAAAGGCATCATAATGATAGTTAGGAAAGACGGAATTGCAACGGTAAAATCGTCCCATTCGATATTTTTAACCGGGGACATCATAAATAAACCGACAATTACCAATGCCGGTGCGGTTGCTGATGCAGGCACTATAGCAAATAATGGGGCGAAAAATACTGCCAAGATGAACAGAATACCTGTTGTAATTGCTGTCAAGCCTGTTCTTCCGCCTTCAGCAACTCCAGCTGAAGATTCAACATATGTGGTTACAGTTGAAGTACCAAGTAAAGCTCCTATAGTTGTACCTATTGCATCAGATAAAAGGGCCCTTTCAACTCTCGGAAGTTTTCCGTCCTTATCCAACATATCGGTTTTGGAAGCAACTCCAGCCAATGTGCCGACAGTGTCAAACATATCTACGAATAGAAATGTAAATAGAGCTATAAAGAAAGGTCCATTAAATATATTGCTTGGAAAATCCAATTTGAATGCTACATTAGATAGACCTGTAGGCAATTGGAACAATTTGATATTTTCAACATTTGTTACCTCCATAGGAATACCTATAACAGTTGTTAAAACAATACCTATCAAGATTGCGCCTCTTACATTTTTTGCAACGAGAATACCTGTCAAAATAATTCCTATAATTGCCAAAAGTGAGGTGTTTTGTGTTATTTTTCCTAATGTCAAAATGGTTCCTTCACCGTTGGTAACTATGCCGGAATTGTTCAAACCGATTAGGGCTATAAATAATCCTATGCCTACAGATACCGCATTTTTAAGATCGCGAGGTATTGAGTTAAAAATCAATTCTCTGACTTTTACAAATGAAAGAATAATGAATATGATACCTTCTAAAAAAATTAAAGCTAATGCCTGTTGCCAAGTGAAGTTATATTTTAAAACTACAACATAAGCAAAATAAGCATTAAGTCCCATTCCCGGTGCAAGTGCAAAAGGATATCTTGCGTATAATCCCATAAAAATAGTGGAAATTGCAGCGGATAAAGCTGTAGCAATAAATACACCTTGGGGATCCATTCCGGCTTTTCCCAAGAATAGCGGATTTACAGCCAGGATATAAGCCATGGTCATAAAAGTGGTGATACCTGCCAAAATTTCAGTTTTAACAGATGTTTTGTTCTCCTTAAGTTTAAAAAACTTTTCCAAAATAATTCCTCCTCTTATATTTTGATATAAATATTTTATCAATATAAAAATCAATGTCAAATTAAAGAAAAAAGTTGGAAAAAATGTTTGAAAACCAACAAAAAAGTATTCGAAAAAGAAATAATATCGGACAAAGAGAATATATTAACAGTTATTTAAAATAAAAAATGCTTTGATATTAAATTCAATTAATATCAAAGCATAATCATCAGCAATTAGTCTTCCAATACCAAGTCTAATTCATTTTCCCATAGACCGTGGATATTGCAATAGCTTTGAGCAAACAATTTACCGTCTTTTTCAGCTTTAAAAGTTACTATTGTTTGAGGATCGGTAAATGATTCTCCTTCACCGTGAGCTGAGAAGTTAACATTTGCAACTTCTACCGGAAGTTTTGCACCCTTAGGTAAATAGAATAATTTAATCCAAGAAATATGATGTTCATAAGTATTAGGATGAGCAATCTCTTCTCCTACTCTTAACCTAACAACAACATCTCCCTTTTTAGCTTTTTCTATTATAACGGCAGGTACATGCTTTTCACCTTTCCAGTCTCCTGATTGAACTGTATCTTTTAACATAAAATCCTCCTAAATATATTATTTGCTATTACTTTATACCCAAAAGAAAAAAAAGATAACAAAATTTTTTTTATTGATATAATTATACTTGAGGAGTAAAACATGAAGGACACAAAATTTAACTTGATAGCTACAACTGTATTCGGATTGGAAAGTGTAGTTAAGGATGAATGTATTAAATTGGGATTTAAGGACATATCGGTTTCAAATGGTAAAGTAGAATTTACCGGAGATATGAGAGATATAGTTCGGGCAAATTTATGGCTTAGATCTTCGGAAAGAGTCCTAATAAAAATAGCTCAATTCAATGCTATAACATTTGAGGATATATATGACAATATATCCGAAATCCCTTGGGAAAAATACCTTTCTGAAAACGGCAAATATATAGTGACCGGAAAATCTGTAAAATCAAAACTATATAGTATTTCAGACAATCAATCCATTTCCAAAAAAGCTATTATTGACAGAATGTCAAAAAAATTTAATAAGTCTTGGTTCGACGAATCCGGCGAGAGATATCATATTGATGTGGCGATTCTTAAAAATCTTGCAACGGTTACTCTTGACACTTCGGGCAACGGCTTGCACAAGAGAGGATATCGACAAAAGCAAAATGAGGCGCCTATGAAGGAAACATTGGCGGCGGCATTGGTACAAATATCAAATTGGAATGGAGAGAGACCTCTGGTGGATTTGTTTTGCGGTTCTGGCACTATTTTGATAGAGGCATGTTTAATTGCGAAAAATATAGCTCCGGGAATTTCGAGAGATTTTGATTTCAACAAATGGGATTGGTTTGATAAAAATATTTATAAAGAAGAAAAAACTAATGCGTATAAAGCGATTAAGGACAAGAAACTTGATATAAAGGGTTTTGATATTGACAAAAATTCCATAGAAATTGCGAAGCTGAATGCCATAAATGCAGGTGTGGATGAAGATATAGAGTTCGTTGCCAAAGATATGAGCAAGGTCGGGCTGCTTAATAATTTCGGTGTTTTAATCAGCAATCCTCCATATGGTGAAAGGATTGGAAATCAAAGTGAAATTATGAAAATTTACAGATCAATCGGAAAATTGTTGGATAAACTTACAACATGGTCATTCTTTATTATCACAGCGGATAAGGAGTTTGAAGAAAGTGTAAACAGATTGGCTATAAAAAAGAGAAAATTGTATAACGGAAGAATAGAGGTAGATTATTATCAGTATCCGGGGCCGGATCCGATGGGATTATTTTGAGAGGAGTGCTATGCAAGAGCTGACAAGTCTATATAAAAGTTTTAATGTTTTTGATTCAATGGAAGATTTGGTTAGAATAAGAAATCAAAACGGAACGGTTTTGTTTGAAAACAAGGCCATGAAAAGTTTGATACAGGAACTTTATAGAGATGGAAAAAGCAATTACAATATAGTCAGATTATTTTATAATTTGTCTAATCCGACCACTCTAAATAAGTCTACCATTAAAAGAGATATAGAAATTCAGGATAAGATATATTCGGTAAAGGTGTCACCGGTTTTTGAGAAAGATGAAATCATCGGGTATATAGAAGTTTTTAGGGATGTAACTACGGAAACAAGGATCAGTGAAGAGTTATTTAATGCACACAAAAAGATTAATGATGATATAATATTGGCTAGGACAATCCAAAAGAGTATTCTTCCCAGAAGACTTAATTTTAAAAATATCCACTTTCAATATGGTCATATACCTTCCGACAATTTGTCCGGAGATATTTTTGATGTGGTGGAGATCGATGAGGACAGGATAGGTGTATATATTGCCGATGTTGTGGGGCATGGAATATCCGCATCCATAATGACTATGTTTATACGCCAAACTATGAAAAACATACTTATAGAATTTCCGAATATTCAGCCGTCTGATACATTGAATGAACTTAAAAGAAGATTTTCAATGTTGATGTTGGATGAAAGTCAATATTTTACTATTGTTTATATGTTGATAGATACAAAAAAAGGAAAATTGACATATGTAAATGCCGGACATAATTGCATGCCTTTATTGTTCAATGACCATAAGGTTGCATTTATGCGAAATAGAGGATTGTTTATTTCTAGTATCTTCCCGGAAGTTAAATATAACGAAAAATCAATTGATTTACATGCGGGAAATAAAATTTTACTATATACTGACGGATTGCTTGAAACAACGGATAGAAACGGAGTTCGTTTCGGGGAAGAAAGTTTGAAAAAATGGATTATTAAGAACAGCAATAATCCAAGATTAGTCACAAGTTTACAAAAGCACTTAAATACATACAGGTGGTTGGAACAGAAAGATGATGTCGCCATGCTGTTCATGGATATAAGGGCTAAATAGGGGGAAATTATGAAAATTAATTTAGAAAACAGCTTTTTTTACGAAAGTCTAAATTACATTAAAGGAGAAGTGCTAAAAGCTGATGAACTGTTAAAAAACAGAGAAGGAAAGGGAAGTGATTTTTTAGGATGGATAGATCTTCCCGAAAATTACGATAAAGATGAGTTTGAGAGAATATTAAAGGCTGCGGAAAAGATAAGAAATAATTCAGATGTTTTGATTGCAATAGGTATAGGAGGTTCCTATTTAGGAGCTAAGGCAATTAATGACGCATTACTTAACAGCTATGAAAAGGCAAAACCGGAAGTTATATTTGTAGGTAATCATCTATCTTCTTTAGAGATGTATGAATTGTTGGAATATGTAAAAGACAAAGATTTTTCGATAAATGTAATTTCAAAATCGGGAACTACTACCGAACCGGCAATTGCCTTTAGAATTTTCAAAGAAGCTCTTGAAAATAAATATTCAAAAGAAGAGGCCAGAGAAAGAATATTTGCAACTACCGACAGAGGGAAAGGGGCTTTAAAAACATTGGCAACAAATATGGAATATGAGACATTTGTCGTTCCGGATGATGTAGGGGGGAGATTTTCCGTATTAACTGCCGTTGGATTGCTTCCGCTTGCAGTAGCGGGAGTTGATATCAGAAAATTAATGGAGGGGGCGAAGTTTGAGAGAAAACTTGCTCTTGAAAGAGAATTTGAAGAAAATGCCGAGCTACAGTATGCTGCTATCAGGAATATTCTGTACAGGAAAGGTAAAGAAATTGAAATATTGGTAAACTATGAACCTAAGTTGAGAAATGTGGCTGAATGGTGGAAACAATTGTACGGAGAGTCCGAAGGAAAGGGGGAAAAGGGATTATTCCCGGTTAGTGTTGGATTTACAACCGACTTGCATTCTTTGGGACAAATGATTCAGGATGGATCTAAAAATATATTTGAAACCGTAATTAGTGTTAAACAACCTAAGATTGATATAGAAATAAAAAAAGACGAAGAAGATTTAGACGGGCTTAATTATCTGGCAGGAAAAACAGTTGATTATGTAAATAAAAAAGCCTGTGAAGCTACAATAGAAGCGCATGTTACCGGAAGGGTTCCGAATATAGTATTGGAAATTGAAAAAATTGACGAATACAACCTTGGAAGATTACTATATTTCTTCGAATATGCGGTAGGTGTTTCGGGATATGTACTTGGAGTAAATCCGTTTGATCAACCCGGAGTTGAAGAATACAAGAAAAATATGTTCAGACTTCTTGAGAAACCGGGATTTTAAGGAGAAAATATGAAGGGAAATTTGAAAGAAAAATATAAGTATCCGATGGAACAATTGACTGAAATGACAAAACTTTCATTGAAGGAAAGAGGCGTAGAATTGGAAGATATTGCGGATATAGTATATATTTTGCAAGAAAAGTATTATGAAGGATTAACTCATGAATTCTGCCTTCACAATGTAAACAAAGTTCTTGAAAAAAGAGAAGTTGTTCATGCGGTTCTGACAGGAATAGAAATAGATAAATTGGTGGAAGAAGGGAAGTTTATTGAACCTATTTCAAGTATAATCAAGTCGGATGAGGGGCTTTACGGAATTGATGAAATTCTTCCTCTTTCGATAGTAAATCTTTACGGCTCTATCGGTCTTACGAATTACGGTTTTTTGGATAAGGAAAAGATTGGAATTATAAAGAAACTTGATGAGGCGAAAAACGGTACGGTAAATACCTTTTTGGATGACATAGTAGCTGCGATCGCGGCAGCTGCCGCATCAAGAATGGCACACAGAAGAGTTTAAAATGAAAAAAAACTTTTATGCGGTAAAGGTCGGAAGAAATCCTGGAGTTTATAAAACTTGGGACGAGTGCAATATTCAGGTAAAAGGTTTCAAAGGGGCAGTTTATAAAAAATTTCCAACCGAAGAAGAAGCTTTAAAATTTATTTCTGAAAGTGAGGAAAAATGTGATGAGCTGAAAGACGATGAGATTATAGCTTATGTCGACGGATCATATAACATCACTACTTATCGCTTCGGTTACGGAATAGTTTTAATAGACGGTGAAAAAGAAGAGTATATGAAGGACTCTTTCTTTCATGAGGAGCTTAAAAATCAAAGGAATGTTGCGGGTGAAGTTTATGGTTCGGTTTTTGCAATAAAAGAGGCTTTAAGAAGGAATAAGAAAAAAATATATCTGTATTTTGACTACATGGGTATAAGAGAATGGGCATTGGGAAATTGGAAGACTAATATTGAATTAACTCAAAAATACAAGAGTTTCTATGATGAAATCAAGGATAAAATAGATGTGGTCTTCGTTAAGGTAAAAGCTCATTCGAATGATAAGTATAACGATATGGCGGATAATTTAGCGAAAGAGGCGGTTGGAATAAAGTAAAAATCGGCTAATGAAAAATAATGTTTGTAAATTTTATTTTATTCTGTTCAGATTGTATATCTCTAAGTAATATAAAAGTTAATAGCTTGCATATCAACCATATAAAAAACGGCTAACTCCCAAGGATTTAGCCGTTTTAAGCTATTTTACAAAAACTGCTTTAATACTATTTAAGTTCAGATGTACAATGTGGACATCTTGTAGCATCAATGTGTATTTCCGTTTTACAAAAATCACATTCTTTTGTAGTAGGTTCTTCAACAACTTCAACTTTCGGTTTTTCCATTTTTTCCTTAGCTTTATTCATAGCCTTAACAACCAGGAATAATACAAAAGCAACTATTAGGAAATTTACAATAGCATTTATGAAAAGCCCAAGTTTAACAGCACCAAATAATACAATTCCGGAAAAATCAGGTTGGTTAAAAATTAATCCTATCAAGGGCATCATAACATCTTCAACCAATGAGCTTACTATTTTACCAAAAACCCCACCGATTATAACGGCGATGGCAAGATCCAATATATTACCTTTTAACGCGAATTCTTTAAATTCTTTAATCATACGCTCCTCCTTTTATATATCTTGTACTATAAGTATAAATTGCTTAAATTTAATTGTCAATTTTGATATAATAATTGTTTAGAAAGGTGAGTTTATGAAAAAAGAATTATTAAAGAGCTTAAAAGAGAAAATTGCCAATATAGATAATATAAGATTGGCAATTAATATAGAAAAAAGAAATCAGGTTATTTCCGTTAAAGAGTCATCAAGTATAGTGGAACTGATAATAGGACTTGAAGAGGTCGGAAACATTAAATTGCTTTCCTCCATGTTTTACAAGGAACAGGATTTGGTGCTTATCACAGAGGAAAAATATCAACATAAAAATGTGGAGTGTCAAATCGCAAAGATTGTGCTTAAGAGCAAGGTTTTGTTCAAGATAATATTTGTAGACAGAGATGAAGTATTAAATTTAATGGACGGATTTTCAAACTATGAAGTAATAGTTGATAAAGATAGAGTTATTTCAAAAAAAGATGTACAAAAAAACAGGATTGATCTTCCGAGTCCTGAAGAATTTAATAACAGTTCAAAAAATTTTTATTTCAAATTGGCTGAATTGTCAATTATGTTGGAAAATAAGAATTTGGTAAGAGCTAACTATTTTTATGACAATTTGAAGAAAGATTTACTTGCCCTTGCAAATATTTATATATCGATTAAATATTCTCAAAATATACAAAATTCAGTATATGGAGAAGGTTTGAATATATATTTGGACAAGGAACTTTATGGAGATTATCAAGAAATATTTTCAACAAATGATGTTGAAAACTTTTGGACTTCCTTATTTTTACTGGCGGGCTTGTATAGAAAAATGGGATTGGAGATTTCAAGAAAAATGAGTTTCGAATATCCGAAACTTGAAGACAGAGAGACAATGAGTTTTATAAGACAGATTTATCTAAACAGGGATGGAGAAAGACGATGAAAAAGATCAGTATTTTAACGGCGTTAATCTTAATATTTTCATTTTTGCCGATTTCAAATGCTCAATCTGAGCATTTCACATATGAAAGTGAAATAGAAGTAATGTTTGCGGGTGATTTGGAAAGCGGAATGAGTTTTTATAAGAAAAACGATGAAAGACCCTATCCCGTAGCTTCAATGTCAAAATTGATGTCATATCTTGTGGTTAAAGATTATATAAAAGAAGGCAAATTAAAAATGACGGATCAGGTTGAAATCGACTCTGAGGTGGCATCTTATAATACTTATGAATATTCAAATTTTGGAACACAAAAGGGTGAAAAAATAAAGGTGGAAGATTTGTTAAAAGCATTGATGGTTGTTTCAGGAAATGATGCAACTGTGGCTTTAGCAAAAAAAGTAGCAAAAACTGAGAAGAATTTCGTCGATATGATGAACAGAAAAGCTGGAGAATTGGGCTTGAAAAATTCAAGTTTTGTAAATTCGTCGGGAATAACGGAATATATAACAGGGGAAAACGGAAAAAAAATTCCTAAATATAATCAGATGTCGGCAAGAGATCTATTTGTACTTTCTAGGCATATTTTAAAAACTTATCCTGAAACTGTTGATTATGGAAAAATCCAAGTTTTGGAGTATCCTGAGAGAGGATATACGGGGCATGCTACCCATCCGACCCTTGAACATGATAAATCATCCGAAGGACTTAAAACCGGATTTACGGAAGAGGCGGGATACGGATTTGTAGGTCTATTCGATATGAATAAGATTAAATCCGGTCAAGGATATAAAATAATAACGATTGTAAACGGTGCGGAAACCGTTGAACAAAGAGCGAAGACAACCGATGAATTGGTTGATTTCGTAAAAAATAATTACAAATATGAAATGATCATTAATTCCGATTTGGCGGTAATTGATAAAAAAGATATAACTTCCAAAGAAGGATTCATTAAATTGTATCCGGAAAAAAGTGTTTACAAAGTTATCGGAATGTATGATGATGTTGAAATAAGCTACAAGATAAAAGAAGGAATGAACACACCTCACGAAGACGGAGAAGCATTGGGAGAGCTTCTTGTAAAAATGGGGGATAAGGAAATCGAAACTTTAAATCTGGTGAATAGAGGATATGTCGAAAGGGCAAATTTCTTTACCATTTTGGGACAAAAACTTAAAGAGTTTTTTGACAATATAATGATGCTGTTTTAATGGAGAAAAGATGAAATATATTTTTATAGATATAGACGGAACAATACTTAGCCATAGTCAGGGAATAATACCGAGTACAGTTGAGGGATTAAGGAAACTGAAGGAAAGAGGACATAAGATTTTTTTAAGCACGGGCAGATCGTTGGCGGAAATTTCAAAGGATTTTGAGAGCTTTAAATTTGACGGTTATATATGTGCGGCCGGATCCTATGTTTTCGTTGACAACAAAGCGATTTACAAAGAGTTTATTCCGGAAGATTTGGTTTTAAAATTGATTGACAAATTCAAAAAAACTGATATAAAGTTCGGTTTGGAAGGTGAAACCAAGGTATATTTCGGAGAGTTTGAATACCAAAAATATTTGGACAGCATTAAATCAATGTATGAATTGAAGGGAGATAACAGATACTCAGCTTATGATTTTTACATTCCTAAAGACTGTATAGTAAAATTGGAGAATTATTTGGAAGAGAAGACCAATATAAGCAAATTGATACTTTATAGAATGAATACCGAGGTTTATAAAGTGGTGGAATCGTTTTTGGATGAGAGAGTGGAGCTTATAAAATACGAGAATTATGCCGAATTGGTTTTGAAAGGAAACAATAAATTTACGGGGATTCAAAAACTCCTTGATTATTATGAAATTCCGATATCGGAAAGTGTTGCAATAGGAGACAGTATGAATGATTTGGAGATGATCAGAGACTGTGGATTGGGAATTGCAATGGGTAATTCCAGCGATCCCGTAAAGGCTGTTGCGGATTATGTCACCGACACATTATCAAATGACGGATTTTATAAAGCTTTGGAAAAGTTTAATTTGATTTAAAAAAACTGTATCGGAAAATAAAAATTCTGATACAGTTTTTTACAGATTTGTTATTATATAGTAATATTGATGTTAAAAATATAAGCTATAATAATTTAGGGGCGAAGATGAAGAAAAAATTATTTATACTTATGATTATATTTGGAGTTTTATATTTTTTTGTAAAAGACAAATCTTTATTCAATTCGGATGAAACATTTAAAAATAAAATTGTCTTACTGGCAAATCTTGATTCCGGGGAGATACTTTATGAAAACAACTCCAAGCAGAGTTATCCGGTTGCTTCAATGTCGAAACTTATGACATACTATGTCGTTATGGATAAGATTGAAAACTCGGAGTTTGGGTTGGATGACTATATTACAATCGAAGAAGAAGATACATTTTACAACAACTCGGAATATTCAAATTTTAAAACAACGGTCGGTGAAGAATTAAGTATCGAGGAATTGCTTAACGGATTAATGATAGTATCGGGAAATGATGCCGCAAGCATTTTGGCGAGGTATTCTTCGGGAACCGAAGAAGAATTTGTAGAGGAAATGAATAACAAAGCCTCCGAACTGAAATTAAAAAACAGTAAATTTGTAAATCCTACGGGGATAACTAAAGATAGCGGAGAATACAACAGGATGTCCGCAAGAGATTTATTTAACTTGGCAAAAAATATTTTTGAAAAATATCCGAGTGTAAGCGCTTATGCTAAAACGAGGGTTTTACACATGGAGGAAAGAGATTTTTACGGAGAGTCGACTCTTCCGATTACGAAATACTATGATGAAATGATCGGCTTGAAAACCGGATATACAGAGGAAGCCGGATACGGATTTGTAGGCGTGTTTGAAATCTATTCGGATGAGAAAGATGAAATTCAGAGATATGTTACCGTTATAAATGGTGCAAAAACTCCGGAAGAGCGAATCCATCTTACAGAAAAACTGATTGATAAAGTAAAGAAAGCAGATAATCGTTAGAGATTATCTGCTTTCTCAATATGGCACCCCCTGCGAGAATCGAACTCACAACTAGCCCTTAGGAGGGGCTTGTTATATCCATTTAACTAAGAGGGCAAGGCGCAATCTAATTATATAGTTTTGAAGAGAAATAGTCAAAATCATTTGATTTTGACTATTTTTCTGTCGGTTATTAAAAATACGGTTGTTGCAATAAGCAGCCCCGCAGAAACATCACTAAGAAAGTGTGCTCCGTCTAAAATCCTTGAAAAATATACAAGAATTGTCCAAATTACAGGAAGAAAAATTAATAATTTTTCAAATTTTTTAAATTTGTAAAATCTTGGCAGGTACATAAGTATCAAAGTTGAAGCGGCAGCCGATGTATGACCTGACGGAAATGATTTAAAAGTATCCGTATGAGGATTTGAATTCATCGTCCACCAATTGGTAAATTTATCAAAAGAACCCGACTTAAGCATTTCGTTAAATCTAATTCTTCCCCACTGAAGTTTCATTATTTCCGTAAGTACCACCACGATTGAAACGGCAATTATGACATTTAATGCATAGATTGAAAACTGAGCTTTGTTCTCAATTTTCATTTTTATCGATATCAAATATCCGAACAAAAAATACAGAATCATCATTGAAATTTTTATATATATACTGTGGATGTCGAAATATTTAGGTATTCCCATCCCTGAAATCAAGGGGAATAACACAAGTGCCATAATGGACAAAACAATGCTTATATCATTTTTATTTCTGTTGATTTTTAAGTAATTTATACTGAAAGCAACTATAAAAAGCACCATCGGAATCTCACCGAAAATCCTGAAAAATGTAGGGTATATATTCCCACGGCTATATAGTTTCATATTGATATCCAGATCGTAAATTGAACCCAAAATCAAGCCCGCTATCCCGATTGAAGTAAGTGCAATCAAGATATTTCTTTCAATATTATTTCTTTGAATTCTCATATCTTAACCTGGCTTCATCCAAAGCTATTTTTGCATCTCCTACATTTCTCCAACCGCCTACCTCAACATTTTTACCCTCAAGAGTTTTGTAATTTTCAAAAAAGTATTCGAATTCCTTTTCTATATGAATATTAAGATCTTCCAGAGAATAAACATCGTCAAATCTCGGGTCGGTTGTAGGAACGGCAATCAATTTTTCGTCTTTACCTTTATCATCTCTCATTTCAAACATTCCGATAACTCTGGCTTGAATTGTACACCCCGGAAAAGTGGGATTGGTTATAAGCACCAATATATCGATAGGATCCCCGTCTTCGGACAAAGTATCGGGAACAAATCCGTAATCTGTGGGATAGTACATTGGAGAGTAAAGAACTCTGTCCAAAACAATTCTATGTTTTTCATGATCAAATTCATATTTATTTGAACTTCCTTTTGGAATTTCTATAAAAGCATCAACAATTATTTCATCATTGGTTTCGTAAAACTCATGTTTTCTTTTCATTTCTTTCCTCGCTTTCTTAATTTAATTCTATCACAAAAGATTGATATATTGGCAAAAAAGGTGAAATACGCTTAATTAATTGAAAAAATTTTTGCTATCGATTCAATCAAAATTTAGAAAATTGTAAATAGGGAGAGTTTTTATCAGTAAAAAATATAAATAATTCTATTTTTTGATATAATTGACTTGTTAGGAGTAATGATGAACATAAAATATTTAAACTTTTATAATAAATCGGAGAGTTATTATGCCCAGGGAAAACTGAACTTGGCGCTGATATATGCCAGAAAAGCTGAAGAATATGCCTCAGACGAAAAGGAACTCATAGAAATTTTATATATTCAGGGGCTGATTTTGGATGAAACCGAAGAGGATGATTTGGCACTTGAAAAATTTTATAAGATATATGATCTGGATAATACTCAGAGTCCTGCAGTCTATGCAATTGCTATGATTAAAGAAAAACAGGGGTTGAAAGATGAGGCGGAAAGTCTATATAAAAAATGCATAGATATAAATCCTGAATATGACAGGTCCTACTTTTTCTTAGCAAATCTATTGGACAATGATGAAAGGTATGAAGAGGCTTTATACTATTATCAAAAGACGGTAGAATTAGTAGAAGATGATTTTATGGCGTATAACAATATGGGAGCTATATATGAAAATCTTGACAGATTTGATGAAGCGCTTAAGGTATTGGATAAATCCATAGATCTAAATCCGAATTATTTCAGACCATATTTTAATAAAGGGGTCGTTTACGGAAGACTCAAAAATATTGCGAAAGCTGTTGAACAATATGAGCTTTCTATTGAAAAAAATATTGAATATGGGTATAATTATCTGAATTTATCAGCACTTTATATAGATAATGACATGTTGACAAATGCTTTGGAAATATTAAATAGAGGAATAGAGTATTCATCCGATATATCGTCTGATTTATATTACAACAGAGCTTGTGTTTATGCAATTATGGGGATGAAAAACTGTGCCTATACTAATTTGGAAAAGGCTGTTGAATTGGACAAAGGTTTGATAGAATATGCAAGAAAAGACAATGACTTTTCCGGCATGTATAATGATGACAGATTTAAAAAAATCTTAGGAGAAAAGAATGATATATTTAAAAACTGAAGAAGAGATTCAGGGGATGAAAAAAGCCGGTGAAATACTATGTAAAACACATTTGGCGATAAAAAAAATAATCAGACCCGGACTTACAACTATGCAGATAAACGATTTTGCTGAAAAATTTATGCTGTATAAGGATTCAAAACCTGAACAAAAGGGATATAGCGGATTTCCGTTTGCGTTATGTACCTCGTTAAATGACGAAATTTGTCACGGATTTCCGAGAAATGATGTGATTTTGAAAGAAGGAGACATACTTTCGATAGATAATGTTGTAAATTACAAAGGGTACTTGGCTGATTCATGTTGGTCGTATGCAGTTGGAGAACTTTCCGAGCAGGATCGTAAACTTATGGAAGTAACGGAAAAATCTATGTACTTGGGAATTGAGCAGGCCGTATCCGGCAAGAGACTTGGAGATATAGGGCATGCCATACAATCATATGTAGAGGAAAATGGTTTTTCGGTAGTAAGAGATTTTGTAGGACATGGCATAGGAAAAGAAATGCATGAAGATCCTCAAGTGCTTCATTATGGAGAACCCGGAAGAGGAAAGCGACTTATCGAGAATATGGTAATTACGATAGAACCCATGGTAAATATAGGAGCATATCAAATGAAACTGGATGATAACGGATGGGTGGCCAGAACGAGAGACGGATCCAAATCATGTCAATTTGAACATACATTAGTAGTTAGAAAAGATAAGGCTGAAATCTTGACTTTACAGGATGATTATGAGCTTAGTGAAGACGAACTAAAATGGATAGAAGATTACAAGTTTTAGGAGGAAGAAATGAAAAGTATATTTCAATTATTGGGAAAATATAAAAGTGATATAACGATAGTTCCGATTTTTGCAATCATTGCAATTGTGGTAACGGTGTTTTTATACATTTTTATAAAGAAAAAATATGTAAAGTATATATTGCATATATTGGCGATTATTGTAGGTTTTGTTCTTCTTTTCAGAGGATATCAGGACATATTGGAAGACAGCGGAATAAACAGTATTAAAACGGCTATAAAAATATTGGCGTTCGGAGGAGTCGGATTTTTGTTTTCTGCGGTATTGGACCTTTTAGATTCATTATCAGGAATGTTCAGAAAAAACAAAGTTCAAAAAAGAGATAAAAAAACAAATATCAAATCGAACGAAGTTAAGGAAAACGAGGAAGCGGACGAAAAAATGACTGTGAAGGTATCCAAGAAAATTGAAGAAAATACCATTTCTCAGAAATCTGAGGATAAAAAGGACAGTCTAAAGGAAACTAGAATTATAAAAGCACAAAAAAAGGATAAATAAATTGTTTCAAGCATGAAAGTATAAGTAATTGAAAATTATTTAGAAGGGAGATGAGGGATGAAACAAGTAGGAGCATTTTTTGACATAGACGGAACTTTTGTAAGAGAATCAATATTGATTAAGCATTTTAAAAAATTGGTTAAATATGGAATTATTGATGAAGCTTATTGGGTGAACAATATCAAACCTAAATATGAACAGTTTGAAAGAAGGTATGGTGATTTTGATACTTATCTTCACGAAGTAAGCGATGTATATAGAGAAAAATTGATGGGGATAAACAAGTCACTTATTGACTTTACCGCTCAACAAGTTATTGATGAAGGTGGTGAAATGGTTTATCGATATACGAGAGACAGGATAAAATATCATCAATCAATGGGACATAAAGTATTTTTTATATCCGGTTCGCCTACTTTTCTTGTAAAGAGACTCGCAGCAAAGTATGGAATTGATGATTATAGGGGAACAAAATATATATTTGATGAAGAAGATAATTTTTCAGGGGATATAATCCAAATGTGGGACAGTGATTCTAAACAGAGAGAAATAGAGAATATAGTGAAGGAATTCAACATTGATGTCGATAAATCCTATGCTTATGGAGATACCAACGGAGATTTCTCGATGTTAAGGAAAATGAAGAATGCCACGGCTATAAATCCTTCCCGAAAATTACTGGAAATGATAAAAGCGGAAGATGATTTGAGAGAAAGAGCCAATATAATTGTTGAAAGAAAAGATGTAATTTATAAGGTAAAATCAAGTGTTAATCTGTATGAAATAGATTCATTCTAAAGTTTAGCGGTAATAACCATTGTGTTATTACTGTTTATAAATAAAGATTGAATTTTCTACGAAACAAGAAAATAGTTAAATTTAAGCTATGGTATAATAATAAAAAATAATGTGTGAAGGATTATGAAAAAAATTAGTCAATTAGGATTGACCGGCAGACAGTTACTTTTAAAAGGAATAATTTATTTAGTATTGGGAGCATTCTTGATGCTAACCGGAAGTTTTCTTCCTGTTGTCGGGCTTAAATTTATTTTGTTAATTTGGCAATTGCTTGCGATATTTGACTTTGTATCTGCAATTTTCGGGAAAAAGAGATCACCGGATAATTTTCTTGTATTATTATTTAAGATTCTAATTCTGGGGTATCTTTTAACTTCAAATTTTACAACCAATGTTCCAATTTTTTTAACGGCAATTTTAGTAGGGGTATATTTGATATTTGCATCTTTTATAAATTTAGTGACATACTATCTTTACTTAAAAGATAATATCCGTCCCAGAAGTCGTTATCTTATAGACGGAGTATGGCTTGTTTTATTGGGGATTGCAAGCTTTTTATCCACAACGGGAGATTCCGAAATGCAATTTTTAGTTGTCGGAATTTATCTATTTATGTATGGGTTGACAAATATCAGGGATGGGATTTTTTTTGAAAGTGAAATAGGTAAAAATAATTTAAAACGAAGGACAAGGATTCCTCTACCTCTGGCTATAGCGGCATTAATACCCAGAAGAACCTTACAAAAAATAAATGACTATTTATTGGAAAATTCCGAAGAGAATATAGAAAAACATTACAATGTACAAAAAATCTCCGCAATTCCTGATCTGGAAATTTTTATACATGTTACAAAAGACGGATTTGGAGCGATTGGACATGTAGATTTATGTTATGAAGACGTGGTTATATCTTACGGAAATTATGACGAAACATCGCAGAGGTTTTTCAATATGATGGGAGACGGAGTGTTGCTGAAAGCCGGGCGTGAATCATATATTGAATTTTGCAAGGAAGAAAGCCATAAGACTCTGTTGGGATATGGAATAATTCTAACAAAGGAGCAGAGGTTTGCGGTGGAAGAAAGGCTATCACAACTTGATAAACTTACCGTGCCATGGATTCCAAGTAATGAACCTGTTTCAAAGGATACTGACGGAAAAAAAGATGTAATGTATGCCTATAAGATGACTGAACGTCTTGGAGCAAGATTCTTTAAATTTAAAGAGTCCAAATTTAAGACATATTTTGTACTTTCTACAAATTGTGTTCTATTGGCTGATTCAATTATAGGAAAGGCGGGAACGGATATTTTGAGTGCAAAAGGATTTATTTCACCCGGCACATATCAAAATTATTTGGATAGAGAATTTGAAAAACCACACAGTATTGTGATTTCAAAATCTATATATCAATAGATAAAATACTTTTCAAAGGAGACGATATGGAAAAGAATAAAAAAGTACTTTTAACAAGTATGATATTGGCGATTTTGCCTTTATTGACATTATTTTTAACATGGGCGGGACCCTCAGGAGTAAAAACATATACCGGAGAGTACTTTGTAACTGTAAATAGATTTTCAAGTGTACTTGGATATATGCTTGTACTGGTTGCTATTTTTATAGAAATGAGAAAAATAAATAAATTATTAATGGTTGCCATTGGAAATATCATATTTTGGCTTCCTCTTATAATTAAAGTATTTAAAGAGTTTTCATTAGTGCATATAAGCAAAGGATTTTATTTCAGCATGGTAATCGTGATATTTTTATTTCTAATACAAGTGTTTTATATACACAAAAATAAAGAATAAAAATTAAAAATTTTCTAATATAAATGAATGAATTATAAATTAGAAATCAGCAATTAATTAAAATATATTTAAATCCCCTTGTTAAAAGGGGATTAATTTTTTGTAATTAAATTGACAGTTTGAAATATCAAATTTATCATATAATCTAATTAATTTGAATAATTGAAAATAATACCATTATTGGCAAAATAATAGGAATCTATTTTGAAATTGAAAATTTCGGAAATATTTGAAAGGTGGGGAGCGATAAATTCACCGTCATAAATTCCATCAATCAAAACTTTGCCCTCATCAGAGTCTTTTACATCCAAAGCAAAACCTATATAAATATTAATTACTTTTTCCAATATTGATTTAATATCTTCAGCTTGATTTTTGAAAAAGATATTATTTATCTGAAATGAAGATATTTTTGGAGAGGTTGAAAAGTTTATGGCGGAAAGATTCATATATTTCTTCAAAGCGCTTTGAATTAAGTATCTTGAAGTCAGAGACTTAAGAATTTGAATTCTCTTTTCATAATCCGCTTCCATCACAACTAAATCAGATTCCGGCTTTGTGCCTATTACATAAACTCTTCCGATGCTGGATTCATAATTACTGTTTACAGCTGAACCGTTTATTGTTATATCTTCTCCCTCAATATTGTATTTTTTTCTATCTATTTCAATACTCTTTGTTATCACGATATGCGTTGAATCATTTACATATTTTCTTTTGATAATACTTGATTTTATTTTAGTAATATAAGGATTCACATTCATTTAATCACCTCGTTTATATTATACCAATGGAGAATGTAAAATGAAAAGACCAATTTTAATTATTTTATTATTTTATTTATTTGGCATTTTATTATTTGAGATATTTTATTTTGACCTGGCATTGGTTTTTGTACTAATAATTATTTTCGGATTTATCGTAAAAGAAAACAGTGTTAAATATTCAATGATTTTTATTTTTGTGACCGTATTAGGATATTTGATTACGGGGATACACTCAAAAAGTGAAAATTTTTTTGAAGAAAAATATAAAAAAATAGAGGTTAAAATATATCATAAAAAAGTATTTTTGAGATTCAACCGGTATTTTGTAAAAGTAAGAAGTATTGACGGTAGAAAGATGTCTTTTAATTCTGTGTTGAATACTAAAAAAGATTTTGAGATAGATGATGTGCTTGAGATTGACGGAGTTTTTAAAAAAGTATTTGGCGTACAAAATTTTAAAGTTTTCAATTATAGGAATTATCTGAAGTCCAAGGAGATATTCACTGAACTTGATGCAAAAAAAATATCTAAACTTGGATTGGAAAAAGAAATAAAGAACAAAATTTATTCAGCTCTTCTCAAATCTTTGGAAAAAGGTGGAAGTAAAGGAAAAGAATTTTTAAAAGCAATTATTTTAAATGATTCCAATTCCGAATTGGACTATGAATCTTTCAGGTCTGTGGGACTGGCGCATATATTGGCAATATCGGGTCTTCATATAAATGTTTTGATTACTTTTCTTGAAAAAATAGGAGAGAATCTAAGAGTAAAAAAGAAGTATTTCAGTATACTTTTAATAATATTTCTTTTTTCTTACGGATATTTGGTGGGATTTCCGGTCTCAATATTGCGAGCATTGGTATCTTATTTGTTGCAATATGTAATCATTTATAAAAATAAAATCCATGACAAGATTAATGTTTTTGTTTTAACTGCATTTATAGTATTGATAATAAATCCTTATTACATATATTCTCCCGGCTTTTATTTCAGCTTTGCGTCAATTTTTGGGATAAATTATGTGTACACCAAATTGAAAACGAGATTTTTAAATACAAATAAACAATTGCTCTTACTTTTTTCCATACAAATTTCAGTATTGCCGATTCAAATTTATTATTATAACGAAATTAATCTTGTATCTTTTATTGCCAATATCGTCATCGTTCCGTTTATAGAAATTTATCTGATACTCGGGATGATTTCTTTGGGTGTGGTAAATGTCTTTATTACAAGTATTTTAGACGGTATATATACATTCATAATTACAACGACCGCAATTCTTAAAAACATAGAAATTTTCAGACTTTTTTTCAGATCTCCAAACATATCGGAGATTGTCCTTTACTATTTACTTTTGGTTCTTGTTTTAGAGTACAAGAAGATTATAAGATTTGTGAAAAATAACATGAGACGAACTCTTCAATTTATAACGGTTTTACTCCTAATGATATTTTTTGATTTCTTCAATCCAAAGGTTTATATAAACTTTGTCGATATAGGTCAGGGAGACGGAATCTTACTCAGAAGTAACGGTAAAAGCGTAATGATTGACACAGGAGGAAATCCTCTAAATTTTAATGACAGTGGAAAAAAACTCAAGAAATATCTTCTTAAAAATGGAATTTATTCATTAGATTCAGTGTTTGTTTCACATGGAGACTTGGATCATATGGGTAATCTTATATATTTGCAGGACAATTTCCAAATAGGAAGAATTTACTATAATCAGGACGACAAAAGGATAAAAAGAAAAGAGAAGCTCAAAAAGCATGATATCTATGAGCTGGAAAATATATTGTTGGAAGTGATTGAAGATGGAGAAAAAGGACAAACAAGCAATGATTCTTCAATGGTATTGAAAGGAGAGTTTTTCGGAAAAATATTTCTGTTTACGGGAGATATAGAAAAAGGAGAGGATGATATAATTTTGAATGAAAAAATAGATTTTCTAAAGGTTGCACATCACGGATCCAAGCATTCAACACGAGATATTTTCCTGGATAACAACGAAATCGACAATGCGGTAATATCCGTTGGGAAGAATCGTTACGGTCATCCGACAAAAGAAGTTTTGGAAAGATTGAAAAATAGAAAAATAAAGATATACAGAACCGACATAGACGGAAATACAGAAGTAATAATAAGCAGGTTCGGATTTGCCGTTAACAGATACAATGAAAAGATTAAAATTGGAGATTTGATTAAAAAATTGATATACTTCGGAATATGAAGTTTTCCGATTAATCAAATTGTCGGATTTATAAAGTTGAACATATGGTTCTTCTTTGTTTGAATGTAGATACTTTAACTTTAGAGGAGAAAAAGCAATATGTCTTTTAACTTTTTAATAAAACAAAGGTGCCGATGAAGATTATTATTAAAAAATACTATTTATTGTAGAGCATTTATTGTGGAGGTATATTGTATAAAATTTAATCGATATTGGATAATTTATTCAATCTTCGGAATTGTATCATATGTATTTATATCAGAGAATTTGATTTGCTATTTTTTAACAAGTAACTATGTAATTGTAAAAGATGCGTTAGAAACATCTAAAACTTCAATATACAAATTTTAAATCTGGATAATAATAGATTGAAGGGGGAGAGCAATTTAGATGAAAATATTTGAAAAATTTTTGTTTTACTATTTTGTAATACTTATATTTTTTTCATCATTTACATTTCTATTTTATAAAAGTTTTGATGATTTAACTGGAAGAATAACAGTTATTGTAAATATAGCAATAGCATTATTATTTGTAGTATTATTATTAATGTTTGATTGGATGAAAAGAAAGTAGGTGTTAAGTTTTATAAATAATTAAAGTTGTAAATAAGACCATTAGTAATTTTATGTTTTATATAAAGAATTAAATTAAAAATATATTTTCAATTGCGAAAATCAAATACATTTTATTCCATTGTATCATTTCTTTAGAATTCATTATCAATTTTGAACGGATTAATATTTCATATATCATTTTTATAAGATTGTTTTATGATACAATGAGAAAGTCAAAATTTAAGATGTTGCTACATCAAGTAAGGAGATAAACAAGATGGATATTTCTTATGTTTCAGGTAAAGATAAGTTTAATTACCGAGTGTGTGCCGTTATTATAAATGAAAATAAAATACTCGCAATGAAGGATGAAAGGTCTCCATATTTTTACTTGCCGGGAGGTAGGGTACAAATTGGAGAAACGGCAGAGCATGCAGTGATAAGAGAGGTTGAAGAAGAACTAAATATAAAATCTGAAATTATACGCCCTTTGTGGATAAATCAAAGTTTTTTTACAGAAGATGTTAGTAAGTTGAATTATCACGAAATATGTATCTATTTTCTAATTGATATTTCAAAAACCGATCTATTGGAAAGGGGAGAGAAATTTACAATTAATGAGTTTTACCATACTAATAAGTTTGAGTGGTTAAAATTTGACAGATTAAAGGATGAATATTTTTATCCCTTATTTTTGAAAAAAGATATATTTAATATTCCTGAACACCTTCAAATCAGAACTGAAATTGAATAGAAAGATTCAGTTATGATTTATATTTAGAATACTTTAGTCTAAAAAGTTTTCAAGTATGAAAAATTAAAAATAAAAATCCTCTTTACTAAACAAATGTAAAGAGGATTTTTATTTTTTTAAAAGAAAAAATTTATTTTTACTTGCAAATAATTTTTATATATTTCTATGTCAAAAATTACATGGCTCTCTATGGAAAAATCCAAATTTAATTTACGGGAGGGCAAAATATGAAATCCGAAGAGAAATATTCATGGAATTTTTCATCTAATAAATTCTGCGATAGATTTGTAGAATATGAGTTAGAAGGGGAGGGAGCAAACGAGGGGATAGAGTGTTTTAACGACATTTATAAGGAGTTATGTTATTTAATCGGATAGCAAAACATGAAGAAAATCTATGATCGATTTAGGGGAGTATCAGTTGAATTTCCTCAAAAACTTTATTCAAAGGAATATATCAGGAAATTTGTATACGAAAATAGAGTACAGATGCATCCAAAAGATATCGCTATGAAATTTGGTCTTACAGAGAGAAGGATTCGTCAAATTCTTCAAGAAATTAAGAAAAAAGAAGGAGAAATTTAGAATGAAAAACAATTTAAAAAAATTATCTTTAATTTTATTATTATTTACACTTGTAATATCAGCGTGTTCAAATATTGAAAAATCTCAATCTTTGAAAGATAGAGAAAAAACTGAAGATAAAACTCAAGAAACACGAAAAAAACAGTGATCCTACTTAAAGATTATAAAAAAACTCTTAAGTAGGGTTCTTTTTATATTTGAGAATATATGTGATTAATACAAAAACTGAGATATTTCGGAATATAAAGTGTTATAATAGCTTTAATAAATAGATTTTGAGGTTAATATGAAAAAGATATTATTGATTGAAGACGACAAATCTTTGAGTATCGGATTGGTATATTATTTCAACAAAGAAGATTTTTTTGTTAAACATGTTGTAAATATTGCAGATGCGAGGGTTGCATTTGAGAATGACGAGTTTGATATTGTATTATTGGATGTGACACTTCCTGACGGAGAAGGATTCAGTTTTGGTGAGGAAATAAGAAAAAAATCAAATATTCCGATAATTTTTTTGACGGCAAAAGATGAGGAATCTGATATTTTGAAGGGGTTTGAAGTGGGCGGTGACGATTATATTACCAAGCCTTTCAGCCTGAAAGAACTTTATGCAAGGATAAAGTCTTTGCTGAAAAGATCTTCCACAAACAATGTCATAATAAGAAAATCCGGGGAAATAACGGTTGATATTCAGGCTATAAAAGTCTATAAAGGAGAAAAGATTGTTGATTTGACCAGCTCGGAATATAAGCTTTTAAATTATTTTATGGACAATTATAATATAGCGCTGTCAAGAGAAAAAATTCTTGAATTTTTATGGGATTCCGATGCGAATTTTTCAGCATATTCAACGATATCGGTATACATAAACAGACTTAGGGAGAAAATAGAGGACAATCCCGGTGAACCGAAATATATCCTTACCAAAAGAAGCGTGGGCTATATTTGGGGCGTGGAGGTTCAGTAATGTTTTTACTTAAGGGGAAAAATTACCTTAGGATTGTCTTGTTAAATATCGTTTTGATAATTGTGATGACCTTTCTTGTGTCATATGAAATTGATAATAGAGTTTTGAAAAACAGGAAAGAAATAGAAAAGAATTTACTAAGAAAAGTAATTACAACAAAATCTCTTGAGGGATTGGAAAACGATATTGAAAAGGCTTTGAATGACCATGATTTAGAAGAACTGCTGGCGAAAACGGAGCAGTTGAATGCCGGAAAAGTCAAAAAATCAATATTAAGAGTAAAAGTACTAAAGACATTTACTTTGGTTTTTACGGTTGTAATATTTATTTACATTTTGAACTATATATTTATAAGATTGGCGCAAAAAAAATATATTAAATCGATAGATAAATACATTGATTCATTGCAAGGATACAAATTTGATTATGCATTGCCTGAAAAGGACGGTTCCATTATATCAAAGCTGAACAACAGATTTAATAAGTTGGGAATATCCATAAAGCGAAATCACTATGGTATTGAACAGGAAAATGAGAGAATAAAAACCATTTTAGCGGATATATCACATCAGATAAAAACGCCTTTGGCGGCACTTTCAATGTATAACGAAATATTGATAGATTCCCAAATAGATGAAAATCAGAGTGAGTTTTTGGACCTAAGTCAGAAACAAATAAGCAGACTTAAATGGCTTATAGAATCTCTGTTAAAAATTTCAAGACTTGATTCAAATATGATTAAAATGAATAAAGACGAGTTCATAATATCGGAGCTTTCCTATAACTTTGATAAAGTTTTTATTAATAAACTGAAGGACTCAAACTTGAAAATTTTAATAAGGGGATCGGTCGATGAAAAAGTAAATCTTGATTACGATTGGACCAGAGAGGCTCTGCTTAATTTAGTGAAGAATGCGACAGAGCATGCAAAACCCAATTCTGAGATAATTATAGATTATTATGTAAATATTCAAATGATAAAAATTGATGTTATAAACGAAGGAAAAAATATAAGTTCCGAAGAGTTGACCAAGGTATTCAGCAGATTCTATAAAACAAAAGACAATAAAAATCCTGAATCTGTGGGGATAGGTTTAAATCTTTCGAAGAAAATAGTTGAACTTCAAGGAGGAACCATTTCAATCGAGAATATTGAAGGTGGGGTAAAGTTCAGCCTGATATTTTTGAAATAAAGAAGCGTAAAGCTTCTTTTTTTATATCTTTTACAATATTGTAATGTTAAAGTAATATTAATGTTAATAAGCTTTGATAAACTAAAAAAAACGGAGGGTGAAATGGAAATAATAAGAGCAGTAAATTTAAATAAAACTTATGGGAAGAATAATACTTTGGTACATGCTGTCAATGATGTAAATTTGAGAATATTTGAGGGAGAATTTGTTGCAATTGTGGGTGCAAGCGGTGGAGGAAAGTCTACATTATTGCATTTGCTGGGAGGCTTGGATGAACCTACATCCGGAAAGGTTTATATAAACGGAAAAGATATATATGCCATGGGAAATGATCAAAGGGCAATATTTAGGCGTAGAAATATCGGGTTCATATTTCAATTTTTTAACTTGATACCCGTTTTGAATGTAAAGGAAAATATTGAACTTCCGGCAAGTTTGGACGGGGAGATACTTGAGGATAAAGCTGTAGATGAGTTGGCTCAACAGTTAGGATTGTCTCACAGATTAAACCATTATCCAAATCAACTTTCAGGAGGAGAACAACAAAGAGTTTCTATCGGGAGAGCATTGGCTTACAAGCCTTCAATCATCATGGCTGATGAACCTACGGGGAATCTGGATAAAAAGAATTCTTTGGAGATTTTGAATTTGCTGAAACTGTTTTCCAATAAATACGGTATTACGGTGGTAATGATTACGCATGATCTTAATCTTGCCGCTTCAGCCGACAGAATTATAAAGATTGAAGACGGAAGAATTTTGGAGGAAAAAGATGAAAGTAATTAATAAAATGACCTTTAGATATATTCTAAAGAGCAAACTTAGGACATTACTTACTCTTTTGGGAATAATTATTTCAATCTCAATGATTACTTCAATCGGAAATATTTTGGTTACATTGACATCATTTTTTAAGGAAGAAAGAATTGCTATTTCCGGTAAATATGATTTTGAAATAAAGGATATAAATAAAGATGACTTGGCAAATATTTTGGCTTACGAAAATCTTTCAGATTATTATGTGACCAAAAAGGATAAATCCATAAGAAATGTATATGAAAAAGGCGGACATAGTGATTTTTCATTCATTGATATAATTGAGGGAGATGCGAGGTATTATAACGGTAATTTCTCTTTAGAAATAATTGAAGGTAGAAAGCCCGAAAATGAGGGAGAGGTTATCGTTCCGTATGCTTCAAAAGATATTATACCCGGATTTAATAAAATTGGTAATTCGGTTAAGTTTAATATTTACGATATAGATGAATCGATTTTTAAGGATGTATTTGAAACGGAAACGCCGAATGACTTTAAAGAAAAATATTTAGTTAATTCCAATCATGATGAAACCTTAAAAATTGTAGGATATTATAGTTCAAATGAGATTTATAGATCATGGTTTTCGAAAGAAAATAATGCCGATGTGAGTTTTTTGAGGTTTAATATATATAAGTTTTCTAAAATAGCCGACGATAAATTTGATTTTAAAGGTTTTTTTAACGACTATGGTAACCTCGAAGAAAAAAGAGAGCAAGTCGAAAAGATTGTCGGTAAAAATGTCAAGTTGAATGATTACTACATCCAAACGAATGATTTCAGATATCATGATTTTGGAGAAATTATAAATGGATTTTTAACAATATTGTTGGTCATAATTTTGGTTGCAATAGTGGTTTTTATCTACAACATTTTTACTACAAATTATGTCGAGAGAATTAGAGATTTAGGATTGCTGAAAGTTGTAGGATTTACAAATAAACAATTGTTTTCAATGGTGTGTTTGGATTCATTATTTTATTTTCTGGTATCTATCCCGTTGGGATATTTATCCGGAGTGATAGCTATGAAAATAGTTTTTTCTTATATAAACAGTATTTTGGCGTCTAATTTGGAGGGAATATATTATCTGATTGAGGCTAAGACGGATTCCATGATATTTACGGTTGCGGCTATTTTGGGATTCATAGTGATTTTTACATCAAATATTTTAGCTTCAAATTTTGTTTTCAGAAAAAGCCCTATCTCCGCACTTCAAGGCAATGTAGAAGATAATCGGAAGATAAAGATTGACAATAGAAAAAAGAGAAGGTTGACCAAAGCAATATTCGGATATGACGGTTTTTTGGCATTTAGAAATATAGACAGAAATAAAAAGAGATTTATAATGACAACCATATCCGTTTCGATGAGTATCATACTTTTCGTAGTGGTATCAAATTTTACTAAAACCTTTGAAAACGGACTTTTCAGGATTAAAGAAGATTCTGAAAAAATATCGGGATATATACGAATTGAAAGCGAATCAAGAGATTCTCTGATGGAAGATTTAGATAAAATCAAGGGATTAAAAGTAAGGGATGAATTGAAATTTTATACGGTTGATAATATAGTAAGAGTTCAGGATCTTCTTTCATCAAGAACCGGAATACTTGTTTTGAGTGATGACGAGTACAGGGAAAAGATTGATAAGGATATCGATAAAATCCAGGTATATTACGAAGAAACAGGAGAGTTTATAAAGGGAACGGGTGTATTGTCTTTGGCCGATAGGGTCGACACTGAAGCCGAGTCGGAATATGAAACAAAAAGGGCGATAAATGTGAGATTCAGCGACAGTGAAAATATTGAATTTAAAAACGACATATATGGAGGACTTCTAAAAATAATGATGAGTAAAAGCAAGTTTGATGAAATCAAAATAGCAGATAAATCGTATTCCGTATTTTCGTTGCAAAGAGTTGGCGGGGATAAGAGATTAAAAGACCAATTAAACTTAATTAAGTTTAACCATCCCAAAATGATTGTAGAAGCAAGTCCTTTGCCTACGATAAAAATAATGAAATTGTTTGTTTACGGATTTATAACGCTAATTGCATCAATAGGAGCTCTTAATATTATTAACTCCACTTATAATAATATACTGACCAGAAGAAGAGAATTGGCATTGATAAAAGCAATAGGAATCGAAGAAAAAAGATTGAGGAGAATAATTCTTCTTGAGAGTATGATTTCCGCATTTATTTCATCAATACTCGCATTTATTTTTTCTCTATTATTCACATATTGGCAATATAGAGTTCAGGTCGACGCTATACCGAAAGGAATTGTACAGATTTTAATAGGATCATATATATTCCCTATGGGCTATTGGGCAATGGGAGTTGCAATATCATTTGTTTTGATATATATATCCGCCATTATTCCTTACAATAGAATGAGCAAAGATAATATTACTAATATACTGAAATAATTGTTATTTTACTTTTTAAGTGGTATAGTTTATTCATATATATTTCAGGAGTTTATATGAATAGAATATTAGAAATTAACGGCATTATCAGCAAAATTGTTTGGGGCTGGCCAATGATTATATTATTGTTGGGAACGGGAGTTCTCCTTACAATAATTACAAAGGGGATCATAATAACTAAAACTAAAATAATTTTCAAAAATACCATAATGCAGGTATTTGGGAGAGGAAATGCTGGAAAGGGAGAATTGACACCGTTTCAAGCAGTTTCAACAGCTCTTGCGGCGACTGTAGGAACGGGAAATATTGCAGGTGTGGCTCTTGCGATAGCTGTAGGCGGGCCCGGAGCGGTTTTTTGGATATGGGTTTCAGCGATACTGGGGATGGTTACCAAGTTTAGCGAGGTAATTTTATCAATTGCTTATAGAATAAAAAATGAAAAAAACGGAACATATTCAGGCGGCCCTATGTACTATATATCAAGAGGGGCAAAGATGAAGTGGTTGGCTACTCTATTTGCGTTATTCGCATCTTTAGCGGCATTCGGAATAGGAAATATGACACAATCAAATTCAATTGCACAAGCTTTGAAGACTCAGTTTAATACTGATGAATATATTGTCGGAATAGTTATTACTTTATTAACTGCGGTTGTAGTTGTGGGTGGAATCAAGAGAATAGGTACATTTACGGAAAAATTGGTTCCGATAATGGCTCTGTTTTATATCATGGGGTCTTTGGCTGTAATATTTATTAAATTTAACCAGTTGGGAAATGCTTTCGGGTTAATTTTTTCAAGTGCATTTTCAGGGACCGCTGCGGTCGGAGGATTTGCAGGATCATCCTTTATAATTGCAATTGAAGCCGGAATTTCAAGAGGAGTGTTCACTAATGAAGCCGGCCTTGGATCCGGACCGATAGCTCATGCGGCGGCAAAGACGGATCATCCTGTAAGACAGGGAATGTGGGGAATTTTTGAAGTCTTTGTAGATACTATCGTAATATGTACAATGACGGCTCTGGTTGTAATAGTTTCAGGAAAATGGGATAGTGGAATAAAGGGGGCCGCACTTACAACGGAAGCCTTTAATTCGGTAATATCCGGTGGAGGTATAATCGTTTCCGTAGGGCTTACCCTATTTGCTTTTTCAACGATAATCGGTTGGTACTACTACGGAGAAAGAAGCTTTGAGTTCCTGGTGGGCGAAAAATACTCAAAATACTACAAATATGTATATATTCCATTTATATTCGTGGGGGCAATCGGCGGATTGAAAGAAATATGGGAAATTACGGATACTCTTAACGGACTTATGGCAATACCTAACTTGATAGGAGTTGTTTTACTTTCAGGTGTGGTTGTAAGATTGGTTAAAGATTTTTTTAAAAATCCGGATAGAATTAGAGAATCAGAGGATGAATACAAGCATTTATTGAAATAATATTTGAAAAACATCAAAAAAGAGAATATAATTACTAAAGCAATTTTATTATCGTGAAGAAGGAAATTATGGATAAATATATCAGAGATACACAACCCATAGAAAAGGTTGAGGACAAAAAGTCCGGATTGTTTTATGTTCTATACTTTTTGAATATAGCAGTATTCCTTTTTGGAATATATATATTGTTTAGAAAGAATATATTACCCTTAAAGTATAGAGTGATACTGACACTTGTATTTGTAATAATCTATATGGTTATTGGAAAAATATTGTTTGGAAAGAATTCAAAAAGAATCTTAAAGTTTACAGCGGTTTTAATTTTAGTAAACATATTGCTTATTAACAGTTATGTTATTTACGGATTAAATAGGGGACTTTCAGTTTTTAAAAATATATCTTCCGGGAGCAATGCAAAAGCTGAATATTCTTTGGTGGTAATGAAGAATTCAAAGTATAATACGGTCAAAGATTTAGAGGGAATAAAACTTGGTGTTCCGGACAATATTCAGGATGACAAGTTGGAAAAGGTTCTAAATCAGATAAAAGAAGAGACGAAAGTAGATTTTGAAACTGAAAAAAATATGGATTTGATAAGATTGGCAAAAAACTTACTTGACAGAGATAGTGAGGTAATTTTGCTAAATGAAAGTTATAGAGAATTCGTTGTAGGGAAATATAAAGATTTTTCAAAGAGGACGAGAGTTATCCAGAAGTTCAAAGTAGAAATCGGCAAGAAAAACTCTGTGCCCAGCAAGGATGTTAAATACAAAGAGTCCTTCAATATTTATATAAGCGGTATAGACACGTATGGTGATTTATCTACGGTTTCAAGATCGGATGTAAACTTAATTTTGACAGTGAATCCTAGAACTCATAAAACTTTGATTACATCAGTACCCAGAGATTCTTATGTGAGAATTGCGGGAGACGGAGATGACGAATATGATAAACTTACTCATGCGGGAATTTATGGAATAGACAGTTCAATTGAGACTTTGGAAAACTTTTTGGACATCAATATTAACTACTATGTAAAAATAAACTTTTCTTCAATGGAAAAGATAATCGATATTCTGGGAGGAGTTGAGGTGGATAATATAGAAGAATTTACCTCATTTGATGGACATTATTTTCCAAAAGGAAAAATAATATTGGACGGGAAAAAGGCATTGTCATTTTCGAGAGAAAGATATGCTCTTGAAGAAGGAGAAATTGGACGAGGAAAGAACCAGGAAAGAGTTATGGTGGGAATAATAAACAAATTGACATCGTCTTCGATTCTTCTTAACTACGGTTCTCTGTTAGAGGTAATATCCAATTCGGTTGAAACTAATTTCAACGAGTCAAAAATTGTTGAATTGGTAAACGATCAAATAGAGACAAATGTGCCTTGGAAAGTAAAGACGACATATGTAAAAGGCGAGGATAGAATGGATTTGACATCTTATGCCATGCCGGATTATGACC
The DNA here is from genome assembly GCA_030529425.1 of Tissierellia bacterium. Lineage (GTDB taxonomy): Bacteria > Bacillota > Clostridia > Tissierellales > Peptoniphilaceae > JAUMWX01. The sequence goes on from JAUMWX010000005.1 coordinate 56,275, forward strand.
TGTATATGTTGTTGCCGTATGAAGAAAGTGTAAAGGAAACTCAAAATTTAATCAAAGATACTTTGAATGAAAAATAGTACAAATCAAGTTAAAAAATAATTATGAGGAAGTAAAAGCCAATGAGCTGATACTTCCTTTTTATTTAAATGATAAAGGTATAAATTTAAAAAGGATAAAGTAATCAAAAACAAGAGCGTTAGAAATAAAAATTGGCAGAATGTCGGAAATTTTATTCCGGCATTCTGCCTTTATATTCGATGATTTTTAATTTTTTCAAATATATAAAATAACACTCCGAAATAATTTTTTAGTATTAAAAGTCCAGAGCTTTTCTTTCGACATTTATTGAAAATATAAGCGCTATACATATGATGTTAACCATTTGAAAAGTTCCTCCATGGCTGAAGAAAGGTAGGGGGATTCCGGTTACGGGCATCAACCTCATAGTCATTCCGATATTTTCAAAAATATGGATAAATATGAGTGAAAATATTCCCACTGACATGGTTGAGTGAAAAAGCTGGGTAGAATCCGATGCGATTTTTAAGATTCTCCAAAGCAATAACAAGAACAAAACTATAGTTACCGCTCCACCTAAAAATCCCAATTCTTCAACCAATACGGGAAATATAAAATCTGTGTGGGACTCCGGAATATATCTATTCTGTGAAAACGGTCCCTGCATATATCCTCTTCCTCTCAACTGACCTGATCCCAAGGCAATTATACCCTGCTCGGTTTGATAACCTGATCCGGACAGATTTCTTTCGGTATTTCCAAAGTCAAGTATTCTGTTTTTTTGGTATTCATCCATTCGGCTCCAAATGATTGGAATCGAGATTGCCAATACTATTGTCGCCAATCCGATTGATATCGCTATATTTTTCCAACTGAATCCCGCTATAAAAAGCATTGTGATAACGATAAATACGAAAACCATACTCGTGCCGAAGTCTGGTTGTCGCATGATGAGAAATATAGGAACTCCCGAAAAAAACAAGTATTTTATAACAAACCAAATTGTGTTTATTTTGTTTCTGTTTTCATCCAAATAAATCGCCAAAAATACTATAAGGGCAACCTTAACTAATTCGGAAGGTTGTATATTTATAGGTCCGAATTTTAGCCAGGATCTGCCGCCCCAATCTTCCAAACCGAACCCGAAAAATAATGTGGCTGCGAGAGAGACAACTATAAGTGCGTAGATTACCCATTTGAACCTTTTCAAAAAATCCAAATCCATAAAAAGTATTAAAATCAACATGATAAAACCCGACACTGTTGATATCAATTGAGATTTAATTGTCGCTCTTGACGGACTGATAGCTGAATTCAGAACAATAAGCCCGAAAACTACCAATGAAATAAAAGAAAAGAGAAGAACTTTATCAATCTTTCTGAACTCTTTTTTCGATAAATTGAACATTAATAACTCCTAAATTTTTGTGCTATAATACATTATAGACTATTTAAAGAGATTAATAAAGTAAGGAAAAAAGATGAAACGAAAGTATCGCCTGAACAAAAACGAAAAATTAGATGCTATCAACATAATACTTAAAACATATCCGGATGCAAAGGCGGAGTTGAATCACAGCAATGCATTTGAATTGTTGATTGCAACTATATTATCGGCACAATGCACAGATGTAAGAGTAAATATAATTACAGAGGAATTGTTCAAAAAATATAAGAATCCTGAGGATTATGTTGATGTATTGACCGAGGAACTTGAGAATGATATAAAATCTTGCGGTTTATATAAGAGTAAAGCAAAAAATATAAAACTTTGCTGTGCCTCAATTATAAATGAATACGGTGGAGAAGTTCCGAATACTGTTGAAGAGCTTGTGAAACTTGCAGGAGTGGGGAAGAAAACCGCAAATGTAGTAGCATCAAACGCATTCGGGATACCTGCAATAGCGGTAGATACACATGTTTTCAGAGTGTCCAACAGAATAGGCCTCGCAAGAGCTAAAAATGTTGAAGAAACGGAAAGACAATTACAAAAGGCGATTCCCAAAAAGGATTGGACACAAGCGCATCATGCTTTGATTTTTCATGGCAGGAGAATATGTGATGCAAGAAAACCGAAATGTGATATCTGTCCGGTAAATCAAATATGTTTAGAATATGGGAAGATGAAATGAAAAGAATTGCTATAATTGGAGCCGGCGCATCCGGAATGTTTCTTGCAAATCTGTTAACTGATAAAAATGTAGAAGCGCAAGTGTTTGAAACGGAAGAAAAACCTTTAAAAAAATTGCTTGCATCAGGGAACGGGAGATGTAATTTTACAAATACAAAACTGAACTTATCAAATTATTACGGCAAGGACAAAGCTTTGACGGAAAATATACTGAAAAAATTTGATAACTTTTCCGTTATAAGTTTTTTTGAAAAAATGGGAATGCCTTCTAAAGATTTGGAAAGCGGAAGGGTCTATCCTTCAACATTCTCTTCAAAAACAGTCTTTTCTGTAATGAATGAAAGATTGGGAGAAAATATCAAAATCAAACCGGGAACTAAAATTGAAAATATAGTAAAAAATAAGGACGAATATAAGCTGACCGATTCTCGTGGGAATGCGTATAATTTTGACATTGTGATTCTTGCTATGGGAGGGATTAGAAATGTAAAGAATGAATTTATAAACAGCAAAGAAATTCTTAAATGTTTGGGTCATTCCCAAACAAAAATGTTTCCGGGAATTGTACAAATATCAACTTTTGGAAATTTTTCCAAGATGAAAAATCAAAAATTCACTGCAAAAGTCGACATTATTCAAAAAAATGAGGTGTTGAGAACTTATGTCGGAGATACATTATTTACAGACTACGGAATTTCAGGACTTTCAATATTGCAATTGTCAAATGACATTATGTATGCTCTGCAAAATGGAGAAGTATTTTTGAAACTTGATATTTTGCACGAAACAAGATTTGAAAATGTAAAGAAATTTATATATGAAATAAGGGAAAGAAAACCTAAGATTGAAGTTGAAAAAGCCTTTGAGGGATATGTGCACAGAGAAATTATAGAGTATATTTTAGATGAATTGGGAATTTCAAGGAGGCTTTATTTATACAAGTTGAGAGATAGCGAAATAGAGTCCATAATTAAAAAATTAAAAGAATTCATCATTAAGGTCAAAGGTGCAAAATCTGATAAAGACGGACAAATTACATTGGGCGGAGTTCCTCTTACAGAAGTAAACATTGAAACACTTGAATCCATTTTGGTACCGAATATTTATTTTACGGGGGAAATATTGGATGTACAGGGGGAGAGCGGAGGATATAATTTACAGTGGGCGTTTTCAAGTGCCTATGCCGTTTATTCCGACATTAAAAACAGATATATGATATGACGAAAGCAAATAATGCATCTTTCGTAAAATATCGACTTTATTATATAAATGGCTAAAAAACTTGTTTTTAAAAGAGCTTTACTTTATAATATCAATGTAAAATCTATGATTAAGAGAGTAGTCTAGATGAATTCTACAGAGAGGTTTTGGTTGGTGCGAAAAATCGATGAAGTATAGATGAAAATCACTTATGAGATGATTTGCTGAAATGGTAGGCAAATCCGTTAAATGCTGCGTTAAGCTAAGAGGCTACTTTATGTAGTGAATTTGGGTGGTAACACGGATATTCGTCCCTGCTTTTGCAGGGGCTTTTTTTATTTATCCTTTAGGATGGAAAGGTGATGAAATGAAATTTAAACAATTATCAAAAGAGAGTGTAAAAAATAGAGAGATGAAGACTTCCGAATATTGGAAGAAACTTAATCTTCTTGAAAGATCGGTAAAAGATAGAGAAGACGGTCCAAGCTATGTATTTTATGACGGACCGCCGACAGCGAACGGGATGCCGGGGATTCACCATGTCATTTCAAGAACGCTTAAAGATATGACTGTTAGATATAAGACAATGAGAGGGTTCCATGTTGAAAGAAAAGCGGGATGGGATACTCACGGACTTCCTGTTGAAATTGAAGCGGAGAGAAAATTAGGGCTTCATTCAAAAAAAGAAATAGAAGAATATGGAGTTGCCGAATTTAATAAGGTATGTAGAGAGTCGGTGTTCAAGTACAGCGGTATGTGGAAAGATATGTCTGACAGAATGGCATTTTTGGCTGATATGGACAACCCATATATCACATTGGATAATAATTATATTGAAACGTCATGGCATTTATTGGACGATTTTTTCAAAAAAGGATTGATATACGAGGGGGCAAAAATTCTTCCTTATTGTCCAAGATGCGGAACAGGACTTGCATCTCACGAAGTAGCTCAAGGCTACAAGAATATCAAATCGGAAACGGCTGTCGCAAAATTCAAGCTTAAGGGCAAAGAAGAATACTTTTTGGCATGGACAACAACGCCTTGGACACTTCCTTCAAATGTGGCACTTACAGTCGGTCCCGACATTGATTATGTGAAAGTTAGATTCAACGAAGAAATATTTTACCTGGCTGAAAAGCTTGTAGACACGGTATTGGGAGAAGGCTATGAAGTTTTGGAGAGATTTAAGGGGAAAGATCTTGAATATATTGAATATGAACAGTTACTTCCATTCCTTGAGGTCGATAAAAAGGCATTTTATGTAACGGTTGCGGACTATGTAACTGTAGAAGACGGGACCGGAATTGTTCACTCTGCACCGGCATTCGGGGAAGATGACTATCAAACGGGAAGAAAATATGACTTGCCTCTTGTTAATCCGGTTAATGAAGAGGGGAAATTTTCGGATACTCCTTGGAAGGGGCAATTCGTAATGGATGCCGACCACGAGATCATACACTATTTGAGAGAGAATAATAAACTTTTCTCAAAACAAAAAATGGAACATAATTACCCGCATTGTTGGAGATGTAATACTCCTTTGATATATTATTCAAAGCCGTCTTGGTATATTGAAGTAACTAAACATAAAGACAAGTTGATCGAAAACAATAAAGGAGTAAATTGGTATCCGGCATTTACCGGCGAAAAAAGATTTGGAAATTGGTTGGAGAATTTAAATGATTGGGCAATTTCCAGATCGAGATATTGGGGAACTCCTTTAAACATTTGGAAATGTGATGACTGTAAGCATACAACTTCCGTAGGTTCAAGAAAAGAGCTTGTCGAAAGGGCGAAGGAAGACATAGACGAGTCTATAGAATTGCACAGACCTTATGTAGATGATGTACATCTTACTTGTGAAAAATGTGGTGGAAACATGACTAGAGAAAAGGATGTTATAGATGTTTGGTTCGACTCGGGGGCAATGCCTTTTGCACAACATCATTATCCTTTTGAAAACAGAGATAAATTCGAGAGATTGTTCCCTGCCGACTTTATATCTGAAGGAATTGACCAAACTCGCGGATGGTTCTATACATTGATGGCAATTTCAACATTGTACAAAGGAATTGCTCCATATAAAAATGTATTGGTAAATGATTTGATTTTGGATAAAAACGGACAAAAAATGTCTAAATCAAAGGGCAACACTCTTGATCCTTTTGAAATGTTTGATAAATACGGTGCAGATGTTGTGAGATTTTATTCAGTTTATGTTTCTCCGCCATGGATACCGACAAAATTTGATGAAGACGGACTTAAAGAAGTTGATTCCAAATTATTCAGATCATATAAGAATATATATAGTTTCTTCCAGCTATATGCGGATACCGACAATATAGATCCGAGAGAATTCTTTGTTGATTATGACAAGAGACCTGAAATAGACAGATGGTTATTGTCAAAGTATAATTCATTGATCAAACTATATGACAGAGAGATGGATATATTCGAATACACCAAGGTTGCAAGAGCAATTTCGGACTTTTTGATTGAAGATTTTTCTAATTGGTATATCAGAAGAAACAGAAGAAGATTTTGGTCAACCGAGGTAACAGAAGATAAAAAAGCCGTATATAACACGACTTATGAAGTTTTATTGGGTGTAACAAAGTTATTATCTCCAATAGTTCCTTTCCTTACAGAGGAAATTTTCAATAACCTGACAGGAGAAGAGTCAGTCCACTTACAAATGCTTCCTTCGTTAAATGAAGAACTTATCAGTCCGGAATTGGAAGAAAAGATGGATTTGGTAAGAAAAGTTGTAACTCTTGGAAGGGCATCCAGAGAGGATGCTAAAATTAAAGTAAGACAGCCTCTTCAAGAAATCTTGTTGGATAACAAGTTGGAAAGCAAGATCGGAGATTTAGTTGATTTGGTTAAGGAAGAGCTTAATATAAAGGAAGTTGTATTCACTGAAGATTTATCCGAATTCATGAATTATGAATTGAAACCTGATTTCAAAGTTGCGGGGAAAATTCTGGGCTCAAAGATAAAAGAGTTCGGCAATAAACTTAGACAAATAAATCCTAAGGATTTTGTTGAACAACTTGATAAGGGTTCCGTATTTGTAGAATTAAACGGAGAAGACACTGAAATCTTGAGAGAGTATGTCGAAGTCAGAATATCCGCCAAAGAAGGTTTTGATATTTCTATGGATTCCGGAGTATTTGTAATCTTGGATACGGCTCTAAATCCGGATCTGATCAAGGAAGGATATATGAGGGAGTTTATTTCCAAGATTCAACAGCTTAGAAAATCCAGCGGATTTGAAGTAATTGATGAAATTCATATCCAATATGAAACTTGTGATGAAGTAAATTCCGCCATTGAATTTTTTAGAGAAGAAATAATGTCCGAAACTTTGGCAAAGACTATGGATCGAAAGGAACTTACAGATATTGAAGAAATAGAATTAAATGACAAAAATATCAAAATAAAGTTAACTTTAGTTAAATAGTGTGTTATACTTTTATTGACTAATTTAAGAAAGGAGATGCCATGAGAGTTACGGAATCAGAAGAGAATTACCTGGAGTCTATCTTGATGATAAAAGAAAAAAAGGACAGGGTAAAAGCGGTAGATATCGCAAGAAAGTTAGATTTTTCCAAACCTAGTGTCAGCTATGCACTTAAGAAATTATCCGAAAAGGGATTGATTGAAGTTCAAGACAACAACGACATTGAACTTACTCTTGAGGGATTTGAAATAGCTAGCGAAATTTATGAAAGGCATAATACAATTGCGCGTGTTTTTATGCTTCTTGGAGTAGACGAAGAAACGGCTTACCAAGATGCTTGTGAAATTGAACACAGAATTAGTCAACAAAGTTTTGATAAGATTAAGGAACATTTGGCTAAGCATGAAAAATAAAGAGTATCCAACCCGTTCGGGTTGGATATTTTTAGATTTTAAATAATATTTATTAGGAGGATCATATGTTATCGGATATTAAGATTGCACAATCAATCAGACTGAAAAAAATTAAAGAAATAGCTGCTTCGTACGGTGTTTCCGAAGATTCAATCGAGCTTTACGGGGATTATAAAGCTAAAATAAAAACTGAAAGTATAAAGCAGGACAAAAAAGGTAAAATAGTACTTGTTACCGCAATTTCTCCAACTCCTGCCGGAGAAGGAAAGACAACCGTAAATGTGGGATTGTCTCAAGCGTTGAATAAATTGGGATACAATGCGGTTTCAGCACTTAGAGAACCGTCGTTGGGGCCAAGTTTCGGTATGAAAGGAGGAGCTGCCGGAGGAGGATATTCCCAAGTTCTTCCGATGGAAGATATAAATCTGCATTTTACGGGAGACATGCATGCGATTACCTACGCAAATAATTTAATTGCGGCATTGTTGGACAACCATATTCATCAGGGAAATGAATTAAATATCGATCCGAAATCAATTTTGTGGAAGAGATGTTTGGACTTGAATGACAGATCATTGAGAGAAATCATAACATCAATGGGGGCAAGGGCGAATGGAGTTATGAGAGCTGACGGATTCAACATAACCGTTGCATCGGAGATAATGGCTATTTTATGTCTAAGTGAAAATATTGAAGAATTAAAAGAAAACATATCAAATATACTTTTGGGATTTACTTATGACAAAAAGCCGATATTTGTCAGAGATATCAAGGCGGAAGAATCGGCAACGATATTGTTGAAAGATGCTATTAAGCCGAATCTTGTTCAGACAACCGAAAATACTTTGGCAATTATACACGGCGGACCTTTTGCAAATATTGCTCACGGTTGCAATTCCATAAATGCGACCAAAATCGGTTCAAGGATAGCTGATTATGTAGTTACGGAAGCCGGATTCGGAGCTGACTTGGGCGCGGAAAAGTTTTGTAATATAAAATGTCGACTAAAAAATATTTCTCCTGATGTAATTGTTATAGTAGCTACGGTTAAGGCGTTAAAAATGCACGGAGGGATTGACAAAGGTGAATTGTCGAAAGAAAATTTAAACGCTTTGGAAAAAGGTTTTTCAAATCTGAAAAGGCATATAGAAAATATGAAGAAGTTTGGGGAAAATATTGTTGTAGCTATAAATAAATTCCCTACGGACACAAATGCGGAGCTTGAGCTTTTGGTAGATTTGGCAGGAAAAGAAGGAGTGCCTGCTCATCCCGTAGAAATCTGGTCTAAAGGAGGAGAGGGAGGACTTGAGCTTGCAAAAACAGTCGTAAAATTATCTGAAACGAATAACGATTTTAAACTACTATATGAAGATTCACTTTCGATAAAAGAAAAGATAGAAAGGGTTGCAAAGGAAATATATAGGGCTGAAAATGTTGTATTTTCAAAAAAGGCACAGAATAAATTAAAACTTATAGACGAATTGGGCTTCAATGCTTTTCCTGTTTGTATGGCAAAAACTCAGTACTCATTTTCAGATGATCCGAAACTATTAGGTGCTCCGGAAGGATTTGAGTTAAATATTTCCGACATTAATATAAATTCGGGAGCCGGATTTATAGTTGCGTTGACCGGAGAAATTTTGACGATGCCGGGATTGCCGAAAGTTCCTGCGGCAATGAAAATGTCAATTGATAAAGAAGGAACTGTGGACGGACTTTTTTAGATAAAGGTTAGCAGAAAATTAATGAACTGTCTGTTAAAGTATATATTTCTAACGGACAGTTCAGAATTTATTTTATAACATTATTTTAACAAAAGAAGGTTGTATCCTTTTTGTAAGTTTCATGAATCCTTGAAAGTTTCTATTGTCAAGATAATCGGCATTTTTACTATCATATTGAAAACCTTTATATTACTTGATAAAATAATAATAGCTCGGAGGCTTGAAATGAAGAACTTACTATTGATATCACAATTGGCATATACGATATTGGCTCCGATTTTAGTGGGCTTATTTTTAGGCGGCTTACTGGATAAATGGCTGAAAACCGGTGGTTTTTTTGCCATATTTTTAATGCTTTTGGGCGTAGTTAGCGGATTTATAAACGCTTATAAACTGATCATGAAATTGAACAAAGAAGAAAAAGATGAAAGATAAACATTATTTGGTGAGGATAATTGAAAATGCTCTAAGACTTGCAGTCTTGGAAATTATTATTTTTCTTATTTTTTCACATGGGGATTTAAAATATGTTTTTGGCATACTGATCGGCACTTCATTCAGTATCGCAATGTTTCTGCTTATGTATAGAAATATTATAAGATTATTGGAAAAGACCGAATTTGATGCAAAGCGTTCGGCAACTGTCAATTATTTTATGAGATTTGTGATGACGGGAGTGATGTTGGCATTGGTTGCAATGACTACATATATCGATTTTTTTACGACTGTTTTAGGACTTTTTAACATAAAAATAGTTATTTATATTGAGAATTTTCATAATATGTTTAAGGACATGAAAAAATAAATTCCTTTTAAGGAAAGAAAGGAGTTAAGATGAATATCAGATTGTCATTTTCATTTAATGATGTAAAAATCGACATTCATCCTACAGTAGTCAACAGCATTGTTATACTTGTAGTTTTGACATTGTTGGCTATTTGGATTGGGAATAAAGCTAAAAAGGCAGATTTCAGAGAAAAACCGAAGGGCATATTGTTTTTTGCCGAAATATTTGTTGAAACCATTAGAAATCTTACGACAACTACAATGGGGCAAGCGAATATCAATTTCTCACCTTATATCGGAACATTGGCGATATATCTCGTATTTGCAAATTTAATGGGACTTATCGGCTTTCAACCTCCGACATCGGATTACAATGTAACACTTGGTTTGGCTTTGATTACATTTGTCTTGATTCATTTTAATAACATTAGGTTTAATGGTATTAAAAATTATGTTAAGGGCTTTTTTGAGCCAATGGCTTTTCTTTTTCCAATTAATTTATTGGGAGAGATAGCTACACCTATATCACTTTCATTCCGTCTTTTCGGTAATATATTGAGCGGGGTGATTATTATGTCGCTGTTATATCAGGCATTATCAAGCGTATCCATATTTTTGGTACCCTTTGTTGCACCGGTATTTCATGCGTACTTTGATATTTTTTCAGGATTGATACAAACTTTTATTTTTGTAATGCTTACAATGGTATTTGTGTCAAACGGAATCGGAGAAAGAAAATAATATTAGGAGGAAAATAATGAACATTAGTAATGAAGCATTCGTATTAGGATTATCAGCAGTTGGAGCGGGATTGGCAATGATCGCAGGTATCGGACCGGGAATCGGACAAGGATATGCGGCAGGAAAGGCAGTTGAAGCTGTTGCGAGACAACCTGAGGCAAAGGGAGATATCACTCAAATGCTTTTGATGGGTGCGGCGGTAGCCGAAACAACAGGTATTTACGGTTTGGTAATAGCTATTATCCTATTATTTGTAAAACCTTTAACGGGAGCTCTATAAGAACAATAATACGGAGGGATTAAATTGTTTAATATATTTGTAGACATTGAACCGGCAAATCTTATCCTTCAAATTATTGTTACAGTTGTATTGTATTTCAGTTTAAGACATTTTTTGTTTAAACCTGTAAGTGAGCTTTTGCAAAAGAGAAAAAATTATGTTGAAAGTAATATTTTGGACAGTGAGAATGCCAAGGCTGAAGCTTTGATGTTGAAGGAACAATATCAACTTCAATTGATTGAAGCAAAAAATGAGGCTTCTCAAATAGTATCCGATGCAAGATCTTATGGGGAAGAAGTTAAGAATAAGGCGATTAAAGAGTCAAAGGATTTGGCAAGATTGGAATATGAAAAGGGCATAAAGGACTTGGAAAATCAAAAACAAAAAGTTTTAAGCTCTCTAAATGATGAAATTGTCGATATGGCTATAATCGCAGCGGAAAAAGTTCTTAGAGACAATGTAAATGAAAAAACTGACAAAAAGATGATTCGAAATTTAGCGAAGGATTTGGAGGAATCATATGAATAATCTCGTAAGTGAGGTTTATTCAAAGGCTTTTTTTGAATTATCTCAGGAACAAGGCAATGCGAACAAACATAAAGAGGATTTGGATTTTGTTTGGAAAGTGTTGGATGAAAATCCAAAATTAAGGATTATATTAAATAATCCGAATATTGATAAGAATGAAAAAAAAGATATAATTTCCAAGATATTTGTTGGGATAAGCAACTATACTCAAAACTTTCTTAACATACTTATAGATAAGTCAAGATTTGGATGCTTTGATGAGATTAAAAAAGCTTTTGCGAAGAAATATAACGAGGCAAACGGAATTTCTCAAGGAATTGTTTATTCTACAAAAAGTTTGGAAAAATCAGACATAGAAAATTTAGAAGAAATTTTAACTAAAAAATTTGATAAAAAAGTTGAGCTAAAAAATATTATCGACAAGGAATTGATTGGCGGTATTTCAATTTCGATTGACGGAAAGAAGATTGATAACAGCATTAAATCCAGACTAGAGAATTTAAGACGCTCGCTTAAAGAAGAAAGAAGGTGAGTTTATGAAATTAAGACCGGAAGAGATTAGTCAAATCATTAAAAGCATGATTGAAAAATATGATCAAAAAACCGAAGTAGTTGATGTAGGCACGGTTATTGAGGTTGGTGATGGAATTTCACGTATTCACGGACTTGAAGATTGTATGGCGGGTGAGCTATTAGAATTTGAGGGCGGAGTATACGGTATGGCTCTTAACTTGGAACAGGATAATATCGGAGCGGTACTTCTTGGGGAAAATGAAAATCTTAAAGAAGGAAGTAAAGTAAAAAGAACCGGAAAAATTACTCAAGTTCCTGTAGGAAACGAGTTGATAGGAAGAGTAGTAAATGCTTTGGGACAGCCGATAGACGGAAAGGGACCTATAAATTCAAAAAAATTCAGACCTGTAGAGGCTGAAGCGCCTACCGTTATTGACAGAAAATCTGTAAATCAACCGCTTCAAACAGGAATTAAGGCGATAGATTCAATTATTCCTATAGGAAAGGGGCAAAGGGAGCTGATAATCGGAGACAGACAAACGGGAAAGACTACGATTGCGGTTGACACAATATTGAACCAAAAGGGAAAAGATGTAATTTGTATTTATGTGGCAATCGGTCAAAAGGCTTCAACCATTGCGGGGATTGTTGATTTGTTTGAAAAGAAAGGAGCCATGGACTATACGATAGTAGTTTCCGAAAACGCGAGTCAGTTGGCGCCTCTTCAATATTTAGCACCTTATTCGGGCGTAACGATGGCTGAAGAATTCATGTACGAAGGAAAGGATGTATTGATTGTTTATGATGATTTAAGCAAGCATGCCGTTGCGTACAGATCGATGTCATTATTACTTAGAAGACCGCCGGGAAGAGAAGCGTATCCGGGAGATGTATTTTATCTTCATTCAAGATTGCTTGAAAGAGCTGCAAAATTAAGTGATAAATTAGGTGGAGGCTCCATAACGGCACTACCTATCATAGAAACACAGGCGGGAGACATATCGGCGTACATTCCTACAAATGTAATTTCCATAACCGACGGACAAATATTCTTGGAATCGGAACTGTTTTTCTCAGGTCAAAGACCTGCTGTAAATTCGGGACTTTCAGTATCCAGAGTAGGAGGCTCCGCTCAAATGGGAGCTATGAAGAAGGTTTCCGGGGGGATAAAATTGGAGTTGGCTCAATACAGAGAGCTTGTTGCGTTTTCACAGTTCGGTTCCGAATTGGATAAAGCGACCGCGGATAAGTTGAATCACGGTCAAAGAATAATGGAAATTATGAGACAGGGACAAAATCAGCCGTTGGCGGTTGAAGATCAGGTAATGATTTTATTTGCGGTGACAAATAACTTCTTGGAAGATATCGCCGTTGAGAGAGTTAAAGATTTTGAATTAAACTTTTTGGAATATATGAAGAATAATCATCCTGAGGTCGGAGCAAAGATTGTTAAAGAACAGAAGTTGACGGAAGATTTATCTGAGGAATTAAAGGTCTGCATCACTGAATTTAAAAAGACATTTGCATAGGAGAGACATATGGCTCAAAGTATGAAAGATATTAAAAGAAGAATTAACAGTATCGGCAGTATTATGCAAATCACTAATGCTATGGAACTTGTTTCTTCAGCCAAACTTAGAAAAGCTAGGCAGAAATTGGAGCAGACAAGACCATATTATCAGACCGTATTCGAAAATATCAACGAAATAATAAGTCTGAGCAGAGACAATAAATCTCCACTTCTTGAAAAGAGGGAGGTTAAGAGAAGAGCCGTAGTTGTTATCGCAAGCGACAGAGGACTTGCCGGAGGCTACAATATAAATGTTGCAAAAAAAGCATTTAACCTTATAAAAGATGATCATGAAATTGAAAATGTGATATATACAACGGGAAAGAGATCTGTCGAAGTTTTGAAAAAATCAAAGCATAAAGTAAATACCGACTTCACATTTATCGGAGAGGATCCGGATAGTGAGGAAGCGGCTCAATTAGGAAGTTTTTTGGTAAGTCAGTATCAGTCAAAAAAAATTGATGAAGTGATTATAGTCTATACAAAGTTCAATTCAGTATTGTCTTTGGAACCGAATATTATTAAATTGCTTCCGGCGGAGGGATTTGAAGAAAAGGAGATAAAAACCTATACTCCTATTGAATTTGAACCTTCAGCTTCAGCGGTACTTACGCAGATGATAAAACAATATGTAAATGTAACAATCTATGGCTGTCTATTGGAGTCAGCCGCATCAGAACAAGCTTCCAGAAGAACCGCAATGGAAAATGCAACTTCGAACGGTGAAGAGCTTCTTGAAGATCTTGAGTTAATGTACAACAGAGCAAGACAGGCAAGCATTACTCAAGAAATCTCGGAAATCGTAGGCGGGGCGGAAGCTTTAAAATAGGCTAAGAAAGGAAGGCTATATGGCAAATAAAAATGAGGGGAAGATTCTTCAAGTAATCGGTCCGGTTCTTGATATCAGATTTTCCGTGGGTGAAATGCCCAATTTGTTGAACGCCATTGAAATAGAGAAAAATGGGAAAAAAATTATAGCGGAAGTTTCTCAACATATTGGAGATGATACGGTTAGGTGTATTTCCATGTCATCGACGGATGGCCTTGTTAGGGGAGATAAAGCTATAGATACGGGAGCTCCTATTTCGGTTCCTGTTGGTAATAAGACATTGGGAAGACTTTTTAATGTACTTGGAGAAACAATAGACCAAAAAGAAGAATTGGTAGATATAGAAAAAAATCCGATACATAGAAATCCTCCTTCTTTTGAAGAACAGCAAGCTGCAACTGAAATATTTGAAACGGGAATAAAGGTAATAGATTTGATTGCTCCATATGCAAAAGGCGGTAAAATAGGCTTGTTCGGCGGTGCGGGAGTTGGTAAAACCGTTCTTATTCAGGAGCTTATAAACAACATCGCTAAGGAACACGGAGGGCTTTCGGTATTCGCCGGAGTTGGAGAAAGAACCAGAGAAGGAAACGACCTTTACAACGAAATGATTGATTCAGGGGTAATAAATAATACATCTTTGGTGTTCGGACAAATGAATGAACCTCCGGGAGCCAGAATGAGAGTTGCTCTGACGGGATTAACGATGGCTGAGTATTTTAGAGATGTTCAAAATCAGGATGTATTGTTGTTTATCGATAATATCTTCCGTTTTACTCAGGCGGGCTCCGAGGTTTCGGCTCTTTTAGGAAGAATGCCGTCAGCGGTTGGATATCAACCAACACTTGCTACGGAAATGGGAGCATTACAGGAGAGAATTACTTCTACGAAGACAGGTTCTATAACATCAGTTCAAGCTGTTTATGTTCCGGCGGACGACTTGACGGACCCGGCACCTGCGACAACATTTGCTCACTTGGACGCTACGACGGTATTATCAAGATCCATATCGGAGTTGGGAATTTATCCGGCTGTAGATCCGCTTGATTCCACATCAAGAATTCTTTCAGAAGACATTGTTGGAAAGAGACATTATCAGTGTGCAAGAAGAGTACAGGAAATTTTGCAAAGGTATAAGGAACTTCAGGATATAATTGCGATTTTGGGTATGGACGAATTATCTGAAGATGACAAGGTAACAGTTGCAAGAGCAAGAAGAATACAAAGATTCTTGTCCCAACCTTTCTCTGTTGCGGAACAGTTTACAGGTTTGGAAGGAAAGTATGTAACTATTGAAGATACTATAAGAGGTTTTGAAGAAATCTTGGAAGGAAAGCATGATGAATTACCTGAATCGGCATTCCTTTATGTAGGAACGATTGAAGAAGCGGTAGAAAAGGCGAAATCAATGCAATAGGAGGCGCTATGTCTGAACTGAAATTAAAGATAGTTACTCCGAACAGAGTGTTTTTTGATGATGAGATAGAAATGCTGATTGCGAGGGGAGTCAACGGTGATTTTGCAATATTGAAAAATCACGCTCCGTTTGTCACCGTACTTGATATAAGAAAAATTAAAGTAAAACAAAATGGAGAATTCAGAATTGCGGCAATTGCAGGAGGCTATTTAATCGTTAGAGACAATCAAATAGTAATAATGTCGGACGCCTGCGAATGGGCGGATGAAATTGATGTTAACAGAGCCAAATTAGCGATGGAAAGGGCTGAGAAAAGGCTTAAGAGCGGTGCTGAAAAGGATACAACAAAGGCGGAAATTGCTCTTAAGAAGGCGATTAACAGATTAGATGTACATGACAATAAGTAATTAAAGGAGCTATGTTGGAGCTGATATTCAATCCGATACGGCTCCTTTTGAAATTTAAATCTTTATACATAATACATGCAAAAATTAATTTTATCCCAAGGTGTTTAAAAAGTGGATTTCATATGTATGAATTTGTGATGTAAAGGGTAGGTAATAAGTATAAGATTAACAGAAAAATATCCATTAATTTACAGATATTATCATTAAAATAGCAGGAGGTCGTTATGACAATCAAAGAAGCAATCAAAAAAAGGCATACCGTTCGAAAATATACAAAAAAGTCGATTTCCAAGGAGTTGGTAGACCTGTTGAATGAGAGGATAGAAAAAAATAATTCTCTATATGGACTAAGCCTGAAATTAGTAACCGAAAATACAGACGGAATCAATATTATGGGAAAATTATTATTTGGGGGAACCGCAAATAACTATATAATTCTTGCGGGAAAGGAAGCTTCGGATTTGGATGAAAAGCTTGGATACTGTGGTGCCGATATAATTTTGTACGCTCAGACACTCGGGCTTAATACATGTTGGCTTGGAGGAATGTATAGTGAAAAAGGGGCACGAAAAAATTTAGAGGCGGAAGGTGTTCGCATCAACGGAGTTATTGTGATTGGATACGGAGAGACTCAGGGCGTACAACATAAATCTAAATCCGCATCGGAAATAAGTCAGTATAACGGCATTCCACCACAATGGTTCACGGCCGGGGTTGAGTATTTACTTTATGCACCTACGGCAATGAACAGGCAGCCATATTCAGTCAAGGGAGATGGAAATAAAGTAAAAATTACATGTAAAGGCGGTCGCTTTGCAGGAATAGACTTGGGTATCGGAAAATACCATTTTGAAGTCGGAGCGGGAAAAGAAAATTTTGAGTGGGAATTATAAAAAAATTCGACCGAAAAAGCCGGTTTTATTCAGGGATTAAATTTATATAAACAATACACAAACAATTATTTTAGGGGGTGAAAAATATGTTGCGCGGTATTGTAAAGGGTAAGGAGAAAAAGAAAAATCCTTTGGAGAAACAGAGTGTAATTCAACAAGAAGCATTGGAAAGATTTAAAAAGGCGATGGCTTCGCAAGGTAAGAAGGGCACAACAAAAAAACTCTCTGACAAAGTTTTGAAGAGCAGAAGGAGAATAATTGATAACAAGGACACAATAGCACTGGAGAGAATTATGGGCGTAAATGACCTCGTTCCGATATCATATTTGAAAATTGGCTTTGAAGTTGGAAAATCTGTTTGTAAAATTTTAATCAGAGATAAGTTTGGAAAACAGATTGGTAGCGGAACAGGATTTTTGATAGCTCCCGGAATTTTGATGACAAATAATCACGTGATTCCCGATATTGATTTTGCAAAATATTCGATTGCGGAATTTAATTATCAAAATGATGATAATTTCATGCCTTGTCCCGTTTCTCACTTCAAGTTTGAACCTGAAAGATTTTTCCTGACTGATGAAAAGCTTGATTTCAGCATTATTGCAGTAAAGGAAGAAATGGTGGACGGGAAAACAGTTAATGATTTTGGATTTATTAAATTGATCGCGGATCCTGAAAAAATATTGGAAGGAGAGTATGTTTCGATTATTCAACATCCAAAAGGGGAACCGAAGGCTGTGACTGTTAGAGAAAATAAGGTCAAGTTCATTTTTGATGATTTTATTCATTATATGACTGACACGGAACCGGGCTCATCAGGTTCGCCCGTATTTAATGACCAATGGATTGTAGTAGCTTTACATCATTCCGGAGTGCCGGATCCGAATAAAAATGATAAATGGATTGCCAATGAGGGAATCAGAATAAGCTCCATAGCATCTTTTGTAAACAAAGCAAGCAACGGAATGTCCAAAGAGGAAAAATTGATAGTAAGTAAAATATTGGGAACCTCTAAAAAAACCGAAGAAACAGGAACAAATCTTAAAAACAAGAAAGGATATGATAAGGAATTTCTTGGAAAGGACTATTCCGTGGAATTACCTCAGTTATCTAAATCTATGAAGGAAGATGTAACCCGAAAGAAAAATGGAAATTATGTGTTGGACTATGTTCATTTTTCCATAGTGATGTGTAAATCAAGAGGTTTGGCATATTTTACGGGAGTAAATATTGACGGTAATACCAGAGTAAAAATAAAGCGTGGAGAAGATAATTGGAGATTTGACCCTAGAATCAGTGAGAGTAATCAGTATGGTAATGAAGTATATGCAAAAAATGATTTGGACAGAGGACATTTGGTTAGAAGAGAGGATCCCAACTGGGGTACTGAATCCGTTGCTATTCAGGCAAATGATGATACCTTCCATTTTACAAATAGCGCACCTCAACATAAAAACTTAAATCAAAGAATCTGGCTAGGACTTGAAGACTATGTATTGAAAAACGCTTCGAATCACGCCTTAAAGATATCTGTTTTTACAGGACCGGTTTTTAGAGAAAATGATATGGTGTATAGAAAAAAATATCTAATACCAAGAGATTTTTGGAAAGTGGTAGTAATGGTGAAGTCTGACGGAAAGCTTTCCGCTACTGCATATTTACAGACGCAGGAGGACATGATTACAGGACTCGAATTTGCATACGGTGCCTATGAAACTTATCAAGTGCCGGTTTCCAAAATTGCTGAAATTACAGGTCTTGACTTCGGCGACTTACCTAAGTACGATCCCATATCAAAAATTGAATCGAACGGATTAAAGATTACAAATCATAAAAATATTCGCTTATAGTGAAAGGTAGGTGGAGAAATGATTAATTCCGATTGTAATTTATACAAGATATATCGACAAAAACTTTTTAAAAAGGGAGAGAAATCTGGAGAAAAACTGACTACCGGATGGCTTCCGCCATTGCCGGATATGAGGGATTACTCGGAGGATCATCCAACCATAGCCAAAATGACTGAGAAACTGGGATTGGAAAATAACGGAGCCAAGCTGCCTAAAAAAGTAGATTTGAGAGAGTGGTGTTCTCCGGTTGAAGATCAACTTGATCTTGGATCATGTACCGCAAACGCGGCTGTAGGAATGGTTGAATATTACCAAAGGCGAGCTTTTGGGATGCATTTGGAAGGATCAAGACTATTTGTATATAAAACCACAAGAAAACTTATGCTTTCCGAAGGAGATTCAGGTGCATGGCTCAGATCGGCGATGGGAGCATTGGTATTGTTCGGAGTTCCCGATGAAAAGTATTTTCCGTATTCAATAGACGGGAAAAATGTAAATCCTAATTGGGACTGCGAACCGGACAGCTTTTTATATGCAATGGCTAAAAACTATGCCACGATAAACTATTTTTCACATGACCCGTTCGGAAAAAAGGGAAATAATAAGGAAGTTTTGAAAAATGTCAAAAAATATTTGGCGGCAGGAATACCTTCCATGTTCGGATTTTTCGGTTTTCCGTCTTTTGAAGATTCCGATACCATAGGAGGAATCCCATATCCCGGTGAAAATGAAAATGCTGAATGGGGACATGCCGTAATGGCGGTCGGATATGATGACAATAAGGAAATTATGAATACAAATAATCGTGAGAAAACCAAGGGAGCTCTATTAATACGCAATTCATGGGGGCGTTCTTGGGGGGAAGAAGGCTACGGATGGTTGCCATATGCCTATGTATTGGATGGATTGGCTGAGGATTTCTGGTCTATACTATCAATGGAATGGGTAGATACACAACAATTCGGTTTCAATAAGTAAAATTTATACCGGGGACATCTAGAAAGATTTGTCTCCGGTTTTATTTATGTAAGGATTAGTATGAGAAAAACGAATAAATTTGAGTAGATGCTATTCTGTAAAAAAGGCACTATTTTAGTAAACCTGTAATTTCTACAAATGCACATAGTAAATAATAAATTTCAAAATATTTATACTATATAAAATCTATAAAGAGTGATACAATAAATACAAACTAAATTATGATATAGGGTTGAAGTATTGAATTTGGGGAGGTGTTATGAAGAAATTTTTTGTTGCCATAATACTTTTATTATCATTGGTAGCCTGCGAGGATAAGAATGTTCAAGACAAGGATAAAATCAAAATAGAAAATATTAAGAGTAAAGTGGATTTTGATGGAGACGGGATTGACGACTACACTGAATTTGTGGAGGGAGCAAGGAAAGATGCGAAAAACCATCCAAGATATAATCCGGCATATGTTTCCGAAGACAACGGTTATCCTGATAAATTTAACGGAGTTTGTACTGATGTTGTTTGGAGAGCCTTTAAAGAGGCAGGGTATTCTCTTAGGAATATGCTGAATAAAGATATTGAAAAAAATAGAGAATGGTATGAAGGTACATTGGATAATTCAGATGAAAATATCGACTTTAGACGAGTTATTAATTTGAGACCTTTTTTTGAAAAATATGCAATTACATTGGAAAAAAAACTTGAGAATCCGAAAGAATGGCAACCCGGAGATATTGTAATATTTAATCCTGATGATTTTCATATCGGAATACTCTCGGATAAGAGGGATGAAAACGGATTTCCGCTTGTGTTTCATAATATGGGGCAGATAAATAGAGAAGAAAAATATTTAAAAGAATACAATGTTTCGGGACATTTCAGATTCGATGCTACGAAAGTGCCCGATGAAGTTTTAATTAAATGGCAAGACGGTGAAGACGGAAATAAGAATTGAAAGGCATTTGACAAATAAGAAATAGATTATATTAATTCAATATAATGACTTGCAAAATGCTTGTTGATGTTGTATACTATTTGAGTATCAAATCCTCAAAGGATGACTTCATGATGAGGGGGGGGATAAGCGTTGACAGAAATCAGAGTTGGAGAAAATGAATCCATTGATAATGCTTTGAAGAGATTTAAAAGACAATGTGCTCGTTCAGGAGTGCTTTCTGAATATAGAAAAAGGGAACATTACGAAAAACCTAGTATAAAAAGAAAGAGAAAATCTGAAGCAGCAAAAAGAAAAAAAAGAAAATTTTAATTATTGAAAGGCAGAGTTATCTGCCTTTTTAATTTTTTTAAATGAATTTTAAAATTTAATGAAAACCCATAATTTCTACTATTGTAGATTGGTAAAACCACTGTTCAAGGTTATGTGATTTTAGTAAACCTTTAATTTCTAATGTTGTAGATTCACATATGCAGTATACATGAAGTATAATCTTTATAAACCTTATAATTTCTACTAACGTAGATTTAAATTAAGGATTTGGCAAAGATAATATTAAAAGGGATGAAAGAATTATGAAACAGACTACAAATGAAATAATAATGATAAAACCTCATGCATTTAAGTTTAATTTTGAAACTGCCGTGAACAATGTTTATCAAAAGAATTTAAATGAGGGAGAGGAAATCATTCAGAAAAAGGCGAGTGAAGAGTTTGAAAATATGGTTGAAATGCTTAAGAAAAGAGGAGTAAAGGTAAATGTGCTTGAAGACTTTGAAACGCCTGAAACTCCCGACAGTATTTTTCCGAACAATTGGTTTTCTACTGAGGTACAACATTTAGTCATCTATCCGATGTTTGCTGAAAACAGAAGAGCGGAGGTTGGGAAGTTTTTTGAAAGTGTCAAGAATTTGAATGAGGATAAAGAAGTTTTAGACTTTAGAGGGGAAGGAATTTTGGAAGGGACCGGATCAATGGTTTTAGATAGAGTGAACAGAGTCGCTTATGCATCTATTTCTGCGAGAACGGAGGAGGCGTTATTTGAAAAATTCTGTGAAATATTAGGTTATGAGAAGATTACATTCACATCTTATCAGGATGAAATGCCTATTTATCACACCAATGTTATGATGAGTATAGGAACGGAGTTGGCATTTTTAGCATATGAATTAATTGAAGAAAAATCGCGTGACTATGTTTATGAGAAACTTAATCAAAGTCATGAGGTTATAAAGTTGAATTCCGAAGAAGTTAAGGCATTTGGAGGTAATTTATTGGAGTTGGAAGGCGAGAATGGAAGATTTTTACTTATGTCAAAGACAGCTTATGAAATGTTTTCGAGAGAAAAAATAGAAAAAATAGAAGAGTACTTGGATATTTTATCGGTTGATGTAAGTACGATTGAAAACTACGGAGGAGGATCCGTGAGGTGTATGGTTGCGGAGATATTTTAAGATATAGCATATAAAATTTATATAAATACCTTAAATTGTTGAGATTTATTCTATAATTTATTACAGAGATGGTTTCAATAAAGTGGAAAAATTTTAACAATTTTGATACAATTTTGACATTGAAGCCTATTTTTGTAGTATAATGTAAATATCAAATCAGATTTATTATGATTTGGAAGATTAAATAATATTTGGGGAGGTAGCTATGCTTATAAATATTATTGTTAATGAGGTAATATTTGTATTTGTCCTTACAATAGCAATTACATGTATTGCATTAGAAATTTTTATACCAAGTTTCGGGTTAATAGGTTTGGCGGGAATTTATCTTCTTTTTGAATCTTTTAATGCCGTCGGTAATATTGATAATCCTATGTTCTATATTATGATATCGGTTCTTCTTTCCGTAGTAATATCTATGTTTTTGATTAGGAGAGCTATGAAATCAAAGAGGGCTAAGGAATTGGTTTTGACCGAAACCTTGCAAAAAAAGAGCGGAGTAAACGCCAAAATGGATTATTCATTTTTATTGAATAAAAAGGGTATAGTAACAAAGAACTTGAGACCTTCTGGAACTGTCGAAATAGAAGGAGAAACATATATAGTACTTTCATATGGAGAATTTATCGAAAAAGATGCCGATGTTATTGTAGACAGAGTTGAAGGAAGTCAAGTTTATTGCAGAAAAATTTAGGAGGAAAAAATGTTACAAAATTTAGCGCTACTTGTTGGCAAAACTGATGTAATTAGTGCAACTTTAACCGTAATCGTCGTAATTGTATTGCTATCATTATTCTTTACATTTATACCGGTTGGACTTTGGATAACGGCATTCTTCTCTGGAGTAAGGGTAGGAATGGGAACATTAATCGGGATGAGACTTAGAAGAGTTGTACCTTCAAAGATAATTAATCCGATGATCAAGGCAACAAAAGGGGGAATCAGTTTATCAATAAATGAACTTGAAGCTCACTATCTTGCAGGCGGAAATGTAAATATGGTTGTCGATGCACTTATAGCTGCTCAAAGAGCAAATATTGATTTGGAATTTGAACAGGCTGCGGCAATTGATTTGGCGGGAAGAAATGTATTTGAGGCGGTTCAGGTATCAGTAAATCCTAAGGTTATTCAAACACCTGAGATAGCTGCGGTTGCTATGGACGGTATTGAAATAAAAGCTGTTGCAAAAGTAACGGTTAGAGCAAATATAGACAGATTGGTAGGGGGAGCCGGAGAAGAAACAATAATTGCCAGAGTTGGTGAAGGTATTGTAACTACAGTAGGTTCATCCTCAAGTCATACACAAGTTTTGGAAAATCCGGATTTAATTTCAAGAACAGTGCTTGATAAAGGTTTGGATGCGGGAACTGCATTTGAAATTTTGTCAATTGATATAGCTGACGTTGATGTAGGTAGAAACGTAGGAGCGAAATTGCAAACGGATCAAGCTGAAGCAGATAAGAAAATTGCACAAGCCAAAGCGGAAGAAAGAAGAGCTATGGCGGTTGCAACGGAACAGGAAATGGTTGCTGAAGTAAGAAGAATGAAGGCTAAGGTTGTTGAAGCTGAATCTCAAGTACCTCTAGCGCTTGCAGAAGCTTTAAGAAGTGGAAAAATAGGCGTGATGGATTACTATAATATGCAAAATATTATGGCGGACACTGAAATGAGAAAAAACATTGCAGGAAACGAACACGCTGAAACAGAAAATAAGAAATAAAAATGTCTAAATTATTGAAAGACATCTTAGATGATTTGGCGAAAGAGTTTGAAGTGGAGATGGGGAAAAAACAACCCAAAGACCTTAAAGAATTGGTTGAAAAGGCTAAAAAAGCTGCTGAAAAATCAAAAAATCAGATGGGTTCAAAGAACTTAAGAGAAAAAACTTCAAATTCGGGAACTGACTACAAAAAGCAGAAAACTACTCAGGTTTTAGAAGTTTACGGCAAAAACTCCGAAAAAGTCGGCGGCAAGAATTCCGGAAGGAAAATTAACACTGAAGAGAAAAGGCGACTTGAAGAGCTTAAAAACAGAAAAAATAGGAATCAAGCTCAAGATTTTCAAGGATATGATGAAAATCAATTTGAAGGAGAATACAAGCCTAAAAAATATGCACCGAAGCATAAAGACTACTCAAAGCCTGATGATATTGTCGAAGAAGAGGATATCAACCTGATATCGGTCAAAACTTCTTCACAGGATGCCGGAGTAAGAAAGTTGATTCGTCAATTACACAATAGGCAGAATGCTAGAGATGCATTTGTGTACAGCGTAATCTTCGAAAGAAGAGGAAAAATAAGATAATTGAGTGACCTCATAAATGATTTTCATTTTGAGGTCATCTTTTCATTTATAAAGATAAAAAATATAATCAAATATTCGAATACGGTATTCCGCAAGTTAAAAAAACTATTTATTTATGGTATAATATTAATTTAAGAAAGAGTAGGGAATTATGAGCATAAAAGAAATTAAATATGAAATAAATAGTATGGAGAATGTAAACATACTATTTGGAAATTTAGATGAAAACATAAAATTGATTGAAAGAGAATTTGGTGTAAGAATCAAGGTCTACAATAATGACTTAGCCATATCGGGAGATGAATCATTGGTCGTTCTCGTAGCTCATTTGATGGATGTCTTATTTGAGATAATCAACAAAAACAAGTCATTGACTTTAGATGAAGTCAGATATGCGGTTGAAATGGAGAAACAGAACAGCAGTGACAAAATTAAGGATTATTTGGATGATATCATCGTTACCACTTATCAAGGAAAACCTTTAAGACCTAAGACAATTGGGCAAAAGAAGTATATTGATTCTATAAGAAAAAACGGCATAGTTTTCGGAATCGGACCGGCGGGTACCGGAAAGACCTATTTGGCGATGGCTATGGCGATTGAAGCTTTCAAAAATAAGGAAGTGTCGAGAATAATACTTACAAGACCTGCTGTTGAAGCGGGAGAAAGTCTGGGTTTTTTGCCGGGAGATCTTCAAGAAAAAATAGATCCGTATTTGAGACCTCTTTATGATGCATTATTTGAAATAATGGGTCCTGAAACCTATCAAAAACTTATGGAAAAAGGACTTATAGAAGTTGCACCTTTGGCATATATGAGAGGAAGGACTTTGGACAATGCTTTTATAATTCTGGATGAAGCACAAAATACCACAAAAGAACAGATGAAAATGTTTCTGACCAGATTGGGATATAATTCGAAGGCTATAGTTACCGGAGATATAACTCAATTGGATTTACCGGTCGGTAAAAAATCGGGACTTGTAATTATACAGAAAATTTTGAAGGGGGTTAAGGGAATTGATTTCATAACTCTTGACAGAAACGATGTGGTAAGACATCCATTGGTTCAAAAGATAATAGATGCATACGATAAATATGAAAAGGAATCAAAAGATGGAGATACTAATAGATCAAAGAAGTAATTTTGAAGATTTTGAAATCGATAAATCAGGCTTGGAAAAAACAATAAAAACAACCCTGTTAAAAGCGGGTTACGGTGAGGATTACGAGATTTCAATTTCATTTGTTGAGGAGCAGGAGATAAGGCAATTAAACAGAGATTACAGAGGTAAGGACAGCGTTACCGATGTGCTTAGTTTTCCGATTTTTGAAAGAGGAGAGATACCTGATTTCGGAATGCTCGGAGATGTTATTATCTGTACAAAAAGAGCTAAAGAGCAGGCTGATGAGTTTGGACATTCTTTGGATAGGGAGATACATTATCTGATCACACATTCGATATTGCATCTTTTGGGGTATGACCATATGGAAGAAGATGAAAAAATAGAAATGCGAACCCTTGAGAAAGAAGTAATGAAGGAGTTGGGAATTTTCAAATGAAAAAATTTGATGAATTTGACGAAAACAAACAAGAAGATAAAGATGAAGGTTTGACGATTGATGAAACCGAACAAGAAGATAAAGATGAAGGTTTGACGATTAATGAAACCGAACAAGAGACGGTTAGAAATCATGATGTGGTTGCGGCATTCAACAATGCTATAGACGGTTTGGTCGAATCGATCAATACGGAAAGAAATATGAAAATCCACATGATTATCGGATTTTTCGTAATAGTACTTTCATTGTTTTTAGATTTTACGGTTATTGAAATAGCCATCTTGACCATTACAATATTATTGGTTCTTACAGCTGAGATATTTAATACTTCGATAGAAGTATTGACTGATTTGGCAACTAATAACAAATATCATAAATTGGCAAAAAAGGCGAAAGATATTTCGGCGGGAGCTGTTTTTTTGACTGCGGTAAATGCGTTTTTAGTGGGCTATTTATTGATATATCCGAAGATAAGATTCATTTTCTCCAAGAAGATAGTGATTGCAAAAATAGTTTCAAATCCAAGTCATCTGACATTTGTCGCCGTTGTTTTGGTCATGTTGCTGACTTTATTTTTGAAAGGAATTTTTTATAAAAAAGAGAGTACCCACCTTAGAGGAGGCTCCGTATCCGGGCATTCGGCATTAGGATTTACTCTTGCCACCATAGGCGCATTTCTTTCTAAGGATGTAAGTTTGACGGTTATTTTCTATCTGATGGCTCTATTGATAGCTCAATCGAGGGTGGAAAGTAAGATTCACACGGTAATTGAGGTGATTTTGGGAGCCATGCTCGGAATGATGGTTTCCACAATTTTATTTATTAATTTTTTATAGGAGATATATGTTTAAATCTGGATTTGTTACGGTCATCGGAAGACCGAATGTTGGAAAATCAACACTGTTGAACGGACTTATCGGAGAAAAAATTTCGATTATATCCGATAAGCCTCAAACTACTAGAAATAAGATACAAATGGTATATACGGATGAAAATATGCAATGTGTATTTCTTGATACACCCGGTATACAAATGCCTAAAAACAAACTTGGGGATTACATGTTAAATGTTTCAAAGGGAACTTTGGAAGAGGTGGATGTAATTACATATATGGTTGATTTAAGCGAAGAAGTTGGAAAATTGGATCAATATATAATAGATACTTTAGATAAGGTTGAAACTCCGATAATTCTTTTAGTCAACAAAATTGACGAGGGAGAAGAGGAGTATGTGGAGCAACTGCTTCAAAAGTACAGGGATATGGAATTATTTGATTATGTAATTCCTATTTCGGCTTTAAACAAGACGAACTATAGGGAATATTTGGATGCCTTGTATGAATTAATTGAGGAAGGTCCGATGTACTACCCTGATGATATGATTACGGATCAACCGGAAAGAAACATAATATCCGAAATTGTCAGAGAGAAAGTCTTGATAAATATGTTTGATGAAATTCCTCATGGAGTTGCTGTTGAGGTTATGAAGATAGCAAAGCGGGAAAATAAGGAAATAGTAGACATAGATATAACCTTATATGTTGAACAAAATTCTCACAAGGGAATGGTAATAGGCAAAAATGGAGCTATGTTGAAAACTATCGGGTCATCTGCAAGAGAAGATATTGAAAAATTGCTGGATACCAAGATAAATCTTAAAATTTGGGTTAAGGTTGCCAAGAATTGGAGAAAGAAAGATTCGAGGTTGAAGGATTTTGGATATAGATAATACAATTGAACTGGAAGGAATAGTAATAAGAGCGGTTGAATACAAGGAGTCAAGCAAAATACTTACGATAATCACAAGAGAAAAAGGGATTATCGGAGTAATGGCTCAAGGAGTTAAGAGACCTAAAAGCGGAAAACAAAATCTTACATCCCTATACGTCAAGGGACAATTTTCTTTAAAAAAATTAAAGGATATGTATATTTTGTTGGACGGAGAAGTATCGGATTTGAATGTTAAAATCAGAGAAGATATAAGAAATATTTACCTTGCACAGACAATCCTTGAAATGGTTGAAAAAAACTTGCTCGATGGAGATAAAAATGAATCTATATATATGTTGGTTGATAAGAGCATAAAATACATCGATACAAAGGCGAAGTTGAGATATATCTCGGCATTCCTCATAAAATTTGTATCTATGATAGGGTATAAACCTCAAATTACAAAATGTATATCTTGTGATAAAGATAAATTTACAAAGGTCAGTTTATCACCCCGCCATGGAGGAATAATTTGCCAAGAATGTGGGATTTTTGAGAATTATATATTAACCAAGGATGAACATTTATACCTTATAGATTTGATGTATAAAAAATTCGAAGAGATAGAAATAAATGACTACAGAGTGAACGAGAAAAAACTGCTAAAATATTTGGCTGATTATTATGAAATAAATACAGGCCTGCCGATGCCGAAATCCTATGAAATATTTTATAAATTAGATGGCGGATTGACAGCAAATGGTTGATTTGATAGATTATTTAAGTAAAAATGGAGGAAATTATGTATTTTCAAGAAATGATAGAAAAGCTTAAACAATATTGGGCTGAAAAAGGTGCGATTATAATGGAGCCGTACGATATTGAAAAAGGTGCCGGAACGATGAATCCGCATACTTTTTTGAGGGCGTTGGGGCCGGAACCTTGGAAGGTTGTATATGTTGAACCGTCCAGAAGACCTGCGGACGGAAGATACGGCGATAACCCGAATAGATTATATCAACATCACCAATTGCAAATTATTTTAAAACCTACTCCGGACAATATTCAGGATATATATTTGGAATCACTGAAAGTTATAGGTATAGATCCTTCCATACATGATATAAGATTTGTTGAAGATAACTGGGAAGCTCCAACCTTGGGGGCTTGGGGAGTCGGCTGGGAAGTTTGGCTTGACGGAATGGAAATCACCCAATTCACATATTTCCAACAAGTTGGAGGAATACCTTTGGAAGTGGAATCCGGAGAAATCACAATGGGATTGGAAAGAATAGCCATGTACATTCAAAATGTCGAAAGCGTATATGATATTCAATGGAACGAAAAAATAAAATATGGAGAGATTTTCAAACAGGCTGAATACGAAAATTCTGTTTATAGTTTTGATGAGGCGGATGTGGAAATGTTGGAAAGACTTTTTAACATATATGAGAAGGAAGCCGAAAGATTATCTGAAAAGAAGCTTGTATTGCCGGCATATGATTATGTATTAAAATGTTCTCACGCATTTAATATTTTGGATGCAAGGGGAGCAATTTCCGTTTCAGAAAGAAATCATTATATTCAAAGAGTTAGAAATCTGGCTAGAAAAGTTGCGGAAAACCACTTAGAAAACAGAGAAAAATTAGGTTTTCCATTATTGGAGGAAAAATAGTGAACAGATATTTACTTGAAGTGGGAGTTGAAGAATTTCCCGCCAAATATATAAAATCAACTCAATCTCAAATGAGAATTGGGATAGATAAATTTCTAAAAGAAAACAAGTATAAATGTAGTGATATAAAAATAAACAGCACGCCTAGAAGATTTGCGATATTGATAGAAGGTTTAGAACCGGAAAACAGCTCATTAACTGAAAAGGTTAAGGGACCCGCAAAGAAAATTGCATTTAAAGAAGATCAACCTACCAAGGCATTGGAAGGGTTTTTAAGAAGTAAAAAATTGACATTGGACGATATTACTTTTGAAGAGATCAATGGAGAGGAGTATGTGTTTGCAAACATTGTCAGTCAAGTTAAATCGATTGATCAAGTTTTGCAAGAAAATATACCTTTGATGATAAAATCGATATCAAATCCTAAAGCAATGAGATGGGGCGGAAAAAACTTGAGGTTTTTAAGACCTATCAGATGGATTCTTTCCATACTTGATGACAAGGTATTGGAGTTTGATTTGGAGGGCATTTCCGTATCAAATATAACAAAAGGACACAGGACTTTGGGAAGCTCCCATATAGAAATCAATTCCATAGATGAATATGAACAAAAGTTGAAGGAAAACTATGTAATAGTTTCCGAAGATGAAAGAAAGAGAATAATTGTCCGCGGATTAAACATTCTTTCAAAAGAAAAGGGCGGAAATTTCCTTTCAGATGATGAGTTATTGGAAGAAGTTGTAAATATTAATGAATATCCTACTCCGTTTATCGGAACATTTGACAATAATTATCTTGCCTTACCAAAGGAAGTAATAATTACACCGATGAAGGATCATCAAAGATATTTTCCTATTGAAAACGACAATGCAGCTTTGTTGCCTTACTTTATTTCGGTTAGAAACGGTGATGAAAAAGGTATGGAAAATGTTGTTGCCGGAAATGAAAAGGTGTTGGTGGCGAGATTGGAAGATGCAAAGTTTTTCTACAATCACGATATATCCAAAAAACTTGAAGATTATGTAGTTGAATTGAGCAATTTGGGATTCCACGACGGACTTGGTTCAATGATGGAAAAAACAAACAGATTGGTTAAGTTGGTACCTATAGTTGCAAAAGCGCTTAATATTTACGGAGATACCGTTGAAATAGCTAAGAGAGCCGCATATTTGTCAAAAGCGGACTTGATTACAAAGTCAGTTATTGAGTTTACTGAATTACAAGGTGTTATGGGAAGAATTTATGCCAAAAACAGCGGAGAAAACAATTTAGTATGTCAAGCTATTGAGGAACAATATATGCCGACTCACTCGGGAGCACAGTTACCTACAACTATCGGAGGAGTAATACTTTCCCTTTCCGAAAAATTGGACAATATTTGCGGACTTCATTCCTTGGGAATTGAAGTTACGGGATCTCAGGATCCTTACGGACAAAGAAGAGCCGTATTGGGAATATTGAATATATTGATAAGTAATAAAATGAGTTTGGATTTGTCAAAGCTTATTAAAGATACTTTGTATGTTTATGTAGAGAGTTTCGGAGAGACATTTAATTATGAACAGGTATCAAAGAGTGTTGAGAAGTTTGTAAAAAGCAGATTGAGAAACAAAATGATTGATGAAGGATTCAGATATGATATAGTGGATTCTGTATTGAATTCTGAAGAATTTGATGTATATGTGATGTACGAAAAAATCAGAGCCTTGATGGAATTGTTTTCAAGAGAAGATATTGAGCAGTCAATTACTCAATTGGTAAGAATTACAAATATTTCCAAAAATGCTTCCGGATTTGAAATAGACGAAGCTTTATTGAGTGAAGGCGATAGAGCTATATATGACCTAAATCCTCAATTGGAGAAAGTGGATTCATATGTCGCAGTTAATTCATTCGTACAATCCATGGAAGAGATATTTAAAATAGCTGAAGTTGTAGACGAATATTTGGACAACACAATGATTAATGTAGAAGATGAGAAAGTGAAAGAAAACAGATTGGCATTGATAAAGAATATCAGTAAGAGAATAGAATCAGTTTTTGATGTTTCACTGATAGTAAGAGGGTAATATGATAAATTTATACATTGTTTCGGATTCCACCGGAGAAACTGCAAATCAATATGCGGATGCATTAATGATTCAGTTTCCTAAGGCTGAATTCAGAAAAAAGACTTTTTCAAATGTTGACACTTTGGATAAGTTACAAAATGTCTATGAGCTTTTTGAGGAGTCCGGAGTAATAATAATGACCGTTGTTATTGAGAATGTGGCTCAATCATTAAAAGAGTTTGCAATAAAAAAGAATCTTAAAATTATAGACATATTGTGTGAACCTATAAGAATAATGGAGGAGATCACGGGTCAAAAGGCTGCCAGACTTCCGGGAATGATGAGAGACTTGAATCGTCATTATTTCAACAAAATGGAAGCTTTGGAATTTGCCATGACTTTTGATGACGGAAAAAATCCTAAGGGGTTATTGAAAGCGGATATAGTTTTGGTAGGAGTTTCCCGTACATCAAAAACACCTCTTTCGGTATTTTTGGCAAATAAAAATTACAAAGTTGCAAATCTTCCTTTAGTTCCGGAGGTGGATTTGCCGGATGAAATTTTTAAAGTGGACAAGAAAAAAATAATTGGTCTAATTATTGATCATGAAAAATTAAATGAAATTAGAAATCAAAGATTAAAAGCATTGGGATTAAGTTCCGAGTCGGAATATGCAAGAGATGAAAGAATAACACATGAGCTTGAGTATGCTAAAAGTGTTTTTGAAAAGCTGGATTGTAAGGTTATTAATGTATCTGGTTCCACAATTGAAGAAACATCGGCTAAAATATTGGAGTATATAGAAGGATAGGAGATTGAAATGGGTTTTATATCTAAAGAGCAAATCGAAAGACTGAAAGAGCGAATAGATATAGTTGATTTGATTAACAGTTATGTACCACTTTCCAGGGCAGGAGCAAGCTTTAAGGGTTTATGCCCATTTCATCATGAAAAAACACCATCTTTTATGGTAAACAGAGAGAGGGAAAACTTTCATTGTTTTGGGTGCCATGAAGGTGGTGATGCTATTTCATTTATAATGAAAATAGAAAATTTGGAATATATCGATGCGGTAAAATTTATTGCAAATAAAATGGGTTTTGTACTTGAAGAAACTGAATATGCCAAAGAAAAAGAGATGAAAAACAGCAGGCTTTACAAGATAAATTCCTTGGCTGCGAAATATTATTTCAAAAATTTACTTACCGACAATTTCCCTCAGGAATATTTGGAAAAGAGAGGACTTCGAAAAAAAATACTGAATGAGTATTTTATCGGATATGCCAAAAACGATAACGGCCTTTATAAATTTTTAAAGGAGCAGAATATTTCCGAAGAGGATATGCTTGAATTGGGACTGATTGCGAAATCCAATAATTCGGACAGCTATTATGATAAATTTAGAGACAGACTCATTTTTCCTATATTCAACAGTCAAAATAAAGTGATAGGATTTGGAGGACGCACTCTTATTAATAATAATATTAAGTATTTGAATTCGCCCGAATCTTCCGTTTTCATAAAAGGAAATAATCTTTACGGTGTAAATACGGTAAAAAAGTCTCGAAACCGGGATAAGGTAATACTTGTTGAAGGATACATGGATGTTATTGCGTTGTATAATAACGGAATTGATTATGCACTTGCAAGTCTTGGAACGGCACTTACTCCAAATCAAGCGGAAATCGTGAAGAGATATGGAAAAAACATTTACATAGCTTATGACAGCGACGAGGCGGGACAAAAGGCAACGCTTAGAGCTATTGAGATATTTACTCCTCTAAATGTGAATTTGGGAATTATAGAGTTTCCAAACGGAATGGATCCCGATGAGTTTGTCAAAAAGTTTGGAAGAGAGGAGTTTGACAAACTTTTGAAAAAGGCGAAAAAACCTCTTGATTTCAAACTTGAGAATATAACAAAGAAAAACCTTGATCAGATGTCAATAATCAAGGAGATCATTGACTATTTAAGCAAAATTTCAGGAAATGTTGTGAGAGATATATATATCGACAAGGCTGCAAAATATTTGGGTGTTTCCACCGAATCTTTGAAAAGAGATGTGAACATTGTAATTGAAGGAAAGCTCAAATCTGATGAATTGAAACAGAATTTTAAATTTAACAATAAAGGGTATAATACAAATACCAATTATGTAAATAGCACCTATAAGGACATAAAAAAAATTGAAGAAACTAACAGGATTCGACTCGAAAGAGAACTTGTTACATACAGTATGCAAGATAGGGAAAGCTATGAATACTTATACAAATATAGCAAAGAATTTTTAGAAAATGAGGCGCTAATCCAACTCTACAATGTGCTTGAAGCTGAATACCGAAACGGTGCTGAAAAAATTTCAAGCGATATTTTCAAATCTACAGTATTTCAACAGTCGGGGATTAATAAGGGAAATCATGTTAACTTAAACCTAAAAAGTAGTCGGGAAATTCTAGATGAGATTTTAAATAGAGTTCAAAAATTCATATTAAAAGAACGCCAAAAGGAAATTCAGGCAAAACTTAATAAAGAATTAAGTGAAGAAGAACGAGATGATTTGGTTAAAGAGTTAACTGAAATCGTACAGAAATTAACTCGATAAGGAGGACGCATGAAAAGAGAAAACATTGACATAGAGGATTTAAAGCTTTCCATTTTGGAGGAAGCTAAAAAAATAGCGTCTGAGAAGAATGATACAATTACTTTTTCTCAACTGGAGTCAATTGAAGGATATTCTACATTGGAAGATGAGGATGTGGAGAGTGTCAAAAAAATTCTGGTTGAGTGCGATATTGAAATCGTAAAGGATGATTTTATAAGTAAAGATATTGAAATAGATGATGTCGACTATGATTCCTTAGAAGAGGAGGAAGATGCCAAAGATGACGAAGAAACCGATGTAGAGGATATCAGCGACATTAAAGGTATTTTCGCTGATGACCCGGTCAAGATGTATTTAAAAGAAATCGGGAAGATCAATCTTTTGACAGCTGAAGAGGAAGTTGTGCTTGCAATTCAGATGGAAGAGGGAGAAATAGCTAAAAAGATCCTTAGCAGCGTAAAGTTAAATGTTAAAGAACATGTAGAGCTTACAAAAATTAAGACTTATTCAGATATTGCAAATGATGTTTTGAACATAAACGAAAGTTTTGAAAATAGAAAAAATCTGCAAGGCGAAGAATACAAAAAAATAATTGACAGATTAAAGTATTTTGCAAGATTTAGAAGGGTTCTTGATGAGAAAGAAGTGACAAGGGAACTTGAGTCAAAGCTTGAATTATTGGGAGCATTTAACGGATTGATTTTCAAGAGATTGGGAGCAGTCAAATTGTCTCAAGGAAAGATAGAGGATTTGACATTTGCATATTTCGGTTTAAAATCATTGCTTTTAGACATCCTTTTGAATGATGAGGTATTGACATCTCCGGAACTTGAGCAAAAGAATCAATATCCTGAGGTTTTAAAATATATTTTGGAAAATGATCAGGAAATCAAGGATAAAATAAAAAACATGATTGAAAAAACTGAAAATGAGGATCATTTTCTTGAAGAAACCGAAAAATTGGGATTGGAGCTTGAAGGGATTGAAGATTTTAGAGTTCCACGAGAGTTGAAGTATATTATTTTGACCGAATATGTAAGGGCTGATTTACTTATAAGACAAAGATTGGACTCGGAGCAGCTGAAGATACTTTCCGTAGAGGAGGAAATTTATTCGCATCTTGATAAGGGGATAGACTTTGTTCTTTCAACTCATTTTGGAAATCTCGACGAAGAAATGAGTGATTACCTACTTGAGCAACTAAAAGCCATCTACCAAAAGGGAATTGTAAACGAAAAAATCATCACAGAAAGTATGTTAAGTGATGAAGATTTAAGGCAGCTGAAGAAAGCCTATAAAAAGGGTGAAAAAGCCAAAAAGAGATTGGCTGAAACCAATTTGAGATTGGTTGTATCCATTGCAAAGAGATATGTTGGAAGGGGAATGAGTTTTCTTGATCTTATACAAGAAGGAAATTTGGGACTTATGAAAGCCGTTGACAAGTTCGATTATAAGAGGGGATTTAAATTTTCCACCTATGCGACTTGGTGGATTAGACAGGCTATTACCAGAGCCATAGCAGATCAAGCAAGAACTATCAGAATTCCTGTGCATATGGTTGAAACTATAAATAAACTTGTTAGAGTTCAAAGGCAATTGCTTCAAGAATTAGGCAGAAACCCTACAAATGAAGAAATAGCCGAAGAAATGAATATTGATGTGGAAAAGGTCAGAGAAGTCAGAAAAATAGCTCAAGAACCCGTTTCATTGGAAGCTCCTATCGGGGAAGAGGATGACAGCCATTTGGGAGATTTCATCATGGACGAGAAGGCACTCGCTCCGGACGAAGCCGCAAATCAAACGATGTTGCGTGAACAATTGGAAGACATCTTAAACACATTATCCGAGAGAGAGAAAAAAGTTGTTGAGCAAAGGTTCGGTTTAATTGACGGAGTACCAAAGACATTGGAGGATGTAGGAAAAGAATTCAATGTAACAAGAGAAAGAATCAGACAGATTGAAGCGAAGGCAATCAGAAAATTGAAAAGACCTGGAAAGGGAGACAAGATAAAAGATTTCCTTGAAGGATTTTAGAAAAGAGCTCTCAAAGGAGCTCTTTTTATTGGAAATTTTTGTATTTAAGGAGAAATGATGAAGAGACTGGATTTGCTGGTTAGTTTGGTAAATGAAGGGAAAATTGTTGCCGATATCGGAACGGATCACGGAATAACCGCAATAGAAATATATGAGAAAAAGAAACCTAAAAAAGTTATTGCCACTGATATTAGTGAAAACTCGCTTCAAAAATTAAGAGATAAGCTTAAAATTAATAAGTATGATATTAAAACAATTGTCACCGACGGAATTTACTCCTTGACTGAATTTAATGTTGAAGAAATAATTATTTCAGGGATGGGAGGATATCTGATTTCAGAGATAATTGACAGAGGTATGGAAGTTGCTAAAAATGCCGAGAAATTAATTTTGCAAGCAAATAATTCTTTGGATTGGTTAAGAAGATATTTACATAATAACGGATTTGAGATTGAAGATGAAAAGATG
This sequence comes from Tissierellia bacterium, assembly GCA_030529425.1. Taxonomy (GTDB): domain Bacteria; phylum Bacillota; class Clostridia; order Tissierellales; family Peptoniphilaceae; genus JAUMWX01. The sequence continues at coordinate 92,830 of JAUMWX010000005.1, forward strand.
TGTTTTGATGAGGGAATTTATTATTTTGTAATCATTACAAAATATACCGGAAATACATATCTTTACGAAAAAGATGTTTATTATGAGTATGGTTATAATAATGTAAAAATGAAAAATGAGATTTTTATTAATTTTCTAAATTCAAAAATTGATGAGCTCAAAGGGATATTGATTAATCTTGAAAGTCTGTCCACAAAATCGGCAATGGAAAGAAAAGATGAATTGAAAAAAGAGATAAATAAAATTGAGGAAATAAAATGCTTATAGGAGAATTTTTAGATCTATTTGAAAGCAAATTCCCGTCAAATATCCAGGAAGAATGGGATAATAGCGGATTACAGGTTGGAGATTGCGGTGATGAATTGAAAGGAATATTATTATGTGTGGATGTATCCTCAGAGTCAGTTGAAATGGCGGAAAGTAAAGGTTGCAATTTAATAATTTCCCATCATCCCATAATTTTCGACGAGTTGAAGAGCATCGAAAAATCACATTTTATCGGTAAAAAAATATTTTCCGCAATCGAGAAAAAGATAAGTATATATTCGACTCATACGGCAATTGATGCAAACGGATTAAATTTCTATGTATTCAAAAAAATGGGATATGCTTCCGAAGGAAATATATCTATGCTGAACGAAAACTATGGATATGGAGATTTTTCAGAAACTGATGAAAGTGTTTTAGACATCATTTCAAAAATTAAGGATGTTTTTAATATCGATCATGCTCTGTATTATGGAGATTATTCCGCACGTATAAATAAAGTAGGGTTGGTTACGGGATCAGGAATGGATTTTCTGGGAGAGTGCATAAATAAAAATCTTGATTTATATATTACGGCAGATGTCAAACATCACGATGCTTTGGATGCTGTTGAACAGGGCCTTAATCTGTTGGACATAGGACATTATGATTCGGAAAAATTATTTATAGATTACTTGGAAGAAGAAATTTATAAAATTGACGAATCTATAAAGACAGAGAGGTATTATGCCGATAAAAAATATATTAGAAGAATTGTGTAATATCTAAAACTGGTCAACATCAATACTTTGTGTTACAATAAAGTCGAGTAAATCGGATAATCGCGTTTGAAACGAGGAAAGTCCGTGCACCACACAGCGAGGATGCCAGATAACGTCTGGTGGAGGCGACTCTAAGGCTAGTGCAACAGAGATATACCGCCCGAAAGGGTAAGGGTGGAAAGGTGAGGTAAGAGCTTACCAGCAAGTGGGTAACTACTTGGCTATGTAAACCCCATCCGGTGCAAGATCAAATAGGAACAAACCTGGCAGCTGGTCAGGTCCGGTAGGTAGATTGCTTGAGCATATCGGCGACGATATGCCTAGACAGATGATTATTAGAACAGAACACGGCTTACGGATTTGCTCATTAGTGGCTTTAACAGCCACTTTTTCTATAAATATTAAGGAGTGATATGATTGTGAATTTTGATGGTGAACCTATATTAAAAATTAAAACCGACGGTACAGTTCCCATGTATGCAACTGAGGGCGCTGCGGGATTTGATTTATTTTGCGCAAATGAAGAAGATATAATTGCTAAACCGAATGAAGTAGTGGTAATTCCTACAGGATTGAGAGTCCAAATTCCTGAGGGATATTTCGGAGCTATTTATCCGAGATCTTCTGCCGGGATAAAGCTGAGATTTAAATTGGCGAATTCGACAGGGATAATCGATTCAGATTACAGGGGAGAGATAGTTATTTTCATGGTTAATGAATCCGAGAAAGATCATATCATTCATAAGGGCGACAGGCTTGTGCAGATGGTAATTCAACCTTATCTCAAGGTTAAAATAATGCCGGTTGAAGAGCTTGACGATACGGATAGAGGAGAGGGCGGAATAGGCTCTACCGGAAGATAAAATGTATTAAAAAACTTGTAAAGTTTAAAACCTTACAAGTTTTTCTCATTTTATTTCTCTTGTTCCGTCATCGATTCCGGAAATTATAAATTCGGCTTCAATGCCTGTGTCTTCCCTATATTTTTGTCCTACATATTCCTTGAATTCGTCAATTTTATCATTTTTCACGATAGCTATTCCGCAACCTCCGAATCCTGCACCCGTCATTCTTGCACCCAAACAACCGTCAAATTCATTTGAATGTTTTGTAATTGAGTCAAGATGAGGACCTGTCACTTCATACAAATCTCTCAATGAGTCATTTGATTGTACCAGGAGTTTTCCAAGAGTTTTGATATCGCCTCTTTGAAGAGCTTCCGTCGCTTTAATTACTCTGATATTTTCCAATATCACATGAGTTGCTCTCTTCTTTAATGTTTCGTCCGTAATTTTATCTAAAAGATGAATTTCATCTTCTTTTATGTCACAAAGATAATTTATTTCAGGCTTATATTTCTTTAATATATTTAAAGCTCTTTCAGATTCATCTCTTCTTTCGTTATATTTTGAGTCTTTTAATTCACGTCTTTTATTTGTATTCAATATAACTATCTTATTATCCTTCAGATCGAATGGGAAATAAGTGTAACTTAAAGTATTTGTATCAAGATAAATGGCATGAGATTTTTTTCCAAGCGCAATCACAAACTGATCCATTATACCTGAATTTACACCGATGAACTCATTCTCCGTCCTTTTTCCCAGTTTAACAAGTTCAAGTTTGCTTATTCTTTCATAATTATAGAAGGAATTTGTTATTTCTCCCAATAACATTTCCAGAGATGCTGACGATGAAAGACCTGAACCGTTAGGTATATTTCCATATACAAGGATATCCAACCCTCCAATTTCAAAACCGGATTCTTTAATATACTTATTCATTCCTAAAGCATAATTCATCCAATCATTTTCATCTCTGTAAGTCAATTCGTTGAGAGATATTTCTCCGTGTTTTTCAAGATTTAGACTCCTCAGTCTAAGAACATTATCATCGTTAACTCTGGAGATTCCGTAAGTTCCTATTTCTATAGCGCAAGGAAATACTTTTCCGCCGTTATAATCTATATGTTCACCGATAATATTAATTCTTGAAGGAGAGAAAAATGCTCTGATTTCTTTTTCATTTTCTCCGAAAAATTCAATAAATTTAGATTTTAATTCGTTAATCATTATATTTCTCCTGATATTTTTTGAAAGCATCTCTTAAGTGAACTGCGGTATCCTCAACCCTTGTAGGATTTGTTTTTGCCCATACACATGTTTCGGAAGATGCATTCCATTTAATGGAGTTTGCTCCTCGTAGGGGAGGAAAAAATTTTACATGGAAATTATAATATTTTTTGGACTCTTCCTCTAGATCCGAATTTAGAGGAATTTGGTAAATTCCCATCATATAAGGAAATTCTCTGTTAAACATAGTATCAAATGTTCCCTGTAAATCTTTAAGAATTTTTGCAAAGCTTACAGAAATATTCTCGTCAAAATCTTCAAAAGTAAATACATTATCTCTTTTAGGGACAATATAACAACCATAAGGATAATCCGTGTAATATGGAAGAAACACTACAAATTCATCATTTTCCATTATAATTCTGTCTTTCACTTTCAATTCTTCATCACGGATTTTTAGTATTAATGATTCTTTGTTTTCCTGATAATATTTTTTTGAATTCGCCAACTCCAATTTTATTCTTAAAGGCATAAAACCGTATCCATATATTTGACCGTGAGGATGTGGTTGTGTAGTCCCTACTTCCTTACCTCTATTTTCAAAAATCAAAATATACTCAATGTTTTTATCTTTTTTTATCTCTAAAAATCTTTCTTTCCATAGATTAACAAGTTCAGTCAAGTGTTCAACTGAAAGATGCCATAAGCTTGCGTTGTGATCGGGTGAGTAAAGGATTACTTCAGCTTTCCCAAATGATTTTTTAGCCTGATAAAAATCTGTTGTAACATCATCAATTTCAGGTGGATTTGGCTGCATTGACGGCCAATCATTATCATATTTTAAGACTGTGTAATTATCCGGAACTTTTCCTGAACCGGGGCAAAATGCACAATAATTTTTCGGCATATCGGGACGATTTTGTCTGTTTCCTGCGACAATTGTCCAATCATCAATTAATGGATTATATCTGAATTCTGCCATTTTACACCTCTTTGATATTAATTTCTACGCTCCACTCATTTGAGGAGTTAGCCATTACCTTTTCATATTTTTCGTTGTCGAAAGCATTTTCGAGACTGTCATAAAACCCGTTTGAAGGTTCAATTGCAATATTTTTCTCACCTTTAAAACCCCCGGTTGTCAACCACACTCCCAAGTAAGGGATTACTATAGGATTAAAATTAATTTCAAATTTCAAGTGTTTGTCAGGGTGAACCAAAGAGGCCCAACCTTTTGACATCTTGTCCGTAAAATAGTATTTATAAGTACTGTTTTCTTTGAAGTTTGAAATTTTGGTAATATCGAAATCCCACACTTCGTCATTTTGAACATTAATATAATTCTTTAGTTCATGTGGGAATTCTAAATAACTTGAATCTTCGTAATTAAGTAATCCGTGAAATGCCCATAAGTACATATAATTCTTATCCGTATTATTTATAATCTTATATTTTATGATTATTTTTGATTTTTCAAGGCTGATATATTTTTCAAAAATAAGAGGAATTGACGGCAAGGTGACTTTACCGACATAACCGTTATAAGTGGGCTCAACATTCCATTTAAGAGACCATACATCCCCATGGTCAACAAGTTTAATATCCGTTCCCGGATATAGACATGTATCTATGCTGGGAATACAGTCATCTATTCCGGAAGTATCATATTTTGAAAAATCATCACCGTATTTCGCTCTTTCATATTTCCCGTCAGTCGGTTGAAATACAAATTCAAAATTTTTAATTTTATGTTTTATTGAAGCGATTTTAAATCCTAAATCGGGAAGGAGGATTACGGATAAATCCTCATTTTCTAAATTTAGGAACTCCATGTTTTTATACAATTTTTCCATGATATTTTCCATATTATTTCTTTTTAATGTACTTTCTTGTATCAAGAGCTACAGCAACAAGGATTAATAAACCTTTTATAAATATTTGCCAATAAGTGTGAAGATTAATAAATATTAAACCGTAGTTAATAACTTGAAGAAGAATTACACCTAAAACAATTCCCGAAATTTTACCTACACCGCCGGAGAATGAAACACCACCTATTACACAAGCTGCTATCGCATCAAGTTCGTAGTTTGTTCCGGTGTTAATGTTTGCGTTTCCAAGTCTTGGGGCTTCCAAGAAACCTGCGATACCGTACATTATTCCCGACATGATAAATACGATAATAATATTTCTTTCAACATTTATACCTGAAACCTCTGCGGCTTCCATATTTCCGCCTATTGCAAACATATTTTTTCCCAATCTTGTATGGTTCCAAATAATATACATAATAATAGTTGCAATGGCTGCATATATTATAAGATATGGAATGGAGAATCCCAATATATCAAGTCTGCCTGTTGAAAGTTTGCTGTATATTGGTCTAAATCCTGACAAAGGTTGAGCACCGTGAGGGGATTTATTAATAATAACTTGGATTAAACCGTAAAGAACAAGTTGTGTACCGAGAGTAGCGATAAATGCGTGCAATTTTAATTTTGCAACGCCGAAACCATTTACAAAACCTATCAAAGCACCTACTATTATTGCTGCAACAAATCCCACTATTATAGGCATTTCAGATAAATTTGGGAAATATTTTGTTGCGGAATCCGATGCTTGAAGCAATGCAGTTGAAACAAGCGCGGTCATACCTATGGCTCTACCTGCGGAAAGATCCGTTCCGGCTAGTACTATAAGACCTCCAACTCCCAAAGCCATTATCAATTTAGTTGATGCTTGAGTTAAAACATTTACAAAATTGCTGAAACTTAAAAAGCTGGGTTCTTTGTAAATTATATATCCTATCAGCAATAGGATTACTATTGTCAATGCATAAGAAATTAAAAAATTAGTAATTTTTTCTCTTTTGAATTTATTTTTAGTGTTCATATATACCTCTATAAATACTTAGTTGCAAGTTCCATTACTTTATGTTGATCAAGATCTTTAACATTTTCAATGCCTGAAACATGCCCGTCACTCATTACCATAATTCTGTCACAAATGCCGAATAATTCAGGCATTTCTGAAGATATAACGATAATTCCTTTACCTTCATTTGCCAAATTAATAATTAATTGATAAATCTCATATTTCGCTCCTACATCAATTCCCCTGGTAGGTTCATCCAAAAGCAGTACAGAAGGATTTGTAAGCAACCATTTACTCATGATTACTTTTTGTTGGTTACCTCCTGAAAGATTTCTGATTTGAGTTTTATTGGAAGGAGTTTTTATATTTAACGCCTTTATTTCCAAATCCGCAGCTTTTGACATCTTTTTATTGTTTACAAATATAAACTTTAAATAGTCCTTAATACTTGCTATTGCGGTATTGAAAGTTATGGATTCCATAGGGAATATACCGGTGCTTCTTCTTTCTTCTGTAACCAGTGCAAACCCGTTATTAATGGCATCCATAGGCGTTCTGTTTTTAATCTCTTTTCCGTTTAATATCAATTTACCTTCTTTTTTCGCTCTAAGACCGAAAATCGTTTCCACCAATTCAGTTCTTCTTGCCCCCACAAGACCTGCGATACCAAGGATTTCTCCTTTTCTCAATTCAAAGTTTGCATTTGTGAATGTTGGAGGATATTGACCTGAAAAGTTTTCAACTTTAAGTAATGTTTCTCTGGGAATATTTGTTTTTGGAGGATATACATTTTCTACGCTTCTACCTACCATGAGAGATATTATTTTGTCGGTTGTCAAATCCTTTGCATCTTCCGTAGCAATCCATTTTCCGTCTCTCATTACGGTTACTTCATCGGAAATCCTAAGAATTTCTTCCATCTTGTGAGAAATATATATTATTCCGACCCCGCGTTTTTTAAGAGTATCAATAATTCTGAACAATATTTCAACTTCTTGTTCAGTCAGTGAAGAGCTGGGCTCATCGAGAACAAGAATTTTTGCGTCATATGAAACTGCTTTTGCAATTTCAATAAGCTGTCTTTGGGCAACTGAAAGTTGTCCTGTAATAGTTCGAGGATTAATATCAATATTTAAATCCTTAAAGACTTCTTCACAATATTCATACATCTTTTTTTGGTCTACCCAAAAAGATTTTGTAGGAAATCTTCCCAGCATCATATTATCTGCGACATCTCTTTGTAAAACTTGGTTAAGTTCTTGGTGAACCATGGCAACCCCATGTTCCAAGGCATCTTTTGGACTTTTAAAAACCAGTTTTTCTCCATCTATGTATATTTCTCCGGAATCTTCTTTATAAATTCCGAACAACACCTTCATTAATGTAGATTTTCCGGCACCGTTTTCTCCCATAAGAGCATGTACTGTTCCGGGTTTTACTTTTAGTCGAGCATTATCTAAGGCCTTTACACCGGGAAAAGATTTATTGATGTTAATCATTTCTAATAAATATTTTGTTTCCATATCTGCTCCAATTCTATCTTAAAATAGGCACACTATAGTGTGCCTATTTTATAGTATTAGTTTTTACTTAGTAACCTTTTCGTAGTCCATTCTAACTGAAACTTTGTCTTGGTAGATTTTTAGATCGCTTCCTTCTAACCAGTCTTTTCCGTTAACTTTATTTTTAATTAATGTCAAAGCACCTTTAGCCATAGTTTCGTTGTTTTGTTTTACAGTACCAGCCATTTCTCCTGCATTAATTTTTTCGATTGCAGAAGCAAGAGCGTCAACTCCGTATACAGGGATGTATTTTTTAGCATCTCCTGAGTTGAATCCTTTTTCTTTAAGAGCTGCAACAGCACCTTCAGCCATACCGTCATTATTAGCGAAAATTACTTCAATCTTGTCTCCATCTTTTGCCAACCAAGCATCAACAGCTTCTTTAGCTTTTTCTGTATTCCAGTCAGCAACTTTCATTGCCAATTCTTCAACTTCAACTTTGTTGTCAGTGAAAACTTTTACAGATTCAGTTGTTCTTGCAACAGCTTCAGCGTTGTCAAGACCCCCGTGTAGCATTACATATTGTAATTTACCGTCTTTATTTCTGTCCATTTCTTTGTTTGTTTTCCATAGATCCAAAGCCATTTCTCCTTGGTAAACTCCTGCTTGAGGAGCAACAGTTCCGAAGAATATAACGCTTGTTAAATCAGCTTCAGTTAAATCTTTAGTAATGTCTCTGTTAAAGAATACAGTAGGAATTTTTGTAGCTTTAACTTGGTCGATAACTGCTTTACCTGCACCAAAGTCAACTATATTTAACAAAAGACCGTCAACCTTTTTAGAAATTAGAGCATCCAATTGTTCTTGGAATTTTGCTTGGTCGTTTTGAGCATCTTGAATGTCCAATTCAACTGTTGCATCATCCGCATCAAGTTTTTCAAGAGCTTTTCTTACGGTAGCTATATAGTTATCAGCACCATTGTAGATGATAACTCCGATTTTTTTAGAACCTTCTTCTTTTTTAGGTTCGTCAGTTTTTTTAGGTTCATCTTGTTTTTTGTTTCCACAAGCTGCAATTGATAGAACCATAACTAATACCAACAAAACTGATAGTACTTTTTTCATTGATTTCATATGAATCAATCCTCCTTAATTATTTTACTGTTATATTGTAAACGATTTCTTTTCTTTTTTCAATATATTAGGAAAATATTTAATAAAATTGAAAATGATTTCAGTTTTTACTTTAAATCTATATTTTTCTTTATGAAAATAGAAGAATTTTACTTAGAAAAAGTAAATATGAGTTTAAAAAATAATCGTATTGATGTACAATTTATTAGATATAGAGAATGGAGGAAGTATGAATAAAACTAAAAAATACATTATATGGATTATTCAAATTATATTGGTAATGGTAATACTGTATAATGGGTACCAAATATTTACTTACTATTACAGCAGATATAAAGCTGATTCGGTTCTAAAAAAGGTTTCCAGCAAGGTGGAAAAAATTGAAAAAGAAGAGCTTAGCAAGCCGGGAATTAAGATTGAGAAACTTACAAAAGAGGACGAGATAAGAATTGCTAAAAGAGTAATAGCTTCCCTTAAAGAAACAAACGAAGATGTTACGGGTTTTATTAAAATAAGTGACACTCAAGTTAGTTATCCGATTTTATACAGGGATAATGAATATTATCTTTATTTAGATATAAATGAGGAATGGAGCAATGCGGGAAGTATTTTTATGGAAGAAGCCAATAAAACAGACTTTACCGATATGAATACGACGGTTTATGGGCATAATATGCACTACACTCCTATGAATTTGTCACCTATGTTCAAAGAAGTTGTCGAATTTATAAATCCTGAATATGTGGCGAAAAGAAAGGACAATATCATTGAGATTTACACCGAAAAAGGAATAAATCGATATAATATATTTTCAGCATATATTTCAGATGCCTATGATGATTACAGAAAGCCGAACAGATCTGCGGATATTTGGGTTGAATACTTGAATGAAATAAAGGAAAAGTCGGAAGTAGATTTTAAATATAAGAAAAAATTCACTATAAAGGATAAAATAATAACTCTTTCAACATGTGACTTGGTTACGGAAGATGGAAGAGTTGTGGTACATGCGGTATTAATAAATGAATAGTTATAAAATATATGAAGAAAAGGACAGACTTAGAATTGAAGGATTAAAAGATTTTAATCTGAGAGATATTTTTGAATGTGGACAAGCTTTCAGGTGGGAAAATACGGGACACTCATACATTGCGATTACTCAAGGAAAAGTGGCGGAATTTGAAATGGATGATTTTTTGTATGCATATAATTCCACCAAGGAAGATTTTGAAAATATTTGGGCAAAGTATTTTGACTTGGATAGAGATTATTCCAAAATAAAAGATGAATTATCCAATACTAAGGCCTATGCTATGAATGAAAGCTTAAAAAAGGCGATCGAATTCGGCAAAGGGATTAGAATATTGAATCAGGATCGATTTGAGATGATAATTTCTTTCATAATATCAGCCAATAACCAAATTCCAAGGATAAAAAAATCAATTGAATTGATATGTCAAAATTATGGAAAACTAATTGAAAATTATAAAGATAAAAATTATTATACATTTCCGGAACCTGAAAAACTTTCAAAAGTGGATCCCATGGAGTTGAAGGAAATTTGTAGGGTTGGATTTAGAAATGAAAGAATTGTTCAAACATCAAAAATTTACTTTGAGAATCCGGATAATTTTTCTGAAAATTTGGATGACATGATACTGAAAGAAAATTTATTGGCATTGCCGGGAGTTGGCCCTAAAGTTTGCGACTGTATATTATTATTCGGATATGCAAAAGAAAAGACATTTCCCGTAGATGTATGGGTAAAAAGACTGATGGAGACATTATATTTAGAGGATTCAATATCGAATAATCAAATAATGAAATATGCCGACGATTTATTTGGAGATCTGAAGGGATATGCACAACAATATTTATTTTATTATGCTAGAGAAAATGCGATAGGAAAGTAGGAGGGAATATGAGGTTAAAACCTATAGGAAACAGATTGGTTCTGAAAAAATTTAAATCTGTAGAGAAAACACCGTCGGGTATAATCATGCCGACAAGTGAACAGGAAAAGCCCGATTATGCTGAGATTGTAGAAATATCTGAAGATTTGAGTGAAAAGAAATTTCTATTGGGAGATAAAGTTATTTATACAAAATATGCCGGGACTCTATTCAAAGATGGAGACGATGAACTGATTATTATAGAAGACAAGGATATTCTTGCAATAGTTGAAGAATAGGAGATTTTATGGCGAAAGATATAAAGTATGGATTGGATTCACGAAAGGCGTTGGAATCCGGAATAAATAAACTTGCAAATGCGGTAAAGGTCACTGTTGGACCGAAGGGAAGAAATGTAGTTATCGACAAGGGATATGGGGCTCCGTTAATTACGAATGACGGGGTAACAATTGCAAAAGAAATTGAACTTGAAGATAAATTTGAAAATATGGGCGCTCAACTTCTGAAGCAGGTTTCTATAAAAACAAATGATGTTGCGGGAGACGGAACTACGACGGCAACAATATTGGCTCAATCAATAGTTACTGAAGGCTTGAGAAACATTGCGGCGGGAGCAAACCCGATTATTCTTCAAAAGGGAATAAAGAAAGCAACGAATTTGGTGGTCGAAAGAATTAAGTCGTTTTCAAGACCTGTTGAAACCGGGGAAGAGATTGCTCAGGTAGGTGCCATATCTTCGGCTGATGCGGAAATCGGAAAACTAATTGCCGATGCCATGGAAAAAATCGGAAAGGACGGAGTCATAACCATAGAGGAGTCAAAGACCATGGATACTACTCTTTCCGTTGTAGAAGGTATGCAGTTTAAAAAAGGATACTTATCTCCTTATATGGTTTCCGATTCAGAAAAAATGGTTGCGGAACTTGAAGAGCCTTTTATATTGATTACTGATAAAAAAATTTCCACAATTCAGGAGATATTGCCGATTTTAGAAAAATTATTGGAGGCAAATAAGCCTTTATTGATAATTGCTGAAGATATTGACAGCAAAGCATTGGAAACCATAATTCTAAATAAGATAAGAGGAACTTTCAATGTAGTTGCGGTTAAGGCACCGGGCTTTGGGGAAAACAGAGTAGCTCAATTAGAGGACATTGCCGTTTTAACAGGAAGCAGGGTATTTAGAGAAGAATTGTCGGACGATTTGAAATCCGTTGATTTATTTGAACTTGGAAGGGCAAAAAAAGTAAATGTAGACAGAGATTCCACAGTTATAATCGGCGGAGCGGGAGATCAGGAACTTTTGGAACAAAGAATTCAAAGGATTCGCAGAGATATTGAAAAATCTGATTCAGAGTTTGACATTGAAAAGATGAAAGAAAGGTTGGCAAAACTTGCAGGCGGAGTTGCCTTGATACAGGTGGGAGCGGTAACTGAGATTGAGATGAAGGAGAAGAAATTGAGAATCGAGGATGCTCTTTCAGCTACCAGGGCGGCTGTTGAGGAAGGAATAGTGGCAGGAGGGGGAACAGTTTTACTGGATTCTATTTCCGCACTGGATGAATATATTTCTTCAATAGAATCCGACGAAAGAATCGGAGCCAAAATTATTGCAAGAGCATTGGAGGAACCTGCAAGACAAATAGCTGAAAATGCAGGACTTGAAGGATCAATTATAGCCAATAAGATAAAATCATTGCCTGAGGGCGAGGGATATGATGCATTAAATGATGTGTTCACAAATATGATAGATGCGGGGATTGTAGATCCTACAAAGGTTACGAGATCCGCACTTGAAAATGCCGCATCGGTAGCATCGATGATACTTACTACGGAGGCTGCAATTACAGATATTCCTCAGGAAAAAATTCCTATGGGAATGGGTCCGGAGATGAACGGATTAGGGTTCTAAGGATAATAAAATAAGGAAGCGATTTGAGAGTCGATTTATATCAAAATAGTTTTGATGTAGGGTTTCTTTCAGATCGTTTTTTTATTTTTTTAATTATTTTATAGTTTTTAACGGAATAGAAAATTTAATAATTAATTATTAAATTTCTTTTACAGTTGTTAAGATTATGTTATAATATCTTTCAGATATAAAAGGAGATGTTATGGGACTAAAAGTTTTAATAGTTAATGCCGACAATGATTTTATAGATAACTTTGCTTACAGTTTTAAGATGGAAGACTACGAAATAAGCTCCGCAAATACTGTAAAAGAAGCTATGGAGATTTATGAGAAAAAAGATTTTGATTTAGTTATTGCCGATATGAATTACAAAGATGGCTCGGGATTGGATCTAAAGAGAAAAATGAATGAAAAGAAGGACACTCCGACAATTATTGTATCAAAGTCCAATGAACCTAATGAAATAGTTTTGGCTTTGGAATACGGCTGTGACGATTATATAGTATATCCTTTCTATTTATTGGAACTAAAAGCCAGAATCAGAGCGGTTTTGAGAAGGGCAAAGAAAAATAAGGAAATTAATGTCATTCCAAAAGAAGATATCTTGGTAAAAGGAAAATTCGAATTCAATATTATGGGGCGTAAAGTAAAGGTTGATTCTATAGAATTGGACCTTACCGGTAAAGAATTCGACTTATTATATATATTGGTATCCAACAAACATAAGGTGTTTACGAGAAGAGATTTGGCTGATGAACTTTGGAACGGAATCGGAGAATCAAATATTAGAACGGTTGATGTTCACATAAGAAGATTGAGAGAAAAACTTGAACCCACAAACACGGATAAATTTATCCAAACAAGTTGGGGCGAAGGTTACTTTTATGATGACAATATAGCGAAAAACAGGAGATAAAATGACAGATAAATACAGATGGAACCTTGAAGCGATGTATCCTGACATGGAAGAGATTAATCGCGACATAGAGATATTGGAAAACAATCTTGAAGAATTTAAAAAATTAAAAGAAAATTCAAAAGGCAATATAAAAAAACTTTTGTTAAAGCAAGAGGAAATAAATAAAAGGCTTGAAAAAGTCTGGGTTTATGCACACATGAAAAAAGATGAGAATTCGACAGTTGTGGAAAGCCAAAAACTTGATATGCAAATTCAGGCACTCGGATCAAAAATTTTTGCCGAATCATCTGTGATAGAACCTTTGTTGCTTTCTTTGAATGAAGAGGAGTCGAAAGATTTATTAAATGATGAGGAACTTAAAGATTATAAGATTACTTTAGAGAGAATATTTAGAAACAGACCGCATACCTTAAGTGAGAAGGAAGAGTTTATCGTAAGCTCATTTTCGCCTACGGTTAAATCCGCTTCAGAAATTTACTACTACCTGACAAATGCAGACATGAAGTTTCCAAAACTTGAATCCACTGACAAAGAGTTAAAAAATACAACATTTGTGGAACTTCAAACAAATGAAGATGTTGCCGTAAGAAAAGAGGCATTTGAAAAATTATACGAAACATATAGTTCTTTCGGAAATACAATTGCGACAACTTACTATAGCAACATTAAGGCAAAATCTACAATTGCCAAACTTAAGAATTTTGATTCCGTAAGACAGATGTCTTTGTTTGAGGACGATGTGGATGAAAAGGTTTATGATGCACTGATTGAGAGTATTCATCAAAACTTAAAATATTTGCACAGGTATTATGCCATAAAGAAGAGGGCGTTAAAACTTGACGAACAACATATGTATGATGTATATATGCCGATTACGGGAGTTTTTGATAAGAAATATACCTTTGAAGAAGCAAGAGATTTGGTTATTGAGTCCGTAAAGCCTTTAGGTGAGGAATATATAGGAATATATAAAACCGCATTTGAGGACAGATGGATTGATGTTGAGCCAAGAGACGGTAAGAGAGGTGGCGCATATTCATCCGGATCGTATGATTCATATCCTTACATTTTATTAAATTTTAACGGAACTTTGGAATCTGTGTTTACATTGGCTCATGAATTGGGACATTCACTGCACAGCTATTATTCAAGAAAACACAATAATTATCTGGATCACGGGTATACGATATTTGTTGCCGAAGTTGCGTCAACTTTTAATGAGGCGCTTTTGCTTGACATGCTTATGAAAAGAGCGGACAGCATTGAAGAAAAACTTTACTTGGTAGATTTTTATTTGAACAGCTATAAATCAACGGTTTTCAGACAAACCATGTTTGCGGAATTTGAGAGAGATGTTCACAGTTTGGTTGAATCCGGAGAAGGATTAACATCTTCAGATATGAGCGAGATGTACTTGGAACTTAATAAGAAGTATTTTGGGGATTCAATGATATCAGATTCGCAAATTGCTTATGAATGGATGAGAATACCTCATTTTTATAGCAATTTCTATGTTTATAAATATGCTACAGGTTTCTGTGCGTCGTCAATATTGGCGCAAAAAGTATTGAATGCTGAAGAAAATGCGGTTGAAAATTATTTGAATTTCTTGAAAGACGGCTCTAAACATTTTCCTATCGAACAATTGAAAATGGCGGGAGTTGACATGTCAAAACCTGAAACGGTCAATAAAGCACTGGAAGTTTTTGCCAAATTAGTTGATGAATTAGATAATATGATTGATTAGAAAACGCCTTTGGGCGTTTTTCTGTTAGCGAGGGATTATGAAAATAATTTTACCTGTATATCCAAATGAGATTAAAACTCTAAAAGAAGATAAATATATTGATATTTACGAGCTTAGAGCAGAATCTATAAAAAATATTTCTGAATTGGAAGATGTATTACAAAAATTGAAAAAATTTGGTAAAAAGATCATCTTTACCGTAAGAACGAAAAAAGAGGGCGGAAAAATTGGTATTTCTAAAGTAAAATATTTGGAATTTATCAGATCTGTAATGCAATCTCATATGACGGATTTTGTAGATATAGAGATAAACACCATTTCAAAAAGTGAATTAATTTCTCTCGTGGAAGAAACCGGATACGGAAATATAATTTATTCAATGCATAAGAATGAATCTTCCTTAAGCTTTGATGATATAGAAAAATGTATGGAGGATGCGACTGAAGCAAAAGCCAAAATTCTAAAATTAGCTGATAGAGCATCTTCATTTGAAGAGATAAAAAAAAAGATAAAAGTATTGTCAAAAAAAGATTTAAAATTTGAAATCATATATATATCCATGGGAGAAATCGGGAAGTTTACCCGAGTTAGAAGTAAGTACTATACGCCTAAATATACTTTTTTGACACTGAAAGACAGGGGATTAGGTCAATTTCCGTTATCGGCAATTAAAAAAGTAAAAACTGAAAATTTTTCTGTTGTTTATTCTGAAATATTTGATTCAAGTTTGGGAAAAATTAGAGTTATAGCCGATGATAAAAAGGTATTGAAGATTGAAATAGAAAAATTTGAGGATGATTTATTTATTCCGATTTTGGGAAGTAACGCTATAACCTCACTTGCAAAGAGAGAGATATCGGAATATTTGAGTGGAAATCTTAAGAAATTCAGCGTTTCGGTGAACATGGGAGATAGTAATTTTCAAAAGAGGGTATATAAGCATTTAATGGAAACCGGATATGGAGAATTGATAAGTTACAAAGAGTTGGCTGAAAGAATCGGAAATGAAAAGTCATCCAGAGCGGTTGGAAATGTTATGGCAAGAAATTTGATACCCATAATCATTCCATGTCACAGAGTCATCAAATCTGACGGAGATTTGGGAAATTATCGGTATGGAAAAGATATAAAAAAGAAATTGATAAATTTGGAGGAGAGATGTTAAAAAAAGGAGATATGGCACCTGTGTTTGAATTGTTGAATCAGGACGGCAATACGGTAAGACTGGAAGATTTTAGAGGAAAGACTGTAGTTTTATATTTTTACCCGAAGGACAATACTCCCGGATGTACAAATCAGGCATGCGGTTTTAGAGATATAAACCGAGAGTTGGAAGAAATGAATGTAAAGTTATTGGGCGTAAGTAGGGACGGTCAGAATGCTCATTCAAAATTTATCGAAAAATACGGACTTAATTTTGATCTTCTTTCGGATCCCGAAAAGATTGTTCATGAGGCATATGGAGTTTGGCAAGAGAAGACAATGTATGGAAAAAAAGTTATGGGAACCGTAAGAAGTACATTCGTGATAGATGAGAAAGGATATATAAAGGAGATTTTCAACAAGGTAAAAGCAAAAGAAAATCCTTTTGAAGTATTGGACTATATTAAAAAATCAGATGAATAATATAAAAAAAGCTTTAATACTAAGCTATAAGGCAAATGATGAATTAAGAAAATTTATACAAGAATCAGGTTATGAAATCATAGAGACGGCAAGGCTTGAAATAGATGAAAGGATAGCGGATCATGCAGATCTGCAGATTTTTCAGTTGGACGCAAAAACATATATTGCCGAACCGTCGGTCTATGAATACTACAAAGAAAAATTGTCAAAATACAACAAGAAAGTCCTTAAAGGGAGTTTTTCCGTTTCAGGGAGATATCCTGAAGATTGTTACTATAATATAGTTTTCAACGGAGATTACTATATTTGTAAAGACGGTATAATAGATGAAGAAATAAAAAAATCACTAAAAGATTTTCAGGAAATTAATGTAAATCAGGCTTATACAAAATGTATGTGTATCTGTTTGGAAAACTTGATTATCACCTGTGATAAGGGAATATATTCCAAATTGATTGAACATGGCAAAAAATGCGAATTTGTAGAAATTGAAAACATAAAACTGGATGGGTTTAATAGTGGATTTTTGGGTGGTTCTTGTGGTATTATTAGCAATAAGCTGATTTTATTTACCGGCGATATTAGATTAAATAAAAATTATGAAAAATTAATTAAGATTTTGAATGAAAATGGTTATGAGCCCGTTTTTCCAAGAGGAGAATTAGTTGACTTGGGCTCAATATTTTTAGTTGAGGAGGAAGTATGAGCATAGTAAATCCATCAATTTTACCGGGATTTATTGAATTATTACCGGAAGAACAAAAGTTGTTTGATTCGATGAAAAATACAATTGAAAAGAATTTTATAAAGTATGGATTTGTAAACTTGGATACTCCTGTCATAGAAAAGCAGGAAATATTGCTTTCGAAAGGCGGAGGAGAAACATCCAAACAGATTTACAGAATTGACAAAGAAAGTACGCCACAAGCACTGAGATTTGATTTGACTGTGAGTTTGGCGAGATATGTTGCAATGCATGCTCATGAATTGACCTTCCCGTTCAGGAGATACCAAATAGGAAAAGTTTACAGAGGGGAAAGAAATCAGAAAGGAAGGTTCAGAGAATTTTATCAATGTGATATCGACATTATCGGAAATGAGAAACTTTCTCTTATGAATGATGCCGAAATACCTGCCATTATATACAATATTTTTAACGATATAGGATTTAGCGAAATTACTTTTCACATGAATAACAGAAAACTTCTAAACGGATTTTTTGAGTCCATAGGGATAGAAAAGTATGAAGTTTGTCTTAGAGCGATAGATAAAATCCTTAAAATCGGGAAAGATAATGTTGCGAATGAACTTTTGAAAGAAGGAATAAAAGAAGATCAAATAGAGCAAATATTTGACTTTATAGAACCTTTGAGCAATGTTGAAATATTGAAAAGACTAGAGGCCACACGAACGGAATCCCTGATTTTTAGGGAAGGGATTAAAGAACTTAAAGATGTTTATGATTTTATGCAAAAGTTCGGAATTAAAGAGGAAAACATAAAAATAGACCTGAGTATTATAAGGGGACTGGATTATTATACCGGAACGGTATTTGAAACATTTTTGAACGGCTATGAATCTATCGGTTCCGTGTGTAGCGGTGGAAGATATGAGGACTTGGCAAGCAATTTTACAAAACAAAAATTTCCCGGGATAGGATTATCAATAGGTCTTTCAAGACTGTTTTACCAACTTAATGAATCTGGACTTTTAGGAAAGCAAATAAGTGATGTTAAAAATAATGTCGTTGTTATACCTATGAGTGATGAGGAGCATGATTTTGCAATTGAGGTTGTTGGAGAACTGAGAAAGTCAAACATACCTTCACTTGTATATTTTGAAGGCGGTAAGATGAAAAAGAAATTCCAATATGCCGACAAATCGAATTGTAAATTTGTGGTTATTATAGGAGAAGAAGAGAAAAGAGAAAGGAAGGTTTCTGTAAAAAACCTTGAAACGGGAAATCAGGAAGCCGTAAAAATAGAGCAACTTTTAGATTATATTGGAGGATAGGATGAAAATATTATTTCCAAATGGAGATGAAAAAAATTTTGAAGAAGGAATTCTTCTTTTAGACATAGCGAAATCCATTTCAGAATCATTGGCTAGAAATGTCGTGGGAGCTGTGGTTAACGGAGAAATAAAAGGATTACAGGAAAAAGTATATGAAGACAGTGAAATAAGATTTGTGAAATTTGAGGAAGAAGAAGGAAAACAAATCTTTTGGCATACAACAAGCCATCTTATGGCGGCTGCAATAAACAGACTTTTTCCGGGGGCATTATTTGCAATAGGTCCGGCTATTGAAAACGGATTTTACTACGATATAGACAGTGATCATCAATTTACTCCCGAAGATTTAATATCTATAGAAAATGAAATGAAAAAAATCGTATCCGAAGGTCATGATTTGATAAGAGAAGATATTTCAAGAGAAGATGCGATTAAATATTTCTCCGAAAGAAAAGATATTTACAAGGTGGAATTGATTGAAGATCTTCCGGAAGATTCTCATTTGACCATATACAGATTGGGAGAATTTGTAGATTTGTGCAGAGGACCTCATCTATTGAACATTAAGAAAATAAAAGCATTTAAGCTTACTTCAATTGCCGGTGCATATTGGCGTGGAGATGTGAACAGAAAAATGCTCCAAAGAATATATGGAATTTCTTTTGAGAAAGAAAAAGAATTAAAAGCATATCTGGACATGATTGAAGAAGCTAAAAAGAGAGACCATAGGGTTTTGGGAAAACAATTGGAGCTGTTTTTACTGAAAGATGAAGGTCCGGGATTCCCGTTTTATTTGCCTAAGGGAATGATTTTGAAGAATGCTCTTGAAGAATATTGGAAAGAGCTTCATGTAAGAGAAGGTTACGGAGAAATAAAAACCCCTCTTATAATGAACAAGCAATTATGGTTGACTTCAGGACACTGGGATCACTATAAAGAAAATATGTATTTTACGGAGATTGATGAGGGAGAATATGCTGTAAAGCCTATGAATTGCCCGGGATCCATGTTAGTTTATAAATCAAAACCACACAGTTACAGAGAGCTTCCTCTAAAATTGGCGGAACTTGGATTTGTACACAGACATGAGTTGTCGGGAGCATTGCACGGATTGTTCAGAGTGAGAGCTTTCACTCAGGACGATGCGCATATATTTATGCTTCCATCTCAAATAAAGTCCGAGATCAAAGATGTAATGAGACTTGCCGGGGAAATCTACGATAAATTCGGATTCAAATACAGAGTTTTCATATCAACTCAGCCGGAAGACTCCATGGGAACAAAAGAACAATGGGATATTGCGGTTCAGGCGTTGAAGGATTCGGTGGATGAACTTGGGATAGAATATAAAATCAACGAAGGAGACGGAGCATTTTACGGTCCTAAGATAGATATTCAATTACTTGATTCGATGGGAAGACCATGGCAGTGCGGAACAATTCAATTAGATTTCCAAATGCCGGAAAGATTTGATTTGACTTATGTTGACGAAAGCGGTGAAAAGAAGAGACCTGTAATGGTGCACAGAGCATTGTACGGATCTATGGAAAGATTCATAGGGATTCTTATCGAGCACTATGCCGGACATTTTCCTTTGTGGCTGGCTCCGGTACAGGCTACTTTGATTCCTGTGAGCATGGAACATCATTTTGACGGAGTTAAAGAAATTGAAAAGAAATTTGCATCTAAGGGATTGAGAATTGAATTGGATGCGAGAGATGAAAAAATGGGTAAAAAAATCAGAGAATCTCAAATGTCAAAAATACCTTATCAATTGGTATTCGGGGACAAGGAACTTGAAGAAGGAAAGGTTGCTGTAAGAAAGTACGGAGAAAAAGACTCCGTAGTAGTTGACCTTGATCAATTTATAAATGAAATGTACGAAGATGTTGTAAATCGTAAATAGTGTATTTTGGTGCGGAAATCATTTCCGCATCATTTTTACACATAAATTTTTGAAAATAATTGACATATAAATTCTTGTATGTTAGTATTAATGAGTATTGAAGAAGAGATACCTGCTCTCACCTTAACAAAATGATGTCTAAGGTTTTAACTTAATCTGATTATTGGATAGTAGCGCGGGTATTGATGCTACTATTTTTTTTATTATACTTGGGGGTGTACTATTATTAAAGAACTTCAAATCAATGAAGAAATCCGTTTCAAAGAAGTTAGGCTTATAGGAGCGGAAGGGGAACAATTAGGAATGTTTTCTTCTAGGGAAGCATATAATATGGCCAGCGAAAAAAATTTGGACTTGGTATTGATTTCGCCAAATGCAAATCCGCCGGTTTGTAAGATTATGGATTATGGAAAATACAGATATGATCTTATTAAGAAAAACAAGGAAGCAAAGAAGAAACAGAAAACTATAAATGTCAAAGAAGTAAGACTTTCTCCAAACATTGAGAGTCATGATTTAAATGTAAAAGCTCGTCAAGCAATTAAAATCCTTAAAGAGGGAGATAAAGTTAAAGTAAGTATTAGATTCAGGGGTAGAGAGTTAGCTCATACTGAACTTGGGGATAAGGTTATGGAAGACTTTTTCGGTTTAGTTAAGGAACATTCACAAATGGAGAAAAAACCTAAGATGGAAGGTAGAGCCTTAGTTGCGTTCTTACAACCACTTGGAGATTAAGGGGGATTAATATGAGAAAAATGAAAACACATAGAGCTTCCGCTAAAAGATTCAAAAGAACTGGATCAGGAAAGCTAAGAAGATTTAAAGCTTATAAGAGCCACATTACAGGTAAAAAATCTCAAAAAAGAATTAGAAACTTGAGAAAAGGTACTTTGGTAAGTGAAGCGGATATGAAAAGAATCGGACAAATGATTCCTTAGGAGGTTAGAGAATGGCAAGAGTTAAAGGTGCAGTTAATGCAAAGAAAAATCATAAAAATATTTTAAAGCAAGCTAAGGGATACTTTGGCGGTAAATCAAGATTATTCAGAACTGCTAAGCAAGCGGTTATGAAATCATTAAATTATGCATATATCGGAAGAAAGAACAGAAAAAGAGATTTCAGACAATTGTGGATTGCCAGAATTAATGCTGCTGCAAGAGCAAACGGTATGAACTACAGTACATTTATAAATGGTCTTAAAAAAGCAAATGTTAATATTAACAGAAAAATGCTTTCCGAAATTGCAATTAATGATCCGAAAGGATTTGAAAAATTAGTTGAAATAGCAAAGCAAAAATAAAGTTCCTGTTCTGGGGACTTTTTCTTTTTAGGAGTATAAATGAAAAAGGATTTGTTTAAGTTGATGTTCGGAACTAAAAATCCGGCAAAACTGATTTTTAATGTTTATTTGCTGCTTATATTTTTCGGGAGTATTGTTTTATGGTTGCCAATATCTTCTGAAAGCGGACAATTTACAAACTTTATCGATGCATTTTTTACAACAACTTCATCGCTTTGTGTAACGGGACTGAGTACGGTTACAACCGCACAACACTGGAATTTATTCGGGAAAATATTTATATTGATATTAATTCAACTTGGAGGACTGGGAGTTATGACTGCCGCTGCCGCAGTCGGACTTATATTGAACAAGAAAATTACGGTAACTCAAAGAATGAATTTGGCTGAAGAAAAAAATACATTAACTATATCGGGAATAATAAGATTATTAAAATATATTTTTGTGGCTACATTTTTAATTGAAATGGTCGGAGCGATATTTTTGTCGTTTACATTCATACCTGAATTCGGTTTTATTAAAGGAATCTGGTATTCTTTATTTCATTCAATTTCAGCATTTTGTAATGCTGGATTTGATATAATCGGAGATTCAAGCTTGGCGCCATATTCGGGAAACTTCGGATTACTTTTCCCGATAATGCTTTTAATTATCGGGGGAGGACTGGGATTTGGAGTTTTTAGAGACATAATAGGCAAAAAGTTTAAGTTCTCACAATTTGCCCTTCACAGTAAAATAGTGGTAGTCGGTACTTTGATTTTAGTTTTTATTCCGGCTATAATAATATTGGTTTTGGAATGGAATAATCCTCAAACCATTGGAAATTTTTCTGTCGGAAAAAAGCTTCTTACAGCGCTTTTTGAATCCGTAACTCCGAGAACCGCCGGCTTTGCATCATTGGATCAACATTCATTTAAGGCTACTTCAACGATGATTGTAATACTTTTAATGTTTATCGGAGGAGCGCCTGCGGGAACCGCAGGAGGATTCAAAATTACTACGATGGCGACAATATTTTTGATAGCAAAGGCAAATATAAAAAATGAAAAAGATATGACCATATTCAGAAGAAGATTGCCTGAAGAAACGGCTCGAAAAGCTGTAACAATATTTTTAATATCATGGATATGGATTGTAGTTACAATTTTTGTTCTCACCATGACCGAGGGAGGAAAATCATTGACGGATATTACTTATGAAGTTGTTTCGGCATATGGTACGGTGGGACTTACGAGAGGTTTGACGGCGGAATTATCAATTATAGGTAAAATATTAATTTCAGCCACAATGGTATTCGGAAAAATCGGACCATTGGCTATGGTTGTCGCATTTACAAACAAGAAGGCGCCATTGGCATACAGAGAGGCTGAAGAGTCAATTATTGTGGGGTAAATATGAAAGAATATGCAGTTATTGGATTAGGAAGATTCGGAGAATCAATAGCGATGACTTTATCCGATTTGGGACATGAGGTTATAGTTGTTGAAAAATCGGAAGAAGCGGTAAATAAAATAGCGGACCATGTTACACATGCGATTTGCGGTGATGCCACAGACATTGAGGTATTAAAATCCGTGGGAGTGGGAAATGTGGATGTTGCGATAATAGCGATATCAAGTCATTTTGAAAGCTCGGTTATGGCGACGATAATGTGTAAGGAGCTTGGAATTCAAAGAGTTGTGGCAAAGGCTAAAAATGAAACGCATGCTACAATATTAAAAAAAGTCGGTGCCGACAATGTCGTAATTCCGGAGAGGGACATGGGAAGAAAATTGGCACATAATCTTTCTTCCAAAAATGTGGTAGAGTTATTCTCATTATCTTCGGATTTTGAAATATTGGAGTTGCTTGCACCGAAAAGTTGGCACGGATCTACAATATCTAAATTAAATGTAAGAGCAAAATATGGTTTGAGTATTTTAGGGATAATAAAGGAAAATGAGGAATTTATAGGAAATCCGGCTCCCGAAATTGTTATCGAACCGAATGATACCCTTGTGGTTTTGGGTACAGGTGAAGATTTTGCACATATAGAAAATTTGGGTTAGATTTGATATGAGGGAAATAATCAGGAGTTCCGACAATAAAACGGTTAAAGAAATAAGAAAATTGAGACAGAGAAAAAATCGGGACAAGTTCGGGAAATGTGTTATCGAATCAAGAAAACTTTTGATGGAGGCGTTGGAATCAAATGTTCAAATTGAAATTTTTTTGCTTAGAGAGGATGTAAATATAACGGAGGATGAGTTTTCCGGTACTAAAGTCAGATTTGTAGACTATGGGATATTTAATGAGATTTCCACATTGGAATCTCCCGACGGATACATGGCAATTATTAATATTGACAGTAAATTTTCGGATTTGTCCGATAAAGTTTTAATTTTAGATAAAATACAAGATCCCGGGAATCTGGGGACAATGATTAGAAGTGCCGAAGCTTTCGGATTTAATACCGTTTGTGCAATAGATTCCGTGGATCCTTACAATGAAAAGTCTATCAGAGCATCTATGGGATCAATATTCAGAATAGGTTTTTCAAGGATATCCTATGAAGATCTTGAAGAAATAAAGAAAAGTCATAAAATTTTTTGTGCCGATATGAGCGGGAAGAGTTTTAAAGAAGTAAATTTTTCTGATAAAATAGCTTTGGTAATAGGGAATGAGGCAAACGGAATAAGCAACGAGATGAAATTTTATATGGATGATACGATTAAAATCGATATGCTTGGAAAAATAGAATCTCTGAATGCTGCAATAAGCGCTTCAATCCTTATGAATTATATTATAAATTTATAAATGTTTAGGAGGTTTTTATGGAGAGAAGGTATGAAGAAGTGAATCACAACCCTTTTTTGGGACTTATCGGATTGGTTATAGGTGCAATTTTGGGAGCTATTGTATACTATGTAGTTTCAAAATTTAATTATATACACATCTATATAAGTGCTTTGGGTTCGTTTTTATCTCTTGCTTTTTACGAAAGATTAGGAAAGAAAGTGGGAATTTTTGCAATCATTATGTCAATAATAGTAAATGTTGTTTTAATACATGTTGTAGAATCTTACCTAATCATTGAAGAAATATCTAAAGCTGGATATAGAATCGAATTTTGGAAATATTCGGATGTAATAGAGACATTAGTTGAAAAAAGGGGATATATTTATATATTTAAGTATGCGGCGATTTCATCCGTCATATCTGTGATTGTTTCAATTTTGTTGGGAATTTCGATAATGAAGAAAGAGCCGGAAAAGAAAGTAGATTCGGAAGATACTGCAGAAAAAATTACCCGATTAAATACTGTTCAAGACTCCTATTCTTTGCCTTTGGATGAAGAACAGGAAGAATATGAAGAGTATGAAGAACACAGGGAACAGGAATAAAACTGTTTAAGCATGGAAGCGGAATATTTCCGCTTTTTTTATTTAGAATATTGTATATATTTTTGACAAAATGACCATATTTACTATAAAATTTAGTATGAAAATAATGACAAGGAGGGATATATGATTATTGACGAAAAGGAAGAAGAAACTCTTGAAGAATCTATAGAGGAAGATTTGGAAGAGCTCGAAGAAGCCATTGAGAACAAAGACAGTGAAAAGTTAAATGACATTGTAGAGCAAATGTATCCCATTGACGTTGCCATTGCGTTGGAAGAGTATGAAGACGAAGAAATCAAATATCTTATGGAAAACATGGATGATGAGCAATTGGCTACAATCGTGGAGCAAGCCGATGAGGAATTGCAAGTCAGAATGATCAATATTATTGATGTCCGTAGGATAATGAAAATGTTTGAATACATGTCCAAGGACGATATAGTAGATATTCTTGGGGAACTTCAGGTAAATAAAAGAAAAGAAATAATCAAGTATATGAAAAGCGGAGATCGAAAGATTATCGAGACATTGCTTGGCTATGGGAAAAATACCGCGGGCGGGCTTATGACTACGGAATATATAGCCGTAAATATGAACTGGACTGTCAATGAGGTTATCCAAAAAATTAAAGAAATAGCTCCGAAAACAGAAGTTATTGATACGATATTCGTGGTTAACAACAGGCGTGAATTGGTAGGAACCGTAGATTTAAGAGATATTCTTGTGACTCCGTATGAAGATAAAATGGATGACATAATAAATGATAATGTCATTTCCGTTTATCCGGATACAGATCAGGAAGAAGTATCACTATTGGTATCAAAATACGACTTGAATGTTATGCCCGTTGTAAGCAGAAAAAACTCCTTGCTTGGCGTTATAACTTTGGATGACATCATCGATGTAATCAATGACGAGCATACGGAAGACATGTTGCACATGGGGGGAGCGAATGCCGAAGAAAGTATTTACTCAAAGGTTTCGGAATCGATAAGAATGAGATTACCGTGGTTGACGGTAAACCTGGCAACGGCATTTTTGGCATCCTTTACGGTTTCACTATTTGAGGGAACAATTGCGCAGGTTACCGCTTTGGCAGCCGCAATGCCTATAGTAACGGGAATGGGCGGCAATGCGGGTTCGCAGGAACTCTCAATAATAATCAGAAGCATTGCCCTGGACGAGGTAGAACTCAAAGACAGTTTGCCGTTGGTAATAAAACAGATTTTAATAGGTATTTTTAACGGTGCTGTTATAGGAATACTTGCAGGAATTATTCTGTACTTTATGTATGGAAATATGTATCTGGGATTAATAATATTTGCATCAATGATAGCAAATCTTGTGTTGGCAGGTATTGTAGGAGTTTTGACTCCTCTTATACTAAAGGCGCTTAAGATAGATCCCGCCTTGGCAAGTGCCATATTCTTAACCACAGCCACAGATGTATTCGGGTTCTTTATATTTTTAGGTTTGGCATCAATAATCTTGCCGAAATTGCTATAATTAGAAATTCATGTAAAAATTAAATCTATAACATTTTGTTTTTTGTCAATATTATTAATAAAGTATCTTAAATAAACAGTGCGAGGAGTTAGAGCTAATATTCTAACTCCTTTTTAATGTTTTTTTGTACTTAAATATAGTTTTAACCCTTGATCTGAAATTACAACATAAGCATTAAGTAAAGTGAAAAGCTTTATTGTCACAAATTATAAACTTCAGAAGATGTCACTATACATTTTGTAGGATCATACTTTTTTATTTGTAGTAAAAGTATTAAGGGAATATTAATTATGGTTTACTTGCGTAAATCAAAACTTGAATTGGAGGAATCATTTTATGAAATACGCATATATAAGAGTATCGACAAAGGAACAAAATATAGAAAGGCAGCTCACCGCTATGAAAAAAGAAAATTTAGATATAAAACAGATTTATGTGGACAAGTCAAGCGGAAAGGATTTTAATCGTAAAAAATATAAACAGCTCATAAGAAAACTAAAAGAAGGTGATGAGTTATATATAAAATCCATAGACAGACTTGGAAGGAACTATGATGAAATTATTGAGGAATGGAATCGGATAACCAAAGAAAAAAAGGCGGATATAATTGTCATTGATTTTCCATTACTTGATACAAGAGAAAAATCAGAAAACTTAACAGGGAAATTTTTAGCAGATATAGTTTTACAGATATTGTCTTATGTTGCACAAATAGAAAGAGAAAATACACATCAAAGACAAATGGAAGGGATAATGGAGGCAAAGAAAAAGGGTGTTAAGTTTGGTAGACCGAAAAATAATCTTCCGGATAATTTTTACGAAATCGCAACACTTTGGAAAGAGGAAAAAATAACCTTAAGAGAGGGAGCAAGAAGGCTAAATATCAGTCATTCGACTTTTTCAAGAAAATTAAGAGAATATAGCATGACAAAATATGAGCTTTAAAATAAGTTTCGTAAGAGATGATTCTCGAAAAAGTGGAACAAAAAGTAGACATTTTGGTCCACCTTTTTTAATTCAAAAACAAATCCTAAAAAAGCCATTTTACAAATTATATATCCGGTTACCAGTATATAATAAATGGATTAAAAAGTCTGATTTAAAGACCAATTCTAAAAAAATCAAGTTTCAAATATAGAACAATATACGATTGATACAAAAGTCAAAACATTGTCTAAAAAGGAGGAAAATATGAAAATAAAAGTCAAGAAAATGTATCAAAAATTCTTGTCTATTTTGCTGGCGACATTAATGTTTTTCAGTACGTCAGTACCAGGAATGCAAGTTTTTGCACAAGAATTGGACGGTGGAAATCAAACAACACATGAAGTGAAGTTTGTAACGGAACCGCAAGACACTAAAATAACAGTAAAGGATGCTGACAATAAAAAAGTAGAGCCGTCAAAAGATGATGAACATATATTTCATCTAAAAGAAGGTTCATACATTTATTCGGCATCGGCACAAGGTTATAAGCCTGTAGAAGATAAAGAATTTAAGGTAGAAAAAAATGAGGAGATCAAGGTTGAACTTATAAAAGAAGAAGCTGTTTCTGATAGTGAATTAGAAAAAAGCAGTCAATCTATGCGTGTTACGTCTCAAAATATAGGAGCTAAAGCCTTAAGTATCGCAGATATAAATAATTATTCGTTTTCTATTGTTGACCGTACCCATGATAACGCAATAATTGAGCATAAGAAAGAGGGAGAAGAGGGTTATAGTGATTACTTGAATAATCCATCAAAATTTAATCAAGTAGTTGGTAAAGATGAGAAAATATCCGGATTATCTGTTAATTTTTCATTCAGCTATTCCGGTTCTGAAGGTATTAAAGAAGGAGATACACTTGAGATTCCCGCTTATCTTGGTACTGAATTACAAAATGCATCATTTGCAAATGTTCCATTAGCGGATACATCAGGGGTTACACTTGGAACATATAGCTATAACTCAGGTAAATTTATATTAAGCTTTTCAGGGGAACATGTAAAAAATGATAATGTACAAAATTTCTCAGCGTTACTTACATCAAGTTCTGTATCTGTTCCAAATACAACTTTTGGAACCGGTACAAACGGTGAAAAAACAGTCATTCATGGAAAAGTATTAGATACAAACATCATTGCAGGTTATGAAAAGAAAAATGCGGATGCACCAGTTGGCCCCCGACCACTTAGTCTTGATAATGTAAGAATCAAATCGTTTAAGATTATTGATGTTGCTAATGGAAATAAGGAAATAGATTATAAGACAAGTGATGATCCTGAATACAATGAGTATAAAAATAATCCAACAAGATTTACCAACGCTATTCATCAAGATCAGAAAAACAGCAAAATAAAGTTTCAACTTTCGGTAAAATATGACAGTGTAAAATCATTACTTCCGGGAGATACATTAACAATTCCGGCTCATCATGGTGGACATATAAGTTCATTTACGAGCAAACCTTTATTTGATGGAACAAAGCATCAGTTAGGTACTTGGAAATATTCAAATGGGAATGTTGTTGTATCTTTTGGTGGAGATTACATTAAAAACAATATAGTAAAAGCGGTTGAAATGTCTTTTGAAACTGGTGAAATTCAAAATCTACTTTTGAACGAACCCAAAACTTTTGTTCCAGGTGAACGAAATGTGCATGTTGGGAAGTTAGGAAAAAATGATATTGTAGTTCCTTTTGAAAAAGAGTTAGTAGTTGCCCAAAAGATTGGCGAAACAAGGGAATATATTTCGAAATATCAATCTAGAGGTACAGATTCTTTAAGTGTTTGGGCTATTAGACTTTCGAGTGATAGCATTCCCAAAACAGTAAATGGCAAAAGATATCATTTTAATACGCCATACTTACTTGAAAATAACGGTAACTATAATCCTAAGGCATGGACAGACGTATATGTCGAAGATGCTTTCACAGATTTGACAAAAGCTCCAAGAATCTCATATCTTTGGGTGCCACTAGGAGGGGTAACTGATAACGGTGAACTTATTGGAGGACAGTTTGGTGTTTCAATAAAATTAAATGACCTTACTAAAGCATTAACAGAAGTGAAGCAAGGTAATAAGTCTAAATTAGAAGTAAAAAATGCTTTAAAAAATGGACAATACTCCATTTTCAACAATGGTGATGAAACGTATACATTCATGATGAAATGGTGGGATATGAATGATAGTTCCGGATTTACGTACGATAAGATACCATCTATTGCTGATGCTGGTGGAGTTGGAAATTATTTAAAGGAAATGTATTCGGAAGTATTTGAAAATCTAAAACCAGAGACGATTGCTAAAATTAATGATTTGTATAATGGAAAAGCTGTTCAAGAAATAATTACTTATATTGACGCAAATTATACACCAGTAAAAGAAGCTATAGAAATAACAAATACTGCGAAGATTACAACAAAACAAACTGGAGAAAAAGAATACCCAGCTGTTGGAAAATTAACTCCTCCAGCAGAAATCTCAGATGCACCGGCAAATCCGTTATCTATTAAACTGATTAAATCAGATAGAAGAACAGGTGAGATGCTTTCTGAAGGATTTAAGTTTGAACTACAAACTACAACAAATAACGGTAATACATGGACTAAGGTTAAAGTTGATGCTTCTATGCTTGATAAGGGAAGACTTGATGGGGATCAATTAGTACCTGATGATAAAGGGATTGTACAGGTTAAAGGACTTAAAGTCGGAAAATACCGCTTCGTAGAAACAGCACATCCGGCAGGGTATATGGATGTAGCAATTGATGATGCGAATCCTAACAGTACAAAATATCCAAAATCAGCAAACTCAAAAGTCATAGAACTAAATAACCAAGGAACCAGTAAAGTAGTTGCGATGTACAATGAGCCGAACGCTGAGAAGATAGAAATCAAAGTTACAAAGGCTTGGGTTGGACCTGAAAAAGACGCTGTAATAGTAAAACTGCTTGCAGATGATAAAGATACAGGAAAGACCTTAACACTGAATAAAGTCGGAAACTGGGAAGGAAAATTCACAAACCTTGATAAACTCAATATCAACGGTGGCGAAATCAAGTACGATGTAGCAGAAGTTGAAATTGATAACTACACGAGTACAAAGACAGGTAATACTAAAACAGGCTTTATAATTACCAACAAGCATACACCACCGACAACACCGAAGAAAGAAGTCTTTAAAGGCAATGAAACTACAAATATTGACGGTAAAGAAGTCAAAGCCGGAGAAGTACTTACTTACAAGGTAAGCTACAAAAATACAACAGGTAAGGAACAAAAGGTAGTCATTGAAGATATGATACCTGAGTTTACAAGCTATGTAGAAGGTTCAGCAACAAATGGTGGAGTGTACCAAGACGGTAAGATTACTTGGACAAAAGATAAGGTAGCAGATGGTGAAAGCTTTGAAGTAAGCTTTAAGGTAAAGGTAGAAAGATCAGCAGGCGGAGAAAATTTAAAGAATGAAGCGATTGTCAATGCCGGAAAGAACAAGCTTAAGACAAATCCGACAACAAACCCTGTCCCTGAAATTCCACCGACAACACCGAAGAAAGAAGTCTTTAAAGGCAATGAAACTACAAATATTGACGGTAAAGAAGTCAAAGCCGGAGAAGTACTTACTTACAAGGTAAGCTACAAAAATACAACAGGTAAGGAACAAAAGGTAGTCATTGAAGATATGATACCTGAGTTTACAAGCTATGTAGAAGGTTCAGCAACAAATGGTGGAGTGTACCAAGACGGTAAGATTACTTGGACAAAAGATAAGGTAGCAGATGGTGAAAGCTTTGAAGTAAGCTTTAAGGTAAAGGTAGAAAGATCAGCAGGCGGAGAAAATTTAAAGAATGAAGCGATTGTCAATGCCGGAAAGAACAAGCTTAAGACAAATCCGACAACAAACCCTGTCCCTGAAATTCCACCGACAACACCGAAGAAAGAAGTCTTTAAAGGCAATGAAACTACAAATATTGACGGTAAAGAAGTCAAAGCCGGAGAAGTACTTACTTACAAGGTAAGCTACAAAAATACAACAGGTAAGGAACAAAAGGTAGTCATTGAAGATATGATACCTGAGTTTACAAGCTATGTAGAAGGTTCAGCAACAAATGGTGGAGTGTACCAAGACGGTAAGATTACTTGGACAAAAGATAAGGTAGCAGATGGTGAAAGCTTTGAAGTAAGCTTTAAGGTAAAGGTAGAAAGATCAGCAGGCGGAGAAAATTTAAAGAATGAAGCGATTGTCAATGCCGGAAAGAACAAGCTTAAGACAAATCCGACAACAAACCCTGTCCCTGAAATTCCACCGACAACACCGAAGAAAGAAGTCTTTAAAGGCAATGAAACTACAAATATTG
>JAUMWX010000002.1 GCA_030529425.1 Tissierellia bacterium
GTCATCATCGTCGTCATCGTCGTCATCATCAATTTCTATGTGAACTTCAAATTTGTCTTTTTTAATTTCGATACGCTTAGTCTTTAGGTCTTTTTTCAAGATTTCTTCCAGATTATCTCTTTGTTCATTAATAATTCTATCTTTCCATTCTTTACTACCTTCAACTTTTATATCTATATCCCTATTTTTCTTTAGATAACCTTTTTCTTTTGAAAGCTGAACTATCTCTTTTACTACAGTTCCAACTTTTTTCCCTTTAAATTCATAATCCTTTATAAGTGCGATACCATCATCGTTAACTCCAACAATATTTTTTACAATATCATTTCTTTTTATGTCCAATCTAACTTCCGGATTAATAGATATATATAGCGATCCTATAACCATATTTGCCTGATAAAACATTGCTGCAACAAATACTAAAATGAAAGCTGCTGCTATCGTAGAAATTCTTGATATAATCTTAAATCTGGATTTTTGAACAATCGGCTCCTCTTCATAAGGCAACATGGCAAACACATCATCAACTCTTTGACCTACGGTATAGTGTAAATTTGCAACAGTTAAAAATCTTCCTTCTTCATCCACCACTATAGCAAAACTATCGTAAGTTTCCATCACCAAGTACTTCATAGTTAGCACCTCCTTTCAAACTTAAAACTTGACTCATATGTGATCTTATAATTTCAAAACCATTTGTTTGGATAATCATCATAGCCAAAATATACTTCCTATGCCTTTCAATTGTTTTTTTAGATATGTCGGTATTGTCTACCAACTTTTTTATCGGTAATTTTTTTGTTCTTTCAATTTCTTGCAATATTTCAATATGATCAATGGCATATTGAATTACCGACCTGCAAGCTTCCAATGTCCTTTCCTGTTTCGGAGTATTCTCAGTTGCATCAATTAAAGAAACTCCATATTCCTGCATCACCTCCGTCAGCTCAAATATTTCTTTTTTTGTTTGATTTAGGTTGATACTATCCTCATAATGATCCTTATCATCAGAAATTCTATCCTCCAAAGAAATATCTTCTCCTGACTCTACAGGTTCGCTGAATGAGACATTATTCTTATGTCTTGCCTCTTTTCTCGCATAATCAATCAGCCGGCTTCTTATAACCATAGAGGCATAAGAAATAAATGCTCCCTTACCTTCATTAAAGCTTTTTATAGCTTCATGAAATGCAATCATTGCAATACTTACTTCATCATCTTGATCTGTTGATACTCTCTTTAGAAATTTTGAAGTTTCAGATCTTATGAAAGGTAAAAAAGAAGCAATTAATTCATCAGCTTTAAGCATGCTCTGCTTTGCTTCATTAACTTTTTTTAATATAAACACATCATTTTTTTCCATATCTTACCTCAATAAAGTATACGATTCAAACCGTTCAAAAGTGGGGTTCTCAGAGATATTATACTATATAAAAAGGAGAAACAATAAAAGTTTCTCCTTAATTATTATTTAATTCTCTGTTTCCTGAATGATACTATCAACACTATAATTGATAAAGCTATAAATAGTAAATATGACTTTATCCCTAAATCTCCTGTTTTCGGATTTATGTTTTCCTTTTTATCAGTCTTGGTTTTGTCAGTTGTTTTATCTTTTATATTGTTCTTGTTATCGCCCTGATCTTTTTTATCAGTTTTGTCCGACTTATCATTCTTTTGAGGCTTTTGCTCGTCACCTTGTTTATCATCTTCAACTCCGGTTTTTTTATAGATAAATACAAAAGGTGAAAAACTGTCAAATTCAAATATTACTTTGTTTCCATCCAAATCAAATTCTTCGATTTTATCAAATGAACCGTCTTCATTTATATGGTATATCTTTAAGCCTTCAACCTCTTTTCCGCCGTAATTTTCAAGGTTAACTTCAACTTTAACCTTGTTTTCAAACTTATTCTTAAATTCACCTTTAGCATTTCGGAATCTGATGTCGTAAGCCTCCATATTATACTTGCTCAGATCTCCGATTTCATTTGCAAGAAGCTGTGATATTTCTTCCAAATCACTGTTTATTGATTCTGTATGTTGAGAATATGTTTCTTCGTCATCGTCTTGTTGATCTTTGTTTTCAAATTCTAATTGAACAATTACAGGATCATGATCAGATGCTCTTCCATGGAACTCCGTAAACATTGAATTTATATGAACCATGTCAAACTTAGCTTTTTCGACTAATTTATTCGAAACAAGCATATGATCCAATGTTTGACTGTTTCCTCTGTAGAAATATGAAAATCTGTCTTCAGGTTCATGATTTTTAACCAAATTGGTCAGTGTATCTCCCTCAAGAATTTTTAATGTATCCGTAAATTCAAAATCATTGAAGTCTCCGGTTAAAACAACATTTAATTCAGGATTTGAAACCAATTTATCTGAAACATAATTTCTTATTACTCGAGCTAATTTAGCTCTCTTTTCAGCAGAAGGAAATTTTACAGGTTGAATCTTTCCAAACAAAGAATCATCACCTCGTTTTGAATTTAAATGGTTCGCAATTACGAGAACCTCTTCACCTTTAAATGTAAATCTTGCAGCTAAGGATTTACGAACTCCGTCAAATTCGGAAATTCCTTTTCCGATAGCCTCTATATCCTGCAAAGATACTCTTTCAGGATTATAAATAAATCCTACGCGTATATTTGCTCCGGGTGCACCGCCATCCATATTATCTTCAGGATTTATATCAATATATTCATATCTTATTCCGTTTTCTTGCGAAAGTATTGCATCAGTCAGGCGTTCTGCACTTTTCTTCGCTGAAACCTCTCCGGTGTTTTTAGGACCGTCGTCATCTTGCATTTCGATTAACGCCACAATATCAGGCTTATTTAAATCCGATACTATTGACTTTGCAATCCTATTTACCTTTTCATCCGAAGTACTTCCCTTGCCCACAGAAAGTGCGGAGAAATTTTCCACATTATATGATGCAATGGTAAGCTTTTCGTCCTCAAAACTTATTGTAGATTTTTCAGGTAATGTATTTCCTTCCTCGATTTTGTCTTTTATATCTTTGGAAGGCACATATATCTTATAGCCTCCGAAACTGTAAGTCACCGGACCATATATCGTTTGTACCAATTTGTCTCCGGCTTTGATTTTCAGTGAATTATCCTTTGTCATTACTGATATAATATTGGGATTGTGATTTTCCTTTAAATTATATCCGCCCAATTTATTAAGAGTTTCCAATGTATCACTCGGCAATAAATATATGTCGCCATATAGTTGAGGTCCAATTATCGTTCCGCTGTCTATTTTAACTATCATTCCCTCAATGGATTCCCAAAAGTCGATAGAATCTTCTTGCGGATCAAATTGAGTAAATCCGTCATTTTCTATAATTTCACTTGGAATGCTTGAGCCGTTTATTACCAGATGTTCAGGCAGGTTTTCCTTACCTTTCTTCTCTACTTTGTCAGCGGTTATTTGCGTAATTGTAAGGTCGGTTTTAAAATTATCCGAATATCCTCTTCCCAAAAATTCCAAAACACTTCCTTCAATTTCTATCCTATCTCCTTCAACCAGACTATGTCCCGGTTTATAAACAGAGATGCCGTCTGAAGTTCTCGGATCATTATCAGGATTTATATCTTGAACATAAAACTCATTTTCATTCTCAACAAATGTAACTACCACATCTTTGACTTTTACAATTTTCCCTTCAAAAGGAGAGTTATGAGAAACTCCTTGAATTTGTCCAATACTGTAATATGATTCGTCAGGAATATCTATGATTGACTCAACAACATTGATTCCGCTTTCGCTATAAGGTAAAATTTGGATTTCACCGTTATATGATGAAAGAATACCCGTTACATCTACAATATCTCCATTTTTTAATCTCGTTTTCAATTGATCATAATTTTCACCTGACCTATTGTCATAGCGTACTTTTGCAAAATTATTGTTTTCATCATAAATAAAAAATTCACTGGTTCCAAACTCATTAACTCTTATAAAATCTCTAACTTTTACATTGGAAATTTTTACTAAAGTTGATTGATTAGAATTTTGCAATTCATTGATTTTCAATTCTTTAGGAATGATAACCTCAGCTTCTTTTTTATCTAAAAATTCCACATCGGTCAATTGCAAATTCCCCTTGTAATTTCCCAGTTTTCCTTTAAGAATTATTTCACCTCCCAGTTTGGCTTTTATATCATTATCTGTGTATATATATATTCCGTGCTCTTCATCTTGAATATAGAAGGCTTTTTTGCCCCAAACACCGACTTTTGAAATGACCGTTCCCTTTGTCTTATAAAGTTTTCCAATCTCAGAATTTCTAAGATTTTTTATACTTATTAATTCCAAACCGTCTTCATCAGGAGTTCCCGGTTCAACATCTTCAACCTTAGAATCAAGTTTCAATTGAACAATAACGGGATCATGATCGGAAGCCCTGTCATGTTCTTCCATGAACATTGAATTGATATGCACCATGTCAAATTTGGAGTCTTCTACCAACTTGTTCGAAACCAGCATGTGATCCAATGTTTGACTGTTTCCTCTATAATAATATGAAAATCTGTCACTTTCATCATGATTTTTAACCAAGTTGGTTAAAATATCACCTTCCAATATTCTTAGAGTATCTGTGTATTCAAAATCATTGAAATCTCCAGTAACAACAACATTTAGCCCCGGGTTTTCCAACTTTTTACTCACGACATAATCATTTACAATTCTTGCAAGTTTCACTCTTTTTTCTACAGAAGCGAAAACAGGAGGTTGATGTTTTCCGAATAATCCATGATCACCCCTCTTAGAATTGAAATGATTTGCTATTACCAATAATTCATTGTCCTTAAATTTAAAACTTCCTGCCAAGGATTTGCGGACACTTTCAAATTCGAATCTATCTCTTCCTATAAGCTCAAGGTTTTCGAGTGAAACTCTATCGACAATATACAAAAATGCCACACGAATATTTGCACCTTCTTTTCCTCCATCTTGATTGTCGATAGGAGGAATTTCAGCATAAGTATATTGTTTTCCGCCGTGCTCTTTTATTGCATCGATTAGAATTTTTGCATTTTTCTCCGCAGTTACCACCCCATTTTTATCACTTCCAGAATCATCCTGCATTTCAACTATGGCAATTATATCAGGTTGACTCAGCTGATTAACTATGGAGTTTGCTATCCTGTTAACTTTCTCCATGGAAGTTTCACCGCTTTCAGGTGCAAAGTTTTCAACATTATATGAAGCTATTGTTACTTTATCTTCTTCAAATTCTATTGTACTTTTCTCAGGTTCCGTACTTCCTGCAACAATTTTTGTTTTAAATTCATCTATTTTATCTTTTGGAATATAGATCCTGTATCCTCCGAACGAATAGGTAACAGGTCCTGAGAACTCTTCGATTTTATCTCCGGATTTCACCACTATTCCGCCGTAATTTTCATTTGAGTCTTTATAGATGCTGAATGATATCAAGTCCGGGTTGGATTTTTCATTCAAATTTATACCACCCATCTTATTCAATCTTTCAGTTTGATTGCCCGGTAAAATATAAATATCGCCATGTACTCTAGGCCCGATTATAGTACCGCTTTCTATACCTACAATCATTCCTTCAACAGATTCCCAGAAATCCAGAGCATCCTCTTTTGGATCAAATACGCTCATTCCGTCATTATCAATAACATCTTTAGGGATTGTATCGATATTAATTATTGTTTTTTCCGGAATATCGGAAGTTCCGTTTTGTACAACTGAAGTCGCATTAATACGGGTTATTGTAAGATCCGTAGACTTCTTATCCCTATATCCATCTCCATAATATTCCTCAACAACTCCGGAAATTGTAAGTTTGCTTCCTTCTTGTAAATTATGTCCGTTATGCTTTACGGCAATTCCGTTTGATGTATTTTCATTATTGTCCGGCTCTATATCCTGAACATAAAACATACCGGAATTATGAACTGAGGTTACTATTACATCTTTTACCTTTACTTCTTTTCCTTCATATGGAGATACATGACTTTCCCCTTGAATATCTCCTATTTTCAAGTAGTTTTCACTTTCCTCTTCCGAATTTCCTTCATCCTTCAAAACTATATGTGAATTTTCAAAAGGAAGTATCTGAAATTTTTGTTTAAATGTTGACAGTATCCCTGTAACATTTATTATCTTACCCTTAGTATATTTCGAAACATCAATATTAGCAGTTCCAAAAATATATATATCGGTGGATTTTCCTCCTTTTTCTACAGTTAAGGTCGTATTTTTCCCTGATTTTACATTTGTAATGGTCAACTCTTCCAACTTGATTAATGTTGCCTGCTTTTCATTTGCCAAATTTTCAACTTCAACTAACTTCGCTTCGGGAACTTCTATTTGTTTTGATGTTTTTTCAAATTTTTCTAAATTTATCAATTGCTTAGAATTACCGTATTCTCCAAGAGTAGCTGTCAAAACTACCTCATCGCCCAAAGTTAATAATCTGTCTTCTTTGGTATATACATATATTGCATCACCGAATTCATCTTGCAAATAAAAGTTTTTACCACCGAAAGCACCTATTCTGGAAATTACAAAACCTCTAACTGTAAACTTTTCTCCGTTATTTGCTTCTCTAACATTTGAAATAGGAGTAATTTCAACAGTCGGCTCGGGGTTTTCAGGTTTGTGCTCATCTGGTGAAGGTGCCGGCTCTGCGCTGTCATCAGGCGGAGGGGTTACACTCTCATCCGGAGCCAATTCAATATTAGTGATGTCTTTCAAACCAAATTCATTTTTGAAATATGTCTGTCTGGTTCCTGAAATAATAAATTTTTTATCGGGA
Source organism: Tissierellia bacterium (assembly GCA_030529425.1). GTDB lineage: Bacteria > Bacillota > Clostridia > Tissierellales > Peptoniphilaceae > JAUMWX01. The sequence goes on from JAUMWX010000002.1 coordinate 6,812, forward strand.
TTAGCTTTTATAATTTCATCATAAATTACCCTATTTTTTTTGGAATACTGTACCGGAATTCCTGATTTATTCTCCGAGTCCAAAGTATCATCTAATTCCAAATTGCTCTCTTTACCATCCCAAGACCCTTTGATGTATCCTTTTACTTTTACTTTTTGTCCTTCTTTAGATTCAGCTTTGTAACCGGCAACCGTATATATTACTTGCTCTTCAGCAAAACTATATGCAGGTACAAATATCTGAACAACTAAGGAAAATGCCAGTAAAAACGCCATCAATCCTCTTGTCTTAAACAATTTCTTTTGCATCCTCGCTATCCTCCTATGCACATTTTGCGTACAAAACAATTTTAACAATCAATGTTACTTCTTACAACCTTATCAATTTTTTTTATTTTTAAAAATTTACATAAAAAAATTAAGATCCCACAATAAATTCATCATATAATTTTAAAAACTGATTTTTACTTAAATCATATATTCAATAATAATATTTGATATTTTACAAATCCGTGTCGACAAATTAGATTTGAATTTAGCTTCCAAAAACATTAAAATCATCGCACTATTGCCTCTTTGTAAAAAAAAAGAAGGGAATCCCCTCTTTTCTAATTGTTTCCTTTGTTTTTATTTTCAGAACTTGTGCCTCCGGGCTTTTCAGTTGGAGTCTTTTCGTCATCGAATATGTTGTCAATTATAAAATTTCCGCCTCCCGAAAATTTAGGTAATTGACCATTCCATTTTTCGATAAACATTTTTCTGATGATTACATCAGAAAGTGAATCTGATAAAAGTTTATTTCCTTTTGCTTCAAGTTCTTTTTCTTTCAGTTTTAATTCTGCTAATTTAACTCTGTTTTCAGCTTCAACAGTCAATTTTTGTTGCTCGGCTTTTTCTTTTTCAACAGCCTGTTCAGCAACTTTCTTTTGTTCAACGGCTCTTTCATAATCATCTGAAAAATCGTGATTTACAATAGAAACATTCGAAACACTCAATCCGTAAGTTTCAAAGTCATCTTTCAAATCATCAAATATCAATTTCGAAATTTCCGTTCTTTTACTTATAAACTCTTCTATAGTGTATTTTGAAATTGCTGACTGAACAATTTCCTGCACTCTCGGTTTAATAAATCTACTGAAATGATTTCCGTTAAATGCTTTATATAATGTTATAGGGTCGGAAACACTCGCTTGTACCGAAAACTCTATATTAATAGATTGAATATCTCTGGTAGATACTTCAAGAGATGTATCCCCATATTCACTATTTTTTACAAATAAATATAGATATTCTCTGGTTTCCATTTTATGTTTTGATTCTACAAAAGGAATCTTAAAATGGATTCCTTCCCGTTTTATATCTGATACCTTCCCAAATCTTGAAATTATCGCAACCTCCCCGGTATTCACGGTATATATATTCTCCGTCACCGTTATGATGGCGATAAAAATTAGAATTATTATACCTACAATTTTAAAAGCTTTTCCCGCTTTCATAATTACCTCCTAAAATTATAATCCTCTATCAATCCAATATATTTTAGCATTTTTTTTATAAAAATAAAATGTACATGTTTTAGTTATTAATTTGGTAATTGCTCCTTTTTACTCAATTATTTAACCACAACATTCTGAGGCATGCCTTGAATAAATTTTTCGAAATTTTCAACAGCAATATCCAAAAGTCTTTGTCTTGTCTCCAAAGGTGCCCAACTGCTATGAGGTGTAATAAATACTCTATCCGTTTTAAGCAGTTCATGTTCATCATCAATAGGCTCTCTTTCTGTTACATCCAATCCTACAGCGTAGATTTTCCCATCCTTCAGACCTTCAATTAAGTCTTCCTCTTTAATCAATCTTCCCCTGCTGTTATTGATTATAATTACACCGTCTTTCATTTTAGATATACTATCTTTGTTAATCATGTGGTAATTGTCCTTGTTTAACGGACAATGCAGCACTATAACATCGGATTTTTCATAAATTTCATCAACGGATGCGTATTTGAAATTTCTGGTTTCTTCTTCATCTCCGGGAGTTCTTTTGTTTGCCAAAACTTTCATTCCCAAAGCCTGAGCGATTGCTCCCGTACTCTTGCCTATTCTTCCGTATCCTATTATTCCCATTATCTTATTTTCAAGTTCAATCATAGGATATTTTATAAAACTCCAATAGCCTTTTTTAGACCATTCTCCTCTACATACCTGCATATGTTGAGATGCCACAGAATTTGTAATTTCAAGCAATAATGCTATCGCATGCTGAGCGACCGCCCTTGTTCCATAGGTCGGAACATTGCATACTATAACTCCTTTTCGATTGGCATACTCCACATCAACCCCGTTATATCCGGTCGATAAAGTTCCTATATATCTTAAATTCTCCGACTTGTCGATAATTTCCGAAGTTATTTTTGAAGAACCCACAAATATTGCCTGAGCATCTCCTATTCTGCTTGACAAATCTTCTTTGTTTGTTTTATCATAAATTTCGACTTCCCCAAATTTTCTGAATCCTTCCCAACTTAAATCCCCCGGATTCAGAGAATATCCGTCAAGTATTACTAATTTCATTTTTCAACTCCTCTTTACAAAAAGTAAATTCGTATACAAACTCTTATATTTATTAAGCAACTGAAGTCCATTAATAAATATCGGTTCATCAGTAATTATAACATATAATTAGAATTTTAATTTAAGTAAAGACTCAAGGTACATCTTTTCCAATTCATAAAAAAAGCCTTGAAACGAGCTCAAGGCTTTCTTAGTCTTTAATTTTAAAACTTAATCATTGTTTTTTAACAGCATCCATACCCACATTCAAGGCATTCTTATTTAACGGTATCAATTTCTCTTTCTTTTCTCCATAAACTTTTTTGAATGCCGCTATAACCGACTCTTCGGATACAAGATTTGTAACTCCCAAATAAGCCCCCAACATTACCATGTTAGCAACACGATTATTACCTAAATCATGAGCTATATCATTTATAGGTATAGAGTAAATATTTATGTCTTCTCTATGATCTCTGTCTTTAACAAGGGATGTATTGACAAATAAATTGCCATCCGGAACCACACTTTTGGAGAACTTATCATACGAAGGAGCATTCATTGCAATCACATCAGTAGCCTGAGCAATCACGGGAGAACCTATCGGCTCATCCGAAACGACAACTGAACAGTTTGCACTACCGCCTCTCATTTCCGGACCATATGAAGGTAACCAACTCACATGCTTGTTTTCCAACATACCTGCATATGTAATTAATTGTCCCATAGCCATCACTCCCTGACCGCCGAATCCTGAAATTATAATTTTACGAGTTGTCATTATTTTCCCTCCCTAAATTTTCCAAGAGGATAATATGGCATCATATTTTCACGCAACCAAACCAAAGCCTGATCAGGTGGTAATCCCCAGTTAGTAGGACACGAAGAAAGAACCTCAACAATGCCAAATCCCTTTCCATCCAATTGAACTTGGAAACATCTCTTAATCGCCTGTTTAGCCTTTCTTACATTGGCTGGAGTATCTACCGAAACTCTTTCAACATATTTTGCTCCGTCAATTGTTGCCAATAATTCAGACATCCTTATAGGTTTTCCGCAAAGAGCTTCATCTCTACCATAAGGAGATGTTGTGGTTACTTGCCCCACCAAACTTGTAGGCGCCATTTGTCCCCCGGTCATACCGTAAATAGCATTATTTACAAATATAGTGGATATTTTTTCCCCTCTATGAGCTGCGTGAACAATCTCCGCAGTTCCTATTGATGCCAAGTCTCCGTCGCCCTGATATGTAAATACAAACTTGTCAGGATTTGATCTCTTAATTCCGGTAGCTACAGCCGGAGCTCTCCCGTGAGCCGCTTCAAACATATCCACATTAAAATATTTATACGCTAAAACCGAACAACCAACAGGAGCGATTCCTATCGCTTTTTCCTGTAATCCTAACTCAACGATACACTCAGCAACTAATTTATGTATAATACCGTGAGGACAGCCGGGACAATAATGTGTTTCAACATCCGTAAGCCCCTTACTTCTTTCATAAACGACTTTTAACTTTTCGCTCATTTTTCCCCTCCAATATATCCAATGCAACCTTCACTATTTCTTCAGTTGTAGGTATTACACCTCCCTGCCTTCCGTAAAAGTGAACATTTTGTCTTCCTGCAACTCCAATTTTTACATCGTCAACCATTTGACCCTGATTCATCTCAACAACCAAAACATCCTTAACTTTATTTCCAAGTTTTTCAAATGAAGAATACGGATATGGCCAAATAGTTATAGGTCTGATCATTCCTACCTTGTATCCCTTTCTAGTCAATTCTTCCATTGCCGATTTACAGATACGGGATACGCTTCCATAGGCTGAAAAAACCAAATCCAATTCACCACCCAAATTTACCTCTTCCACCAAAGTTTCATTTTCAGTTATTTTTTTGTATTTATCAATCAAATGTCTATTGTGAGCTTCCAACTCAACAGCAGATAAATACAATGAATTTATTACATTATTAGGTCTGTTTCCCGGATTTCCCGTCGCAGCCCAATCTTTAGGCGGTAAATCACTTCTTTTTTCCGCATTTATTTCCAAAGGCTCCATCATTTGACCCAACATCCCGTCACCGACAATCATAACAGGAGTCCTGTATATATCCGCCTTATCAAAACCTTGAATTATCAAATCAGCCATTTCCTGTATTGATGCAGGTGCGTATGCCAACAATCTGTAATCACCGTTTCCTCCACCTCTTGTTGATTGAAAATAGTCCGTTTGAGAAGGCTGAATTGAGCCCAATCCGGGACCTCCACGCATCATGTTTACTATAACACAAGGTAATTCTGCCCCCGCCAAATATGATATCCCTTCTTGTTTTAACGAAATACCCGGAGATGATGAAGATGTCATACATCTTGTTCCCGTCCCCGCACATCCGTAAATCATATTTATCGCAGCTATTTCAGATTCTGCTTGAACAAAAGTTCCTCCCACTTTAGGAAGTTCGCGAGAAAAGTATTCAGGTACTTCACTTTGCGGTGTAATGGGATATCCAAAGAAAAACTTGCAACCGGCAGCAATTGCAGCTGCTCCCACCGCTTCATTTCCTTTCATAAGAATCTTTGCCATTTTTCACTCCTAATCTTCTTCTAAATATATCGATATTGCAGAATCAGGACACATTATTGCACAATTACCACATGCTATACACTGATCTGCTCTCTCCGCTTTTGATGGATTATATCCTTTAACATTGATAGTATTCATATCTAGTTGTAAAACATTTTTAGGGCAAACTTGAACACATAATCCACAACCCTTGCATATGGATTGATTTATTTTTACAATCCCTCTTCTCATTTTTCCCTCCTACAACATCCATTCTTTTCTAAAGTACAAGTCCAAAGGAAAAACTTTCTCTTTCATTTCATCAGATAATTTATCACTTTTTAACAAATCTTCGGAAACCTTGCGCAGACAGACAATATACCTTATCGGCAATCCCGTTTTTTCTGAAACTTCCTCTACCAATTCTTGCCCATATAAAACATCTTCCACGGTGGTATCTTTGAGCATATTCGTCGTATTTACCAACGCTGTAACCTTTGAATTGGAATAATTCTCAATCTCTTTGATAAAATTAATAACCCCCTCAACAGTTGAAGTTTCAGGCCTATATCTGTTAATCACAAAAAAGTGGTCATACTGCTCTGATTTTAATGTATCTCTATATCTCCCCAACGGAAGAGCCCCTTTCGGATTCCCCCCTAAATCAACTACCACCTGATATCCCGAATCCATTAACGGAATCAAAATACCGGGATCCAAGGCAGGCAAGTCGAATGCATTCGCTCTCGGAAGACTGGATGATAAGTTTTGTATTCCTTTTTCTTCCAGAAAATCTATCTGTTCACGAAGACGAAAATACATATTTATAATATCCAAATCTATAGCAGCTACCTTTGGATATATTTTTTTCAGTTCCAAGGTATAATTCATAGAAAATTCAGTTTTTCCGCTTCCAAAATGTCCGGAAATTATTCTGATTCTCTTATCATCAGGATTTAAAACCATATATCCTCCTCTTCTTTACAATTTAATGCAAAATCAAATCTCTATGTTAATATTCTAATGATAATCGGTATCAATATAACTGACACGAAGCCCGCCAAAGCTATCGATAATCCACTCATAGCACCTTGTACTTCACCCATTTGCAAAGCTCTTGATGTTCCTACCGCATGGGAAGTAGTTCCTATCCCCACACCTTGAGCCACGGGGTCTTCCACTTTCAAAACTTTCATAACTAAAGGAGCAACTACGGCACCGCCTATACCTGTTATTACCATACAAACCACAGTAATAGGAGGTATACCTCCGTATTCAGACGATAGTGCTACACCAATAGCTGTTGTAAGTGATTTCGGAATTATTGACATCCTTATGATTTCATTCAAACCGAACAATTTGGACATCAAATACACACTAAGTGCAGAAGTTACAACCCCTGCAACTACCCCTACAATTATAGGTACAAGATTTTTTTTCAATAAATTTATGTTTTTATATAAGTTAATTATCATAGCTACCGTAGCCGGTGCAATTAAAAATGTTATGTACTTACCACCATTATTAAAATCTTCAAATGATATTTTAAATACCTTCAAAGTTGCTATAACTAAAACCATAGCTATCAGCAAAGGATTAGTTATAGGAGACTTAATTTTCTTCGCAACCCACAGTCCGATCAGGTACATTATTATGGACAACAATATCCCGAAAAAAGGAGACTTGATTAAATTGGTCATTTTTTATCCCTCACTTTCTGTATAAACTCTACCACCTTTGCCGTAACACCCATTGTCAAGAATAGCGAAACAATCGTTATTACTATAATAGGCACAATATTTTCTCCCAACACTCCCATTTGGTCCATCAACGATACCGTTATCGGCACAAACAGAAAAGCCAAATTTTCCAATAATGCATTAGAAACATCTTCCACTTGATCTACCTTTACGACTCCAAATAAAAGAAAAATTAATAGATACATCATCCCGTAAACCACTTCAGGTATAGGAAAATCTATCAATGATCTACTAATTACTCCAAGTACCAGGCAGAAAAAAATTATCCCCAAACCTCTCAAAGTTTTCATAAATTCCTCCATATTCTATTGATAAGATTAGGGGTTACCCTAATCTTATCAATAAGTCATTAAATTAAATTACTTTACCAGGATTTAGAATTCCGTTAGGATCAAATGCCTTCTTAACTCTTCTCATCAATTCTATCTTTGGAGTACCTTCATATTTTTCCAAATATTCAATCTTTCCATGTCCTGTTCCGTGCTCACCGGATAGGCTTCCTCCAAACTCATAAGCTTTTGAATACAAAGTATGCATCCATTCATCCATTTGTTGCTTGAACACTTCAATATCCATATCGTTGGTTACACCGAATACGTGAATATTTCCGTCACCGGCATGTCCTACATATTGTACATAGAAATCATACTTCTTAGCTGACTCATCTACTACATCGATAAATTCGGATATTTTAGATATCGGAACAACTACGTCACACTCATCAAGTGTCTTATATTGTTGAACCAAAGCTTCATACATTGACGCTCTCGCCAACCAAGCCTGTTCTTTCTTTTCAGGAGTATCCGCCAAATATGCATCCAATGCCTTATTTTCCATTAAAACTTCAAATGTTCTTTCTGCCAATGCATAAAGTTCATCTTGGTCATTACCGTCAAAACGAATTAGCAAGTACGCCTTTGCTTCCACGCCGTCAACAGAGTGAGGGAATGTTTCCTTACCCAAATATTTTTCAGTAAACTTAACCATGTCCAATGTCATAAATTCACAAGATTGAGGGTTAATATGTTGTCTGAACAATACAGGTACGGCAGCAACCGCTTCTTTTAGGTTGGCAAATGGAACTAGTATAGATATATCTTCAGTAGGTACAGGCAATATCTTCAATGTCAATTCAGTCATGATTGCCAATGTTCCTTCAGATCCGATTACAAGACTCTTCAGATCGAAACCTGTTGTAGATTTTTTTACATTAGCACCGAATTCCATTATTTGACCATCTGCCAATACAACTTTCATCATACGAACATAGTCTCTGGTAGTTCCGTATTTTACGGCTCTCATACCGCCGGCATTCGTAGCTACATTTCCTCCAAGGGTAGCAAGTCTTTGTCCCGGATCAGGAGGATAGAAAAATCCTCTGGTTCTACAATCTTTATCCAAATCATCCAACAATACCCCGGGTTGTACCGTTACTACAAAGTTTTCCAAATCATAGTGCAAAATCTTGTTGAATGCAGTCATGTCCAACATAACTCCACCATGAATAGCTACCGCAGCCCCTACTATACCTGAACCGGCTCCTCTTGCTATTACAGGAATCAAATTTTCATTACAAATCTTCATAACTGCTGAAACTTCTTCCGTTGATGTTACCGCAACAACTACTTCCGGTTTACCTGAACCGTAAATAGGCATTTCATCATGGAAAAAATCAGGATTAATTTCTTCACCAACATAAACTTTACAATCCACTGCTTTCTTAATTGCTTCTACAATTTCCGGTGTCACCTTATTGAATTTTACATCCATAGCTTTTTCTCCTTTGTTATGTATTTATATTGAAGGTAATCGAATATCGATTCCTTGATTAAAGTATATTATTGTAAAATTTTCGCGTCAATTGACATAAGCATAAATATGAATACCTTTGTGTAGAATATTCTAGGTATATATTCTATATTCTTTTTTGTGTTTTGTTTAATTATGCATAATGTATTAATAATCCTTTAACTCTATTATTAATTTATAAGTCATTTATAGAATATTTCACTCTATAATTCTGTATATTTTTGTTATTTAATAGTCATATTTTGTATATTATTTAACTAATACTTTTCGAACCATTGGATTACCATATTTAGAATATTATTCATTTTTTCTTATATTATGTATTTTTCTTATATATTTTTAATTTCTAAGTTTTCTAAATACAAAAACTGAAATATACGATATATCGCAATTTTATTAACTGTAATATAAGGAGCAAATACTCTACACTTTTCCATGTAATCGTTTTCAGTATTTTTTAAATTATTACCTAAATTTCATAAATTGATAGATTAGAAAATGTTTTCATATAATGTTTTTCTTTAATCAAAATTATCTTCATCTTCAACGAAAAATTAAAAATTTAAAATAAAAAATCAACGAATTAAAAATCCGCTGATTTTATGCAAGTTTATACTATTCTATTACCTCAACCGGACCGTGATCATCCACATGATCTCCGTGTACATGCTGTAATCTTCCATCTACCAAATAATCTACATGATCTCCATGAGGAACTTGTTCATGTCCGCAATTTTCATCATGTATATGAGCATCTTTTACCGGATTGCAAACATCGGGATTTTGTTCACTTACTTCTATCACACATTCATCTATATGATCTTCGTGTGGATGATGTAAATGACCGTCATGTACATAGTCTACATGATCACCGTGTTTAATAGCTGTATGACCACAACCCTTTCCGTGTACATGGTCATGATTTTCGTGAATATGATGTTCTTTCATGGCAAAACCTCCCTTGTATTTTCTTTTATTATAAAATATAATGGAAATATTTTAAATACATTCTTTTGCTCTCTTACATTCCAAATAAAGCATTGCAATTCTGGTATCCAAAAATTTTTTCTTAATCACTTTCCATCCGTTCTTGTTCAAAAACTCAACATATTCATCATCAGTCCATGAATTTTCAAATTTAATCCCTGCAATTTTAAGTATCTTGTACCAAAGCTTCGCCTTTGATTTTTGAGTTTTGTGTATATAATTAGGTGCAATTAAAACACCTTCATCCTTTAGGACTCTATCAATCTCTTTTAATGCGATTTCGGGTTTAGGAATGACATGTAGCACATTTGCAATTATTACAACATCAAAATCTTTATCCATATAGGGCAATTCATGCGCATCGGCAACTTCAAATACAAGATTTTCAGCTCCTCCGTCTTTTTTTGCTTCATTTATCATTTTTTCAGAATAATCCGTTGCCACAACCTCTTTTGAAATACTTGCAATATTCTTTGCAAGAACTCCGGGGCCGGTACCGATCTCCAAAACTCTCTTACCTCTAACCGCTTCAAACACATCGTCATAAACCGCTCTGAATTTTTTTTGTTCCCCTCTCATTATTCTCTTATATATCGGTGCGTACAAATCCCATGCTCCCTTGTTCATACTTTTGCCCTTCCTTGTTCGTTTCAAGATTGCCTCATTTTTATTAAAATAATTTTTCTTATAATTTAAACTTTGTATATCAAATTTATTTCGTGAATTCCATTTTCGTAAACGACACTTGATTCAAGAAATCCAGTTCTACTATATAAAATCCATTCTGTTTATAGCCATTTTCAAATATTTATCTCCAATCTTCGCCAAAATACGATGTCCTTTTGTAATTCCGGGACTTCTCATATCATAATAACCCAGCATATAAGGTTTACTCATTAAATCGATACTTTCCGACCATTTTAAGTCTTCCTCAGGATTATTGGCATAGAAAAATCCTTCTACATCTTTAATTTTCATGTTTTTTAATGTCATTGACAGCATGAGCTTTAATCCGAATTTTCCAACTGTATCAAATATCAATCTTCCCCCGGGAAATCTTTTTGCCAATTCCAAAACCATCTCTTTCACCTTTTCTTTTTTTATATAGTGAAATACTCCTGCCGCAAAAAATACCACTCCCTCACTTCCGTCCAAATTGTCCATCCATGAGTAATCAGTCAGATCACAAGCTATGTTTAGTTCCCTATCCGTTAGATCAATCAGATTTTCACGAATCTCTATAATTTCAGGAAAATCAATATTTACAATTTTGCAAGTACCGTTGTCGCAGGCTTTTCCAGTTTGATCCAGTCCACAACCGAGATTTACTATAGTTGCATTCGGATATTTTTTCAAGTAATCTTTGATTTCCCACATTATATCCAATTGACGCATTGCAGCTTCAAGCGCTCCGAATTCATAAGAGAATTTATCTTTTTTTAATTCCAATTCAGAAAAATCATAATCCAGCTTATCGCATAATTCCTTTGCAGATTTATCAAAGTACAATTCAGGAAATTTTTCGGCACACATCTTCCTTCCATATAAAGGTACAATCAATGTTTCCTGAACAGAATTTTTTTCAATCCTTATTTTTTTACTCATAAAATCTCCTCTCCGTTTTTAATTAAAATATCAAAAAAGGCATAGAAACAATAGTTAACCCTGCATCCATACCTTTACAATTCAACACATGATCTATTGACTATTTTTTAAATTTGAAACAAAAATCACATTTTTCTCCGTTCATCCCCAAAGTCTGGCTTCTTTCAAATTCCATTTTATTAATATCTCCAAATATAATATGATCACTCAAACAAAATACTTCACATAACTCGAGGCATTCGAAATGAGCACATGTATCTGCCCACAAACACTTATTTACATCAAACACATATCTCTTTTCATTATTTTCAAGTATTTTAATTTTCCAAATTTCAGTTCCCGACATGGTTTTTTTCATCATAAAACGAAATAATTTCGAAAACTTTGGAAATCTGAAAAATTTTTTCAAAATATTATTTAATTTTCTAGCTTTATGATTAGCCCTCTCTCTTACAAGCTCTACCGCCTCTTCTTTCGGTACATCAAACTCCAAAAATGTTCTATACAATGCAATATTGGATAAAATACTTGCTTTTTGTACTTTTTTTTGCTTTTTGCTCCATGACCCCTCATTTGATTCTTTAACAAGAATATCAAAATTCTTTTTATACTCCGCATCTAAATTTTCTAAAATATGATGATCCACTTTAGAAGAATAAAATTTTCCAAATTTCATACCCCACCTCTATTCTTCATCAAAATTTATTCCGCTACAGTCTTAGAGTTTCCTTATTTCCTTAGATATTTTATATTTACCCTTTCTGTATTCAATTAATTATTTTTATCACGTATATTTTTCCTATGATAAAAAATCAACCTTTATAACTCGGAAGTCATGCCAAGCTTAAAGGTTGATTCTACCTGCTATTTATTTTTCAATAATGTTTCCAATTTATCAGTCGCAAATCTTGCAATCTTCATCGCCGTTTCATTGTCCTTTGCACAAATCGTAATCATATAATCTTCCTTTAGTACATAAATCCAATTATCTGCTTCTTTACTCGTAAATGCTTTATCGCCCAACCCTTCTATATCAACGCTTTTTTTACTCATATCCTTCATTCCGTCATAAAGAGTTTTAATCCTTTCTTCAGACATGTGATTTAATGATATTTGAACAAACCCTTTGACTCCAAAACCATAATTGACAAGGTTCATACCTACAGCTTCCTCTTCACTCTTATAAACCTCTTCCACTTTAAGATTTGTAAGATTTTCAGTATCTTCCTTGCTGAGAATATCTTCAGGGAGAATTTGCTTGGTATCTTTAATCTCCTTCTTTGGAGCATCAGTTTTTGTTTCATTTACATTTTTGATTTCAGTTCCTTTTTCTGATGAACATGCGACAACCGAAATAATAAATGAAAATATGAGAATAACAATCCATACCTTTTTCATAATTACTCCTTCAATACGAATAGCTAAAAATAAACCGATTACCGTTCACAGATAACACCGCAACAACGGAGTTATTTATAAAAATCTCTTCAAAAACACTTACACGAAGCATGTAATAAATATAATCTTTTCGGTAGTATTATACACCTTTGACACCTTCATGTCAATATTGCAAAATCTTTCCTACATTCGATTGATATGAGATTGATCTCCTGAAATAGGTACCCGAAGTGGTAAATGTTTTAAATTTTTACAGCCATGACATTATTTTTTTAAGAAGTCGAAACTTCTCCTTGTACGGAGGATAGCGCAAATTAATATCAAACAAGGTTGATTTCGTTACTATAGATTTTTGGTAACTGAAAGTCTCAAAACTCGCTTTGCCGTGATATCGTCCCAAACCGCTAGATCCGACTCCTCCAAATGGAAGTTTATTGTTACCTACATGAATCAAAGTATCATTTACGCATCCACCTCCAAATTTTACCGTTTCCAAAATATTTTGAGTCACTTCTAAATTTTCAGAAAAAACATAACATGCTAAAGGACTTGGTTTGTTTTGAATCTCTTCAATTACACCATCCAGATTGTCATAAGTCAAAATAGGCAAGAGAGGTCCAAAAATTTCCATTTGCATCGATGGACTGTCCCAATCCTTACATTCAAATATAGTCGGTTCAATCTGACAGCTTTCCCGATTTACAGTACCCCCATACAGAATATTTTCGTTTTCGATTAGACAACACAATCTGTTAAAATGCTTTTCATTTATGATTTTAGGATATTCAGGATTTTGAATCGCATCCTTTCCATAGAATCTTTCGGCGTATTTCTTACATGCTTCAATAAAATCTTCTTTTATTGATTGGTGAATATAAACATAGTCTACGGCAACACAAGTCTGTCCGGCATTAATTAACTTTCCCCACATAATTCGTTTGGCGGAAAGATCTATTTTGGCACTCTTATCTACAATACATGGTGATTTACCGCCGAGTTCCAGGGTAACAGGAATCAATTTCTGTGCAGATTTCATCATGACATACTTTCCAACATCGCTGTTTCCCGTGAAGAAAATATAATCGAAATCCTGATCTAAAAGTTCCTGATTTTCATCACGACCGCCTTGTTGAACATCTATATATCTCGTATCAAAGCACTCGTTTACTATCTTTTCTATCACAGCAGAGGTTTGAGGAGAATAATTTGAAGGCTTTAAAACAACGCAATTACCTGAAGAAATAGCACCTACCAAAGGAACTAAAGAAAGCTGAAAAGGGTAATTCCACGGAGAAATAATTAATACACAACCATAAGGCTGATAAACTACATAACTTTTTGATTTTAAATGAGCAATCGACATGGCAACTCTTTTCTTCTTCATCAATCTTTTCAAATGTCTTTGAAAATAATTAATTTCATCAAAAACTAGAGCAATTTCGGTCATATATGACTCAGCTTCAGATTTATTTAAATCGTTTTTTAGTGCCTCTAATATTTCCAACTCATACTTTTTTATCGTTGATTTCAATTTTTTTAGCTGTTCCATTCTAAAAGAATAGCTTAATGTTTCATTTGTTTTAAAATAAGATTTTTGTGTTGCAACCTTCTTACTGATTAAACTCATTAATTTCTCCTTATTTTAAATTAGTAATAAATCAAAAACATCAAATTAACACATGTCAAATAAAATTACAATCCTGCATATACAGATACAAAAATTGCAGTAAATACAGAAATTACAAGACTGATAACCGTGCCTTTTACGCTTTCAATAATATGAAATCTACAATTTTTATACTCTTTGTCCATATCTTCAGTTCCCTTTATTCTAACTTTATGACTATTGCAAAACCAAAGACAATCTACAACAACGGCATCATACCAAGTTATCGCCATCATAATTGCAAGCATGGGAAAAAATGCCCCCAAAAAAGTTCTTACGCAATTTAAATAAAAAATCAAAATTCCGCCAAGTAAAATAAAAACTGCAAATGCCACAGCTTTTCGTATAACTTCTACAACTGAAAAATGAGTCTTTTGTTTCTCTGAAACTAATCCCAGCTCAACTAATCGATTTCGAATAGCAGGCGGATAACTGCTAATCCATGATATAGGGTTTTTAGTAACGGAGTTATATACCAATATATGAAATACAATACAAGCTACAATACATTCTATTAAAAGTAACATAATTCCTCCCATTTAATTTTTACTAATTTAAAAATATACCAAAATTAAATTTATGTAAATCTAAATAAATTTTAGTAATAGATAAAACATGCGTGAGTAATTTTCATGGACTTAATTAAATTTGTTTTCGCATGTATTCATCTCAATTTATTGAAATAAAAAATCGATTACTTTGAAGCTCAAAAAAATTGAATCTAAAGAATTCAAATTTTTTGAGCTTAGTTATTTTTTGCTAATTGATTTTTATTCCGATAAATATCAGAGTTTATAATTATATTCTTAAATTTTAATACTTTTACTCCAAAGAAGTAATATTAAGTAAGATTGTTATTGGATGATATATAAAATATCGTACTGTTTAATATATAGATTTGCCTATTTTATACTCTGTATTTCCCAAATTCTTTATTTTTCAAAATACTTAGTATTTTTTCTGAAAATACAATATTAATTTATCATTTCTAATTTTGTTTTAAGATATTCAGCAACATGATCAATGTCTGGAAATAAACTAGCCTTGTTAATGCCTAAATCATATAATTGTTTGAGAATTTCTTTTTGATTTTTAATAGTAATCTCACAAGTTAAGTATTCTATATTTTTTTCTTCCTCTATTAAATCCCAGATATTTTTTTCATCTCTGTTATATGATTTTTATTTTCTTCTCCTAACAATATATCTCTGTTTAATCCACTTAAAATAAATGCTCCATCATGTTTCTTTATCCTTGAATTAGCCTTTGCAGGTTTAATAAATATTGGCTTAATATGATCTTCAATTATAATAGATCTCTTAAAAGCCAGTACTTCCTTACATATTTCATGATAAAATTTTTCAACTATTTTATCCTCGTATGCCGTACCTCCCTTTTTTAATTTAAATTTTTCACTAATAGTATTATCTTTAATAATATACTCTTTAATTAATAATATACTCTTTAATAATTTTATTGAATAATTCTTTTTTATGTTCCGTGCCTAATCTTGGCAGACAAGACAACATAAGAACTTTATCGCTATATGAATAACATACTTGATTTTCATCCACATCAAATACATATACTTTACCAGATTTAGCATCATCTGATGCATCACATGCAAAATATAAAGCCACCAAAGGATTCGTAGTAACATCCAATAATCTAGTATAACTACCATGATGTTGCATGATTACCAATTTTTCTATATTATTGGTATTTTTAAACATTTCGGGGTTTCTAACTAACATTTCATTATACAACCTATATTCTTTATCTATATTTTTATTTCTATGAATACCTGAATTTAACTTATATTGTAAATTCGAATGTCCCCTGTAGAACTTTATTGAGTTTGCTTCCTTATTTTTATTATCTCCCATATTGTTCTTTTTACTCAATGACAATATAACTTTTAGATATTCTAATAAGCTTTCTATTGTTACTTCAATTTTTTTGATTTAGAGTTTGCTTCCTTAAAAATTTTACATAAGTTTAACTATATATCTATATCCTTATCTCTATATTCACTATGAAGCCAAACCGTTGGTCGGCTTTGGTTAGAGGAAATTATCCCTATCCCAATAAGAATCTCACCAAAATAAGCATAGATAACACAAGAAGCCCCTATTATTTTATCTATAAACTCATCAAATTCTTCATTCAAATGATAACAATCTTTCACATCTTCATACAAATTATTTATCTTTTCTCTTTCAGGTCTTTTTTTGTATATCTTATATTCACTATTAGTATTCTCCTTAATCTAAAATCTCCATAATTAATAATTGATTATATTTAAGCCTATTTTTTTAGGTGTCTTTTATTCTTTATCTTCTTTCTAATAAAAACACTACATATTGCTTATTAGTTTTATTGGTGTATTTTCATATCAATTTATTTTCTTATTAAATACCTGCATTAAATGTATTTTTTAACTTTAACAGTATATTTTTTTGTTTGTTTCATTTTGTAATTTATTTCTTACCTATATACAATAACAAAAAAACTAAACAATTACAAAAAACTAAAATTTTCATATTTACTATTTATTCTCATTATCCAATTATATTGACAAAAAATAGTATATTGATATAATTAATTTACAACAATTAGGTTTTGTTAACAAAAATGGAGGGTCTATATGAACAAAAAATATTTAATTAAGGATATTTTATCACTTTTTTTTATTTCTTTGATAATATTTAACACAAATGTCGGTAACTCGTACGCATCAAATTCATTCAACAAAGTAATCATTGAACCCATGGCGCCTGGTGATTATGGCACCTATATTACCTTTGGAAATAGAAAAATAGTTTCACGAATTAATTCTAAATTCGTGGGATATGCAAAACGTCTTACTCCTTATTGGACAAAATCTAAAGAATATCATGTTAATTCTGGAACTTCCCTTCAGTTAGAAGCTTCTGTTTCTTATAAAGGAATAGTTTCTTTATCTCTTTCTTATTCCCACACAATAGGAGCTACTACAGTTATCCCAGCTAATTCTTCTAAATTTAGCAAACTAGCAGTATATGATGATTTTAGGGTAGTTAGAGAATCAGTGTATATTCATGAGAATGGAATCAAAAGATTTCTATACTACTCATATAAATTAGAACGCATTCCAAATCAAACTTCATTAAGGGTTAGATATAGATGAATATTGTGATGCTGTAATTACTAAAAAGTTATTCTGTATTTCAACCAGTGCATTAAAACACAAAAAACTCAATTCCAGTTTTCTGGTAAGTTCCTGTATAATTTCAATTATATTTATATTTTTTATTTTAATAAAATGTATTTTCGACGTTTAAATTAAGATTTGTAAAAGTTCGAAGCTAAAATTAGCACTAGAAATCCACCTCAATTCATAAGAATTATTTGTAAACTATTTAATTTCGACATTTTGAGGTAATAATCTTTTTTAGTTAATTATAGAATTTTTTATTGTATCGTAAAAATTAATGCTCTTTAGCATTTTTTAGCTGAATTTTATTTGATTAATACTTTTCTATTTATTAATGTACAAAGATTTAAATACTATAAATACAATCCTTTTAATAATTTCTAACATTTGAGATTAATCGTATCTCAATATGTGTTTTGAAGTAGCTATTTCATCACAACTATGTAATTATTACTTTATTTTCTCCAACATCAATTTAATAAAGGATCTTAGTCAAATAGTGTTGGTGAAGAGTTTTAAACAAATAATATAGAGAGTTGGAAATAATATTCCAACTCTATTTTTACTTGTTAAACTGTTCCTTTGGTCTTAAAGTAATCAATATTCTGTTTCTGAAGTGCAAAAAAGATTTGTATTCAAAAGCAATTCTTTTAAGTACTTTAATAAAGTTTTTAATATCTTAAGTAAAGCTGTTAAAGTAGTCTTAAATTACTTTCAGATTTATATTGGATTTGAACTCATCAAAAGATAAATTTTAAGAAATAAAAAATCTATCAGCAAAGAATTTCTTAAAACCTTTATCGATATATCTAGTGACAGTTGAATGAGAAATGCTACTAATTTTAGCAATATCTATTTCACTAATTTTTTGAGATAAAGTGGCAAAAATGTGAGATTTTAGTCTATTAGATATTGAACAATATTTATTGATAATATTGATTGTGCGATAAAGGTAGAGTTACATTATTCACAAAAAAATCTTTGTTTCTTTAAGTTAATAGCATCGAGTTAACCATTTACAAGAAATAATTCTAACGATATCATTTTTTGAACCATAATTGATTATCCTGGTTGGATTTGAGTTAGTGCAACAAGTAAAGACTACAGCATCATAAGTAAGAGTTGCATAAATTGTAAAGGATAAAGAGCAATATGTTTTTTAACTTTTTAAGTGCTGATAAAGGCTATTCTTCACCAACACTATTAATTATAAAGCCTTTATAAAAATACATCATTTATTAAAGTATTTATCAATATAAATATAATAGAAAAAAATCACCTTTTAATGTAGTCCTCTTGGCTACTCCTTAATAATTTAATGCAAAAACTCTTCAAGTATGTGAATCTTATAATCTCTAAAAATTCACCGTTTATCCTCTTCAATAGCCTTATATACACATGATTCCTAACAGATATTTGCATGTCTAGACCTTATCGTAACATACGCTTATCATAATACCTAATCTTTGATCATTCTCTAAAAAACTAATACCATTACTTTCATTATATATACAAAATAATTCATTGGCATTAATATAGCAAATTTTACTTTTTAGAATCCCACATCATATAAAATAAAAACAATCAGCAAAAATATTACTATGAGTATATTGTCAGAAATAGATACTGAAGGCATGGAACTTGTGAATGTCCTGAAACCGATTTAATTTAATAAGGGATTGTTTTAACTATTTTCTCTAAAATATAAAGTAGTGCTATCACAATTAAAAAACCTGCTAATTGTTTTGAATAATTCATATGAATCTCCTTAAAATTATTCTTATATAAGCTATTTTTCATTTCTAAAAACAAACATACTTAAGCCCTATTATAGCGTATATAATATTTTTCGCGAACAACTAAACCTTTAGGACAGTTAAAATAAACACGACAACACGATACTATCATCCAAATGTTAAGGGTTTATACATGGTTTTAGATGCATTCCACACAAATCTTTATATTTTCATAATTTTCAATAAACTAAATAACCCTCATTCTCAACATTTCCAAAACAAATATTAGAATTAGAAATAAAAAATTGTATGCAATATTTCTTTTTAATTCTTTATCCAAGTCATACTTTTCTTCATCATACTTTTTATTGTATAAATATTTTGAATAATATACCAAGTTACCAAATAATATAAATGCTATCAGGAAAATATATCCGGTAGGTAGATAATCATTTTCTGATTTCAATGTCACCCCCACTCTTTCCTGATATCCCCAGATAAGCAACCCTAACATTATTAAGCTATTACAGATTCTTACCGCTATACCTAAAGTTTTTAAATGATAATCTTTTTCTTTCTTTTCAGAAATTTTTAAATATATCCCGAAAAGAATCAACCCCAAAAATGCCAATATAAATGGTAATAATAAATCAAAAGTAATTTCCTTCATCGCATTAGTCCTTTCTAATTCCAAAAATTTTAATTCTATTCTACACCATTCGATTATCTATATGACTATTATATAACAATTTAAAAAATAATGTAACTCTCACCATATTTTTTCAAATCAACAAAAATTACTTTCATATTCTGTTACTTCAAATATTATTTTAGTGGTTTGTTTTATTTTCTTATTTCATTGTATATTGCTTAACTAAGTCGTCATTGTTATGGATTATTTCCTCATTTACCTCGACAAAAAGGACATTATCATCCGAGAATAAACTCATATTCCCGAAATATCAACCCATCCTTAAAATCAAAAATATCCAGTGAATGCACGCCGGAATTATTTACAAGATGCGTAACGATTCTATTTCCATCTGCTGAAATCTGCATATTGATACAAGTGAATTGAGCGTCTGTATTACGATAAGCATTTTTTATCACCAACATATAGTTTTCGATTCCGATCATCCTTTTTTCCTCTTTGGCGAATAATTGCCAAGATATTTCCGGATGGAGAAACTGCTGATAAAGATCCCAATTACGCTCATTTTCAGCCTTAAAAAAAGCTGTCAATATTTCTTTATTTGTCATATATGTTCTCCTTCGCCTCTTCTTTATATCTATTCCATCAGATTACCTTTACCATATTTTATCAGTTAATCAAATTTAATACTTATTCTCGTAACCCCTGTATTTTCTACTTTCTCACTTAAATTTATACTATAATAGTGCCCTTTGTAGCAATTATACAATACGGTTAACTATTTTCTGTCTTACGGCCTAAATGAATACTTTGAAATTTTTTGATATATACAATAGTTCTCTTCATTGCTACTTACTTAACTATATCCATTTAATGATTATGATTTCATAAATTTTTTCTTGATTACAATATAATTCTAATATATAATTTAACAGTAGTAATTGTTGGCGTTTTCTTTTCTACTTTCAGGTATTTGGGGCACTTAAAAGGAACCATACTTGAATTGTGTCGGCAATTATTTTTAATACTCTTAAACTATTATTTATGGAGGAAAATCATGTGTAGTAAACAAAAAATAGCGATTCAAGATACCTATGGACAAAGATTTCAACACTGTTGGGGATGCGGTCCCAAAAATGAAGAGGGACTACATCTAAAATCATTCCCAAGTGAAGATGGAAGTGAGAGTATATGCCGCTTTACACCTGAAAAACAATACACCGGCGGGGTTCCTGCAAATTTATACGGCGGAATGATTGCTATGATTTTTGATTGTCACGGAACGGCTTCTGCAGCTTGGTTTAACCACCATAACAATGGATTAACCCTTAATGAAAGCACAGTTATTACCCGTTACATAACAGGAAGACTGGAAATTGACTTTCTAAGTCCCGTTCCAATGGAAAAAGAAATAATTGTTACGGCTAAGGCTGAAGAAATCGGAGAAAGAAAAGTTATTGTCAGCATGCAAATGGAAACCGATGGAAAAATTCATGCTAAAGCAAAAATGATAGCCGTACGAGTTAAAGATAATATGTAATTTTCATGTTGTTGACTTTCATTTGGTTGATTTAATTTAATAATTAAATGTCCGGTAGCATTAATCTCGTGATTTCCGCTACCGGATTATTTTTAACCGGATGAATTTCAACCTTTGTTCACGATTCTTCGTCAGCACTATTTGACAAAAAGCCCATATTTGAAATGTAAAATATATGTTATAAAGAAATGTAGATTTCTAACACTTGTCAAGGAAGCCTTTTCTTGCTTTTTCTTTTGTATCCTCTCTTTCGTCAAATCCATCATATGGTGCTTTAGGATCACGGACTTTCGGTTTTCGCCTTAATGAATTACAAATTTCATCTGTATGAGCAAAAGCAAAGTCTATATCATCAGTCCAACCGGTATGTCCTGTAATAATCTTTAATTTTAGATTTCTGTTTCTAAGTATTTCTTCCAACCTTTTAAGTGACTTAGTTTGCAACTTTCTATCTTCCGCAAGAGTGTTCAAAAACGCATATCCGCCATCCGCTCCAAACCAAATCGTATCTCCCGTAAATAGATAGGCGTCATCAATCAAGTATACAAGATGTCCCCAAGTATGCCCCGGCACAAGAAAAGCTTCTATCTTAATATTTCCAATGTAAAACACTTGATTATCATCAATTAAAACTTTTTTATTTTCGATATACACTTGAGGCAATTTATATAGTCCCCAAAATACTTTACGGCGCTTACGACCTTCTAAATACTCATTTTCAATTCTTCCAATATAAATCGTCGATTCGCTGAGTAATCCGTCACCGTCTTTTTCGATCGCTCCGACATGGTCTGTATCTTGATGAGTAATTAAAATCTCTTTTATATCTTTCGGATTGATATTAAGCCACTCCATCTTTTCTGCAAGTCTATCATAGTTATATCCCGCATCGATCATAATGGTATGACCGTCTTTTGTATAAAAGTAAATATTAGCGACATATTCTCTGATACAACTTACTCTTTCATCAATAAAACCTGTGTTTAACGGTTTAAATATTTCTTTTCCTCTAAATGCAAAAGACATAAATTTTACTTGAAATCTTGAATCTTTTTTTGACATAATATCTCACCTCTATTTATTTCCGATCGGTCTATAGTAAAAATCGATCCCCTTAGCTTTATCTATCAGTTTTGCATATATGTATACAACTTCTCATGCAAGCTTCTCATTTCATCTTGTGCCTTCATCGAATGTTGATACATAAATGTGTGACCGAATGAACTTCTAAATATGATTGACATTGCAATTGCAAGCATCCAAGCCGGTATATATAGAAATATATTCATCTTAGGCGGTGATACTTTCCCATGCTTAATCTTCATAAAACGAATATTTTTCTTTAATTGTTTTGCAACTTTAAGCATAAGATTATAATCATGCCCTGCCCTTTCAGGGCACTTTGCTTCATAATAAGCATCCGCAATAGGTACGACCATCGCCAAATGACACAATTGCCATAGATGCATATCTTCTACAATTTGACATGGAATTTTTGCTTTTTTAAAAATTCTTTCCAATCTATTTATTCTGGCTGTATTTTCTCCGTTTATTTCTCCAAAAGTGGTAGGTTGAATAATCCTCGGAGTTAATGCCGCATCCAAAATATTATTTTTAATACTTCCTCCGGCTCCCGGAAATGCAGGAATGATTCGTCCTTTTCCACAAATATCTTCCCATTTACAATAATTATCAATTGAATTAACCATAGTAACAATATTACCGGTACTATCTTTCAATTGATTCAAAGCATCATACAGTTGATTTTCACGAACTGCCAAAAAAATGTAATCGTAACTGTCATCCGGCTTAAGTTCATGAAGTATCTTTATTTCTATTTTTTTCAATTTATTGTTTTCATAGTAAAGTAGCCCTTTTGAATTAAGTACATCCAGGCGATCCCCTCTGTCAAATATACTTACTTCAAAACCGGCTTTTTTAAAAAGCAGTCCATAAAGTGAACCTATTACTCCTGCACCATATATAAGTAATCTCATATTCTCACTATACTCCATCGGCATATAAACCTTAATTCACAAATATACAAGTTCTCATTTATATCACTGAATAATCACCTATATTATACCATTTTCAGAGTATTTTTTATACTTTCGCTCCTCTTTATGCCCAATCATCTCTTATATCTTTTCAGCCATTGACTTTATTACATCCCCTTATGTATTATCTATATTTTTCATCATTATTAACTTACTGTCTGTCAACATCAATTTTATGGCATTTTTGATATCAAGATAGATGAAATTTACATAAAAACGGTTAAGAATCATATTTCTTAACCGTTTTTATAACTATAATATTAATTTACTTATTAAAAATATCTCTCATTTTAAACTTTTTTCAACATTATTGTTTAATATGCTTCATTAAATCTTCAATTTTAAACTGCAATTTTGAAAATTCATTGGTGAAAGTTTTTGAATCTTTATCATACTCAAAAACCGTATATCCGCTACAATAAAAGTTATTATCCTCTGTTTGAGCAAATATTAAATATGTCTTTTCATTATTGAACTCCAAGTAATTATCAATATATACTCTAACCTTGGTATTCACTTCTTCTTTGGAAGGTTTAACCGCTTGTTTAGGGCCTGCTGACTTATCTTTATATTCATCAGATAAATTATCATACACTTCACCTTTTGTCATTATTCCACCGGACATTATAACCTTACTGCTTTCATTATTATAGGTGGTAAGTTGAGAATATAGATCCTTACTTGTATCGTAGCCCTTATCTAAAATCTGAAGATGTTTTGCAGTATATACCGTTTTAGGAACAGGTTTTCCCTTTTTTATAATAGTATCTTGATAGTTTAACCCTTCAACAAGAATAACTTTTTCAGTATTATCTAACATCGATTTTATATCTGTTGTATCATATATTAACTTACCTTCATATACAATATCTTCTATTTTTTTATCATTATTAACCGACTTACTATCCGTTTTTTGTACATTTGCACTCTTATTATTTGAGCAAGAGCTTAAAACTAATATGCTCATTATCAGTACAAAAACAACTGAAATTTTTTTATTCATAGCTTCCTCCTCTACTAATACTTAGAATTAATCGCATCATTGGCATCTTTCGTTACTTCATTAAGTGTCGCTCCGTTAAAATGCATCAGTAAACTTGACCTATTAATGTCTCATAAACTGAAAACATTCCTCATTTCTTGTTCTATAACGGTAAGAATTGCATTATTATCTTTTCTTCCATTAATTTTCTCTTCATTTTTGATTTCGTTTTGGTTATTTCAACCTATCATTTACTAATTTTAGTATACCCTCTCTATATATAATTCAAACATTATAATAAAAAAATATAGATAAATCCTCCTTAAAAAACGATATTATATTGCCATTATTTACTTATTGAAAAGAAATGTATTTCATATGCTCAATCTCGAACTTGAGTCAAAATATCTTTTGATAACTTTGATCTAAAAGAATTACTCTAATAATAAAGTAACAGTTTCACAACCAAAAAGAGAGTCGGAATATTTTCCAACTCTCTATATTATTTGTTTAAAACTCCTCATGGCAACCGGAATTTTATATAATTCGGTCATTCCGACCTCAATATATTAATTAAGTGAAGAGTATTTATTATCAAACTTTATATGTCCAAGTCTTTCTATCCATGGATAGAGAATTCCATGATTTTCTATCCGGTTTAATGTTTTAGACATAATTATAATCTTCACTTTCTATGACAATAGATCAATATTTCTTTGCCAAGCTTATTTCAGATTTAGATGTTTTTTGAGTTTTCATTATAAAAGCATTTGTAAACATAATCCTTTTTCCTGCTATGAAAAAATATAAAACTATCGAAATATCATTTGATTGTTTGATTCTTAATTAATATACCATCATCCACACTTACCTTATTTTAATAAATGCATGAGGATATAAACCTATTAAATTTTTTGATTGAGTTTTTGATGGAGTATAGTAAAATCTATCTTTTTCATTACCGTTAAGATCATAGGCAATCATACAATACTTGCTTTCAGATTTATTTATATACTTGTCATAATTTTCATTATCTTTAGACTCATACAAAAATATCTTTGACTCCAATTTTAAATTATCTTTAGAAAACTTAAATATATAGTACTGATTTTTTTCATTTTTTGCATAAGCATATATATGATCATGTAAACTAATCAGTTTTCCGGTTGAAAAATAAATATCGTCAAATTTTGTTAAATTTTTTCTAACATTACATACTTTCATATTTTCATCAACGGTTAATTCTTGAATCTCCAAAGCTTTATTCCCGGCTGAATGATTATCATTTAATCCCCCATTATCATAAATAGATTCTTCCTTGACATTACAATTTCTAATCGACCTTTGTATCAACGCTATGGTCTCCACATGCATTATCTTTTCATCAGTAGCTTTAACCTCTAAAAGAAATTGTATTAATACTGAAATACTGTATTCATTAACTTACTGTGTGAAATCATTTTTTAATCTGTTCCCTACTTCATATACACAATCTTAGAATAAATTTTTTGCACTAGCTTTTAAATAATCTATTATTAGTTTTTGTTTTTTATTCATTTCAATCTCCCAGTATGATTAATATTTTTATTTAATCATAATTTAAAACGCAAAAAAAACACTATGTTCTTTTTCTGAGTGCCTTCCCCCTTTTTAAGTTCCATTAATCAATAATTTTAAGATATTTATCATTTGCTATAAGTAACTTTTGATAATATTTGATAGTTTTTCCAGTCAAACCTGTTTTTTATTGAATTTCATTTACTTTATCTCTGATTTTCTCATTTCTTTCATCATTTACACTGATTTTGTAATTATGATTTTTCTCCATCATTTTATGATGCATAATTTTTACATGTGAGACAGATCCACTGATAGCAAAAACAAAAGTCAGTACAATTTCAATGGCTTTATTCAGCTTTAGAGGCAAAACTAGGATCAAGCTACAAATACCTATTACATATCCTAAATACCATATTTTATTATTTTTCATTCCCGTCCTCCTCATAAATAAATACTTCTTCAATTGATAAATTAAAGAACTTAGCAATTTTAAATGCCAACATAATTGATGTTCACAAACAAAAACTTTTATGATAACATATTTTTGAGTTATTTTGTTCTTAGGGAGAACAACTTTACAAAGCAGATTGAAACAGCGCTTGCCCATGTATTTTCGAAATGCAGGCAAGCAAATAAAAAAGACCTTCGCTTTAATTAGGTGCAAACCAGGATTGAATGCATGTTTATGTAAGTGAAGAAAAGGAGGAATAAGATGAAAAGGAAAGTCTTAACTGTGGTCATACTGATTCTTATTATCATAGTCGCACTTGCTCTTACTATCTATCTCAAGTTTGTGCGAAAAGGAGGCCTCAAGGTGGAAACAGGCGAGTTTATCGGTATGAAATATTCTCCGGGTTTCTCGGACATGAGGGGAAGAAGTCACAGCGCGACTCTCAAGAAAAACGAGAGTGGAGAATGGATTATCGAGAGCAGGAACCGGGAATCACGTGCCGATTCGATTATAGTAGTGACCTACAGCGTCGATGAAGAGAAACTTGCGGAATTCGTGACTTTCCTGAAGGATAAGAATGTCGCAAGCCTGTCGAAGAGAAAGAAAAGCGATGAATTTATATATGATTACAAACCCTGGTCTATAAGTATCGGCTTTGACAACAGCACGATTGGAGGGTCAAAATCCGAATGGTATAAGTTCGGGCAGTATAAGAATTATTCCGAAGCTGATAGTGAACTGATAAAAGAAGTCAACAAGCGTTTCGGCGCACTTTACGGTGAAAAGCTCTCGGAAGAGTCCGTGGAAGAATAATGATGGTTCTTGACAAATTTACGCATAACCACATACCGGTCCTCAAACTTCCGGAAACCATAGAAGAGGTAGACATGCCATATGCCTTCGGCAACGGTAAGCGAAGATAAAGCGTCGGATTCGGGTAAGTTTGTGTAAGTTAAAAAAATTGAATAATAAGCAAAACATAGCCGATTAACAGAAATGTTGGTCGGTTTCGTTTTTTGCCCATTAACTGCATTCAAATCTAATCGTTTGAGTGCTTTTTTATCCCCAACATGACCATTTTTTTATCATTAATTATTTGATTTTCAACTATTATAATGTGCAAAATGCCTAAGAAATATTTTTTATATTTTCTACAGTTCTCTAGCTAAAGCACCTACTTTTTAGTAGATACTTGCCCTTATGTCTAATATTTCCCCTTAAATCAATGTCTCTTTTAAGGGATTTTATTTTAATCGTATATATTTTGTAGCTCTTCCTACACCTTCTCTTTTAATTTCACCTTCAGCTATTAATTTTCTTAATGCTCCTTCAATCGAACTTACACTTAGTGATGGGCAAAGTTCTCTAATGTCTTGTTTAGTAAACCTTCCGAGTTTTTGAAAAGTCGCTTTCCTTACAAGTTCAACAGCAGGAAGTTTTTCTGCCTGTTCTACTTCTTCTCGTATCTCTAATATTTTATTATGTAGTCTCTCTTTCTATTTCTTCAAAGTGGCATGTTCTATTTTTCATTTTGATATATTTAAGGACTTGCTTTCTCCTAAATGCTCTTTCAAATATTTTTCGGCACTTTCAAATAAAATAATCTCTGAGGTATGCTCGTTATAAAAATCTTCCTGTTTACTTTTCTTTAACTTGATATAGCCTTTGTAGGTATATTTATGTTTCAAATATGGGTTCACCTCCCTTTTCGCTACCCGTACAAACGGCTATTTATCAAGCTTTAACGCATTATTTTACTTAAAAAAGGAGTTAATTCTTCTATATTGTAACAAGTGATTTCTTCATATTCTTCAAGTGAAATCAAACCTAATAGATACATTTCTACAAGTATTTCACTTGAAATGTAAAAGGCTGATTCTTTTTCTACATTTTCATGAGTTATTTGACTATCCATTTTACCCTCCGTATCCTAAATTCTTTCTTCACTATCCCTAGGACATCTGAGGCATTTTTGAGTAAAAAAATATGACCTACGAGAAAAACTCGTCAGTCCTTATGTTAAAGATTAAAATTATTTTTTAGTTCTAAAAACTGGAATTTATTATTAAATAACTATTTTATTTAACTCAGTTAGCAACTTGTCTTTAAGTGTACTTAACTCAGTTGTTGATGGGCGATTAGAATCACTATACATTAATTCCATAGGATACCACCAAACCGGACCCTTTCCTTTATTACCATAGTTTTCTATATCACCAGCTACCCTTGGAAACAAATGCCAATGTAAATGTGAATCTCCGTTACCAAGTAGTTCATAGTTAATTTTTTCAGCGTTAAAAGCTTTATATACAGCCTCCCCTACCAATGACATTTCTTCTAAGAATTTCAATTTAAAATTATTTTCTAATTCAAAAAGTTCAGTCTTATGTTGCTTACACAAAAAAATTGTATATCCCTTAAAATGTTGATTGTCACCTAATACAACATAACCGGTTTCTAATTCTTTTACAAAATATTGATTTTCCTCATTTAAAATCATTTCTATTCTTTCACATATTAAGCACATACTATTTACCTCTGCAAATTCTAATTGTATTTATTTTACCATAAAAAATAAGCCTACAGACTTTACTCCGTAGGCTTACTCTATCTTCATATTAACTTATTTACCTACTTCTGCACCTCTAATGATCATATCCTAAGTTTTCAAGCTTTTTCTTTCTAGTTAAACCATTTCCAAATTTACCTTGGATAACATCCCTTGCTATCTTAGTGATATCTTTTCTTCTTAATTTTTCATTTACTAGTTTTTGAACTTCTTCATAATTATATCCTGCTTTAAGAAGATTTAATCTTCTTTTATCTCCATTTCACCAAAGCCCTTTTAACACTTCATTAGCTAATTCATCATTAAATTTTCTATTATTCTTTTTCATAAATCCATTTAGACCATGGTAATTCAACACCAAAATACTCCAATAGCCCTTCTTCATTTTTATGTCTAAATCTATCCCATTCAACATAATTGCCATATACAAAATCATCATGTCCCATTTCAACTTCTGTCTCGATATCCCAATCTCTAGGATTAAACTTCATAATAGTATGCCTCCCACTAATTCAAATTTATCTTATCCTTCACCCGTCCATACCGTTGACACGACCAATCAAATATCCAAAGTGGTGCTACAAGTTGATTTTTTGGAACAATTTTTGAACACTAATTTCAAACTTTTCAACTTCTTATTATTAAGTCTGAAAATCAAGAACCCTTTGATTTCTAGGCTTTAAGAGTCTCTAGCCCCCTTATTCCCTTGTCATCAATACTAGAACCTCCACATGCAATGTATTCACAAACATGTCAACTCCAATGACTTCTTTGAGAGTAAAGTCAAACTCCTTGAAGAGTTTGATGTCTCTTGCCAAGGTTGCTGGATTGCAGGAAATGTAGACTATATTGTTTATGTTTGAGTTTCCTATTTTTTGTATTATATTAGGGTCCAATCCCTTTCGTGGAGGATCAAACAGCGCCATTGTATTTTCAGTTTTAAGTTGAAGTTCATTTATAGCAACTTCCGCCGGCTTATTAATCCATGTTATATTGTCAACATTATTCAACTTTGCGTTTTCTTTAGCATCTTTGATGGCATCTTCTACAATTTCCACTGAAATTATCCTTTTTACGATATCGGATAAAATAATGGAAGTGGTTGAAATTCCGCTATAAAGATCTATGAGAAGATCGGGATTTAAATTCTTGATATACTCTTTAGCCTTTAGATAGATTTTATATGACATGTCGGTATTAACTTGAAGAAAAGATTTTGGTGAAATCAGAAATATCTGTTCTCCGAGTTTTTCTTGTATCTTTTCTTTGCCGCCAATCAGTTTTGTATCCATAATTTTATAGTTGTTCTTTTTAGTATTTATCGTCGTGTACAGGCTGTCAATTTTTCCCGTATCAAATAAGCTTTTAAGAAAATCGGAAATCTCCTGATTTTGATTTAAAACTAAAACCACCATTACCTCATCAAGATTTGTCGATCTGATCATTATATTTTTAATAAACCCTTTATTTTTGTAGGGGTCATATCCCGTTAATTCATACTCATATATCTTTTCCTGAATTATCGAAATTATTTCGTTTATCTTAGGATTTGCGATTATACATTTTTTTATTGCCACATTCCTGTTCGTCTTTCTCGAAAAATATGATATATTCCCGTAGATATCGACCTTAACTTCAATTTTATTTCTATATTCATATCTCTTGTCAGCTTCAAGAAAAGGTATTGTAGTCAGGTTTTCATAAGCCATCCTGTTAATTTGATTTATTATTTTGTTTCTTTTATATTCCACCTGAGCCTGATAATTTATATCTTGAAATGAACAGCCGTCACATATATTTGAATAGATGCACTTCGACTCTTCAAAATACGCTGATTTTTCAATAGTTTCAAGCTTTCTTGCAGTCGCAAAGTTTTTTTTGTATTCCAAAACTTCAGCTCTTACCTTTTCTCCTATTTGCGCATTTTCTACAAAGTATATAAGCTGCTCTTTTTTAGCAACTCCCTTTGAATCATTATTTATGTCTATAATTTCTAAATCTACAAATTTTTCCATATCTTACCTCAAATATATTATACAACAGGGGATTTAAAATAAAAAAGACAGAAGTTGACAGTTGATTTATATTTTATAGCAACTTTTGTCAACAACTGATCTTTACTTATATGCCTTTGCAATATAATCGTCTATGGCATCTCCAAATTTTTCTAAGAAAGCCTCTTCTCCAAATGTATTTAACTTAAAGAAAATCGCTCTGCTGCCACCTGAAGAAACCGCAATCACTTTTACATTTCCTTTATCATAAATGGAAGTCACGTTCAAACTTACTCTGTTTTCTCCGAGCATGCTGTATCTTTCAAATACATCTACATTTATTTTTGTTTCTCCCATAGATACGGAGCTTCCATCTTCCCATGATGCGGAAAAACTGTTCTCCATCACGCTGTTTTTGTAATATTCTACAAACTTTGTGTAGCCATTTTCATCAGTTTTAAAATCTCTTTCTAATTTAGCCATTCTTTCTCCTTTATCAATTACTTTGTCAGACCTCTCTAATTTGAGGTTTCAAATTCTTAAAAAATAGGGCGTTAACCATGTTTTACAATGATATCATATTTTCGTATCTGATGAAAGTAATGTTTTAATAATATCCAAAAAAAATTATTAAAACATGTATAAAATTATACATCATTTTAATAATTTTTATAGTTATTCGGTAAAATTTTTTCTTTCGTCACCGAAATAAAATATTGAAATTGTTCCCGGTCCTGTATGTGAGCCTATTACGGTACCGATATTATAAATTCTTATCTTGCCTTTCAAATTCGGAAATCTTTCTTCAGTAGCATCTTTAAGGGATAACGCGTCCTCAGGACTGTTGGAATGATTTATCCAACATTTGCCGGAATAATTGTTACCGTCATAGGCTATTTTTTCCATATATCCCAAAACTTTCTTTATTGCATTTTTCTTTCCTCTAGCCTTTGTAAAAGCTATGATTTTTCCGTTTTCATCAATTCTCATCATAGGACATATATTCAACACCGCTCCCAATGTTGCCGCCACACCTGAAACTCTGCCGCCTCTTCTGAAATATTTCAAATCAGTTGAGTAAAAATAATGGTGAAGATGTTGTACATTGCCCAAAACCCATTCTTTTATTTCTTCGTAACTCTTGCCCGAATCTCTCAAATCAAGAACCTCATCAATCAATAACCCATAGCCTGATGATGCGCTGAGAGAATCAAGAACTTCTATTCTTTGATTAGGATATCTTTCTCCAACTTCTTTTGCCGCCAAAATCGCATTTCCAACAGATCCCGTCATAGCGGAACTGAACGAAATGTGAAGGACATCCTTTCCTTCCTGCATCAACTTTTCAAAATAATCAACATATTCATTTAAGTTGATCTGTGTGGTTGAAGGCATCTTTCCGGCGTCTATAAATGCATAAAATTTTGATAATGATCCCGGATCTTTGCCCATGTCGTCAACATAAACAACCTCGTCTATTATGTAGGTGTAATTAATTATCGACAGATTTCTTTCAACCACATATTCATAAGGTAAATCTATATTCGATTCACAAGATATAATATATTCTTTCATATCTCCTCCTTTTTTATTATTAAGATGATTATAAAACAAGGAATATATAAAGTCTACACTTAGACAAGCAAAAAGCAAGAAGTTATCCAACGGCTAACCTCTTGCTAAAAATCAATCAGGAAAAGATTTTAATAAAAGTTCCACATTTTGTTTGATTTTCCCCCTAATAGAATAATCAACACCATTTTTCGCCCAATATAGAAGATGTCCTCTGATTGCTATAAACATGACATCCACCAAGTATTGAACATCTACTTCAGAATTATGCGAATATCCGCTTTCCACTATTTCTTTCAGAATGGTATAAAGTTTTCTGTTATCTTGTTTATCCGTATTTTTCAATGAAGTCTGAATCATTAACCTGTTTGCATAATATCCCCAATCATCAAAATATGTTTCCAATAAATCAATAAACTTTAAGATGTTTTCTTTAACACTTTTCTCTTTAAATAAATCTTTATTGTAAAACATACAATCATCCAAAGTCTTATACATTTGGTCAACTATTGATTGCTTTGAGTCGAAATAGTGATAAAAAGTTCCTAACGCAACTCCGGCTCTCTCACAAACCATCTTAACACTTACATTTTTAATACCCTCTTCGTCTATCAAACCGGCAAATGCATCTACAATTTGCTTTCTCTTAATGGCAGATTTTTTCATATTGCCTCCTAAATTTGACATAAAGATATAATGGTTTTGTTATCTTTTGAAACCGTTAAATTTTCCCTATATCCGTTCTAAAGCTCATATTTTCAAAAGATATTTTCTTAAGATTTCTATAAACTTTTTCTCTTGCTCTTTCAAGCGATTTTTCCTTGACAACCACCGAAAGAACTCTCCCTCCATTTGATAAAATTTTTCCTTCATGATTTTTTGTCCCGTTATGAAACAGGAAAACACCATCCTCCAAATCATCAATTCCGGTTATTTCAAACCCTTTTTCAAACTTGCCCGGATAACCGTCTGAAACCAGTATTGTAGCCATAGAAACATTATCTTCAAAATCAAGTTCAACCTCTTTTCCGTCAATTGACTGCATGATATTTTCCAATAAATCTGATTTCAGTCTGGGCAACAATACCTCAGTTTCCGGGTCTCCGAATCTGGTATTAAACTCCAAAACATAAACCTTCCCGGAATCGATAATATATCCTATAAATAATATACCCGAATATTGAAGATTCTCTTCTTTCAGACCTATTTCTATTTTTCTAAGTATGGAATCGGATTGTAAATTATGATTTTTATCCCAAAAAGGATTAGGTGATATACAGCCAACTCCTCCGGTATTTGGACCCAGATTGTTTTCATAAATCCTTTTGTAATCCATCGCAGTATCAAACGGATATATTTTATCTTCGGAAACGAAGCATAAAAGCGATGCTTCAAAACCTTTCAAAAACTTTTCTACGACAATTTTGCTACCTTCCTGTGCAAATATTTTATCCAAAAATATATCATTAAGTGCCTTCTCAGCTTCATTTTTGTTCTCACAAATATATACGCCCTTGCCCGCACAAAGACCATCCGCCTTTATAACAACCGGAAAACCGAATTTGTCATATGAATTTAAAGCAGTTTCATAATCAAAAAACTCAATGTATTCAGCGGTCGGAATTCCATATTTTTCCATAAACTTTTTTGCAAAAGCCTTACTTCCCTCTAAAAAAGCACTCTTCTTTTTAGGACCGAATACCTTGTGTCCCCTCTCTTTCAGAAAGTCTACAATCCCCTCATTTAGAGGATTTTCAGGGCCTACAACGGTTAATTCTATATCATTTTTTAATATAAACTTCTCAACATTTTCAAATTCCAAGTCTAATTCGGCATTCAGTATCTTGCCTTTAGCACCTCCATTGTGACCTGAAAAATAGATTTTTTCAGAATTTGGAGATTTTGCGATAGACTCGGCTATAGCATGTTCCCTTCCACCATTACCAATAATCAAAATATTCATCATTACCTCTTAGTGTTTAAAATGTCTCATTCCCGTAAATACTAATGTAATATCATACTTGTCGCAAAGTTCAATAACCTTTTCATCATGAATGGAGCCACCGGGGGATATAACCGCCTTTATGCCGTTTTCGTGAAGAAGTTCGATAGTATCTTCAAAAAAGAATCCGTCAGATGCAAGAACTGAGTTTTGAAGCTTTCCTTTTGCCCTTTCAATAGCTTTTTCCACCGCCCATGACCTTCTTACTTCTCCAAAACCGTAACCTACGGTCGCTTCATTATTCACCAGAACCACACCGTTTGAATTTACATTTTTGCAGGCTTTTATTCCGAAAATCATATCCGATAATTCTTTTTCGGAAGGCTTTCTCTTGGAAACAACTTTAAAATCCTCTTCCCTATATAGTTCGGAATCATTATCCTGAACTAAAAATCCGTTCATTACCTCTTTGAATCCCAATTCTCTGAATTTTGTCGAAACGAGATTTTCAGATTTTAAAATTCTGATATTCTTCTTGGATTTCAGTATCTCCAATGCTTTTTCTTCGTAATCCGGTGCTATGACTATTTCAATAAAAATACCGTTCAATTTTGTAGCGATATATTCTGTAAGAGTCCTGTTAACCGCCACGATACCTCCGAAAATTGATATGTCGTCACATTCATATGCCTTGTCAAAAGCAATATTTATATCATCATCCGAACCGATTCCTGACGGATTGGTATGCTTTACAGCCACAACAGTAGGTCTGTCAAATTCTTTCAACGACTGAACACAGCCTGTTAAGTCATTCATATTATTGTATGATATTTCTTTTCCGTGCAATTGTTCAAAATCAAACACATTTTCTTTCTTTGAGTAACCGTCTAAATAATATGCGCTCTCTTGATGAGGGTTTTCCCCATATCTCAAAATTGAATCCAATTTTAAAGGTCTTGTCAAATGTTTCGGGAATTTTACTCCCAATAAATTATTAAAGTAGTTTGAAATCATCCCGTCATAATATGCAGTTAAAGAAAATGCCTTAGCAGCTAATTTTTTCTTCAATTTCAAATTTACTTTATCTTCTTTTAGAGCTTCATACACCGGATTGTAATCCTCAGGATCTACCACAATTAAAACATCCTTGTGATTTTTTGCCGCCGCTCTTATCATGCTGGGACCGCCTATATCAATATTTTCAATCATGGTTTCTTCATCTTTGTCCATTTTCAGCATTTCTTCAAAAGGATAAAGGTTGTTTACAACCATGTCAACAGATCCGATTTCATATTTTTTTATACTTTCCAAATCAGATTCATTATCTCTTCTAAACAATATTCCTCCGTGAATTTTAGGATGTAAAGTTTTTACTCTGCCATCCATCATTTCAGGAAAATTTGTGAGCTCTGAAACTTCATGAACTTCAATTCCATTGTCTTTAAGCAATTTATAAGTTCCACCCGTAGAAATAATATTCCAATCCAATTCGATTAATTTTTTTGCAAAATCTACAATTCCATCTTTGTAGTAGACTGAAATTAATGCACTCTTCTTCATAATTACTCCTTTATATAAACCCTGTGATCCTTGACAAGCAATTTATCATCACAGTAATATTTCACAGCCAACGGCAGTATTTCATGTTCAATTTTCAAAACCTGTCTTTGCAACTCTTCCGCATCCCAATCTTGGCATACCTCGATAGCTTTTTGAAATATTATCGGACCTGTGTCATGTGATTCATCCACAAAATGAACCGTCGCACCTGACAGTTTGCATCCTCTTTCTATTACCGCTTCATGTACTCTAATTCCATAGTAACCTTCTCCTCCAAAAGACGGTAACAGTGAAGGATGAATATTTACAATTCGATTTTTGAATTTTTTAACAATTATATCGCTTACAAATCTGAGATATCCCGCAAGAACTATAAGATCAATTTTTTCCTCTTCCAAAATTTGAAGCAAAAAGTTGTCAAACTCTTGCACTGTAGGGTACTGTGCAATTGAAATATTGATACTTCTAATGTTGTTAAGTCTGGCTCTCTCCAGACCGTAGGCAGACTTTCTGTTCGAAACTACAAGGCAAATCTCACCGTTAAAAAATCTATTCTTTTGAGCGTCAATCAAACTTTGTAAATTGCTTCCGGATCCTGAAATTAATACTGCTATTCGTTTAGATTCCACAATTCGACACCTTTTTCACCTTTGATAATTTCACCTATTTCAACAAAATCGACATTTCTTTGCTTCAAATCTTTTAATATATCTTCATATTCTGATTCATCCACAACAAGTATCATACCGATTCCCATATTGAATGTCCCGAACATTTCTTTTCTTTCAACATTTCCCCATTTTTCCAATAATGCAAATATGGTAGGTATATCATAATTCTTTAAATCCCAAATCGCTCTTTGACCCTCATTCAGAACTCTCGGAAGGTTTTCATAAACCCCACCTCCGGTTATATGACTTATTGCGTGAATATCAAATTTTTCAAGTAACGGAATGACATCTTTAACATATATCTTTGTAGGTGTTAAAAGTTCTTCAACCAAAGTTTTACCCAATTCTTCAATTTTTTGATTTATATCAAATTGCATTATATCAAATACTATTTTTCTTACCAATGAAAAACCGTTTGAGTGGATACCGCTTGATTTCAATCCTATCAACTTGTCCCCGACCTTTACTTTTTTACCGGTTATAATTTTCTTTTCATCAACTACCCCGACTGCAAATCCCGCCAAATCGTAGTGATCTTCCTTATATATTCCGGGCATTTCCGCAGTTTCTCCGCCTATAAGTGCAGCTTGTGACTGCCTGCACCCCTCAGCAACTCCTTCTACAATACTTGCCATCTTTTCAGGTATAAGCTTTCCTGTAGCTATATAATCCAAGAAAAATATCGGTTTTGCCCCCTGACACAAGACATCATTTACACACATTGCCACCAAGTCAATTCCTACCGTGTCGTGCTTATCAGCTTTAAATGCGACATCTAATTTTGTTCCGACACCGTCAGTACCTGAAACCAAAATAGGATTTTCAATACTTTTATCAAGTCTGAACAGACCGCCAAAACCGCCCAAATCTGAAACTACCCCCGAATTATAAGTAGTCTTGACGATATTCTTAATTAATTGAACTTCTTTGTATCCGGCTTCCTTATCTACTCCGGAATCTTTATATGTTAATTTCATTTTTCCTCCTAAATTGGATAATTTCCTGTAAAGCAATGGTCACATACTTCCATATCCTCGCAAGCTCGTTTCAATCCTTCCAACGAAATATAGTAAAGTGAATCCGCTCCGATTCTCTCTCTTATCTGTTCCACATCCATTTTGCTCGCTATAAGACTGTCTTTATCAGGTAAATCAAGTGACAAATTACATGTATACTTAACCATCGGGGCAGATATTCTTACATGCACTTCTTTTGCTCCCGCTTCCTTCAACATTTTAACCGTTCTTTTAATGGTGGAACTTCTGACGATGGAGTCATCCACCAAAATTACTTTCTTATCCTTCAAAACTTCTTTAATGGGATTCAGTTTGATAAAAATATCTTTTGTTCTTGTGTCATCGTCCGGAGTTATAAATGTTCTCCCCACATATCTGTTTTTTATTATTCCGTCCTTGTAAGGAATTTTTGAGGCTTCCGCATATCCGATAGCCGCTATAAGTCCCGAATCCGGAGCTCCCATTACTATGTCCGCATCGGTAGGATTTTCTTCAAACAATATTTTCCCCATATTGTTTCTCGACTTATATATTGAAACTGAATCCATATAACTGTCGGGTCTGGATACATATATCATTTCAAAAAGGCATGATTTTTTAGGCATATCATGGTACTTAAAAAATTCAGCTTTTCCATTTTTTATAACCACCATTTCGCCCTTTTCAAGCATTTTGATCAATATTCCTCCACAAGAGTCGATTGCACATGTCTCCGAAGCTATTATAAATCCGTCATCAATTTTTCCGACACATATCGGCTTGAATCCCCAAGGATCTCTAAATCCAATCATTTTATATCTATCCAGATATATTCCTCCGAAAGCTCCTCTTAAGCCTTTCAGGTAATCTTTGATACCTGATATGGAACCCGTCATTGATTTTGTCATTTCATATATCGAAAAATCCGAATTATGGATATTCCCGTCAAGTGCTATAAGGCACTTTTGCCCCTTTATTTCGTATTGGTTTGGAAGTATGGGTTGCTCTTTGTCAAAATCTTTGTATTCTCCATATTTTACATGACCGATACCCCTGGATCCGGGTAAAGAAAATTCGACATCATCTCTAAATACGCTCGTCACTTGTCCGGTTCCCTTCTTAATTACCATTTCATTTCCGTCAATCATTCCGATTCCCGCATTGGCTTGTCCTCTGTGCTGTAAAGCATAAAGACCATATAAAATCAAATTTGACGCCTTTAGGTCCTTTTCTCTAACTACTCCCACTATACCGCTCATTTTATCTCCTAATAGATTTATCTTGTTCCAATACTCCCATTTCCATTTCATGTTTGTATTCAATTAATTTGGATTTTAAGCCCTTATCTTTTATAGCGAGCATCTGAACTGCTAAAATCGCCGCATTTTCAGCTCCGTCAACCGCCACGGTAGCAACCGGTACTCCTTTCGGCATTTGAACAATTGATAGAAGTGCATCCATCCCGGTGAATGCGGATCCCAAAACGGGAACTCCTATTACCGGCAATGTAGTCATCCCGGCAACTACTCCCGGCAAATGAGCCGCCTTTCCCGCGAGTGCAATTACGGCTTCAATCCCCTTCTCTTCGAAACTCTCAACATAATTCTTCAAAACATCCAAGGCTCTGTGAGCTGAAATTACTCTTACTTCATATTCAACTCCGAATTGCTCAAGTGTCTTTAACGCCTTTTCGCTTATATTATAATCTGAGCTGCTGCCCATTATAACCGCAATTTTCATTTATCCTCCTACTTAAAATATCTCCTTAGAATTTCAAAATGTTTTGGACATCCTTTAATTTCAATATTTTTATAAAGGTCGGTATCTACTCTGTCCACCAATGTTCTTATACCTATCACATGACCGCATTTGCTCTGAATACTGTCGATTCCGCAATCATACGGTAATAAAAGATTTTCATTAACCGATAAAATATCAATTTTTTCTTCCAAAGATTTCATGTCTTTACACTCTAAAGTTATCATTCTTCCACTTATCGGCGCCGTATATTCAGTATTGTCTGAATCCGTTACATAGCTGTTTCTCTTCACCAAGACATCTTGCATTACATTCACATACTTATTGTTTTTATTTGTTCTGAAAATCAAATTTTCTTTTATATCTCCAAACAATCCAAAATCCGCCAATGCGGACATTCCCGCTCCGATTCCTATTACAAATCCCTTTCTTTCTATAAGATTTTCGATTGCTTTTCTCACTTGACCGTCTTCAAGAACTTTCAATATTAATCCTGAAATATTCTTAATTACGGAAGCCATATAATCCCCATGAGGAATTGCTAAAACATTTACTTCGTCAATCTTATTTGCAAAATCTTGAACAGACTTTCTATAAGCATCATTATTTCCCGTTTTTATCACGAATTGTTCAGTTGTAAATCCGGCTTTTGCCATAGCTCTTTCAAGATCATATTCTCCTGTAGCGCCGTCTATTACCGGAATTAATACTCTCGGATTTTCAAGTTTAATTTCTTCAAGTTCGAACTTCTCAAATTTTACATCTTTAACTCTTTCGTCTCCTGTAATATCCTCAAAAACTCCGCTCAAAATTTCCGTTCTCGCCTTAACAACTTCCGATAAATCAGAATTTTCAACCGTCTTGGCAATTAATTTAAACTCTTGAATATCCAATTCTTCATCGGTTTCAAACACTATTGTTCCCGGTAAAAACTCGTCCTCGAAATCACTTACATATTCATATCCGATACCGTTTCCTATAGCCATGTCATCCAATGTAAATTTAACGCCGTATTCACTGATTGCAGATGCCGACAATACCTTCTTTTCTCTTAAAAGTTGCCCGTACTTTTCCATTGATGTCTTGAAACTTTCAAAGCATATCAATCCTTTATCATTTACTCTTACATCAGTCAAATACAGATTTGTACCTTTTTTCTTTATCTCTCTGGAAACTGCCGAATCTTTACTTGAAACATTTACCGCAAAGCTTACTATTGTAGGAGGTACATCTATATCTTTAAATGTACCGCTCATTGAGTCTTTTCCTCCGATTGCCGGGATTTCAAGACTGTTCATAACTTCAAATGCTCCAAGTAAAGCGCTGAAAGGTAGTCCCATTCTTTTCGGATCGGCCTTGATTGATGGAAAAAATTCCTGCATTGTAAGTCTTATATCTTCGTATTTACCTGTCAAGGCAATATTCTTCGTGATGGATTGCAATACCGCATAGTATCCGGCATGATATGTTGATTTTTTTGCTATTTCGGGATAATATCCATAAGTCATTACGGAAACGGCATCCGTGTTTTCAACCGGGAATTTTGTTATTATTCCTTCCTGTTGTGTAAGTTGATTTTTACCGCCATATTCCATAAATACCTTATTTCTTCCAAGTGAATTGTCGAAGTTTTGAGTGATATTTTTTGTAATAGCCTGATTTAATTTCAAAACTTCTTCATTTATCTCTACTTTTTTCTCTTCGGTTTCCACTTGGACATCCATGAATTTAGGTGCTCCGTTTGAATCAAGCAACTCCCTGCTCAGATCAATTATAACTTTCCCTTTCCAATACATTTTAAGTCTGTTTTGGTCATTTACTTCGGCAACTACCGCATATCTTACATCTTCTTCCGCAAGATATTCCATGAATTCTTCAAAATCCTTTTTGGCAATCACCACCGCCATTCTTTCCTGAGATTCGGACAATGCTATTTCGTATCCGTTTAAGCCGGGATATTTTGTATAAACCTCATCCAGATAAATATCAAGCCCCGGTGCAAGTTCTCCTATAGCTACGGACACTCCTCCCGCTCCGAAGTCATTGCTCTTTTTTATCAGTTTGGTTGCTTCTTTTCTGTTGAATAATCTAATAATCTTTCTTTCAGCAAATGGATTTCCTTTTTGTACCTCGGCTCCGGCTTTAGTCAAAGATTTCTCCGTTTGCATTGAAGATGATCCCACCGCCGCTCCAAGTCCGTCTCTTCCGGTAGGCGCTCCAAGCAATAAAATTAAATCTCCCGAAACCGGCTCTTCTCTTGTAACATCAGACTTCGGCACAGCTGCAACAAGAGCCCCAAGTTCCATTCTCTTTGCTTGGAAACCGTCATCGTAAAACTCTCTTACAATTCCCACCGGTGCTCCTATTTGGTTCGCATAATCGGAAAAACCGTTCATCGCCATGTTTGCCAAGTATCTTTGAGATAATTTTCCTTCTATCGTATTCTCATACTTTGTAAGAGGGTTTCCCGCTCCCACTATTCTTATACCTTGAAGAACTTGAGCCCTTCCTGACAAAGGATCTCTTATTCCTCCTCCTATACATGTATGAGCTCCCCCATACGGTTCAATTTCTGTCGGATGGTTATGTGTTTCATTTTTAAACATGTGTAGCCATCTTTGTTTTTCTCCGTTTACTTCTATATCAACCTCTATGGAGCATGCATTCACTTCATTTGATTTTTCCATATCTTCAAGAAGATTTCTCTTCTTCAAATCTCTCATCTTTATTGTAGCCAAGTCCATAAGAGTTATCGGTTTTTTCTTGTCCGTATAAACTCTATCTCTCAATTCCATATATGCGTCATATGACTTTTTAATTTCTTCTCTGTACTTTCCGTCATCAATTCTTACATTTTCAAGATTTGTTAAAAATGTTGTATGTCTACAGTGGTCAGACCAATAAGTATCCAACATTTTCAACTCGCAATACCTTGGATTTCTAATTTCTTTTCTAAAGTATTGTTGGATGAATTTAAGATCATCTATATCAAATCCGAAATTTTCTCTGTATTTGATTAACTCATCCGATGTGAAGTCAATAAATCCCTCAACCTCTTTCATTTCGGTATCTTCGGATATTTCATATTCAAAACTCACATCTTCCAATCGTATTTCTTTTTGGACTACCGGATTGATAATGTATGATTTTATTTTTTCAAGATCGGTGTCGCTTATTCCTTCAAATTTATAGGCCTTTACATATCTTACCTGTTCATCAATTCCCAATATATCATTGATGTATTTTGTTGTTAAATCTTCGATTTGGTTATACTGACCGTCATTATCTTTAACAAAAAATACATCTTCGGGAAGCTCATCAACAACTTCACCATATCTCGTATCAAATAATTCTTTTTCCAAATATTGTCTATCTTTCTCATTCTTAAAAAGATATATATGAAACAATTCCAATTCATTTACTTTTACATTCAGAAATTCATTTACCTGCTTCAATAATTCATTTTTTTCTTGATCATAAGCAGAATGTTTTTTATATATAATCATAATTCCCCCGATTAAGCTAAAATTAATCTTGATGTCTCTTGCGGATCCAGACTTTTACCGTCCCTGTAAACTCTCATATTTCCGGCCGACATCTCATCCATTAACACGATTTGTCCGTCATCCGTTTTTCCGTATTCTAATTTAATATCAATTAATTGAAGTCCTTTTTCTTTTAATATCTCCGTAACTAAATTGGATATTTTTATGGTTAACTCAACCAATGTCTTATATTCTTCTTCACTCAAAATCCCCAAAGCTATAAGCCCTTCTTTCGTTATAAGAGGATCTTGTCTTTTGTCATCTTTCAAAGTAATCTCTACATAATCTTTCAAAGGCATCATCTCTTCAGCGTACAATCCGTATCTTCTTATAAATGATCCTACCGCAAAATTTCTATATATAACTTCTATTCCTTTACCAAATGGAGTACAATTTTTTACTGTCATGGTCGACTCTTCAAGATTTGATTCAACCTTATGAGTAGGTATTTTGTGCTGGCTTAATTTTTCAAAAAACATATCAGTAACAAGGAGATTGGTTTTTCCCATTCCTTCAATAGATAATCCGACTTCATTTGCCCCCGGATCAAATACTCCGTCTTTTCCTGTCATATCATCCTTGAATTTCAATAAGTAGTTTCCACTTTCCAATTTGTAAACATCTTTTGTTTTTCCCGTGTAAATTAGTTCCATATTTCCTCCAAAAATATAAGATTGTGAATTAACCCAAAAAAAAGCTCAGAAAGACAGGCTTGTGAAACCTATCCATCTGGGCTCTTATCCCTCTGGTGTAATACTCTCGTATTGTGCCGCTCGGTCCTTGACTGCTCCGGATCCCTAGGCCCTCTTTCA
The DNA here is from genome assembly GCA_030529425.1 of Tissierellia bacterium. Classification (GTDB taxonomy): domain Bacteria; phylum Bacillota; class Clostridia; order Tissierellales; family Peptoniphilaceae; genus JAUMWX01. Next base: position 50,748 of record JAUMWX010000002.1, read on the forward strand.
CTCAAATGAGTTATTCCATAGATATAATACACCAATTTCAAGTTTTTTTAAAGTTTTTCGTTAGATTTTGCAAATATTAACATTTATATTTGTTATATTAACAAATGTGTAAATTTAGACGCTTAACTTTCAATATACATCTTTTCATAAACACCTTTTAAGGCTATCAATTCATCGTGATTTCCTCTTTCAATTATATGTCCATTGTCCAAAACATAAATCTTGTCCACATCTTTAATCGTGGATAGTCTGTGAGCAATTACCATTGTGGTTCTTCCCTTTTTAAGTTGTGCAACCCCATATTGAATATATTCTTCAGTCTCAGAATCTACATTTGCGGTAGCCTCATCCAGAACTAAAATCTTGGGATTTCTTACCATGGCGCGAGCAAAAGAAATCAGCTGTCTTTCTCCGGAGGAAAATCCGGTTCCTCCCTCTCCGACTTCAGCATCAATTCCGTTTATTCTATCCAAGATTTTCCGTCCCCCAACATCTCTTAACGCCTCAATGCATCTTTCCTTTGTAATATTTGTATCAAATAAGGATATATTGTCATATACACTTCCTTCAAAAATATATGGATTTTGAAATACAATAGCCATTTCCTTTCTTACCTCTTCCATATTTAATTGAGAAATTTCCACGCCGTCAATCTTTAAACTTCCTTTATTTATTCTGTAAAATCCGTATATTAAATTCATTATTGTGGATTTTCCGGAGCCTGTATGACCGACAAATGCCACGGACTCATTAGGTTTGATATCGAGATTTATATTTTTTAGAACATACTCATCACCATTATACGCAAATGTTACATCTTCAAATACTATATGTCCTTCAATTTTATCAGGAACAATATTTCCTTCTTTGTATGGCTCTTCCGTCAACAATTCAAATACCTGATCAGCTGCCGATTTGGCTTTTTCGAGATTTGTAATATTGTTCATAAACCAATTAAGTCTCATATAAATTGATCTGTTGTAATCAATGAAAATAAACAATCCCCCCACAGTAACAATCGGGTTGCCTTCAAAAAATGTTATTCCGAAGATGTAAATTATTAATGCCAGTATGATGTTTCCCAGTGTATTTGTAGCATTAAACGCTGAATACGACCATATCTTGGTCAAATTCTTCCCCTCTCTGAAAACTCTGTCATTTACTTCTGAAAACTCCTCAAATATTTCATCCTCTTTATTGAATGAAGTAACTATTTCCATGGTTTGAATCGTTTCCGCAAGATTGGCATTCAAATCCGATTTATACTTTCTGTGATCTCTCTGATATCTCGTAGACTTCAAAAAGTAATCCTTAAATATTATCCAAGCAAACGGAAAACCTATAAGGGTGATCAGACCGAGTTTGTAATCCACTATAAAAATTCCCGAAAGTAAGCTTATAAACAGTACGATATTCGGCAATATTTCAAGAAATAATATATTAAGATAACTCCTTATATCCTTTGTATCGTTTGAAATTCTTGAAACAATTTTGCCTGAAGCATAATTATCAAAGAATTTAACCGGCAATTTCAAAACATGATTGAAAACCTCAATTCTGATTATATTCGCAAGTTTATTGGATAATAATGCAAAACTTATGGATGAAACATACCTGATAAATGCCGTCAAACTTATTGCCAACACATACAATGCTACTAATTTGTAGAAAGAACTTCTATCGATAGCTCCGGTTCCCTCAACCAACTGAGTATCCAGAATTTTTGAAATTATAAAAGGAACCGCAGTTTGTAAAATAGAAGCAATTATAGTTAAAATGATACTTATAATCACCAATCCTTTTAATCTTATAATGTACTCAAAAATCTTCTTCCTTCTAAATTTTGTCTTTTGTTTCTGTAAAATTTTTTCTTCTTTACTCATCTGAACCTCCCAATCTCTGAGATTCATATTGATCAAAATACCATCCCCTATTCTCTATAAGTTGTTCATGACTGCCCTCTTCAATAATCTTACCGTCATCTAAAACTATTATATGATCCGCATGTTTAAGTCCGGACAATCTATGCGCAACTATTATGGTGGTTTTCCCGACTCTCGTCTCTTTAATTTTTTCTATAATATTTTTTTCCGTAATCGCATCAACTGCTGATAACGAATCATCCAAAATCAAAATCTCAGGATCTTTTATAATCGCTCTTGCTATTGATATTCTTTGTTTTTGTCCCCCTGAAATTGATATTCCCTTTTCTCCGATCATCGTGTCTATTCCGTCAGGTAAAGACTCTATATCCTTGGTAAATTGAGCAAAATCTATGGCTGCCCACACCTCTTCCGACTTTGCATTCACCTTCCCGAATTCCACATTTCTGTAAACGGATTTTGAAAACAATATATGTTGTTGAGAAACATATCCCATTTTATCTCTAATTGAATTAATTGTATAAGTAGATATGTCATTACCGTCTACCAAAAGAGTATTTTCTTTTACCTTATAATGTCTCAAAAGCTGTTTCATCAAAGTGGTTTTTCCGGATCCTATTTTACCTACTATGCCTAGAGTTGATCCGGGTTTAATTTTCAGATTAATATCTCTTAGAACCGGCTTATCTCCTCCGGGATAAGAAAAATTGAAGTTGGTAAATTCTATTTCCTTTCCACCCGTATATTCAATCGCATCTTTTCTGTCTACCAAGTCCTCCGGATAGTCAAACACTTCCTGAATCCTTGATATAGCCGATGACGCTTCCTGAAATACATTTATCAGATCCCCAAAGGCATACATTGGCCATTCAAGCATTTTCAAATAAAAGAAAAATGAAACCATCTGCCCCAATGTCAGCTTGCTTTCTCCCATCAGGTTTTCTCCAACCAAAATCGCCACCACGAAAGCTATTCCGGGAATAAGGATTGAAATAGGTCTGAATGCTGAATTCAACCTTTCTTGAATCAATACCAAATTATTGATATTATCAGCTCTTTCCTTAAATCTTGCCTTGGCGATTTCCTGAGTTGAAAAACCTTTTATTACTCTTATACTAGTGACATTCTCCAAAACCAATTCATTGAGCTTTTCCATGGATTCTTGGATTCTGTTATGATTTTTATACATTGCATTGCCGATAATTTTCGTGAAAAATATTATGCTCGGTAAAATAATAATTGATAAAAATGTCATTTTCCATGAAACGGTAAAACCCATTATCAATATAAGTATAAGGGGGTAAATTGTAGCATCCATCAATGCCAAAACTCCGAATCCCGTCATGTCCTCTATTGAATTAATATCATTTGTAGCTTTACTCATAAGAGCCCCCGTCGAATTTTTCAAAAAAAATGGAGGCGTTTGTTTCAGTAATTTGTCTACAATTTTTCTCCTGTAATCTCTAGCTATTGCAAAAGATACTCCAAAAATATTGTAGTGCCATAAAAATTCAAATACATATTGAGCTATAATTACAAATAACAACCCTATAGACCATGTCGTCAAACTTTGTCTAGTGATGGCTCCCTGTTTTATCTGGTCTACCAATTTCCCGAGGATAAAGTTTGGGATCGGAGCTACAATATCAGTCAATAATAAAGATACAATTCCGATGGTGTAACTAACCTTATGTCTATTGATAAACCTAAACAAGTGTTTTAAGTTCTTCATAATTCTCCTTTCTCATTTGTAAATATTCCACATAATTTTATATGCATATATAAGGATTAATATTAATTCAATAAATTCGAACGATTTGAGTATATTATTGAATAATATGCGAAATTAATCCATATTTTACGGTATATAAAATCATGCTATTAAATATATTATCACAATCTTAGAATTTATAAAAAAAATCTTGAAAAAGCTAAAACTTTTTCAAGATTTTTCATCAATTTTACTAACTTTCCATATACATTTTTTCGTATACGCCTTTTTTTGTAATCAATTCTTCATGTGTACCGCTTTCGATAATCTTACCTTTTTCCAATACATAGATATTATCAACATCTTTAATTGTAGACAGCCTATGAGCTATTATAAGAGTCGTCCTTCCGTTTTTAAGCTGTTTCACTCCGAACTGAATATATTCTTCGGTTTCGGAATCGACATTCGCAGTCGCTTCATCCAGTACCAATATTTTCGGATTTCTGACCATGGCTCTTGCGAATGAGATTAATTGTTTCTCTCCTGAAGAAAATCCCGCACCCGACTCTCCAACCTTTGTGTCTATGCCCCTCTTTCTTTGAAGGATTTTTTCTCCTCCTACCAAAATTAACGCCAGTTCGCATTCATTTTTAGAGATGTTTTCGTCAAATAGTGATATATTTTCATATACAGTCCCCTCAAAAATATATGGGTTCTGAAAAACAATTGCCATATTATTTCTTATCTCTTGCATGTTCAGGTCATTGATATTTACTCCATCAATCAAAATTTCTCCCATATTTACTTTGTAAAAACCGTATATAAGGTTCATTATAGTTGATTTTCCGGATCCCGTATGCCCTACAAATGCAACGGACTGATTCTTTTTAATGCTTAAATTGATATTTTTCAAAACATGTTCATCGTCATTATATGCAAAGGTAACATTATTGAATTCAATATTTCCTTCAATTTTATCAAGAGTCGTTTCACCGTCTACAAATATTTTTTCATCAAGCAGCTCAAATACCTGATCCGCTGCGGATTTTGATTTTTCAAACTCTCCAATCATATTCATTATGCTGTTTATATTCATAAAAATCTTTCTGCTATAATCAATAAATATAAACAATGAGCCGACGGTTATAAAAGGATTCATTTTTAACACCGATATAGCAAAGGCAAAAACGATAATTGCAAGTACTACATTTGCCAATGTATTTGTGGCATTGAATGAGGAATATGCCCATAGTGTTGCCATTTTTCTGCCTTCTGCATTAACTTTATCGTTTACTTTGGAAAATTCCTCATATATTTCATCTTCCCTGTTGAATGCCTGAACAATTTCAATTGTTTGGATAGTCTCAGCCAAATTTCCGTTCAAATCCGATCTGTATCTTCTCATATCTCTATTATATATCGTGGATTTCCTCTTATAGTCCCTGTATATTATATACGAAATAGGCGAAACGGCTACAATTATAAGCCCCATCCTGTAATCTTTTAAAAATAATCCAATCATCAAACCTATTATTAATACGGTTATAGGAAATATTTCTGAAAATAGTATATTGAATAATTGTCTGATATCTGAAGTATCATTTGTAATTCTTGAAACAATTTTTCCTGATGCATATTTGTCAAAAAATCTGATGGGCAATTTTAACACATGTCCGAATACATCCTTTTGAATTATTGTAGCCAAGCTGTTTGACAGTCTGGCAAAAGACAGGCTCATTACATACTTTATTCCCGTCAACATAAGCATTGACAATACATACATTAAAACTAAAAAATAAAAATTGTTTGTATCTTTTGCACCTATTCCCTCAATGAGTTGTTTATCAAGAATCTCTGAAATAATAAACGGTCCCACCATTTCAAATAAAGTAAATATGATTGTAAGTATCAGACAAAATATAAAAGTTCCCTTTAATTTCAACCCGTACTCAAACAATTTTGCATTTCGGAATTTCGCCTTTCGTTTCAATTCTTTTCTTTCTATTTTATTCATCTGAACCTCCTAATTTTTGAGATTCATATTGTTCGAAATACCAACCACCTTTCTTAATTAATTGTTCATGATTTCCCTGTTCAATAATTTTCCCGTCCTCAAGCACGATTATATTATCTGCATGTTTTAAACCGGACAATCTGTGAGCAATTATAATGGTTGTTTTTCCTTCTCTCTTATCTCTTATGTTTTCTATAATATTTTTTTCAGTCAAAGCGTCTACGGCGGACAAAGAATCGTCCAAAATCAATATTGCAGGATCTTTTATTATTGCTCTCGCTATCGAAATTCTTTGCTTTTGTCCTCCGGATATGGAAATCCCCTTTTCTCCTATCATGGTTTGCAAACCCTGTGGTAAATTTGGAATATCTTTTGTAAATTGTGCAAATTCTATAGCTTCTTTTACTTCTTCTTCGGTAGCACCCGGTTTTCCGAATGCAATATTGTCATAGACGGATTTTGAAAAAAGTAAATGTTGTTGAGATACATAACCGAACTTTTCTCTGATGGATTTTATCTTATATTTTTCAACGGAATTTCCGTCGAATAATAAACTTCCTTTCGGAACCTCATAAAATCTTAACAATTGCTTTACCAAAGTGGTTTTGCCCGATCCTATTCTACCTACAATGCCGAGTGTTTTTCCGCTCTCTATAACTAAATTAATTCCCGAAAGAACCAAATTTAAATCCTTCGGATATTTAAAATTAAAGTTTTTGAACTCTATATTTCCTTTCCCGTCATATTCAACAGCATCTTCTCTATCTTTTAAATCGTCTTTGTAGTCATATATTTCTTGAATTCTCCCAAGAGCTGCAGATGATTCCTGTACTACATTTACGAGATCTCCGAATGCAAACATGGGCCAACTTAATTGTCCAAGATACATAATGAAAGAAACCAATTTACCCAAAGTAATTTCGCCGCTTCCAATAAATCTCTCTCCGAAAATCAATGCTATTACCAAAGAAATCGCAGGTACAAGCCTTCCTGTAGGTATAAACATCGAATGTAATTTCGCCTGCTTCATCCTGCTTGAATAAAGTTTATCAGCTCTTTTATCAAATCTCTTCTGAGCTATTTTCTGAGTCGAAAATCCTTTAATAACTCTTATACCGGTGACATTTTCCAATACTGACTCATTCAACTTTTCCATATCTTTTTGAATAGCCAAATGCCTTTCACGAAGAGATTTTCCAAGTTTTTTTGTAATTAATATTATCAATGGGAGAACTATAATCGAAAGAAGTGTAAGTTTCCAAGATATTGAAAACCCCATTATCATTATTAATGAAAACGGGTATAAGGTAGCATCAAAAAATGCCAATATACCGTATCCCGTCAATGTTTGAATCCCCGAAACATCGTTTGTGGCTTTACTCATCAATGACCCGGTAGAATTTTCAAGAAAAAATGGAGGAGTTTGTCCCAATATCTTTTTAACCATTCTTCTTCTCGTATCTCTTCCTGACTGAAACGAGTTTCCGAATATATAATAATGCCATACAAACTCGGTAATATATAACAAAACCACCGAGCCGAAAAGCAGTATTATATATTTTCTGACATCTGTATCATTTAATGTATTACTCTTCACTTCATCAATAATTACCCCTATCAGCCAACTGGGTATGGGGATAAAAATATATGCCATAATAAGAGAAAGAATTCCAATCGTATATGTTTTTTTGTTTTCTTTTGCAAACCACAAAATATTTTTTAAATTATTCATACAATCCTTTCTCATGTCTTTCTAATAGTGTTTTTTCAGATACTCCACTATCAATTCGGACATTTCTAAATTTATTTCTTTCACCCTTTTGCAATTTAAATACATATCGAATCCGGCAATCCCGGTAGCTCGATAATTGTTCATTGCAATGGTAAATTTATCATCTTCTTTAACCAACTTATCATTAAAATAAATATTTCCGATTTTTTCTTGAGGATTTTCCAAATTTAATTCATAGTCTATCCCGTAGAAAAAGTCAAAATTATAATGTTGCTTTTTAGGATATTCAAATTCCGGATTAATATAAAATCCCTTATCACTGTCATACATTACATATTTATAATTATGATTTAAAACTTTTCTAAGATTCTTTCCGTCTATTTCCAAAACTACCAAAGTATTTGGAAATCTGTAAGTGTTGAGAACTTCTCTCATGGTAACATTCTTGCTAAGTCCAAGTATTTCATTTGCGAATGAAACTACAGATATGTCGGCACCTGTTGCATCCATTTGAACAATATTCATAAATACAGCCAAATCTGATCCTTCCATAGCCATGGTCAAATGATCCTGAGGAAGCAATTCTTTAGGAAGTTCAGCAATTTTTTCGTCAAGCATATCCTGAGTTCTTGCCTCAATTTCAAGTTCTTCCTTAAATTTTTCTACATCGTATTTACCTTCGGTTTTACATGTTTTTGCACTTACATTATTTTTTACTAAGTCAATATCAATTTCCACATACATCTGACCATTGGAACCCGGTTGAACGATTAGAGTATCCTTGACAACAAGGTCCGTGAAATTCATATGTTGATGTCCTGTCAGAAGCAAGTCCAGGTCAATGCTTTCAACTATTTCACCACCGACATTTTCATCCGTGTCGGAATTTTTTTCCAGTGTGTCGGGATCGAATTCTATCCCACCGTGATATATACATATCTTAAAATCACAGTCCTTTATATTTTCATAAGCCCTCATCAGGGATGGCAGTGTTTTTTCAATTACAAAATCTTTCTTATTTTCCGGCTTTTCCCAAATATTAACCCAATCTGTCACCGCCCCTATAATCCCTATTTTTTTTCCGTCTCTTTCAATTATCTCATAATCTCTTATATTTTTAATTTCACCTTTTAAATCTGTCACATTACAACAAATTACATGCGCATTAAGATTATTTACATAATCTCTCAGAAAATCATGTCCATAGTTAAAATCGTGATTCCCAAGTGTCACGAAATTAACTCCTATCTTATTCATGATATTTGCGGCAGTAATTGCATCATTACTAACACTCCTATAATAACTAAAGGCAGAGCCCTGTAAAATGTCTCCGCCGTCAATTATTAGGTTATCAGTATTTTCGTAATTTTCAGAAATGGATAATAATCCCATCGGTTTTTTTTCTCTATCATTGTAGTCCGTAGGAAAATAATACCCGTGAACATCTGAAGTATAGAAAATTTTCATTTTAATAACCCCTTATTAATTTATTTCTAATTTTTGATGAGAAATACTCAATTGCCAATACCAGGATAACTAGACAAATCAAAATTGCTCCCGCTTGACTCCATTTATATCCGCTGATTGCAAACAATAGCGGCGCCCCGATTCCTCCTGCTCCTACCAAACCAAGAACCGTTGCATCTCTAAGATTAATATCAAATCTATAAATTATAGTCGATAAAAACATCGCTGAAAGCTGAGGCATAATTCCATGTCTGATCTTTTGAAATTTGGTTAATCCCATGGCAGAAAGTGACTCAATAATATTTTTGTTAATATCTTGAATAGCTTCGGACATCAGTTTGGATATCATTCCTATCGAAGTTATCCCCATGGTAAGCAGTCCGGCAAAAGGTCCCGGCCCTACAACTCTTATAAATATTAACCCATATATAACTGTAGGAATTGTTCTTATGAATATCAAAAATAATCTGAATATATAGGAAATCGGTTTAGCAACCATATTTGGAGAGGACAAAAATGCAAAAGGTATTGCTAAAACAGCTCCTACCAAAGTACCCAAAAATGCTATCGCCAATGTCTCTACCAATAAATAAGGTATTCCCTCTTTTGTAAAGTTTATCAAAGATAAATCAGGTGTAAAAATTCCTTTAAAAATATTCTTAACTATAATAAATCCGTTTAAGCTTCCGCCAGCCGTCTGCAATCCTGTAATAGACCATATAAATATGCCTAATATTACAACTATATTGACTATCGTTTTAAATTTTGTGTTTGGCTCTTGTTCTAATTTTTTTAATACTTCTTCTGACATATTACCCTCACACCAATTTCTTTCTAAAGAAAATACTAATATTTTCAATAACAATTATTGTAACAAGCACACATAGCAAAATGGCTCCTAAGTTTTCATACTCTCTCAAACCGATATTGTGGTTCATAAGCATTCCGATACCACCTGCTCCTACATACCCGAGAATAGCCGCATACCTTACATTTCCTTCAAAGTTATATAACGCTGTAGCCAAAAAGGTAGGCAAAACTTGAGGAATTACCGCTTTTACAAAAGCCATTCTTCTTGTGTATCCCATTGACATCAGCGCCTCAAACGCCCCCATATTTACATTTTCTATTTGTTCGTAAATAATTTTTCCTACATAAGAAAAAGAGTATATAAATATTGCGATCGTTCCGGCAACGGATCCTATTCCAAAAATGAATGTCGCAACCAAAGCGTTAACTATTGTCGGTATTGTCCTCAAAACAGAAAACAATAATCTAACTATCCAATTTGCAAACTTATTTTGTGTCATATTTGAAGCTGCCCAATAGGCAAAAGGAACAGATACAAAAGCTCCCATAAAAGAACCTAATAAACTCATCTTTATGGTTTCCAGAAGCGGAGATACAACTTTTGGAAGATATTTAAGATTCGCATCAAAAATTCTTCCGATTATGTATCGAAACTCTTTCAAATTACTCATCAATTCCGCCATGCTGAACCCTGTCGCTCTAGCTGAAAAATAAGTCAAAATTAATATCATCGGAGCTATAACTATCGCCCTGCTTCTCTTTTCTAATACGACTGTTCCGTCTTGCAAAACATGCTTCTTCGGAGGAATTATTTTATCAAATAAGCTCATATTATTTCCCCTCATTTAAAGTAATTTCTTCAGTAATTTCGCCGTAAATAGTTTTTAAAACTTCCTCGTTTACATCCTTCGCAGGACCGTCATAAACAATTCTTCCTTCTTTGATTCCTATAACCCTTGTAGCATATTCCAAAGCCAAATCCACATGGTGTATATTAATCAATATAGCTATATTATTAACTTCATTAATTTTTTTGAAATAGTTCATTACTTGTTTAGCCGTTACCGGATCCAAGCTCGCGACAGGTTCGTCAGCTAAAATTATGCTAGGATTTTGAGCCAATGTTCTGGCAAGGGCAACTCTTTGTTGTTGACCTCCGGATAATTGATCGGCTCTGCTGTACGCTTTATCCAAAATATCAACCTGTCTAAGCGCTTCCAATGACCTGATTTTCATTTCTTTCGGATAAATACCTAACAAAGATTGGAAAGGATTTAATTCCGGAACAAATCCAGCCAAAACATTTTTGATTACCGTAGTTCTGTCAACCAAGTTAAATTGTTGAAAAATCATCCCGATATCTCTTCTGAATTTTCTCAAAGCTTTTCCGCTCAACTGATTAACATCTACATCATTTACGGTAAGTTTTCCCTCAGAAACATCAATCATTTGATTTATCATTCTTATAAGTGTTGATTTTCCTGCACCGGATCTTCCTATTATTGCAATAAATTCACCCTGTGCAATCTCTAAATCAATATTGCTTAAAGCTTTAAACCCATTTGGGTATATCTTACTTACATTATCAAATTTAATCATTTCTCTCCCCTAAATGAAACAGGCTAAGGATGAACCCTAGCCTGAATAATCCTTGATTATTGTTTATTTAATTGCTTCATTAATTTTTGAGCATCTCTCTCTTTGTTGTAATCATCAGCTTTTGCTTTTTCATATCCGTCGTGGTTATAAATCTTGATTACTTCTTTACCTTCAGGAGTCTTTGCCAATTCAATAAATGCGTTAGCCAAAGCTTCTTTGAACTCAGGAGTCATAATGCCTGATTTAGCTTTCTTTGCTACTGAAACTGTGTCGTTGTATATTTTATCGGAAACACCAATTATATTTGTTTCTTGCCAAATATCTTTTCCGCCCCACTCTTTTACCCATTTTTCAGCATTGTCAATTCTTGCATCCGTAAACGCAACAATTACATCCAATTGACCTGACGCCAATTGAGCTAAAGCTGTGTTATAGTCCTTTTGTTCAACTACTGTAGTTAAATCTGTGATACCTTTTTTATAATTGTCTTGTAACCAAAGGTATGGATAAATGTATCCGGCAGATGAGGAAACTGATCTAACTCCCCATTTAGCAGAATTTAAGTCATCCCAAGTTAATTTTTCTCCTGCATTAACCTTTTTAGCCAATTCTTGTCCTTTTGCTGAAGGACCTGCTAAAATCATTGATCTGTAATAAGTTACTTGATTATCTGACAAAGCTGTAGGTTTCTTATCATTCCATTCTTTAGCATTTTCAGAGTCTATATTGTAACCCTTTCTTGTAGCTGTTAACAATACTTCAGCACCGTCATCATAAAGTACATAAGTACCTCCAGGTATTAGTCCTACATCGATTGAACCTGCTGATAAAGCTTCTCCCGTTGCTTCATAAGTTGTACCTACTGTAATTTCTATCTTACCAACTTCATATCCTTGTGTAGCCAAATGTTTCTTTAGAATTTCTTCTAAAGGCTTTGTAGCTGAAATTATAGATTCAGGATCTCTTGAAGGTACGAATTGAACCTTAAGTGTTTCAACTTTCTTTAACTCTTTTTCTCCCTTTTTTGCAGGTTCTTCTTTCTTAGGTGAACATGCAACTGATAATACTAATACTAAAGCAAGTAGTATTGATAAAATTTTCTTAGTGTTTCTCATAAATTCCTCCATTTATTTTTTATCACCAAAATTATTATACCACGCTAGATAAAATTGACAACAAGGTTTATTTTTTAACATTATAACATTAGATATTCTCAAAACCTATTTTTATAATTTCCATTTTTTCAATCGCCTCGTTAACCAAAAATTCTATATCAAGTTTCTTTTCTTCTCTTTCAATATCATATAATCTAGGCTTTGTTGCAGGTCTGTCAGGTGCAAAAAATGAACAACAATCATCATACGGTTCTATGGATATATCATAAGTATCAATCCAATTTGCCGTTTCGATTATTTCTGTTTTATCCATATTTATCAAAGGTCTGAGTATAGGCAATTTTGTAGCATCATTCACCACGGAAATGGACTGAATTGTTTGGCTTGCAACCTGTCCGAGAGCCTCACCTGTAACAAATCCGTCATACCTGTATCTATTCGCTATAATTTCTCCAATTCTCATCATAAATCTTCTGGCAATAATGGTAGTAAATCTAGGTTTACAATTTTTATTAATTTCAGTATAAATGTTTAACAAATTTACTGAATAAAAGTTTATATCCCCTATATACATTGACAGTTTCTCCGCCAATCTTTTTACCTTATCCAGAGCTCTTTCACTTGTAAAAGGATAACTGTGAAAATGCAGAGCTCCTATTTCCACTCCCCTTTTAGCAATCTCAAATCCAGCAACGGGCGAATCTATACCTCCCGACAACAGCAACAGCGCCCTTCCTCCTGTCCCCAAAGGAAGTCCTCCTATTGTCTTTATTCTATCCATATAAATATATGCCTTTTCTCTTATATCCACATAAATAGTTTTCTGAGGATTACTTACACTAACCTTGAAATTTCTAAAATTTTTTAGGATATATCCGCCACACTTTGCGGCAAGTTCCATCGAGTTAAGCGGAAATGATTTGTCAGCCCTATGTCCTTTAATCTTGAAGGTTGTAAATTCGGTAATATTTGCATCCTTTACAAATTCAACCAATCCCTTTTCGATATCTTCAAAATTCTTTTCAACCATCAATGTTTTATATACATATGAAAGCCCGAATATCATCTTACTATTATCAATTACTTCATCGAAATCATCATATTTAACCTCAATGAAAAGTTTTCCCTGATCCAAAAAATGCTCTCCTATCTCGAAATTTTCGAGCGCTTTTCTGACCTGTCTAACCGATTTTTTTATAAATTGATGCCTGTTATTCCCCTTAAGCATCAATTCTCCAAAGCTAATCCCCAATAACCACTTCATATTATTTACCTACAATCTTTCTAATCATTTCTATTTTTTCTCTTAATTTTTTCAAAAAAATCCTTGCTTCTTCCATCGTTGAATTCCTATCAAATGAAATTCTTATACATCCGTCAATATAATTTTTATCTACAGATATAGCCTCCAATGCCCTGCTTTTTTGTGTCTTACTACATGCCGAACCCGTCGAGATGTATATATCATCCATTTCAAGAGAATGCAACAATATTTCCGCTCCTATCCCTGAAAAACAGGCATTTAATATATATTTTGAAGATTTATCCGCCGGAGAATTAATCCTCGCTCCATCAATTTTTGATATTTCTTCTCTTAAAAAGTTATTAATTTTCGCAATTTCAACCACATTATTCTCAAGAGTTACTGCTTTTGCAAAACCGATTATCGCCTGAACATTTTCCGTCCCGGAAAATATGTTTTTTTCTTGACCCCCGCCCATAATATAAGGGTTTAATAATTTAAAATCTCTCACATAAAGTCCCGCAATTCCTTTCGGACCGTTTATTTTGTGAGAAGCTATCGTATAGAAATCAATATCCTTCAAACTTATATCAATTTTTTTGAAAGCCTGAACTCCGTCTGAATGAAATAAAACCTTAGGATTCTTTTCCTTGACAATTTTTGCCAATCTGTTGACATCGTTAATGCTTCCTATTTCATTATTAACATGTACAATTGAAACCATTAGTGTTTTTTCATCAATCTTGTCCAATAAATCCTCCTCTATCACAAAGCCGAAATCATTAACTTTAGCCATTCTTACTTCGATATTATTCAAATTCATACAACAATTGTACACACTTGAATGTTCAAATGAGGATATAACAATATTTCCGGTCTTTCCTTCCGTTGCGGATTTAATAACTGCATTATTTGCAATGGTTGCACTCGGCACAAAAAGTAAATTGTCATCTTTTACTCTCAATATTTCTGAAATAATTTTTCTGGCTTCTCTGATCCTCTTTTCAGAATTAAATCCCAAGCTATGTAAAGCTGAAGGATTTGCCCAAGTACTTTCAAAAGCTTCCATCATTATTTTTTTGACTGATTCATCCATCTTTGTAGTGGAGGCATTATCAAAATATATCATATTTAACCCCTATATGTTATCATTAGTTATGATAATTATATCAAAAATATTGAAAAGGTTAAAACATGCATATCCTAAAAGATTCGATTCAAACAAATTTTTTACAAAACAATGATGTAATAATTGACATAGAAACAACGGGTGTTTCAAGAAACTCTTCAAATGTTATTGTGGTAGGTCTTTTATTTCCTGATTCCGTCGAGGATAATTTCTTACAATATGCCGTTTCCGATGTCGGTGAAGAAAAAGATCTGTTGGAAATTATAAATGAACTGTTAAAAGCAAAAAACATAATAAGCTTTAACGGAGAAGTCTTTGATTTACCATTTTTAAAATCCAGAATGAACAGTTACGGTATTACGCCATTTATTGAAAAATCACAGTTTGATATATACCGATATATAGTTTCAAATAAGCACTTCTTAAATTTAGAGAATTTTTCCTTACAGTCTGTTGAAAAATTTTATGGAATTGAGAGGTACGAAAATTTTGAACTTGAAAATGACATAAGGTTTTATTCAGATCTCTTAAATGATGAAATTATTTCTTCCATAATGTTGCACAATAAAAATGATGTGCTGAATACCGAAAAAATCTTAAATATTTATCATGATACGGAAGACATAAAGAGCTTTTATGTAAAATTAAACTCCGAAAAAATAAGAGTAAAGATCGATAGAATTATGATGGATAAAGATTTTCTGAATATTTATCTGATTTCTGATAAAATCTTTGATTATAGATTTGAGAATTCTGATTATTATATGGGTATCGAAAAAGGTAAGATTCAAATAAGGATGAGAATTTTACAAGGATATATCGATAAAAACAAAATAGGGGTCGTTCATCATCAAAAAATAAAGCCTTACATCAAAAATCCATGTGAAATTTTAGAAAATATGTTATTGATATATACTGATGAAATCTACAATTTATCGGGAATAAAAATGCTGATAGATAGACTTTTCAGACTATTCATAAAATGAGAGTTTTGTTTTCAAAACTCTCATTTTTAATTTAATTCACATTATATACTCTGATTTTCTTATAGAATATTTTACAAATAAACAAATACACAAGTATTGATACTATTAACGAGGATACTACCAAAAAAATTGATAAAATCGGTAAAAATCTCATTCCTTTCGACAATACTCTGTATCCCGCATACACCATTAAGCCCGTAACTAAAAATGACAATATGGACGATATAAAAATATTAAAATTCTGTTTCATCGCCTGTTGCGGATTCGTCCAATTCAATTTCGGTCTTATTACATCTACCATCAATCCTATAAGCGAACTTACCATTGCTGCTGAAAACATTCCCAAAATTATACCTAAATAGTATATTAAACTTAATCTTAGAATTACAGATAATAAAATAATTGTGGGAAGTACCGTTAATGTTGTTAATAACATCGCCGCCATTATTCTTCCGTTTATCTGTTGTTCCGCCTTAATAGGCAGGGATTGAAGCAACCAAATTCTTATCCCTTCCCTACTGATTGAAGTAATAGATACATTTGAAATCATTCCTATAAACCATGTAAGCAAAAATCCCGTCAAAATCCCTATAGAAATCATCCTTAGATTTGTATCAAATTGAATTCCTAAAAATATTCTTATATATTCAAAATCAAAACTTTCAATTTCTTTATTTGTAAAATATGGAATCATTAAAACTATAGGAAATATAACTCCCGTTCCAATTGAATTGAACAGATATATAGGAGTCTTTACAATATCCCTGATTTCTTTTCTGAATATCTCAAAAGAAACGGATTTTTCTTTTTCATCTTTATTTAATACTTTCTTTTTCTTTCCTTCGCTCGCATTTCTTTGAATTCCGATTATCATTGATTTTGCACCGAATGTTGATACAACATAGACTATAAGCACTGAAATCACAATTAAGGCAATCAAGTAAATAAAGCCGAATTCTTCCAAAAATGCCATCTCCATAAGTTTCAAATGAGGCATATATACATAAAGTCTTTTTAGTATAGAGCTTGATAAACTTGCCAGATTTTGGATATTGGAATTATTTATTGAACTTTGTATTCCGAAATTAATAGCCAGTGAGAGCAATAACATCAAAAGCATACCCATAAATTGTATTGTCTTTTTCCCAACGGATAGTTTAGTTATTCCTCTCATCACAAGTACCACAAATATTGATATAACACCCGTCGTTATAAGCGAAAGTGCTACCATTCCCAATATTCCGGTAATATAAAACGCATATGATTTTTCAAAATACTGTCCGTATTTTACCATCATCGGGATTGTTAAGAAAATTCCAAGTGACAAGTTACTAATAGAAAGAGATATTAATTTCGACATCATCAAAGTACTTCTCTTTAACGGCAAAGGCAATAATATAGTCGTATCATTTGAATAATAAAGCTTAGCAATCAGGTATGGAACAGAAAATATTACAGTTAAAATTACAAAAGCGTAAAATCCTTGCATTAAAAATACATTTTCCAACTTCATCATCAAAAAATAATGAAAATTTGACAACATGTACTGATTAAATATATAGATATATACACCCAATATAAATATTATAATGGGAGCCAATAAAAGCTTCAGTATTTTTTTTCTATCTCTCAATATTGATACTAAATTAAAACTGTAAAGCCCTAAATCTTTTTTTACTAATTCCGATAATACTCTCATTCCGTCAACTCCAAGAATATTTCTTCCAAGCTTGATGAATTCCCTGAGCCCTGTCTGATTTCTTCAAGTGTTCCGATAGCAATAATTTTCCCGTTCTTTATTATAGCAACTCTGTCACATATCTTTTCTGCAACTTCCATTACATGGGTGGAAAAGAAAACGGACTTTCCTTCATTACATCTCTTTCTCATGAGCTCCTTCAAATTAAATGCCGACTTTGGATCCAATCCTACCATAGGTTCGTCCAAAATCATTACTTCAGGATCATGTACCAACGCAGATATCAGCGCTAATTTTTGCTTCATACCATGTGAATAGTTTGAAATGTAAGTATCTAAATCTTCAATCAGTTCAAAAAGTTCAGAATACTCTCTTATCCTTTCATCTCTTGTTGACTTGTCAACTCCAAATACATTTGAAATGAAATTAACGAATTGTCTGCCCGTCATATTATCATATAAATCAGGATTGTCCGGAACATACGAAATCTTTTTCTTCGCTTCAAGAGAGTCCTCAACAACATCTACATTTTTTATTTTAAGAGTTCCCGTATCCGGTAATAACAATCCGACTATCATTTTTATCGTGGTCGTTTTGCCCGCTCCATTCGGTCCCAAAAATCCGAATATTTCACCATCTTTTACTTCAAAACTGATATTATTAACAGCTACTTTGCTACCGAATTTTTTAGTTACATTTTCAACTTTTATCATTTTTATTCCCCTTAACCCTTAGAATAGTTCGGTGATTCCTTTGTGATATTGATATCGTGTGGATGAGATTCTATCAATGATGCCGATGTAATCTTTACATACTCGGTGTTTTCCTGAAGACATTTTATATCTTTTGCTCCTACATATCCCATACCTGCTCTCAATCCTCCCATCAATTGGTAGATTACATCAGATATAGGTCCTTTATATGCAACTCTACCCTCAACTCCTTCAGGAACCAATTTTTTGGAATTTTGTTGGAAATATCTGTCCGATGAACCGGATTTCATAGCTGAAATTGAGCCCATTCCTCTGTATACCTTAAATCTTCTGCCTTCATATATCTCTTCTTCTCCCGGACTTTCACTGCATCCTGCAAATAAAGAACCTATCATAACGGAAGAGCCACCTGCCGCCAAAGCCTTTACAATGTCTCCCGAATACTTGATTCCTCCGTCCGCAATCAAAGGTATATCATATTTGTTTGCAACTTCAAAACAGTCGATTATCGCAGAAACTTGAGGAACTCCAATACCGGCAATGACTCTTGTGGTACAAATTGATCCGGGTCCTATTCCAACCTTAACGGCATCCGCTCCCGCCTTAATCAGCGCTTCAGTAGCAGGACCTGTGGCAACATTACCTGCAATCAACTCCAAATCAGGATATTTTTCCTTAATCATTCTTACTGTTTCTATAACACCCTTACTGTGTCCGTGTGCAGTATCGACTACGATTACATCCACTTTTGCTGCAACCAAAGCTTCTATTCTTTCAATTACATCTTTTGTAACTCCGACAGCCGCACCGCACAAAAGTCTTCCTTGTTTATCTTTAGCCGCATTTGGATAGTTTATTGTCTTTTCGATATCCTTTATTGTTATCAAACCTTTTAATATTCCGTAATCGTCTACCAACGGCAATTTTTCTATTTTGTTCTTCTTTAAAATTTCCAAAGCATCCGTCATGCTGATACCCTGTTTAGCGGTAATAAGATTTTCTGAAGTCATTACCTCTTTTATTTTTCTTGAATAGTCTGTTTCAAATCTAATATCTCTGTTCGTAATAATCCCTATTAAATAACCAGCATCATCTGTTATAGGTACGCCTGAAATTTTATAATGAGCCATCAATTCATTCGCATCTCTAATAGTGTGCTCCTGAGACAATCTAAATGGGTCAGTTATTACTCCGTGCTCCGATCTTTTAACTTTATCAACTTCTTTTGCCTGATCTTCAATTGTCATATTCTTATGAATAATTCCAATTCCGCCCTCTCTTGAAATAGCAATCGCCATTTCAGCTTCCGTAACCGTATCCATTCCGGCAGAAACCAAAGGAATATTTAAATAAATATTTTTAGTAAATCTGGTTTTAAGTGATACCTCCCCCGGTACAACTTCCGAATATCCTGGAACAAGTAAAATGTCATCGAATGTTAAACTCTCTTTTTGAAATTTCATATTGCCTCCTGTTTAATTTAGATAATTATAGCACATTGTAAGAGGAAATGTAATAATTTATGGCTATTATACAAAAAAAGAAGAATCTCAATTCTGTTCATATCAAGATATCCTTTATACTTGGTTTCACTATAAATTTATTTGTCGTAATATGGTGCTTCAAAAATCTTATTTCCTTCATTTGAATGTTCTTTATCAAAATCCTCTATGATTAATTAATTGGAACAGTTGTATGTAATCTTTCAAAAAATCATGCTCGTTATTATCTTGTTATTATCTTGGTTAAAGGTGAAGATATCTATGTATGTTGAAAAATTTCCTAAAAAACAAGAAATATTTTCGTTAATTGTTTTTTCCAAAAGTATTTCACAATCAACATTTTGCTCTGCTATTTGTTTTTCATTGCAGTAAAGTCCATGTTCGTAATAATTGAAAATTAAATCAATGTAATTGAAAGAAGGTTATAATTTTTGATATCATTAAATGTTACTAATTCTAAATTTTTGTTCTTTTGATTCATATTCTCTAACAACAAAAATCAGTTGCTTTGGAATTTCATAATCATTTCTTTTATCATATAAATAGTTTTGAGAATATTTAGGATATATAACTTAATATAAATTTCTAATCAAAATAATCCCAATATACTTTAAAACATACATATTACCTTCAATTTGAGCATGATTCTATTTTATACAGATCTTTCAAAAGCATTCTTGATATATTCATTACTATTTCACAACTCATTTTACCAAAATCATTTTCTTGCCAAATTCTAATTCAATTATATGTCCAATATCTTTCCTCATAAAAATTCTTACCTGTATTTTTATTTATCTCTATCCAATAATTTGTTTGTTGTGAAACCAACACTTCACTTAATTCAATTTTCCCAGCCAGCAAGCGTTTTGTTTGCAATAATTGGATTTTCATCAAATAAATGCTCATTGTTTACATCCTCTTCAAAAAGAAAAAACAAACAGTCTTTCTCTACTCGTATTTTGTTAATTAACACTTTGTTTTATTTATTTGATCTTATCTTTATCCTCTTCTGTAGTATTTGTCACGTATGATATTAGGTTACCTAAATCAATAGTATTCTTTTAGCTAATTACAGGTTGTCCTATTTCTCTCTAAATTTTCTTCTGGAATTACCTGCGGTATTTCCTCCACATTTTGCAATTTTTTTATTTTCTTCAAGTACTTATGGATTTGTTACATTAGTTATATCTTTTTTTGCTACTTCTGTAATCATATTAAAATCAGCTCAGTAGTAGTCATGTTATCTCTAAGGTTATGCTTCTTTAAAACTTTATAGTCTTTATATTACCTTGTAGTCATTCCAAACCATGATTTTGTAATTTCATTAGTTAAGATAACATATTCTTTACCTTCTTTTACACCATAATCTTGCCAAGAATCTGTTAATTCTTTTCTTACTTGAATAGATTCTAGTCTTTGGTTAATCCATTCTCTTGTATAACCTTTTTTAAAATTAGTTTCTAATGCTCTATCAATAATACAGATTGAATGATACGAAAAATACCTTGAATATCAGCAACGTCTGTAAGATGCATTTTACAGTCAATAGCTTTCATTTTCAAAGCGTTACAATTTGTCACGCTTTGGTCTCCCTCTTCTTTTAATCTTTGTTTTAATTTTCACCAATAGTTTTTTGAATTTTTACTTTTTGATAATATTCCCACAATACCCAATATTGAAAAGTAACATTCTTCCTTTTCGTTATCCCAAATAGAACATATTTGATTACCTTCGAATAATTTAATTTCATTTTCCAAATTCATCCTCCATTTCTACCTATTTGTTGTTTACAATCACATACTTAGTAGATAACTCTAAACAACACATAGTTCATTATTTTAAATAGTTTTAAAGTCATGTAGAAACACTAACCCCCTTGATTTTATTAGACTTTTTACAGCGGACATAATTATGACATAAAAACCCACAAGAAAAATCTTAAAAAGTTTCAATTATTCTACAATTTGGTTCTATTAAATCAAGAGAGTCTGCAAATGTTACTTTCTACAACTTAGTAACATTTACATTCCAATCTGGAACAATTCTAATTCAGGTGGTTTACTAAACATCTTAAAACAATACATAATCTATAATTGTTTCATTCTTTATTAAAATTAATCATAAATGCATAATTCTTTTATTACTTATTTTCTTCCTATAAAAGGATTAAATATTTCATGCATTTTATTTTCAATTAAGTCTATTAATACCTTGTTTTCATCTTTTGATTTTATTGTATAAACTCTAACTGAATATTTAAATTCTTCATTTTTTTTTATAAAATCTGATAGTCTTAAAGCATAGGTCGAATTTGAAACTTTAATCATATGTTCATCTAAACGCTTTTTTATTTCTTCACTTTTCCCTAAATAAAAAACCCCTTCTTTGTTTTTTGATTTTCTTTCTGGTACCCATTTTGGAATATTTTTATTATGATTTTTGTCATTTACATGTTCAGCCCAAGCTTTTTCAAATTCTTCAGTGTCATAACTGGTTATAAAAAATACAAGCCATATGTTTTTTTAAAGTCTTCATTTAACAAAGGTTCGTTATTTGAATGAGATATGTCATCTTTACAAAAAACTTCAAAACCAAAATTTTTAAGCTCTATATCAATCTTATTTAAAATTTTTGTTTCATTCTCATCTTGTTTCGTTATATATTTTTTAAAAATTTCATCTAGACTATTTTGACATTTCTTTATACACTCAATTATATCTTTTGCTATTTTTATATCTTCTGCTATTTTTGGCATATTTTATCTCCACAAGTTAGTTAAGTTAACTATTAATAATGCATGTATTTTATCATTTTTTTAGAAGGATTGAAATCCTTATTTCACCATTACTATTTGCCTTTTATCTTATTATGACAATAAACTCTTGTATTGAATCAAATTTTATCTTAATAATTGTCAAGCTAATAGTTTAAAATAAAATTTAGTAATTTGACTTTGTATTTTTTATAAAATATAGTGCCAGATCATCATCATTAAAACATTCAACGTAGGGTTCCAATATTTTCCCCTTATAATATACTCCTTTACCATCCGGGATGAACCCATTTCTGATGTACATTCTTTGAGCCGGACCATAGCCAGCATGAAGTCCAACCCCAATACCTACTAAATTACTAGTTTCTTTAGATAAATTAATTATCTCTTCTAATAATTTTTGTCCGATACCATTTCTTTGATACTTTTCAAAAACATTGAAATCAGAAATTTCCGGGATATTCAATTTACTAAACGGACCTTCACTGGGATTTATATTTAATGTGATATATCCCTTACATTTATCATTTTCTTCATAAACAAGAACTATTCGTTTTCCCAATTGTTGCTCTTCTAAATATTTGTTCAATACTTTGTCTCTGGAATCCCATCCTTGACCAATAAAATTTTCACTTAATTCTAATATATGATCTTTTCTCAAATTTACAATCATTCTGTACCTCCTCACCCAAAAAATATTTTAATTAAAAATATTTGTTTAATTAAACTAGTGTAAAATTTATCTTTTTATCACGATTCTTAATTTTTATAGTGTAATCCAATCTTTCAACCTTTCTATAAATTAAAATTTAAATTAATTATATAGTACAAATCACATTATTTAAACCAAAATTGTACCAATGTTGTATTAACTTTCAATCTAAATCTATTCCTTATAATCAAATATTTCTCAACATCAAAAACTTTTCTTTTTCAATAACCTAACAGAAATTTATAGTTCTTTACATTCATTGGTAATGTTAAAATTCGAGATACAAATATAAAAAAGGCATAACATACAATATTATGTAAGTTATGCCTAATTTCTAGAATTTCGAAACCGTCCTAAATGAGAAGTTTCTAATGATTTTTCTTTATATTTTAATATTTATGATATGCTTTTATTTTACATTCATCGCACCGGCTTTTCCAAAGTTGTAATCTTTACCGTTAATATTTTTGAAACCCTTTACCATTTTACCGGAATTTGTAAACAAATATGTCTTTCCTTCCAATTTTAACCAACCTATGCGCATTGAACCGTCTTTATTAAAATAGTATCTGTTACCCAAAATATTTCTCCAACCTTTGACCATTTTACCGGAATTTGTAAATACATATGTCTTTCCTTCCAATTTTAACCAACCTATACGCATTGAGCCGTCTTTATTGAAATAGTAAACATCGTTATTTATTGTCTGAAATCCTTTGATCATCTTACCTGATTCATCAAACATGTACGTTTTTCCATCAAACTCAAGTCTTCCGGTATGCATTGAACCATCTTTATAAAAATAGTATCTGTTGCCCAAAATATTTTTCCAACCTTTGACCATTTTACCGGAATTTGTAAATACATATGTCTTTCCTTCTAATTTTAACCAACCTATACGCATTGAGCCGTCTTTATTGAAATAATATTTTTCTCCGTTCATCGTATGCCAACCTGTTTTGGCTGCTCCCGAATTTTGAAGATAATAAGTTTTGCCGGAAAGTTTTAACAACCCGAACTGCATCCTACCCTGCTTATTGAAATAATACTTTTTTCCTTTTGAAGTATGCCATCCGGTTTTCATTTTTCCATTTTTATCGAAATAATACCAAAAACCTTTGTACTTTTTCCATACATTTTTTTGAATTTTATTGTTTTCGTTCAGAGAAAAAAATCCTGAAGAAGTTCTAACCAATTTTGAATTTCCTGAAGTAGCTATATGTTTTACATCATCTACCCAATTTCCAATATATATAAACCCTTTAAAATCATCATATGAATATCTTCTTCCGTTTGCAGGCACTCTATAGTATCTGAAATTTTCTTCTCCCCAAGCGGAATCTGATACATCAAATGATCCGTCAGGATATACTTTTTCAACTATCGCTACATGCCCGTATGGATAATTGTTCCAAACTGCAACGGCACCTAACTTAGCTTTTTGACCGTATGGATAAGCTCCGCTGGAAATATTTGTGTCCCAGTAAGAATTTGCATCGTACCTACTCAATTTTGGAAAATGTCCCAATAATTCCCAAGCTCTTCCAAGTACGTAAGTAGTACAATTAGGCATCCCATATCCCAATTGGTATAGCGGATTGTCCCTGTAATATTTATGATTACTATATGACGGTGCTTGTGTTCTGGATGATGGCCAAATATCCTGTGCTTTTGACTCAAATCCCGACGCCATTACAATAAACATGAATACAAACATACTAACTATATACTTACTAATCTTTCTATACATATACATCCTCCATAGTTCTTACCTAGATACTATACAAAATTATTACAAAAAAATAAAATTTTTCGGTCATTTTTTTACAATTTTATTACTTTCTGTAACATATTTGTAATATTTTCGTATTGTTTTTGAAATATTACTAATAAAAACAACCCCCTCATCTTGTTTTTTTTATTAGTTCATAGCAATTAAAAAACAGTAAATCATTTGACTTACTGTTTTTTAATTACTATAAATATACGAAGTAAAATTTTAAATTGAAAATTATGTTATTACTTTTCAATCGGAGTAATTCTATAAATCTTTCCCAATTCCATAGGATTGGACATCTCCGGTTCGGCATATTTTATTGAACCGTCATACCAAACCTGAACCGTTTTTCCCTTTAAATCTTTTATTTTTATTTCCTTTCCGTCATCAGTCTTTCTCAAGTTTTCTATGGTTAAGGACACAGGCTTTATTTTTTCGATTCCTTTACTTTTAAAAATCCATTTAAAGTCTTCGGGGATGTCTGTGATTTTAACCAGTAACCTATCTTCTTTAACTTCCATTACTTCCGCATTGAAATTCGCCACCCATTTAGGCATATCCGTGTTTTTTGTAGACAACTTTTGAAAAAGTGTCCATCTATCATTAATCTTGACATTAACATATCCTTCGGTCCAAAATTGATATTCATATCCCGTACCAAAATTAGATTCATCATTTTTTTGAGGCTTTTTCAAACTTTCAACGCTTGTAATTATTTCTCCGTCAGCAGTTCCACATTTTAATGCACTGTTAATATATCCCGTGTCTTTGTATAAATGATCATTAATCATAACCATTGGGGGATAGCTGCTTTCTATAATTTGTGTATCATTTCGGGGCTTAATACTTCCACCCACATCGCTATGGGCACTTTTATCACTTTTATCCGTATCGGTATTACAAGCCGTTAACACCAATATGCCCATAAGAATGAATGCGAGACTGTAAAAATACTTTTTCATACTATCAACCTCCAATCAAAATTCTCATATCACGCTTATATTATACAATTTTTAGAGTTTTAATTTAAAATATTGTTTATTTTTTCAGTTGTTTTATGTTTACTCACAATAATTTTCAACCTGAAGATGCTTACGCAAAAATAAAGACCGGAATCCGGTCTTTATCTAATACTACTTTCTTAAATTGTAGAATGAGTTGATACCGTCAAATCTAGCGTTATCATATAATTCATCTTCAATTCTTAATAATTGATTGTACTTTGCAACTCTGTCAGTTCTTGAAGGAGCACCTGTTTTGATTTGACCCGCATTCAATGCAACTGCGATGTCTGCTATTGTAGTATCTTCAGTTTCACCTGATCTGTGAGAAATAACTGCTGTATAACCCGCTTTTTTAGCCATTTCAACAGCGTCAAGAGTTTCTGTTAATGTGCCTATTTGGTTAACTTTAACTAAGATTGAGTTGGCAATATTCTTTTCGATACCTTTCTTTAATCTTTCAGTATTTGTTACGAATAGGTCGTCCCCAACCAATTGAACTTTCTTTCCAAGTCTTTGAGTAAGCAATTCCCAACCTTCCCAATCATCTTCGTTCAATCCGTCTTCAATGGAGATAATCGGATATTTTTCAATCATCTTTTCATACCAATCAACCATTTCTTCTCTGGTTCTTACTACACCTTCACCCTTAAGATTATATCTTCCGTCTTCAGTATACATTTCAGATGAT
Organism: Tissierellia bacterium; assembly: GCA_030529425.1. Classification (GTDB taxonomy): domain Bacteria; phylum Bacillota; class Clostridia; order Tissierellales; family Peptoniphilaceae; genus JAUMWX01. The sequence goes on from JAUMWX010000002.1 coordinate 77,308, forward strand.
GCAACATCCAAAGCTATTTTAACTTGTTCTCCCGGAACATAGCCAGCCTTTTTGATAGCTTCAACAATTGTTTCAAGAGCTTCTTCATTGGAATTTAGATTAGGTGCAAATCCGCCTTCATCGCCAACACCTGTCGCATGGCCTTTTTCTTGAAGAACTTTTCTTAAGTTGTGGAAAATTTCCGCTCCCATTTGTAATGCTTCAGCAAAAGAGTCAGCCCCTACAGGCATTACCATGAATTCTTGAATATCTACATTGTTATCTGCATGTTCTCCACCGTTCAAAATATTCATCATAGGAACCGGAAGAGTTTTTGCGTTGAATCCTCCGATATATTGATATAGAGGCATTCCAAGTTCGTCGGCAGCAGCTCTTGCAACAGCCATTGAAACTCCAAGAATCGCATTTGCCCCAAGTCTTCCTTTATTGTGAGTACCGTCCAAATCAATCATCAATTGATCTATTCCAACTTGATTGAAAACATCCAATCCGATTAACTCGTCAGCTATTTCAGAATTTACATTTTCCACGGCATTAAGAACACCTTTACCCAAGTATCTATCTTCTCCGTCTCTCAATTCAACAGCTTCAAATGCCCCTGTAGATGCTCCTGAAGGAACCATAGCTCTACCAAAACCGCCATTGTCTGTTACAACTTCCACTTCTACAGTAGGATTACCTCTTGAATCCAACACCTCTCTTGCATATACATCAACAATACTTCCCATTTCAATTACCCCCTAATTCATAAACTATTACCTGTCATATCTTCAGGTTTTTCAATATTTAATATATCCAAATCGCAGGCGGCAAGTCTGACAACTTCCCCCCTCTGTTAATTGTACACCATTTTCCTTTGAAACGTAAATAAACAAAATAATATTTGCCGTATTCCTCGTAAATGAATCTCACATTTCAAAATCAATTATTACTCACTTATAACGATGTTTTTCTGCCAATCCCGGTTTCACTTATTTACATGAATAACTATATTTCCGAAATTGTCAAATTCATATCCCGAACATTCGTAATTATAAGATTAATTTTTTAATAAAATTTTAAAAATTCACCAATGAAGCAAAGCTGTCCGCTTCTAAGCTGGCACCGCCAACCAATGCTCCGTCAATATTGTCCTTGTTCATCAATTCAGTCACATTGTTAGGTTTAACTGAACCGCCATATTGTACTCTAACCTTTTCAGCCGCATCTTGCCCGAAGAATTCTTTGATTAATTCTCTAATGTATGCACACATAACCTCAGCGTCTTCACTTGAAGCGGTTTTTCCTGTACCTATAGCCCAAATAGGCTCGTAAGCAATAACAACTCTATCAAATTGTTCAGATTTAATTTCCGCCAAATTCTTTTCAATTTGAGTTCTGACTTTTTCTTTTTCAACTCCCGACTCTCTTTCTTCAAGAGTTTCACCTACACATAAAATCGGGCATAATCCATGTTCCAAAGCGGATATGACTTTTTTATTAATAAGACCGTCACATTCTTTGAAATATTCTCTTCTTTCAGAATGTCCAAGAATTACATATTTTACATTTAATTCTTTAAGCATAAGAGGAGAAATTTCTCCTGTAAACGCTCCCTGTTCCTCAAAATACATATTTTGAGCGCCCACTTCAATTTCGGTGCCCTTTACCAAATCGGTTACCAATTGAAGATTTGTAAAAGGAACACAAAGTACGGCTTCTACACCTTCATTTAATTTTGTTAACTTTATTTTTTCAACCAATTCCTTGGCTTCGGAAATGGTTTTATGCATTTTCCAGTTTCCTGCAATTATAGGTTTTCTCATTTTTCCTCCTACTTTTCTTCGATGGCATCAACACCCGGAAGCACTTTTCCTTCCAAAAACTCAAGAGAAGCTCCTCCACCTGTTGAAACATGAGTGATTTTGTCTTTGTATCCGGCTATTTCGACAGCTAAAGCACTGTCTCCGCCACCTACAATTGTTACACCTTCAGCCTTTGTTAAAGCTTCAGCTACCGCAAAAGTTCCGGCTGCAAACGGCTTTACTTCAAACACTCCCATAGGACCGTTCCATACAACGGTTTTTGCATTTACTACTTCTGAAACAAATTTTTCAGTTGTAACAGGACCTATATCCAATGCTTCCCAATCACTTGGAATTGAATCGATATCCACAATTTCGGTTTTAGCTTCAGGAGAAATTTCCTGTGCAATTACAACATCTTCAGGTAATAGAATCTTAACATTTTTAGATTTAGCCTTATCCAATAACTCAAGAGCCAATTCAACCTTATCTTCTTCAAGAAGTGATTGTCCGATTTCTTTACCTAAACCTTTAAGAAATGTATAAGCCATTCCTCCACCGATCAGTATGGTATCTACTTTCTCAATTAAGTTTTCAATTACGCCGATTTTATCGGAAACTTTAGCTCCTCCAAGAATTGCGACAAAAGGCCTTTCAGGATTTTCCAATGCCTTGCCCATTACGCTGACTTCCTTCTCAACCAAAAAGCCCAATGCTGACGGCAATAATGTTGAAACACCCACATTTGAAGAATGTGCTCTATGTGAAGTTCCAAATGCATCATTAACAAACATATCTGCAAGTGAAGCCAATTCTTTTGAGAATTCTTCAACATTTTTAGTTTCTTCTTTTCTATATCTTGTATTTTCCAAAAGTGCAACTTCCCCCGCAGCCAATTTGGAAACTTCTTCTTTTACTTTTTCATCAACTACAACATCCGAAGCTAAGAATTTAACTTCTCTGCCCAACAACTCTTGCAATCTTTCAGCCACTACTTTCAATGAGTATTTTGGATTAGCTTCTCCTTTAGGTCTTCCCATATGACTCATCAAAACTACCGCAGCACCGTTTTCCAATAAATAGTTTATAGTTGGAAGAGCCGCTTTTATTCTGGTATCATCAGAAATTTGTCCCTCTTTTTCTTTTGACATAGGAACATTAAAATCAACTCTAACAAGAACTTTTTTACCCCTGACATCTAAATCTTTCAATGTTTTTTTCATATTTCCTCCAATATAACACAAGCCCAGTCATGGACTGGGCTATCTTTTAACTATTTTGTCGCTACTAATTTAGCAAGATCAACTACTCTGTTTGAATATCCCCATTCATTGTCATACCATGAAACTACTTTTGCCAAGTTGCCCATTGTTAATGTTAAAGCAGGATCGAAGATAGAAGATCTTTCGTCTCCTTGGAAATCAATTGATACAAGCGGTTCAGCTTCATACCCTAATATTCCTTTTAATTCTCCTTCAGAATATTTCTTAACAGCTGCATTGATTTCTTCTACAGTCGCTTCTCTTTCTAACTCAACTGTCAAGTCAACTACAGACACTGTAGGAGTAGGAACACGAACTGCATAACCTGTCAATTTACCTTCAACTTGAGGTAAAACCTTAGCTACTGCACTTGCAGCTCCTGTTGTTGTAGGGATCATAGATAATGCGGCAGCTCTTGCTCTTCTTGGATCTCTGTGTTTATTGTCATGAATATTTTGGTCATTTGTATAAGCGTGAATTGTAGTCATCAAACCTCTCTTAACGCCGAATTCGTTTAACAATACTTTTGTCAACGGTGCTAAACAGTTTGTAGTACATGATGCATTTGAAATAATGTTGTGTTTTTCAGGATCGTATTGATCATCATTAACACCCATAACTATAGTTATATCTTCCTTCTTAGCCGGAGCGGTAATAATAACTTTCTTAGCTCCCGCTTCAATATGCTTAGATGCTCCTTCTCTATCTGTAAATACACCTGTAGAATCGATAACTAAATCAACTTTAAGTTCCTTCCAAGGTAATAGTAATGGATCTCTTTCAGCTGTAACAACAACTTTTTTACCGTTAATTTCAAATCCTTCTTCTACAACTTCAACTGTTCCGTTAAATTTTCCATATAATGAGTCATGTTTGAATAATCTTGCAGATGTTTCTTTGTCGCTTGGATCATTAATTGCAACAAGTTCAAATTCTTTAACTCCATTTTCAAAAATTATTCTTACCACGTCTCTTCCGATTCTTCCGAATCCGTTTAATGCAACTCTCATTTAGTCCCTCCTATAAATTTCTATTGATGAAAATTATCATCAAGTAATTACTTATTTACAATGTATAGTATACCTTAACGATATCTATTTATCAATATTTTGCCACATTTTGGGTCGATTTTTTAACTAAGTTTTTTTAGGCAATCGATTTCTGTTAAATAATTGTTAAATATAAATTCATGTTCATGTTTAAATTCAATTTAAATCCTGAGCAAAAATTTTAACTCCTAAAATCTTAATTTCCGCAACGGATTCAAATTCAATTTTTAAATTTTTACACCCTGAATTTTCAAGTGAAATCATTCTGTTTAATCCTACAGAATTGATTTCTTTAAATAATTTTCCGTCAAGAAATACTTTTGCACCTACTATTCTTTGCCCCTTTGAGATATCTTCGGAAATTATAATCATATTTAAGTTTTCTTTCTTATCGAATTCAATTTCATACACACTCATCTCATCACTTATACACTCGGTTGACTTATAGTTGGAAATCTCATTTCTCAACAAATTGTCAAAATGCTTTTTAACTTCTCTGATATTGTTCTTAACATTTTCCGGTATCTTTCCGTCAATATTCGGTGCAATATTCAGAAGAAGAACTGACGACATACCTATTGATCTCTCAACTATTTCAATCAATTCAGACTTACTTTTCACTTTTTCATCCTCGTGCCAAAACCATCCCGATGTAGCGGATGTGTCACATTCAGGTACAGACCAAATATATTTATCATCATGTCCTTTTTTGATATTAAAGTCTATTTCATAATTTATTTCTAAAATATTCTTTTTCAATCTAAGGGTATTGGGATCCATTGAAAACCCTTTTTCATTTCCAACCCAATGAATTCCTCCAAACGACCCGACTCCGAACATTATGATTTCAGGATTGCTCTTTTTGACAATATCCATCCATTTATCAAAATTGTATGTTTGATCGACAAATGCTGGGTCTTTTGCTCCGTCAAACCACCATTCTACGAACTTTCCGTTATTTCCGTATTTGGGATTTTCGCATATTTCCTTTAATTGATTTTGGTAATATTCATTGTATGCCTCTCCTTCTCCATAGGTCTTTTCGTGAACATCCCAAGGAGAAAGATATATTCCCATATCCATGTCATGTTTTGTACATGCCGAAGACAACTCCTCCAAAAAATCTCTTCCGTAAGGAGTGTTCATTACATTATGCTCGCTATACTTGGTATTCCACATACAAAATCCGTCATGATGTTTCGCCGTAAAAATTAATCTTTTGAATCCTATCTCTTTAATAAAAGAAATATAGTCGTCGAAATCAAACTCCTTTAGAGTAAAAGACGACAATTCTTCTTTTCCGTCCCCCCATTCCTTATCATTAAATGTGTTCATTCCGAAATGCATAAAGCAAGCCAACTTTTCTTTATGATATCTCAATTGAGATTTATTTGGTAATGGTCCTAAATAATTTTTCATTTTCCCTCCGATATAAAAAAGACGACCCGAGTCGTCTTATTTTATTGTATAATGAAGTATAAAAAATATATTCCGTTACGGCAATTATCTCTGCCATTCGCCATATTTTTCAAGATTATGTCTAAACTGTTCAGACTCGTCGAATTCAGACCAAAAGTACTTTTTTAATCCCATTTCCGCCGGTTCCGATTGAATATAAAAGCTCGTTCCGTATTTTCCGTAACTCAGTCTGATATTTTCATACAATTCAAAATGTTCTACTCCTTCAAGGATAAACTCCAATCCGTTATCGTATATTACAATAGTATCAAACTTTTGTTTTTTAAGCAGTGTAAAAACGGTTTTTATCATCCAAACTAAAAAAATATACTTAAATCCAAAAATTATGAATTCCACGCCTTCCTCTATCCAATTAACACGGAAATTCCTCGCAAATTCAAACATTGAAGTCTGAACATTTTGAAGTCTGGTAACAATATAAATAGCAAATAGGATTATCCATCCAAAAGTTATGTTTCTGACCTTTCTACTATAAGGGTAATCATCCTTAGTAACGAGTTCATGTCTAGATATTTCTTTACCTTTCATATTCACCTCCAAGTTGTCTCCCAATCATTTAATACCCAAAACAATACAAATAACTGTATATAATTTATATAATTTAAGCGGGCTTCAAAACAAAAACAGATACTTTCTATTCGGGAATCAATGACAAAAGCAGTTCTTCATACTCTTTGAATACCTTTTGAAATTCTTCGGGTACTTCTCTATAATTATCCGCCTGATAAATTTTACCTCCCAATTTAAACTTAAGACTGAATTCAACATCGGGGTTAAAATTTTCTTTAGGAGGATACTTTGACCAATTGGCAAGATCATAATCTCTTAAGAAAGTTTTCACCGATTCCAAACCGTCCATAGATATAACATATCTGTCAATGCTTGTCTGATTTCCCTTTCCCGGATTTCTTTCTTTAACCAATAACTCGGCATCGTCATAATTTATAACTTTTATCTGAATTTCAAGGGACGATTCCGGCTCGGACCTTGAAAAACTACAAAATTCAAGATTTGACCCCAAGTAATCAACATCATATAATTCGTCGGTTTCAACCTCATCATATTCAACAAGTTTGAACACGGTTAAAGAAATCAAAGCGATTAGTAAAATTGCAAAAGTGCTTGTAATCATCTTGATTTTCATTTTATTTTTCTTCCCAATCCATGCTTCTTTCCACAGCTTTCTTCCAATATCGGTAATTTTTTTCCCTTATATCATCCGACATGTTCGGTATAAATTTATGCTCAACCACAAATTCTTTGGATATTTCTTCCAAATTCTTCCAATATTCGACCGCCAATCCCGCCAAATATGCCGCACCGAGTGCCGTGGTTTCGAATGTTTTAGGTCTAAGAACCTCTACATTCAACATATCTGCCTGAAATTGCATCAAAAAGTCATTTGCCGACGCTCCTCCGTCAACTCTCAATGTGGAAAGCTGTAATTTCGCATCATCTTTCATCGCCTCGATAACATCCTTTGACTGATACGCAAGTGATTCGAGAGTTGCCCTTACAATATGCTCTCTCCTTGTACCTCTTGTAATCCCGAATATTCCGCCCCTCGCATACATATCCCAATAAGGAGCTCCGAGACCCGTAAAAGCCGGAACGACTACCACACCCTCAGTGGATTCAATTTTATTCGCATAATACTCGGTTTGAGGTGCGTCATAAACAAGTCGTAATTCATCTCTCAACCATTGTATCGCCGCTCCCGCGACAAATACCGAGCCTTCAAGAGCATATGTTATCTTTCCGTTTAATCCCCAAGCTATTGTGGATATCAATCCGTTATGAGAATTTATCAATCTTTCTCCGGTATTCATCAAAACAAAACAACCTGTCCCGTAAGTATTTTTTACTGTTCCTTCTTGAAAACAAGCCTGTCCGAATAAAGCCGCCTGTTGATCTCCCGCAATTCCCGAAATCGGAATCATCGCCCCTCCGTATGTACTCGGGTCTGTATATCCGTAAATCTCACTTGAATTTTTCACCTCGGGCAACATGCTCTTCGGAATTCTAAGCTCTTCTAAAATTTCATCGTCCCACTCCAATTTTTCTATATTAAAAAGCATTGTCCTTGAAGCATTTGAATAATCGGTTACATGTACTTTTCCTCTCGTCAGATTCCACAATATCCAAGTATCAACCGTTCCGAAAAGTAAATCTCCACTTTCAGCCTTTTGCCTTGCACCTTCTACATTATCCAATATCCATGCAACCTTAGTTGCGGAAAAATATGCATCGATTACAAGTCCGGTCTTGTTCCTAATCTTGTCTTTCCAACCTCTTTCAATTAACTTTTCGCAATAACCGGCAGTTCTCCTACACTGCCAAACTATCGCATTATATACAGGCTTTCCGGTATTTTTGTCCCATACAATTGTTGTTTCTCTTTGATTGGTTATTCCGATTGCGGCAATTTCTTCCGGTCGAATCCCTGCAACCTCAAGAACTTCTCTTGCGACACCGCTTTGAGATCCCCATATTTCCATGGCATCCTGCTCTACCCATCCAGGTTTCGGAAAAATCTGCTTTATTTCTTTTTGGGCAAGTTTTACAAGTTCTCCCCTTTTATTAAAAATGATTGCCCTACAACTTGTAGTTCCTTCATCAAACGACAAAATGTACTTTTCCATAGTATCCTCTTTAGTATATTTATTAAATATATTATACCAAAATTAATAATATTTTAACACTATGAACTTGAACGAAGTATAAATTATAAGGAAAGATATAATTTGCTCAAAAATAAAAGAACGGTCGAAACCGTTCTTTCTTTCTAAAATAAATTAATTATTAAAACACTTTCCGTAATACTGCATTCAATATTCTAGTGTTCCAAATATTTTTCAGCGGCAACCGCAGCAATTGCACCGTCAGCAGCTGCGTTTACAACTTGTCTTACATCCTTTACTCTGACATCTCCCGCGGCAAATACTCCGGGTATATTTGTTTTCATATTGTAGTCGGTAGGAATATATCCTCTGTCCAATTCCACTTGTCCCTTTACAAGTTCAGTATTCGGAACATAGCCCACAAATATAAACAAACCAAAATCTTTGTCATTTTTATCCGCTTCAAAGTAAGTTATTTCTCCGGTAGATGTATTTTCAACTTTTATCTTGTTTACCGCCATATCTCCGTAAATTTCTCTTACTTCACTGTTGTAAATAAAATGAATCTTTTCGTTTGCAAAAGCTTTTTCCTGAATTGATTTTGCAGCTTTTAATTTATCTCCACGGTAAATTACAGTTACTTTTCTTGCAAATTTTGTCAAGAAAATTGCCTCTTCAACCGCTGCATCTCCACCGCCTATAACATAAACCTCAAGTCCTTGATAGAATGGACCGTCACATGTAGCACAGTAGGCAACTCCCTTACCTGTAAACTCCTGCTCTCCGTTTACTCCCAACTTTCTAGGATTTGCTCCCGTAGCAAGAATTACGGCTCTTGCCTTGTATTCGTTGTTTTCGGATTTCAATATTTTTATATCGGATTTCAAATCAACTTCTATAATATTGTCTGAAACTTTTTCCGCACCGAATCTTTCAGCTTGTGCAAGCATCTTGCTTGTAATATCAACTCCTGAAGGTTCTCCGTCTACACCCGGATAATTGTCCACTGACAATGTCAATGCGATTTGTCCCCCGATTGTTTCTTTTTCAATTATCAATGTTTTCAAATTTGCTCTTGCGGCATAGATTCCTGCCGAAAGTCCCGCAGGGCCGGCGCCCAAAATAATTACGTCGTAAATCATATTTCCTCCTATTTCATGTCGTAAAAATCTAATTGTCTAAGTGCCTCGTATAACACGATATTTGCACAGTTGGATAAATTTAAAGATCTGTCCGTATCTTTTCTCATATATATTTTAATGCAATTATCAAAGTACTTATCAATTACATCACTATTTATACCCTTAGATTCACTTCCAAACATTATATAGTCACCATCTTTATATTTTACATCCGTATAATACTTTTTAGCTTTTGTCGTTGAAAGATAAAGTGTCGCATCTTTTTTATACTGCATGAAATCCTCAAAAGAATCATGAATTACAAGATCAACATCTTCCCAATAATCTAAACCCGCTCTTCTTAAATTTTTATCATTCAGAATAAATCCCAACGGTCTGATTAAATGTAATCTCGTATTTGTAAGATTACATGTCCTTCCAATGTTTGCCGTATTTACTGCTATCTCCGGTTCAAATAAAACTATATTTAACATAAATCTCCTTTTATTTTTATAACTGCATGATAAAATCCTTCCTCATCATTAGTTAAAGTCACATAATCCGCAATTTGCTTCAATTTCTCAACCGCATTTCCCATAGCAATCCCATATCCGCTCTTATCCAACATTTCAAAATCATTGTCATAATCCCCGATTGATATAAACTCACCCATGGGAATATCCAAATATTTTGACAATATCTCAAGCCCATTTCCCTTATTTACATCTTTGTGAGTTATGTCGATATTTCTTGCACCTGATACCGTTAAACGTACACCGTCTATACTTCCGACCTCTTCAATAAACTCCTGACATTTTGACACATCTACAAACATAAAAAATTTCAAAACACTTACATTGTCAATCGCAAAATCATCAATGTCATCTCTTATGCAAAAATTAACCTGATAAATATCATCAGATACATGTAAATGTTTAACTCTGTCAAATACGAATTTATCCGAGTAGTAAGTATCCTTGTCATACAGTTGATAGTCCAGATTGTACTTTCTGGAAAGTTTGATAAGTTGCTTCAGAGATTCTTTTGAAATAGGTTTTCTGTATATCTCATTTCCCGACTCATCGATTATTAATGCTCCGTTGTTGGCAATAATACAAGATTTTATACCTACCGAATCCGTAAGATACCTTATGGATTCATATACGCGTCCTGAAACTGCAACGAATTTCATCCCCAAATTTTCTATTATTTTCAAAGCTTCCAAGGACTTGTTGCTAAATTTATGGTTTTTATTCAACAATGTTCCGTCTAAATCACTTGCAAATATCCTCATACTATTTACCCATTTTCTGAATAATATTACTTATTTCTTGAATTTTTTGATCAACTTCCGAAAAATTTCCGTTCAGGGAGTCTTTTACACAATGTTCGATATGGGATTTCAATATTTCGTTGTTGGCAGATTTCAAAGCTGAATTGACCGCCATTATTTGATTTGAAATATCCAGGCAATATCTGTCTTCTTCAACCATCTTGATGATGCCGTCAATCTGTCCGCTGATAATTTTAAGTCTCTTTAATATTTTCTTATGATCTGCTTTCATATTACTTAATGCTTACTACTTCATAGCCTGCTTCATCGATTGCGGATTTTAGTTTTGCATCATCAAGTTCGTGATCAGCGGTCACTGTAGCTGTCTTTTCTTCCAATGAAACCTCAACTTCCGCATCAAATCCCTTCAATATTTTTTCAACTCTCATTTTACAGTGATTACATGTCATTCCTTCAATAGTCAATATTTTTTTCATTTTTCTCTCCTCTATTTTTTGATTTTTTATATTTATATTAATATTTGAAATTTTTACTTTGCTTTCAGAATTTTTGCCTGTTTCTCTGTTTGCCTCTTGAATTTTGAAATTCTTAATTCTCAAGGAATTCGTAACTACAAAAACCGAACTCAAACTCATAGCAAAGGCTCCAAACATCGGATTCAATTTTAATCCGAACGGTAAATAAAACACACCCATCGCTACGGGGATTGCCAGTATATTATAGAAAAATGCCCAAAATAGGTTTTCCCTTATTATACCTAGGGTTCTCTTGCTTAATTTTATAGAATTTACTATGTCCTGTAAATTTGATTTCATCAAAACCAAATCTGCTGAATCAATTGCAATATCGGTACCGTCCGCTATCGCTATTCCTATGTCCGCTCTCATAAGGGCGGGCGCATCATTTATTCCGTCTCCGACCATGCAAACTTTAGCGTTTTCCATGTATTTTCTTACAATTCTGTCCTTATCCTGAGGTAACAATTCAGCTTCAAAACTGTCAACTCCCACTCTTTGTGCCATATTCCGAGCGGTAAGTTTATTATCTCCGGTAAGCATAACGGTCTTCATGCCTAATTTTTTTATTTGAGATATGGCTTCAATACTGCTGTCCTTTATTTTATCAGCGATAGCAAATATCAAAATTACACTCTCTTTATCAAACATATAAACCACCGTTTTCCCCTGATTTGAATATTCATTTGTAATTTTTTCTATATTAGAATATTCGATTCCGACATCTTTCATAAGTTTTGTATTTCCTATGAAATATATTTTATCCTCAACTCTCGCACTAACTCCCTTTCCGTCTATCGCTTCAAAATCCGATATACTTTTTACCTCATATCCGTTTTCTCTTGAATAGTTCACAATCGCATCGGCAAGCGGCTGTTGAGAATTATTTTCTATAGACAATGCTATTTCCAAAGCCCTATCCTTAGGATAATCGTTTATTGTAATTATATCTGTAACAATAGGACGACCTTCAGTAATTGTACCTGTTTTATCAAATATCATAACATCCATTTTATGAAGATTTTCCAATGCATCCTGAGATTTAACCAAAATTCCGTTATCCGCCGCTTTCCCTGTAGCTACCATCATGGCGACCGGAGTAGCAAGTCCCAATGCGCATGGACATGATATTACCAAAACTCCTATGGCTATAGAAAAGGAAAATTCCAATCCGTATCCCATTATAAACCATGTTAAAAATGATATTGCCGAAATACTCATTACTATTGGAACAAACCCCCCCGAAACCCTGTCTGCCAGTTGGGATATGGGTGCCTTCGTGGCGCTTGCTTCTTCCATAAGAGTTATGATTTTTGATATCGTAGTCTCGTCTCCCACATTTGTAGCTTCCATCAAAAAAGCTCCGTTTTTATTGATTGAGCCTGAAATAACTCTACTTCCCTTACCTACTTCAACAGGAATACTCTCTCCTGTAATTGCTGACTGATCGACTGAAGAGCTTCCCTCTTTAACAACTCCGTCAACCGCAATTCTTTCTCCGGGAATAATTTTAATAATATCTCCCTTCTTTACTTCTTCAATAGGAATCTCAATTTCCGCTCCATCATTTACAACTATCGCAAAATCAGGCTGTATATCTATAAGTTTATTTATCGAATCCGTAGTCCTGGATTTTGATTTTGCCTCAAGATATTTTCCAAATGTTATGAGAGTCAATATCATAGTTGATGTCTCAAAGTATATGTCATGCATGTACTTATGGACCATTTTCATATCTGATCTTCCCAATGCGTAACTAATCATGTAAATGGTAAATATTCCATAAATCACTCCGGCTATCGAACCCAATGAAACGAGAGAATCCATATTGGGATTTTTATGTCTTAAAGCTTTAAATCCGTTTATAAAATAATTTCTATTTGCAAAAAGAATGGGTATCGAAATTAAAAACTGTGTAAAAATGAATATCCCCGCATTTTCAGGCTTGGTGAAAAAGTCGGGATAAGGCAGATACATCATATGTCCCATTGCTATGTACATCAAAAGTACCATGAGCGGAATTGATATTTTAAGCCTGTTTTTTAACTTTAATAAATCTTTTTCTATTATTTCTTTTGGAGAAACTCTCTTTTCTTTTTTTTGTTTCTTCTCAAATGCTCCGTATCCGGCATTTTCAACCGCTTTCAATATAGTGTCCGAGTCGATTTCTTTATCAGATTTCACATCCATGGAATGAGTCATTAAACTTACATTAACTTCAATCTCGGGATCAATCTTTTTTACCGCCTTTTCTACCGCATTAACGCATGCCGCACATGTCATGCCTTCTATTTCAAACTTTTTTTTCATACTACCTCCCTTCTCATACCCCTATGGGGTATTTATATTTTATTATATGAGACTAACTATGTCAATATTTCAATATCTCTTATCAAAATTTTAAGAAATGATATAATATTCTCAGGAGGGCTTATGAATAGAAATTTTATTAGATTGGCATCCGCCAATATTGACTTAAATTTACTGAATGTCAAGAAGAATAAAGAAAATATAAAAAATTACATAGAATATGCAAATAAATTAAGTATTGATTTGCTTCAGTTTTCAGAACTGACTCTTACGGGAGTATCTGCCGGAGATATTACCGTAAATAAAGGTATCTTGGAAGAATCCAAACATGCTTTACTTGAGATAAAAAAATTCACACGAAATATGAATTTGATTGTCAGCGTGGGATTGCCGTTAAATATAAACGGTGAAATATACAATGTTTTAGCAATTCTTAATAATGGTAATATTTTGGCGTTTATTCCTAAATTAAGCAATTACTACTATGCAAGGCATATGTGTGATTATCAAGGCGATATTGAGTTCTTTTTTGATGATAACATCCATAAACTGAGCAATAATTTTGTATTTTCGGATAAGAATCATAATTTCAAAATAGGATTTGAATTTGAAGATGATTTTATGCACCGACCTGCAAAATATATTGAAAAGGATGTGAGCATACTTTCCATAGCAGGTTCATCTCCGGAATTTATAGGAAATCCTATACTTGATTTTTTGTCACAATATTCAATGAGAAACAAGGCTGTCAATTATGCCGGTCCAAGTTCGAGAGAATCTTCGACAAACGAGATGTATTCGGCGAGAAGAATAATTTTGGAAAATGGAGAGCTATTAGAAAATATTTCAAATTATAAAAACGGTATATCCTATACGGATATTAATTTGTACAATATCGGAAAACAAAACTATATTAAGTCCTATATTGTCAAATATGTTGATTTAAATGAGAGCGACTGCATTATAAAAAGAAATATTGATCCTTCTCCTTTCATACCTAAAATACATTCAGATTATGCGCATGTAATGCAAAATATTTTGAATATTCAATCCGAAGCTTTGAAAAGAAGACTTTCCGCAATTAAGGACAAAAAAGTATTCATAGGTATTTCCGGGGGACTTGACTCCACTTTGGCTCTTATAGTAACTTCGTTGACCTATTTCAAAATGGGATTGGATTCAAAAAATATCCAGGCCGTCTTAATGCCGGGCTTCGGAACCTCGACAAGAACTCTGATGAATGGTAGAAATCTTGCCCAATCCTACAATGCAACAATTAGTGAAATAGACATAAGTACATCGGTAACTCAACACTTCAAGGATATAGAACATGACCCGAATGATTTGAGTATAGTATATGAGAACTCTCAAGCTCGCGAGCGAACCCAAATCTTAATGGATTTGGCAAACAAACATGGGGGAATAGTTCTCGGAACCGGAAACATGTCCGAAATAGCTCTTGGATGGGCAACATATAATGGCGATCACATGTCGATGTATGCGATAAATTCAGGACTTCCTAAAACACTTCTGAGGGAGGTTGTGAGATTTGTTGCAAACAGTACCAATAACGCCCTGTTAAAAGATACTCTGAACGATATTTTGGAAACCCCAATTTCACCTGAATTATTGCCTACAAAAAATGATGAAATTGTGCAAAAAACTGAAGAAAATGTAGGTCCCTATGAATTACATGATTTCTTTATTTATCATTTCATCAGAAATCTGGCAAATAAAGATGATGTTTTATTTATGGCTAAGTTGGCATTTAAAGACAAATATTCTCATGAAGAGATTGAAAAATGGTTGAACAAATTTCTATTTAGATTTAAGACTCAGCAATTTAAGAGAAATTGCATGCCGGACGGTCCAAAGATTTTAGATTTTTCGTTAAACCCGAGAAATGGACTTATAATGGCAAGTGATATTGACATAGATGCGTTTTAGGAGGCATTATGAAAATCAAATTAATTGAACCGCTTGGAATCAATGACGAATTATTAAATAATTACAGGAAAGAACTTGAAAATTTAGGACATGAATTTGAGTACTACGGCGATAAAGCCAAAGATATAGACGAACAGAAAAAGAGGGTTGAAGGTGCGGATATTTTGATGATTGCAAACTCCCCTCTCCCAAAAGAAGCCTTTGAAAATCAGAAAGATCTTAAGCTTATCAATGTAGCTTTCACGGGATTTGATCATGTAGCAATGGAGCAGGCAAATAAGATGGGAATCAAAGTTTGTAATGCATCGGGGTATTCAAATGTTGCTGTTGCGGAATTGGTTATAGGTTTGGTTCTCGACATATACCGAATGATTTCCAAGGGAGATGAAGCAACAAGAGGATCAAAAACTCATGCGGACTATTACACGGGTTATGAAATAAGGGGAAAAACTGTAGGGATTATAGGTACGGGAAATATAGGTATTGAAACCGCAAAACTTTTCAAAGCTTTTGGAGCCGATGTTATCGCTTTTTCCAGAACTGAAAGAGATGATGTTAAGAAAATGGGAATCAAATACAAATCAATAGAAGAAGTATTCAAAAATTCAGATATAATAAGTGTTCATCTCCCACTGAATGAAAATACAAAGGGTTTCATAACCGGAGATCTGTTGGAATTAATGAAACCGAGTGCAATTTTTATAAACTGCGCCAGAGGTCCGATTGTTGACAATACAGCTCTTTCAGATGTGTTAAATAATGAAAAAATCAAATTTGCAGGCATTGATGTATTTGACATCGAACCCCCTCTAAATCAAGATTATCCTTTGTTAAATTGCAAAAATATTCTACTTTCTCCACATATTGCATATCTCACAAAAGAATCTATGGTCAGAAGGGCAAAAATAGCATTCGACAATACAATTAATTTCCTAAACGGAAATCCGACAAATATAGTGAACTGAGGTGTTTATGGTAAAGAGATATATGGACTGTCAGGCAAGTGACTTGGCAAATTTAAGTAAAGAAGATAAATTAAAAAGTTTATATCTTTCGGAAGGAAGAGTCCTTGTAACTGAAGTTGTAGGATCATTCCCTCCTATTCTCGGAGATGTTTCAAATGCGGAACTTGCATGTGCTATGGGTTCCGACATCATTCTATTCAATGCATTCGATGTAAATGACAACATCATTTTCGGAATCGACTCGGATAAACCTTTAAAAAAAGCAAAGGAACTGACTAATCGTTTGATAGGGGTAAATCTTGAGCCTGTATTTGAAATTGATGAAAATGACGATAGTCTGTGGAGGTTATCCGCAGGCAGAACAGCCACAATGGACAATATCCAAAAACTCATTGATCAGGATGTAGATTTTTTAGTACTTACAGGAAATCCGGGAACCGGGGTAACCAATCAGGGAATACTTGATGTAATCAAACAGGTTAAAGAAAAATTCGGTGACAAAATTGCAATAATTTCCGGAAAAATGCACGCAGCGGGCTCATCTACCGAGGCAAATGAAAATTTGATAAGCGAAAAAACCGTTAAAGATTTTATAGAGGCGGGAACTGATATAGTCCTTATCCCTGCACCCGGTACAATTCCGGGATTTGACTTGAAAAAGGTTAAAAAACTTATTAAAGTAATTCATGAATATGGTAAAATGAGTATGACTGCGGTGGGAACAAGCCAGGAAGGTTCAGATTTGGAGACAGTAAAAAACATAGCTCTTATGTGTAAAATGTCGGGAACCGATATTCACCATTTGGGAGACAGCGGATTGTCCCCGGGTATTGCAAGCCCTGAAAATATAACGGCTTATTCAACTGTAATAAAAGGAAAAAGACATACTTTCAGACGTATGGCGAAAAGATAGGAGAAAAAATGGGATTATTTGGAACTAAAATCAAATTATTGGCACCTTTTACAGGAAAATCACTGGATATTACCGAAGTAAAGGATGAAACATTTTCACAAAAATTTCTTGGAGACGGAATTGCTGTCGACCCGAAAGAAGAAATTGTTGTAGCACCGGCTTCTGGAAAAATTATACAAGTATTTAAAACTAAACATGCGTTTTTGATGACCTCTCAAGGATTGGAGCTTTTGGTTCACATAGGTATGAATACTGTCGAAATGAAGGGGGAAGGTTTTGAATATTTTGTCAATGACGGAGATATGGTAGAAGCGGGGCAAAAAGTTGCCAAGATTAATCTTGACCTTATACATAAAAAAGGCTATAACCTTGAAACTCCAATAGTTATAACCAATATGGATGTGGTAAAAAAAATGGATAAAAACTTCGGAGATGTTGTAGCGGGAAAAGATGTAGTAATGACAATTAAAATATAATTAAAGCTCATTTTGAGCTTTTTTTATTTAGTAAAAAATCACCTTTGTACAACATCCTTTATGTACTTCATAATCTTCAGTTTTCAAATCATTCGCCACTTTACAAACTCAATACTCTAAATATAACAAAAAGATGATATACCAGAGCTAAAAGATCTCTGACATATCATCCTATTTATCTACTGCCTCGGCAAATTTTTTTGCCTCTTCGTAACTTGTGACTTGAAAACTGTTAGTTTTATCGGAATAAATTGAATAGCTCACCTTGTTTGCGGTTGTAATATCCTCTCTAAACTCTTTACATGTGGAATGGAGATAGTTTATGTTTGTCTTAGATACAAATTCTTCGACATTGGAACTGTTCAGTCCCGATCCCGCAATTATTTCGATACTATTTCCATATTTAAGCTGTATGTTCTTAAGTTTTTCAATACCTTCAATGGCGGTTTCTTCCTGACCGCTGGTAAGAACTCTGTCCACCTTCAAATCTATAAGAGTTTTTATACCGTCCTCATAGTTTTCTACATTGTCAATTGCCCTATGAAACACTGCAATTTTATTTCTAGAATGAATTTTTTCTACAAATTTTAGAGTTTTCTCAACATCTATTTTAAAATCGGATGTCAGAAAGCCGAAAACAATTCCCGCTATATTCTCGTCTAAAAAAATATCAAGTTCGGAAAGCATCTCTTCATACTCCAAGTCCGAGTAATTGAAACCGCAAGCCCTGTTTCTAATCATACAAATTATCTCTAAATCAACATTTTCAGAAACTTTTCTTACAAGTCCCAAAGACGGAGTCAGCCCTCCCAAACAAAGTGCTGAATTTAATTCTATTGAATCATATCCCAATTCTTGAGCAATCAATGCTCCTTCAAAATTCTCAATACACAATTCTTTTTTCATTTTTATTCCATTAAATATTTGTATTCTTCAATCTTCGACATTCCTTTTTCAGTTATATGCAATATTCCGTCAATATTTTCAATTTCATTATCCTTAATAAGACTTTCGATATATTTGTCCATAATTTTTTTGTCTTTATTAAAATGTCTATCAATTGTTTTTATATTACACTCTTCAGCCATATCTCCCATCTTGTGATGATATGCGATGTGAAACATGATATTGATTTTAAAGAACTCTCTTTTCTTTTGATTTCTGTGGTAAAGTTTTCCGATAAGTCCATTTTTCTTATGAAAAATAAATAGAAGTATAAATGAAAAACCCATCACCGAAGCAATGCTTCCCGATATAGACAAATCAAATCTGTTAGCTATAACTATACCTATCACCGAATTGACTATCCCTGCCAAAAAACTATAAAATATCAGAGTTTTTAAATCTTCCGCCAAAAAATACGCAATAACTATAGGTCCAACCATGAATGAAATTACCAAAATAGATCCCACTGATTGAAAAGCTCCAACCGTAGTTACCGATACCAAAGCCATCAGAGCATAATTTAACCATATAGGATTAAATCCGACAATCTTTGAAAAATCAGTATCAAAAGATGTAATCTTAAGCTCCTTGTAGAATATCATAACAAATAATGCATTAATTATAAATATGATTCCCATAATCCAAAGTGCCTTGGGCCCTAAATCATAATCTCCTATAGAAAACTTGTCGAAAATCGAAAATTCTATCTTTCCTAAAAGTACGCTGTGAACATCAACATGTGCATTTTTTAAGTACTTTGTCATTATTATTATAGCAATACTGAATAATAATGGAAAAATCAAACCTATTGCCGCATCCTTTTTTACTAAGCCCGTATTATTCAAAGTTTCAGTTAAAAACACGGTTATAATCCCCATTAAAGCAGCACTAAGTATTAAAAATGGGGAGTTTATATCAGGTATTATCAAAAATCCCAATACTATACCCAATAACACCGTATGTGTTATCGAGTCAATCAACATGGACTTCTGTCTCAAAACAAGATGAAGCCCGATAATTGAACAGGAAAAACTTACCAGAATCGCAATAATACCAATTAAAACAATATCCATTACAAATTCTCCTTTTTCCCTATAATTCTCTTCAACAGTCCTTTCTTAGGTGAAAAAATCACCGACAAAATAACTATAGTTACCAACAACACCGAAATTGTAGGTCCGGTAGGCAATTCGTAAATAACACTTAATAATGTTCCGAAATACCCCCCTATAAATCCGAGTATCGCCGAGATAAATAAGATATTTCTTAATTTATCACTTAAAAGTCTCCCCGCTGATGCCGGAGCAATAATCATTGCAGACATTAAGATTACTCCAACAATTTGCAGACCTACTACAACTGTCATAACCGTCAATGTATTGATCATTAAAGATACCACATTTGCGTTATAACCAATGCTTGTCATAAAATTAGGATCGAACGAATATAATTTCATTTCTTTGTAAAATAAAATTATCAAAAAAGAAATCAACGCTAAAACGTAATAAAGTCTGTACAAATCTTCTCTTAAGAAACCAGCGGCTTGACCAAATATATAAGACTGTAGTCCTGCATGCCCTGTCATATATCTTCGAATATATGATATCAATATCATTCCGAATCCGAAGAATGTGGATAGTATTAATGCTAAAAGCGAATCAAATTTTATCTTTGAATGTTTTTCAACAAGAGATATCAGAAGCAATGCAATCAATCCTGAAATTGTTGCTCCAATCATCAGGACAACATTGCTCTTTGTAGCGAAAATCAAAAACGCAATTGCTATTCCCGGAAGGGAAGCATGCGCTATTGCATCCCCGACCAAGCTTTTATCTCTGATAACAATGAATACTCCCATTATTCCGCACAATATCCCCAGAATCCCTGAGCCAAATGCGACAAGACCTGAGTAGGACGAAATAAAATCAACTATTTGATTCATAATTATCTCCATTAAAATATGCTTTTCCTATATTCTCATCTGTATATGAATCTTCAATTCTTCCACTTGCAATAATTCTTTTATTTATTAAAACAACATTATCAAAGTATGATCCGACTGTCCTCAAATCGTGATGAACAATAACAATTGTCTTTCCGGCATCTCTTAGCCCCAACAATATATTCATTATCGTTTTTTCACTTTTTGCATCGACACCTTTAAGCGGTTCATCTAAAAGATACACATCAGCATCTTGAACCAATGATCTTGCTAAAAAAACTCTCTGCTGCTGTCCTCCTGACAATTTAGATATTTGCCTATGCTTATACTCCGTCATTTCAACCGCTTCAAGAGCTTTGTGAGCCTCTTCTCTCTGTTTCTTTCCAACTCGCTTAAACCATCCAAGTTCAGCATATGTTCCCATCAACACGACATCTTCCACATTTATTGGAAAATCCCAATCAACGCTTCCCGTTTGAGGAACATACGAAATATTTTTTCTGTTTTTGCTTATTTTCTCTCCATTTATTAATATAGAGCCAGAACTGATATTCAAAATTCCTAAGATTGCCTTTATAAGAGTCGACTTACCGGCTCCGTTCGGCCCTACAATAGCTGTAAGTTTGCCCTTTTCTATTTCTAAGTCTATATCCCATAAAACGGGTTTTTCATTATACGCAACTGTTAAGTCTTCAATCTTAATAATGTTCATTCTATTTCAAGCCTTCAACAATGGTTCTGATGTTTGTCTTCATCATACCAATATATGTTTCAGCTTCTGTTCCTTTTTCTCCCAATGAGTCTGAGAATAGCTCTCCACCGATTTTTACTTCTTTTCCTTTTGACTTAACAGCCTCTTGAAGAGCTTTCATATTTTTGTCGGAAACTGAGCTTTCAACAAATATTGATTTAATATCGTGCTCAACTATAAATTTTGCCAAATTTTCAATATCTTTCGTATTTGCTTCTGTTTCAGTAGAAACCCCTTGAATTGCCTTAACTTGTATTCCATAATCTCTAGCTAAATATTGGAATGCGTCATGTGCAGTTATAAGGTATCTTGATTTTTCAGGTATTTGTTTGATTTGTTCTTTTAATTCTTCATGCAATTTCTTTAACTCTCCGGAATATTTTTGATAATTCGCTTCAATTGCATCAGCCTTCCCCTCTATATTGGCTTTTAATTGTTCTCCCACAAATTTAGCAACCATATCCCACATTTCTATTGAGTTCCAAACATGCGGATCTTTAAGTTCTTCTGTTTGTCCTTCTTCTTCCCAATCAATTAACTTATCTTTTGGAAGACTTCCGGCAGCTTCAATTACAACTTTACCGTCTTTCTTTAATTGTTCGAAAATGTCAGCCATCTTACCTTCCAAGTGCAATCCTGAATAAATAATGATGTCAGCATCTTTTAGTCTCTTAACATCACCTGCACTAGGTTCATACTCGTGAGGGTCCACTCCTGTGCCCAATAAACCTTCAACTTCAGCATCATCTTTAACCAATTCTCTTACTAAGTCAGTCAACATTGTGCTTGTTACAAGGATTTTTTTCTTTCCCGCAGTTGTTTCGCCTTTTTTATCAGACTTTTGTTCCATCTTCTTATCAGATTTTTCTTCTTTCTTTTCTTCCTTCTTGCAGCCTATAACAGAAAACATCATCACAAGCGCAAGAAGCATTATACCAACTCTCTTCTTCATTTTTCCTCCATCTTATATGGTTAGTCCTTACTAACCTAATTTTTTTAAAAAATAGTTAGAACACTCTAACTCCTTTCTAAAATATCACTTGCCGAATACTTTGTCAAGAAGAAAAAAACTATATTATGTTTTTCTCAACTTTATCTGTGAAAATAGTCCGGTGCCGAATATTCAATAAATCCGATATCACCTCCGGTATCACTTGTAGGAGATTCATCCGCAGACTGAAATACATCTCTAAACTTCAAGCCTCCCGAATCGACAACCAAAGTATGTAGATATATAACCGGAATATTGTTATATAAGTACACACCGTCTACCATTTGCAAATAAGTATTCAATGGATTTTCGGCGGAATCTCTACCATACCAAATGTCGGCAAATGCCTCATGACTTCCCGTATTAATCGCCATTTCTCCATCCACATATGTAATTTTCCACACATCATATCCCATTTCTTCGGCTTTACTTACGGAAATATCGCCGGTATTTCCGGGATCAGGAACTATCAATTTACCGTTATAAAATCCGGGGTCTTTAAATTCGACTTTTTTATTTTCATTAATCTTGCCATTATTCTCAGTTTTTTTAGGTTCTTCTTTCTTAGGATCTTTAGAAGGTTCCTAAGTTTTTTTAGGTTCTTTATCCTTGTTTTCTTGTTTTGGATTATCCTCGTTTTTAGTATTCTTATCAGATTCTTGTTTCTTGGCATTTTCATTTCCGACTTTTTCAAGTTTATCTATCTTTTCTTCCAATTTTTCCAAATCCTTTTTAAGTGAATTAACATCTTCCGATGACTTGCTACAACTTACAAAAAGTAAAGCTGCCGCTAATAGTAAAATTAATTTATAAGTCTTCATTTTTTTATCCTCTTTATCATAATTTGGTTCATTAAAAATACTGTTAACTTACTTTCTCCCGGCATGTATCAACAAAAATCATGCCCTAAAAAATATCAACATCGAATCGTTACCACTCAGCCATTCCGTTCATATAACAAATATTCTTACTCATAACTCACAATCACAAACATCTACATTCCGATGTCATCTTATTAATTCATAATTTCCTCCATATTATCTTGTAAAATTTCCTCACATATTACCCTATATAAATACTATAACCACTTATAAGATTTTTACCCATCTAAATTATAAATTTTGTATTTGTAATTAATCACAAGCTACTTTGTAATAATTTAAAATATAAAAACTAACATAAGGACTCATATTAAAAAAATTAAAAATGTGAAAGATAAAAAATGTTTCCCCAAAAATTGGAAATCTGCTCAAGGATACATTTAAGTATTTGACTTATAGCAAATATAAATATCATAAACCTGTCAACTATCTGGATGTTATCAAAAAATCTAATTATATTAATTATGAGGATATAAAAGATAAAATGTCCTACAGAAAAGTAAAACATATAAATTGCAATATCGCTGATGAAAAATATTACACAGCACTAAATTCATTTAATATTTTAATCAAAAAATTAGAGAAGAATTTAAAAATCCGTTTTGAATTGAATCTTTATTATATTCTTTCTCTAATCAAATACATTGTTAAAAATAATTTTTAGATATAATTTACAATATCTAATCAAGGATAAAATTAAAATTTTAGTCTTTCTGTGATTTATAATAATAGAAGTTCTAACGATATATTCCGTATCTTAAAATATTTTTCTATTTACTTTCCTTACTTTCCGAAATTTGATATGAAGCGATGAACAATAGAATAACTTGAATAGCCAATGCCAAGAAAAAAGGTATGAACAATATCATCGCAAATAGCAAAACAAAAGCCGAAATAAGAGTTAGTCTTGAACTGTTCAACCGATAAGCTCTAATATTTACCGCATAACCTATGTAAGTGGCAATCCAGTGTGGTAAAGCGAAAACAACAAACATAGCTCCTCCCTGGTTGCTCGGATTAGAATTTGAAGTTCTGTAAGCACTTATGATGATAAAAATAGATATTAACACATAAATAGTATTGAGAACTAGAGCAATCAAAGACAATATGTTTCTTTTATTATTTCTCATGTATTATTCCTCCAAAATTAAAATGATATATTATATATAAATATATAAACTGTTTCTAAATTTTCACAAGTATATAATTATATTTCAAGCCTCAACTTAAGAGACTTATATTAAACATTTTGATAATAACATAATCATCATGTAAAAACAAACAAAAAAATCCCCGGACCAAATATATCCGGGGAAAATTATTATCCGTTCTAAAACATTTTATTGTTGTTTTGTCAATCCTATTTCTGTAGCTTTTTTTTCAAGATCTTTTAGACTTGGATATTTAGAGTTTCCTGATTTTTTAATATCTTTGGCAATAATGTTATAGGCTTCCTCATCCAATTCGTTAAAGTCAACTATAAAATTCAGTGTGGCCTCAGTATCCTTAATATCTTTAGAATGGGTAAACCCTTTCTTTCCTTCAAGTTCGGAAACAAGGCTTTTATACATGTACTCTGCATCGTCCTTAGTAGAAAACATATTGTTTTCACCTATTTTTGAATATAACTCGTATACAAATTTATGTACTTCATCTTCTTTGTGTTCAAAAGTTTGCACCACTTTCATGACACCTTCGGTTTCCAGTTTGTAAACTGTTTTGGATAAACTGTTGCTCTTACCACATGCAACCAATGCAAAAAACAAAACAGCAACCATTAAAATCCTAATAATTTTTCTCATATTTTTCTCCTTTCCATTTTTAGATATTATACTACATTTTGTAGTATTTTTCATAGATGTATATTAAAAAATAAATAAGGACCCTGTTAATACAAGGTCCTATATTTTTCTATTTCTTCTTTAATCCAATTTCTGAAGCGGATTTTTCAGCTTCTTTCAAGCTAGGATATTTAGAATTTCCTCCCACTTTCATTGACTTGGTAAATTCTTTTAACTCAGCTTCACTCAATTGATCAAGGTCAACTTCGACTGATACGGAAACTTTTTTCTCATCAACCTTTTTATCAACCTTTACTCCCTTCATACCTTTAAAATCTGCCCCGAACATATCGTTAGCACTTTCAGCCTCTTCTTTTGTAGCAAAAGGCTTACCTTCTCCTATTTCAGAAGACATAAACATAACCACTTTGTGAATTTCATCTCCCTTAGAATAGAATGTTTGCCCCATTTCAACACCGAAAATACTTCCTGAATACTCTGTTTTTGTCAATCCGCTATTTCCACCTGAACATGCTACAAGTGATAGGACAACAACCAAAACTAATAATAATTTAAATACTTTATTTTTCATAAGTACTCCTCCTCTTAATAATTATAACATAAAAATGATATTTTTCTTGAAAATGTTATCATTTTCCTTGCAAGATTAATGTTGTATTTAGAAATTTTAACATTTAAAAATTTCTAATTTTAAAGGTCGTCTTCAAATACCGCCGCTTTAGAGTATGCAGATACTTTACCTTCAAAGAAGTCCGTTTTTATCTTGTTCGGATCGGCGTATTCCGATACCCAACCCATTGATGCCGGCTCTTCAATGTTTCTATCAAACAGATTTCCTAATCCCAATCCTCTCGCTCTTAGATTTCCAAGGTATTCGATATAGTCCTGTACCATTTGTGCCGTCAAACCTTGAATATTATTTCCGATTGCATATTTTCCCCATTCGATTTCCTGACGAACACCTTCAGCCAACATTGCCTTATAGATCTCCAACTTATCAGGTGTGAATAAGTCCGGCTCCTCTTTTTTCAACTCTAATACTATATTTCTGAATAACCAAAGATGGGTATTTTCATCTCTGTTAATATATCTGATTTCTTGAACCGTCCCCGGCATTTTACCCATTCTTCCCAAGTTGTAGAAGAACATAAATCCTGAATAGAAATATATTCCCTCAAGAATATAATTTCCGATTACAGTTCTCATGTATGTTTCTTTACAAGGATTTTCTACAAAGTCATTATATATTTGACCGATGAACTTGTTTCTTTCAAGCAAGTGTTTGTCGTCTCTCCACTGATAAAGTATTTCCGTTCTTTCCTCAGGACTGGCAATCGTGTCCAATATATATGAATATGATTGAGAATGTATCGCCTCTTGAAATGCCTGAATTGTCAAGCAAAGATTAACTTCGTTGGCAGTCGTATAATCTCCTATGTTCGGCAGATTTGCAGTTTGAATACTGTCCAAGAATATCAGGAATGAAAGTACTTTGTCATATGCTTTTTTTTCGTATTCGTCCAAGTTTCTATAGTCTTTTATGTCCTGATTCATATTTATTTCTTCAGGAATCCAGAAGTTATTCATCGCCGTTCTGTACCAATCGGATACCCAAGTATATTTTATGTTGTTGAAGTCATTCAAATTGGTGGTATTTCCGTTAATCATCCTTCTCTTTGTTAACTCTACATCTCCGTGCTCATTGAAAAGAGCCTTTCTTTCAATATTCATTTTTTCCTCCTATGCTGAACATGTATCACATTCTTCCACTTCAAGAGATTTTCCTCTCATGTAGTAGATGGTTTTTAATCTTAAATCACTGGCTAAAATTAATAGATTCAAAATTTGTTTCATTGTATATTCCGTAGTTATATACAGATTTAAGGATTGCCCCTGATCTATATGTCTCTGTCTGATAGATGCCGCTCTAATGACCCAACTTTGATCTATTTCGTGGGCATTTTCATAAGTCCAAAATGTCCTTGTTGTAAGTCCGGGTGCAACTCTAGGTATAATTGAACCTTTCTTCTCTTCAAGAAAATATCTCATCATAACAGGATCTATTCCCGCCGTGGTTCCTGCGATTATCGATGTTGATCCCGTAGGGGCGACAGCCATTAGATAGGCATTTCTCATGCCCGTCTTTCCGACTTCTTTCTTAAGTTCATTCCATCTTTCGCTATTGTAGTTTCTTCTTTCAAAATACTGTCCGTCTTCCCATTCAGATCCTTCGGAATATGAATACTTTCCTTTTTCTTTTGCTATTTGATTGCTTGTTTTTACCGCATAGTAGTTAATGTCTTCATACACTTTGTCCATGTACTCCAAATGTTCTTCGGAAGAAAACATAATTCCTTTTTTCACCAATGCATGATGATATCCGGAGCTTCCCAAACCTATCGCCCTGTATTTTTGATTGGTTATTTCAGCATATGGTATAGGATAGTAATTTAAATCGATGACATTATCCAAAGCTCTTACAATGTTTGAAACTACATATTCTATCTCTTCCTGATCATCCAAGTTTATATTTCCAAGTACCAATGAAGCAAGATTACATACTACAAAATCTCCCGCCTTAGTCTTCTTGGTAACTATTACATCTCCGTTTTGCTCTTCAACAAATTCTTCCATGCTTTCTATCTCTTTCATATTTTGCATGATTTCGGTACATAAATTTGAAGAATAAATCATTCCCTTATGTTTGTTGGGATTTGCCTCATTTACGGCATCTCTGTTGAATGTAAATGGAGTTCCCGTCTCCGTCATTGATCTTATAATCAATCTGACCATGTCTTTTACAGACATTGTACGCTTTGATATATTGGGATTTCTTACGCAATCATAGTATCTTCTTTCCCATTCTTCACCGAAATAGTCTTCCAATCCATATCCCATTACATCCCTTATTTGATGCGGATCCATCATATACCATGTCGCTTCGATATTGTCTTTCGCCAATTTCCAAAATAGATCCGGGTAGGACACCGCCGGAAAAACATCGTGAGCCTTTTGTCTGTCGTCACCGTTATTGGTCTTTAATTGAAGGAATTCAGGCATATCCTTATGCCAAGCGTCAAGATATACCGCTACGGAACCCTGTCTTACACCCAATTGATCTACCGCAACCGCAGTATCATTTGCAAGTCTTATCCATCTTATAACGCCTCCGGCAACACCTTTAAATCCTCTTATATCTGATCCGGTAGCTCTTACTTTTCCAAAATACAGACCCATCCCTCCTCCATGTTTGGAAACTTGTGCAAAATTGTCAACGGATCTGTAAATTCCGTCCAAAGAATCGGGAACCGTATCTATGAAACAGGAGGATAGCTGGTGAAACGGTTTTCTTGCATTGCTCATTGTCGGCGTAGCCATAGTCACCTTAAGATTTGACAGAATATCATAAAGTTTTTTTGCAAACTCAACCTTATTATCTTTTTCAGGTATCGCCAAATGCATTGATATTCCCATAAACATTTCCTGAACACTCTCTAAGATCTTCCCTTCGGCATCTCTTATCAGGTATCTCTTAACCACCAAATCAAGTCCTGAATAGTTGAACAGCTTGTCTCTCTCATAATCCAAGCATTTTTCCAACTCATCTATTTCCTCATCGGTATATGATTCCAAAATGTATTTTCCGTACAAACCTTCTTCTGTAAGAACTTCAATTTTTTCTCTAAAATTTCTTATATTTCTGCTCTTCGTATTATTTTCAATTTCAATGCTGTTTTCATATGTCATAAATCTTGCAGCTATAAATTCCCAATTCGGCGATTCTTTGCTTGTCAATTCCGCCGCAGCCTTTACAAGTGCTGAAAGATACTGCCTTTGAGTAAAGTCCGGCTTTAAAAATGAATAAAACTTTAAATATAGTTGCTCCAAATCATAATATACCTTATCAAAGTCAGATTGTATTTGTCTTATGATTTCTATAAGTTTTTCATCCTTGATATATTCTTCAAATTTCTCAACGACTTTTCTCGCCATCGTATGTTGTGCACGATACAAAATGTATGACTTTACAACTTCATAATGTTTATTTTCAATCAAGGTTATTTCAACCAAGTCCTGTACTTCTTCAACTGTAACCGTATGACTTGAAGGAAATTTATCAACAATCATTTTTTCAATGCTTTGTGCCATTTCCACAATATCTTCAATTTTTGGCTCTCTTCCAAGTGAAACAAAGGCCTTATACATTGCATTTACTATTTTGCTCAAATCAAACGGGACAATTCGTCCATCTCTTTTCCTTATTTCCATTTGACACTCCTATTTATAAATCTTTTTTGATTATAACATTTAATCCATCCCATAGTAAATGGATAAAATACATTATATAGTTGATGTATGATTCCAATCTGCAATATATAGTGTAAATTTTTTTTTCTAAAATATTCATAAAATCTTTTAAAATATGAAAATATAGGGATTTTAATAATTTTTTTCCTTATTTTCATTCAAGAAAATATCCATTTATGTATTGCGTAAAATTCATTGTTTAAATTATATTAATTAAGATTATTTAATAAGTTTTTGCTTAAAAGCACAAAAAAAGCGTTGGAAAATAAGTATTTCCAACACTTCTGATTTGTATAATATTATCTCTTTGAGAATTGTGAAGATTTTCTCGCCTTCTTTAAACCCGGTTTCTTTCTTTCTTTCTTTCTTGAATCTCTTGTCAAGAAACCTGCTCTTTTTAATTCAGCCTTAAGCTCAGCATCCGCTTCTAATAATGCTCTTGAAAGACCATGTCTGATTGCTCCGGCTTGACCTGTAAATCCGCCACCCTTAACATTTACAAACACATCGTATGATCCTTCGTTTTCAGTTAATGTAAGTGGTGACTTAGCTAAATCAATCAGAGTTTGATAAGCAAAGTAGTCTTCAAGGTTCTTTTTATTTACCTTAAATTCACCTTTTCCCGGTAAAATTCTTACTCTTGCTACAGATGTTTTTCTTCTTCCTGTACCTTGGAATTGATTATTCATATTTTACCCCCCTTAAAACTCTAGTACTTCCGGACATTGTCCTTGGTGTTTATGTTCCGGTCCAGCATATACTTTCAATTTCTTAAACATCGCTCTACCCAGTTTATTCTTTGGTAACATACCTTTAATTGCATGTTCAAGAATTCTTTCCGGATGTTTAGCTAAAACGTCTTTATAAGGGATTTCTCTCAAACCGCCGGCATATCCTGTATAGTGTTTATACAATTTTTGCTCAGCTTTTTTACCGGTAACTTGAATTTTTTCTGCATTTACTATTACTACATAATCTCCGGTATCAACATGCGGAGTGTAGATAGCTTTGTGTTTTCCTCTTAAAATAGTTGCTACTCTTGATGCAACATCACCTAAAGTTTTGCCTTCTGCATCAATAACATACCATTTACGCTCAACTTCGTGAGTCTTTGCTAAAAATGTAGTCATTTTTTTCCTCCTAATTCTTTCTACAATATCATGCCCCAAAAATTTAGACTCCGCTTTTGAGGTAGCGGTTTTGTAAATTCGACAATTTCTTAATCGCACATCGACGCTGCGATTCATTCTCGAAGATATTGTTTAAAAAGAACTAGTTCTTTTTAAACACTTATATATTATATATTGTATCTATCGATAAGTCAATATTTAATATTCATCAAATACAGTCCACTTGCCGGAAATGTCATCGATGATTTTTGCCTGTCCGCATCATCAATCACTTTTTTCAAATCATCTTTTGACCAATGTCCTCTGCCGATATTAACCAGTGCTCCTACCATAATTCGGATTTGATTGTGAAGAAAACTCTCCGCTTCAAATTCAAAATATATTTCGTTTTGTATTTTACTAATCTCTATCTTATCTATGTTTCTTACGGTATTTTCATTTTTGCCGTATTTCATAAAAGCTTTAAAATCATGCTTTCCAAGAAATAATTTTGAAGCTTCTCGCATATCGTCCACATTCAATTTCGTCGAATATCTTGCACGATATTTTCTCAAGCATGGATGCATATTTTTATCATTATATAGGATATATCTGTATCTTTTGGCTTTTGCTGAAAATCTGGCATGAAAGTCCAAATCCTCCTCTTGTGAGTCAAGTATTTCAATGTCGGCAGGAAGATATTGATCGAAATGATATTTAAACGCCTTCCCGGGTATTTCGGATGTGGTCAAAAAATTGGCCACCTGACCGTAAGCATGAACTCCGGCATCGGTTCTTCCGGCGCATACTATCCTCGATTTTCTGCCCGTTATTTTTTCTATCGCTTTTTCTATTTCTCCCTGTATGGTCCTTGAATTCTGTTGGTATTGCCAACCTTCAAAACTGCTTCCGTCATAGGCTATTAATAATCTAATATTTTTAATCATATGAATTTTTTTGATACTATTATCGTCACAAAGAATATTGATGCCGATACAACTGTGATATAGTCCATAATTTGCATTTTCAGCGGATTTAATCTGGTTCTTCCGTAAGATCCTCTATAACATCTTGAAACCATTGCAACCGCCAATTCATCGGCTCTTCTAAAAGAATTTAGAAAAAGCGGTACAAGCAGAGGTATCATACTTTGAGCTTTTTTAAATAGATTTCCCGAATCAAAATCTGCTCCTCTCGCCATTTGAGCCTTTCTTATTTTGTCGGCTTCTTCAAAAAGCGTAGGTATAAACCTCAAAGCTATGGAAATCATCATGGCTATTTCGTGAGCGGGAAATCTTATTATCTTTAATGGTGAAAATATTGATTCCAAACCGTCAGTCAATCGGATAGTACTTGTTGTCAGAGTCAAAAGTGAAGTACCCGCAACAAGCAAGACTATTCTCAAAGACATGAAAAATGCCATATACAGCCCCTCATCGGTTACTTTTATCTTCCATATACTGAACAACTCCTTGCCCGGTATTACCAATATATTTAAAATGCTGGTAAAAACAATTATAAACAGAAGCGGCTTCAAGGATTTTAATATCTTAATCGGTTTCAATTTAGCTATATAAATTATTAATCCCAAGTAAATAACTACCGGAATATACATCAATATATTATTAATATAGAACAATGCGACCATGTAAAATACAGTCAAAAATATCTTAACTCTCGGATCCAATCGATGTATGAATGTATTTCCGGGTATATATTGTCCCAATGACATTTTATCATTCATTTTTTGCACCTCCCAGTTTTTCCAGAAGAGCATTCAATGCTTCCTCAACTGTAATTATAGTTTCATCAAATTCTATTCCCTTTTCTCTCAACATACACATAGCTTTTGTTATTTGAGGGACATCTAATCCTATTTCTTCAAGTTGATTTGTCTTTGAGTAAACATTTTTAGGGATATCGTCATCAAACACTTCGCCCCTGTGCATTACTATAACACGATTTGCAAGCTTTGCTATATCTTCCATTGAGTGAGATACCAATATGACAGTCAACTTTGGATCATTTTCATAAATATTTCTAAGCTCCATGAGAATATCATCCCTACCTCTCGGATCCAAACCTGCCGTAGGTTCATCCAACACCAAATATTTCGGCTTCATTGCCAAAACTGATGCTATAGCCACCCTTCTCTTCTGTCCTCCGGACAACTCAAAAGGGGACAAGTCCTTCATTGTATCATATTCGAGTCCGACAAGTTCCATTGACTCTTTTACACGCTTTTCAATTTCTTCGCTGTCCAAACCCAAATTTTTCGGACCGAATCCGATATCCTTGGCTATTGTTTCTTCAAAAAGTTGATATTCCGGATATTGAAATACCAATCCCACCTTCTGCCTTATAGCTTTAAGATTTGACCTGTCTTTAAAGTCTATTATATCCCCGTCGACAGAAACTTCTCCGGAAGTTGCTTGGAGCAAACCGTTCAATAATTGAACCATTGTCGATTTTCCTGAACCGGTATGACCAATCAGTCCGATAAATTCATTTTCTTCTATCTTTATATTTATGTCTCTTAAGGCTATTCCTTCAAAAACAGTCCCCTGATTATAAATATAATTTATGTTTTTTAGTTCTATACTCATATACTTTTCACCAATTCTTCAATAGTTAAAATTTCAGATGAAATATTTATTCCGTTCTTTTTCAGCAAATATGCAAGTTCAGTTACCTGTGGGACATCCAAGCCCAAGTTTTTAACCAATTCAACTTGAGAAAACACTTCCTTTGGACTTCCTTCAAGTACTATTTGCCCATGATCCATTACTATTATCCTGTCAGATAAAACAGCTTCATCCATGTAATGTGTGATATTTATTACTGTTTTATTTTGCTCTTTATTAAGAGTTTTAGCACTTCTCATTATTTGCTTTCTTCCCGTAGGATCAAGCATTGCCGTAGGTTCATCAAAGACAATTATATCGGGATTCATAGCCAGAACTCCCGCTATTGCAACTCTTTGTTTCTGTCCTCCGGACAACATATGAGGAGCATGCTTTTTGTATTTAAGCATGCCCACGGTTTCTAATGATTTGTCAACTCGTTCACGCAGTTCGGGATTTTCAATCCCCAAATTTTCCGGTCCGAATGCAACATCCTCTTCAACGATAGTTGCAACCATTTGATTATCCGGATTTTGGAAAACCATACCGACTTTCCTTCTGATATCCCATACATCGGTAGAAGCGGTAGTCATTCCGTTGATGATTACTTCCCCTTCTGTAGGTATTATTTGCACATTAAGAAGTTTAGCCAGTGTTGATTTCCCTGAACCGTTATGTCCAAGTATAGTTACAAATTCCCCTTCGTGAATTTTTAAAGTAACGCCATTAAGTGCATTCTTAGAGTTTTCCTCTTCTGATGGGTATTTATATACAACATTTTTTAACTCAATCATTCTAATTATTTTTTCCTTTTTCTTCTTCTCTAATCATATCTTGTTTTTGAAATTCAGTTGGAGAATTATGTGTAGAACTTTCATATATAACTACAGGTGTATTTAACGGAACATTTTCAAAAATTACACTCATTGCGGATTCGGGAGTATTTATACATGAGCTTCCTCCGTCATACATGTATATATCTCCACCATATGCAGTTCTGTGATAAGAATCATGTATTCCGCTTCCTGTCCAACCTACAGGCATCCAATATTTAACCGGGTATTCATAAGGCAATCCCGAAACGGCATTGTCTCCAACCAATACTTTATCCGTTTCCTTGGACCATACTTTATTGACACCAACCGGTGTTGCGGCATTGAAATGTGCTCCGTTTCCGGATACAATGTCAGTTTCAACCAAAAGTTCTCCTTCCAGGTAAAACCACATTTTTTGTCTTGATAAATCTATCTCTATATAGGTGTTCCCGATATCATCTTTTTTTCTTGATAAGCCTTCTAAATTATATTCTATTTCAACCTTGCCGGATTTTTTCTCATTAATCATTTTTACAAGGTTTTCTTTTGTATCTTCAACATTCATTTGCCAGCCGTAAATTCCTGCCGGAACTGTTATTTGACCGATATTGGTAGCATTAAATACCCTACTGTCACCATAAGTGTCGGTTTCTATCGCTATTTCAGCAATATAATCGGACAATCTGTCATCATTTACCACATATTTATTTCCTTTCAGATCAAACATCTCAATAAGCTTTTCACCGCTTAATTCATATTTTCTATCTTCAAAGTCAAATACATATTTCTGTCCGGCAAATCTATCCAATTCTTTCTTTCTGGATATAATTTCTTTGCTATCCTTTGTAAGTTTAGGCTTCAAATACTCACTTTCAAGCTTTACGGTCATCTTGCCCGATTTAAGCGCTTCGACTATTACCTCTTTAGTCTTTTTCAGATCCAATTTGTTTCCTTCGACTTCAGGGACTATAACTACCTTGTCACTTTCAAATTTTACATATGCATCTTCAGGCTCTGTCGAATTTTTACCTATTTCAGACTTTTCTATCAACTCACTAAATTCTTTGTCATCATAGCTTACTTCGATAGGCAAATCATACTCATGTTTTTGAAAAAATTGGATAAACCATAAAAATTTATTTTGAGTAATTTGCGGTTTTCCGACAACTTTAACATTCAGTCCGATCTCTTCGGCTTCAAGGAATAATTTTTTATTTTCGCGTCCTTCAACCTCAACAGTTCTGTCTGCCACTTCATCCAAATCGAATAGTTTATCAACAGATGCAAACCCCTTGTTTATACCATTTACAAAGGTATTAGGATAAGTTTTGAAAGCAAAAAGTATTACTCCCGATAAATAAATTAAAATCAGTACCAATAACGAAATAAGAGTTATTTTAACGCCTTTACTTTTCATATTTTCTCCTTATATATTATATCCGCTTAATTATATCATATCCATCGGCTTTTTTAAAAGAGTATCATTAAACAATACATATTTAGATATACACAATAATACCACATAATTTATTTTCTTTGTCTATATTTAAAATATATTTATAGTGAATTACGAAATTTTTGTATAAAAAAACTATGTCGGAATTTCTTACCGACATAGTCTGTTTTATTTATTATTCAATAACTTTAGATACAACTCCTGAAGCTACCGTTCTTCCACCTTCTCTAACCGCAAATCTCAATCCTTCTTCGATAGCGATTGGGCTGATTAATGAAATTGTGAATGTAGCGTTATCTCCAGGCATTACCATTTCTACTCCTTCAGCTAATTGGATATCTCCAGTAACGTCAGTTGTTCTGAAATAGAATTGTGGTCTATATCCTGAGAAGAATGGAGTATGTCTTCCACCTTCTTCTTTAGTTAATACGTAAACTTCACCTTCAAATTTAGTGTGAGGTTTGATTGTTCCAGGTTTAGCCAATACTTGTCCTCTTTCGATATCATCTCTAGTAACCCCTCTTAATAGAGCACCGATGTTATCTCCAGCTTCAGCCAAGTCTAATTGTTTTCTGAACATTTCAACTCCTGTTACAACTACATCAGATGGTTTTTCAACCAAACCAACGATTTGTACAGTATCTCCAACCTTAACAACTCCTCTTTCTACTCTACCTGTAGCTACAGTTCCTCTACCTGTGATAGAGAATACGTCTTCTACCGGCATCAAGAATGGTTTATCAGTATCTCTTTCAGGTTGTGGGATGTATTCGTCAACAGCTTCCATCAACTTAACAATCTTATCTCCCCAAACTCCGTCTGGATCTTCAAGAGCTTTTAATCCTGAACCTACAACGATTGGAGTGTTGTCTCCGTCATAGTCATATTCAGATAATAATTCTCTAACTTCCATTTCAACTAATTCGATTAGTTCCGGATCGTCAACTTGGTCTTCTTTGTTTAAGAATACTACGATTTTTGGTACCCCAACTTGTCTTGCAAGTAGGATGTGCTCTCTTGTTTGAGGCATTGGACCGTCAGCAGCTGAAACGATTAGGATAGCTCCGTCCATTTGAGCAGCTCCAGTGATCATGTTCTTAACATAGTCCGCGTGTCCTGGGCAGTCAACGTGAGCGTAGTGTCTATTAGCTGTTTCGTACTCAACGTGAGAAGTATTGATTGTAATACCTCTTTCTCTTTCTTCCGGAGCCTTGTCGATATTTGCATAGTCAACGAATTGTCCAGTACCGAATCTCTTGTTCAATACTAATGTAATAGCAGCTGTTGTAGTAGTTTTACCGTGGTCAACGTGACCGATTGTACCAACGTTTACGTGTGGTTTATTCTTTTCAAATTTAGCTTTAGCCATTTCTATCCTCCCAAATTATTAATTAGATTTTTTTCCTTCTAAAACTTTTTCTTTTATGCTGTCCGGCACTCTTTCATAATGGTCAAATTGCATTGAATAAGTAGCACGACCTTGAGTATTTGAACGAAGGTCTGTAGCATAACCGAACATTTCTGACAATGGAATGTAAGCCGTTACTATTTGAGTACCGTCCTTAGTTTCCATTCCGTCAATTCTACCTCTTCTTGATGAAACATCTCCCATAACATCCCCAAGATATTCTTCAGGTGTTACGATTTCAACTTTTTCAGTTGGCTCCAACAGTATCGGACCCGCTTTTTCAACAGCAGCTCTCAATCCCATTGATCCGGCAATTTGGAATGCCATTTCTGAAGAGTCAACTTCGTGGTATGATCCATCGAATAATGTTACTTTCAAGTCTAATATTGGATAACCTGCAAGAACACCTGATTCACAAGCTTCTCTTACACCACGCTCAACTGAGCCGATATATTCTCTAGGAACAACCCCTCCTACAATAGCATCAATAAATTCGATACCTTTTCCTTGTTCACCCGGTTCAACTTTAAGTTTAACATGTCCGTATTGTCCACGTCCACCGGATTGACGCACGAACTTACCGTCCGATTCCGCAACTTTAGTGATTGATTCTCTATATGATACTTGTGGGTTACCTACATTAGCTTCTACTTTAAACTCTCTCAAAAGTCTTTCAACAATTACTTCAAGGTGAAGTTCACCCATTCCGGCAATAATTGTCTGACCTGTTTCCTTATTTGTGTATGTTCTGAATGTCGGATCTTCTTCTGCCAATTTTCCTAAAGCAATACCCATCTTTTCTTGAGATGCTTTTGTCTTAGGTTCGATAGCTACCGAGATAACAGGTTCAGGGAATTCCATCTTCTCAAGAATGATTTGATGGTCTTGATCACATAATGTGTCTCCTGTAGTCGTATCTTTCAATCCTATAGCAGCTCCGATATTTCCTGCAGAAATTTCTTCCAATTCATTTCTTTGATTGGAGTGCATTTCCAAGATTCTTCCGATTCTTTCTCTTCTGCCCTTTGTTGAATTGTATACATATGATCCTGATGTAACCTTACCTGAATACACTCTGAAATATGTCAACTTACCTACATACGGGTCGGTAACAATCTTGAATGCCAATGCTGAGAACGGCTCATCAACTGATGAAGGTCTTTCGTCAACAATGTCTTCAGCCTCTTCATTTTTCTTAGGTAGGATACCCTTAATCGCAGGAACATCCGTAGGGGCAGGCATATAATCAACGATACCGTCGATTAGGAATTGAACCCCTCTCTTTTTATATGCAGATCCGCAAAATACAGGGAAAATATCTCTATTAATTGTGGATACTCTTACTGCTTTCTTAAGCTCTTCAGGAGTAATTTCTTCTCCTTCCAAGTATTTCATCATAATTTCTTCGTTTGAATCAGATACTGCCTCAATCAAAGCATTTCTGTATTCTTCCGCTTGTTCTCTTAACTCTTCCGGAACTTCAGTCTTTTCAATATCTTGTCCTAAATCATCATGGTAAATTTCAGCCTCCATTTTAACAAGGTCTATTAAACCTACAAAGTTAGCTTCTTTACCAACAGGAATTTG
Organism: Tissierellia bacterium; assembly: GCA_030529425.1. Taxonomy (GTDB): domain Bacteria; phylum Bacillota; class Clostridia; order Tissierellales; family Peptoniphilaceae; genus JAUMWX01. The sequence goes on from JAUMWX010000002.1 coordinate 115,663, forward strand.
TACAGGTACGGCATTAGCTTTAAGCTTATTCTTTATAGTGTCTACCGCCATAAAGAAATCAGCTCCTGTAGCATCCATCTTGTTGATGAAACACATACGAGGCACTCCGTATCTGTCCGCTTGTCTCCAAACAGTTTCAGATTGCGGTTCTACCCCACTCTTAGCGTCGAATAATGCAACGGCACCGTCAAGAACTCTTAGAGATCTTTCTACTTCAACGGTAAAGTCAACGTGTCCAGGAGTATCAATGATATTAATTTTGTGATCGTTCCAATAGCATGTAGTAGCTGCAGAGGCGATAGTGATACCTCTTTCTTTTTCTTGGTCCATTGAGTCCATGATTGCAGTACCTTCATGCGTGTCTCCCATTTTATGGATTTTTCCTGTATAGAATAATATTCTCTCAGTTACTGTCGTTTTACCGGCATCTATGTGAGCCATTATCCCAACATTTCTAATTTGATCTAGTTTAATGTCTGACACTTTTTGTACTCCTTATTTTGATTAATATCTGTAATGTGCAAAAGCTCTGTTAGCTTCAGCCATCTTGTGCATTTCTTCTTTTTTCTTAACGCTTGATCCAGTGTTGTTTGCAGCATCTAAGATTTCTTTTGAAAGTCTTTCAATCATAGTCTTCTCTCCTCTATTTCTAGAGTAGTTTACCAACCATCTTAGTGCTAAAGTTTGACGTCTTTCAGGTCTTACTTCCATTGGAACTTGGTAAGTAGCTCCCCCGATTCTTCTTGCTTTAACTTCAAGAAGTGGCATGATGTTGTTCATAGCTCTTTGGAATACTTCCAAAGATTCTTCGCCTGTTTGTTCAGCAATAGCATCCAGTGCTCCGTAAACAATCTTTTGAGCCACACCTTTTTTACCGTCTAGCATTACGTTATTTATCAATTTAGATACTACCAAATCGTTGAATTTCGGATCTGGCATAACTAATTTTTTTGATACACCGCTTTTTCTTGGCACTTTTCTTCCCTCCTTACTAATTAGTATTTCATTGGTACTCGGTTTTCACCGATAAGTGCATTGTTGATATATAAATCTAAACATATATGCACTTTCAATTATTTAATTATGCTTTTTTAGCACCGTACTTAGATCTGGCTTGCTTTCTTCCGTTAACGCCGGCTGTATCTAAAGTACCTCTAATGATATGGTATCTTACCCCTGGTAAGTCCTTTACTCTTCCACCTCTTATAAGCACAACACTGTGTTCTTGTAAGTTGTGTCCAATTCCCGGAATGTATGATAGAACTTCAGCTCCATTTGTAAGTCTTACTCTGGCAACCTTTCTCAAAGCTGAGTTAGGCTTCTTAGGAGTAACCGTTCTTACAGAAGTACAAACCCCTCTCTTTTGTGGAGAATTAACTTTAGTATTTTCTTTTCTTAAAGTATTAAAGTTATATCCCATAGCAGGAGTTTTAGATTTTTTCTTTTCGCTTTCTCTATTCTTCCTAATTAATTGGTTAATTGTAGGCATATCGCACCTCCTTCTGTTTAAATTTATATATCAACGCAACGCATTGAATTCGTTAAATTGAATAAAAGATATAATCTTTGAATTTAACCTTTATAATTCTATCATCAGTATATGTTAAAGTCAACATTTCTAAAATATTTGTTCCTTGTTTTATAGCTAATAGTACTAAATTATTAGAATCATAATTTAATTTTTTTCATTTTTGAATTGTTTATTACAAAATTCATTAATTTTTTGTAATAAATCTGATATTCAAAAGGATGTATCTTAAGATACATCCTTTTAATTATTCACTTTATTCACTGACTTTTTCCAAATCATCAGTCTTTGCTTTTATTTTTACATTCGCATATTTTTTGATGCCCGTTCCGGCAGGAATAAGTTTACCGATTATGATATTTTCTTTTAATCCTATCAAATCGTCATGCTTTCCTTTTATTGATGCATCAGTTAATACCCTTGTGGTTTCCTGGAAGGATGCTGCGGATAAGAATGAATCGGATGCAATACTTGCTTTAGTGATACCTAAAAGTATATTTTCAACAATGGCTTCCTTCTTTCCTTCTTCTCTAAGTCTCTTGTTTTCAGCGTCAACAACCCTTCTGTTTACCATTGTACCCGTCAAGAATGAAGAATCTCCTCCGTCAAGTATATTTACTTTTTGCAACATTTGCTTAATGATTATTTCAATATGTTTATCATCAATGTCTACACCTTGAAGTCTGTATACTTTTTGAACTTCTTTTATAATGTAGTCCTGAACCGCAAGAGTTCCCAATAATTCAAGATATTCGTGCGGATTTATTGAACCCTCGGTTATCTTGTCGCCTTTCTTTATTTCATATCCGTTCGCAACAATAGGTTTTATATTGTATGGAATTTGATATTTAACTTTTTCCTCTTCATTTTTAATGAATACTTCAAGTTTTCCATCGACATCTTCATAAATTACCGTTCCGTCATTCTTCGCAATTATCGCTTGTCCCTTAGGTCTACGCGCTTCAAACAACTCTTCAACTCTCGGAAGACCCTGTGTGATGGCTCCGGCTCCGGCAACCCCTCCGGTGTGGAATGTTCTCATCGTAAGCTGTGTACCCGGTTCCCCGATTGATTGTGCTGCGATAATGCCCACAGCTTCTCCAATGTTTGCAGATTTGCCTGTAGCAAGGTTTCTTCCGTAACACTTAGAGCATACTCCATGTTCCGCCTGACATTCCAATGCGGATCTTACTTTCACTTCGGTGATAACCTTAATTTCTTTTTTGCCGTCAAAAGTTTCCAAAACATGTTCTTTTGATATCTCTTCCGCCATTTGCTCATTTATGATTTCATTTTTATGAACAATGATTTCTCCCGTAATAGGATGAAGTATGTCTTCAAAAGAAGTTCTTCCGGTAATTCTTGATTTTAAAGATTCAATAAGTTCCTTGCCTTCTCTAAATTCTTTAACCGTAATATATGAATCCGTTCCGCAATCGTCTTCTCTTACGATTACATCTTGCGAAACATCCACCAATCTTCTTGTCAAATATCCCGAGTCCGCCGTTCTTAACGCCGTATCGGAAAGTCCTTTTCTTGAACCGTGAGTTGAAATAAAGAATTCTTGTACTGAAAGTCCTTCACGGAAATTCGCCTTAACCGGAATTTCAATTGTTCTTCCCGTTGTAGACGCCATCAATCCACGCATACCTCCAAGCTGTCTAATCTGTCTGATACTACCTCTGGCTCCGGAATTTGCCATTACGGCAATTGAATTTGTAGTCTCAAGATTTTTAATCAACTCTTTGGCAACATCATCAGTAGCTTTAGTCCAAGTCTTAATAACCTGGTTATATCTTTCATTCTCTGTATATAGCCCCATGTCGGTATATTCTTCAATTTCGAAAACTTTCTTTTCAGCTTCTTCGATAATTGATTTCTTGGTTTCAGGAACCGTAACATCGGACATAGAAATTGATATTGATGCCAAGGTTGAATATTTATATCCGGTCGCTTTGATGTAATCCAATAATCTTGCAGTTCTTATATTTCCATGTCTTATGAAACATTTTTCGATAAGTTGAGATAAGCTCTTACTATCCATCAACGAATCAATTTCAAGTGAATACTTGTCTTTTGACCTGTCAATATATCCCAAATCTTGAGGTATTTCAGAGTTAAATATAAAACGCCCAACTGTGGATTTAATTATTTTACCGTGATCTTCATTATCAATTTTTCTTCTGACACTTACTTTGGAATGAAGATTAATAACCTTGTTTTCCAAAGCCTTAATCATTTCATCATAATCCTCAAATACAAAAGATGTATCTTCAGATGTAAAATCGGATGTCAGATAATATGCTCCAAGAACCATATCCTGAGTAGGAGTGGTTATAGGTTTTCCGTCTTTTGGAGCCAAAATATTATTTGTACTCATCATTAAAAGTCTTGCTTCCGCTTGAGCTTCCGCTGACAAAGGTACGTGAACAGCCATTTGGTCCCCGTCAAAATCGGCATTATATGCCGTACAAACCATAGGATGAAGCTTTATTGCCTTTCCTTCTACCAAAACAGGTTCAAATGCTTGAATTCCAAGTCTGTGAAGAGTAGGAGCTCTGTTTAATAATACCGGATGATCCTTGATCACTTCTTCCAATGCTCCCCAAACAACCGGTTTCTTTCTGTCTATCAATTTCTTTGCCGATCTGATATTATGGGCATCTTCATTTTTAACCAGTTTTTCCATGATAAAAGGTTTAAATAATTCAAGTGCCATATCCTTCGGTAGACCGCATTGATAGAATTTCAGCTCGGGTCCGACAACTATTACGGATCTTCCTGAGTAATCAACTCTCTTTCCAAGCAAGTTTTGTCTGAATCTACCGGTTTTACCTTTAAGCATATCGGACAATGACTTTAACGGTCTGTTGGAAGCTCCGGTAACAGGTTTTCCTCTTCTTCCGTTATCTATCAACGCATCTACAGCTTCCTGCAACATTCTCTTTTCATTTCTTACGATTATGTCAGGTGCTCCGATATCCAAAAGTCTTTTTAATCTGTTATTTCTATTGATAACTCTTCTATATAAATCGTTCAAATCTGATGTAGCAAATCTTCCACCTTCCAGTTGAACCATCGGTCTCAAATCCGGAGGAATAACAGGAAGGACATCCAAACACATCCACTCAGGTCTGTTTCCCGATTGAAGGAATGATTCCACAACTTCAAGTCTTCTGTAAGCTCTAATTCTCTTTTGTCCTGTAGCAGTCAAAAGTTCTTCACTCAATTCCTTTTGCTCTTTTTGAAGGTCAACTTGTGAAAGAAGTTTTTTGATTGCCTCCGCCCCCATCAAGGCTTCAAATTCGTCGTCATACTCATCATAATATTTGTTGAATTCGGTTTCTGTAAGAACTTGTTTATATGCCAATTCACTACATTCACCAGGATCAGTTATAACATAATTAGCAAAGTATAAAACTTTTTCCAAGGATTTCGGACTCATATCTAATAGAAGTCCCATTCTTGAAGGTATTCCCTTGAAATACCAAATATGGGATACGGGAGTAGCCAATTCGATATGTCCCATTCTTTCTCTACGAACTTTCGCCTTGGTTACTTCAACTCCACATTTTTCACAGATTACACCTTTATATCTTATTCTCTTATATTTTCCACAATTACATTCAAAGTCCTTTGTCGGACCAAATATTTTTTCACAGAATAGCCCTTCTTTTTCGGGTTTTAATGTTCTATAGTTAATTGTCTCAGGTTTTTTTACTTCCCCTCTAGACCAACTCCTCATCATTTCAGGAGATGCTAGGCCTATTTGCATTGCTTCAAAACTTGTCATTTCTTTCAAGAAGCGCTCCTTTCTTTAATTAAAGATTATTAATCGTCTTCTTCTGTATCTGAGATTGAAAACCCATCAAAATCATCGTCATATTCATCTTCAAATTCAGAATCGCCGCTTCGCGATTCATCCTCTTCAACCAAATATGATTTAACCGGATAATCTTCTTCTCCAATAGCCATTCTTTCAATTTGAGAATAATCATCATTCTCATCCGGATCTTCAACAAATACAACCTCATTGCCTTCTTCATCCAGTAATTTAACATTCAATGCCAAAGCTTGTAATTCCTTAGTCAATACCTTGAATGATTCAGGGATTCCCGGTTCAGGAATATTTTCCCCCTTAACAATGGCTTCATAGGTCTTAACTCTTCCTGATATGTCATCAGATTTAACTGTCAACATTTCTTGTAAAGTATGAGCTGCACCGTATGCTTCCAAAGCCCAAACTTCCATCTCTCCAAATCTTTGTCCACCAAACTGAGCCTTACCTCCAAGCGGTTGTTGTGTAACCAACGAGTACGGACCTGTTGATCTTGCGTGAATCTTTTCATCAACCAAGTGGTGAAGTTTCAACATATACATGTATCCTACGGTAACATCCCCGCCAAAAGGCTCTCCCGTTCTTCCGTCTCTAAGTCTTATTTTTCCGGTCTTGTTATATCCGGCATATTCCAAAGCATTTTCTATATCTATATCGCTTGCACCGTCAAATACCGGAGTTGCAACATGCCAACCCAGTTTTTTCGCCGCCAAGCCCAAATGAACTTCCAATACTTGTCCCAAATTCATACGAGAAGGTACCCCCAAAGGATTCAAAACTATTTGAACCGGATCTCCGTTTGGTAAGAACGGCATATCTTCAATAGGTAAAATTCTTGAAACAACCCCTTTATTACCGTGACGGCCGCACATTTTATCCCCTACCGAGATCTTTCTTTTAGTAGCGATATATACTCTTATAACTTTATTGATTCCCGGAGAAAGTTCGTCGCCGTTTTCTCTCGAATATGATTTTACATCGACAACTACACCCGCTTCCCCGTGAGGAACACGCAAAGAAGTATCTCTTACTTCTCTCGCTTTTTCACCGAATATAGCTCTTAACAATCTCTCTTCCGGAGACAATTCGGTTTCTCCCTTAGGAGTTACTTTACCTACAAGAATGTCGCCGGCACTTACTTCTGCACCTATTCTTATTATTCCGTTTTCGTCAAGGTCTTTTCTCATGTCATCTCCGACGCTCGGAATATCTCTTGTTATATCTTCAGGGCCCAATTTAGTTTCTCTTGCCTCACAATTGTGCTCTTCTATATGAACTGATGTCAAAACATCGTCAATTACCAACTTTTCGTTCAACAACATCGCATCTTCATAGTTGTATCCTTCCCATGTCATGAATGCGATAAGTATATTCTTTCCAAGTGCAATTTCGCCCATTTCGGTTGACGGACCGTCCGCTATAATATCTCCGGCTTTTACTTTTTGGTCCACTCTTACAATAGGTCTCTGATTGAAAGTTGTACCTTGGTTTGCTCTCTTAAATTTCAAAACCTCATATTCATCATACTTTCCGTTTTCGTCCGGAACATCTTTTTCAATCTTGATTTTTGTATCGCCTACATAGGAAACTCTTCCGGAATTTTTTGCGACAATCACGACGCCGGAATCCTTAGCTGCTCTGTGCTCTATACCCGTACCTATGATAGGAGCTTCCGCCTTCAACAAAGGAACTGCCTGTCTCTGCATGTTCGCACCCATCAACGCTCTGGTAGCATCGTCATTTTCAAGGAACGGAATCATCGCGGCTCCCACCGATACAATTTGCTGAGGCGAAACATCCATGTATTCAATACTTTCTCTAGGATAAACATCGTTCACGGCATCGATACCTCTTCCGGAAACTCTGTCATTTACAAATACATTATTTTCATCCAAAGGCTCATTCGCCTGTGCTTTGATATATTTATCTTCTTCATCAGCGGTCAAGTATTCAATCTCTTTGGTAACTCTTCCGGTTCCTTTTTCCACCCTTCTGTAAGGAGTTTCTATAAATCCGTATTTATTAATCCTTCCATAGGTAGTCAATGATGTTATAAGTCCTATGTTTGGACCTTCCGGAGTTTCTATAGGACAAACTCTGCCGTAATGAGAGTTGTGAACGTCTCTAACTTCGTATCCCGCTCTATCTCTCGACAAACCTCCCGGTCCTAAAGCTGAAAGTCTTCTCTTATGAGTCAACTCGGACATCGGATTTGTTTGATCCATGAACTGTGACAATTGTGAAGAACCGAAAAATTCCTTTATTGCGGCTGTAACTGGACGAATATTTAATAAACTTTGAGGAGTAAGCATCTCCTGATCGGTAGTAGTCATTCTTTCTCTAACTACTCTTTCCATTCTTGAAAGACCTATCCTGAACTGATTTTGTAGTAATTCTCCAACCGCTCTTACTCTTCTGTTGCCCAAATGGTCGATATCGTCTACTTCTCCTACAGTATCATACAAATTAAGTTGATAGCTGAAGCTCGCTACAATGTCTTCAACTGTTATATGTTTTGGAGAAAGTAATTCTTTTTTACTTTTAATCTTTTTGATTTTATCCTTGTCAGGCATTCCGTCTTCAAAAGAGTCGATAATTTTTCTCATTTCAGGATAGAAAACTTTTTCCGAAAGTCCCAAATCCGATAGATCCAAATTATTTATTTCCTCAAATGAATTTAGGTCGACAAAGTGATTTGCAATAACTCTTATAGGGTTAACCAATGTGGAAGAAAAACAGACGTCAACTGAGTTAACTCCGGAGTTTTCGATTTCAACAGCTTTTTCCAAACTGATGAAGTCCCCCTTTGAAGCTAATATTTCTCCGTCTTCTGAAACAATATCTTTATATGAGTATTTATCAGTAATTCTATCTCTTAATGCTAATTTTTTATTAAATTTATATCTTCCGGCCTTTGCCAAGTCATATCTTCTGGCATCGAAAAACAGATTATATATTAACGGTTCCGCCGACTCTTTTGAAGCGGGATCTCCCGGTTTCAACTTTTTATATATCTCAATCAATGCTTCGGAACTATTTCTGGAAACTTCCTTTTCCAATGTATTTCTTAATGCCGGAGAATCTCCGAACATCTCTATTATTTCTTCGTCGGATTCCAATAACAATGCCCTAATAAGTGTGGTAGCAGGTAACTTTCTGGTTCTGTCAATTCTTACCGTAATCGCGCCTGTGGCATCCGTGTCATACTCTAACCAAGCCCCTCTGTTAGGTATTACGGTAGAAGATATCATTCTCTTACCTGACTTATCAAAATCTTCGCTAAAATACACTCCCGGAGATCTTACCAATTGGCTTACTACAACCCTTTCAGCTCCATTGATTATGAATGTACCGTTTTTTGTCATTAGCGGGAAATCTCCCATGAAAACTTCCTGCTCTTTGATCTCTTTAGGCTTTCCGTCCTCCAGTACAATCAAGCGCACTTTAACTTTCAAAGATTTTGCGTAGTTTGCATCTCTATCTTTTGATTCTTGTTCAGAATACTTTAATTCTTCATCAAAATAATAGTCTTCAAATTGCAATAAAATATTCCCAGAATGATCCACTATCGGGGAAACATCTTCAAATACTTCTTTTAACCCCTCTTTTATAAACCAATCATAACTACCCGTTTGAATTTCAAGTAGGTTTGGCAATTCTAATGCTTCTGGAATTCTTGAAAAACTTTCTCTTTCTCTTCGACCATACAATACAGTATGATTTTTCATATTTCCACCCCTCATTTCGTACATTGAACATCTCGTATTTCTGAGTGAAATACGAGAAATTAGCATAAAAACCCATATTAATTTATCTTATGATATTGAACAATTTTATCACATCTATATTAATGAAGTCAATACTTTTATTTTTAAAATTCCTAACTGTTATCCGATGAATTTTAAAAATAATTTTTTGATTCCGTTTAATATTTTTTAACTGAATTTTCTCGCCAAACTTATTAAAATATTTTCACATTTCGATCACTCTTTCTTATTCAAATTTTTGAATAATTTTAATATTATTTTTTAATCTATCTAGTTTTTATAACTACTTATAGTGGTTTTTATTAATAAATATTTTCTTTCCGATAAAATCGATGTTTTTTATATAAATTTTATACTTTATATTATTTACTTTTGCTTTTCTTAGTGTTATTCTATCAAAAATATTTTTTTTAGGAGTTATCATGAAAAATAGAAGTTTTAAAAAAATAGCGAAGTATATTTTGCTTACCTTATCTGTTCTATTGATATTTTCAGCTATTTATATCTATTCGTTTTTGAATAAGTCAAAACCGAAACTGGATGGTGAAATTAAACTTGATATATTGAAAGAAAAAGTTACCGTGACCAGGGACGATAAAGGCATCCCTACAATAATAGCAAATAATGACAGCGATCTTTATAAGGCTCAGGGATTTGTTCAGGCTCAGGACAGATTATTCCAAATGGAAATGGCAAGAAGACAGGCAAGCGGAAGGCTTTCCGAAATTGTTGGAGAAAAAGCTTTGGATAATGACAAGAAGTTTCTTACTTTCTCTCTGTTAAAAGCGGCAAAAGAATCCTACGCGGAGTATTCCGATGAATCAAAAAAGATTCTTCAGGATTATGCAGACGGCGTAAACGCATTTATAGACTTGGCAAAAGAAAAATCCATGCTTCCGTATGAATTCAAAATCTTGGGTTTTGTCCCTGAAAAATGGACTCCGATAGATTCCCTGGTAATCGGAAAATACATGGCATATGACCTTGGAGGACACTGGAGTTATCAGGTTTTTAACAACTGGGCTCTGAATAATATCGGAGAGAATAAACTGAAAGAATTATTGCCTGAAGATTTCTATAAATCCGAAGATAACTTGAAAATACTTAATTTGAATAAATATATTGCAGCCGATATTGACGAAAAACTTGCAAATATGAAAACCCCTCATATTGAAAACGGAAGTAATAATTGGGTAATTTCCGGTAAAAAGACAAAAAGCGGAAAACCTCTTTTGGCTGATGACCCTCATCTGGGTCTTGCGACGCCATCCATCTGGTATCAGATGAATTTAATATCCCCTTCAATGCATGTGCAGGGAGTTATATTCGCCGGAATTCCGGGAATAATTCTTGGAAATAATAAAGATATCGCTTGGGGAGTTACAAATGTCGGTCCCGATGTGCAGGACATCTATATAGAAAAAGTAAATCCGAACAATCCCTATCAATTTGAATACAACGGAAAATGGTATGATGCAAAATCTGAAAAACACAATATTAAAGTAAAGGGAAAAGAAGATGTCCAGTTTGAAGTCATATACACGAAAAACGGTCCTATTATTGACGAGTTGGTAAAACCCGTAAATGACAAAAACTTGAAATTTTCAATGCAATGGACAGCTTTAGATCCTTCAAAAGAATTGGAAGCCATAGTTAAATTAAACAAGGCAAAAAATTGGGAAGAGTTTGAAGATGCTTTAACTTTATTTAAGACTCCGGCACAAAATTTTGTTTTTGCGGACAAAAATGGATTTATAGCATTTAAAGCAAACGGTAATATTCCGATAAGGAAAAAAGGTAGCGGAGCACTTCCCGTTCCCGGTTACACTGATGAATACGGTTGGAAGGGATACATCCCGTTTGAAGAACTTCCGAAAATCATAAATCCTGAATCCGGATATATAGCTACAGCCAACACAAATACAATCGGAGAATATAAGTATCACCTTTCAAATATCTGGGCTCAGCCTTACAGAAAGAATCGAATAGATGAAGTACTTTCTTCAAAAAATGATTTTACATTTAAAGATATGCAAAATTTACAAACGGATATGCAAAATTTACATGCAAAAGAATTTCTGCCGAAATTTTTAGAAATAATTGATTCCGGAATAAACCCTGAAATTTACAATTCTCTTAAAGAATGGAATTACGATGATGACAAAAACTTGTCGGCACCGCTTATTTTCGACAGGTGGATAAACAAAATTCACTACAATATTTATATGAAATATATGAATAAGGATGTTTATAAGTTTTTCAAATTTAAATCTTACTTAACCGACAGAATCTTAAGAAACAGTTTAAGCGGAAAATCGTCCGAATTTATAGAAGAACAGGGCGGTTTAAAAGCGCTCCTTGAGAAAAGTTTGATTGACGCAATTTCAGAATTGGAGTCTAAATATGGAAAAAACTCAAACAACTGGAAATGGGGAGATTTTCATAAATTATACTTCCAACATCCGATAGGAAAAGGATCAAAATTATTAGGATATTTCCTCAACTCAAAGACCGTACCTGTCAATGGCTCGGGAGTTACGGTGAAGGCGGCAAGACAAGACGAAAAAGGATATGTCAACCATGGAGCTTCCTGGAGATTTGTATATGACTTCGGTACAAATGACGGATACCATGTCGTATCTCCGGGACAAAGCGGACACTTTATGTCTCCTTACTATAATGACCAGGTCCAAAATTGGGCAGACGGCAAATATATAAAACAAAATCTTGAAGATTTCATAATTAAGCACAATTTAATATTGATCCCTTAAAATTAAACTCCTTTTATGAATATGGTGAAATCACAAAATATTTGTGTTATCATACATATGATTAAAAGGAGTTTATATGTTAGAAAATTTATTAAAGCAGGGAGTTTCAAGAGAACTCCTTAAAAAAGTTGAAAAATTTGTAGAAGAAAATCCATCTTCAGAGAAATATGAGTACAGAATTCCTGAAGAAAAGATAATATATATGGGCAAACAGGTATGGGAACAGGCCATATCCGCAATACTTCAAGGGCAAAATATTTTATTGGTCGGTGCGAAATCAACAGGAAAAAACTTATTTGCAAATAATTTAGCCATGCTTTTTAATAGACCGAGTTGGAATGTATCATTCAATATAAACACTGATGAAAGCCACCTGATTGGAGTTGACAGTTTCAAAAATAATGAAGTTATTTTTAGAGACGGTCCCATTTCTTTAGCCGCTAAAAATGGCGGATTTGCAGTTCTTGACGAAATAAATATGGCTAAAAACGAAGCGATTTCCGTCATATATTCATCTTTGGATGACAGAAAAATGCTGGATATCCCCGGTTATGATTTAATAAAAATATCAAATGCAACAAGATTTATAGCGACGATGAATTATGGTTACTTGGGAACCAGAGACTTAAATGAAGCCCTTGTATCAAGATTTATGGTGATTGATATGCCCAATATAAATGAGGATAATTTAAAAACCCTTATCTTATCAAATTATGAAGACATGAAAAGTGAACATGTGGAAAAATTTGTAAAGTTTTTTAAGGATATAGAGCTTAAAGTTATAAATTCCGAGATATCTTCAAAAGCTTTGGATTTAAGAGGACTTTTATCTGCAATCGGAACAATGAAAGTCGGACTGAATATATATGATTCTCTGAAACTTGGTATATTAAATAAGACATTTGATGAGTTTGAAAAAGAACTGTTGACGGATTTAATTAAAATTAATATACCTAAAAATTTGGAAAGCAATGAGTTGTTTAATGAATAAAATCAGCATTCGGGATAAAAATTTAGTATGGGCATTTTCCGAAAACTATGCCCTGAAAATTCCTTCAGAGTATGTCTTTGAAATTAATGGTTTTTATGAAAAACTTATTTATGCTTATCTGTTCACATTTGAAAAATACCCCATCGTATTTGAATATGTAAAATACCTTGATAAAATAGACAAACATAAAAGCTTCAGCAAAATGTTTTTCATGTATATCGAAAACTTTATATATCACAGGTCTGTAGAAAAACGCCCCATAATGGAATATTACAGAAATATTTTTTTCGAAAATATAAAATCTTTTTATCGATATAACAAAAGAACAGATATAGTTGACGAGCTAAAATATGCTCTTTCGGAAAAATATTTCAAGAAAGTTCCCATTACTACACTCATGGTCAGAGATTTGGCTCAAACATTTACGGACTCAAAATATTTAAAAGATGAAGTGGAAATAATCGAAACTTTTGAGAAAATAATAGATGCAAATTTTCATTTTTCATTAAAAGAAAAAAATGATAATAAAGGAAAACAAAAATTTGAAACAGACAAATTAAAAAGTTTTGAAAAAGATAAAAATGTTTTAGATGATTATTATGGTCTTATAGGCTCTGCGGAATTTACAAATGACCTTAATTTTGAAGACATGGATCATGAGGAACAAAAGAATAAAAAAAACTTGGAAGAAAGCTTTTTTATTGATAGAGAATCCATTGTTAAGAGTATCTTTGGAAAATCAAGCCTTTCCGAAAAAAACATCAGTGAATTGGAAAAAGAATTATGTACAAAAATTCATAAAGACAGCAGAATTATAATTACAAATGGTGAATATGATGATTCGATTGAGTCTACTTTCAGAAAATCTCAAATTGATGATTCATATATTGAAAATACTGAATACTATGATTTTCTTAGAAATAATTTTGACAGAGAAATAAATAATATGATTTTGATTATCAAAAATTCTCTGTCTATGGAAAATGAAGACCATATTTCAAAATCAAGGTATGGAATCTTAAAAGCATCAATGGTATACAGAAATATATACCTGAATGAATCCAAAATATTTACAAAAAAATATAACTACGAGAAAAATGACTTTTCAATAGATATCCTCATAGACTCATCAGCATCACAGCTCGAAAGAAAATCCAGCGTAGCCGCTCAGGCATTCATAATAACTCAAGCTTTTACCGAACTTAATATTCCTACGAGGGTTTTAGGTTACAGCAATATCGAAAATTACTTGGGATTGAGAATTTTTAGAGAATATTCGGATGATATTTCGGCAAACGACAATATATTTCAATTTCATCCTACAGGATCCAATCGAGACGGCCTTGCTCTAAAACTTGTTTCAAAAATGATTTCGGAAAACGGCTTCGAAAGAAAACTTTTAATATATTTGACTGACGGAAAACCTAATGATGTAAGACAAAGAGTTGATAATAGACAATTTCATAACCAATACTGTGATAAAATCGCAGAAAATGACACCGCATTTGAATTCAGGAAGCTGGAGCAATCGGGAATTGATGTATTGGCTATTTTCACCGGAAATGACAAAGACATCGTCTCAATGAAAAGAATATACGGAAATAATTTTGCCTATATCAAAAATATTAAGCGTTTTTCGAAAATTGTGATGCACTATATTAAGAACCTAATAAAAAATTAATTCCAAATGGAATTAATTTTTTATTTCTTACTCGGTTTTAGTCCCTGTTCAAATCTTTCTTCATCGGTTAGATTTCTACCTTTTAGAAGATTTTCAGTCTGTGATTTCAATTCATCTTTATCGTAAATCTTATATTTTGAAATCGTAAATTTTTCCTTTGATATTTTAGGTTCTTTTTGCAAATTTTGATAGTAATTGCCGTCAAAAATGATATTTTTGCCGTCTCCGCTGATGTATCCCAAACATCTTACATAATATTGGTATAAAAACTCTATATTTAATATAGATTTTCCGGTTTTAAAATCTATAAGATTGATTTTTTTGTTGGAATCGTAATTGCTTACCAAAAGTAGCAACATTTTATTTTTATTGAAACTGTATATGTCATTTTCACTCTTCGGTATTGATGACAATACGGAATCCATTTCAATACTTGTATTTTTACCGTTTTTTCGTTCATATAACTCGTTGTTGTTAATTCCGTAGATTTCTAAATCTTCTCCTTTTTTAGATGCGAAAAGTACACGCCCCTTCGTTTCGTCAAGAAGTTTCCCATCTTCAAAACTATAAACATCCGAAGTTCCGATACCGTTTATCGCAATAATAACACTCCCGTCTTCACTAATTGAAAAATCAGCTGTTGAAATATTTGGAAAATCTTTGCTTTTTTTCTTTGTGTCAATATTGTACATTTCCAGTTTTTTATTAAGTATATTTACAATGACATTTTTTGAATCCGGAGTTATTTCAAATCCCGTAATTTCATTACTCTCTAAAAAAATTGAATCAGAATTTTTCTCCACATCTATACATCTTATTATCGTTCTCGGTTTGATGTCGGTATACTTACGATCCGGAACCCATTTTTCATACTTTAATATATGTTTTCCGTCATTCGATATTTGAAAATACTTTTTATACAATAAGTATTTGTCCCCCAAGCTTTTGGACAGATCAACTTTGGTACTGTTGCCCCTGTCGTCCACTACATAATAATCTACACCGTCATATCCTACATACTTTGTCTTATCCGAAGAAATTGAATAAAGTTTCAAAGGAATCTCCGAATAATTATCACTCGGCATCAAATCTACAATTCTGACTAATTGATTAATTTCGGAATAAATAAAAAGTTTGCTTCCGTCATAACTTGTATCAATATATTTAGGTATTATATTTCCAACCTTAGCTTTTTGATGAATCATTGTCCCATCTTTCCAGACTGAAATGGTATTATCGCTCGCCGTGATAACCGTCCCGTTTTTCGGATTATAGGTAAAAGCTTTATAAATTTCGAAAAAGTCGATTTTTTCCCTTACAGTCCCGTCTTTCAAATCTATGATATATACATTGTAGCCGTTACTGAATAACATTATATTTTTGTCAGTATCTTCTATTATATTTGTAACTTCCGATAAACCCGAATTAATCTCAATACTTTTCAAACTTTCTATGTCAAAATAATAAATTCGATTATTCGTCAAAGCATATACGCCTTTTCCGTTATCCGAGAACTTAGCTTTGGTATACATTTGAAACTTTTCCAAACCTGTTCCAGAAAAATTAATTAAATTGTTTTGGTCGAGTTTTTGTAGCGGGATTGTCTTTAATATTTTTCCATCTTTTACACTTCGAATAGTTAATTGGTCTTGCGACTTGGATTTTAGTAAAACTAAAATCTGACTTCCGTCATGATTCAAATAAATCCCCGATAATTTTTCTTTGATTATAATTCTTGATTCCTTTTCCCATGAATCACAACTAAAAATATCTATCAGTATATCTTCGTTTTCAAGAACTACGCTTAATAATTTCTTCCCGTCATTGGAAAATTGATTATAAATTGCTGAACTTAAATTGTTAATTTCTTTAACTTTTTCATATGTCTGCGAATCAAAAACCATTATTTTGCCATCATATCCGCCACTTAATAAATATCGTCCGTCGGGTGAATACTTCAGATAATTAATTGCTTGATCATGCCCTGTCAATACTTTATATAGAGCTCCGTTAGCCGTATCCGAAATTCCCACTTTAGAATTCTCGTATACATAAGCTGCATGCTTTCCGTCATTTCTAATGTCTACAAGTCCTTTTTCACTTTTGGTTTTTATATCCGTAATTGTATTTACCCCATTACTGTAGACGGAATTATTGAGTATCCTTTGTTCTTCAATAATTAAATCGTTATAGCTGTCCATATTCGTTTCCATTAAGGATGTTGCTTCTTTAGACAATAATATCGATTTTATTTTATCTCCTTCATTCATCAAAGTTTTCGCATCTTTAAGAATAATGTTTGATCTGGTTTCAACAGCTTCTTTTCTGGCAATTTCCGCATTTTTATATGCATTATATATTATCGATATGAAAACCAACAATATAGCTACAACGGAAGATGAAATTGTAATTATAAATCTGTTTGTTCTCTCTTTATCTCTTTGCTTCAAATCCCCGTAACTGCATTTCAGAATTGTTGCCATAATTCTATACTTTTCTTTTTTTAACAGTTTTATTGTTTTGGATTTCAATTTATCTAATAAATCTATGTCACTTTCCCTGATTTCATCATAGAATATTTTTCCGCTCAGAATTTCATCCGGTCTTAAATCGGCAGCTAGAATGTTTTGAGTTAATTCCACTCCTCCATCCCCGTATCTTTTCAGTTCTTTAAGCGGCCAAGGAAATGCATCTTCGGGTTCACCTTCCAAAAGTATCGGTATTATCCTGTCATCTCCGTGAAGTTTTCTGAAAGTTTGTATTTCCTTAATACACCATTCTGAAAGAGGGGTTGCTTTTGAACAAATTACAATTAAATATTTACTGTTTCTTAATGCATCTTCTATTGAATCTGTCAAATCCCTGTTTGTAAGTTCTTCTCTATCTCTGAAAACTCTGAATTTCGGTCTTTTACCGTCAATATAAAATTCTTTAGGAGCTCTGAATGTTTCAATCATATTATGGATTGCCTGTGCAACACTTGAATCGGGTTCCAAATGTCTGTAACTGATAAAAGCGTCATACTTGTATTTTTTTTCTTTATATTCCGAAGCGGCTCTGCTTACACCATCCGTAACAATTCTGTTCCTCTCATTAATTTTCATTAAATTCCTCCGAAAATAGTGCAAATACTGAAATTAGATCATATTCCGGATGACATCTGAAAAACTCTTTTCCAATTATGTCTTCCCATTCATCTATAAGGCAATAATGAGTTCTATTATCCTCATCCTTTTCTTTCCCGTACTTAAAGTTCATTGCATAATAACTATTGCACCACCTGCTATGCTCAAGCCTTGATAAATAATCTAATATCGGATTTTTAATTAAAAATTCTTTAAACTCTCTTTTAAATCTCTCAGGATCGTCATTCCTGATTTTTTCAATGTCCAAATATTCTTCGAACTTGTCTTTGATAATCTGTCTTATTTCAAAATCCTTTTTATTGAAATAAATTCTTCTCAATATTTCTTCCTTTACAACAGAATGAGACGCTGAAGCTCTTGACGATGCTTTCTTGACATTTGATAAACTCTGCCATCTTTCTCCTTCTCCCAGCCCCGCTGATGAAGTAGCTCTGTTATAGCTTTTATTGAAATCGGCAGCCCTCTTATCAAGTTTTGTTCTAAGGAATATATTTTCAGTCATTACTTCATTCAAATTTCCGAAAATTTTCAGTTTTTTATAATTCACCGGTAGTAATGTATTTAAATCCAATCCTGAAGAATTCCTCAGTGCTACCGGCACATCAAATACTTTCTCTAATAATTTCAATATTTTTAAATTTACAACCGTATCTTCTAAAAATAAAAATATTGATGTTATGTCATTTTCTTCTTTCAACTTCCTTAAAAATCTAAGTAAAATCCTGCTGCTGAAGCTTGTTTGTACACCTTCGATTTCCAATGCCCCCAAAATTTCCTCATTGTCGGCTTTATATTTTTCGATAAATGAATTTTCATTTTCATAAATTACCGTTATTTTCGTCTTTTTTCTTATTGAAATAGTTAAGTCATTTGCAACATTTCTGAAAAACGGCTTAATCAAATCATTGATACCGAACACCAAAATGTGATTTTGTGACAATCCTTCTTCGATAGTCGACAAATCAATATCGGAGTCGGTTCTTACCTGTTTTTCCAATGATGAAAGATTCTTACTCAATGCCCCATTTTGAGAATTAGGATTTTGCAACAATAGTCGAACTATCAGCTCCTCTTTGTTAAAAGTTATAACTTCTATATTTTCAATATCGGGATTTTCTATTTTCTCTTGCTTGTTAACATCTTCAATATATTGAATTACCGATTTTGTTTTGCAATTAATATATATCTTTATAAGGTGATTCGAGGAAAGTTTTCTGATTAACTTTACATAAAAAGAATAATTTTTCAAATCATCCTCCCCCATAAAAAGAATTGAATTTACATTATTCAATTTTAGGTTTTCAAACAAATAATCTATATCTTGCGATGTTGAGTAATCAAAATCAAAATTATATACCGCAATCCCTTTTCTCTCATATTGTTGCTTTATATCATCAGAAATTTGCTCCCCCGATACCAGCGAAATTTTAAATTTGGATTTATCGTTTATCAAATTAAATATCAATGAATTGGATATTTCATTTCTTTCAAAAATAACTATATGTTTTTTGCTGAACTTATTTACTGTTCTGTTCTTCCAATGAAGTATGGCATTTGAAGCCTTAGTTAAAACCAATGCTGAAGTTAAAATCGGAGCCGCCCATTTAGCAATCTCATATGTAATTGTAACATCGGCTTCTGCCGGTAAACCGGGAACGAAAAAGAACATTTTTATGGTTGAAAATATTGTTACGGACAGTAATTGCCATAACCTGTCTATTTTGGGATAGTAATAAGAAAAGATACCATGTGCTCCCATCAAAGCAACAATTACAGTAAACAGTTTAGAGACTTTTCCCTTATAAGAATTCCAATTTTTTTTCATACGATCCTCTCTTAGTTTTATTAAGTAAATTATAACATTTCACTATCAATAAAAACGAAAATTTTCCGAGTATCTCTAAAATTATATTTATAATTCAAGTTCTACTCGGAAATCTGAAATTCCGTCATCCTTTTTTACTAAATTTTTCATTCATTTGTTTTTAATTCTTCAAACGTAACAAAATGTTCATGGTCTCCATGTTTAACCAAGAAACCTATGTTATATTTTCTGACAATGAATCTCGGATTGAGTTCATGTCCCTCGTGATTAATATTTTCAGTAAATATCTCGGGATCTATTTCATGCTTTAACCCCTTAGGAACTTTCCCTTTTTCAAAGCTATATTCTCTTCCGATTTTATACATATAACCGTCATCAAATATCCTGACAACAACTTTCTCCTTTGATTGCGGCGCTTCTTTCGCTTTTTCAGGAACAACCGCAATTTCATGTTTTTCATTGTCATCTATGAGTTCATTGTGAATTTTCTGCTTTTTATCACAGGAAACAAGCAGAAAAATAATAAAAATTACAACCAGTTTTTTCATTCTATCTCCTATTCAGATAAGGTTTCAAATACTGTCCTGTATATGATTTCTCCACCATTGCAACTTCCTCAGGTGTTCCGGTTGCAACTATTTCACCGCCCCGGTCTCCCCCTTCGGGTCCCAAATCAATAATATAATCCGCTCTTTTTATAACATCCAAATTATGCTCAATAACAACCACGGTATTTCCCGATTCTACAAGTTCATCCAAAACTTTTACCAATTTATGGATGTCTGCGGTATGCAGCCCGGTTGTAGGTTCATCAAGAACATACAGAGTTTTACCCGTAGATCTCTTGGCAAGTTCCGATGCAAGTTTTACCCTTTGGGCCTCTCCTCCGGATAATTCGGTTGATGATTGACCTATTTTTATATATCCCAATCCCACATCTTTAAGCGTTTGTAATTTTTTCCTGATTGACTCATGGTTTTTGAAGAATTCCACACCTTCTTCAACAGTCATTTCAAGGACATCGGAAATAGTTTTATCTTTGTATTTCACTTCCAATGTTTCTCTATTATACCTCTTCCCTTTACATATGTCACAAGGAACATAGATGTCCGGAAGAAAATGCATCTCAACTTTAATCATACCGTCGCCGCTACAATTTTCACATCTTCCTCCCTTGACATTAAATGAAAATCTCCCCTTGTTGTAACCTCTTATCTTTGCTTCATTTGTCATAGCAAAAACATCTCTTATGAAGTCAAAGGTTTTTGTGTAAGTAGCAGGATTTGATCTTGGTGTCCTACCGATAGGACTTTGGTCTATTTCAATTATCTTGTCAATTTCATCGTCAATTAAAATATCTTTATGTTTACCCACTTTCAACCTTGAACCATGAAGTTTTTTCATCATACCGTTGTACAATATTTGATTAATCAAAGATGATTTACCCGAACCGGAAACTCCCGTAACAACAGTCAACACTCCCATCGGAACATCAACATCAACATTTTTTAAATTGTTCTCGGTAGCTCCCTTTATTCTTATAAATTTATCGGATTTTCTTCTGATTTCAGGAACGGGAATGAATTTTTTTCTCGAAAGATACTGTCCGGTAATTGATTTTTCGTTATTAATGATATCCTCATACTTTCCTTGAGCAATAACTTCTCCTCCATGAACTCCTGCTCCGGGACCGATATCGACAATGTAATCGGCAATTTTCATAGTATCTTCGTCGTGTTCCACCACTATAAGAGTATTTCCCAAATCGGTAAGATTTCTTAGTGAATTGATCAATTTGGTATTATCTCTTTGGTGCAATCCGATGCTCGGTTCATCCAATACATATACGACTCCGACAAGCCCCGCCCCTATCTGAGTAGCCAATCTTATTCTTTGGGATTCTCCTCCGGACAATGTTGAAGCCGATCTGCTCATCGTCAGATAATCCAATCCGACATCAATCAAAAATTTAAGCCTCGCCTTAATTTCTTTTACAATAGGTTGTGCAATCACTGCATGTGATTTGTCAGGCGTTATCGTGTCAATCCATTTATATGCCTCGGATATGGACATATCGGTAACATCCATTATTGATTTTCCGCCTACAAAAATTGATAAAACTTCCTGCTTAAGTCTTCTTCCCTTACATGATTTACATTCCACTTCAGACATGTATTCATCTATTTTGTCTTTTACAGCTTCGGAAAAAGAAGTATCATGTCTTCTCATTAAATTTTCCACAACACCTTCCCACTCGACATTATGAACCCTATATCCCCCGAAATGAGAATCAAATTTTATCTTCATCGTATCAGATACACCATACAAAATTTCATCAATCATTTTTTGTGGTGCATTTTTTATAGGCTCCTCAATAGAAAAGTTGTTCCTTTTTGCTATTTCCGCAAATATTTCATAGTAATAAGTCCCTTTCTTGGAGGTGGCAAACGGCTTTATAGCTCCTTCCGATATGGATAATTCGGAATCGGAAATTATCAGAGAAATATCTACCGTCTTATGAAATCCCAAACCTGAACACTCTTGACAGGCGCCATAGGGAGCATTAAATGAAAACATTCTCGGTGAAATTTCTCCCAATGATACATGTCCGTCAGGGCATGAAAGATTTGCTGACATTGTAAAATATTCTCCGTCGATTACCTGAATATTTACAAGTCCGTTAGATAAGCCCAAGGCAGTCTCCAAAGAACCGGTCAGTCTTGATGAAATTCCTTCCTTTACCATCAATCTGTCTACAACTATATCTATATTATGTTTTACATTTTTCTCTAAATTTATTTCATCTTCATTCAAATCGTAATTTTTACCGTCAATTTGAATTCTTACAAATCCTTGTTTTCTGATATTCTCAATTATCTTTTTATGTTCCCCCTTTTTTCCTACTACAATCGGAGAAAGGAGTAAAATTTTACTCCTTTCAGGAAGTTCCATAACCTTGTCCACCATTTGATCTATCGACATTGCCTTTATTTCCTTATTACACAAATGACAATGTGGAATGCCTATCTTTGCAAACAACAATCTTAAATAATCATATATTTCCGTTACGGTTCCCACGGTGGATCTGGGATTTCTATTTGTCGTTTTTTGATCTATGGATATGGACGGAGAAAGTCCTTCAATAGATTCCACATCGGGTTTATCCATTTGCCCTAAGAATTGTCTTGCATACGAAGACAAGGATTCAACATATCTTCTCTGTCCCTCAGCATAGATCGTGTCAAATGCCAATGAAGATTTTCCTGAGCCGGATAATCCCGTGAAAACTATCATCTTGTCTCTTGGAAGCTCCAAATTAATATTTTTCAGATTATTGACTTTTGCATTTTTTATAATTATTTTATCTAAACTCATCTTTTACCTTAAATTTCATATTCTGATTTAATTTTTCTTATTTCATCTCTCAATGCGGCAGCTTTTTCAAAATCAAGTTCCTCCGCCGACTTATACATTTGATGTTCAAGTCCGATTATTATTTCCCTAATTTTGTCCAGTGAAATTATTTCTTTTTCCATTGAGTATTTTGTGAAATCTTCGGCAGCTACACTCACCGTCATTATTTTTCTGATGTCTTTTATAATGCTCTTCGGAGTTATTCCGTGTTCATCATTATATGCTGTCTGTAATTGTCTTCTCCTGTTTGTTTCATCAATTGCCAACTGCATTGAATTTGTAATATTGTCCGCATACATGATAACTCTGCCTTCTACATTTCTCGCAGCTCTCCCGATAGTTTGAATCAAGGATGTTTCCGATCTCAAAAAACCTTCCTTATCGGCGTCAAGAATTGCAATTAAAGCCACTTCGGGTATGTCCAAACCTTCCCTAAGCAAGTTTATCCCTACCAATACTTCATGTTTTCCCACTCTCAAATCTCTTATAATCTCAACTCTTTCAATGGTATCAATATCTGAATGAAGGTATGTTACCCTTATACCCTTTTCTCTCATAAAACCGGTCAAATTTTCCGCCATTTTCTTGGTAAGCGTAGTTACCAAAACTCTTTGTCCCTTACTTGTAACATTGTATATTTCATCAAACAAATCATCTATCTGATTCTTGGTAGGTTTTACTTCAATTTGCGGATCAAGCAAGCCCGTCGGCCTTATAATCTGCTCAACTTCTCTAATTTGGTGTTCTTTCTCATACGGTCCCGGAGTTGCCGAAACAAATATTGACTGCTTTATCAAATTTTCAAATTCATCAAATTGAAGCGGTCTGTTATCCAATGCCGAAGGAAGCCTGAATCCGTAGTCAACTAGATTTTGTTTTCTTGATCTGTCTCCTGCATACATCCCTCTCACCTGTGGTAAAGTAACATGCGACTCATCAACCATCAGCATAAAATCTTCGGGAAAATAGTCTATTAATGTAAACGGGCGTGAACCCGCCGGTCTCTGACTCAAATGCCTTGAATAGTTCTCTATTCCGCTACAAAATCCTATTTCATTCAACATTTCAATATCATATAGTGTTCTTTGTTCCAATCTTTGAGCTTCAACCAATTTATTTTGCATGGTCAACTCTTTTAATCTCTCATATAATTCTTTTTCAATACCTTCGACCGCCAATTTTATTTTTTCTCTTGAAGTTGCATAGTGAGATGCCGGAAAAATCATAACATGGTTTAAATGACTTATTACTTCTCCCGTAATATAATTAATCTCGGATATCCTGTCTATCTCATCACCGAAAAATTCAACTCTGTATACATTCTCCGTTGCATTTGCAGGAAATATATCTACAACATCCCCTTTCACTCTGAACGTACCACGAGAAAAATCAATATCATTTCTTCCAAACTGTATATTTACCAATTTTTTTAAAACTTCATCCCTCTCAATTGTCATCCCCGGTCTAAGAGAAACCGTCATATGTTCATAGTCTATCGGATCTCCCAAGCCGTAAATACATGAAACGGATGCAACTATAATTACATCCCTTCTTTCAAATAAAGAAGCCGTAGCCGAATGGCGCATTTTATCAATTTCATCATTTATAGAGGAATCTTTCGCTATATATGTGTCAGTAGCCGCAACATAAGCCTCGGGTTGATAATAATCGTAGTATGAAACAAAATACTCGACGGCATTTTCGGGAAAAAACTCCTTAAACTCTGTAAATAATTGATATGCCAAAGTCTTATTATGTGCCAATACCAATGTTGGTCTATTAACTTTTTCAATTATATTCGCCATCGTAAAGGTCTTTCCGGATCCTGTTACCCCCTTTAGTGTCTGATATCTGTCTCCGTTGTTCAGTCCATTTACCAGCTGGGCAATAGCTTGCGGTTGATCTCCTGTGGGCTTAAATTTTGATACTAATTTAAAACTTTTCATAATTACCTCTACTCTATATTACTGGAACAAAAGTTCTGTTTCAAGTTTGAAAAAAGAATATCGATATAATCGATATTCTTTTACTGCTTTTTAAGTAATTCAATCGCTCTTTGTAATTGAGTATCTTCTTTCAAATTTGAAGGTCCGATTGTCTTAACATTTTCATTCAAAATCACTTCAATAGTCGGTGCAATTCCAACCTTATTTATCTTGTTTCCTTTAGGCGTAAAAAATTCTCCGACAGTCAACTTCATTCCCGTCTTTTTACCGATTTCAGGGATGTCATAAATCTGTTGAACCACACCTTTTCCGAAAGTCGTAACTCCGATAATCTCGCTTCTGCCGTTATCTTTCAATGTTCCCGCCATTATTTCAGAAGCGGATGCCGACCCTTTATCAATCAGTGTTACCATCGGTATAGGATTATGCTCCTTATCTGATTTCGGAATATAAGGAGGTCTATTTTTATATTTAACAGACATTATATCCGCCTCTCCAAGCAAATAGTCCGCTATTTCCAGAGTAACATCCAATAACCCTCCGGGATTTCCTCTCAAATCAAGTACCAATTTCTTCGCTCCCCTTGATTCAAGCTCTTCAACAGCCTCTATAAACTCTGTAGCAGTTCTTTCTTGAAAACCTGTTATGGCAATATATCCTATTCCGTCTTCCAACATTTCGGATAAAATGGAATCTACATTAATTATTTCCCTTACTATTTTAAATTCCAAATTTTCATTCTTTCCGTTTACCAATCTTGTAATAGACAGGTTAACCTCGGTACCGGGTTCTCCTCTCATAACTTTTACCGCTTCTTCCATCTGTGAAGAAAGAAAAATTTCTCCATTTATTGCGGTTATTTTATCCCCTGTTTTTATTCCCGCTCTGTCCGCAGGAGTTCCCTTTATCGGTGAAACAACCTCTATAAATTCTCCCCTATCGGCACTTACCTGTATTCCGACTCCTCCAAAGGATCCTTGGGTATGTTCAAGTAAAATTTTATACTCTTTTTCGTCAAAGTACACTGAATATTTATCGCCCAAACCCGCAACAAAACCCTTATATATACCTTCTTCCAAAGCCTCTTCGTCGTATTCATTTAAAAAATCTCTATCAATAAGATTTAATATCGTAGATAATTTTTTTGTAATTTTAGCATCGATACCTTCAACGCCAACTGCTTCATGTGTGGGTTTTAATACATTTGCAGAATCCGATAAACCGTACATATATCCTGATAATGTCCCGGCTATAACAAGTAAAAGCACCAAAAATCTTTTTAATCCTTTTTGCATAATATTCTCCATCATTTGTATTTATATTTTACCGTTATGGTAAAAATTTACACACTGATTATACCACAGAAATATAATTTACAGTAAAAAGGTTTGAATATATCGATATTCCGAAACTTCTGAAATCGACATAATCCTTATTTTTTAAACTTTGTATAACAGCTGGCACACAAAGATTCGTACTCAACTTTTTCACCGTCAATGGCAACTTGCTCTCCCTCAAATACAAATTTTCCGTTTATTTTACGACCGTTATATATTGCCTTTTTTCCACATCTACAAATGGTTTTAAGTTCTTCAAGAGAATGCGCTATTAACAATAGCCTTTGAGATCCTTCGAAACCGTTTGTCAAAAAGTCTGTACGAAGACCGTAACAAATTACAGGTACATCTTTTTCGGTTGCAATTTGCATCAATTGATCTATTTGCTCCTTGCTCAGAAACTGACTCTCGTCAACTAATATACATGATATTTTTTTACCCTTTGCTATCTCGTCAAACAGTTGAAATAAATCGTCTTCTCTTCTTACCAAATAGTCGACTTTTCGCGTCACTCCAAGTCTTGAAACCAGCTTGTCCGCTCCCTTTGAATCGATCAGGGGCTTCAAAAGCACAACATTCATTCCCCTCTCTTCATAATTGTGGGCAACTTGCATCAATGCTGTAGATTTTCCTGAATTCATCGCTCCGTATCTAAAATATAATTTAGCCATATTTACCTCTTATCCCAAGCTCTCAATATTAGAGAAATTGATTTTTCTTTATTAAATTCTTCCTCATCAAAGTTTCCGAAAAATTCAAAATCAAACCCCTCTTCTTTCATTATCTCCATCATTATATCATATGTTACAGGAAGTAAAAACTCATCATTCTCCAATACTTCGTCTGCTTTAAGTATAGTATGAAATCTTATTTTATCCCCACTTCTATGGTACTCCCTAATAAATTCAACATCATTTTTTATCGTTGGCAAATTTCCTAAATAATTCCCCTCTTTAATCAAAAAAGGATAGAAATTTATTATTTGCACTGCCAAAATACCCTCCTCTTTCAAATGTTTTTTAGCCAAATTGAAAAATTTCCTTACTTGATCAATATTGTCCAAATGTGGCAAAGAATTTCCAACACAATATATCAAATCAAATTTACAATCAAAATCAATTTCTGTCATGCTAATATTAAATGCGATAACTCCCTTTTCAATTGTTAAGTCTACCATTCTCTGCTCTAAATCAATTGCAATGACATTTTTCCCATCATCTTGCAATGCTTTAGCCATTAAACCGCTTCCGCAGGCTATATCAAGTATATCTTTTCCCCGAGAACTATTTAACAAAAACTTTTTCATCTTGAGATTTAACGGAAATATTTTTTCATAATAATTACTAATTGTCTTATAAAATTTACTCATATTCACCTCTAAAATATTATATATCAAATTATAAATTTATACCTAAACAATTTCAAAAAATTCAAAATTATGAACATGGTATATTTATAAATCTTATAATAATTAAACTTCTGTATCGCTACAAATAAATTTGTAAATTATTCAATTCATTATTATAATATAATTTTAATTAATATGTTTTATAAAATACTATCTTTCTTTTTAAAAAGTTATCAGCTATAATAATGCTTGGGATGAAAGAGGTGAAAAGGAGCTAATATGAAAATTTTTAATATTCTTTTTTTATTACTTAAAAAGAAAATAATTATTCCTTTGATTATTTTCTTGCAAGTGTTTATTGTTATGTCAATTATCCTCCCCTACTATAATAGGTATTCACAAATGTCGAGTACTTACGAAAATTTGAAGACTAAGCCCATACATAACTCTATTTTTTACATGGGACATGTTACCTACAATTTTAGAAATGGAGAAAAGGGAGACAACAGCATAACAAACTATGACTTCGTTGAAGAAAATAAGAAAAAAATTTATGAATATTATGAAGATAATTTAAATTTATTTACAAGTATATCCGCCGGTAAAATTTCTTATTATCAGGTTTCTGAAGATTTTGAAGTTAATACCCTACTCATGTATGATAAGTGTACATTGGAAAGTTTTGTAGAAAAACATAATAATGTTGATTTTTCTAATTATAATAACGACGATGAAATACCCGTTATAGTACAAGATGAATTTAAATCGAAATACCCGTTAGGCTCAATTGTTGAATTTAATGATGATGAAAATGAAATTTCCGCAAATTTGCTGATAATAGGCTATTATACTTCTGACTCTTATACAAGTATTACACAAATCCACTCAAATAATCCTTTTCCAATCACTAGCATTTTACAAAATGCTGATTCTGAGAATGTTGAGTTTATTTCGTTGTATAATCCGAATCTTGAAAAATATAAGAAATTTGACAAATTTGATGCCAACGATTCAGTAATTCTGTTTTTGAAAGATGGTGTAACAAAAAACGATTTAATAGATTTTGAGAAATATATTGAAAAAAATTCTTTAGGATATTACCAATATTCAAATGATTTATTTGAAAAGCAAAAGAATGTTAATAATAATTTATTTCAAACGAAATTTGATTTGTTAATTTCATTTTTGGTAGTAATAATTTTTTCATTTATTTCAATTGGATATATAAATAAAGATTTACTTAAGGAAAGATTTAAGGTGTTTTATTTAAACGGAGCAAGTTATAAAGACCTGTCTTTAATTACTTTTTTATATTATTTCATTATATATATATCTTCCTTATGCTTGTATCAATCTTTTTTTTATATTTTAAATTCTAAATATATTAAGATTTCAAATATATTTATTTATCGATTGATAATAGATGATAATGTTTTTCATTTAAAAGAATTTATTTTTTCTACAATATTTTTATCACTAATAATAATTGTGATTACTAAATTCACTATAGAATCATTTAAAATTGATAAAAAAAGAGGTGAAGAATGAAAATAGCGTTAAAAGAATTGCGAAGTAATATATATAAAAATAAACTTTTAATTTTCGGAATTATAATGTCCATATTTATGTGTTTTACAGTACTTGCAGCAAATATGTTTGACGAAAACGAGAAAGAATTAAAATATAGTAAAAACTTAACCTATAATATCTATTCTCCTACAAATGATTTTGAAAAATATGAACTATTAAGTAAAAATGAAAATATTAGTTTTTTTCAAATACAATATCTTCATCCCACTAAAAGTGAATACTTACAATTGAATTTTGATGATATCCCAATCGGTGAAAGAATTTTGGCTGTTAGAGAAAAAGATTATATAGCACAAAAAGGAAATATTCCAAATTATAGTTCTGGAAAAAAAGAAATAGCCATACCGACAATTTACGCTCTCGCAAATAATATTGAAATTGGTGACAGCATTAATTTTTATAATACAGAGTTAAAAGTTATTGGATTTACGGATATTTTATTAAATGAAAGTTTTGTAACCAACACAAAAGTAATGAAAAATATAAATTTTGATATCTATGCCTTTAGTTTTAAACTTGATGAAAAACTTACGGATATAGAAAAAAAAGATATGGTAAATGATATTACCAATTTATTACAATCAAACAATGTTGAAGTTAGCAATAGAGGATTTTTACCTACTAACCAAAAACTTATATTCCCTTTGGTACTTATAATTTTTCTTTCAACATTATCACTGGTATTTATTTTCACTCATGTATTAAACACAAGAAGAAAAAGATACTTTATATATAGATTTTGCGGAATGAAAAAATTTCATTTATACAATATTTTGTTAACTGAGTTGTTTTCAAAGTTTATCCTATCTTTTTTTATATCAGTGGTATGTTTTTATTTATTTGATTTAGTAATACTAAGAAGAATATTTGGCATTTTAAGGTATGATCTTAAACTAAGCTCTATAATATTAGTTTTTGCTATATACCTGACGATAATGATGAGTTTTATGTTTTTAAGTATTAGAAGATACTTTAAGAATTCATTAATAGAATCTTATAAGGAGCAATAGAATGTTGAAGTTAAAAAATATAAATAAGTACTATAACAAAAATAAAGATAATGAGTTACATGTACTAAAGGATTTAAATTTTAATTTGGAAGAGAACTTATTTGTTTCAATTATGGGTACAAGTGGTGTAGGAAAATCTACATTACTTAATATAATCGGTTGTATAGAAGATTTTGACAGTGGAGAATATCTATTGGACGGCGAGAATATTAATGGTTCCAAGAAGAAAAAATTAGATGAAATAAGAGGAAAAAAAATTAGTTATATATATCAGAGTTATATGCTAATTGAAGAAGATACGGCAATAGAAAATGTTAAAGTTCCTTTGTTTTTTGATGAAAGATTCAAAAATAAAGATATTAAAAAGCTTTCGGAAGACGCGCTATTGAAAGTTGGATTAAGCAAAGATATATTCAATAAAAAAGTATCAAAACTGTCAGGAGGACAAAAACAGAGAGTTGCAATAGCAAGAGCTATTGTAAATAATCCTCTATTAATATTAGCAGACGAACCGACCGGTGCATTGGATGAAGATACATCCAAAGGCATACTAGCTCTATTTAAAAACCTCATAACTGAAAACTTGTCTATCATATTAGTAACTCACGATATCGATATAGCAAAACATGCAGATAAAATCTACAATATGAAAGATGGCAAATTAGTAGAAATTGAATAATCTATCAAAAACTTCAATTGCTAAATATAAATATTGTAATAAAGTGTCAGTTGTATGAACTGACACTTTATTAATTTAAATTTATTTTTTAGAATTTAATCCTCTTCAAACTCCGATAACTCTAAGTCTTTAATTAGATTTTATCCACACTTTTTCAACCATCGTTTCAAATCTGTTCCTGTGCATGTAGATATGAAAATTCTATTCATTCCGATATATAGTCTGCTGATATACATTAAAACTACTGAAAATTATGTGACAGTTATTAAACTGATATTCAAAAAGTTTTAAAATAGTAAAAGCCCTTAAACCGTTATGGTTATGGGCTTTGTAATTATACTAATTCAAGAACTGCCATCTCAGTTCCGTCACCTCTACGAGGTCCTAATTTTAATACTCTAGTATATCCGCCATTTCTTTCAGCATACTTAGGTCCGAATTCGTCAAATAACTTTTTAACTACTTCATCTTTATAAATATATGCTAAAGCTTGACGTCTTGAATGTAAATCACCTTTTTTTGCCAATGTCACCATCTTGTCAGCCATTCTTTGAGCTTCTTTAGCTCTAGTAACAGATGTTTGGATTTTTCCATTTTCAAATAAAGATTGAACAAGGTTTCTCAACATTGCATTACGGTGATCAGTTCTTCTACCAAGTTTTCTTAATGTTGCCAAACTAATATCCCCCTTACTCTTCTTCGCTTGTTTTAAGCTCTAATCCTAGTTCCTTAATCTTAGCTTCAACTTCATCAAATGATTTCTTTCCGAAATTTTTAATCTTTGATAATTCGTCTCTTTCAATAGCTAAAATTTCACCGACAGTATTTAATCCTGCTCTCTTCAAGCAGTTAAAACTTCTTAAACTTAAATCCAGTTCTTCGACGGTCAGTGAAAATACTTCTTCATCTTCCTTATCTTCAAAGTCTTCTACTTCCGGTTCAACTTCATCCAAATCAGGAAGTTCTGTAAAGAAATCCAAATAATTAATAAGTATTTGAGACCCTTCAGAAACAGCCTCTTGAGGAGTTATTGTACCGTTTGTGTATACTTCTAAAGTAAGTTTATCATAATCGATAATCTGTCCAACTCTTGTTTTTTCAACTATAAAGTTAACTTTTTTAACCGGTGTGAATGAAGAATCAATTGCGATTTGTCCAATCGGATCATTTTCATTCTTGTTTTGATCGGATATCGCATATCCGCTTCCGTCGATTACGGTAAGTTCCATATGAATGGCACCTTCGTCATTTACCGTAGCTATATAATGATCTTTATTCACAATTTCAATATCTGTATCTTCAGTAATATCTCCGGCTGTTACAATCTTCGGACCCACTATATCAAGTCTTAATTTAATAGGTTCTGGATTTTGAACTAGTTTTTTAATAGCTATACCTTTAATATTCAAAATAATTTCGGGTACATCTTCTATTACACCCTTAACAGTAGTAAATTCGTGAAGTACGCCTTCATCAAATTTAATGCTTGATATGGCTGTTCCAGGTAATGATGATAACAATACTCTTCTCATACTGTTACCAAGAGTGGTTCCATAACCTCTCTCTAGAGGTGATAGAACAAAACTTCCCTTATTATTTTTTTCATCTATTTCCAATATCTCTACTTTTGTATTTAGCTTGTCTATCACGGATTAGCCTCCTGTGCTTATGCTATTATCTTGAATACAACTCAACTATTAATTGTTCTGTAATTTCGAAGTCAATGTCAGATCTTTCAGGTCTAGCAACAACTTTACCTTCAAGTTTTTCAACATCTACTGTAACCCATTGAGCTTGATTCCAAGCTTTGTCATCAGTATTTTTGAATTTTTCAATTTTTCTTGATTTTTCTCTTACAGATATTACATCATCTACAGAAACTATATATGAAGGGATATCAACTTTTTTTCCGTTGATTAAGAAATGTCCATGAGAAATCATTTGCTTAGCTTCTTGTCTAGTCTTAGCAAATCCCATTCTGTAAACAACATTGTCAAATCTTAATTCCAACAATGTCAATAGGTTTTCCCCTGTGATACCTTTCATTTTTTCCGCTTTTTCAAATAATGTTCTAAATTGTCTTTCTTGAACACCATATATGAATTTAGCTTTTTGTTTTTCTTTTAATTGTAATCCGTATTCGCTTAATTTTCCGCCTCTTTTAGGATTCTTATTTGATTTTTTATTGATTCCCAAAACAGATGGTTCAATTCCCAATGCTCTAGATCTCTTTAATACAGGTCCTTTATATCTTGCCATAATTTCCTCCTATTAAACTCTTCTTCTCTTAGGTGGTCTACAACCATTGTGAGGGATAGGAGTTACATCCTTGATCATGTTAACTTCTAAGCCGGCAGCTTGTAAACTTCTTATAGCAGCTTCTCTTCCTGAACCAGGTCCTTTTACATATACTTCAACTGTCTTCAATCCATGTTCTATAGCTTTTTTAGCAGCTTCTTCAGCCGCTTGTTGAGCTGCAAAAGGAGTAGATTTTCTTGAACCTTTAAAGCCTAATTGACCGGCAGATGCCCAAGAAATGGCATTACCGTTTAAGTCAGTAAGTGTAACCATAGTATTGTTAAAAGTAGATACTATATGAGCTTGGCCCTTTTCTATACTTTTTCTTTGTCTTCTTTTTAGACGCGGACCGCCTTTTGCGCCACGTGCAGGTGCTTTTTTAGTTGCCAATTACTCTCCCCCCTTTATTTCTTTTTACCTTTTCTAGTTCTTGCATTATTCTTAGTATTTTGTCCTCTAACAGGTAGATTTCTTCTGTGTCTTTGACCTCTGTAAGAATTAATTTCTCTCAATCTCTTGATATTTAAGCTGATTTCTCTTCTTAAATCCCCTTCTAATTGATATTTTCCGATTTGATCTCTGATTGCAGCTAATTCTTCTTCAGTAAGATCCTTTACTCTAGTGTCAGGATTAACTCCCGCATTTGATAGAATTTCGTTTGATCTTGCTCTACCTATTCCAAATATATAAGTAAGTCCTACTTCGACTCTTTTTTCTCTTGGTAAGTCGATGCCTGATATTCTTGCCAAATTCCTACACCCCCCTATATTAACCTTGTTTTTGTTTGTGCTTTGGATTTTCGCAAATTACCATTACTTTACCTTTTCTCTTGATAACTTTGCATTTTTCACACATTTTTTTAACTGATGGTCTAACTTTCATTTAAAAGTCCTCCTTATTTCTTTCTCCAAGTAATTCTTCCCTTTGTTAAATCATAAGGTGATAATTCAACAGTCACTTTATCTCCCGGAAGAATTCTGATGTAATTCATTCTTAGTTTACCTGATATATGTGCTGTAACCTTATGGCCGTTTTCCAGTTCTACAATAAAGATTGTGTTAGGAAGTGCTTCTTTTACAGTTCCCTCAACCTCTATAACGTCTTTATTTGACATAGATAAGTTTCCTCCTAATTAATTTGAGTCTTTATCAGCCTTCTGATTAAGGCATCATTAAATTCATTACTATATTTCATGTTCTCAAAATCATCTATTATGGAATTGAATTTTTGTAAATGTTTTACTTTTTTCTTCTTTGGTTTTCCAATTTTCCTAATTTTACCATCAACAACTAGAACATAATTGTCATCTACAATTTGATATATAATAAAAACTTCTCCTTTGTCTCTTCCCGCTTTTGAACGAACGAGCTGACCAACGACCACATCACAGATTCTTTCTTTTCCTAAACTCATATGATATTACTTTAGAGAATCTTTAACATCACTATAAACTTCATCAATCGATTTATTACCGTCAAATTCTACAAGTTTGCCCTGTTTCTTGTAATATTCAATTAATGGTGATGTTTGGTTTTCATATATTTCAATTCTTTGTCTAATGGTTTCTTCATTATCGTCCGGTCGTTGAATAACACTTGTACCACATTTATCACAAATTCCCTCAACTTTTGGCGGTTCATTAACTATGTGATATGAACCTCCACAATTCGGGCATACCCTTCTTCCGGAAATTCTCTTTATAAGCAATTGCTTGTCAACTGTAATATCCAAAACTTTTGTAAGTTCCAATCGGTTTTGCAATATCCAATTATCCAAAGCTTTCGCCTGATTCAAATTCCTTGGGTATCCGTCCAGTAAAAATCCGTTTTTACAGTCATCTTTTGACAGTCTGTCAAAAACAATGTCATTTGTTAATTCATCAGGAACCAAAGCTCCACTTGCCAATATATCTTTAACTTTTAACCCCAGTTCAGTTTCCTGTTTGATATTACTTCTGAATATATCACCGGTGGAAATATGAACCAAATTATAGTCTTCGATAATTCTTTTTGCTTGCGTACCTTTTCCGGCCCCAGGTGGTCCCAATAATATAAGTATCATCTTATTCCCCTTTATTTATTTAAGAAACCTTTATAATGTCTCATTTGCATCATTGCTTCAATTTGCTTAATAGTTTCAAGTATTACCCCTACGGCGATGATAACTGATGTACCAGCCAAAGTAATTCTGATTCCTAATGCTCCTGCAACAATTGTTGGTATAACAGCCAAAATAGCCAATCCCAACGCACCAATCATCGTAACTCTATTAGTTATTTTTGCTAAATAATCACTTGTTGGTCTACCCGGTCTGATTCCAGGAATAAATCCACCATATTGTTGTAGATTTTTAGAGTACTCAATTGGGTTAAATTGAATTGAGTTATAGAAGTAAGCAAACAGTATAATTAATCCGACTTGAATTATTATTGATACTATACTTCCAAATACTCCTGTAGGACTTAAGTAATTTGTAACGAAAGTTTGGAATCCGCCACCAAATAACAAACCTAATGTTTGAGGCAATGCCATTAGTGATGAAGCGAAGATTACCGGCAATACTCCTGCCATATTAACTTTGATAGGAATATTTGTGGATTGTCCACCATACATTTTTCTGCCGACAACTCTCTTTGCATATTGAACCGGAATTTTTCTCTCTCCTGATGTAAGTAATACTACAAATACAATTGTAAGTAATACAATCAAAAGCAATAAGATGAATTTCCAGATTTGCAATTGACCTGCCAACATACCTTGAATCCAGCCGATCATTTGATCGGGAATTCTTGAAATGATCCCAATAAAGATAATCATTGAAAGTCCGTTTCCAATACCTTTTTCACCGATTAAATCCCCTATCCAAACAATAAACATCGCACCTGCAACCAATACTGTTATAAGTATTAAAGTTGTTCCAGGGAAATTTCCTGTCAAAATTGCTGAACTGAATATTCCCCCTACAACGGCATATGCTTGTAGTATTGCCAATGCTAATCCAACAAATTTAGTGATTTTTTGAATTTTCTTTTTACCTTCTTCACCCTCTTTTGATAATTCTTCCAAAGCGGGAATGGCAAATGTCAATAATTGAACAACGATGGACGCTGTAATGTAAGGACCGACCCCAAGTGCGAATACTGATAGATTTTCAAGTCCCCCACCTGTGATTAGGTTTAACATTTGCAATATACTTCCCTCTGAACCGTGAAATATGCTTTGAACAATTTGAGGATTTATGAATGGTAGAGGTAAAGAATTACCCAATCTGAAAACTACCACCATCATAAAAGTAAAAATCATTTTTTTTCTAATATCTTCTATATTCCAGGCATTTTTTAATGTTCTAAACATCTTAGATCACCTCTGCCCTTCCCCCTAAAGCATTAATTTTCTCTTGTGCTGACTTAGAAAATTTATGGGCTTTAACAACTAACTTCTTGTGAAGTTCTCCATTTCCTAATATCTTGATGCCGTCTTTAGCTTTAGAAGCTTTAACAACGCCAGTTTCAAATAATAATTCCGGAGTTACTTCAGTTCCTTCTTCAAATCTATTTAATTCAATAAGATTTACTTCAGCATATATTTTAGTGAATATATTTGTAAAACCTCTTTTAGGAATTCTACGGAAAAGTGGTAATTGTCCCCCTTCAAATCCAGGTCTTACACCTCCGCCTGATCTGGCATTTTGCCCTTTGTGACCACGACCAGATGTTTTACCCAATCCAGATCCGTGTCCACGACCTAGTCTTTTTCTTTCTTTTACAGCTCCGCCAGGTGCCGGTCTTAAATCATGTAATTTCATTCGTCACCTCCTACTCAACTTCTTTAACTTCTAACATAAAATCTATTGAGTCAATCATTCCCTTGATAGCTGGGTTAGCTTCTTTAGTAACTGTTTGTCCAACTTTCTTTAATCCCAAAGCTTCAACAGTTTTTTTATGTTTTTCTAATCTTCCGATTGTACTCTTTACCAGTTTAATTTCTAATTTTGTCATTTCTGCCTCCTAGTTTAGTATTTCTTCAACACTTTTACCACGAAGTCTTGCAACTTCTTCAACAGTTTTTAGACCCTTTAA
The DNA here is from genome assembly GCA_030529425.1 of Tissierellia bacterium. Classification (GTDB taxonomy): domain Bacteria; phylum Bacillota; class Clostridia; order Tissierellales; family Peptoniphilaceae; genus JAUMWX01. Next base: position 152,910 of record JAUMWX010000002.1, read on the forward strand.
ACCAGCCATTGTAGCGTTAACTACGCTTCTTGAATTAGAAGAACCTAGAGACTTGGCACGAACGTTTCTAATACCCGCTAGTTCGCATACGGCACGAACAGGGCCCCCTGCGATAACTCCAACCCCTTCAGCAGCCGGTTTTAGTAATACTAGTCCCGCTCCGTTTTCTCCATAAATATCATGAGGAATAGTTCCGTCAACAATATTAACAGTTACAACATTTTTCTTTGCGTCTTCCACACCTTTTCTAATAGCTTCAGGTACTTCATTTGCTTTACCTGTTCCGATACCAACATGACCGTTTCTATCTCCAACTACTACTAGTGCTGAGAATCTCATTGTTCTGCCACCTTTAGCTACCTTTGTAACTCTGTTGATGGCAACAACTTTTTCTTCAAATTCTAAATTTCTTAAATTTTCTTTGCTTTTTCTCATGATGCCTCCCGACTAAAATCTCAAGCCAGCTTCTCTTGCTGATTCTGCCAGTTCTTTTACCTTACCGTGATAAATGTATCCTGATCTGTCAAAAACAACTTCTTCAATGCCCTTATCTAAGGCACGTTTAGCAACTAATTGTCCAACTTTTTTAGCTGATTCAATATTTGCTCCAACTTTTTCAGATTTTAATTCTTTATCTAATGTAGATGCACTAACAAGTGTTACACCGTTAACATCGTCGATGATTTGTGCATAAATGTTAGCATTACTCTTGAACATGCATAATCTAGGTCTTTCAGGAGTTCCGTTTATTTTTTTTCTAATTCTTTGATGTCTTGCTAATCTGTTTTTTCTTTTATCAAATTTTGTCAAGTTAATTCACTCCCTTCTATTTACCAGTTTTACCAACTTTTCTTCTTACATATTCGCCTTCGTACTTAACTCCCTTTCCTTTATAAGGTTCCGGAGCTCTCCACGCTCTAATGTTAGCTGCATAGTTACCAACCAATTCTTTGTTGATGCCGCTTACTACAATAGTTCTGTCGTCAGGCACTTCAGTTGTAATTCCCTCAGGATCTTCAAGAACAATCGGATGAGAAAATCCAAGATTCAAGTTTAATTTGCTTCCTTGTTTTTGAGCTCTATATCCTGTCCCTTCAATTTTTAATTTCTTTGAATATCCTTCTGTAACACCTACGATCATGTTTTGAATAAGTGTTCTGTACAATCCGTGTAGTGATTTACTTTGCTTTGATTCGCAAGGTCTTACAACCACTAATGTATTATCTTCTTCTTTGTTTATTTGAAAACCGCTGCTGATAGCTTGAGTTAAACTTCCTTTTGGTCCTTTTACTTCCACAAGACCATTTTCAAAGTTGATTTCAACTCCAGCAGGGATTGTTATTGGTTTTAATCCAATTCTAGACATATCTTCCTCCTTGTTGAAATACTACCAAACGTAGCAAATTACCTCTCCACCAACAGCTTCTTTTCTAGCTTGTTTGTCGGTTAAAATTCCCTTAGATGTAGAAATTATTGCTGTTCCAAGTCCGTTTAATACTTGAGGAACATCATTCGCTCCTACATAAATTCTACGTCCCGGTTTAGAAATTCTCTTTAATCCGGAAATTACTCTTTGTTCACCAACATATTTTAAATCTACAGTGATTTTTCCTTGTTTATCATCTTCTGTAACATAGAAACCTTTGATATAGCCCTCATCCAATAGAATTTGAGCAAGGTCCTTTTTCATGTTTGAAGCAGGAATCTCCACTGATTGATGTTTTGCACTGTTTGCATTTCTAATTCTACTTAGCATATCTGCTATAGGATCAGTCATCATATTCTAATACCTCCTCTCAAATTACCAACTTGCTTTTCTTACGCCGGGAATTTCCCCCTTGTAAGCAAGTTCTCTAAAACATATACGGCAGATTCCGTATTTTCTAAGGACTGCGTGTGGTCTACCACATATATTACATCTCGTATATTCACGAGTTGAAAATTTTTGTTTTCTTTGTTGCTTTGCAATCATTGACTTTTTTGCCATAATCTCTCCTTTACTTTCTAAAAGGCATTCCCATTCTGCTTAAGAATTCTTTAGCTTCTTCATCAGTTTTAGCTGTTGTAACAATAATGATATCCATACCTCTAAGTTTTTCAATCTTGTCGAATTCTATTTCAGGGAAAATTAACTGCTCTTTTAATCCCAGAGCATAGTTACCTCTACCATCGAAAGATGTATCTGACACACCTCTAAAGTCTCTTACACGTGGTAATGAAATATTAACTAATTTGTCAAAAAATTCTTCCATCTTGCTTCCACGAAGAGTTACCTTGCATCCAATTGCTTGGCCTTCACGCAATTTAAAGTTCGCTATTGATTTTCTTGCTCTTGTAATTACCGGTTTTTGTCCCGTGATAAGCTTTAGCTCTTCCACGGCAGATTCCAATAATTTAGCATTATCTTTAGCTTCTCCTAAACCTATATTAACAACAATCTTTTCTAATTTTGGAGCCTGCATAACATTTTTGTAGCCAAATTGCTTCATCATTGCAGGTAAAACTTCTTGATTGTATAATTCTTTAATTCTAGAAGTCACGTTTTATCCTCCTTCTATTTGTCCAATTTTTCGCCGGTTTTTGAGCATACACGAACTTTTTTTCCATCAACGATTTCAACTCTAGTTCTTACTCCTCTACCTAGCTTTTCATTATATAATAGTACATTTGAAGCGTCTATTTTACCTTCAGTCTTAACAATTCCGCCCGGCTCTTGAGCTGTTCTCGGCTTTTTATGTTTAGTTTGAACGTTTACACCTTCAACGATTACTCTGTTTTCTTTTGGAAATGCGCTTAGGACTTTTCCTACTTTTCCTTTATCTTTTCCAGAAATAACTTGTACTTTATCTCCAGTCTTAATATGCATTTTGTCCTCCTTATAAAACTTCTGGGGCAAGTGATATTATCTTCATAAAACCATTTGCTCTAAGTTCTCTTGTAACAGGTCCAAATATACGAGTACCTACAGGGTTTTTATCATCTTTAACAATTACAGCGGCATTGTCGTCAAATTTGATGTATGAACCGTCTTCTCTATCAACTCCGCTAACTGATCTTACGATAACAGCCTTAACTACGCTACCCTTTTTTACAACTCCACCAGGAGTGGCACTTTTAACTGCACAAACTACTACGTCCCCAATGTTAGCGTACTTTCTCTTTGTACCGCCTAATACTCTTATTACTAGCAGTTCTTTTGCACCTGAATTATCTGCAACTCTCATACGACTCTCTACTTGAATCATTTGAAATCCCCCTTTCCAGAAATAAGAATTATTTCGCTTGTTCCATAACTTCTACAAGTCTGTATCTCTTTGTTTTAGATAAAGGTCTTGTTTCCATTACTAGTACTTTGTCGCCAACATTAGCAACGTTATTTTCATCATGCGCTTTTATTTTCTTACTTTTCTTAACAAATTTTTTGTAAATTGGATGTTTAACCGATGTTGAAACTTCTACAACAATAGTTTTATCCATACTAGTTGATACAACTAAACCAATCTCAGTTCTTCTATTGTTTCTTTCCATGGTTAAGCCTCCCTATTTAAGTTTAATTTTCTTTCAGTAATTATTGTCTTAACTCTTGCGATATCTTGCTTTACATTTCCAATTGAATTTAAGCTTTCAATTTGGCCGGTAGCAGCTTGGAATCTTAAGTTAAACAATTCTTCTTTTAAACTATTTAATTTATTATCTAATTCTTGATCTGATAATTTTCTAATTTCTTTTGCCTTCATTAAGCGTCACCCTCACTTTCCGCAACTACTGCACGAGTAACAAATTTAGTCTTAATAGGTAGCTTTGCTCCGGCAAGTCTCATAGCTTCTCTTGCTATATCTTCAGCAACTCCGCCCATTTCGAACATTATTCTTCCCGGTTTTACTACAGCTACCCAATGATCTGGTGAACCTTTACCGGAACCCATTCTCACTTCAGCCGGTTTCTTTGAAACAGGTTTGTCAGGGAATATCTTAATCCAGATATTACCACCTCTTTTTATATGTCTTGTCATAGCTCTTCTGGCAGCTTCTATTTGATTAGAAGTAATCCAGCTTGGCTCTAATGCTTGTAATCCGAAATCACCATATGCAATATGATTACCCTTTTGCGCTTTACCTTTCATTCTTCCTCTATGAACTCTACGGCGCTTTACTCTTTTAGGCATTAGCATAATAATTCCTCCTTTACCAATTAAGCTTCCTTGTTGAAGCTTTTATTATTTGGTTTGTAGTTTTTATTGCCAGTTCTCTTGTTGAACTTTTTGTCTTCTTTACCTTTTTTTGAATTTCTGAATTCTTTACCTTCTTTACCTTTTTTACCGGCTTCTTTGTTCTTTTTAACTTTTACGTCATCAACTGATTTCATTCCCGGTAAAACTTCGCCTCTGTAAATCCAAACTTTAACACCAAGCTTTCCGTATGTTGTATCCGCTTCTGCAAATCCATACTCAATGTCGGCTCTCAATGTTTGTAGAGGAATATTTCCTTCAGAATATCCTTCAGTTCTCGCCATATCAGCACCACCAAGTCTTCCTGAAACTTGAGTTTTAATTCCCTTAGCTCCGGATTTCATTGTTCTTTGGATAGCTTGTTTCATAGCTTTTCTGAATGTAATTCTTCTTTCAAGATTTTCTGCAATTTTTTCAGCAACCAATTGTGCGTTCAAATCAGCATTTCTGATTTCTTCAACATTCAAGATTACTGACTTTCCAGTCATCTTTTCAAGATCTGTTTTTAATTTTTCTACTCCGGCACCAGCCTTACCTATAACCATACCGGGCTTAGCCGTAAATACTGTAACTTTAACTCTATTTAATGTTCTTTCAACTTCCACCTTTGAGATTCCAGATGTAAATTGTGAATCTTTCACATATTTTCTTATCTTGTGATCTTCTACTAATAGGTTTCCAAAATCTTTTTTGCCGGCAAACCATTTAGAATTCCAATCTTTGATAATCCCAACTCTCATACCATGTGGATTAACTTTTTGACCCATTAGCGTCCTCCTATTCTACTTCTACAACAGTCACTCCGATGTGTGCTGTTCTCTTTAATATTGGATAAGCTGAACCTTTAGCTTTCGGTCTATATCTTTTCATTGTAGGACCGTCATTCGCCCAAGCTTTTCCTACTACTAAATTATCTCTGTTTAATCCAAAGTTGTGTTCAGCATTTGCGATAGCTGATTTTAATACATCTTCAAGTATTCTTGCACCTTTCTTTGGAGTGAATTTAAGGATTGATAATGCCTCATCCACATTTTTTCCTCTAATCTCTTTACAGATAAAGTGTACTTTTAGAGGCGAAATGCGTACGTATTTTGCTTCTGCTCTTGCTTCCATACTCATTCCCCTTTCTATCTTACTTTGCTGTTCTTATCTGAACCAGCATGTCCCTTGTATGTTCTTGTAGGAACGAACTCACCTAGTTTGTGTCCTACCATATCTTCCGTTATATATATCGGCACATGTTTTCTGCCGTCATGAATCGCTATTGTATGTCCAACAAATTCCGGAAAAATTGTTGATCTTCTTGACCAAGTTTTAATAACTTTCTTTTGGTCATCTTTATTTAATGCTTCCACTTTCTTCATTAAGTGGTCATCACAAAATGGTCCCTTTTTTAGAGATCTTCCCATTATTTACCTCCTATAAGATTATTTACTTCTTCTTCTTATAATGTCTTTATTTGAACTCTTCTTTAACTTTCTAGTCTTAACTCCACGAGACTTTTTACCCCAAGGTGTCATTGGTTGAGGTCTACCGATAGGTGCTCTACCTTCCCCTCCTCCGTGTGGGTGGTCTACAGGGTTCATCGCAGAACCTCTTACATGTGGTCTCTTGCCCAAATATCTTGTCTTACCCGCTTTACCTCTAGTTACAAGCTCGTGTTCCAAATTACCAACTTGTCCTATGGTTGCTCTACATTCTAAGTGAACTCTTCTAATCTCTCCTGAAGGCAATTTTATGATAGCATATTTTCCTTCTTTAGCTGCCAATTGAGCTTCCGCTCCGGCAGTTCTTACCATTTGTCCACCCTTTCCAGCTTTTAACTCTATATTATGGATTGTTGTACCAACAGGAATGAATTTTAGTTTTAGAGAGTTACCTACAATAATGTCGGCATTTTCTCCTGCTTCTATTGTCATCCCAACCTTCAATCCCTTAGGAGCCAAAATATATCTCTTTTCTCCATCTAAATAATGAATTAATGCGATATTTGCTGTTCTGTTCGGATCGTATTCAATTGCCGCTACCTTTCCAGGCACATTTTCTTTATCTCTTTTAAAGTCGATAATTCTATATTTTCTCTTAACTCCGCCCCCTCTGAAACGAGTTGTTATTCTACCGTTGTTATTTCTTCCTCCGGTACTACTTAGACTTACAGTTAATGATTTTTCCGGTGTTTTTTTTGTGATTTCTTCAAAAGTTAACACACTCATTGAACGAAGTCCGGCAGAAGTTGGTTTATATTTTTTGATTCCCATTATTATCCTCCTATCAGATTACATGCTTTCGAAGAATTCGATAGTCTTAGAGTCAGCTGTTAAAGTAACGATTGCTTTTTTCCAATCAACCTTTTTACCAACTTTCGCGCCGACTCTTGTTTTCTTTCCAAGTACATTCATTGTGTTTACATTTGCAACTTTAACACCTTCAAATATTGCTTCAACAGCAGCTTTAATTTCAGCTTTGTTTGCTTTTTTTGCAACTCTGAAGGTATATTTGTTTTGATTTAACATATCCATAGACTTTTCAGTAACTATTGGAGATAAAACTATATCATATGGTGATTTCATTATGCGAATACCTCCTCTGCCTTTCTAACCGCAGCTTCAGTAATTACTAATGAGTTATGTTTTAGTAAATCATACACATTGATGTTGTTTACAACTTCAACTTGAACACCAGGGATGTTTCTGAATGATTTGTATACATGTTCATTAGCTGCGTCCACTACAACCATTGCAGTCTTGTCAGCTTTGATATTTGTTAAAATTTCTTTAGCTGTCTTTGTGCTGTAGCCATTTAAGTTTAATTCGTTTAACACGATAATTTCGTTTTCTACTACTTTTGATGTCAATACAGATTTAAGAGCCAATCTTTTTACTTTCTTAGGCAATACATAAGAGTAATCTCTTGGTTTTGGAGCAAATACCACTCCACCGCCTCTCCATTGAGGAGATCTGATAGATCCTTGTCTAGCTCTTCCTGTACCTTTTTGTCTCCAAGGCTTTCTTCCACCACCTGAAACTTCAGCTCTTGTTTTAGCGGATTGAGTTCCTTGTCTTCTATTTGCAAGTTGATTCTTTACAACTTCATATACAACATGTTCATTAATCTCTATTCCAAATAATTGTTCAGATAGATCAATTGTTCCCACATGTTCACCTTTAATATTTAATACATTAACATTAGGCATTTTCTATCCTCCTTCTATTTAGAAACTTTCTTAGCTTCTTTTACAGTTACTAATCCACCCTTAGGTCCCGGAATAGCACCCTTAATAAGTAATAAGTTTCTGTCTAAATCTACTCTTACTACTGTAAGGTTTTGAACTGTTACTCTGTCATGTCCCATCTTTCCTGAGCCTTTTCTTCCTTTAAATACTCTAGCCGGGAAAGAACCTGCCGATCTCGCTCCCGCTACTCTATGTGATTTAGAGCCGTGAGCCATTGGTCCTCTACTGTAGTTATGTCTCTTGATTGAACCTTGAGTTCCCTTACCCTTTGATGTACCTATAACATCTACAACATCTTGTGCCGCAAATACATCGGCTTTGATTTCTTGTCCTAAAGTAAGACCTTCAACCGATTCCAATCTGAATTCTCTAAGGTGTTTCTTTAGTTCGACATTTGCCTTTTTGAAATGTCCCTTCATTGGTTGATTACTGTGTTTTTCTTTTCTCTCAAGGTAACCAACTTGAACCGCGTTATATCCGTCAGTTTCAACAGTTTTAATCTGTGTAACTACCATCGGTCCTGCTTCAACTACAGTTACTGGAATTACTTTACCAGTTTCATCAAATAGTTGAGTCATACCTAGCTTTCTTCCTAAAATACCTTTCACTATTTTCCTCCTATCTTACATTGGATTGCCTTGCAATCATACTAAGCAGCTTAAAGCTTGATTTCAATATCTACACCAGCAGGTAGATTTAATTTCTTAAGAGCGTCTAATGTCTTAGCGTTCGGATTGATGATATCAATTAGTCTCTTATGTGTTCTTTGTTCGAATTGCTCTCTTGAGTCTTTGTACTTGTGTACCGCTCTTATAATTGTTACCTTTTCAATCTCTGTAGGTAGTGGAATAGGTCCTGAAACCTCCGCACCACTTCTCTTACATGCTTCTACAATCTTTGAAGCCGATAAGTCAATTACTTCATGATCGTATGCTCTTAATCTGATTCTGATTTTTTGCTTTTTCGCCATTTTTTCCTCCTACGAACTTCACGTCATAGCCATACTCTTGTCCGGGTGTACCAAGTCCGTCCTTTAAAAAATCTGAATATGCTATGTCGCTCAATATTGTTATTGAACTAACTCCATGAGAATTCCCTAAGCACCTAAAGAAGTTATAGTATTAGCAACCTCTCACTTCATAGCTAAAATTCAGTACCCATAGATATTACTAAAAATCTTGGTTTTTTTCAAACTTTTTTTTGTTTTAAATAAAAATTTCGTAAAAATTGTTAAGTTTTTTTAACATCTTGTCTTTTCATCTATATTTATATCAGTTTAGGGTATCTAAGATGTAGGTATTGTTTGATAAATTATTTTACAAATTTATCTAAATTAATAATAAATCTTATTTTTACATCCCCCTTGTTTTATGATATATTATACTAGAAATAAAAAGTTAATTATGGAGGTTCGTATGTCTCATTTACCACTTCTTTTTGGTGGTTTAGCACTATTCCTGTTTGGTATGCACATGATGGGAGAAGGTCTTGAACTTTTAGCCGGTAATAAATTACAAAAAATTCTTGAAAAACTGACCAGTAACAAAATAACGGGAGTTTTGGTAGGTGCATTTATAACGGCAATCATTCAAAGTTCATCCGCTACAACCGTTATGGCTGTAGGTTTTGTAAATTCGAAAATTATGACTCTTACGCAAGCCGTATATATAATTATGGGTGCAAACATCGGTACGACAATCACAGGTCAATTACTTACTTTAAATATTAAAGCCATAGCTCCTGTTTTGGCGTTTATCGGTATGGTACTGTTACTGTTCATAAAGAAAAGAAAATACAAATATGCCGGAGAAATCATTTTGGGTTTCGGTTTACTATTTATGGGGATTGATTTTATGGGCGGTGCTGTAGCTCCGTTAAAATCCAATCCGGATTTCGCCATATTAATGTCAAAAGCATCCAACCCGGTTATAGCGATATTAATAGGTACGATAGTTACCGCAATATTGCAAAGCTCATCCGCTACAAACGGTATACTGCAAACATTGGCTGCAAACGGATTGGTAATGTTCAACACTTCATTTTTTATTATACTTGGTCAAAATATAGGAACATGTATCACATCCCTGTTGGCGAGTATCGGAACTTCAAAAAATGCAAAAAGGGCCGCTATGTCCCATGTCCTTTTCAATGTATTCGGAACTCTTGTATTTTCCATACTGGCAATGTTTACTCCTATAGTGAGCTTTATATCCGGTTTGACTCCAAATTCTCCGAAATCACAAATAGCGAATATGCACACATTCTTTAACATAAGTACAACTTTGCTGTTATTCCCGTTCACAAGTATGCTTGTTAAATCGGCATACTCAATTATAAAAGGGGAAGATCAGGATTTGAGCAATCAGATTAAACTTAACTTTATCAAGACAAACAGCGTTACTGATTCAATAATAATTATATCAAGCATAAAACAGGAGTTAATGAGAATGTTCTATGTTGCAAAGTCAAATATAACTCTTAGTATTTCCAATTTTATCAAATACAACGAAAAAGACTCTGCAGCGATTGAATATAATGAAGAAATGATAGACTATCTGAATAAAGAAATTACAAAATATTCAGTTAAAACTATGACCAATAATTTGAGTAAGTCCCAATATATGCATCTTTCATATTATATAAAGATTTGTTCAAACATAGAAAGAATCGGTGACTATGCCTATAACATAAACAGTTTGGCTACAGAGATAAGAGATAAAAATTTACGCTTTTCAGAGACTGCAATCCAAGAAATCGATACGGTGGCACTTTTGGTCGATAAAGTATTTCTTGAAATTTCGATGAACCTTAAAGATGAAGATTTCGATATTCAAAAAATCCGAACCACCGCATTCAGAATTCAGGACATTGTGGAAAAAAACAGGTTTAACCATGTTGAAAGAATGAAATCCGGAATATGTGATACCGAATCAGGTCTAATTTACGATAAATTCTATACTTATTTATTAAGAGTTAGAGATCACCTGATAAATATAGCAAATTCATTCTCTACATTATCTTAATATTGAGACTCTTTACCACAATGGTAAGGAGTTTTTATATGCAAAAATATTCTTTCAGGCATTTATAGATTATTTTCACTAATTATGGATATATATTAGATATACATTTTCTATTAAATTTTATTGTAACAACTAAAAAAATATTTTAATTTTTTGGAGGAAACATGAAAAAAATCAAAAAAAATCTTTGGATTATTATGGTAACATTGATGGCGATAGCTATGGTTGCATGTAAGGGCGATGAAAAAAAAGTAGAGCCTGAAAAAAATCAGAAGGAAGAAAGTAAAACAACCGATTCTGATAAAAAAAATAAGGAAGACGATAAAGATAAATCGAAACCTGATGATAAAAAAGATAAAACATCAGATGATGACAAAAAAGATAATGATGATAAAAAAGATGATGACTCTGTAAAAGTTACTAAAACTACTTCCAATGATTCAGAAGTGTATGAAATAAATAAAGAGATGGAAGTTGATGATGTTAAATTTAATCTGTTAAAGATTATAGAAAGCAAAGGAGAAGGTTCTGCTAAACCGAAAAAAGGAGAAGTTTTCTTACTTCCTGTTTTCAAAGTTACCAACGATAAAGATGAGGAAATTGTAGTAAGCTCAATAATGCATTTCAAAATATATGCAGACGGAAAACAAGTTAAAAACAGCTACATTGCTCTTACCTTGTTCGAGGATATAAAGCAATTGGATACAAAGATTGAAGCAAAGAAAATCTTTGAGGGAAAACTGGGTATTTCAGTTCCTGAAAATTGGAAGGAATTGAAGATTGAAATTAAACCTGATCTTTTGGATGATGATAAGGTAGAATTTGTATACAATAAAAAATAAAACTTCGAGTAAATAAACGAGTCTATAATTTTATAGACTCGTTTATTTAATGCTTAAATTAATATTTTACTCATTAGATTTATATAGATAACATGTAAACTTCCTCTATCTTGACAAATTTTATTTATTTCTCAGTCAAATACCCGGTTAAATTTTTTATATAAAATAAAAAAAGTAGTTGACAAAATAGTATAAACGAGGTATATTATATAAGGTAATCACATTGTGATTGGCCAATCTGGTGGGTATAGCTCAGTTGGTTAGAGTGCCAGGTTGTGGCCCTGGAGGTCGTGAGTTCGAATCTCATTACTCACCCCATACGCGGGAATGGCGGAATTGGCAGACGCGCTAGACTTAGGATCTAGTGTCATTGACGTGGGGGTTCAAGTCCTCTTTCCCGCACCAAAGAATTTAGAATGGTTAGATGACCATTCTTTTTTTTTTTATTTTTATACTTAAATATTTATCTCGATTATCTCCATGCATAAAACAAAAAAATCAGAGACCTACAGTCTCTGATAAAATTCCAAATTGATTAAAATTTCTTAAAAATAGATGATATATACTTATATATCGCCAATGTAGCCAAAGCATTAAACAAGCCTTTTACGATGTTAAAAGGAACAACCGCAAATACCATAACATCAAAATACGACTTAACAAATGTATTGGATGCCGGAACAGCTTTAACAAAACCTTCTAAAGGCATACCGAACATTTTTGCATATAGCGGAAATATTACAAAATAATTAGAAAGTGTCGCCAACATGCTCATAGCCAAAATTCCGATTACAAGACCTATTGCAGCATTTTTTCTGGTTTTATTTCTGTGATAAATAATTGATGAAATTCCTACAAAAGTCGAACCTACAATAATATTGGACAATTCTCCGACATATGCCGTAGTTGTACCGTTTATCATTAAGTTTATTAAGTTCTTCAATATAACCGTTATAATACCGGCTATCGGTCCTAAAGCAAATCCGCTTATAAGTGTGGGAACATCTCCAAAATCTACCGTCATAAATGTTGGAGCAAATGGTAACGGGAATTTTAATACCGTCATCAATATTCCTGCCATGGCAGAAAAAATTGATATTTTTACCATTGTGTTAACCGTTAAGGTCTTGTTTCTACTTGTCATTTCCATAATGACCCTCCTGATTAAAATATTTGGGGTCTAAAAAAGCCCCATATACTTCGGGGCTTGATAACGCATTAAAAGCATCTTCTCACATCCAGACTATAACTGTCGGTTTTGGAATTTCACCAAATCAGCTTTCGCTCGCGGACTTTACCGCCGGTAGGGAATTACACCCTGCCCTGAAGATCTTACACCTTGATATTATCATAATATCAATAAAAGGTCAAGCATGGTATTTTATTATACTCTCTTTATAAAATCCTATTTTACTTCTTCAATTTTAATCGCCTTGCTGATAATCGTGGTTGCAAAAAGTACTACAAATCCCGGTATTACCCAACCCAAACTCTGAGTAAACAAAGGCAAATTCATTATAAATTTTGAGACAAAAGGAATAGTTATTTTTGAATACGCAAGTCCTTCAACAATCGCAATAACAGTTACAACATAAACTGTAGCTCTGTACGATAAATTTGAAAATTTAAAGTATTTATGAGCCAATGCTATAACTATAAGTATTAATGATACCGGATATATTGATATTAATACCGGAATGGAAACTTTCAGTATGGTATTCAATCCGAAATTGGCAACAATGAATGAAAATGTGCTCCAGATAACTACCCATGTTTTATAGTTAATTTTATTCTTTGTAAGATCTGCAAAGTATTGACTTCCACTTGTTATCAATCCGATACATGTTGTTAAACATGCCAATGTGAAAATGGAAATCAACAATATTGAACCGAAATCTCCAAATACATAATTAACTGTTTTAGACAATATTTGCGCTCCGTTTTGTGCACCTTTTGAAAGTCCTTCCGTAGTCATTCCAATATATGAAAGCATTCCATAAACTAAAAACAATACTATTCCAGCCAAAATTCCGGATTTAATAGTATATCCTATGACTTTCTTTTCGTCGTCTATTCTAAAAGATTTAATTGCTAATGAAATAACCAATCCAAAATTCAATGCGGCTATGGCATCCATAGTATTATATCCCTCCAAGAAACCTTTTACGGGAGCATTACTCATATATGCTTCAGTAGGAGTACCGACTTGGTTAGGATTGAAATATACCACCCCTACAAACATAAATATTATTAATAACAATAATACAGGAGTCAAAATTTTTCCTACTCTGTTTACCAATTCACTCGGATTTAGAGAAATCAAAAACGCAGCAAAGAAAAATAATGCAGTGTAAAGCAGTCTGGCACCCAAAACATTGTATCCTTCAGGCAAATATTGTACTATTGCCATTTCAAACGGTAAACTTCCCGCCCTTGGTATTCCCAGTCCGGGACCGATTGAAAGATATATCATTGAAGTATAGATCAATGAAAATACCGGATCCACTCTATTCGCCAAATTAGACAATCCCTTTGTTCTTGCCACCGCAACTACTCCCAGTATCGGAAATACTACTGCCGTTATAGAAAAGAATAGCAAACTTTGTAATGTCAAACTACCTGCCTGATGTCCCAATAATGGTGGAAATATCAAATTTCCAGCCCCAAAGAAAAGTCCGAAAAGCATTATACTAACACTTAAGAACTCCCTTTTTGTCAATGTTTTTTTCATAAATCCTCCTTGTTTGAAAAATAAAAAAGTCCCTTATTCTTTACGAATAAAGGACGAATTAACGCGGTACCACCTTTTTTCCTCATAAAATGAGACACTTTAAAGCATCTAACAATGCTCGGTTATTGTAACGTAAACCACCACGAAAAATCTTACTTAATTTCAGATTTTCAATAAAAAAGATGATTTTCAAAAGCAATCCGTACTGTTTCTCACCAAACAACAGCTCTCTGAAACTTCATAACTTCCTACTCGTTCTTTTATTTTTCTATATTTTTTTCTAATTATAAATTATTAAACAATTATTGTCAACAAAAATCCGCCCCATTAGGAGCGGATTGATTTAACAATTATTTACTGTAGTCATAGAATCCTTTGCCGGATTTCTTTCCTAACCATCCAGCCTTAACATATCTTCTCAATAATGGTGATGGAGCATATTTAGTATCTCCATATCCGGCATACATTACTTCCAAGATTGAAAGAACTGTGTCTAATCCAATGAAGTCAGCCAATGCCAAAGGTCCCATCGGATGAGCCATACCACGCTTCATAACTTCGTCAATACCTTCAATTGAAGCAACTCCGTGGTCAACACAACTGATAGCTTCGTTAATCATAACTTGAAGTACTCTGTTTGAAACAAATCCAGGAACATCATTAACCATAACCGGGAATTTTCCAATTTTCAATGTCAATTCATGAATTGCGTTATAAGTTTCATCTGTAGTAGCGATACCTCTGATGATTTCTACCAATGTCATAACAGGTACCGGATTAAAGAAATGCATTCCTATAAACTTGCTAGGATCTTTAGCGAATGATGCCAATTCAGTTATAGGTAGTGAAGAAGTGTTTGTAGCTAAGATACAAGTATCTTTAACGATTTCATTTAATTTTTTAATTAATTCACCCTTTACATTTACGTTTTCTACAATAGCTTCAACTACTAAGTCAACATCCGCTGCGTCTTCTAATTTTTCAGCCGGCTTTAACAAACTTAATGTTTGAGCTTTTGCTTCTTCAGTCATTTTTCCTTTAGCAACAGATTTATCTAAAAGTCCTGCGATAAATTCGATTCTCTTAGTAATGTTCTCTGCCTTATAGTCGTTTAGATACACTTCCAAACCTGCTTGAGCAAAAACTTGAGCAATTCCGCCCCCCATTTGGCCTGCGCCTACGACTAAAACTTTTTTAATTTCCATGTTGTTCCTCCATAGTAAAATATTTTAACAAGTATATTTTATCCTATAACTTCAAAAATAACAATAATTATAGTTACTTTAATATTAATTTTCTAATTTTAACAATAACGCATCCCCTTGAGCAGCTCCTGAACATATTGCGGCAACTCCATACTTTCCGCCTTTTTGTTTCAGAACTTCAATAAGATTCATTACGATTCTTGCTCCCGTAGCGCCGATAGGGTGTCCGAAAGCTATCGCTCCGCCAAATACATTCGTCTTTTCAAGATCGAAACCTGCTATTTTTTGGCTCACCAATGCAACAGCTGCAAATGCTTCGTTTACTTCAAAATAATCGATTTCGTCTACTGTCATATTATTCTTTTCCAACAATTTCTTTGTTGCAAGTCCCGGAACAGTCGCGATATACTTAGCCTCTTGGCTTACTTCCGCATAATCTAAGATAGTTGCCAATACTTTAAGCCCCAACTCATCAGCCTTTTCTCTTGACATAAGTACCAATGCCGCAGCTCCGTCATTAACTCCGGGTGCATTCCCGGCAGTTACAGATCCGTCCTTGACAAAAATAGGAGGCAACTTGGACATTTCTTCCAACGAAGCATCTTTTCTAGGGCTTTCATCATTTTCAACCAATGTTATTCTGCCCTTTTTATCTTTCAATTCCACAGGAACTATCTGTCCTTTAAGATTTCCGTTTTCCATGGCTTCTGCAGCTAATTTTTGACTTCTAAGCGCAAGTTCATCTTGAGATTCTCTTGAAATTTCATACTCCTTGCTCACTTCACTGCCGTGCACCGCCATATGCCTATCATAGAAAGGACACCATAAACCGTCATGAACCATCAAATCCACAACCTTCTTATCTCCCATTCTCGCTCCCCATCTTTCATCAGGCAAGAAATAAGGTGCATTAGTCATTGACTCCATACCGCCCGCAACAACTATTTCGCTCATGCCCAACTTAATTCTCATAAATGCCTGTTGTACAGCAATTATTCCTGAAGAACACACTTTGTTAACCAATATAGCTGGAGTTTCCCAATCAAGTCCCGCTTTAATCGTTGCCTGTCTGGCAGGTTGTTGTCCGTTTCCTCCTTGAAGTACTTGACCCAAATATACATAGTCAACTTTTTTAGGATCCAGATTTATTCTATCCAATGCCCCCTTGATTGCGTGAGCTCCCAAATCTACAGCCTTTAATGATTTTAATCCTCCACCAAGTCTTCCAAAAGGTGTTCTTGCATAACTTACAACTACAACATCTCTATTACTCATACTTTTCTCCTTATTGTTAATTTAGTCTCATTATTTAAAGTTCGGCTTTCTTTTTTCCAAAAATGCGCCCATTCCTTCTTTTTGATCCGGGTAACTGAAAGTTTTTCCAAATACCAATGCTTCCAATTCCAAACCGTCATTTAATTTGATTTGAGTCGATTGATTCATTGTTTCCAGTCCACCTGAAATCGCATATGCTGAATTCTTTGAAATTTTCGTTGCAATTTCGACACAGGTATCCAAAAGATTCTCAATTGGCACAACTCTGTTCACCAATCCCCACTTTTCAGCTGTTTCGGCACCATACATGCCGCCTGTAGCCAACATTTCTTTCGCTCTTCCAAGACCAACAAGTTTCGGAAGCCTTTGAGTTCCTCCGAATCCGGGTATAACGCCCAAAGTAACTTCAGGTATTCCGAATTTCGCATTTTCAGAAGCTATTCTAAAATCACAGGACATCGCTATTTCACAACCGCCGCCCAAGGCAAAACCGTTAACCGCCGCAATATATACTTTTTTTCCGTTTTCTATTAAACTGAATACCTCTTGCCCTCTTTTTCCGAATTCATATCCGCCAACGGTATCCAAGTTTATCATCTCGGAAATATCAGCCCCCGCTACAAATGCCTTTTCTCCGCTTCCTGTAATAATTACAACTTTTACATTGTCATCATTTTCCAAATCCAAAACCGCAGATTTGATTTCTAAAAGAGTATCCGAATTCAAAGCATTCAAAGCATTTGGTCTGTTTATGGTTAAAATGGCATATCCATCTTTTTTTTCGAGTAAAATATTATTCATAGTTTCTCTCCGTTATTTAAGTTTATCTAATAAGATAGGCATTATTTCTTTATAATCACCAACCACACCATAATCCGACTGAGCAAAGAATGCCGCTTTTTCATCATTGTTTATAACAACTATTGTCTTGGCTTCTTTAATTCCTAATAAATGTTGTATTTGTCCCGAAATACCCGTTCCAATATACAATTCTCCTCCAAATTTTTGTCCCGATAAACCGATATATCTGTTTAGAGGTAACCATTTGTTGTCTTCTGCAACAGGTCTTGAAGATGATAACACCGATCCTGTAGCATTCGCCAAATCTTCAAATAATTTTATATCTTCAGGATCATTAATTCCCAAGCCGAACGCTACAACTTTTTTAGAATCTGAAATGCTTCCGTTTATATCCACAGCTTCACCCTTCAAATTTTCAAGTCCTATTAACTCTATAAGTTTATCAACTCTTTCTTCAGGTGATCCTTCTTTAATGACTATGTTCTTTCTTTCTCCGGTTATTTTTCTTACTTCTTTCTTGTCACTTTTCTTTTCAGTACCCATCTTACCCATTATATGAGTGCTTATTACTATCTTTTGAACTTCTGAAGTACCTTCATAGATTCTTGTAACTCTGGCATCTCTGTATAATCTTTCTATCGGAAGTCCTTTGATATATCCGGATCCTCCGAATATTTGAAGCGCTTCATCAACTACATAACCCAAAGATTCTGAAGAATAATATTTAGCCATTGCAGCCGCTTCCAAGAAATCCTGTTTTGCATCCTTCATCATTGCGGCAGAATAAGTCATCAATCTTGATGCTCTAACTCTTGTAGCTATATCGGCTATTTTAAATGCTATAGCCTGTTGTGCTCCAAGCGGTTTTCCGAATTGATATCTCGTTTTTGCGTGTTCAATAGCTTCTTCCAATGCTCTTTGTTGAATTCCCAAGGATTGAGATGCTATTCCTATACGACCTCCGTTAAGGGTTGTCATGGCAATATTAAAGCCCTTTCCTAATTGTCCAAGTAAATTCTCTTTAGGAACCTTTACATTTTTAAAAACTAATTGAGCTGTTGAAGAGGATTTTAAGCCCATCTTGCTGTAAATAGTTTTGAATTCAAATCCTTCCCAACCTTTTTCAACAATAAATGCGGATACGCCTTTTGTTCCTATTCCCGGAGTTGTTACCGCAAATACCGTATATATGTCTGCATAAGGTGCATTTGTTATATATATTTTCTCTCCGTTTAGAAGATAATGATCTCCCATGTCAACTGCAGTAGTTTCTGTTCCACCGGCATCAGAACCGGCATTTTGCTCAGTTAAAACGAAAGCTCCCAATAGTTCTCCCTTTGCCAACGGAACCATATACTTTTGTTTTTGCTCTTCCGTACCGTAGTCGGCAATCGGTGCAGTAGCTGCGGATGAATGAACTGAAAGGAATACTCCTACACCTGCATCAGCTCTTGAAATTTCTTCCAATGCAACTGCGTATGAAAGAAAATCCTTACCCATTCCGCCGTATTCTTTCGGCCAAGGAATTCCCAACCAGCCCTTTGAAGCCATTTCTTTAATCTCTTCCAATGGGAAATGTCCCTTATCATCCCACTCAAAGGAATTGGGAACCAATTTTTCCTGTGCCCAAGCTCTGACTTCCTGTCTAAACTTCTTTTGTTGATTGTTTAAATAAAAATCCATTTTTTTCTCCTTACATTGATTAATATTTATATTTTAATATTTAAAAAATATGTATGTGAAGATGAGACCGATTGCCTCAAGAATATGTAAAACTGCAATTTCATCTAAAAATATGTAAGATTTCGTATAGAACGATAGAATATATGTAAATAATATGTAAAACATGACATCCTTTTCATGTTCGATAAAAGTATACCCACTTTTTTAATTACTAACACATCTATTTTATTTTTTTTTAATAAGGTATATAATTAAAAAGAAACACGGAGGTATGTATGAAATTAATTTTAAATAAAGAATCAAAACTAATGGTAAGGGTTGCTTTTGAAGAAACCGTTGATTGTAGTAAAGTTAGAGCTTTAAGAGAAAAAAATCTGTTCAACGGAAAATATAAAGAGTTTTATCCTTTTATAGATTTAAATGGTGAAGGTAGATTATTCCTTGGATTGGGAAAAGAATCAGAGTTGACAACATTGAAATTAACTGAAGCGTTTTTCTTCTTATCTAAGGAAGCTAAAAAGCTTAATATATCCGAATTAGGATTAAAGTTGCCTAAGTCTATTTCGGAAAACAGAACTCTTTTATTAAAAGCATTGGAAGGTATACTTCAAGAAGAATATAAATGGGAAGATTATAAATCAGAAAAAACGGATGATAAGGAATTAACCGTTCTTATTCCTGTTGAACTTGAAGGTCTTGTAGAGGAATTTGAAGAGTTGAAAAACTTAATTAAAGGGGTAAAAATTACCAGAGATTTGGTAAATATTCCTTCAAACGATTTATATCCTCAATCATATTCTGAAAAAATTAAAGAAATTTTCAAAGGTACAAATGTAGAAGTTGAAGTATATGATGATAAACAATGTCAAGAAATGGGCATGGAAGCAATGCTTCAAGTTGGAAGAGGTTCAGAAAAGAAACCGAGATTGATAATTATGAAATATCTGCCTGTCAAAGAGGAAAAAGAACATTTGACATTTGTAGGTAAAGGTTTAACTTATGACAGTGGCGGTTATGCTATAAAACCACCTACAGGAATGGTTACAATGAAATGTGATATGGCTGGTTCAGGTGCAGTTGTCGGTGCTTTGTATGCATTGCAAAAAAATAATATTCAAAAAAATGTTGTTGGTGTAGTTGCCGCGGTTGAAAACATGATAAGTGGAGATGCTTATAAAAACGGCGATATAATCGGATCAATGAAAGGTCTTACAATAGAAGTTGGAAACACCGACGCAGAAGGAAGAATTACCCTTGCGGATGCATTGTATTATGCAGCTACAAAATTGGAAACGAAAGCCATTGTAGACCTTGCCACACTTACCGGCGCATGTGTAGTTGCTCTTGGTGAAAAGGTAACAGGTTTTGTTTCAAATAATGAAGAAATGTCTGAATTAATGTTAAAAACTTCTAAAGAAACAGATGAACATATGCACAGATTTGAAATATTTGAAACTCACAGAGAACAAGTAAAAGGAAAATTCGGAGATTTAAAAAACTCAACAACAGGAGGTGCGGGTTCTATCACAGCAGGGGTGTTTTTAGAGCATTTTGTTGAAAATAAACCTTGGGTTCACCTTGATATTGCAGGTCCGGCTTATACTGATAATGCCTACAGTTATATACCTGCGGGCGGAACGGGGCATCCTGTTAAAACAATTTATGAATTTGCTAAGAAATTTTAGCATAAAGGGAGTGTACCGGAATGAAATATTTCCGGCATACTCCCTTATTTTTTCTTTTATATTTTAGCTTTTTCACATAATATTGGTAATAAAAAACTGACCCCAAATAAATTGAATCAGCTCAATTTTTTGGTGTCAGTTAAATTTTTATATTCTACTTTTGATTATTTTATTTATATATTGCCCATGCCTTTGATGTCTGAATTAAAATCCTGTCCATTTTCCAAATTTTATTTGTATTTTCGTAACTGTTCGGATCCAGGATATAAACTCCCTCATTTCCATAACTTGTCAATATAATAAAATGAGCTCCTGTAGTAAAATCACCTTCAGCAACAAGTGCGATAATAATCTTATCATCATCCATCGCATTTTTAAAATCCTCTTCCGTTACATTTATTTGATCGGATTTCAAGCCCAAACTTCTGGCTCCGTCCGTCATAAGTTCATGTACGGAACCGCTTTGATAATACCATCCCTTTTCGGTAGCGTATTTTGTCATCTCATAAGGATTTTTGCTAGTGTCCCCCGTAAGGCCAATATATACGCTCGACAATGAAGTAGGACCGCAAGCCGAAGCCGCCATAAATGTATCTTGGATATGTTCAAATGCCCATCTTATATCCCATTGGTTGAAATAAGGAATATTTTTTCTTTTTGCGTCAAGTTTGGCTTCCAAAACATCCTCACTAATATCTATTTCCTTTGATTTGTAATTTTTATCATATTGAATCATCGTATTTACGGTTTCCGGATACATCTGTGCCTTTTCTTTCAACTCTTCAGGCAGATCGGCGATTAATTCTTCTTTTTTTTCTTTAGATATTTTAAAATCTTCCATCGGGTCTCTATAGACATGGATTCCTGAGGATCCTTTACCATTCTTGGTGTTATTCTTGCTTCCCGTTGAAATCTCGGCATCCTTGGTTGGATTTAACTTAGGATTTGTCTGATTTTCAGCACTTTGCTTAGAATTTGCTTTTCCTCCGAAGATTTTTGATATTGCGATTTTTCCAAAATATACCGAAAACATAAGCATGAAAATAATAACCAAGTTGGTTATTCTCCTTCTTCTGGCTCTTCTCCTTCTTATTTTTTGTCTATGAATCATCCTATGTCTATCTCTCATAGATTGTCTTTTATCCACCTTCTATTCCCCCTTCAACAAGAAATTAACCCTTACGGCTAAATCATTGTATACACCTTTAAGTTCATCATAATCAAACTCTCTTGGGCTGATATAATCTCTTGCCTTATCTAAATATATTTCCAATTCACGATCTTTATTTCCCTGTGATAGCAACTTTTCCGCAGTTATTATAGCTCTGCGAAGATTGCCGTATATCGTCATTATCGCATGTTCCTCTTTATTTTCTTTCAGTAGTTTTCTCAACTTCCACTTCCTGTTTGTTTCCGTAAGAATTGCTTTATGCGGAAATAGCAGTTTATCCTCTCTAAGTTTCGCCAAAAAATCATAAAGCAAATCATCTTTTATGTTAACAAATAAAAGAAACTCCATGTCCGCCCAATTATCAGATTTTTGTAAATCAATCTTATCATTGACCAAATCATCTACGATATTATCTATTTCATCATTATTAATTATCTTTATATCAAAATTATTATCTCTAATATGAGTCGAAAGTTTATTCAACCTTTCACCTTTGACTCCATATACCATTACCTTTTTTTTGTTCATAATCCCCTCCAGGGTTTATTATAACAAAAAATCTCTTATATATCATATTTATTGTAAATATACTATAAAATGCCCTGAAAGTATGTTAACTTTCAGGGCATGTAGGTTTTAACAAGTTCTAATGAGCCATTTGCTCAACTTTTTCTTCTTTTTCAATTTTAACCATATCATCGATGATTATTATACATTTTGCAGGACATTTAGCAGCAGCTGCTCTCGCCTTCTCAATGTCGAAGTTGTCTGAATATTTAACTACAGCCAACTTTCCGTCCATTTCAAATTCATTAGGGGCAAGTTTTGTACATAAACTACATCCTATACAGCCAACCGTACACTGTTCTTTTGCATCCTTACCAAAGGCCTGACTAGAACAATATATATGCGCCATAGCATCATACGGACGATACTGTATGATATGTCTAGGACATACCTTTATACATTTTCCACACGCAACGCATTTTTCTTTATCGATAAATGCTATTCCGTCCCTCATGCTGATTGCTCCGAACTCACATTGGTCCATACAAGTTCCGCACCCCAAACAACCGTAAGCGCAAGACTTATTTCCTCCCAACGAATCCAATGTTCTACAATCATTTATTCCCATATATTTGGCTGTCCTTTTCGTGCAACAATCTCCTCCCGCACAAAGAACCGTCGCAACTTTTTTATCGAATCCTCCTGCGGCGACTCCTTTAATATCTGACAACATCTGAGCAACCGAAGGACCTCCTACCAAACAACCGTTCACAGGTGCTCTTCCTTCAGCAACCGCTTTTGCGAACCCGTCACATCCGGGAAAACCGCAAGCTCCACAGTTTGCCCCCGGAAGCGCAGCTCTAATTTTGCTTTCGGTAGGATCTACTTCCACATAAAATACTTTTGATGCAAATCCCAGCAATGAAGCAAAAACTCCTCCAAGTACTCCCAATACAACTACAGGCGTAACTAATTCTTGCATATTTCCCTCCTATATCAAACCTTTAAATCCATAAAATGCTATGGACATTAAGCCAAGTGCCAATAAAGCTACAGGGATACCCTTAAACGATTTGGATATATTCACTTTCTGATATTTTTCATTTATCGCAGCAAGTAAAACCAATGCAATGGTAAAGCCGACAGAGGCAGCCAAACCGCTAACTATAGTTTCCATCATATCGTAGCCGCTGTCCACATTTAGAATAGCAACTCCCAAAACTATACAATTTGTTGTTATAAGCGGTAAAAACACTCCCAACGCATTATAAAGTCCCGGTGATACTTTTTTTAACACCATTTCAACAAACTGAACCAAAGATGCAATAACCAATATAAATGCAATCGTCTTTAAATAAGTAAGATTGTAATTAACAAGTATGTAGTCATTTATAAGTTTGGTAATTATAGATGCCAAAGTAATAACAAATGTTACAGCCATTCCCATACCAACGGATGTTTCAATTTTTTTCGAAACCCCTAAAGTAGGACAAATTCCAAGGAATTGAGCAAGTACAAAGTTATTTACTAAAATAGAACCCACTATGATTTTTACATAATCCATTATTCTACCTCCTTAGAATTTTTTCTGCTTTGAACCCAGTTAACCGTAGCAACCAAAAGTCCCAACAAAATGAACGCTGAAGGAGCTTGATTGAATATTCCTATCGTAAAATCTTCCGGAAGAATTCTAAATCCCCAAACCGTTCCCTTTCCAAACATTTCTCTTATAATTGCAAGTACAATTATTACAAAAGAGTATCCTAAGCCATTCGCTATTCCGTCAATTGCGGATAAACCGATATTGTTTTTTGAAGCGAATGATTCGGCTCTGGCAAGAATTATACAGTTTACAACTATAAGAGGCAGAAATATTCCAAGTGTATCATAGATAGAAACCATATACGCCTTCATAACCATTTCAATTATAGTTACGAATGTGGCAATAATAACTATGAAGGCCGGAATTCTCACTTCGTCGGGAATAATTTTTCTAAGCAATGATACTACAATATTTGATGCCAAAAGTACAAATATAACCGCCGCACTCATACCTACAGCCCCTTCAACAGAAGAAGATACCGCAAGTACGGAACATAGCCCAACTGTTTGAACTAGCACAGGATTATTTTTGAATATTCCATCCATAAACATATTTTTTATCTTCATATATTCCTCCTATTTCAAACTCTTGTAAGCTTCCAAAGCAGCGTTCAATCCGTTCAACATTGCATTTGTAGAACTTGTCGCTCCTGAAATAGCTTCCACTTCGTTTTCCTTTGAAGGCTTTGCAACTGCCGTTAATGAGTCTATTTTACTAAGATTCTTTCCTAAAATAGTCTTTTGGTAAACTTCAGTTTGAATGTGGTCTCCATAGCCTTCAGATTCACTATGATTGTAAATCTTGAACTGTTGGATCACACCTTTGGAATCAACCAATATACCGAATTCAATTTTACCGGCAAATCCTTTGGTATTTACATCTATTATCTTTCCGACTTCTTTATCGGATTTAAATGCTTTGCTGATTCTGATTACAGAGTCATTCTTAGGTGAATTTTCGATTTCTTCAACCTTGTCTATGTCTGCAAAGAATTTTAAATAATCATATGTCGGCGAAACATTTTCCGCTTCAAGGATAGATTTTAAATCAATTTCTTCCAACTTAGGATCAGATAATTTCTCATATGCTTTAAGTCCTGAAACAGCCGAATTCAAGGAATCTTTCATTGCATTTGAAGTCACCGTAGCACCGGATATAACCAAGATATCCTTTGTCCTTGTAGGATTTTTCTTCAGTTTAATACCGCTTGCCAAACTCTTTCCGATCAGGTTTTTCATGTATATTTCGTCATCTATAAACGCACCGTAATTTTTGGTTTCGTTATGAGATACAAATTTAAATTTATTGATAATTTTATCCTGGTCTATACCAATCAACATATTGATAGGTCCGCCAAATCCGTTTCCTTTAAGTTGAATCATTAAACCGAGTTTTTCATCATCTTTGTAAGCTTCAATAATTCTTACCAATGCCCCTGAATAAATATCATCCTTAACCTCTTTGAATTTATTTGCATCAGGATATATTTCAGCATAACTGATTGCATGGTATGGTTCCACTATTTCTCCCAATGGGGCTATCAAATCCGACAAGTCGCTCATTTTTTGGGCTGCGGCATACAATCCGTCCACCACCGCATTTGTAGATCTTGTCGCTCCTGAAATAGCTTGAATTTCTCCGGTTTCTTTATTTCCAGATCCGTATTTAACTCCCTTAGAGATATTTACATCCTTAACTCCGTTAATAAAATCGTCTTCTTCAATCTTTGAACCGTATCCTTTTGTTTCGGAATGTGTTATGGCTTTAAAACCCTGTATTATTCCTTCGTTACTTATTCCGACGATAAAATTAATCGGTCCGCCATATCCGCCGTACCCTACCGCATTAAAGATATATCCTATTACATTTCCTCCGTCCGAAACCTTAATAACTTGATTAATATTCGGATTAATATTTTCTTCAACTATCTCAAAATCTTTTCCTGTAGGGTAAGCTACCGTATAAGATTGCTTAAACAAATCAGCCTGTCTTTGTTCAATTACAGGTTGAGTATTTTGATTTGTCAATCCAAGAATAAGGGCTGAAACGGCAGCAATACCAAATAATTTACCCGCCAAAGTCAATATTTTTTTCATTTCTTAACCCTCCCGAATGTTCTTGGTCTCACATATTTATCTATGATCGGAGTACATACATTCATCATCAAAATCCCATAACTTACACCTTCAGGATATCCGCCGTAAACCCTTATAACCACTGTAATTAAAGCGGCTCCAAGTGCATATATCACCTGTCCGGTTGTGGACATGGGAGATGTCGAATAGTCGGTCAACATAAATACCGCGCCGAATAGCAAACCGCCTGACAACAATTGCATCAAAGTGTCTTCCATATCGTACTTAAGCAAGAATAACAACACCGCACATGTTGCCACATAAATCACAGGCATTCTGTAACTTATTACTCCTTTAAATAACAAATAAGCAAAGCCTATTAATATTGCCACTTTAGATACTTCACCGATAACTCCGCCGATATTGCCCAGAAGCAAATCCATCATTTCTACGGGTTTTCCTGACAGAGGAGTCGCAGTTGAAACTCCGTCCAAGGTAAAATTACCCATTTGCGTAGGCCAAGATGCCAATAAAACGGCTCTTGCAGCCAATGCCGGATTCATAAAATTGTTTCCTATTCCGCCAAATAATTCTTTAACTATAACTATTGCAAAAATTCCGCCAAATATCGCCATCCAAAATGGAAATGTAACCGGCATATTAAATGCCAAAAGCATGCCCGTAACAACTGCGGATAAATCTCTTACTCTAACTGTTTTCTTCATAGCTTTTTGTGTGACGAATTCAGCCAATACACAGGAAGCTACGGTTACCAATGTCAAATATAATGCTCTTAAACCAAAAATATATACTGAAGCTATCAAAACCGGAAGCAGTGCGATAATAACGTCAAGCATAATTAATTGGGTACTGTTTTTCGTTCTAATATGTGGGGATGATGACATCCATAATACTTTCTTTTCTTCCATAATATCCTCCTATTTCCCCATCTTTCTTACTTGGTTTTTACCTATTCTAATAGTTTCCACCAAATGTCTGTGAGCCGGACAAATGAATGAACAAGAACCACATTCAACGCAGTCCATGATATGACTTTGCTTAGCGTCGTCAATCAGGTCGAGATTAACTAAATTTTCAAGATTAAAAGGTTGAAGATGAACCGGACAAACCTCGGTACACTTTCCACATCTTATACATGGATCCGGATCTGCAAATATGGTTTCGGCTTCCGTAAAAGCAGTAACTCCATTATTTGCCTTTTCAAGAGGAATTTCAACATCAGCTTGCGTAAGTCCCATCATCGGACCTCCAAGTATCACTTTTCCTAAATCATCCTTAAAACCGCCTACAAAATTTACCGCATCAATTATCGGAGTCCCGATTTTTACCATACCGTTTTGAGGGTTATTCATTGAATGCCCTGTAAATGTAACCAATCTTTCATAAAGAGGTATATCATGATAAACCGCATTATTAATAGCGTATGCCGTAGCTGCGTTTATTACAACAACTCCCACATCCGCTGGAAGGCCTCCTGATGGAACTTCTCTTCTCAATGTCGCATCAATTATTCTCTTTTCATCCCCTTGAGGATACTTGGTCTTAACAACTACCAATTTAATACTTTCATTTTCCAAAGCCTTTTTTAACTCATTTATGGCTTCAGGTTTATTGTCTTCTATGGTTATATAACCGTCGTTAGCTGAAACAGCCTTCATCGCGGCCTTCAAACCTTCTATCACTTCGCTAGTATAATTTCTCAACAATGTATCGTCCGCTGTCAAGTATGGTTCACATTCAGCGGCATTTACTATTACAGAGTCAATTTTTTTCTCTTTTGGCGGATTTAATTTTACTTGTGTAGGGAAACTAGCTCCTCCCATACCCGTTATACCGCTCTTTTCTACAATATGTACAATTTCTTCTGAGCTTAATTCATCAAGTTTCCGATTAAGTTTTTCAAAACCTAATGTGTATAGCTCGTCATTTTCTATGAAAACAGTCATTACATTCCCTCTGGAAGTATGACTCTTTTCCACCTTCAAAACAACACCCGACACGCTTGAATGAATGTTTGAAGATATCACTCCCGTTGATTCTCCAATCAACTGCCCGACTTTCACCTCATCGCCCTTCTTAACAACCGGGTTACAAGGGCTTCCAATGTGTTGAAGCAGTGGAATTTTGACAATTTTGGGAGCTGGAACTTCTACAAATTTTCCTGTATTGGTTAATTCCTTATAACCATGTACATGAAAACCGCCTCTAAAGGTTATTCCAAATACCAAATTAATCACCTCTTAATAATATATTTAGATTAATAAATCTACTAAAATTATAACACAATTTTTAACAACTTAAAAAATTTTCTAACAAATATTCTATAAAAATAAAGATATAAAGCCTTTTGATCGAAAAATAAAAAAATGGAGATTTATCTCCATCTTTTCAGTTCCCTATAAAGTTCTAAAAATATCACCTATGAATTTTAAATACAGTTTCCAAGCTAACGAGAATTTAGTAGAATTCTCATCTTTGTAATAATCTTTGTACACATTTTTATAAAAATGGTATTCCGATTTTACCTTTCGTATATAATTTCTCGTCTCCGCAAACGGAATTTTTGAATAATCCGAATCATTGCCCGTAAGTATTCCACTTTTTATCCATTCATCCACATTGCCTATTCCACCATTATACGCAAGAATTGCATAGTCAACGCTATGATAATGATTTAGCAGATATTTGAAATAATATGTGCCATATTTTATATTAGTTTCAGGATCAACTATTTTTTCCGAATCGTATTCCTCTCCAAATTTATCGGCAACCCACTTTGCCGTGTCCGGAACAAGTTGCATAAGTCCCATCGCATCCGCATGAGATACTGCTTTAGGATCAAAACCGCTCTCCACCTTTATTATTGCGGCAACAAGTTCCTCATCCAGTTGATTTTCTTTTGAATATTTCTCAATCATTCCTATATATGGAATATGTCTTTCATTAACAGAATAATAAACAGTGGCAAATCCTAAAATTATCAGCATTAACACCAATAAAAAGAAAAACCACAACAACCTTTTTAATACTTTCATAATCTCTCCAAATTAAAATCTATTTGACTTTCCAACCATTTTAAATCTTTTGAGTTATCAATTACGACATCGGCCATTTCTCTTTTAACATCCACACTAATCTGGCTGTTAATCCTATCCATTGCCTCTTTTTCGGAAAACCGGTTTCTTTTCATCAATCTGTTTTTTTGTAATTCCGGACTTGTATATATCAACCACTTTTCATCGACATTTATTCCTAACTTGCCGTCTTTTAATAACTCAAACAATATTGGAAGTTCAATAAAAACCACCTTATCTTCACACATATTTATCATTTCCAATATTCTATTAAAAATATCTGCATGAGTCAATTCATTTAATTTTTGAAGCTCCTCTTTGTTCGAAAATACCCTTTTTCCCAATTTGCATCTGTCAATCTCTCCGTTTTCACCCACGATGCAATCTCCGTAGTAATCAACTAATCTTTGATAATTCTTTTCTCCCCTTTTCATCAATTGGTGGGCAACCCTGTCGGCGTCAATAACGGTAAACCCCTTTTTTCTGATAAGTTCGCTTGCGACCGATTTCCCTGTAGCTATAGAGCCCGTTATTCCAATTACTTTAGACTTCATACCACGAA
Organism: Tissierellia bacterium; assembly: GCA_030529425.1. Classification (GTDB taxonomy): domain Bacteria; phylum Bacillota; class Clostridia; order Tissierellales; family Peptoniphilaceae; genus JAUMWX01. The sequence continues at coordinate 182,628 of JAUMWX010000002.1, forward strand.
TCTCCTATATCCATATCCACGATCAGGCTAACCGGTAATTTAACCGCTGTTTCCATTTCTTCTTTCAAAAGCTTTTTAACCTGTTCCACCTCATCTTTATGCACTTCAATCACCAGTTCATCATGGATTTGAAGAATCAGTTTGGATTTCATTTTTTCCTTTTTCAGCCTGTCGTAAACCTTAACCATGGCAACCTTTATTATGTCGGCAGCCGAACCTTGAATCGGCGTATTCAACGCAATTCTTTCGCCGAAGCTTCTGATTGTAAAATTCTTACTGTTCAGCTCAGGTATATATCTTCTCCTGTGAAATATTGTTTCAACAAATCCCTGTGCCTTGGCATCAATGACAATATTATTCATATATTCATGAATATTTGGATAAGACTCCAAATATTTATCAATATATTCCTTGGCAATTTTTCGCGGAATATCCAAATCTCTAGAAAGTCCGTAGTCACTTATTCCATAAACTATTCCGAAATTTACCGCCTTAGCTTCAGATCTTTGCCTGTTCGTAACTTCATCAACTTCGACATGAAAAACTTCAGATGCCGTTTTTCTATGAATATCTATACCTTTTTCAAATGCTTCCAACATATTTTTTTCCATGGAAAGTGCCGCCAAAACTCTAAGTTCAATCTGTGAATAATCCGCAGCCAATAAAAGATGATCTTTAGAACTCACAAAGGCTTTTCTGATCAATCTTCCCTCTTCCGTTCTTATAGGTATATTTTGTAAATTAGGTTCAATTGAACTTATCCTACCTGTAGCCGTAACAGTTTGTCTGAATATAGATCTTATCCTGCCATCATCCCTTATATAGGGATATAGTCCGTCAATATAGGTGCTCTTCAGTTTTTTCAAGCCTCTATACTCAAGAATAAATTCAACTATCTCATGAGATTTTTTTAATTTCTCCAAAACTTCAGCATCTGTTGAATATCCTGTCTTAGTCTTTTTTATGATGGGTAATCCAAGTTTTTCAAAAAGTATCTCTCCCAATTGTTTAGGAGAATTTATATTAAATTCAATCTCCGCAAGTTCATATATTTTTTTTTCAAGCTCGTCTACTTTAGTGCTTATAATTTTATCTTGGCGTTCCAACTCTTCAACCCTTACCAAGAATCCCGTACTTTCCATATCAGCCAAAACTCTGATTAGCGGAATTTCAATAAAATTATATAAATCATGCATTTCAATCTCTTCAATCTTTTCAAGCAGTATTACAAATGTGTCTTCAATTGTTTTAAGCTGTCCTGAAAGAATTTCGTTAACCTGATCTGAAATATCTTGATAATTTTTTCTGTTTTTCCCTTTTCCAAGATATTCTTCTTCACTCTTTATTTCCTTTTCAAGATATATTCTTGACAATTCTTCAATTGTGTAATTTCCTCTGGAAGGATCCAAAAGATACTGCGCCAACATCAAATCTTCATAGTTTTCTTCAATTCTGATGTTGAATTTTTCCAACAGGTACATTGACTTCTTTACATCAAAGCCAATTTTTTTAATATTCGGATTTTCAAACAACTCTTTAATTTTAGAAGTTTTTTCTGAATCCGTCCTTAGGTTAATTAAAAATATTGAGTTTGATTTTCCTTTTAGTCCGAGAAACTCCCCCTGATTTTCGATATAGTTTTCTCCATCAATCAATATATTCCAATAAAAAATTCCGTCCTCTATTATTTCCTTTACCACATTTTCAATTTCGTCGTCATCAATGGCAATATTCATATCAACCTGTTCAAAATGTATTCGTTCGTCATCGTTTGAATATTCCCTCATAAATGTATTAAATTCAAGACGCCTAAATTTTTCATACAACTCGGGTTTGTTAGGCTCAACTCTCCTAAAATCTTTTAATTCATATTCCAACGGCACGGAAGTATATATTTTCCCCAACTTTCTGCTCAAATATGCCTGAACTTCATTTTCTTCAAGATTTTGCCTTAATTTTTTACCTGCAATATTTTCTAAGTTTTCATAAATTCCCTCGATATTTTTATATTCCTTAATCAACTTAATCGCAGTTTTTTCTCCGATTCCGGGAACGCCGGGAATGTTGTCCGATTTGTCTCCCATCAGTCCCTTGATTTCAATCAAATCTTCAGGAGACACTTCATATTTCTCCAGAATTTTTTCAATATCAAATATTTCAAGCTCACTTATGCCTTTTTTTGTGTACAAAACCTTTGAATTTTCATCAACCAATTGAAAATAATCTCGGTCTCCCGTCAACATATAGGATTCAATACCTTGGTTATTTGCAATCCTGGATATCGTACCCAAAATATCGTCAGCTTCATACTCATTCATATCAATGTGTTTTACATTCATCGAATCCAAAACATCTTTTAATATTCCAAACTGGTGTGATAATTCGGGAGGAGTCTTTTCACGGTTTGCTTTATATTCCTCGTAGTCTTTATTTCTAAAGGTCGGTCCGCTCTTATCAAAAGCCACACAAATATAGTCCGGATTAATTATTTCCAAAGCTTTTCTATACATATTTAGAAATCCATAAACTCCATTTGTGCTTATTCCATCCTTTGTGGTTAAATTCCTGATAGCAAAAAACGCTCTAAATATCAAGCTTGAGCCGTCTATAAGTAAAATTTTTTCTTTCATACTTCCTCCATATTTTCCATTACAATAAGTATAACACATTATATGCTTAATTTTTTTCAAATATTGTTGCTATTTATAAAAAAATATGTTATTATGAATGAGTTAGTAAGCGGGTGTGTCGGAATGGCAGACGAGGCAGACTCAAAATCTGTTGTGAGCAATCACGTGTGGGTTCAAGTCCCACCACCCGCACCAAAGAATTTGTGAAATAGCCTGTAATCAATGATTACAGGCTATTTTCTTTTTAAATTTTTCAAAAAAGTTGTCCTTTAGTTGTCCTTTGACATTTAATATAAAAGAAGTGGAAAACACCACCTCTAAGTTTTGTTTATATTTATAATAACTGGTTTACTTTTTCTTGTACTTTATAGTAATCATATCCTTCATCAGCCAATTTCTTTTTTCGTTCATAGCCATTGCCATAGTCGCCATTAATTACACGCTTAGCTATCTCAATATATTCTTCTTCATTTAAAATCCCGTTTACGGTTGTTTGGATTTTAATAGCGTTATAACCTGCTTCATTTAATCTTCTCACTCTTTCGTCACCATTTCCCCATTGACCGGCTATAACTTCCAACGCTACCTCTTTTGTAGATTTTTTGTTCAATAACGAATTGACAATATCTTGAACCTTATCGTAATTATATCCAGCTTCATTTAATCTTCTCACTCTTTCATCACCATTTCCCCATTGGCCGGCTATAACTTCCCTTGCTATAACATTGTTATTTTTAAACTCTTTTTGTTTTGGATTTGATTTACTAAATCCGTTCAAGCCTGCTTGTCTTATTATTTTAGGGTAATTTTTTTTAATGTTGTTCATATCAGTTGTGTCAATTCCAGTTCCGTATTTATCTCCCTCTTCTGAATATTGATGAATACCTGATTTGTTCACAAAATCAAACTCCGGTTCTTCTCTCCAATCAGCGTACCACAGATCATATTCTTCCAATTCTATTTGATTGAACTTGTTTAAAATGTAATCTAAATTAGCATAATTGCCTGCGTACCATCCATAACTTTCAAGTCTATTACAGAATGCTTTAACCATTTCTGTTCTAAGATTTTCGGTTATTTCGACTCCTATTTCCCTAGCATATCTTTCACTATCATATTCGTAATCTGCGAAAATAGGTAAATCTAACTTTCCTTTAAATTCTTGTAAATATACATTAAAATAATCAGCTTCTTGTATTGCTTCTTCAACGCTTGTACAATACATAAACCAATATGCTCCTACATGTAATCCGTGTTCTAAAGCCCCTTTAACTGATTTTACAAAATACTTATCTCTAGAGTTAGAGCCATACCCTGCTCTAACAATTATTCCCTTTACTCCATCTTTTTTTATCTTGTCAAAATACAAGTCTTCATTCCATGCTGATGTGTCAATTGCTTTCATCATTTACTCCTTAATATCATTTTAATAGCATAAATAAAAAGAGAAGACCATAACTAGGTCTTCTCTTTTTGTCTTATTTGTTTTTTTTATAATTTGTGTCAGAAATTTTTGTTATCGTCCCTAAAAAAGTTGCTACTAACGCTATTGTTCCTACAATTATTTTTGTATCAAAACCATATAATTCCCCTAGTCCACTTAGTAGTGTCACAAAGGCCGGTACTACTAGCATTAAAAACCATTTAAGTACATCGTATGTTTGATTTGATAATTTCATTTTTTTCTCCTTTCAGATAATTTTTAAATTCAAAAAAGAGACTGTTAGTCTCTTATCTCAAACCTCTTCATAATATCTTCGTACACCATATGAGTGCGTGAATTGCCTCCAAGCATCTCATATGCCTTATATAAATCTTGAAAATCATAACTCTCATCAGAAGTCATATAACCCTTATCTTTGATTATTGTTGCGAGTCTATTCACTCTGAATCTAAGTAGTGCGAGCAGTCCCTCTTTCATCATTTGCTGCTCTTGTGATTCTTTGTGCATAGCTTCTTTCTTGATTGCAAGTGATTGTTTATAGTATTTTAGACCTTGTCTTCCCAACGTAGCTATCAATGTAAAAATGCTGACAACAATAGTCTGTATAAAATAAGTCGTAAATGCCTGTTTAAATAGTTCTAACATTTATCATTTTCCTCCACCTCCGGTTATTACTTTCTCGGCTATTATTAACTCTTCGAGCTCTCTTGCTTCTTCAGTGTTTTCCCAAATGCTTTGTGCTCTATCTTGTTTGTATCCATCAATTTCTTCTTCTTTTTGTCTAATTTGCACAGACAAATTTTGATATCTGTAATCCATTATTTGTCTTTTATTTCTTAAAACCCCTATTCTTTTTTGTATTTCTTGTAAAGTTTTCATTTCCAATACCCCCAACATTCAATATATGCAGTAATTGCACCATTAACATTACTATTAGGTCGCCAAAATAGTAGTTCTATTAAATTATTTGGTTTGATAGCTGGCATTAAACCAAGCCCCCAACCTTGAACTGAATAGCTAACGGCTATATTAGAGTTTACAAAAGGTACAGCAGGTCGAAAATTGATCGTAAAGTAAGATAGCCCGCTCCATGTGCTGAAATTAGGTGTTACTGTTAGCGTTTTTCGCACTCGCATACTTCCGTCGGAATATTTTGTAGCTTCTCCTCCGGCTTCTCCTCTATTTCCAATTTTTTCTATTTCATAAATAACCGGCTTCCCGTTGTAGTATATAGGTAGCCCACAGTCAATACTCTCTGTCGACATTTCCACAACTTTACCAAGAGCCATTCTTTTCGTTCCATCAGTCGCATATGAAAGTACAAAAAACGCAGTTGCAAGTGTACAAATCCTCTCAACAGTTACGAAATAGTCTCTCACTTCAAGCTTGAATTCATAAGCTTTAGACTCACTTGCGTGGGCAAGTATTGCTGCTGTGTCAACTGTGTAATCATCTGAATTACTGTATAAAGATATCCAGCTTGACGAGTCTTTCTCTCTGTAGAACAATTTAACACTTTTCGTATTTTTATTATTCATTGAAAGAATGTTAACCTTGAAAAATGTCTTCGCCCTTGTTCCTGTTGCATCGTAATTACCTGATGCGTTGATTCTGTTTGTCGATAATTTAAGGATTTTAGGTGATTCATAGCTTAAGACATTTATTGACTTGATCAATGTCTTTTTTCGTCCTCTACTATCGACTACTTCACAGATTATATTGTTCGTGCCTGAGTTTTTAAGAAAGTCGCTTGTTGCGGTCTTCGCATTGTACACAGTGCCGTTCATCTTGATTTTGTGACTTTTAATCGTAGATCCTCTTACCCCGTTCGCTGTAATATTTACTTTCACTTTTGACTTTCCTTGTACACAAGCTCCGAATCTTGCTTGTATGTCTTGATTTACCTGATTAACGGTAAAATCAAGACTCGGAACCAATGTGTCAGGAACAAAAACATTGTAACCTCGTGAATAGACATCATCTCCGATTTTCTGACTTCCCTTGAAAGTTCTAACCTTGAAGTCAATAGCACCCTTGGTCGAATTAGGAAGATTATCAATATATCCATCGAACAAAGTAAATGAGATAGTTGTTCCTACCCCATTACCAATCAATCGCCAATTTTGCGTGTTCTGCAATCTATACCAAATGCTATGGGTGAATGAGTCAGAAGCTCTATTAATTCTAAGAGTTGTCGTCTTGCCAAGCGTTCTGTTGTTTACATCCAAAGATTCAATACCACTTGCTCTTGGAATCGTGTCAAGAACGGCAACTCCATTACCTTGAATATTTACGGTATTATAGTAAATCCCACCTTCTACAGCAATGTTGACGCTTTTAGACCCGGAATTGTCGTGTGGAATAGTAACGGTACCTGTAGCTACAACGGTATTGTTATAAATCTGCATTTCTCCGTTTTGTGCATATCGGACAACTCCATTAATTGTCACTTTCGCATTTCTTAACGTTTCCCAATAACCCCCGTCCTGGATTCCTTTCGTTCTAAGCTTCCAATCTATGACCGACTTGTTATTTTCTATTGATTGACTTTTGATGTTCCACTCAAGTACTAAATAAGCACTATTATATGAACTTGTCTGAATTGTTCCTGTCTTTGCCATTACTTAATCACCCCGATCCCGGCAATATTGTCTGTTATCATTCTGAATTCCGACTGCGCAATCTGCATTCTTGTTACTACTTGAATATCATCAACGAATAGCTGATTGTTTGTGAAATAAGCAACCTCCTTGCCTTTATCCAGAAACACAATCTTCTTATTTTCGAGCTTAAGTTCAAGCTCGTTACCTTCTTCTCCAAGTACAATCTTTCCATCGATGAACCTGATGTATTTTTCGAGCGTTTCTTGCCTCTCGTTATTAACTTTCTGTTCATCATCAAAATCATTTTGAGTTACGAACTTAAATTCGAATTCTTCCGTCGATTGTTTAAGCGATGTGTAATTGTTATTAATAATCTCGATGTCACTGTCGTAATTATCTTTTTTTACAGTTGCTATGATCGCCTCATTACTCGAAATGTCAAGCGATTGACCTACATCGCTAGCTAACTGATTCACAGTTATACTTTTCGTGATAATTGAATCTCCCACAACTCCCTCTCCAGTCATTGCTGTCTTCCATATCCAAGCTCCATCTGTCCCTCTTTCATTCGCAATTAGAACTTTGCCTGCTCCTATATATATGACAGTATCTGGATTTTCATTTATAGGTTTGTTAAAAGAATATATGCCAGCTGGCAAATTATGAGGATTTCCAACATCAAGATTATAAGTATATGCATCTTCACTAATATACTTTTGAGTAATATTTTTTAAAGTGTAATCAACAGCACTTCCTACTTGCTCTGTAACTACATTATTAATTGTACTGACTACTCTATTAGTTTTTGTTGTGAATGTTCCTGTTTTGGTGCCAAGTGTAAGCTCTGTACTTACCTTTGTCCTCTTTATTCCTATAACTCTAATATAGCCTCTAAAGTTTATTACCTCATCAACAGCAGCTACTTCATCCCCTTTTTGTATATCAATTCCTATATTGGCTACATTAATGCTATATTCAGCGTTAATTCTTGAAGCTGTCTTCAAGTATTCTCTGGAGAGTTCTAATAACTCTTGTTTATCTTCACATTCTCCAAATTCGACAAATCCAAAGAAATGTTTTTTATTACCCTCTTCACCTATACCATATAGCTCTCTTGCATCTTCATTGGTAATATACCAAATACCATTATTAACATCGGCAAAAGTAATTCTTCTACCCCAACCAGTCACTTCTCCACTTTCATCAAAATTAGCTTCCCCTTTACCTAATCCAACTAAAGCAGTAATTATTGGATCAGATAAAATTCTCCTTTGAAAGTTGATAATATTCTTACCAAACTCTAACCTACCATTAGCTTTTTTACCTTGTTTTTCTACAACTATTTCTCTTGAAATTACTTTGTCTTTACTTACTTGTATTCTAACATCCCATTCTACCCCAAATAGTTCCACAACTTCTTTAAAAGCAGATAGTATAGTTTGTCTATAAAGATTTAATTTTTTCTTAATTGATAAATCATACCCTATTACAGTAGAAGTCCACCTTGTCTCCTCTAATATAACATCCATACCACCTTTAATATCTAGAGTAGGCCTCTTTTCTTTTACTATATATCCCTGTAATTCAATAATAGAGTTTTGACAATAATAATCAAACTCATACTTATTTCCTCTTGAATAATCAACATCAACAATTATAAACTCATAGAACTTATTATTAATTTTAGTTACAATTCTACTATTTTTTTCAATCTCAATACTTGTAGTAAATTCTAAGGTACTAATCTTTCCTATTTCATCCGTAAATACATAATCCACATCAAGTGTTCCTACTTGCTTTTCAAAGTTATTATATATATACATCATAACTTTAGTACCTCTCTGTGCTTAATAGTTCCAGTAGCTCCATTTACCACTATCTTATTAGTTCCTCTTCTAATCTTAAAAAAATCTGAAAGTAAATCTAATTTTACATCAATGTTATTTTGAAGTACTCTCATTTTTTCAAGGTCTATTGTACAAGTTTTATTAAGTATTACTTCTTCTAAAATAATAGAAGAGCCTTTGGAGTCACTCACTACTACTCTACTAGCATTAGGCATTAACTCAATAATGGCTTTCTCACTATCTATTAAGCTATTACTAGTAAAGTTGATATTTAATGGTGCTATTTTCTCTGTACTGTAAAATAGTCCGTCAAAATTAATAAATTCTAATTTTAAGCTACCTGTGTTGCCTATAGTGCTACTTTTAACTCCTACTAAGAAAGCTTTGCATGTAAAGTCATTCACATTCAATTCAGCTAACCCTTCATAGTGTAAGTCTCCTATAATCTTATCTAATTTGCTTTCTATTTCTCTAGTATTCATATTAGAGTGTATAATTGTAAAATCTACATTTACCCTCTTTAACTCTCTTTTATGTCCAAAATAAACATCCGGCTTTAATGTTCTAGCAAGTGTAATAGGATTAATTGATAGTCCCTCAGATTCTACAGTTTCAACTACACCCTTAGAAGATAGTTCTACATTTCCAAATACTAATTTACTACCTATCATAATAATCCTCCTGCTATATCCAATCTATCGCTATATATTCCTAGATTCTTATCAACTCCATAAGTAATCTCTCTAGAAATAACTTTGCCATCTAAAATTACATAATTAACTATGGTTTGATTTTTATTTTGGTTTGCGATTTCCATTGCTTCGGCCATAAGTCCGGGAAGCTTATTAAGTGGCATTATAGCTTCCCCTCCAGTAGATGGTTCTGCAAATCCTTGATACCCCTCTAAAGTTGGAATTACTGTAGGTCGCTTAAAGATACCACCATCCCTGTTCCAACTAATTGAAAACTTAGGTATTGGTATTCCCAAAAATCCAGGTTCTGTCCACATATTTACTCTAGGAAGTGAAATCTTAGGTAATTCCCACTTAAAATTAAATGCATTTTTAAATTTCCCTAACCAACCCGAAACAGTTGTCCATGCATTTGATATTGGAGTAGTTATACTTGTTTTAATAGCTTCCCATTTTTCACTGGCAAAATTCTTTAAAGCCCCCCACTTTTCACCGGCAGTTCTTTTTATTCCATCCCAAGTTTCACTTGCCTTAGTCTTCCATTCACCAAGTTTATTTCCAACAACAGTTTTTATTGATTCCCAAGTTGTACTTGCGACGGTTTTAAATTCATCCCATTTTTCACTTGCAGTTCTTTTTATACTATCCCAACCATTTTTTAAGTTAGTACCTAAGTTAGTTATTGAATCAGAAACAGTCTGTTTCATTATTTCCCATTTGCTTTTTATCTCACCTGTAGACCAATCTACCTCTCTTACATGCTCTCCAGCTTGTTTTTTCGCTTCATCTACTACATTAGCATGCATCTGTTCAGCTTCTTTTATAGATTCATCTCTTTGTCTTTTAGCTTCTGCTATTATTGTATCTGCAGCTTGCCTTGCCTCTTCACTTCCTTGAGCTTTTAGTCTTTCAGCAATTCTGATTCTTTCATTATATTCTTCCTCAGCTTGAGCAATAGTTTGTTCTTTTTGTGTTAAAGAGTTCTGTACCACCTCTGCAGCTTGTAATGCTGACATCTCACCAGCATTATCTTTGATTCTCTGCATTATAATTCTATATTCCTCTTCACTTTCAGATAAAGTTCTAATTCCCTCATCTTTCATGATTTGTCTTATAGCATTAATTTCTGTAGCTTCTTCTGTAGTTAAAGCTCTTTTTTCACTACTAGCAGTTTGTAGAATTTCTTGGATTCTAGCCTCATGAGCTTCCATTTCTCCTATTCTTCTTTCATAAGATTCTAAAGCTAGTCTTACTACTTCATTAGCCTCTTCTGTAGATATAGATACTGAGTCAGTCATAATAGCCACTCTTTCATTATGAGATAAAGTTTTTAAACTCTCGTATCTTTCCTTAAATCTATTCTCCGCTCTTTGTCCCATTGTTACCATCATTTCATCTAAAGTTTTTTCAGCTTCTTTCTTTTGCTCCCTTAGATTCCCAGTTATGGTTTCTTTCATTTGCTTAAAATTAGATGAAATTTTATCAACACCTTCTTTAGTAACTACATCCCCACTCCATACTAATCTATCTAATGATTTCTTAGTTTCTTCTTCTAGTGAAAGAAAACTACCTACCATCTCTTTTGTCTTGCTTGATACACCCTTTGAAAGAACATCTACTTTTTCTATAGAATCTGACGAGAAATATTTGAAAGTTTTATATGCTCCATAAGCAGCTACTCCTAAACCAGCAATTATTCCTATTACTGGAGCTGCTCCTGTTGCTATCACTCCTAGCTTAGTACTAAGAGCTGTTACAGCACCTCCTAAGCCTTTTGCACCTATTACTCCAACTAACTTACTAGCTCCAGTAAATACACTTCCACCAATTTTTAGTAATCCACCAAATCCTGATGTAAGTTTCCCTACTCCAATAAGTATTGGCCCTAATACTGCTGCTAATAACCCAAATTTAACTATCATTTCTTTAGTACCATCATCTAGATTACTAAACTTGTCTATCCATTCCTTAATCTTTTCCATGAACTTTTCAGCATAAGGAAGTAGCTTCTCTCCTATTTCTCTTCCTAAATCCATTGCTCTATTTTTTAACATTTGTATTCTAGAGCTTAGAGTCTTATTCTTTTTTTCTGCTTCAACTTGTAAAGCTATATTCTCATTAAAAGCAGTATTGCCTTTTTCTACGGCCTTTCTTAATAAATCAGTATTGGAAGATAATCTAAATACAGAGTCAACTTCTCTTATAGCTGTAATACCTAATTCTTTAAGTATCCCTACAGTATTTGCACCATTATCTTTTACACCTTTTAAACCATCTAGGAATTTTGCTAGAGCCTCTGTCGGTTTACTTTTCCAGTCTGCAGCAAACTTATCAGCACTAGTTCCAGCTACATTTGCAAAAGCTACTAAAGAATCAGAATTTTCTATTACTGCAGTATTAATCTTTTGCATTACTCTAGAAATAGAAGAGCCCCCAGCTTGAGCCTCTAAACCTAAAGAAGATAAAGCTGTAGCTAGACCAAATACATCACCCTCTGTTAAGTTTACTTGTTTACCAGTACCAGCTATTCTCAAAGACATATCCATAATTTCTGATTCTGTAGTTGCAAAGTTATTTCCAAGATCTACTATTGAAGACCCTAAATTTTCGAACTTCTCTTGACTGGTTCCCATAATATTTGCAAACCTTGCAAATGTAACGGCAGCTTGTTCAGCCGTCATATTAGTTGCAAACCCCATCTTTGCCATAGATTCGGTAAAACTAATTATGTTTTTATCCTCAACTCCTAATTGTCCCGCTGCTTCAGCTATCTTTAATATTTCAGTAGTCGCTAATGGTATTCTTTTAGATAAATCTCTAGCTTGATTACTAAACAACTTAAGTTCTTGAGCACTCATATTGCTAGTCTTAGCTACACCTGTGAGTCCATCTTCAAAGCTCATAAATGCATCTACTGCCTTTTTCCCTATTAAGGTAAGCGGAGCTGTAACATATAAAGATAAGCTTCTACCTACTCCCTCTATTTGCTTACCTTTTTCTTGAAGCTTTGTACCCCAAGCATTCATTTTATCTACTACCATTCCTATGAACTGTGCTTTTTGATTAAGTTTTACATTGACTCTTTCTAATGCCTCTTCATAACCTTTTAAGGTTTGCTCAGTATCTGTGATCTCTCTTCTTAGAGCCTTGTACTCATCAGAAGTTTTAGAAACTCCATTAGCTTCCATGTGAGATTGCATTTTATTAAGTTGTTCAAGTTCTTTTTTTGTATTTTCTACTGCTTTTTTAAGCTCATCTTGTTTTTGCTTAAGTATTTCGGTATTTTTAGGATCTAACTTTAAAAGTTTATTCATATCTTGATAACTGGCTTTAATCTTTCGACCTCTTGCTTCAATTTCAGACAAACTCTTTAATAAACCTGTTGCATCGGCGCCAAATTCTATCGTTATTCCTCTAATCTTTCTTGATGCCATAGATCCTCCTTTCTACCTAAAAAAATTATTTATATCTTCTTGATTTGCTGCGTGATTTTCAAGTTTAAATATCTCTTTCCTACTAACTGTTTTTTGTTCAAGCTCTTCAATGTACATTTCTAAAATATCTATCGCTTCATCTCTTGTAAGCATCCCTATTTCTTCAAAAGAAAAACCTATCCTCTTTAAAAAGAAGATAGGTTCTATTAATTCATTTATACTTTCTTTTATTCTTTCGTTACTCTTTTTCTTCCCCTTTTTCTTCCTCTTTTTTACTGGGAAAGTAACAATCCATAGCTTTTTCAATTACCTCTATATAATCATCCATAAAATTATAATTAGATGGCACTTTAGATAGGAATTGTTCAAAGTCCATCTTATTATTATAATTGCCCATAATGTATACAAGCTTATAATATAACATTGCATCCACTTGAACATCTTCGAATACTCCATTTTCACCACTGGCTCCTTTTAGGACACTATATAAATCATTGGTTAATGATTGCTTAAAAGTTTTCTCATATTGCCATGCACCTATAAGTCCCTTGTTAAATACTAATGATACTTCCTGATTATCTATACTAAACATCTTTTACTCCTAACCAGCTAATGTAGGCTTTACTACTGCTGTAAAAAATTCCGCATATTTTTTACCATCTTTTGGCACAACTGCCCTTGCAGTCTTTTTCCCTCCAATTTCTACCGGTACTGCGGTTATAGGTATTGTATCAGTTTGAGGTTCTACTGATTCTCCTTTTGTTTGATGATTTACTGCTGCTCTTCCTGGAATAACCTTGTAAAACACTACCCTTCTTGAGTTTGCATCATTTTCAAATTGAAAAAGCAAAGCTATTGATTTTGGATTCTTATCTGCTATTTCAATGAACAATCCTGTTTCCTCATCTTTTTCATATCCATATACATCTGTATAAAATTCATCAGGAATCAATGCTATTTCAAGATCGCCTGAAAACCCGTTATTTGAAGATGTTGTATGATAAGCCATGTTATCAGCATAAAAATTTGAACTTTGTCCTTCTGCAGATAAAGAAAGATTTACAGCCCCCGGTATCTTCTTTGGTGTATCATATTCCATACTTGTTTCATTTGTTATCACCGCATAGTGCACATTTGATAAACCATATTTTATCTTATCCCTTTTTTCCATTTTATTCTCCTATATTATTTTTTCAATTTCCTTTATTAATTCTTCTTCAAATATTTCATCAACCAATTCTTGAGTATCTCCTATATGAGGATATTCTCCAGTCCTGCCATAAGAGCCCCCATGTTGATTAAATATAAAGTGTCCATTTTCTAGTAAGTGAGTAAGTTGCCATTGTTCTTTATTATAAATAATAGTATTTGAACTTAAACGGCCTTTCTCTGTCCTAGTTCCCCACCCTTGGTTATATTTCTTTTCCCTAGCTCGTTTGCTAACTGGGGACTTAGCTTTTACATTTTTTAATGCTTTTCCTCTTACTACTTTTGTAGCTTTCTCAATAGCCTTATCAATGCCATCTATCTGTTCATCAATAAGTTCTTGTACTACTACCCCTAATTGGTCTAAAGATATTTTAGGATTTCCCATAATTACACCTCATAATAAATTAATGAGACATTTTCACTTTCAAGATAAATATCCCCTGACTTACTATATATAAGGTTATTACTTAATAAGATATATTCTATTTGACTTTCTAAATCTTCATCTTTATTTTCAAAATAGTACTCTAATCTATAGGTATTTTCTTTCAAAAATATTGTATCATCAGCTAAAAATCTATCTTGTCCAGTAGCTTTATAAGCAATAAAAGGAGGTCTTGGAGGCTCTCCTTTATATGTTGTATATATTACTGGGATTTTTAGGTTTTCTTTCAAGATATCATAGAAAGTTATCACTTTAAGCCTCCTATTTTTTCTCCTATAGTCACTTCAACTACTCCTCCTGGTAAAGGATACGTTTTAACAACCTCATATTCCTTTCCTAAAAATCTAATTATGTTTTGCCCTTGATACTCAAAATCATTAAATATCAAATTCACATGAACTTTATAACCAGCATTACTAGCAACATAAAATTCATTTCTTTTCACATTAACTACATTACAAAGTAAAGTAATTTCCTCATCAGTACTAATATAATTTCCATGTTTATCAGTCTTTTCATGGTCAAAACTTCTCTTAATTAAAGTAGCTTCACTATTAAAAGTATAATTTTTACTCATTAGCAAACCTACCTACCATTAATCTTCTATTTCTTATCCTCCATGCAAGACTTTGTGGCATTACATTAGCTCCATCAGAATTAAAAGCTCTATATTCATAGAATCCACCCTCTCCTCTTGATGAGTATCTCCACTCTGAATAATCCACTACTAGCATAAAATCACTAATTCTCTTTTCTATATCAAGATCTCTAATTCCATTAATATCTATTAATTCATTAATGACTCCCTCTACAATTCCTTTTATGTAGTTATCTCTGCTATCAATAGAAATACCAGCTCTTTCCTTTACTCTTTTTACTAATTCAACTAGTTTAGCTTCCATAAATACCCCCAATAAAAAAGGAAAAGGGAATTATTTACTTCCCCTCTTACCTTTAGTTTTCTTTGTTGTGGTCTCTTCTACTGTTTCAGTCTCTTCTACTGTTTCAGTTTCATCACCTGTTCCAGTTTTTGACTCTATTTTTTCAATCCATGCTCCATAAGAGAAATTCTTTGCTCTTTGGTTTAAATCTTCAAATCTTTCCTCAGTTAATTCAAACTCAGAGCCTACTGGTCGCATTATTAGTTCTTTTTTATCATAAAATTCAACTAATACCTTAGCTATCATTTTAATTAACCTCCTAATACAAATGCACCTTTCTTAAAGTAAGACTTATCAGCTACCTTACCATCATATCTTCCTGATACCTTGTAACCTATTTGATCTTCAATCCATCTTACTTGGTCAGAAGATTCAAACTTCATTTCTTTTCTTGCTCCAAGCTTGTAATTTTTAAAGTCTCCAATTATAAACTTTTCATTTTGTAAGGATTCAGATATCTTCACCTTAGTACCATCTGGTAAAGTTTGTCCTAGTCCATATACGATTTTACCCTTAGAATCCTTGCCAAAAGTTTCAGGAAGTACATGCTTATAATAAGTAGCTCTATTGACTACTAAGATTATGTTTTTAGCACTTGGATTCAAGCCTCCTATAGCTGTAAGTACATCTAAAATATTCTTAGCTTGTACTTCTTCATCTGATGTAAGAGCTGTTAATATACCCTCTGGCTCTTTACTTCCTGAGCCTTTACCATTTACTATTGCATCTTCTAAAGCTATTGTTCCGGCTTTAGCAAATTCTTTGATTAGATAATCTGCAAGATCTATTATTGAATCTTCTATGAATGACTTGCATAAGAAAACATACCCACCTAGCTTGTAGTTATCTAGTTCTATTTGCTTAAATGAACCTAGAGTTGCTTCCTGTAAGCTTGCACATTTTTCAGTCCAAACTAATTTTGGAGTACCTGCATTAAATACAAGCCTAGCATTTCCTTTAATAGGAATAATATCTACTTCCTTAATTAACTCACCGTAACCAACAATGTCTTGATTAATAAAAGTAAGAACCTCTTCTGGAACAAGTAATTCATTACCAGTTAAAGTTGTTGGTTCTGTTCTTAGCACAAGGCTTCTTACTTCATCAAAAAACTTTCTGTTTTCTTCATTTTGCACAAGTACTTTAATTCTCTCTCTTCTTTCTAAATTCATTAGATTGCCCCCTCTGATTTCTATATTTTTATTTTTCTTTCTTTCTCCTACTGGCTCTTTTGGCTCAACTTTCTTTTTATCTTCAAGCTCTTCAAGTTCCTTATTTACTTCTTCAAGTTGCTTTTCAAGTTCATCTTTTTTAGCTTCAAGTTCCTCTTTTTTAGCTTCAATATCAGATGCTTCTTCTTCTAATACTTTCTTTTCCTCATCTGTCAAATCCTCAGTTGAATTGATTACATCATTTTCTAATTTAGCTTCTCTTTGAAATAAAGTATTTTTATCTTCAAGCAACTCATTTAACTGTTTTGTAAGGCTCTCTTGCCTTTTTCTAAGTAAAAGTTCTTTTAACATCCTATTTAATCCTTTCTAATATTTTCTTCTTCCATGCATCATGCATGTTTCTTTTTGAATTTTCAAAATCTTTTTTTCTAGCTTGAACACTTGTATTTTCATACGCAGGGAAAGTCACTATGGAAACTTCATAAAGCTCCAAATCTTTAATTACTGTATGAACTGTATTATCGTTTCTTTGTTCAGAAACCTCTTTAATAATTACAAAACCAAAAGAGCATTGGTCTATATCCTTTCGCTTAACACGATAGTATATATTCAGTGCTTCTGTATCATTTTTATTAATTTTTATTTTTCCGAAGAGTCCCTTTTCATCAACTTTTAATTCAAGAGTTGAACTAGTAGTTCTTCCTATTACTATTGCCTGGTTATGGCCAAATAAGGCTTTAATATCCTTTTGCTCTTTTAGCGTTCTAGTGAAAGCATTAGGATCTATACTTTCAAAGTAGCCTGGCCAAAGTTCGGTTTCTTGATTAAATAAAGCAAAATATCCCTCTATAATAAAATCATCCTCTTCACTGGATATATCTCTAACTTCTAAAGGTAGCTTAATTTCTCTATATTGTTTCTCCATTGTCCCCTCCTTTCTGAATTTTTTCTTGTTCTCCTATTTTGTCCTTTGGTATATAGTTTTCTAGAATTACCAACTCATCTAGTCCCTCTAAAGTTGACATTCCTAGTTTGTCCCTTACCTCATTACCAGTTACTATTCCTTTTGTATAAAGATTTCCAAATACGTTAGCTAGTTCTGGTAAATCATAATTAAGTAAACTTGCTATATTAAATCTAAAATACCAATCGTTTCTTATAAGCAGTTTGTTAGTAAGTTCTTGAGAAAGTGCTGTACAAATTACTGATATCTTAGTTTTAATAAAATTGTTATATTCTTTTTGATTGAATGCTCCTACTCCCAATAAAAAAGCAGGTATTCCTAGAATACTTGCTACACTTTCCTTACTTAATTTTATTGTTTTATCTATTGCGATATCTTGTAATGTTATAGGCTTTATCTGCTCTATTTGCATTAATTCAGTAGGAATAATCCAAGGTTGCCCCTTTTTAGATCTACTTAAAAATCTTTTTTCTATGGTTTCTCTTCCACTTTCCGAGTCCATATCATTATTCATTCCTGAAACTTTTACCACTATTGTTGGCAGCATTTTATTTTCCATAAAATCTTTAGTAGTATTATTAGCTTGCTTCAAGGTTTCAATAAAATCTTTTAACAGTATTTTTTGTCCTTGACCTTTCCATGGCTTTTCTAAGTCAGGATTAAATCTGAAATTCAAAATTTCATCATCACCATAATGAATATTATTATATATAGCCTCATATCCAAAGGCATCTACAAAATCCTGAATAACTACTTTTTTATCTGGTATAGGCTGTAAATCTTCAATATAACTAGTCCCATCCATAAAGTTTATTTTGGGAAGTACTATAGCATTTCCTCTTAATAGCATTTCTTGAACTATCCAGGATATAAATAGTTGTCTACTCATATATTTATTAGGATTAATATCAATTCTTCTTGAGAGGGCATTTTTAACTCTTTTATCTCCATTTTTTCCATTTTCTATTAAATGTATGGTCATGATAGAAATTATTTCAGCTATTTTTTCAACCCCACTTTTTACCTCTGGACTTTCAGATAATTTTATATAGCCTACTGGAGGACATGTAGACTCTAAAAAAATTTCTTCTAGCTTTGCCTTAAACCCTGGCTCTGCCCTCTCCTTGCTTTTCCCCTTATTTTTCCTCTTCATTTTTCTTCCTTTCTATTTTTTCAAATAATTATCTAGCATTTCTTTCTTACCTAAATCATGAATTAATCTTACAGTCGCAAATACACTTGCATCAAATAAATCTATTCTCATTGTAGGTTGAACTTTCTCATATTGGATCATATCATCAGTTTTTTCTATTGCATGAACATTCTCAACGCAATATTCATAAGCTTCTGAATGCATGTAGTAAAGCTCTTTACTTAACATTTTTTGTTCTATTCTTCTAAATCCTTTTGTCTTATTAATATATAACTGAGGTTCATCTATTACACTGAAATAATGCTTTTTCATCTTCAAATAGAACTCCTCAGCAAACTTTCTATCAAATCCTATTTGCTTTATGTTGAACCCTTTATCACGCATAGTAATAAACCATCTTACAACCTCATCATAATTAACAACATCATCATTTGACATTGTAAGATTGCCATCATCTTTCCATCCAAAGAGTGGTATATTATCTTCCTCAGCCTTAAGGTATGCTCTTGTGATTGGAAAGAACGCATGAGTAATTATTATTAGTACTCCTTTATATTCTCCTACTAAAGCAGTTGCTGTTAAGTCATGCATTTTACTTAAATCAGCACCTCCAAACCATTCTATCTTTAACTTAATTAAATCTTCTAAAGTCCAATTATACTTACTATCTGATACTCTAAATTTATCCAAGTTAAAATATGACCTAGTACTTGAAGTATAGATATTTAATGATTTTGCTAAGAAATTTTTTCTAGACTGTGGGTCATTCATAGCTTGTAATGAATCATTTAGCATTTCATCAGGTCTGATTGTTATCCCATACATAGGATTAGCTTTTTCATGCTCAATAGGATTCGTATAATCAACATCTCCCTCTTCTGACTCATCAGCCTTAGCTATAAATATATGATACTGTTCATCTTCTATTAATCCTGCAAGTACCTTTTTACAATATTGAAGTCTTTTATAACAAAAAGAGTTCATATTATCACCTGCAGTAGTTATACCAATCATTAATTTATTAGTGTAGGCTTTCATTGCCTCCTTAATAATGGTATATTGTTTATCTGTCTTGTAGACATGGAGCTCATCAGCTATTGCTATATTACAGTTTAAGGAGTCTTGCCTATCTGTAGAACTTGCTAAAGCTTGTATCCTAATAGATCCACTTTCAAACTGCCTTTCTATACTTCTTTCAGCGTTTGAATCTAGTATCTTAAAGGCTTTTGTTTCCCCTAAACGATTTATATTAAACTTTATAAAATCAAAACTCTCTCTTGCTTGTTGCATTGCATTAGCAATAATATAGCACTTTGCACCAGAACCCATATTATAAAGGCTTAAACCCCATGCTAAGGAACTGGCAAATGTAGTTTTACTATTTTTTCTTGGTATGAAAATAAAACTTTCTTTAAATCTTCTTTCATTTGTCCCCTTTTTCCAAAATCCTAATAGATCATAGATTAAAAACTTCTGGAAAGGCTGCAATAAAAAAGGCCTACCCAACATTGAGCGACCATCTAAGCTCTCACCTTGCCTATGTACTATTGTTTTTTCTATAATCTTAATTAATTTTTCAGACTCTTCTGGTCTAAAATCATATCTCTTATCTTTGAGAGCTCTTAAAAATCTTTCAACACCCTCTCTCTGCTCTTTATTAACTTTCTTAGCACCACTAGTTACCTGCTTACAGTAATCCATCACTAATTTATAATTAGGATTTTTATTTTTTTTTATCATAAATCACTTAAAATATCTTCTAATTTTGAAGATTTTTTCCTCTCAACTGTAATACCCTCCATTGATTTTACATTTAATCCTAATCTATCACTGTAAGTGGCTATATCTTTTCTGAGGCTTTCCATGGCTGTATATAAAGGAGTCTTTCTCATATTAACAGCTCCTGCTTTATTGGTATATTCTTCTTCTATTTTATAGCCCGATTGTTCAAATTCAGCCTCAAACACAAGATATTGATGAAGTAAACCAGCATAAATTTTTATTATGTCATCATACTCTTTTTCATAGGTGCCCAATGATTTTAAGTCTTTTGTAATTTTTCTAACATAGTACTTTTTTTCTTTGATTTGTATATTTTTTATCATCAACACCCCCTTTTAAAAAACATTACCGTTTATATAAGCTCCTCCCCTCCCTCGTTCCCTTAGCTGAGAGATTTTCGCCCTATTGAGTAAGGGGGGGCTAACAAATTTCAGAAGAATTTCATATTTGATATTTTTTTACCATTCTAGCCCTTTAGCTTGTTTTTAGTTCTATCTCTTAATCTTTGACCCTCTACTGTCAGTTCATTTGTCTTCCTGTCGTGTAACTTCTCATGTGCTTCAACCGATAGACTTATAAGGTTATTGCTATCATAGAATTTTGTTTCATCTTCTGTGGCTGGTACTATATGATGTACTATTGAGGCTGTTTTGTAAATGCCATATCTCTTGAAGTATTGGCACTGATAGTTATCTCTTATTAGGATTGCTTGCCTTAACCTCCTCCATCTAGCTTCTTTGTATCTACTAGCTAGCTTATCTTTATCTTTCATTTATAACCTCATATAATCCTTGATTTTACATCAAAAAAGCGACCTCCCCTGTTGGCTGTCGCTTTCCTTATTTTAATTATATTGTTAATTACTAGTACCATCTAGTACTACCTAGTGCCATCTTATTTTTAGTTATTAATATCTTTTAATAGCTCCTGTTCCTTTATGGCTATTAATTCCTTTAGCTCCTCTAGGTCATCCTCTGTAGCAAAGTTTCTTATAAAGCTTCTAGCTGTTCCTCTATATGATAAATAGTTTCTATGTTCCTTGTTATTCTCTCTATATTTTTTGTCAGCTTCTTTGTTATATACAGCTACTCTTTTTCTTTTATTTTCCATACTACCCCCTTAGATATACTATTAAAAGAATCAATAATATACTGAACACAAAAATTATTTTTTCTTTTAATGTTGTTTTTCTTATACTAAATTTTATTTTCCATTTGTTTTTCATGCTATTATTTGATACAATGGTTACATAGGAAAGGCTATAAGCCTTTCACTATGATTGTTATCTTAAAGCTGATTATTAAAAGATTTATTGTTATGGATACCTCTTTTATTTTCAGCTTTTTTCTTTGCCTTTTTCCCACTGTATTTCCTCCTTTCTTTAGTATTTGGCTTTTGTTTTTCCTCCTTTCAATTATATAATATCATAGTTAATAAACTATGTCAATACTTTTTTTACAATTAAAAAGGGCTACTAAGCCCCTTTATAATTCTTGATAATTAGCCTTTTTCCTTGCTTAAATTTTCTTAATATGCTCGATTTTGAATAAGGTATAAAGTTGTAAATTAATCTCCACGAATAAAATTTTATTAGTTTTAGTTCCATGATTGATTTAATCTCATCATCTTTAATTTTTTCTATTTCTTTTTTTAGTATTCTAGTATACTCTTCAAGATAACTTTCCATATCATTTATTTTTTTTGTTGTGATATCTTTATTATCTAATAAAAATTCTTTTATAGAACTATCCTTTATACTACTTTGTACTTTCTCTTTACTGTAATCAATGCTAGATACTCCTATAAGTTCATTTTCGATATTCTCAAGCTTTAGTTTTTCCCTCTTTAATTTTTCATTTACTTTTATACCTGTATCTAATAAAATTCTTATGTTATCAACATTCAAATTCATTTTTTTTATTAAGTCCTCTATATAGGCTTGCTCTTTCAATAGATTTTTAAATTTTTCCTCTGTTGTATTCATCTTATATCTTCCTCTTTAACATATACTCCATCTATAATCTTACCCTTTCGGTCTTTTATTTCTATATAGGCAGCTTCTATACAGTCCTCAATAGTTAAACCCTCTTGCATAACTAATATCACTAAAACTACATAAATATCTCCTATACTATCCACTACTTGCTCTTGTCTTCCCTTTGCCAAACCTTGTGCAAGTTCTCCTACCTCTTCCATAAGCTTTAATGCTTGTTTTTTGCTATCTTGAGTATGTAGGTTTCTATCTATTGCCCATTGTCTGATTTTATTAGTATATTCCATTATTCCACCTCAACAAGTTCTATTTCTCTAGGTAACCCTTTGTTAGCAAATTCCTGATACTTACTTGACCTCATTTTTGCATTGTATTCTGATATCAAGCTATTTACTATTTTGATTTGAGCATAGTATGAATTTTTTAATGATTCACTATTATTTGTTTTCATTTCTTCTTTGGTAGTCTTTATATCATTTTTCTGCTTTTCAATCTCTTGATATTGCCTTTCAAACCATTCCTCACTGTATAAAGCATTCTTACCTGTATAGATTTCAGCTACCTTTTCCCTTTCCATAAAAAACTTTCTTATAGGCTTAAAAGAGAAAAATATTATTACTATAAATAATCCTACTAATAACCCTATCAATATTCTTTTTAAATTTTTTCTTTTATCCATATTATTCACCATTATTCACCCTTTCTAATTAATATTGGTTTAACATCAAAATCTAATCTTTCACTTGAAAATAAATATAGCCCTGTCCATTCTCTATATACTGCCTCTGGAGTAAACCAAAAAATACCTTGTTGATTATCTCCCCAAGTTCCATCTATATCAGGGGATTGTAATACTGCTCCATTTGTATAATACTCATCCATTGGAGTTAAGTATGAATTTAAGGATGATACTTTACCTTGTACTTGTTCTTCCCTAATTAATTGACCATTATTAGTAAGAAGATACAAGTAACCTACTCTATTAGGTTGATTAATAAATTTTGCCCTCTTTGCCAAGTTTTCTCTTTCAAGCGACCTCTCAATGATAGGAACGGGAGTATTTTCTATTACATTTTTTGCATTTTTTTCATTTGCTTTCTTTTGTGTTTGTGTTGTAGTACTATAATCGTCTAAATCACAAGCACTCAATAATGTTATCATCATCAAAACTACTACTATTCTAATTATTTTTTTCATTGTTCTAATTCCTTTCTATTTTTCTTTTATTAAATTACTATAAGTGTCTAATATACTAACTACTATGCTTTTATTCTCTACTGGTAAATCCTTAGAAAGATACTTAATAAGATTAAAGAGTATTTTATCTCCTAGATATTTTGCAAACTCAGGATCTAATACTAGCTTTATTTCTTCCATGTTTTTCAAGTATCTCATTAAAACTATATCTTTCATTTTGTCTTCCTCTTAAATTAATACATTCCATCTAATAGAATTTTCTAAAATTTCTATTGCTTCTTGCCTATTCATATTCTTCTCCTATAAAATCTAAATTTTTTATAATCTTATAATTCATGTATAAGACTTCAACTCTTTTGCTCTTCATTATTCATCTCATGCTCATATAAATAGTTTTTTCTTGTGCTTAATGGATATGGTGGATCAGCATATATGAATACTTCTTCTTGGTTATATCTTTCTATAAGATTTATGGCATCTTGATTTTCTATTTGTGCTTGTAGCAGTCTTTTACTTGCTAGTTGTAAAACTTCTGGAAAATCGTTCCAAAAACTAGTAGTCCTTGGAGATTTACTCCCTACTGAACTTCTAAATCCATTTTTATATTTATTGCTACATCCAAATCCTTGGCAACACCTCACAGCAAATCTTCTTGCTCTTTCAATCTCATCTTCTATAGCTTCAAAAGATTTCTCATATTCTATTCTTCCATAAGGAGTTAATGCTAAAAAACGTATTAGTTTTTCTGGACTATCTCTTAATACTTTGAAATAGTTGTAGACTTCTGCAGATAGATCATTTATAGTCTCTATCCTACTAGGTTTTTTATTGAAAAATACTGCTCCCCCTCCAAAGAAAGGTTCTAAATACACATCGTGTTCAGGAATAAAGCTTACTATCCATTTAGCTATCCTAGATTTACTGCCAGGATATTTTAATACATTCTTCACTTTTCTATCTTAATTACCTCCTAGTCCTATTATCTGTTTCAATATCGCTTCTAATACATCTACAACTATACTATTGCCAGCTTGATGATATTTTGTAACATTATATATCCTCTTCTTTTCTAATAACTTCATATTTTTATATTAATTAATCCAATCTATAACTGGACTACCTTTAAACCCTTTTTCCCATATAAACCAAGCATAAGCTACTGCACTAGAGCTGTAATCGTCAAAATTTCCATTTTTAGCACAATTTAATCTACCACTAGCAACATATATTTTCTTAGGTGGATTTTCTTTATAAAATTCTTTTCTTTCCTTGCCCTCTAAAAAAGTTAACTTTAGAAACATTGCAAGTTTTCCACCTGGCCTTAATAGCTCTAAAGCCTTTTTTACAAAGCTTAAAGCATTTCTATATGGAGGATTGGTTATAATATCAGTTCCTACTTGTTCAGTGCACTTTAAGAAGTCTACTGTACCCCCCCCACATAAAATCTATCTATTAAATCAGTAGATCTTACGCTGTAGCCATATTCTTTTAATACCTCACTCATATGCCCTTTGCCACAGCAAGGCTCCCATACTTCATTAGTAAAAGTTTCTTTTTCTAATAATAATCTAGTGGCTTTAGGTTCGGTAGCATAGAAATCCTCTTTTTGCCTGTCTCCAATTGAATGATTACTTGCTCCAATACAAGTAAATACATTTGCTTTATTACTCATTTTCCCCTCACAATTTATCTATAATAATTTTCTCTTTGGTACTTCTATCTCTATTCCAGTTTCCTCTTTTAGTACTGTAATAATGTCAATAAAATCAAGCCTATTGTCTGCTATATCTTTAATCATTTCATCAATATAATTTTGGAAATCTTTTAACCTCTTTGCTCCAAATCCATACTTAACTGTCTTGATTCCTGTTCGGCCAAGATATATTCATCGTTCACAAACTTGAATTCTAAGTTTTTCTTTTTGAATGTTCCATCTTCAGAAAAGTTCTTCTTGAGTGTTGTTGTGACTTTATGATTTATTTTTAGATTTGTGTATACCTCTTGAACTGCAGTTTCTGTCTCATCTACTACCGTTCTTGTCTCTTCATTTTTTTCTATGTCTATTTTGATTGTTAAATTTCCCGCTTCGAACTTGTTTGAGTGCAAGTTTGATAAGATAATCCTTAGTTGATTGTCAATCTTAAGTTTCACCTCATCGAAAATTTCGTTTGAAAAATCTAGTTTTATTTTATTCGCCATATTTGAGCCTCCTTCGTAACGCATAGTATTCTTTTAATCTTTTGACATATTCTTTGTATGTTTCGCTTCCTGATTTCGCAGGAAATGGTGGAAGTGCTTCATTCAGTTCAAAGTCATAAAGCTTAACTTGTTTCTCCGGCATTTGGTCTAATTCCCTCATAAATTTTAATGTTTTTTCGAAATCATTCATTTTTGATATCCTCTTTAGCTTGATTTATCATTTGAATCTCTTCATTAATTCTTTTTATATCTGTTGTTATGCTGTTTATTGTTGCAACATCTCCTGTTTTTTCTACTTTCGATAATTCTATCTCTTTCCAAAACAGTATTCTTTCTAATTGTTTTTTTCTATCAAAGTAATATAGACTTTCCATTTTCACTCCTTATAATCTAAAAACATAATTCCATTTTTGTATATGATCTCGTATTTTTTAAGATCCTCTGATGTTGCATATTTTCTTCCAAGATATTTTTTCATTTTTTCGAAAAAGTCAATCGGAACAAAAAAATGTTTGTCTCTTATTCCTACGCAGACTCCTGCAATAGCTCCTAATTTTTTATATTTTAGCAGCGATTCTAACTGTGTATCTGTTAAAACTGACTGTTTAATCTTGTCCGACATTATGTATTTTGCTTCGAAAGCTATAGTTGTTCCGTTGGCCAATGTCCCTATAAAGTCAGGTTCAGCTTTCGCAATGAATATTCCTTTAAATGTTCCATCTTTATTCACTTTCTGAACTCTGAATGGCTCCGGAACTTTTATTACTTTTGCAAGATTTTTCTCATTGTAGTATTTACACGCAGCAATTATTCCTTGTTCAAACAATAAACCTTGATTGTTATTCAGTCTATTTTTGTATCTGATTAGTTCATTCATTTTCAGTTTTACCTATTTAAGTTTTTCGAAAAGTTCATGCGTTCCATCAAGTAAACTTTTTTCTTCGCTTGATATTTCATATCCTAATTTTTCTAACAGATAGTATAAATTGTTAAGTTGTTTCACTTGTTTAATATTATAGTTATAGCTTGGGATTGTTCCATTTGCAATTTGAGAATCTATCATTACTAAAACGGCTTTGTACGGCTCGTTCTCATACATTTTTTCAAGATTTTTTATTATTTCCCCGTCTGTATAATCATCTATACCAAAAAATTCCTCAAGATCACTCTAATTGTGGATAACTTTATTTTGTGTTTCTATTGTGGATAACTTTAAAATCTTTTATGTAGATAACTTTATTTTATTCTCTTTTTCTTAACCTCAAGTATATGCTCCATCCGGTTATGTCATTATAAATTGTCTCATATCCTGAATCCTTATCAGTTATGAAATATCCTGGATATTTTGATTCCCACCATTTCGGATCAAACTGTTTGGATGCTATGTTATTGATTTGTCTTCTTGAATATCTGTAGTCATTGGTTCGACTAATCGGTCTTTTAAGATTTTGAGAACATGACCATCTTTTTTTTGATGTCGGATTTTTTATAAGATATGTACTAAGGGCTATAAATCCACTATTGCTATCTGCTTGCAATTTGTCAGCATTGGCATATCCTATCCTCTCCCTCTTGTTCTCTCCTTTTCTCTTTGGTCTTGACCAAAGTTCTTCGATCTCGTCTCTTGTTAATCCATCACCATTAATAATCAGATGGTGATGGATTCTTACAATCTTTCCGTTTTTTTTTTCGTTGTGTGCCGTTACAAGTATATATTTGAGTTTTGGAAGATTCTTTGATTTTCTTTTTCTCGCTATTCGTTTTAGCATATTGCTAACTTCTTTTTCTGCAAGTTCTAAAGTAGATGGAAGATTTTTGTCATTATATGTCAGTGTTAAATGATAATCCTCTTCAGTAAAATTTGTTTCTACTAATTGTATGAATTTTCTACGAGCGTTTTTATCATTAAGATTTTTTTGCGCCGGTAAAGATTCTCTTTTCTTTTTTGATCTACTTTTTGTATTTGTTTTCAATATATTTACTTGATATATATCTATCTCTAAATATTTATCTCCGCAGTATATTTTCTTTTCTCTATATCTGTTCATATATCACTCCATATGTCCTAAGAAATAATACCCATTACGAGCTCACAAAAGGCTAAGTTCTAGCCTTTTGATATTGCTTTAATATTTAAAAAGTGATATAATTTATATAGGTTTTAGGGTGATTTATATCACTTTTGGAGATGTTTTTTTACATCTCTTTTTTTTGTTCTCTTATAATTTCATCAAGTCTCATTAATGTTAAAATTGCGTTTGCAATCTCTTCCTTCAATTCTTCTTTTTTATTTGATAATGCTTTTTTTGAAATTGATGATTGTATCTCTTCCAAATTAGATATAGTTGTTAATATCTCTTTGTCCGTTTCATTAGTATCTTGACTTTCTGAAATCTCTATACGACTAACAGGAACTATTAATACTGAATTCTCATTGTAATCTAACAATGATGCATAAGCTTTAAATCCGTTCTCACTTTTTCTAAAACTTAATTCGCTAATTTTTTTAAATTTTATTCCGTTAAAAGTTACACTTCTTTCATTCGATAAATATTCTTTTGCTTCGTTTACATTCATTTTTATCACCAATTTTTATAAGCCCAGTAAAAAAGGATCATTGCTGGGATTGCTAGTGCCTCTCCGCCGACTGCCGTATAACCCCTTTCGAGTGTCGCAGTATAATTCAATATTGTCTGAACTACAGAAAGTAGCACAAGCTGCATCAAATAAATGTTGTCTGTCTTTCTTTTTATTTCTTTCATCTTTCCTTCTTCCTTTCTTTTTTATGTTTTAGATCTAGCTTTTATTGCTTCACTCTTTATCGCTTCTTCAACTTCTTTAATGCTATAAAAAACCGTCTTCCCATCTAGCTGATACCTTTTTAGACCATGTCTTTCAAATTTATAGATCCTCTCCGGACTTAATTTGTACATCTTCAAAATTATCTTTTGTTTGACTAAATCTTGACTGCCATATAATCTGATAACAGATAAATTATCAGATATGTTTTCTAACTCCTGTTCATCAAGCTTTTTAGATATTTCAAGAGTCTCTAAAACTTTGTTTGCGATTTCTTCTATCAATTCACTCGGATTTAACTGTATGCTTATCGGAGTACTAATATTCATTTAATCACCTCCCTTTTTTCGTTATTTTGTCTAACATGTTGTACATTTTAGTTAAAAAAAATGTCTGTAATCTCCATTTCTAGAGCGTTAGCTAACGAAATAAGCGTAGAAGATTTTACATCCATTGCTTTTTGATTTTCTAGCGAACTTATTGTAGTCCTTGAAACCCCAGATTTTAGCGATAGTTCTTCTTGCGATATCCCCTTATTTTCTCTGACTTCTTTTAATTTGTTATTCATTACTTCCTCCTATATGTCTAACCTGTTGTACATAGTTTACACCTCTATATTTTTTTTGTCAACCCTGTTGTGCGAAAAATTTGAAATATTGTACAATGTATTGTACAATATTTTTAAGAAAGGAGTTGCTATGAATACTTTAGGTGATATTATAAAAAAATATAGACTAGCTAACAACTTATCAATGGATGATTTTGCAACTCTTAGCGGACTTAGCAAATCTTATATTTCAATTTTAGAAAAAAATAAACACCCCCGTACGGGGAATCCTATTACCCCTACTCTTGAGACTTGCTATTCCGTTGCTAAAGGAATGAATTTAGATATTAATGATATTCTTGAACAAATTGGGGAACAATTAATAAAGGTTAATGTATCAGCTAAGTCAGACGAGATTGATTTAAATAAAATACCAGGAATAATTCCTTTACATAAATCAAGAAGAATCCCAATTCTTGGAGTAATAGCGTGTGGATCTCCAATTTGGGCAGAAGAGAATATTGAAGGATATTTCATAATAGATAATATTATTGCAGCAGATTTTTCTTTGTATGCCAAGGGAGATAGCATGAAAGATGCAAACATTAATGACGGTGATTTAGTTTTTTTAAGAAGAACTCCGGATGTTGATGATGGATCAATAGCTGCTGTATTAATTGATAATGAAGCAACGCTTAAAAAAGTGTATAAAACAGATAATGAACTGATACTTCAACCTTGTAATTCATCTTACAAACCTCTTGTTATAACAAATGAACATGATGTTATGATTTTAGGTGAAATGGTAGGAGTGTATAGTGCAAGAAATAAATAGAGTTAATAAAGCTTCGTGCTTTAAATATATTTTTTATGGAGGAATGATATGAAGAAAAACAAATTGAGCTTAATAGCTCTAATACTAGGAGTTATATCTCTTGCGTTGATAAGTTCTGCCTTGTTCGGGAGTAGAGCTAATGGAGATGCTCAAAAAATAGGAGAAGCAATCGGAAAGGCTATCGTGCTTCCGTCTGCTATATGTACTTTTGTAGCTGTATTATTAAATGCTATAGGCTATTTTACTGTAAATAAAACTCTAACATTAATATCTGCAATTTTTTATGTATTAGCTTTAGTATTAATGCCTTTATGGGGATTTTTAGGAATTCCTAGCATGATATTACAATTTATTGCATATAGCAAAATAAAGAAAGGTCTTGATTAAAATGAAAAAATTATTAGCATTATTTTTATCCGTTGTTGTAGTTTTATCGGCTTGCGGAAATGAAGATGAACTTGAAAAAGATTTAAAAAAAGAAAATGCGGAACTTAAAAGAGAAAATGAAGATTTGAAAAAAGAAAATGATAAATTAAAATCTTCACTTTCTGAATTTACAAATAAGGAAGAGCAAACAAAAAAGAAAGAAGAGAATGCTGAAAAGGCAGCTGCTCGAACAGAATTTAAAGTTGGTGAAACTTGGGAAGTTCCCGGAGAATGGAAATTAACAGTTACCGGTGCGGAAGTTTCTGAAGATAGAAATCAGTTTAGTAAAGATAATCCTGCTGAAGTCATTAAAGTTACTTATAGTTATGAAAATTTAGGACACAAAAAGACATTCCAAGATTTATTTATGACACCTTCAACATGTATTGATGAGAAAGGAGAAATAGCATCCACATATCCTATCTCAACTAATCCGCCACACCCAACTCCTATAGGAGCTAAAACTGTAGATGCTCAAGAGGCATACGGACTAAACAATGCAAGTAAAACTGTGAAGATTATGTTTGAGAAAAGAGATAATAACAACGAAGAACATGTAGCAACTTTTATAGTTCCTGTAAATAAGTAAGAAAATATATTAAAAGTAAATATTTCTACCGTGAGTAGACATTTGTCAAATATATTTAATGAAGGCGAATTAGATGAGAAACTGGTTATTGCAAAAAATGCAATAACCACTCAACATGGTGCAATAGCTGATAAAACACAAAAAAATAGAATCTGATTTTGATAAATTTACTAAAAGTTTGAAAGAAAAGAATTAAATATAAAAAAGTCCCCTATTTCAAAACGATATAACAAAAAAGCCCTTACCAGGTGAGAGTGGTAAGGACTTCAAATGCGAGCATATTTCTATACTCTATGCGTACAACAAATAGATTATAACATATGCTCTTCTTATAATACAAGAAAGGAGCATTTTTTTATGGCAATTAAAAGCTACATAGATAAAGACGGAAAAAAGAAATATAAATTTAATGTATATTTGGGAATCGATCCTTTAACCGGCAAGAAGAAATACACAAATCGAAAAGGGTTTACATCGGAAAAACAGGCAAAAATTGAGATCTCAAAACTTCAACTGGGGCTTCAAGAAATCAATAAAAAACAACCAACTTTTAAAATTGTTTATAGAGACTGGTTTGAAATTTACAAAGATACGGTGAAAGCTTCAACGCTTGCAAGAACAGAAGACGCATTTAGAGTTCATATTATCCCTACTTTTGGTGAATTCTTAATCGATAAAGTGACTATAAAACATTGTCAAGATTGGGTAAATAAAAAAGCTAAAGAAATAGTTAAATACAAAGAGTATTCGAATTATCTGAAGAAAGTTTTTTCTTTTGCGATTAGTCGCGGATACAGACAACATAATCCTTGTGACCATTTAATTTATCCTAAAATGATTGCTAAAAGGTCAAAAGATATTAATATAATTTGGACTAAAGATGAATTAAAGGCATTTCTAGATCTAGTAAAAAAAGAAAAAACATTAAAATGGTATGCTTTTTTTAGATTACTTGCATACACAGGAATACGTAGAGGTGAAATACTAGCCCTAGAATGGTCTGACCTGGACTTTAAGAATAAAGTCCTTACAATATCGAAAAGTCGTAAAAGAACTGCAAAAGGAGAAGTAACCGGTGATACCAAAACTGGATCCGTAAGAGATGTCGCTATAGATGCTGAGACTTTAAAAATATTACTTGAGTGGCGAAAAAAACAATTACAAATTCAGGGAATACAAAAAATAATATTCACCAATTCAAAAAAAACTTATATATTATTAAATCACCCGCTAAAAGTATTAAATTCAATCATTGAAAAACATAATCTTAGACCAATAGATATACACAGGTTTAGACACATCCATACCACTATGATGATACTATCAAATAAATCTGAAAACTCTTTAGGGGCTATAATGGAAAGATTAGGTCACACTGATATAAAAACCACTATGAATATATATAATCACATTATGGATGAAGAAAAAGAAGAAATATTAAATAATTACCTGGAATATTTAAAATAAAAGTTGTCTGAAAAGTTGTCTATTTTTTAAATAACATAGAACAAAGAGAAAAAAACAAATGCCGAAAATCACTAAAAATAGACATTTATCACTAAAGAAAGACTAAGAGAAAAAGAAAGATTAATCCCCACCACCCGCACCATAGAATAATTATTGACGGCTTAAAACGGAAATTAACGGATTTAAGCCGTTTTTATTTATATAAATATTAACAAAAACTGTATAAACGGATATAAAGCGATACAAAAGGACATTTTTGTAGTTTTTTTGTAGCTTTTTATTGCAGTCATTGTATAGTACTTAACACCTCTTTAACCTCAATCAGAATCCGTCTAAGCTGCTTAACATTAAGCAGCTTTAAATCTTCAACGATTTCATCTTTGAAAAATTTTTTCAACTCATTAATAAAAAATTCTTTGTTGTATTTCATGTAATCACCTCATTTGTATTATATAAAAGTTAGAAAAATAAAAACTGTCAAGGTTATTACGGAAATTTAGTTATTTCAATGGGTCTGTTTATTAATTTACCTGATATGGTAACAAGTGGGAAATGGCTATTTTGCCCATTTTAATAGTGTTTTGTATGCTATTTGTAAGTTGTTTTTTATGTTTTTCTTAACTCTTCTTTTCTTGTTTTGATCATATCTTCCAATTCTTCCAGGTCTTCAAGTGTCGCCTTATTTCTTATGAATGATCTTGCGGTCGAGCGATAACTTAAGTACTTTTTATGTTCTTTATTCTTTTCTATCCATTTTTTGTCCGCTTCTTTATTATATAAAGATTTTCTCTTTTTCATTCTTTCTTTACCCCCAAAATAATAAATATATCCCAACTATTATTATCACCAGTCTTGTTGTTTCTAAAATTAGAAATAGTATTTCTTTTTTGTTTTTCATTGTATTAATAGAACTAATATGATATTATCAAATTAGGTTAAGGCTTAAAGCCCTAACACTAATTTAATTACTGAAATCAGCGTTCCGATTTCAAGCATAAGCTTTGTAAGTTCTTGGACAATCTTACGAAGCTTTTTTATTTTCCGTTCTATTTTCCTCACCCCCTTTCTTTAATTATATATTATCATAGTATATGTACTATGTCAAGTGTTTTTTATAAAAATATTAAAAAAAGAGCGGATTTCTCCGCTCTTCTCAACTTTACTCAACTTCAGGAATGCCCGCAACGCTTGTTAATAGCGACAATACCCCCGCAAGTGCTGATGCACTTACAACCATTACCCAGTTTACCTCTTGCAAGACTGCACTAGTTCCTATGGTCGCTACTGCTGTTTGGGCGACCGTCTTAATCGCTCTAATCCCCGCTTTTTTGAACCATTCAGTTGTGAATATTTTCTTTTCTTTCATTTTCTTATTCTCCTATCTTAAAATAATTCATCCACATAATCTTGCAATTTTTCGGGATCGAATCCTCTTTCTTTCGCTTGTTTACGCCTTAGCTCTCCAGTGCCCCAATAATTCTCGCCATCATAGATTTCTTGGGCGGCTTTTTTGTAATCTGCTTCTGTTTTTTGCGGACTAATTGTTTGTGCATCCTCTTTTTTCGAGATTTTAGGTGCCACTATAAAACCTTTAAAACCTTTATTCTCAAGGTCTTTTAGTAACTTTTCCGCATTAGATTTTTGTGTGAACGCACCTAATTGTACTCTGTATAAATCCTCTGCTTTCAGTTTAGTTTGTTTTTGTGGCTTGGTATTAGGCTTAGCCACTGTCGGTTGTTTCGATTTCAATCCGTAATAATCTGCAATAGTTTTAGCGTACGCTTTCGCCAGCTCATTTTTCTTAGCCAAAAACTGCTTAGCGTCGTACTCATTGTCGTGAAAAAACATTTCAAACAAGGTTTTAACATCTGCCGTATTGCCATAGGCGAGAACGGCGAAATCATAGTCTTTCACTCCTCTATTCGGAATATCTAACAAATCAGAAGTTGCTTTACATAGTCTTGCTAAAAGTTCGTTACTTGTGTTTGGATTTTCGCTATAATAGAATGCCTCTACACCTGAGGCTTGATTCCTCCTAAACGCATTACTATGCCAGCTAATATACAAATCGGCATATTCATCATTAAACATAATTGCTCTTTCATCTAAGTCAGGATCATGATTAATTGTCGGACGCGTTAAAAATATTTCTACTCCTGAATATTTTTCTAACTCTTTTCTCACCATCTCACCAAAGTAGAAATTATTATCTCCTTCATTAAAGAAAATCCCACCTCTGTTATATTCTTCTCCCGGACCATGTCCGTAATCGAATACTATTTTTGTCATGTCTTTTCTCCTTTCTTTCATAAACTATGGCTGATTTTTAGTTAATCAGCCATAGTTTTATACCTTTTTTGTTTTTAAATCGCTTAAAACTCAAATAAAAGCCAAATGGCTAAATTTAAGAGACTAATATTATTAGTCTCTTAATGTATCTTGTGCGAATTGTCTAGTTGATAATTGACAATTTCATCTCTTGCTGCATGAGCAGTCCCGTTAGCCCCTTGCTTTATAATCCAATCAAGTACGGCAAGAGTTGATTTCATCAGCAGCTTTCTTTCCTCGTTTGATTTTTGGATTTGTATGTTTTGTTTATCATTTTCTTCTGTCAAAGATCCCACGTTACTCTTGAATTCACCGAACTCGTTTGCGATATATTCTATCGCTTGATTCCTCGCATTCTTTTTGTCTCTCCACTCTTTATACTTGCTTGTGTAAGTGTAGAGTTTAGCGATTCCGCTCAGAAACGCAATAACGATTCCGAAACCCAACATAAAACCTTTTACATATTCCCACATTTCATATATCGTCATTCATCATTATCCCCCTAACCGTTCGCTTTAGGTTTCAATTTTTCGGCAAGGATAGCTTGAGTAATTAACAACCCCTCAAGGTCTTTAGCCTCTGACCTATTATCCCAAATAAACCTTACTCTTTTCTTTTCAAGCTCCACAATTTCGCTCTCTTTACTTCTTATCTGATTCGTCAACTGATTGTAATGCTGCTCAGTACGAATTTTCTCATCTCTTAAGACTCTTACCATCTCATCTATTTCATTTTTAAATTCTTGTAAAATTTCCATTATTTCCAATACCCCCAACATTCAATATAAAAGTTAACTGCATTGTTAACATTGCTATTTGGTCGCCAGAAGAGCAACTCTATCAAACTCGCAGATTTAACAGTCGGCATTAATCCAAATGACCAACCGTGACTTGCATAACTCACTGCTATATGAGTATTCGAAAAAGGAACAACTGGTCGCAAATTAACCGTAAAGTAAGATAGCCCGCTCCACGTGCTTAAGGTGGGTGTTACAACTAAAGTTTTCCTTACCCTCATACTCCCATCAGAGTATTTAGTTACTTCTCCTCCGGCTTCTCCTCTATTTCCTATTTTTTCTATTTCATAAATAACCGGTCTACCATCGCGATATAAATCAAGACCAAAATCGATTCCAGGACTTGTCATTTCCACGACTTTACCAAGAGCCATTCTTTTCGTTCCATCAGTCGCATATGAAAGTACAAAAAACGCAGTTGCAAGTGTACAAATCCTCTCAACAGTTACGAAATAGTCTCTCACTTCAAGCTTGAATTCATAAGCTTTAGACTCACTCGCGTGGGCAAGTATTGCTGCTGTGTCAACTGTGTAATCATCCGAATTACTGTATAAAGATATCCAGCTCGATGAGTCTTTTTCGCGATAAAATAACTTAACGCTTTTTGTGTTCTTGTTATTCATTGAAAGAATGTTAGCCTTGAAAAATGTCTTTGCCCTTGTTCCTGTTGCATCGTAATTTCCTGCAGTATTAACTCTATTTGTCGATAATTTAAAAATTTGAGGCGGTTCATAGCTTAAGACATTTATTGACTTGATCAATGTCTTTTTTCGTCCTCTACTATCGACTACCTCACATATTATGTTATTCGTGCCTGCATTCTTAAGAAAGTCGCTTGTTGCAGATTTTGTATTGTATACAGTTCCGTTCATCTTGATTTTGTAACTCTTTATTACAGATCCTCTTACCCCGCTTGCTGTAATATTTACTTTCGCTTTTGACTTGTTTTGCACGCAAGCTCCGAAACTTGCTTGTATGTCTTGATTTGTCTGCGAAACACTGAAATCAAGGCTCGGGACTACGGTAGCCGGCACGAACACATTATAGCCTCTTGAGTAAACATCATCTCCCACGCGCTGACTTCCCTTGAAGGTTCTAATCTTGAAGTCAATTGCTCCTTTAGCGGAGTTCGGAAGATTATCGATATATCCATCGAACAAAGTAAATGAGATAGTTGTTCCTATCCCATTGCCAATCAATCTCCAATTCTGCGTGTTCTGCAATCTATACCAAATGCTATGCGTAAACAAGTCAGAAGCTCTATTAATTCTAAGAGTTGTCGTCTTGCCAAGCGTTCTGTTGTTTACATCCAAAGATTCAATACCACTTGCTCTTGGAATCGTGTCAAGAACGGCAACTCCATTACCTTGAATATTTACGGTATTATAGTAAATCCCACCTTCTACAGCAATGTTGACGCTTTTAGACCCGGAATTGTCGTGTGGAATAGTAACGGTACCTGTAGCTACAACGGTATTGTTATAAATCTGCATTTCTCCGTTTTGTGCATATCGGACAACTCCATTAATTGTCACTTTCGCATTTCTTAACGTTTCCCAATAACCCTCGTCCTGGATTCCTTTCGTTCTAAGCTTCCAATCTATGACTGACTTGTTATTTTCTATTGATTGACTCTTTATAGTCCATTCTAGTGCTAAATATGCGCTATTATATGAACTTGTCTGAATTGTTCCTGTCTTCGCCATTACTTGATCACCCCAATTCCCGCAATATTGTCTGTTATCATTCTGAATTCCGACTGCGCAATCTGCATTCTTGTAACTACTTGAATATCGTCAACAAATAATTGATTGTTTGTGAAATAAGCAACTTCCTTGCCTTTATCCAAAAATACAATTTTCTTGTTTTCAAGCTTCAATTCAAGCTCGTTACCTTCTTCACCTAATAAGATTTTTCCATCGATGAACCTGATGTATTTTTCGAGCGTTTCTTGACGTTCATTATTGACTTTCTGTTCATCATCAAAATCATTTTGAGTTACGAATTTAAATTCAAATTCTTCCGTAGTCTGTTTTAGAGTTGAATAGTTGTTGTTAATAATCTCCATGTCGTTATCATAATCGTCTTTCTTGACTGTTGTCGTAATCGACTCATTACTTGAGATGTCGAGAGATTGACCCACATCACTAGCTAACTGATTGACCGTTATTGAATTAACACCGATAAAATCGGTGTTAAACACGCCGTCAATAGTCCACGCATACACATAAGGTCCTTGAATTCCCGTCTTAGAATAGCCGATTCCATTCCTGTTGAATTGCCATACTTTAGTAGCGGTAGCTTCATCATCAGTATCCATTACAATCATTCTGTCTTTGTAGTACCTTGTATATCCGCCAAAACCGCTATTAATTAAGTCTGTAGCAACTTTCTTATATTTCTCAAGAATCGACGTCCCTAACTCATTTTCTAAGTTTTCTATTTTTTTTATCGCTTTTTTGGATTGATTAATCGCGTTATTAAGCGTTTTAACGTCTTCCCCCAAAGTTAACATGATGTAGCGCTCCTCGATAGGATCGTATCTGTAAGAAGTTACTTGTTTCATAAATTCAACTCCAAGAGGCTCGTGGATTATCGTAACCGTATCGCCGATGTAGACCGATTCAAGCTGCTTGTAGTGTTTATATTCTTCAGTCTGCGACAAATCCACGAAATCAACATCCGCCGTAATTGTGGGCGTGTCTACAGCCTCTATATACTCTTTAGCCGTTTTTCTTAGAAGCTTAATGGCTTCTTCGTGCTCAATCGCATCGTCCTCGTCAGAGCTTAACTTTTTCGATTTTATGCCATCAAACCTCGCGTTTTTAACTCTCGCGATAGCATAATTAGCAGATTTAGGGCTGTTTACATATTTCTCAGGAAGAAATAATCCGTCGAATCCCTGTGGCATCACCTTAGTCACAACACCCGAATAGTCCTCTAAGAAGTTCAATCCTGTAAGGTTCTTTCGGTACTTGATCTTAACCCCTCTATCTTCTCCCAGAGAACTCAGCCAATTAATTCTGAAATTATCCCTCTCCAATTGCCCTCCGGCACGGGATAAAAATGAGTTGTCGTCGTCCCCAAGAAGCACAGATAAGAGATTCTCTCTAACAATTCTTGAATTGAATGTCTTCTGAATGTTGCTGGTCCCAACGAAGTTGTGCGGCACTAGAGCTTTCGACAATAATTGCTTGATAGCGCCATCCCCATTTCTGTTTTGAATGAAGGTGTCTTCAACAAAATTACCTGCCAAATCGTATGAGATATGCATTGCGTGAACGGTTATTCCGCTTAGCATGTCGTTTTTCTCGATCGAATCAATTCTGAATGCTTGATGGTTTTTAGGGCCCTTGGAGTACACAATTCTCTCAGGTATTATCGATTCGTATAATCTACCTTTGAGAGGGTAGAAAAACGACATATCGTAGACTCCATTAATCACTTCAGTAATTACAGCGTCCGACGCATCGACTAAAACTCCTAATCCTCTCGATAGAAAGTTTTTTTCATCTCTATCAAATAATTTTATTTTCTCCATTATATTTCTCTCCAATTCGGAATTAGTTCCACTTTTGATACGCCTCCACTGAAATTCAAAATTGTTGTCTTATTAGAATCGAGAAAGAATACATCCCCCGTTACTCGGCTGTCGTAATTCACGTTGTCTCTGTGAATTACATCAGCTTCACAGTCTACAATTACATAATCTTCAACTCCCGTAATTCTCATAACCTGTACTAAATTCTTAGTTATTCCGATGTCTCCAGAAGCATAAATTCTAAGGATCGGGTAAGCATCTGAATTGTAATTATTCGCAAGACTCATAGATGTGCCGAATATCTTCTCCTTCCCCGAATCTAAATACTTGTAAGGAGAAAAGGACAAAGTAATTCCAAAGCTCAGAAGTTCCCCATCATCGAGGATCTCTCTTATGTCAAGATTAACCACTCTGTACTTCCAGAACCTATCCGCGCTTGTTTCAAATTTCAGCTCTCCGAAATTTCCGAAATAGGCAATAAGCTCACTTCTAGTGCATTCCGCATGTCCGGTAAGCGTAAGAGAAATGTTATCATAAGTGCCTTTATCGATTGTTAATGTCCCATCCCTTCCGCTTACGATTCTCTCCTCTGTTCGTCTAACAGGTTTAGGGATTGAGGGCAATTCGTTAAACACTATGTTAAGTTCACTACAATTCCTACCGTTAACAATTATCATTGTTGCCCCCTTCCTATATTCTGTCTCTTGATTTCAGCGCCAATTCTTCTGACAAGACTTCTTACATCTTCTTGTGTATTATTCTCAACTTTTTCTATACTGATATTGATATCTCCATACTCCTTATTGCTGTAGATCTTATTTTCTTCAGCGGTAAGAATTCTTTCGCCTCTGTGAAGATGCGCTTTATAGCCGTCATACGGAACATAATCAAGTCCGTTTGATCTGTGAGAGAATTGACCTGCAATTCCTGAAACTACCGCGTAAGATTCAATGTGATTAGTTATCTCATTTCTGGTGACCGAATACTCTTTATCGTCGTACTTAAGAGCGTTAATCTTATTAACATTATCTTGAACACCCACAAATAACTTGTAGAGGGTCGATAACTGCTTACCCGTTTCAATGTCAATGTTTCTTGTAAGCTCAGGGAAGGCTTTATATAATTTCTTTATCCCCCCGTTGCGCAGATTAGTGTATTCCCTGGTCGCTCCCTCACGGTATTTCTCCGCTTCATGCACAAGTGCCTTGTAGTGCTTAATTTCTTGTTCGGTGAGTTTGCCATTCTGCAGTTCCTTATCGGTTTTATAGCTTACCGCAAAATCTATCATTTTTTGATATTGTTCCTCGGTTGCTTTAGCACTGTCGTCTCTCTGCTTGTTAAGTCTTATAATCTCTTGTTCGATGTGCCTTGAAGTCATCTGATCTTTATTCTTGATCATATTCGACATTATAAGCTCTTGTTCATTCTTACTCTTAGCAACAGCTCTAATCTGCTCGTTAGCCATTTCTTGATATAATTTATCAAGTTCTTTTTTCTCTTCTGTAGCGTTCTTAACGCCTTTCTTCTTGATCTCTTCGTAAAGTTCGACGATTCTTTTTTTCATATTCTCAACTTTGGTTTTTCGCTCTTCTGCCATAGCTGTAACATCTTCAAGAATCTTAGTTTTTTGTTCGCTCGTAAGAGTTGTCGATCTCCCGAAAAGCTCCTCGAAAGACTTAATATTGCTTTCTTTTTGGCCATCT
Source organism: Tissierellia bacterium (assembly GCA_030529425.1). Taxonomy (GTDB): domain Bacteria; phylum Bacillota; class Clostridia; order Tissierellales; family Peptoniphilaceae; genus JAUMWX01. The sequence continues at coordinate 223,364 of JAUMWX010000002.1, forward strand.
ATCGCCTTAATCGTCGTACTAGCCATCTGGTCAACATTAGTTGTAATAGCCTTGATATTTTCATCTGTAATCGGTCCTACTTTAGAGAATAGCTGTATTGTAGATTGTTGAGCCGACTCAGACAATTTGAAGTAAGATTCCATTTGCTTTTTTGTTTCTTCTGAAATTTTGACGCTTGTCGTCTCGGCAACCTCCACCATCTGACCGTTGACTTCAACCATTCGCGTGCCCGTCTTGACGTATCCGTCGGCTAAGTTGTTTACCGCAGGAGTTGCTTTCTGTTCGAGACCCTTATAGATCGCATACCCTGCACCTGCAACCAATCCTGCACCTAGTACAAACGGAGCTGCTGCCGCTGCCGCAGTACCAAGACCTATTGAGGTCCCTCCTAATGCAGCCGTTAATCCTGTAGCCGTCTTTGTGGCGATTAAAGCTTTCCCTCCAAATAACCCTAATCCTGACTTAACAAGCCCTAAAACCTTTGGCAGTTTGCCCGCAGTACTCAAAATTCCCCCGAATCCTTTGACCAGAGGACCTGCGGCAATTAGTCCACCTCCCCATTTCAGATACATCTCCTGCGTTTTATCGTCTAGGCTTGTGAACCAATTTACCCCCTTCTCGACAAGTCCGAATACTTTTTCGAACACCGGCAATAATTTATCTCCGATTTCAATTGCTTTGTTTTTCATGTTGTTCATGGCTCTTGCCATTCTTTCCGCGGGAGTTGAGTTAATCTTATCGAACGCCTCCTGTGTTGCTCCTGCGCTCTTTCCCATCAATTCTAAAATCTCGTTGTACTCTTTACCGTCTTGGTTTGCTAAAACCAAAGCGGCGGAACCCGCTTCGACTGAGCCGAACATGTCCTTCAATGTTTTTCCGCTCTTTTTCGCGTATCCCGAAAGCATATTTAAGATTTCGGATGTGCTCTTACCTTCAGCCTTAAGCTCAGCGAAACCCTTGTCTGTCAATTCTCTTAAAGCTTTGTCCGAATCCGAGCCCGCTTTTGTAATTTCTGAAAGCATTGATTTTAAATATGTGCCCGCCTCCGCAGTAGCTATTCCGTTTTTAGTGAGAACGGCATAAGAGGTAGAAAGTTCGGTAATATTAAAATTGGCACTTGACGCGATAGGAATAACTTTACCCATGCTAGCCGCCAATTCGTCTACAGTAGTTTTCCCGAGATTTTGTGTTGTAATCAACAAATCGGAAATTCTCGTAGTGTCCTCAGCTTTGAGTTTGTATCCGTTGATTGCTGTTGTAAGTACGTCAACCGCCTTAGCTCCCGATGTGAACCCGCCTTTTGCAAGCTTCATCGCTTCTGTGGTAAATCCTATTGCTTTTTTCTGATCAACCCCAGCAGATATTGAACCGTAAACTGATTCTGCGAAATCATTAACTGCAACATTAGCCTCAGATGAAGCTTTCAGGATTTCTTTTTTATACTGCTTGTAATCCACCTGATTCTTGTCAAGTAAAGTCGAAACTTTAGCGAAGCTAGACTCGAAATCAACAGCCATTTTTGCAGCAGTTATTCCAAGTCCAACAAGAGGCAAAGTAACAAATTTGGTAAGATTTCCGCCGAGTTTGTTAAGGCTTGCTCCTGCTAATCCGATTCTATCGAATCTACCCTGAATCTTTTTAGCTTCTGAATCTACAATCTTTCCCGCTTGTCGCATGTTCGTTGCGATTTTATCGGTGCTTACAATAATCTCAGTCGAAATCGGAGGAAGTCCAATCGCTGTTACACTCATCTCTTAACCCCCCTTTCTCTTATTTTTTTTAGGTCAGCTTTCGTCTGACTTAGTCTCCAGAAATCTTTCAAGGCTTCTCTTCCTTTCTCGGTTGAATTCATAGAATCAATCCAACTGTCCTTTTTGATAAGAAGATATACTTGAAGCGGAAGTTTCAGCAATTCAAAAAGCGAGCATTTCGCGTACTCACTCATGCGCTTTTGCTCGCTTGTTAACTGTTCATAATCCTCTTCCCACTTCTCGTAATTGAAGTATTTCTGAATTACCGCTTTGCGGATTTTTGAATCTTCCGGAAGGGGGATTCTTAGTTTGGGTCTGTTGCAATGTCAATCGATCTGGTTGCGATTAACTGCCATAGATATACTACAGTTGCCCTCGTAAGATTCTTAACTTCATCGACTGTTATTTTGATTTTTTCGTCGTTAGCTGATAACACTTCTGCTAAGAATTTACATTGATCGTCAAGAGTGCCTGATTCCTCAATCTTAATCATTTTCTCGAATTGCAGAACATTGATATCCCTAACTTTCAACGTTTTATCCCCAACTTTTATTTCTAGTCTTCTGTTTAGAAAATTATTTAAATCAATTACTTTGTCCATTACTACTCTCCTGTTTCTTCTTCTATCTCTGCTAGGAAATTTTTAACTTTTTCTATTGCGTGAATTTCTGCGTCTATCACAAGTTCCTTATCAGCGAATTCAATTGAGAATCCATTACCCGCTTGTCCAACCATAGTAAATCTTAGTTTTTTACCATCTTCTTTCTCGTGCACGAACCTTAAAAGAACTGTTTTGAATGCTTTTTTAGATCCACCAAACGTAAGTTTTCTAATCTTTTTTGAATTATCTTCAGAAAATTTAGCGGTAGATAATTGTTCGAGTCTTTTTAAATCCCAACTTAGAACACCTGTTTTCGCAGAAATTTCTTCACCTTTTAAAAATCTCTTTACAATTTTCCCGTATTGGTTTTTTACGTCGTACACTTCAGGTTTGTATTCAACCGTAAAACCTCCCTGACAATGTCCGACATTGTTCTCCGCTGTTTCAATTAAGGTGTGCTCCGGAATAGATTCTCCCGTAAATTCAGTCACATAGACCTCTCCCGCACCAAAAATAACTTCATCTTTAGTTTGTGTCATTATATTTCCTCCATGTAATTATAAAAAATTGAGTACTCTCAAAAAGACCATCTCCAAGAGGATTAATACTTCCTCCGAAAATCTTAGCCCTTATAAAGTACTCATCTACCTTAATTCCCGCATTCTCTGTTTTCGAATGCAGTTTATTTTTTATTTTTTCTCGCAATTCTTCCAACTCGTCAAAGTCTTCAGATACCAATCTGACTTCCAATTGGCTTTGGCTAATTGCCTCATCTGAATAGTCCGATAAGCTGTAAGAGGCTATCGGATAAATCTCACTCATTCCAATCACAGGGCTGAATTTAAGCCCCGTTGCATCATCTAACAACTTCTTGATTTTGTGGCTCAACATACTATTTCACTCCCAATAATCTTTTTATATTCGCAATATTTTTGTCCCTCGCTCTCGTTAAAAATGGATTAGGTTTTTGACCGATTGTCCAGAATGAGACTTTCTTGCCCTTATACAACGTGACGACTTTCCAAGGGCTCTTCCTTCCCGCACCATTAGCTGCATGAATCCCTGTACCTTGATGAACGTAGGCTGCATATTCGACGATTGAACCCACTCTCCCAATTATTTTTCCTTTTTCTTTTTCAGTTTTTGAAAAAATAGATGCTCTAAGGTTTCCCGTGTCGGATGGAGCTTCTTTAACGGCTTCAGCTTGTAATAGCATAGTGGCGGCATTAAGTCTGGCAAGAGCCAAATCTTCGAGTTCTTTTATCGCCGAACTGAAGCCTTTTTTGAACTGAGAAGTGTCGATTTTAAGCTTTACCACGATCTCACTTCCTTAAGCGATAATTGAGCAAATCTATGACTATTATCAACATCGAGTATTTCATACTTAACCCCATTAATAATCAGCCTATTGAGGGAAGATTTAAGCCCTTTATGCGGCGTAACAGCATTATGAGTCGTCTCTGTGTGTCTGAATCTGTCCTTGCTTGTGAATTGGCTTGCTTGGTATAAGCTGATTTTTATTCTATTCGAAAGCTCAATCCAGCTTGACTTCCTCGCACCTGAGAGACTTTCGGTCTCCTTCACCTCTAACACTGTGGCTAATACCATTTTGCTATTTACGCTCATAATTAAGTCTCCTGTAGCTTCTAAGCTTTCTTTTAATTCGTTCGGGAATGTCGCCTTCATAGATCGTTGACACTCCTGAATTACTTTCGTTTGTTATTCCTTCAACACCTAAAGTATTAAATCTAAAAGCCATCAAGTCTTTTATCGTTGACTCAATGGCTAATTGATTAATTTCTTCAAGTGTTAAGTGCGTGAAATCCATTACGTCAGAAACGGAATCTTGATAAAGACTTTCTAAATCTACCAATTCCGCTCCAGGTCTCTTTCTCATTTCTTCAATTATTCTGTCTTTATCAAGCATTTCCCAACCCTATTTTTCCTTTTTTTCAGGTTTTTTCTCATCTTGCTTAGGTTCTAGTTCTACGATTTCGTATCCTTTTTCTATCATTTCTCCCACTAGCAACTCATCGACATAAGTCTCAGTATTTCCTTTTATCATTAGTACCATAATTTACCCCCTAGGCTTCAACATTAAATGCAATTGCTTTACTTCTCTTATTCAAAATGAATACATCTTCAAAAGATTCTTCAAAGTATAAATATTTACCCTTTGAATGTGCTGATGGTTCTTCCATTTGAGCAAAAGCATAAGACACTGGTGTTAAAACCGCCCAAGGATGAATCATAAACATATTAATTTGTTTTGCACTGTGCCCAGGTTTTGCACCTTCATCGAAGTTGTATACTGTTTTCATCAAAGTTGACGGCACGGTTTCGATTTGTAGTTCGTCAATTCTCGATACATTTCTCGCAATTACTCCGCTGTTGCCGTTTACATCAATTGTTCTCATGATGTCTTTTGCATTCTTTATCAACGTCTTCACCTTCGGAGTAACATACAAGATTCTTCCTGCTGCAGGGACATTAGCTTCATCCATCTGTTCCATAAATTTGTCGATCGTCTGAAGCACATTTTCTACAGTTAACACGGTATTATCATCTGAGCCTGAATCGACTCCGTTTTTCAACTCATGAATCTTGGAGATCGTATAGCAATCCATTTCCGGGAATTTCTGCTCCTCGTTGAATACTTTTGTTGCATTTTGGATTGACATAACCATGTTGGATTGATTTACATCTTGTGGATGTATCATTGTTTCCCATTCTCTGTGATTGGTTAACGTCTTTAACTCCCAGTCATTGTCGTGATTTCTCGTAAACCCATTAATCGTATCTCTGTTTCCTGCTTTTCTTCCCTTAGTAGTTATTACAGGAATCTTAATAGTTTTTGCATCTACAACTTTGTAGATTGAGTTGTTTGGTGTATTATACAACGCCCCAAAGTGTAATACGTTCGGAAACGCTTGAGCCAAAGCTTTTCCATATTGTTCTGCATAATTTACTGCTGGCATGATTTTTTCTCCTTTTTATTTTTTTTATTTTGCTGTTGCTGCGCTTCTTACGGAAGTGAACCCGAAATTAAAAGTGTCTGCATTCCCTCCATTATCGGGATTGTTTGGATTTTGTCCTTGAACGTCTACGGCGAACAAATCTTTATACGATTCCTTGAATCCGTTAAGTTGTTCGTCTATCCCTGATATGTTTCCTTTTTCGTCGATTTTGATTTTTTCACGGTTAAATTTATCAATTAACAAGTCCGTGTGCTTAGCTTTAGCGCCGGACAATGCTTTCTCGATCGCCCCGTTAATCTTCATATCCCTGATTTTGCCTTCGTACTCATTTTTCAAGGTTTCCGATGCGTTTTTTAATGCTTCAACATCAACTCCGTCAAATTTCTTAAGTGCTTCGGTGGCTGTGTCCCTCTCCTTAGTCAGAGTAGCGATTTGCTCTTTCAGTCCATCAACGTTCGTCCCATACTCAGCCATAATCGAGTCAATAGCCGCTTGTTCAATTCCTAAACCTTTCAAAAATTCTCTTTTCATTTTTTCTCCTCTCTACGCTTTTTACGAGGTTGCTTCTCGTGAGCGCTTATCTTCATACAGTCGCAAGCTAACTGAATTTTTGCACAATAAATGAGCAGTTTAATGCCTTGCTCAGGGCAATTAAATACTCGCACGGTTTACTCTTCCGCTTTTACTTTCTTTCTTTTAAAAAATTGCACTAAAAAAGCAGCTATTTTTCATAGTTGCTTTTTTAGATAAAATATGCGCCGGTAACGCTACCCCGGTTCCCTCATAACCCAGCACTGTTTACATCTCTGTAATGCCCTTCGGTGTATGGAGCGTCTGGCAATGCCTTTTCCACCTCGTATATTTTTATATTCGTATTATACCCATTTTTTAGGATTTTATCAATGTTTTTTCCATAAATCTTTTCGTTTTCGCCTTGTAAACGGTTAATACAGTATTTCTTTTGCCGAATTTATACTGTGACGAATTTTTTAACAGCTTTATAACTATTCCTAGGCTGTATACATCATCAATTGGCTTGTAAAAAATGTAAGTGCCTTCATTTTTATCATCTTTTATTATGTTTTCAGGAGCTGATATTATGTTTTTCAGATCACTTAAAGTTATATCTTTTATGTCTTCGTGTCCCATAAGGATGTGGTCTATCCTCTCTCTAGTAACTATTAATTCATCAGTAATCATTTTCTCTTTAATTTTCCCTAGAGTATTAATCTTACCGATTTTCACATCTCTTTGAAATTTTCGCTCCCTAAATTCACTTAAAGTGTAATTTTTTACGTGTTTATTTTTAGCGAAAAACTGTAGATTTATGTATAATTTATTATACTTTTCGCTAGATAAATCTTCATGATTATACGCCTCATTAACTGTTCCTTTTTCTCCCTTGTCAAATTCCTTCGCCAACTTGTCAACGTTGATGTACGGCACTAGAACACATCTACAGTTAGGATGTCTTGGAAGTATAGGCGCTTTTTCAATATCATGTATTTTTTTATTGTGAACTTTACAAGTACTTGATGTTCTTTCGTCTAGTGTCACCACTTCTTCTACTTGTTTAACTCCATTTGATTTCATATGTTGTAAATTAACATCATTCATATGGTGCATAGTTTCTGTTCTTACAAGTCTTGCAGAATTAGATAATCCTACATTCATACTCTTGTCAAGTTCCATTGCAATTTGAGCAGTAGGCTTCCCCATCAAAATACCTTTTTTCACTTGAGTATTAAGCTCATTCTCTAATTTTTTAGAGTTTTTCCAAACTCTTTTAGAAAAATTAGAGCCTTTCCAGTTAGTCTGTAGTAATTTTTTTGCTAAATCTTCATTGTAATTAATATCTACACCTAAACTTCCACCTGTAGCCAAAATTACATCTTTTCCTGCATTCAAAATAATTTTACTACCTTTATCTTCTACTTTTTCTCCTAATTCTCTTAAAACATCATTGAAGCCCTTTTCCATTCTTTTTAAGTGTTCAGCCTTATAAAATTCTGAACGACTTATAACTCCGTTTTCTTCAAACTTTGCTGTAATCTTATATAATTCTGCAAGTATTTCTTCATTTGCTTTTTTATATAATTTTATTAATTCTTTTTGATATTTTGAGGTATCATTATAAATATTCCAATACTCATTGGCAAGTCGTTTACCCCAATAATCATTTTTCATCTTCTAACTCCACAGAATCAAAACTTTCTTTAGCAAGTTTCTGTTTTTCGTTTTGTATATCTCTAACCCAAGGATGATTAGCTAAAATGGTGTCCGTACTTACCAAACCTCGTGAATTGTTGCAATTATTAATAATATCTGTTTCATCCATGAGCATATCCGTATTAAATACAATACTTACTTTTTCTCTATTAATGCTTCTATTAGTTTTTTCTAAAAATAAATATATAAAATCAACTACTCTGTTAAATCCTCTTGAAAATTCGCTGATTAACTGATTAGTTTTTAACTCCAATCTGCTAAACAAAAACTCCAAGGCAATGCCCGACGGAGCGGCTCCGAACTTATCCAAATTCCTATCAACCGCTTGACCACTATCAAGAATGTCCTTTTTTAGTTGTTCATAGTGTTCTTTTGCAGCATTTATATCCATTTGTGGATTTAGTGTAGTAACATCACTTTCGTCATCAGCATCTAAAATAACTGCTCTTTTTTGATATATATACTCCAAAAACTCATCTAAACTATCTCCACTATACCCCTTTAATACAAAAATCAGATTCTTAACCTCTTGGATATAATTAGATACTTCCGACCTTGATAAATCGTAATCATCAACTAAAGACTTTACAAATTTAATGTCCGGTAATTCTTTTCTATTGTTCTTAAAAGCAATCCAAGGAACAGTCCCCCAACCCGTATTGATATTGTTTAATTTAAAATGCCCCTCGGTTTTTTTATTGATAAGCTTACCATTTTCAAGTCTGTAATATGTAACCTCATCTTTAGTCCAAAATTCAACATCAGTTACTGTTTCATATCGATTAAACCTGAACACTTTAACGTCATAATATCTGATTACATAATTTAAATCTGTGTGGGTGCTGTCAGTCCAACCAGGTATTATCTGTTCACTATTAGCTACAAAAAGCTTAAATTCTCCCTTTTCATTTATGTAAGGGTGTAGCCAGGCAATCCCCTTGTTGCTAGCCTCAAAACCTAACGACTCTAAATCATAGTTAAAATTAACTCCTAAACTATCTACTATAACGTCAGTGGTCGAATCTGTTTCAGCGTGAATGCTTGAGTCTTTAGAGAACAAGTATCCTATCTTTTCGTCAATGATGTTTTTGTAAACAGCATGAGCCAGCTTAGTGTTAGCCTGGTAATTCTTTTTATCGCCGTCATTTTTAGTCAGAATGTCATTATCTACTGAGTAGTATCTATCCCCAATCCTCATAAGCTCAACTTTTCCTGAATTTCTGTGATTAACTATTAATTGTTCTATCATACTTTCAGTTACTGTTTCTTTTTCAAATGCTAACTTCATATAACCTATCCCTCTTATCATAAAATCTACAAAACCCATTATTTTAATATCCTCATTCCAACTTTATTCTTTCTCCATCTTTCAACTCCGTATCTCAGAGCCGCCATTGCGTCATCAAAAAAAGCAACTGGCTCATCTATATACTCGCCTGTTGCTTCATCTTTTTTCCACTTCCACTGACTAATCTCTTTAATGGTATTTACACAAGAAGGATGTATAAAAATCTTTCTTTGTTTTAACCAGTCAATTTGAGTAGCTTGATATTTTTTAGTTGTAGTTTTTTCTTTTTTTACTTTTTTAGCTCTATACCCTGCCTTTTTCCACATCTTTATTCTGTCAGGCTCTGCACTATCGCAATACATATCTACATCTTTAGGAATTTTCCCGTCTGAATATTCTATAATCTCCGAAGTATCTTTATTAAATAAATAAATCTCTTTCAAGATATAAATATCATCATCTTTAAAACCTAAAAGTAAGATAGCATTAGCATGATTAACCTTTGTACCCTCGGTTTCCCGATATTTAAAAGGGAGTAGACTATATCTTCAACTAAAAAAGCACTCCTATATTGGATTACTTTTTTAGTTGCACGGCACTTCGAAGAATGTATTTCAACATTCCCCTACTCCTTGCGGATAGTCGTTACACCTTCATCAATAAATTTGATGTTTGGCACGGTATTGTCATGTATATTGGGATTATAATATTCAAAACGGAAACCCATACAAGTTTCATATTTCGGTTTTTTCTTACATACGTTCGCAATTGCACCAGCTGTACCGCTCTCAGGGTCTTTGCCATAATATCTGCATACATGCCTTGCACTTTCAAAAACTTCACTTGTATCAAGGTTTATAATAGGTTTTCTTCTTCTTGTTTGTGATATTTTTCTTTTATGTTCCTCGGAAAGCTTTGTTCCTTTTCTTTCCTTTTTCCACTTTTCAATTTGCTCTTTTGAGTGATTTTTCCCATAAAAAGGATTATTTTTGCCTATGTACATTCCCTCTTTTAACTTGCTCATCAACATTTTAGTTTCTTCTTTATGCTTATAATCAAAAGTACCTGCCCCACCTTTAGTTAAATTATATCCATTTGGATATAATGAATTATATTTTTTAATATAAGCAATTTCTTTTTCATCTAACTCTTGTTGAGAGTTTGCTGTATCTAATACCTCAAATGAAAAAGATTTTAAACCATACTTGTTAATGGCATTATAAAGTGGAAAGTTAGCATTGTTTCTCGCTTTTTTTCTATGCTCACTCATTCGAGCTTGGAATGTTTGAATTGTTTGCCCTATATAAACTTTTCCATTAATTTTATTTTTAATTATATAAATTATCATGCACTCGGCTCCTTTAATAAATTATACCATAAAGTAAGCACGATTATGCCCAATATATTTAGAGTTTCACCGTTAGCAATTAAAATAATTTTAACTACACCTGCTTAGCAGTTCACCGTGTTGTAAATATGTGTCACCACATAAGTGGGCTATTAATATCAACCCGAAATCTTGACCTAGTGCTACATCATCATAATCATTTAAGTTTTGAGAGATGTCCTTAACTTGCCAATTGCTTAATATTAAGCCTCCGACCTCTCCCCAATCTCCAAGACCATATATTCTGTATCCGTCGGGATCTATTTCCTTACGTCTTAGCATACGCTCTTTGTAAGCTTCATCTATGAATCTATTGGTTAGATATGTTGAGTGGTGTGTGAGTACATTTTTATCATCGAAGTCGAAAAAAGTCTTTTTAATCCAATGAGTTTTACTTACAGGGTTGAAGGTAAGCCTAATCTGATAAAATTGTCCCTCCGGTAGTTGACCCCTTAAACGATCATCTATAATTTCAAAATCTGCTTGGGTAAGCTCTGTCGCTTCTTCAATCCACACATCAGTAAGTTTTCCTTTTTTGAATGTAATAGACTTAAGTTTTTCTCTTTGTCTTTCATCATTCATTCCCCTAAATATAATTTGGTTTCCATTGGCTCTACATTCAATTTTAAGAGGGCTTTGTATAACTTTAAAATATTTGTCTGCCTTATCTCCAAACATCCGATATATCGCACCTGAAAGCTCTGCATAAGTACTGTCGCGGTTGGTTATATCTGACTTTCTTACGCATACTAGATTTCTGCCCTTATCTTTTAGCAGCCTTAAAATATAATTTTGAGCCGTATCTACGGATTTTCCAGATCCCGCTGAACCTTTCATCACTATATATCGTTTACTAGAGTGATTAACCTCTTTGAAGACGGGATTTGCTTGTATCTTAATCTCCATAATCTATCTTTACATTTAACTCCATATCAACGTCTGCATCAAGCTCGACTTTATCCGTAAACAATTTGTATCTCTTACCAAGCAGCTCAGCGGCTTTTAGTTTTTCTTTTTCATCCGGAGGCTTGTTGACAATCCTTGCGGATGATACTCCATCGCCTTCACCTTCAACTACCACAACAGCACTTCTTGATTGGCCTCTTATGACAGAAGTCAAGTATTTCAACACTTCTTCCTGTTTTGCTATCTGTTTATCTTCTAACTCTTTTAGCCGTTCATCTACATAAGTTTTCACCGAGTAATTTCCGAGTAATTTTCTAGCATTAGCTTCTGCGCTTGATCTGCTTTGTTTAGCGTATGATTTTAAATAAGCCTCCGTCGCATTCCCGCTGATGATATACTCGTCTGCGAATCTCTTTTGTTTAATTGTCAACTTCACATCATCAGCTCCTTTCTTAAGCTTGTTAATAACTAAGGTGTATGGAAATAGGTACACATACAAATAAAAAGGAGGCCCATACACCTAACTGATTTACAAATAAATAGGCATAAAAAAGACGACTACTTGTAGCCGTCCTAAAAATCTAAATACTTGCGTATATTTTTACACTACCATTATAGCACACTACAATGTTCATTTTGTATTTATTTTTTTTGATAACATTTCTAGCCCTTTTCTATGAAGTGATAAGGCTTTTCCAGTGCTTATACGCATCAGCCTAGCTAAATCTCTCCATTGCGCAAATTGTAAATAGCGATAATCTAGTACTTGAACGACTTCATTATCCCCTAATGAATTTATAACTTCGTCTATCTCTTCTTTGATGTGGTATCTTTCGACGATCCTTTCATTATATTTTTTTATAGCATCGTCTTTTTTCAAAATCTTTTCAACAAAAGGACTAGATGTATTAGTAGATGTTTGGACTTTATCACCAAAACTAACCCCCCCAATAGCAGTTGAAAGCTCTTCAAGCTCTTCTAATTTCTTCTTATCAAGCTTGATTAACTCGTCTATTTTATAAGCTCTATTAAGCCAATTTTTCACTTCATCTACCGTCATCCCTCACCCCATTATACATATCAATTTCCCTCTTAGCTTCAGCTTGCGCTTCTCTAAGCCTCTCAAGCTTTCTCTTAAGTGCTATATCTTTCGTCATCAAGTCCTCAATGTAGCCTATCTCGTTTGTAATTGCAGTAAATTTGTTAACAAGTTCTAAATATCCCATACTACTCACCTCTTCCAACTTACAATCCTTAGGTCTTTTGATAAATCCACCAAAAGGACATCTATTACAGCATTTAGGTATTTCCATAGGATTGTTTATTGCATCCACTGTTTGCGGTTCTGCGTCTCGCAACTTTTCCACATCATCAAATATCTCGCTTAGAAGCTCCCTTTCATCCTCTCCGATATCTTCGTAAGCCTTATAAAATTTATTAATGTCATTCTGAATTTTTGTGACGATTTCTTCTCTATTCATTTTCCACCTCCGAAAGTTTCGGATTTTCATAAACGCTTCTCTGAATTTATCCGAATAAGTTTATTTTGCATCTCTTTCATTTTCTGTCCTTTCGAGATACTCAACTGCTGCTTTAAGCAGCTTGATTTTAAGACTATTGTTTAATATCTTAAACGATTCAAAATCGGCACACATGCTTAATGTCTCTGCGTAGAGTGCAATAAGCACTCTGGAATCATCATTGAGAATGAACAATTTTCCATCAGGATATTCAGAAACGCGGTGATTAACGCCGAAAGTGTCGTTAATTTCTTTGATTTGTTTTTTTATTTTTTTTTTCATTTTTTACTCTCCTTGTATTTTTCAATTCTCGCTTTCAAACTTTCTAACACGTAGTTTTGCACATCTTCCTTGCGCCTTAACGCTTCCATCACATCCTCATCTCTACTTCCTTTAACCACAAGATGATGGATAAAGACAGTCTCCTTTTGTCCTTGCCTATGAAGTCTTTTATTAGCCTGCGTATAAAGCTCATAATTCCAATTAAGCCCGAACCAGATGATGTGATTACCCCCTGCTTGGAGATTAAGACCGTAGGCACTACTTGCCGGATGGGTAAGAAGCACATCAATCTTTCCATCATTCCAATCTTTTTGATCTTCCACACTTTTGTAAACTCTTACTCTGATTTTTAATTTTTTTAAGGCTTCAAGGATTCTGTCCTTGTCATGTTGGAAGTTATAAAAAACTAGTGCGGGTTTACCATTTAAGCTCTCTATCGTCTCAATAAAAGCCTCAATCTTAGCGCTATGGACCTCGTGCCACTCATGATCCTCGTCATAGATGGCTCCGTTTGAGAGTTGTAAAAGTTTATTCGATAAAGCGGCTGCACTTACCACGTCTATCACTTCTCCGGAGTCAACTTCAAGCACCATCTTTTTTTCTAAGTCGTTATATGCCTTTTGCGCCTTCGTATCCAAAATAACCGGGATCTCATGTTCAATTGCTTCAGGAAGACTTAAGTAGTCCTCAGCCTTCATAGAAACGCATATGTCCGATATCTTCGCAAGTATAGACTCCTCAGACCCTTTCTTTGCAGTGTAATTAAAAACCACATATCCATTTCTTTGCCCGGGATCAAAATACCTCTCCCTAAATCCTGAATATTTCTTTCCCAATCTTTCTCCACCATCAAGTAAGAAAAGTTGACTCCAAAGGTCCGCCAAGCTGTTGGGACTTGGAGTTCCCGTAAGTCCCACAAGCCTTTTTATGTGTGGCTTTACGCTGGCTAAGCTTAAGAACCTTTTAGCCTTTGGGTTTTTAAAGCTTGAAAACTCATCCACTACCACCGTGTCAAAGGGCCAATCATTTTTGTAGTGGTCTACAAGCCAAGTGACATTTTCTCGGTTAATAATATAGACATCCGCCCTTGTATAAAGCGCCCTTAATCTTTGCTTTTCTGGACCTATCACTGTTGACACTCTAAGGCTCTTGGTTTCTTCCCACTTGTCTTTTTCAAGCTGCCAGGTTCCTTCCGCCACCTTTTTAGGGGCTATTACTAAAATCTTATTAGCTTGAAATCTATGAAATTTAAGCTCCTTTATGGCCATTAGGGTAATAATAGTTTTTCCTAAACCCATGTCTAAGAATAGCCCCACATTATTAAGTTCTAATACTTTATCGATGCAATACTCTTGATACTTGTGCGGTGTAAAATTCATAGCACCATATCCTTACAATATTCCAAAAACCAATCCACCTCTTTTTCACCGTAAAGCACTTCTACTCTTTGCCCTAAACATGTAAGTTTTTTACATTGACTTTTTTGCAGCTCTGTAATCTTTCCTGACTCTGTTTTCAGTTCTACAAATATGGGCTTCTGATCTGGAAGTATTACAATTCTATCGGGCACGCCTGCATTACCCGGGCTCACAAATTTATATGCTCTACCCCCCAATCTTTTTATCCCGACCACTAATTTTTTTTCGATTTCCTTTTCTCTCATCTTCCCTCCTCGCGGCAACATTCTCTTGCGTGCGCACGTATACAGACCTAAATTAGGCGTATTAGGCACACGTAGGCAGACGGGCACTTCACCTAATTCACCTAATTCACCTATTTTTTTCTCTCTATAGAAAAGAATGTTTCTTTGTTTCTTTTAGCCTGTAAATGTTGATTTTTACACGCTTTATTGGAAACATTCTAATGTTTCTTTGGTTTCCTTTGTTTCCGTTTTGGGAAACATTGGAAACATTCTCTCGGAAAGAATGTTTCCGTTATACTTAAGTAAATATCCCATTTCATTTTTAGGTGGAAACATTCTTTTTGTAGAATGTTTCCAATTTATGCTCTATTTCTTAACTCGATAATATTGTTTTTTATGTCTATTTTAGATTTTATTTTTTCAAATCCGCGCTGCTTTCCATATTCTTTCCCCAAGCTTCTGGCGCCTTTGTATCTTTGCCAGCCTTTAAGTGATTCAAGAACGCTATTTATTTCTGATGCATCTTTTTTGGTTAAATACTCCTTAGGTTTTCCAAAACATTCCGCCCAAACTTCTATAGCTGTTATCTTATCTCTTTCAACTAACCTTATACCTTCTATGTTGGCATTTCCTTGTAGATACTGCTTCCTTATACTTAGCGATAGATCATACCAATTAACTGGAATCTTTATCTCTAAAAACTCTTCGATAATTCCTTTCTTAGCATTATCTTCTTGGTGCATTTCTTGCGCTTCTTTTGCAAGTCTATCTGATTCGCCGCTAAGATATAGCGGTTCGCCTAACATGTATAACATTTTTGCCTCAGCCCATATTTGACCAATCTCACTATCAAGATCAACGAATATACTTTTTTTAGGTTCTTCTACTCCGCAGTCTACCGGCCAGAATCTTCTATTGCCGGTCGTATCTTTTAGGAAGTTATCATCGTTGGTAGTTCCAAAAAACACACATCTTCTGGGGTACTTATTTGTCCTTTTCCCATAAGCCTCTCTATATACATCGTGTTGCTTAGTAATAAATTGCTTGATGGCGTTAGTCTCCGATCTATTAAATCCTGCAAGCTCAGCAAGCTCATTTATCCAAGTCCCTTGTATCATTTCCGCAGCTTCCTTACCCTCGAAATTAGTAAGGGAATCGCTAAACCATTCACCGCCAAGCTTGGCAAGGAAAGTAGATTTACCAATCCCTTGAGCCCCTGTAAATATTGGCATGTAATCAAATTTTGCTTCACCTGTTATTGCCCTTGCAACTGCAGCAGTTAATGATTTTCTCATTACATCTGCAGTATATACATTTTGTTCAACCCCTAAGTAGTCATGTAGCAAAGTGTCAATTCTTTTCTTACCATCCCATTTTTGGGACTCAATATACCTTTTAACATCGTTAAATTTGTTTCTATTACTGACTATAAGTAGCGCTTTATCTATCTTTTCCGATCCTGTTATTCCAAAGCCTACCTCTAAAAATCTTGCAAGCTCGGCATCATCTATATCCGTCCAAAGTCTTTTATCGTCTGAGTTATTCCATGGAAGAGATCCCAAAACCATCCCTCTATTTGCAAATTCGTCAAGGGCTATTTTTCCTTTGATGTCTTTTATATTTTCCAATATTAAAACTATATTATTAATAGTCTTTTTAATCTGTCCATTATTTAGGTCCTTTTCAAGCTTAGACATCCATGATAAATCGTCTTCTTCAACTGCTTGATTGACATCACCTAAACTATCTCTAAAAGCCTCTAAAGCTTTTTCGTGCCTTTCAGAATTTAGTATTGTGGCTACGCCACCATCTTGGATAGCGAGCTTGGACATAGACATGTAAGAAGGTAGTTTATTAACTGGTGTGTCTTCTTTACTTTCTATATCCTGCTCCCCAAATAAGTGAAGCCGTATTAAATCAAAAGCGTTTACAAGTTCTCCGCTACATGGATCTGTAGCGTGATGAGAATACAAGAACTTACCATCGTATACAATAGCCCCTCCACTCGTAGATCCTCCGACATACGTAAATCTATCTTCTTTGTCTGTTGGTTCATACGCTTTCGGTATGAACTTTTCTATGGCTTCGGGGACTGTATAAGTTCTACAAAAAGCCCCTACAACACCTCTTTTAGTTAATGGATCCTGCTGTTTTGCAAGTTCTCTTTGTCTTGCCACTTCATGACCTGGAACTTGTGGCCAGGAAGATATATCCCTCCAATTGTCGTATGTGTTGAGAATTCCGTCGGCCGATAGAAATGGATTGTCTGAATAATCGAACACATAATCGGAATCAATCGAACAACTTGGCCAGAACATCAATCTACTTACTTCAAATGTAGTAGGGTCTGCCATTTGTATCCCGATTATGCTTGCTAATTTACGCGCTATCGGTTCGTATTCATCTACAGCTATTGTTCTATCAGTTGGCACTATAACTCTTAATCTAGGGGCAAATTCTGCGTGCTTACGAGTGCTGTAAATCACATAAGCGCAACCCAAAGAGTTGACTTTTTTTACAACTTCTTCAGTTCTTCCGGTATTGATGTTGTCAAGGTCTAACGTAATTAAGTCTCTGGATGTTATCGCGCTATTCTTTCTTCTGTGACCGGTAATTGCCCCCCCGACGAATCCGCCGACGTCTTTCAGCTCATCTTGTTGAACTTTTTTAAGTTTCATAAAACTTAAAAAAGATTCTTGGGTTCTTTGAGGGGTTTTTAATTTTTCTACAAATTCGGACCATAACATTTCTGAATTAGTCCAATTGATGGACTTTCTATTCTGTCCCGTCGCGATAATTATTTTTCTGTTATTATTCAAAAATTCACCCACCCCCTTCATTAATCTTTCATATAGTAATTACTTTCAAATCCTGCAGCCTTGAGAATCAATCCGTTTGCCCATGGAATCTCCCTGCCCATTACTTCACATACTTCACCTACTGACACTCCGCTAGGGCAATCTAGCACTATCTCGTCGTGGATGTGCATCAGGATGTCGCATGTCGGAAAAGCTTCTTTAACCCTGTTTATGCTTACAGCCAGACAGTCTCTAGCTATAGCTTGTATGATGTTTTCAGTGAGTTTACCTCCGTAAGTGGAATCTTCAGACCATTTCTTTGTGGTCTGATTCACAGAGAAATAATGTAGTGCTTGTTTGCCGAATTTATTGTCTTTCAAAAAAGGATTAGGGTAGTAGAGCTTTCTTTTACTCGGAAGAGTAATCGCAAAGAAATCTTGCCCGTAAATCAGATCTGTTTCCCTTGAAAAAGTGATCCCCCTAAAGGATCTTTGCATCCCATCTTGCATTACCGCAAGTGCGTTGCGCTCTATCTCGTACCACAGACTTACAATGTTAGGATTTGCGTTTCTCCACCTTGACACAATATCGGGAAGTTCCTCTTCATCGAGCCCCATCTTCAGAGCCCCCATGGCAATCATAGCCCCTGTAGAGCCTTGATATCCTAGTGCAAGTTGTGCGATCTTTCCTTTTTGTCTTAACGCGTATTCTGGATTACCTTTCGATATTTTTTCGATTGGCACTCCGAACATCTGGCTTGCGGTGGCCTCGTAAATTTTCCCGTGCGTCGCAAATACATCTTGCACCCATCTCTCCCCCGCGAGCCAAGCTATTACTCTAGCTTCAATCGCAGAAAAATCGGCGACTATCAATTTATCCTTGCTTGGTATAAACGCCGTTCTTATGAGTTGACTAAGCGTGTCGGACACATTGCCGTAAACCAACTCCAAACCCTTTATATTTTTTTGCTTTACCAAGGCTCTTGCTTCATCTAAAGTACTTATATAATTTCTTGGCAGGTTCTGTACTTGAACAAGTCTTCCCGCCCATCGACCTGTTCTGTTAGCACCGTAAAACTGCAAAAGACCTCTTACTCTGTTGTCTTTCCCTTTGGCGGCATCCATCGCTACATACTTCTTAATGCTCGTCTTGGCAAGCTCCTGCCTTATCTCAAGCAGTCTTCTATTATCTTCCGCTAGATCCGAATTTATGAGTTCGGACACCGTCTCTTTTGTTATGTTGTCCAGATCAGGGATCCCGTTTTCCCTGAGATACTCGAGCAATTGAGATGTTGAATTTGGGTTAGATAATCCTGAAATTTCTTTAGCTTCTTTGATAAGCCTTTTATTTATCTCTTTGTCTATCCACAAAGCTGAATTTATCAGGTTTTCGTCAACTAAAACCCCTCTTGCATTTATTTCTATGTCGGTAACCCAATTTTTTTGTTCATGTTCCAAAATCGGAAATCTTGATAGCCGCTTGTAAATTTCAGTTTCAGTAACCACATCTTGCACGCAATAAACTCTGAATAACTCCCACTTGTCCGGCGCATGAGACGGCAAATTTCTCGTTCTCATCCCGTTGGCTTCCGTCGGAGTGCAAGGGGCACAAAAATACTTGATTAGAGCTTTTCCTGTTGATAACTTTTGTTTGTTCTGAGGAAGACCTATCGCCTTTCCGGTTGCCTCAAGTCCTGCAGTATACCCTAAATATAGACCGTAGAACATCGTGTCTACCCACTGATCTATGTGTGTTTCGTATCCTGCACGGTTAAGACAGAACCACTCGAACGGGGCATTGTACGCGTGCTTAACGACATTTTTGTCGATAAGTGCTTTTTTTATTTTTTCTGGAATTTTTTCGCCCCGCGCAAGGTCAATTAATACAACATCGCCGAAATCAATGGAATAGGCGAATAGAATAATTTCAAAACTTTCAGCTTGAGCGTATTTGTAGAGACCGACGGACTTTATGTCTTCGTCTGAAAATGTCTCAATGTCAATTGATAAATGCTTCATTTTTCGCTCCTTAGTATTAAAGGGGGCTTTCGCCCCCTCAGGTATTAGTAAATCGGTTGGCCCGTTATCGGATCATATCCTTTAGGTGTTAACGCTGTTTCAACAGCACCAAACACGGCGTTAGCTGCAGGAGCCCCTCCTCCTAACGGTTCTCCATCTGCTATTTTTTGGATCGGACCTAATCCACAGCCAACCCCTTTCTTACCCCCGAATAGATAAGGGAAGAAATTCACATTCACTCTTGCGTAGCAGCCGCTATACACGTCGGAATGATTGATGATAGGATTAAGTTGTTGGTCTACGACTTCCGGAGGGTATTCAGCCTTTGCGGATGCCGTAAATACCCAATGTCCTTTACATTCATCTCCGAACGGCATGCCGTCTGAAGGCTTAACTCCGTCTCCGTCATACACTGGAGTCGCGCATATTGGAGGGATTACTCCGCTCCATTTGTCAGCAGCACCTTTTTGTTTTGCGGCTTCGATTGCCGCATCTATTCTTTGCTTAGTTGCGACATCTGTTTTTGGAACAAGAACTGTTACCGAAAATTTCTCTTCTTGTCCCGGTTGATTGGCTCTAGGCTTAAACACATTCACATAGCTTAATCTTACTTTTCCCGTTGTTACATTGGTGTTAAATTGATTGTTTTGCATTTTTTATTTCTCCTTATTTAAATACTTCTTCGGCCTTAACCGCGTTTGTTACGGCAGGCCTCTTATCGCTCGACTTAACAAGCGTTGGCTTTCCCTGAGGCTTATCGATTAAGCCTGCACTTATATCCATAAAAGCTTTCTTTCCACATAGTTTTTCCAAATTTGTAATTGTGTCTAGCTGTCTCGGCTTATATATCATAACCTCATCAAACCCCGCATAAATAAGCTCTTTAGCAAGTCCTTCTTCGTCAACTATCTTTCGGTTAGATCTACCCTCAACAGCTTTCCAGCCCTTAACTTCTCTTCCAGCTAAGCTTTCAGTTAAAGCATACTCTTCTAAATCCTTCACCCAAGCTTGAATGTCTTGAGCCATCAGTAGATACTTTCCTACTTCCTCATTGCTAAGCTCTGCAGGAAGTGTCTTGGTAAACCCCGCAAGTTTTACATTCTCTTCCGCCCTCGCCCTACATTTAGCTCCTGCCCTACAAAATTTGCAATGACTTCCCGCATTAAATTCACCTTCACCGTTCCAGGCAAGCTCCGATTTTATCTTTACCTCTTCCCCAAACATTAATAGGTCTTCTAAACTTATCTCCCAGGAAGAGTAGTTATCCAACCTCGGCTGAATTATATGAAGTACAGCTTTTTCAATCGGATAAATAAATCCGTACTCCTGATAAGCCCCTAAAGCATAAAGCATAAGCTGCGGATTATCTTCCGCGGATACAGGAACTCCTTTCCCGTATTTAAGGTCGCATACGTGAATTGTGTCGCCTTGGATCATTACACAGTCGGCAGTTCCAAATCCGTCTTTCGCGTATCTTCCATAATTTACTTTTTTTTCTATTGCCACATAGGGCTTCTCAGGCATCCCCGTCGCTAAATTCTTCAAATAATTGAAATAATCATCTGTGAATCTATCCATTTCAGTTTGCCAGAATTCATCTTTCTTGAATTCATCCATTTTTTTCTGAAATGTTTTTGGGCCGATGCCCTTTAAAAAATATTTAGTTGCTTTCAGCTCCGCTACAGCATGAGCTAAAGTTCCTTCTTTCGCATACTCGGAAGTTGTGTCCGGGTATTTTTCGTTGAGTAACAGACTAGGAGGGCAATTAAGCCATCTTGCGCTGGCACTCGCGCTTAATTTTGCGTGAATTTCGGGCATTATATATTCGCCCCCAATTCTCTTAATTTATTTGCGAACTCCGAATATTTTTCTTTTTGCAATTCCGGAATCGACACAACCCCGAAAACGTTGTTCAGTAAGTTGATTAACTCGTCTTGCTTGCCAAGATCCATAAGCCCTATCGCAGCTCTACTTAACTCATCTTGAGTGTAAGTCTTGGCAGATGTAGGTACTGTTGTGGTTACTGTAGGAGTGGGCGTTTGTAAGTTTACGTGCTCTGCTTTTTCTGGCTCCGAAGGTTCCTCTGGAGATTTCGAGATGAAATCTAAATCTTTTAGATCCAATCCCAATTTGTACAGGCTTCCCGTTTCTATCGTTTTCAGCATTTCAGCTGAATCTAATTCAATTATTACTTTCATTTTTCCTCCTAATTTCTTATAATTGAGGTGATAGCGTGCGACCTATCACCGATTTTTAAGCTGCCTTTACGGCAGTTTTTTTATTTCCAGTTCTTATAAAAGTAGTAAAACAGGCAGAATGCCGGAATTACTATAACTTCGCCGCCAAAGGCAAGATAGCCTCGGCTCACTGCTGCTTGCTTAATCAGTACGGCTTGAGCCATAGCTGAGAAAGCTATCATCACAAGTGTGATGCTCTCTATTTTTCTTCTTTTTTTCATTTTTCTTACCTCATATACTCCAATCTTCCATCTTGTGAAACAAATTCGTCCCACCAAGTGTCATCTCCCTCAAACCTCACCTCGTCTCCCGTGGCATGTAGCCACTCATCACCGGTGTATTTGTCGTACGGCATTTCTTCTAGCTCTCTTCTTTCTATTATTTTCATATTTTCCCTCCTTCTTCGTAATCCTCTTTCAGGATGAATTTTCTAATGTCTTCTTTGTAGAAGACTTTAGTTTTAGCTGTGATATACCTCGCCTTGAGTCCGATTTGTTCCCATTTTCTCACCGTGTCTAAAGACACATTGAAGTATTCTTCGAACTCAGACAGAGTCATGAATTCTTTCATAGATCCTCCCCTTTTAGTTGAGTATACTCAACTAAAAGATTAAAAAAATATTTGTCTTATTCTCAAGTCGGACCACCCGAACATTTTTTTCATTGTTCGGATGTCTTGTAGCGACCATTCTGTCTGTCCGTTGATCTTCTTATATATTGCTTGCCTAGATTTATTCAATTGTTTGGCAAGCATCTCAATCGATATGTCTTTTTCGAGCATGTCTAGCTTGAGCTCTTTTTCGTTGTACACCTTTTTTCACCTCCTTTTTACTGTTGATTATCCTCAACTGATATAATGATAAATCATCGGTTTACTTTTGTCAACTGTTTTTTTTTATTTTGTACTTTTTGTTTACAATTCTCATTTTTACTGCTATTATAAAGGTATAATTAAACGAGGTGAGAGGGATGAAAAAATTACCGCTGAGATTATTTCTAAAAAATCGTCGGGAGGAGTTGAAGTTAAGTCAACAGGAAGTCGCCGAATTTGTGGGGATAACCAAATCTGCAATTTCTAGATGGGAATCTGGGGACATAAAAAATATGGGGATTGATAAATTAAAGAAACTATCTGAAATTTTAAAGATAGATCCCATCACGATAATCAATTATGATTGTGGTGATTATGCGTACAGTAATACTAACTATTCAGATTTTGCGAGCGAATACTTTTCGAAATATAATGCAAGAAAATTAACTGATGAAGAAAAAGATATTTTAGAGCCATACAATTTATTAAATCGAAATGGGAAACGTAAGGTTGTAAGTTACGCTTACGACTTGATAGATAATGATAAATACCTTGAAACGGTTAATTACATAGGTAAAGCTGCAGCAGGTAACGGCTATAATTATCTTGATGAGATAGAAGTCGAGACCACTATAATCAAGAAAGAGCGCCCCGTATACGATTTTATAATCAAGGTTACTGGAGATTCTATGGAGCCTAAAATCCTCGACGGGAGTTTAGCTTTCGTTAGAGTTTCGACGGATTATGATAATGGTAAAATTTATGTCGTAGACGATGACGGAACGGTCTACATCAAAAAAGTGTATTTCGAGAACGATAAAATAACGCTCAAATCGATAAATGACAGTTATGACGACATAATTATTGATTCATCTTCGGGGTTCAGAGTTCTCGGAGAAGTCGTTGACTGGGAGCAAAATTAAAAATTTGGGGAGAAAAAAATGAAGAAAAAACTATTAGTATTAACCATATTAACGGCTCTTGTTTTGTCGGCTTGCGGAAATAACAAAGAGTCGAAAGTCAAAGAAAAACCTCAAATTGAAAAAAGCGAATCGGTTAGAGATGTCGTGGATCCAATTCAAGAGGGAGATATCGACTCAGAAAGAAAATTCTTTAACGAATTTAAACCGAAAATCTATGAGTCTCTTGAAATAACGTACGACCTAAACGCTCCACACAATCAGGGTAAAGATCAGGCTTATTTGGAGGCGTCTAAGGGAATAGATAAAGTTTCCCTCGACTCATACTTTAAATCTATGGAAGGAATTATAACTACTTGTGAGTCTGAAAAACGCTACTTCAGGGAATCTGAAATGGACATGATGGAATTTTATGCCTCTGAAATTAAAAGACTTTCTGATAAATGGGTTGAATTTACCGAATCGAAATAAAAAAACAAAAAGATCCCCATCCACGGCAATGGGCAGGGGAAAATTAATGAATAGAGTATATGCTACACCCCATAAATCACTAATAGTATAGCACATACTCCTATTTCTACGCAAGAAAGGAGTATTTTTTAATGAAGATCGAAAAGTACAAAACTAAGAAAGGGGAAATAAGACACAAATTTAAAATCCGATTAGGGGATAAAGTAACTACTAGGGCAGGTTTTATTACCAAAACGGATGCTATTAGGGAGTACAATAATCTGATGGAATCTCAGAAAAATAAACTCCAGCATAAAATTAAATATTCCGATTTGTACGATCAGTGGGATAAGATTTACATTACGCTTGTCAAAGAATCCACCTACCAAAGGACATCAATGCTGTTTATAAATCATATACTGCCCGTTTTCGGAGAAATATATGTTGATAAAATAACCCCCTTGCAATGCCAAAATTTCGCTATGAATTTGGTAGATTACACCAAAGGCAAGGAAATGTTCAATCAAGCTAAAAGAGTGATTGATTACGGAGTAAAAATGCGATATCTGAAGGAAAATCCATTCAACGATGTTATTCTACCAAAGTTCAAGAGTAAAAGCGTTAAAGTGGATTGTCTGGACAGACAGGAGATCTTAAAATTGTTGGACTTCTATAAAGATGATCTGAAGTGGTATCTTGTTTTTCGCTTGCTCATATATACGGGTTTGAGACGAGGGGAACTTTTAGCGTTAGAATGGGAGGATGTAAATTTCAAAGCCAATTCGATTAGCGTAAATAAATCACTGTCAATCGGTACAAACTATAAAGTGTATGTATCTACAACTAAAACTAAAAAATCTGCACGCAAAGTCCTGGTTGACGACATAACGATGGCATATCTCAGAAAACTTAAAAAATTAAACGCCGATAACTCGATCATAGTTTTTACTACCAAAGATGGAAAACATCAAAGGCTTTCCAACATTTCAGATAAATTGAACACAGCCATTAAGAAGTTAGGCATTAAAAAAGTAAGGGTGCACGACTTAAGGCATACTCACGCAAGCTTATTATTCGCCAGTGGATCTAACGCAAAAGAGATTCAAGAGCGATTAGGACACTCCGATATCAAGACTACGCTGAACATCTACACACATCTATACAAGGACGGAGAGAGTCGAGCACTTAATAATTTTATGGACTATATGAGCAACGAAAAAATGTAGCTTTTTTGTAGTTTTCTCCCTTGAAAATATGATAAATAGTGATTTCTATGTTCCCCACCACCCGCACCACTTAAAAGATGGCTTAATCAAGCCATCTTTTTTATTTTAAACTAGTCGATACCTCATCTTTAGTAAGAGTGAATTTTTAATATATTCAATCTTTATTACATTTTTATTCCAACCATAATTTTAACAAATTGAAAATTGCATCCGCCTAATTATAAATTCTATATAATCCTTTTGAAAAAAATTTTATATTGTTTATACTAGATGATATAATTCTTTATGTAACAAAATTTAAAAATATTGATTTAGCAAGGGGGAGAAATGAGTCTATCGTTTTATATACCAAACAAAAAATTATTTTTTTCAAAAAAAATACTGAAGGTACAAGAAGTTCTTGATTTAATTCCAAAATTACAAATCCTTCCGGAGAATAATTCTCCAAACTTTGATAAACAAAAATTTTTAGAGAGTCAATTAAATGAACATGATAGCATTCTTGTCGGAATTGACGGAAAGAGCGGAAGAGGTTTCGAAATTTCTTATGGTAAAGATCCCAAAGGCAAAGATTCATATATAGTCAGATTTTTGACTCCAAGTCCTATAGATGATTGGAAAATCGGTCTTGCATTTATAAAGGTACTATCTCAAAAATTAGGAACAAAAATCACTTCAGAGTATGATGAAACCTTAACTCCGGACACTATAGAAAATTATGATTACCGTCACGATATTATGTTCGGAATTTCAGGTATGTTTGCTCCAAATGAAGACCCTGATACCGGTGAACTTGTAGAGCCCAATATCTTAACTCTCACTCTTTTCGGAATTAATCGACCTGTAGTATTTGACAGAAATTTGAAAAAAAGGTTATTGGATACTGAAAATCCGGTTGAAGAATTCAGTAAATTTTTTACAGATATTCAATATATGGAAGCCTACAGTGCAAAGCAGAAATTTTTCAGAAGAAATGTCGACAATTCCCTTTTCGGAGCCTATGTGATAACTGAGAATGTCGAGGTTATCCTACCTTTCAAACCTTTTGTAGAATTTTCAAATATTAATGTAATAAATCCTAAAGAAGTGGATAGCTGGAAACTAAATCTAATGTATATAGACGGAGATGATACTGATCCGGATTCTTATAAAAGCTTAAGTGTAGTGGATTACAACTTATTTATGGAGCATCTTCCAAAAGATAAATATGAATTTATTGATGCCACATATATCGTAATAAACGAATTAAGTAAAAAGGATATGGAAAATATTTTAGAAAAAATGAACTAAAAAAATGAGTCTTTAAAGACTCATTTTTTTATGGAGCTCACTGCGGGAATCGAACCCGCGACCTCCACCTTACCATGGTGGCGCTCTACCTACTGAGCTAAGAGAGCATGATGCCTACGGCACCTCATTCTCCTAAAGAAACTCTTTTGAATACTTCTTTTTCAATTCTTTTTCCTGTTGGAGTTGAAGCTATACCTCCAAGTGCCGTTTCTTTAAAGTTTGGATTCATCAAATCTCCGACTTCCTTCATCGATTCAACCACCTCATCAAAAGGTGCAAGAGATTCAATTCCCGCCAAAGCCATTTCAGCTGATATATATGCGTTCACGGCTCCTGATGAATTTCTAAACAGACAAGGATATTCTACCAGACCTGCGATCGGATCGCAAACTAAACCCATAACATGTACCAAAGCGAATGAAGCCGCATGTAATGATTGCTCCGGAGTTCCCCCCATCAATTCGACAAGACCGGCGGCCGCCATTGCAGATGCGGAGCCCGTCTCTGCCTGACAACCTCCCACGGCACCGGATACAGATGCATTCCTCATTATTATCGAACCTATTGCTCCTGTTGTCAACAAAGTTTTCATTAAATCCTCATCGGAAAATCCCTTTTCCTGTTGAACCGAAGTTATCACGGCAGGTATAATGCCCGCTGCTCCTGCAGTAGGTGCTGCCACAATCTTTCCCATGCTTGCATTAACTTCAGAAGTTGACAATCCCATGCTCATCATTTTTAGAATCTTAGAGTCTAATAAAGTATTTCCCTTTTGGGAATATTCAAACAATTTCTTAGCGTCTCCGCCTATTATTCCGGAAACTGATTTTACTTCTTCTCTGGTAGCCCTTATAGCTGATTTTTTCATTACTTCCAAAATTATCCTGCTTCTCTCGAAGATAATTTCAGGAGTCTGATTATAATTTATAATCTCCTCTTCCAATGCACATTCCCAAATGGGGATTTTTCTCGATTTGCATTTTTCAAGTAATTCTTTTCCACTCTTAAACATCTTGTCTCCTAAAAATAAACATACGAAACATGATCATACGCTCCTGAAGATTGTATTTCTTTGAACACCTCTTTGTCAAGTTTTTTATCCAAAATAATTACCAATGTAACTTCAGTTTCCCCTACATGATTCATAATCTTATTAATATTGTAGTCATTTTTCGCAAGTATTGTACTTATATTTGCGATAATCCCTTTTCTGTCATGATACTGTAAAAAAAGCGTGGGATCTCCCGGGAAGAGCTTAACCTCGGCACCGTCTATATTTATAATCTCAATTTGTCCCCCGCCCGTTGATATACCAGAAACCGTAGACTTTCTACCGTCTTCATAATAAAATTCCAAAATTGCCGTGTTAGGATGAGCATTTACCAAATTAATTCCTTTGAATACTATTTCTATACCTCGTTCTCTTGCAATTTCATATGAATCGATTATCCTTTCATCATCCGGTTTAAATCCTAAACAACCTGCGATCAAAGCCTTGTCGGTTCCGTGTCCCTGATATGTTTCCCTGAAAGAACCGTGTAATTTAAATACTATTTTATTGAATCCAGGCTCCACTATTTTACTTGCGGCCTCTCCAATTCTTACGGCTCCTGCCGTATGTGAACTTGATGGTCCTATCATAACAGGTCCTATAACATTAAAATAAGAAATCTTATTCATATTTCACCTCTTTATGATGATAAGTATACTATATTTGAAAAAGATTTAAAAGTATCAAAGTTTTCGTGACAGGTGAAATAAATAACTTGATTATAATCCTCTTTCAGAAACATTTCCAAACTTCTTTGAAATCTATTTTTGTCGAATCTCACGAAAATATCATCTAGCAGTATTATTCTATTTTCCTTTGGTGATATCAAAGTAATAATAGCAATTTTCAAAGCCAAATAAAACTGCTCAACAGTGGATGCGCTCAAATATCTGTATTCTCTTATATCGCCGCTTTTAGAATCTTTAAATGCTATCTCAAAATCTTTTGAAACCAACAAGGAATCATATTTACCTTCGGTAATATTTGATATTATTTTACCTGCAATCAAATTTATACGGGGTGAAAAATCCGTCTCCATTATTTTATAAGCTCTTTCGATTTCTTTTTTTGCTTCAATATAAATATTCAATTCGTTTTTAATTTCAGCGACTTCTCTTTTGACATCATCAATCTCGTTTTTTATCGTCGACGAACTCTTTTCCAACTTATATCTTGCAATTGAAAATGTTTTTTCAGAAATCAATTTATCATTCAGAATTTTAACTCTATTCTCCAAATCTTCATGTAATGTTTTTTGATATCTTCCGTGGATATTTTCATACTTTTTTAGTGAATCAAGTATTCTCTTTTCCTGAATTTTTAAGTAATCCACATTTTTAAAGTCGGTTTCATCGGCATCTGCAAAAATTTTCGATAAATAGTCTTTCTTTTCAAACTTTACCACTTCCAATTTTGAAATCTCACTTTCCAACAAAATTCTGCGTCTTGAATCTTTATTTTTTTTACTGAAATAGTCAAAAACAAAATAAATAAATATTCCAAGACTAAAGATAAAATAATACTTTGATAAAAACACCAAAAATAAACTCATTAATAAAATTACTATCGGAAAATAATTGATTTTCGTATTTATCAATTTTTCTTTTTTCAAATGTTCTATTTTTTCGTTTATTTCATCTATTCCTGACTCGAGTTGTTTTTTATGTCTGTTTTTTTGAACTCTGTCCTGCTCAAGAAGTATTTCTCTGTTAATATTGACTTTCTCGTCCGATAATTCAGCCATCCTTTTGAAATCTTGAAGTTTGGTTTCCAAATCGCGCAATTCAGATTCTAAATTATTTATACTTCTCAAAGACTCCATTTTTTGATTCTCTACATTTATCGCTTTTTCGTATTCGTTATTTAATATTTCAAGATTGTTATTGAGCTCCGGTATAATGCCCTTGTTTCGATTTTTTGATTCGAAACCGTATATTTTTTCATCCAAATAATTCATCGCTTTTCTATACGAAATGTCCTCAATCCCCGAACTCACCAAATTCAGTAGTCTTTCAGATATCTCCGTTTTTGACATATCATCACCCAAAGAAGGCATTTCAGTGGAAATGAATTGCAAAGATCTGAAAGCCGACTCGCTCATTTTCAGAAAATGTTCACCGGGGCAATCTAAATTCGGAATTAATATATTTTCCCCCGTATCGGCATTTATCAATGAAATTTCATCCCCTTTTTTAGTACTTCTGAAAACTCTGGTAAGTCTATAATTTATATCGTGGTGATTGAATTCGATATATCCTTTTGAATACTCCTCATTCCAAGGAATATATTTTAATCTTTGATTGCTGTTTAAATTCTTGCTGCGACTGTTTGAACCGTAAAACATCTGTATTATGAAATTCATAATTGTAGTTTTACCAACCTCATTTTCACCGTAAACAATATTTAATTTTTCCTTAAAATCAAGTGAGAAATTCCTTAATTTCCCGAACTTTTCAATATATACTTTTCTGATAATCATCTCAATCCTCAAATGATCTAAGTCCCACTTCCAGGACTTTTTCATTAAATTCTTTATTTTCCACCAATTTATCAAGCATGTTTTTTACAAAAATTCCCCGTATACTATACTCTCTCGATAATTTATCATAATCATAATTAATTCTAGTATCATTCTTTATCTTCACAAATCTGATGTCCCCTAATTCCGACAAAATTAAATTTTCGGATATACTTATATTTTCATTCAGATAGCCCTTCAACTTGATATCATACAGATTGTTTCGATATTCCTCTCCATATTTTGCTTCCAAATTTTTTCGTATAATTCGTGAAATATCGGATAAAGAAAAGGCTTCATCAACCATTATTTCTTCTTTCAAAAATTTTATTTTTGATGCTTGATAAAAATTAAGTTTTATATTGTTTTTAGATATATCTCCCAAATATATTCCTTTTGAGCCGGTTTCGTCAAAACCTCTCCCAAAAGGATTTCCTGAGTAAGCATATCTCGTATTCCCCTGTATCAGTATATCGCTTCTCTTATGAATATGCCCCAAAGCCATATAATCAAGTTTTGAATTCTCTATGTCTTGTGGAAAAATCGGATTGTATTCATTTGTGCCGTAAATATCTCCGTGAAAAATACCGATATTGATATATTTTGAATCAACTACCGGAAAATTAACCAATTTTCTTTCTCTTATAATCGCCCTGTCAAATGCAAATCCGTATATCCTCGTATTCAGTTCTTTTATTTCAACAAATTCTATATTAGGCTTTTTGAATATATATGTGTTCTTTGACCATTCTTCATTATATGGAGAATCCAAAGAAAAAAAGTCATGATTACCCGGAGAAATGAATATTTTTCCATTAAATATATTAAATATTTCTTTTATTTGACCCTTTAACTCATTTTTTATATTTGATGACTCAAAAAAATCTCCCGCTATCAATATAATGTCAACTTTCACCGAATTACATAGATTAATTATATCTATAAGAGTTTTTAGCATCTCACTTTCCATATCAAATAATTGTGACTTACTTCCCAAATGTAAGTCAGATAAATGTGCAATTCTTATTTTTTCCATAATCCCTCCTACAAATTATATCATACCGAACATTTGTTTTAATTTAAATACTTGCTCAATTTTCAAAATAGATATACACTAATTAATTAGATAATAAAGGGGGAAATATGGAAAAATATATTGAATATACTACAGACTTCGCTAAAAAATTACTGTATATCGACAGTCCTTCAGGATACGGAAAGAATGTTACAAAATTTCTTACAGATGAACTGAACTCACTTGATGTTCAAAACCATATCACAAAAAAGGGTGGCATTTTTGCTGAAATTCCGGGAAAAAGCAATAAAGATGCAATAATGTTACAGGCTCATGTGGATACTCTGGGTGCAATGGTACACCAAATAAAATCCGACGGCAGACTTAAAATAACCAATATCGGCGGAATGAATGCAAACAATGCGGAAGCGGAAAATGTGAGAATAATTACCAAAGAAGGAAGAATTTTCGAGGGAACTTGTCAATTAATAAATGCTTCCGTACATGTAAATCGTGATTATGGAAAAGAAGAACGAAATTGGAACACCGTTGAGATTGTAATTGATGAAGATGTAAAAAATAAGGCGGATGTCGAAAAATTAGGTATAATGGCGGGTGACTATGTTTGTTTTGAGCCGAGGACAAGAATTACCGAATCAGGTTATATAAAAAGCAGATTTTTGGATGATAAACTTTCCGTTGCAATACTTATGGGTTACATAAAATACTTAAAATCCGAAAATATTCTTCTTGACAGAACAGTCTATTTCCACTTCACAATATACGAAGAAGTCGGTCATGGAGGTTCTAATCCTTGTCCGGAAAATGTTTCCGAAGTATGGTCTGTCGACATGGGATGTGTGGGAGAAGGATTAACTTGTACGGAAAGAGAAGTATCTATCGCTGCAAAAGATTCAGGCGGTCCTTATAATTATGAAATTGTTTCAAAATTGGTCGAACTTGCCAAAAAGCATAATATTGGTTATGCCGTGGATATTTATCCGTTTTACGGTTCAGATGTAGAAGCGACCTTAAAAGCAGGTTTTGATGTAAAACACGCTCTAATAGGTCCGGGAGTTTATGCTTCACATGGATATGAGAGAAGCCATAAAGACGGAATTCTGAACACTCTAAAATTAATAAAGGTTTACTTGGAACAATAGGGCGTCTTAGACGCCCTCATCTTCTTTTTCTTTTTGTTTTTGTTTCATCTCATACAATGAAAAAACACATCCGCAATAATCTTGTCTGTACATGTCATATTCCTCGGTAAGTTCAACCGATCTCTTAAAACCGTTTTTTTTCTTAAAGTCGGAATATAAATAACCTACACCAACTTCCTCTGAAATTCTCTTCCCTATTTCATTCAATAATTGTGAATTCTTATGGGGACTTATAGACAAAGTTGTCGTAAAATAGTCAAAGTTCATCTTTTTAGCGACATTACCGGCCTGTTTTAATCTTAAATCAAAACATAACTCACATCGCTTTCCTCCCTCTTTTTCCTTCTGATAACCGTCTATAGCCTGATGATATTCCCTCGGGTCATATTTTGAAGGAATAAATCCGATTTCATATTTTGGATTCATTTTTTTTATTAATTGCTTTTGTTCCTCTTCCCTGAAAAAATATTCTTCTGAAGGATAAATATTCGGATTATAATATAAGACAGAGATTTTAAAATAGTTTGAAAGATATTCCAAAACATAAGTGCTGCAAGGTCCGCAACAACTGTGTAGCAATAATGTAGGTATATACCCCTTCTCTTCATTTTCTTTAATTGTTTTTTCCAATTCTATTTGATAATTTACTTTCATACTTACGCTCCACCTATATAATATTAATAAACAGACCATTTTTCAATATCTTTCAAATTTATATCAGTTTATTTATATACCTTATGCAAAGGGATAATTACCTTACCCACAAAACATTTGGACTAAAGATATGAATTTTTTCTTCCAAATAATCTTACCAACACCATCCCTATAAAACTTAAACTTAAAACAACTCCCGTTTTGATAATTTGACTATTATCTCCTGTATTTGGTGTTTTAGGTTTTTCTTTGAATTTAACAGTCTGGCCAATATCATCTATGTCGGCATGAACCGCTATTTCTTTTCCGTCTTTGTACAGTCTTTCAAACACTACTATTTCGTTCGTTTCACATTTGCTTACATCAAATTTAAATTCAAGTTTCACCATTCCATCTTTAACATCCGGTATAAAGATCTTTTCCTCCCTTATTTCTCTACCTTCTATCAATAATGGCTTATTCGTTGACTTGTCCATTAAAACACCTTTTACGATGTATTCTTTTCCCGGTACCAAGTCTTTATAAATCACTTCATCCGTAACCGATACCATACCTGTTTTAAATATTTCTTTTTCTCCGTTTACCTTTGCCAATGTTTTGATTTCAGGTTTCTTCTCATTCTCATATACCAATTTTATTACTTCTTTATTTTCTTTTATCTCAACATCTTTTACTGTAGTATTCTTAAAATATCCCGGAATTGTTTCTTTTTCTCTAATCTGATATTTTCCAAAATGAACATTTTCAAATACTGCTATACCATCTTTTCCCGTTTTCTTTGTTTGAATTGTTTTTCCGTCTTTTAACAGGTCAAATTCTACTCCTGCCAGTTTAATCTTTTTATCATGTGATGAAACTTTAAGTATTTCTATATTTCCTTTTTTGATAAGATTCTTAAATTCAACTTTACCTGTCTTTTCAGGCTCCAATATCAATGTTTTTATTTCTTCTCTCAATACCAAATGATTCGGTACTGATATTTCCTGTATCGATATTTCTCTTCCGACTTCAAAATTTGTAACTGTTGCAATACCTTTCTCATTTGTTACTATCGTTTTTTCACTTTCCTTATCATCACTGTACCAAACCTTAAATTTAACATTTGCCACAGGTTTTCCCAATTCGTCCACCTTTGCTATTTCAATTTTAGAAAGAATTTTTTTATTTACAAATTTAAGCTTTATTTGTACACCCGGTTTAAGGATAAATGTTTGAGGGGTAGGATCAAGTTCATATCCCTTTGGTGCTTCGATTTCTCTTACGGTTACCCTAGTTCCCGCCTTCCAACCTGTTTGCTTGAATTCTCCCTTTTCATCGGAAATATATGTGTATTTTTGATTGTCTTTTTCTACTGTAGCTTCAAATTTTGCTCCCTTTATCGGTTTATCCTTCTCGTCAACCTTTATTGCCGACCAATCAAGCCTTTTTATCTTGTTTGTAAAAGTAAGTGTTCCCACTTCATCAGGTTTGATTGTTATTCTCTTTATGGTTTCATCAAGCACTAAGTGATTAGGTACTTCTATTTCCTGTACCGATATTTCTCTATTGGCTTTCAAGCCTTTGATATTTACAAGCCCTTTTGAATCAGTCGTATATGTTTTTGCACTTGATATATCATTTGTATACCAAACCTTAAACTTAACTCCGGGTACTGCATTTCCGTCCTCATCCAGTTTTTTCAGGTTCAATGTTGCCGGCTTAAACTTATTTACGAATTTAATTTTTATGTTTACACCCGGTTTAAGGATAAATGTTTGAGGAGTAGGATCAAGTTCATATCCCTTTGGTGCTTCGATTTCCCTTACGGTTACCCTAGTTCCCGCCTTCCAACCTGTTTGCTTGAATTCTCCCTTTTCATCGGAAATATATCTGTATTTTTGATTGTCTTTTTTTACTGTAGCTTCAAATTTTGCTCCCTTTATCGGTTTATCGTTCTCGTCAACCTTTATTGCCGACCAATCAAGCCTTTTTATCTTGTTTGTAAATGTAAGTGTCCCTACTCCGGCAGGTTTAATAGTTATTTTCTTTATCGTTTTATCAAGTACTAGGTGATTTGGTACTGATATTTCCTGTACCGATATTTCTCTATTGGCTTTCAAGCCTTTAATATTTACAAGCCCTTTTGAGTCAGTCGTATATGTTTTTGCACTTGATATATCATTTGTATACCAAACCTTAAACTTAACTCCTGGTACCGCTCTTCCGTCCTCATCCACTTTTTTAAGGTTCAATGTTGATGACTTAATTTTATTTATAAATTTAACTTTATTTAGAATATTTGCTTTAATTTCGATACTCTTTATCTCTTTGCTTAACTCTAAATGATTAGGTGCTGATATTTCCTGTATTTTGATTGTTTTACCTACCAATCTGTTATCAATTTTTACCTTTCCGTCTTTACCTGTTGTATATGTTTTTGAATTTTCTTCGTCACTATACCAAACCTTAAATTTAACTCCTGATACCGCTCTTCCCAGTTCGTCCACCTTTGTTATTTCAAGTGGTGAGGATTCTTGAATGTTTAGGGTTAATCTTCCTATAAAAGGGTCAGGCATTTTGAATGAACCCATATTTTGTTCTCCGGGTTTTTTCCAAATAAAACTAGTTCCTTCATAATCGGTTGTTTTTGCTAAAAAAATAATCTTAGAGTTCTTAACTGCATTGTTAGTTGCTGTAATTGTTAATTTATTTCCGTTAACTTTAAAATTATATCCGTTTTTATATTTTGGAATGTTTAACTCGCCAATTGAAGTGTTTGTATTTGTAAGAGTTATTGATTGACCTTTTTTCAAAGTATATGTCTTATTGTGCCAAGAAGGTGTAAAGCTATGATTATTCACCTTACTCATTACATCATTTTTGAATTGTCTGTATTCTTCGATTGATAACGGATAGGTAAATCTTCTTGCCACTCTGTCTATGTTTTCCCAAATCAACATTTGTGTATATACATAATTCTTATCGCTTTTTTGTGATTGATAACCGTAATATGCTATTCTTTCTAATTTTTTTTGTACATCTTTTGTAATTTTAAATCCTGTACCTTCAGATATTACTTCACCATCTCTAAATTCTCGTCCTGTAAAAGTGCTTCCGGATTCGTATGGTGTGCTGGCATCTATACAAAATACCGGTTCTTCGTCCATTAAAAGGTAACCGTAATTTTCATATCCTTCTTCAGTTGAAAGTCCGTCCTTTCTGACATGGTACATAGTTCCGCCGTTTCCTTCAAAAAAGATTTGTTCATATCTGAAATCTCCCTGTTTTGTTTGTGCCTTTACTTCATTGATTACTCCAAGCGTTAATATCAATACCATTAAGCTTGTAAATATGTTTTTTAGTTTCTTCATGCTTACTCCTTATTTATTTTTTTGTATAAAAAAAGTGCTTAATAGCACTTGTTTTTAGATTATTAAATTAAAAAAAGACGATTTCTCGTCTTAATTTTTTTGATTATACAATATTATTTTTCCCAATCTAATGAATATGAGTGAACATCTCCATCGCTCCAGAATAAAGCTATCACAGTAAAGCCTGTATATCCCCTATCCATTAACTCCTCAGCTAACTTTTCATCTTGCAGATGACTCATCCCCCAAGCATTTGCTTCTTCAGCAGTTTCAAATTCCATTCCACTATTCCCCAAAGGGTCAACTCTATAAATTTCTTTCTTCGGTTCTTCCTTTACTTCAGTTTCAGACTCCGGTTCCGGTTGTGGTTCTTGTACTTGGGGAGAAGGTTCGGTTTGTTCAGGCTCCGGCTCCTCAGGTTTTTTCTCTTCCTTCGGTTCAGGCTTAGGTTCTTCTGATTGAGAATAAGGTTCGGTTTGTTGATATTCTTCTTGTTCATCTTCTTCAGGAATGGTGTTTTCTTCGGTATCTTGAGAGTTTTGAGATTCCAATTTTGGTTCGGTAACTTCAGATTTGTAATCTTTTTGTTTTTCAGTACCATTTTCGTTTTTTACAACTTCAGATTTCTTCTTTTCGGATATATTTGTCTTATACTTATTATTTTCCGGATTTAAGTTTTTGATATTATTTAATTTATCTTTATTATTTGATTTTGAAATCAAATCCTTTTTCATATCAATGATGCGTGACGGATGCAAAACATGCGAAACTCCTGCGAAATTACTGCTTTTCGTACATGCAACAAAAGAAAATAAGCATAAAATATATACTATTCTTTTCAAAACTTCCTCCTAATATTATTTTATTTTTATTATACTACATTCTTCTTGAAATTTGTTAATAGTTATTTTGTATCCTTTTTCAGTCTCCAGTAAATAAAAATATTTTAATTCGTCTACTACCCAAGCCTTATATTTAACTTTATCTACAATGACCATATATTTCTCTCCGATGTCCAAATGAATTCCATTTCCGTCCGAATGAAAATATTTAGGTATTGTTTTTCTACTGCTATCTTTTTTCACGACAACCTCGTACGCATTCTTATGCCTACCGACTATTTCCTTGAAATAGCCAAATATTATTTTCTTTTATAGTATCAAAATCTATGGATATTTTTCCGTCAATATTGTTAATTTTTATTAATATTTTTTTCTTCGTTATAGACTATTTTATTTTGATGGATTAAAATATATTCATGAACTATACTGAAAATCAACTAAAAGCAATATCTCACAAAACCGGTCCATGTTTGGTTTTGGCGGTTCCCGGTTCGGGAAAAACCACCGTTTTGCTTGAGAGGATAAACAATTTAATAGAAAGCGGCGAAAGTCCGAACTCAATTCTTGCAATGACCTTTTCAAAAGCTCAAGCGCTTGATATGGAACAGAGATTCGTAAATAAATATGGGAGAAACATAAAATTTTCCACCATTCACTCTTTTGCGTATGGAATAGTTAAAATGAAATACGCTCAGATTGGAAAAAAATTGGAACTTATAGAATCATCCCGAAGATTTAATAAATTTTCCACAGTATCAAAAATGTACCATGATATAAAAAAACAAAAAATGAGCGAAGATGAAATGGAAACATTTTTCAGAGTATCAGGATTTATTAAAAATTCCTTAATGAATTACCCGGAATATGTGAAAATGTATGGAAAAGCCTTTAACGGATTTGAAAGGCTTTATGATGAATATGAAACTTTCAAAAAAATACACGATTTGATTGATTTTGATGATATGTTGGTTATTGCACTGAAAATACTTAAAAGCGATAAACAAATATTGGATAGTATAAGAAACAGATTTAAATACATTCAAATTGACGAAGGGCAAGATACTTCAATAGTTCAGCTTGAACTTATATATTTAATTTCAAAACCTTTGAACAATCTGTTCATAGTGGCGGATGACGATCAATCAATATACGGATTTAGAGGAGCCAACTCATCTGAATTATTAAATTTTAAATATATTTTTCCGAATGCAAAAATTTACTATATGGAGGAAAATTTTAGATGTAATAGCAGTATTGTAAAATTGTCGGAAAAATTGATTAAAAACAATAAAAAGAGATATTCAAAAGATATAAAAGCGACTAAATTTGAAGAAAATGATATTTTAATCATACGGGCAAAAAACACCGCGGTTCAGGCGAAAAGTGTGATAAAAAATGCCATTGAAAAAATATCGAACGGAGAAAATGTCGCCATTCTCTACAGAAATAATATATCAAGTTTGAATTTAATTAACGAGTTTAGCAATACGGATTTTTATATTAAAGATGCCAAAAGCGATTTCTTCAATCATCAAGTCATAAAAGACATCATAGATATCAAAAACTTTTCGATTGATCAATATGATCTAAAAACTTTTGAGAGAATATATTATAAACTTAATTCATATATAAAAAAAAGCTTTATAAATGAGATTTCACTTATGCCGAGAGACATAAATATTTTGGAAAGACTATATGAATGTGATGGCGTAAATGATTTTTTCAGAGAAAAATTTGATTTGTTAAGTTTCTATATGGATAAGCTTTCTTCTATGAACTTTGAAAAAAGTGTATTTTTTATACTTAACAACATGGGATATTATGAGTATTTAATGGAGTTCGCCAGAAAAAGCAATACACCTATACAATCCTTTGACAGAATAATCGATACTCTCACAAATCTTATATCCGGAGTAAAAACAATTGTCGAATTTGAAAATTTGACCGAAAGATTCAAAAATATCGCCTACACCGACTCCGACATAAATTCAAAGTTGATTTTGTCAACCATACATGCCTCCAAGGGATTGGAATTCGACAATGTGATTATAATCGATCTGATTAATCATGAGTTTCCATCCACATATTCCCTTGATGATACCGAGCATGATCTGTTGGAGGAAGAAAGACGGCTTTTCTATGTCGGGATGACCAGAGCAAAAAATTCTTTA
Source organism: Tissierellia bacterium (assembly GCA_030529425.1). Lineage (GTDB taxonomy): Bacteria > Bacillota > Clostridia > Tissierellales > Peptoniphilaceae > JAUMWX01. The sequence goes on from JAUMWX010000002.1 coordinate 262,461, forward strand.
ACTCTCGTGTACCCTAAGAAAATAAACAATAAAGATACAAAACCTTCAATCTTTCTATCAGAAATAACAGGAAACCGAATATAATCAAATAAATTGTTGTTTAGTAAATTATAGCCCCAAAAAACAGCTTTATTTCGAGCTTTTTGGGGCTAATTTTAGTTTATATTGGATAAAATAAATTCCAGGATATCTTCATAAACCTTTGATTTGTTGACATCGTTGATTATTTCATGTCTCATGCCGGGATAAATGATTGAATCTAAATTTGAACATCCCTTATCCTGATATTTTTTGACTATTTCACTGACATATTTTCCCATGTTCCCTACCGGATCACTTTCTCCTGCAATAAATAACAAAGGGACTTTTTTATCTAATTTGAATTCATTTTCCGCTATTGTTAATTTTTTCAAACCATTTAAAAATACCTTATAGAATCGATTTGTGACATTAAACCCGCAATACTTATCAGAAATATATTTTTGAACTTCATTTTCATCTGTAGATAGCCAATCAAGCTTTGTTTTTGGATTGATGATCTTGCTGTTATTGCTTCCGAATGCCAAGCCGTGAACAAACTTTGAATCTTTTTTTTGCTTTAGAAATTTCAGAATAAATCTTACCAATGTATATCTCATATCGTCACTGTTTCCGGTTCCGACAATTATTGCTCCGTTTAACTTTTGATTTGTAATTTGGATAAAGTGGCGGACTATAAACGATCCCATGCTATGACCCAAAATAAAAAAAGGCAGATTATAGTTTTTCTTTTCCGTCGTCATCAAAGTTTCGATATCTTCCAGTATATCTTCCCAATCAACTTCTTCGCCAAAATCACCGAATCTTTCATTTTTGGTCACAGTTCTTCCATGCCCTCTCGTATCCATTCCATACACTATAATCTTATTTTGATTCAAAAATTTAGCAAAATCATCATATCGATTGATATGTTCACACATTCCGTGAACAATGTGCAAAACAGCTCTCGGCTTCTCAACATTATTCCATTTTTTATAATAGATACTTTTTTCATCCTTTGCTTTAAAATACATTTCTACCTCTAAAAAAATATCTGTTGAAACCAACAGATATTTCATATTAATATTCTTTTAATTTAGTATTAAGTAAATCTACCAATGCATTAACTGCATTCTCTTCATCTTCTCCATTGGCTCTAATGGTAATTTTTTGCCCTTTACCTGCACTCATACTCAATATACCCATTATTGATTTTCCATTATAAGATTTTCCATCCTTTACAACTTCAATATCAGATGAATATTTTATAGCTTCTTGGATAAATAAAGATGCAGGTCTAGCATGTAACCCTATTTCATTCGAAATTACTACCTCTAATTCATACATACCACAAGCCTCCTAACTTTATTCATATTGTTCATAATGTAGATACATTATAACATAAACAATATAAATAATCTAGTAAAAGAAAAGGTTTGCAGAATTAAGATTCGGAAGATCCTGCTTTAGGTCTTTTAGCTAAAACCTCATCCATTTGATACAATCCGGTCCAATCATGACTTACCCTTTCAAGCCTGGAAACCAATTTCGTAAAATTGTCTTCTTCTTCGATTTGTTCAGATATATATTTGAACAAGAATACCTGTGCCGCAATATCTTTTTGTTCCAGTGATAAATCATAAAGATCTCTGATTCTCTTCGAAACCAATTTTTCGTGTTCCAAAGCTTTTTTGAAAACATCCAAAACACTTTCAAATTCTCCCTTTCCCGGATCTATGGGTCTGTATTTAACTTTGTAGCCGAAACTTTGAAGAGCGTTTTTGAAATCTTCGGCATGAAGCAATTCTTCATTTTCCTGCACTTCCATAAAATGAGCCATTCCGTCAAGGTTGAGATCCGTAAGATAAGCTGTCATAGTCTTATAAATATAAGCGGATTCAAGCTCAAAATTCATCTGTTCATTCATTGCGTCGTATAAGTTTGTCATATCTTCCTCCTTCGTAAAATTAAACATATATAATATAATGCCTACTATATCATATTATATCATTTAATTCTTTGAAAATCTCAATAAATCTTTTCGTGATTTTTGCGGTAAATCCCCAAATTATATAATCTTTGTATTTATAGAAAGTAACATGATTTTTTCCCTTGGCAAAATTATAATTTCTTCCGTTCGGTATCAATTCATATGGGAAATCTTCAGATTGGTCAACCGTCATTGTCAAAGTTGAAACCAAAGGATCTTCGTTCAGAAAATAATCCAACGGTACGGTAAACAGTTTCTCCACTTCATCTCTATTGTAATTTATTTGATTGAATTCAATATCTTTTATAACCGTAAGAAATGATTTTATTATTAAATTTCCCGGAGTAACTATATAATCAAGTTCCCCCAATATGTCAACATTTTCCTTCGATAAATTCAATTCTTCCATAGTTTCCCTAATTGCAGCTTCTGAAAACTCTTCATCATTTTCAAGTTTTCCTCCCGGAAATGATATCTCCGAAGGTTGGTTAATATTTCTTGATCTAACCTCATAAACTAGCTCCCATCTTTGCTTGGTTTTATTAAAAATCAACGGTATAGCCACCGCAAACTCATTTCTTATATCTACTGGTTTGGGTTGATAGTTTTTCAGATAAGATTTTATTTTGCCTAAGTTCATTTTTCACCTTAATATTTTATTTCATTAAAATAAGAAATCCTCTTTTGAAGCAACATTCAACTTGGCTTCTTTATATTCTTCAATCAATCTGTCAAATATTTCCTTAACACTTTCTTTTTCATTTACCATGCCGACACTTATTCCAGCCATCATTGAGCCTGTTTCTGTATCACCTTCAAAAACGGCTCTGCTTAATGATCCTGAATAAACCTTTCTAATCTCTTCTTGCGGTGCGTTTTCTCTTTCCAATCTGATGTATTCCTTTGTCATCTTGTTTGAAATCTGTCTTACAGGATGTCCTTGAGATTCTCCTGTCAGGTCAGTTTCATACTCTTTTGCCGCAACAACTGCATCTTTGAAATTTTCATGTACTTGAGTTTCATCTGCCGCTAAGAATCTTGTTCCCATTTGAATACCCTGAGCTCCCATAATTTGAGCTGCCAATATTTGTGCTCCATGCGCAAAACCGCCTGCTGCAATTATAGGTATATTTACAGAATTCACAGTTGCCATTAATCCTGCCATTGTGGTAGTCTTTGAAAGGTGTCCCCCGGCTTCCAATCCTTCCAATATGGCTCCGTCAGCTCCCAATTCTTCAACCTTTTTCGCCATTTTTGAATTTCCAATCAGGCAAAATACCTTAGTTCCCGCATCTTTGAACCTCTTTACATAAGGTGCCGGATTTCCAGCAGCAATAGTAACTACAGGAACTTTCTTTTCTAATGTAATTTGAATTTTTTCTTCAATATCTTTCTCCATCAGAACTATATTTACCCCGTAAATTTTTCCGGGCTCTATCAGTTCATCGGCTATTTGTAATTCTTTTTTAAACTCTTCAACCGTAAATCCCCCGGTACCTACCAAACCTAAACCGCCTGCATTTGATACCGCAGCTGCCAATCTACCTCTGGCAATTCTTGCCATTCCTCCCTGTATTATTGGATATTTAATATTTAATATTTCTGTAATCATACGTCCTCCTTAATTATATGTAAGCTTTATACCACTTTTAATAAATCTATAAACAATAAAAAACAAAAAATATCAATCTTTTATTTTTATTAAACAAAAAATTGACCCCTTGTTAAAGAGGTCAATGTTGATTTGCATTTTTCTATTTTTTCTTTCTGCTCATGTAGAACAATGTTATTAGAATTCCTAATAAAGCCATTCCAGCTGACACTATAAATGCCATTGAATATCCTTTTTCAGGACTGAATAAGCTGGTTGCCAATATAGGTCCAACTATTGCTGCAATACCATATGCGAAGAACATAACTCCATAGTTCGCACTTGCGTTTTTTACTCCCCAATTTTCAGCAGTAATTCCAGGGAATGCTCCTAAGAATCCACCAAATGAAAGTGCTACCGCTACCAAACCAAGAACACCGGCAAAAGAACCCAATGTTTGATTGAAGTTCAATAGAATCAAACCGCCACCTGAAACCACAAACATCGCAATTACTGTTAAGTATCTTCCCAACTTATCTGAAACTGTTCCCCAGAAAATTCTTCCTAGAGTATTAGTAATACCTATGATGATTACAATACTTGTCGCAGGATCGAGAATCTTGTAGAATCCTGTAACCTGAACTTGTTGAGAGATAATCATCATACCTGCTGTAGCCGCCATTGCATAAACAACGAACAATAACCAGAAGTTAACATCTTTAATCATTTGACCGACATTTTTGTCATTTGAAGAAGCTACAACTCCAGGCGCTTGAGCAGGTGCCGGTGGTTTTTCCATAAAGAAAGAAGCACCAACGATAACAACTAATAAAACAATTCCTAAATAAACGAATGTGTTATAAACACCAACGCTTCCAATTAGCTTAGTTATGATAGGACCCAAAAATACGGCACCTGATCCGAATCCGGCTGCTGTTAAACCACCTGCAAGACCCTTTTTGTCAGGGAACCATTTTACAGTTGTAGATGTAGCAGCTCCGTATCCTGCACCTATACCCAATCCCAAAATAACTCCATATGTCAAGTACAATACTGGTATATTGTGTGCGAAAAGTCCTGTTAAAATCATACCTGAACCGAACAAAATTCCTGATAAGAAAACAATCTTTTTAGGTCCTTGTCTGTCAACTATAGGTCCAAATACTGTCATTGCAACTGGTACCATTGCAAATGAAATACTGAATGCTAAAGCAGTTTGAGTTTGTACCCATCCGGCATCCTTGTTAAATTCAAGTAAAGCTTTTTGAAATATACTCCATACATATCCTGTACCTAAAGATACATTGATTAGAATAGCTGCTATAAGAATCAGCCAACGATTTTTTTGTTTTTCCATACTTTTTCTCCTTTTATTTTTTATTGAAGAGCGCCGGAAAAATAGGGTGCTCTTCTATGTAAAGGATTTCTCGCAAACATATAATATCATCATAAGTGTAATTTTTCAACTATAATATTGAAAAATAAAAAAATAATCAGATTATCTTAAAAAGTTATTAATATTTCTTATTTAATATCAGATTGGTATTTTTTGTGAATGATAGAGTTTTCAAAAATGTTCAAATTCTTCTAAAAAAGAGATGTTATCCTAACATCTCTTTAAGTTCTTCGTTTTTTTCAAAATATTTAACAGTGTATGAGCACACAGGAACGATTTTTAACCCTTCCTCTTTAGCAAACTCAACTACTCTGTCATTCAGTTTAGCAGCGATTCCCTGTCCTCCAAGTTCAGGTTTTACAACCGTATGTTCAACATATACCTTTCCGTCTTTAATAGAAAATGAAACATATGCTTTAGGATTTTCAGCCTCTCCTAAATAAAACATATCACCGTGCTTTTTAAATTCCATACCTACCTCCTAATTAAATAATAATAAAAGTATAATCCCGGGTATCCCGAAGAAACCCGCAACCAATGAATTTACAGAATTCATCTCAATATAAATATTAAACGCTCCTCCGACAAGATTAAAAACAAACAGTAAAAATAAACCCATAACTCCGTTTACCAAGAGTTTGAATATAATTTTCGCCGATACTTTCAATACTTTTAGTATAATATATAGAAGCATTAATCCAAATATACCAATTATCACACTTTCCTCCAAAATGATTCTTAAATCATGATGAAATCATACCCATTAAAATATTTAATAATCACTACAAAATATATTTTCTAAGCAATAGTTTTTTAACTTGTATTTCACGCTCCAAATCTCTTTTTTTCTTAATGATTTTATTTTTTCTGGAAATATACTCGCTCGAAAACGCATCTTGAATCTCTTTATCAACCTTTGGTACCAAAACATTAAGTAAATCCTTAATACTTATATTTTTAATCTTCGATCCCTTTGCAAAGCTGTTCAGTATCTTTTGTCCCTGTTCGCATTCAAAAAATGCTTTTATAAAATAAGGATTTGCCTTGCTTTCATCAACTTTAATGATGTATAAATTACCGTTGGGAATTATATTAATATTGCCGTTAATGTCACAAACTGCACTCTTGAATGGTGTTCCGTTCTTTGAAAGAACAATCTCTAAAGGATTCAAATAAAACTTCCTGTATGAACTGCTCAACTTATTTAGAGATATCATCTTGTTGTCTATCTCACCGTCAATTATGTTATTTGTTAAAAGATATTTGGTATCCGTATCTTCCTCACTCACCATTTCATCAAGCTCAATTGAAGGTATCGAAGGCCCCCTCTTAACATCCAATAAATATTCTTTTAGACAAACCATTTCTTCAAACTTCTGCTGTGCTTTTATATACGACTTCGGATATAAGTTATACGGTTTTTTAATATCGGAATAATTAACTATTTTGGAAAGATGGGTATCGCCATCCAAATGGAAAATTATTTCTTCAATCTGTTCGTCGGTTATCGTATTTTTTCTCCTTCCGGGGGTAAATATTTCCGTTGCATCGACAAAATTTATCTTACTGTTGTTATGGCTTATAACCAATATACTGGAATCTATATGAGTATTGCTGAACAAATTGTCCGGTAAAGCAATAACACTTTCAATCAGACCGTTCTCAAGAAAATACTGTCTGGTTATTTCATCAGAGTCGTTCCATAACCCTGAATTTGACATTATCACAACGGCTTTTCCATTTTCCTTGATCGATTCCGCAACAATCCTATTGTAAACCCACTCAGGTGAAATACTTTTCTTCAACAAACCCAAATACCAAAAATTATCTTTTTTTCGAAGTTTTGCCAATAGGTCTAAATATTTTTCTCCAAACGGATAGTTGGAAAAAACCTTATCCGCCTTTAATTTTAAAGCTTCATCACTGAAAATATCATTGTTGTATAGATTAACTTTTACATCGCTCACATATGCCCTTACAGAATTAATTACGATATTTTTGGAAGAAATTTCCACTCCCTTACAATTTGTATTAGGGTTGATTATTTGGGAATATATCAAAAAGTCACCTATGCCGGAGCACAAGTCCATTATGGTTTCTCCGCTTAAAGGATTTAAAAGTCTGTGTACCAATTTTACAATAGGCAGTGGAGTTTTGTTTTCATTTACTTTTGAAAAAATAATGTCTTTGGACAATAAAATATAAGCTTGTATTTCCTCCAAGCAGTATTTGTCTGAAAATGTTATTATTTCATTATTCACATTTTCTATAATTCTAAGAATCTCATTTTTGGCCGTTTTTTCTATTTCCAAATCCATTATACAGGAGTATAATTTATCAAGATTCCTAATTTGATTTTTCTTCATTACATATATTGCGGCAGCCAGTACCATGGAATAGTAATAAAAGTCTTCATAAAAATCTCTTTTTACTTCTTTTAGTATATCGTCTCTAATTGAACTAATATCTAATTTTTTTAGCTCAAGATACTCTCTATGATTCATTAGTCCTCCGAAATCATTTTACATCTTTATTTCGCTTCTTGTTCTAATATTATATTATACATTATTAATTACTATTTTGCACGCGTTAATTATAGAACATATTTGCATTTTTATATATTTGTATTATCATTAGTATCTGGAGGAAAAATTTATGACTTTAGAAGAAGCTATAGCGAACACATTAAACGGTAATCCTACAAAAGAAGTCTGCTTAAGAAATTATGAAATAGTCTCATCTTCTTACGGTTGTGCAGTTTTTAAAGCCCCGGTTACGGAAGAAACTAAAAACGCTTACGGCATGGTACATGGAGGTATAATATTTACGCTCATGGACAATGCGGCAGGCTATTCAGCTCTTTTAACGGGAAAAAAATGCGTGACTCTCAACTCAAATGTAAATTACATCGGTGCTGCAAACAAAGGAAATATATTTGCAGATGCAAAATTGACTCACGAGGGAAAATCCACATTGGTTATAAATGTGGAAGTTAGAGATGACGGTGAAAGACTTATCGCAAACGGCAGTTTTACAATGTTTGTATTGGGAAAAATTATATAATAAAAAGTGATGTTAAAAGCCGACTAAATTCTTTTTCAGCGGTCAAAACATCACTTTTATTTTAAATATTTTTCTATAAATTGTTTTTGGATGGGCATAAAAAATCCAAGCAAAGGAGAAAATAGCAACATTCCGATAATGGTACCTTCTCTAATCGCCACCGTCTGACCTGTAAATAAAGGAACGGTTAATGCAACAAGTATTCCGAATATATCAAACCCAAATCTTAATTTAACAAAACTGAAATTACTTTTATCACTTATCGCTTTGCACATGCCTTCAAGCGGAAATGATATTATGTCCAATGACATAATTGCTCCAACGAGAAATGCAACCGCTACAGTTGATAAAATAAATGTTATAAATCTTTGGTAATACACGGAAAACTCAAATGTAAATATATTGTAAAATGATAAATTTATCAGCATCCCCATAATAAAACTTACAAGCAGTTGAAGTAACTGAATTTTCCTAAATTCCTTTTTATATATAAGTATCTGAATCAATACACAAATTGAATTTGTCAAAAATACCATCGTTCCGATTTTTGTATTGAAAAGTCCCGCATTGGTTTGGTTAAAAGCATCCCATGCGGCAACTCCTATACTGGCCTTAATTGTCAACGCCACAAAAGGTCCTGCCAATATAACGATGAAAAATAAAATAATATATCTATAAACAGTCTTCATTTTTTCCCCTTTTAAATCACACCCTCGTATTATATCAATTATGAGGAAAATGTCCAATATTTGATAAACCATATGCCTTTTTCTTAAAAACATGGCATAATCTTAAATATGAGCTTTTTCTTACTTTAAAAACATTGAATCAATGGAAATAGTTTAATGTAAAACCAAAAGGAGCTTTCGAATAAAAGCCCCTTTCAATTTTTATTTTTTTATCTTACCTACTATATCTAAAACTTTATCAAGATCTACTTCATTTCTAACTTCAGAGACATACTCGACATATTCAACCCTTCCTTCTCCGTTTAAAACTACTATTCCCCTTGATAATAATTGAAACTCTTCAATTAAAAACCCATACTTGATTCCAAAATCTTTTTTTAGATAATCTGATACAATATCGGCATTATCAATCCCCTCAATTGAACAGTATCTGGACTGAGCAAATGGTAAATCAACAGAAATTGTAAGTATCTTTACATTATCTCCCAACTTCACAGCTTCTTCATTAAACCTTTTAGTCTGAAGTGAACAAACTCCCGTGTCAATTGAAGGAACCACCGAAATTATTAAGATTTTCCCAAGATCTTCCTTCGAATTATACTCCGACAAATCTCTTTTAATAGCGGTAAATTCCGGAGCCATTTCTCCAACTTTTACCGGTGTACCCAACAATGTTATCTCTTTTCCTCCAAATGTAACCATAAAGCCTCCTAATTAATTTCTCCCGCTTTCTTAAGTGATATTTTAGTTCCGACAGGTCCTACAATTTCATAAAATATAGTGGCTGCCAATATAATGGTTCTGATCTGAGTTCCATAAGGCTCAGGTAATATTTGGGATGACAACAATGCCAATCCTATCGCGACCCCCGCTTGAGGTATCAGAGTGAATCCCAACCACTTATAGACAGTTTCGGGCATTTTACAAGCTTTAGCACTGTAATATGTCCCGACAACCTTCCCGAAGATTCTGAAAACTATATATGCCGCACCTATCAACCCTACACTTGATACTACGGATAGATCCAAGTCAGCGCCCGAGATTACGAAAAAACTCAAAAATATTGGAGCTGTAAGTCCTTCAACAGCATTAACAGCCTTATGGTATTGATTAGATAAATTAGAAATTGTAGAGCCGTATGACAACATTACCAATAATGATGAAAATTTAAATCTAACGGACAAATATGTCAAAATAAATATTGTCGCCAAAATATATGTCGTCAGCGAACCTGTATTTTCAAATCTGGTTAATATAAGAATTGTTATAATTCCAAATACAAATCCCAACAATAATGCCCCAAAAATTTCTATTGACGGATGAACAACCATACTCATAAATGACAATGAAGCCCCTGTTAAAAGACTCTTTGCCACAGTGATACATACCCCAAAAAGCATAATACAAAATCCGTCATCCAAAGCAACAACAGGAATCAAGGTATCTACAACCGGTCCCTTCGCTCTGTATTGTTTTATTACCATCAATGTTGCCGCAGGTGCAGTTGCGGTAGCTATAGCTCCCAATACTATCGAAAAAGCTACAGATTGATTAAACACATAAATCATCGGGATTGCCACAAACAAAAATGCAGCTAAAACCTCAAAAAATGTTACAATAATAATACCTTTTCCCGATTTTTTAATAGCACTGAATTTTAATTCAATTCCTGTAATATAGGCTATAATTCCCAGTGCAACCTGACTTATCAACTCCATACTCTTTACGCTTTCAATCGGAACAAGCTTTAAAACTGACGGTCCGATCAATATTCCCGCAATTAAATATCCTGTGACATCCGGCAATTTAATATAGCCGACAAGCCTTGCAAAAATCAATCCTGACAGCATAACTATTGCCAAATAAAATAAAATTTCCATATAATAACTCCTAACTGTACAAACTTCTTAACATCAATCTAAGTGAGTCAACCCCTCTACATCGCTTACCGGCAAAGCGAACATTATACCTACATGATCTTTCGTAAAATCTCCAATTACTTTTCTGACTGCAGCCTTTGCGGCCTCCAGTTTTTCATCTTCAATTATCAGAAAAATAATTTTATTCAGCGGTCTTCCCTGACTAAGCATCATAAGAAGAGACCTTGTGGCAAGCGGATCGGAACCCAATTTAGCATAGTTGCTGTACATTCCCTGACCGTCTATAACCGTTCCACTGTAGAAACCTGCATTTCTCAAGCTTGTAGCTACGGAATCCAGTTTATCACCTTCATTCAAAACTATAAATAAAGCTTTCATATTTCCTCCTTGTATAAAGCATAAAACCAACCTCACAAGTGTGAAATTGGCTCATCGGTACAGATATAGTTTACTCCTATTTTTTTTATTTGTATAGTATTTTTTTGTTTTTCATATATAATTAAATAAAAAATATTAGGACGGTATTTATGAAATTCTATGTTGCGGGCTCACTTTTCAATGAAGCGGAAGTCAGCCGAAGAATATTGGAAGGAAAAATCCTAAGAGATAATTTTCCGTTTATTGAGATTTTTAACCCGATTGATCAACCCTTTAATGAAGACAAACAAAAGCTGCCGACACCCATTGAAATATATGAGGGAGATACCCGTGCCGTAGAAGAATGTGACATCTTCCTGGCAGATCTTACAAATGAAGATCCCGGAGTTATGTGCGAGCTCGGTATAGCTATTTTTACCGGTACCAAGTATATAATCGGGATTAACTCGGACATCAGGTTAAAGTCGGCAAACAAATATGAAATTCCGAGTTATTCGATGAATCATTATATATTGGGAGCAATCCAAAAACACGGTCATTTAGTTTACAGCTTCAATGATGCCGTTGTTTTGCTCAAGGAACTGCTTAAATCATAAGAATTTGAAAAATTTATTTAGACTTTTATTTATAAATGATATGAAAAAAGGGTTAGAATTTAAATTCCAACCCTTTTTAATTTAAATTTTCAATAATAAATTCTTAAAAGAAATTATTCGCTCAC
>JAUMWX010000016.1 GCA_030529425.1 Tissierellia bacterium
CTATTGAATTTCAATAATATTGCTTCGGTGTATTACAATTCAGACTATACAAATTCACATTACAACCACCTCCAAAAACGGATTTTTTATTTCGGAGTGATGGTGAGGTTTTGAAGAATAAAAACTGAGAATCAAGAATACATATCATTTTTTTCAAAAAATATCGTATTTTTGTAAAAATTTGAAAATAAATTTTCACAAATCACAACGATGGAAAAACTCATCAATTACATACAAACCTTAGTTCCCAACTGTCCTGCAATCCCCTCGGATTTGGAAGATTTTTGCACTTTAAAATCATTGGCGAAAAATGAAGTTTTGTTGCAAATGGGAGGTGTTTGCAAACATTATCATTATGTTAATCAAAGCGTTTTGAAAATTTATTATTACAATGATTTGGGAGAAGAACGCACCAGTTGGGTGGCTTTTGAGGGGTATTTTTTCACGGAATTGGAAAGTTTTACAAAAGCGACTCCCTCCCCATACGAAATCATTGCCACCGAAGCCACCGAAATTCTGCAAATCCATAAAAATCACATTGATTTGCTGATTGAAAAATACGATTGGTTTGCTAAATTTCTCTTTCACAATCAACAAGAAACGATTCTGAATTTGACGAAAGTGATAGAACTGTTCCAGAACCATTCCGTCAAAGACCGCTATGAAGAACTTTTCAAATACCCCGATTTCATCCAAAAAGTAAAACAGAAAGACCTTGCCTCGATACTCGGAATGAGTAAATATTCGATGAGTAGGATGAAGAAAAACTTAGTATAAATACTATAACAATTTTAGAGTGATTAAAATAACCATAAGATATTTATTTTATAAATAAAAGTTTATACTTTTGCAAAGAGAACCAATTTTTAAAGTATGGCATCACGAAGTGCTACAAGTGCAATAAAAGGATATTTTTATCAATTTGATAGCTCAATTTTGGAACTATTGAAACTTAGTAATCAGTTAGACCATATTACAGTTGAAGGAATAGAAGATATTGATGTAAATTCTAATGATGAAGAAACAGCTATACAGTGTAAGTATTATGACGGCTCTGAATATGATCATTCTATCATAAAAAATCCTATTCAATTAATGCTAAAACACTTTTCTGAATGTAAAAAAGGAGAAAAGCCTATTATAAAATATAAATTAAGAGGATTTTACCAATCTGGACAGAATAAATTACAACTTCCTATTAATATTGATTTCTTAAAAGAAAAATTTCTAACATATAAAAGTAATGGGCAAAGGGTAGAATACCATCAGGAATTACAATTGTCTGATAATGATTTACAAGAGTTTTTTGAGGTCTTAGAAATTGATATTAATGCTCAAAGTTATAATGAACAGTTGCAAGAAGTGTTTAGATTACTAAAGAAAGAATTTAATTGTTCCGATTTTGAAGTAGAAAATTATTACTATAACAACTGTTTGAGAGAAATAAAAAACTTGAGTATTCAATCCGATATAAATAATAGAAAAATAACAAGACAACAATTTATTCAGAATATAAATCATAAGAAAGTACTATTTACAGAATGGTTTATTAAATTCAAAACAAAGGATAAATACCTCAAGGATGTTAGTACCACTTTAAAGAAATTAGGAGCTTTAAGGCTCAATAAACCAAAAACTATTTTAATAGGCAATGAACTTTTGCAAACAAATAATTCCGAATTGCCAATAGAAAATTTTATTGAAAATCTGATTGATAAATTTTATAAAATAGGAAGCATATTATACGATGCTAAACCCTTGACAATGATTTTAGATGTGAATGATGACGAAATGAAAAATATCAAAAAAGGATTGATTAGGAAAAGGATTGTATTTAATGATGGCTTTGAGCATTTAGAATTTTCAGCACAGATATTTAATACTGATCCTATTATAAATAGGAATAAAGCAGGAAATAAAATATCCAAATCTTCTTATATGATTAGGCTTATGCAAAAATCGACATTTAGTCATTATTATGATGAAATAAATCTTTCAGGAGTATTTATTAATTTCTCTCAAGATGAAGTCAATTTTTCTTCGGGACAATTTTTTGATTTGAAATATTGCGAAAATTTAAATGATGTATATAAAATATTAACTCAATAACATTAAAAATATGGAAGACATTTTTAAAATATTAACCGTTGCTCCTAATCTAATTCAGATAGAAGTAATAGATATAAAGAAGTTTAAACAAGATAGTCAAGACCTTAAAATTGGAAGTTACCTAAAAATTTCAGATAGTTCTGATACTTCTATTATTGCTTTGGTTCAAAGTTTCAAAATCAAAGACCCCAATAAAGAAGGTGGAGATATAGAGCAACAAAAGCAAAATTTTATTATTGATGCTCAACCTATAGGTTTTTTAGATGAAAATCAAAAATTCAGAAGAGGGGGGTAGCAAATTGCTATACCACCAAGTGATGTGTCAATAGTAGAGGAATCTGTTTTAAAAAAGATTTATGCTCTAGCAGATGAGGATAAGCAATTTATTTTTTCTTCTTTGGCTCAAAATGATACAATAGACATTGCTGTTGATGGAGATAAATTTTTCAGTAAACATATAGCAGTGGTGGGTTCTACAGGGTCTGGTAAATCTGGTACAGTAGCTAAAATTTTGCAGGAAGGAATTAAGTTAGGGAAAAGAGAAGAGGGGATATTTAACAATTCTCATATTATCCTTTTTGATTTACACGGAGAATATGCTCCAGCATTTCCAAATGCAAATATGTTAAATGTTGATACATTAACTCTTCCTTATTGGTTAATGAATTCAGAAGAACTTGAGGAAATGTTTATTGAAAGTAATGAAAATAATTCCCATAATCAAATTTCTCAATTTAAAAATGCAGTTACTCTAAACAAGAAAAAGCATAATCAAGGTTTATCGAAAATTAATTATGATACTCCTGTTTATTTTAGTATTAAGGAAGTATTTAATTACCTGTGTAATCTCAATAATGAAGTGGTGAGTAAGTTAGAAAATGAGAATGGAAAACCAAAATTAATAGATGGAACATTAGTTGATGATAGGAGCAATTACTATTTTGAGGATATAAAAACATTTGTTGCCAGTAGTACAGCTGCAAGTACAAGAGCATCAAATGGACCATTTAATGGAGAGTTTAATAGATTTGCAATGCGAATAGAAACAAAACTAAATGATGATAGATTAAGTTTTCTTTTAAAACCTCAAAAAGAAAATGATTCAGAATATAAAACGGAAGATTTACCAAAGCTTCTTCAACAATTTTTAGGATATTCAGGAAATAGTGAAAGTAACATCACAATTATTGACTTGAGTGGAATTCCTTTTGAAGTTTTGAGTTTGGTTGTTTCGCTTATCAGTAGATTGGTTTTTGATTTTTGTTTTCATTATAAAAATTTTAAAGAAGAAGGAAATGAGGTTCCATTTTTATTAGTTTTAGAAGAGGCTCATAATTATATTCCTCAAAGTCAAGGAGCAAAATATCATTCTGTCAAAAAATCAATAGAACGAATTGCCAAAGAAGGAAGAAAATACGGATTATCTTTGATGATTGTCAGCCAAAGACCCTCTGAAATATCAGAAACAATCTTTTCTCAATGTAATAATTTTGTTGCGATGAGGTTGACAAATCCAACTGATCAACAGTATGTTAAAAGACTAATGCCAGATAGTGTAAGTGCTATAACAGATAATTTACCGTCTTTAGAAAGACAAGAAGCATTGATTATTGGTGATAGTATTCCTATTCCTACTATTGTGAAAATAAAAGATTTAGAACACAAACCTGCTTCTAATGACATAAATTTTCAAACTGAATGGAAAAAGGATTGGGTCAAAATTGCATTTGATGGTCTGATAAAAAGGATGAAAAAACAAGAGTAAAATGAGTATTATTATCAATGAAAACTAAAAGTGTAAAAATATACGATGAAATTACTAAGGACAAAATTTTTGGTAAATTATTAAAGATATTACCTAAAAACTCCTTTGTTTTGGATAAAAATAATAAATGTGTAGATCAGTATTTACAATATTGTTCAATTGAAAATGACTTAGAATTTTTGAGAATTACACTAAAAAAGTTATTAGAAATCAGGTATATTGACTATACTTTTATTGAAGAGTCTGAATTTTACGATGACCCTAATCTGCTTGTAAAACGATCACTATTTATCTCTTTAGTTACAACTTATTGTAGGTGTTTTAATTATTCAAAAGGAAGAAAAAAGTTAGACATCAATTTCATAAAGAAGCAAAAAGTAGAAGGATATCAGGAGCTAATGGATTTACACCAAGAAATTATTAATATCAGAAATAAGTTTATAGCTCATTCAGATGATATTCGTTTGGAGAATATTTTAGCGTATATAGAATTTGGATATGGGAAAAAAGAAATATTTTCGAAAATTACATATGCATATTCGGGAGCGTATTCCTTCAATGAAGATGAATTATTTCTTTTACAAAGATTGATAAATTTACTATTGGAAAATGTGCATAAAAAAATGAAAAAAGCTTGTGATAAAATAGTCGAAGATATAACAAAAGAAGGTTTAATAAGGTTAGGTATTAACCTTTTAAATGATACTGATAGAGAAAAGTTTTTTTCAGCATACTATTAAATTAGATACTTTTTAATTTTTACCTACTTAATTGACATCAATGTCATTAATTGCCATTCCGCAACTTTTTTGTTTTCATAGCTTTTTACTTTTGCTCCATAATTTTAAAATCATTTTATGGAAAGTAAAAATACACATTATCAGGGGTATGACTTCTCGCC
>JAUMWX010000017.1 GCA_030529425.1 Tissierellia bacterium
CCGCAGAATGAAGCCTAAAAATATAGCCCGCCCCTATGCAACGCATAGGGGAAGCCCCAAAACATTTCAAAACTATAAAAATAAATTTGACTATATTCAAAAATATCATTTGCATACTTTTGCAATAGGTGTATTATAACCAATCAAAACTATTAACTTTTGAGCTAGATAATTATGAGTTTACTGGATAAATATCACATCACTCCAAAACAAGAACTTATGGAACAACTAAATAAGCTAAAAGAACTTGTAGATAAAAAAGAAACTATAACTGTATTAGAAATGTTTCACAACATAAAAAATCGTGCTCTTTTATATTCCTTTTGCTCTTTCATCTACTATTTTATTTTTAATTATTTTATCTCTTTATTTAGCATTAATTTTTTAGAAAGTTTTATTAATGGTGTGCTTGTATTTTTAGTTTTCTTTTTTTTATTTTCTCTTTTATTTATGATGCTTGCAAATTATAAAAGAGATACACTTAATAAACCAGACTTAATTTCTCACTTCAACCAAAATGATGAACTGATTATTAAAATTATTGAATGTAATTCCATTAAAGATGAATTTTTGATTAAAAAATTTAGAAAAAATTATTTAAAATTATATCAAGCATATATTTACTGGAAAGAAAACATTAACTTTTAAACGGTACATATATGAGAAATTTTTTAATCAAATTGTTAGGTGGCATAACCAAGAAATAATTATCAGATGAAATGGCTAGTATGGTTCAATATAGAAACCAATTTTATATAAGTTGCAATAAACTAGACTACGCTTCTACGCTTCTAGAACACTGGAATGAATATAGAAATTCAATAAATACTCTTTCCAAAGAGTAAAGAATAATCCTGATTATTTCAAAAATAATTCTTCGCTCTTCCACGATTTAGTTTTACAATATTATTACTTTAGAAGATTATTTCTTTTACAGAATAAAGAAGATTTTTTTTGAAGAAGCAGAGGAAAATTTAACTAACTTTCATAAAAGAGGTTATGGAACACTAGGTAAAGAATTTTGGGAAATAGAGCCAAAATTTTTAGAGCTTATCTATTCTGATAAATTCATCAAAGACTGGAATAAACTTTAATATGTATATATAAGAGTATTTTGTTTATGAGTAAATCACTATTAACTGTAACTAGAAAAATGCTTACCCCTGTAAGTGATGAACGAGATCCTTTAATTTATAGAGAGGGTGAAATAGTTCATTCAATACCTACCATTTATGGAAATGATAGAAGAATTGAAGTTTATGTTTATAAAGATAGCTTTGAGTGGCGAATAATTGAATTTGTCAAAAATGAGCTTGGCGTAGATAAAAAGATAGTTCGCTATGATAGTTTGGAAGCCCTATACGGTATTTCAGAAGTGGCTTTATTAGACGCATTGCTTTTTTGTCATTTGGAAGATTTATAAAATGGCACTAATCGGCTTTGCAAGAGTATCAACCAATCAACAAGATTTAAGCGAACAAATAAAAGCCCTTGAACAAGCAGGCTGCAAAAAAATTTTTCAAGGAAAAAATTCAGGTAGGAGAGAAAGCAATTCAGAAAGACTTTCTGAATTGCTTTCATACATTAGAGAGGGCGATACTGTTGTTGTAACGAAACTTGATAGATTAGGGCGTTCTTTAGGTCAAATTATTAGTTTTCTAGAATATCTTAGAGAAAATAAGATTGATTTTAAGACGCTAGACGGGGCAATAGATACAACCAAAAGGAATGATCCTATCTCTATAGCTTTAATTCATTTATTAGGCTTATTTTCTGAATTAGAGAGAAATTTAATAATTACTCGAATTACAGAGGGAAAACTAGCAAAAGGCAAAGAGGGTATAGGTGGACGTCCGCCCAAAATCTCGCAAGAGATTTTGGGCGATTTTAAAAAAGACGTTTTGAAAGGTAAAAGCCTTTCAGAAATGGCTAGAAAGTATGACGTATCAGAAGCGACTGTTTATAGAACACGAAAAAGAATACTTGCTGAAAAGAAGTGATGCTGTAATAATATGATTGAATAATGTTAAAGCCCATTATTCAATAATGTACAAGCATAAGTAAGCGTAAGCAACAAAAAGCCCCTATTAAGGGGCTTTTTGCTCTATATATCATAGAAAACCATCGTGTTACATCAGTGAACAAGATCAGTAAAAGCCCATTCTTCCATAAGAGATTTTTTTACTCTGATAAATTCAGGGGTTCCAATTTCATCGGAAATACTTTCTACAAAATCATCAAAATCTTGATCATCGACTTTAATAATTTCTTTTTTATTGTTATAAGTGACTTCAGTTACAAAAGCTAATTGACCGTTCTGCTCTTTCCATTGTTCAGCTTTTTTTTCTGATTTAAAAACTTTTCTAAAATTGCCATCGTGTGAACAAAAATATAATTTAGCCATAATTTTACCCTCTAAATCCTCATAAGATTATTTGATTTTCGTTGTCTAGCTTATCGCCTTTCAACGGTGCTAATAATAGCAAAAAACAAACAAAAACACAAATAAAAAAGCAAATAAATTTCAATTAAATTTTAAACGGTTGGTATTTGTCCTTGTCCGTTTTTTTTCAATTCAAAAAGATAATCAAAAATAACGTCAAAAACAAAACTAGGTACAGGTTTATAATTTCGGCTTTGTTCTCCACGTCGCCAATCTCTAATTTGATTCAATGAAATTGAATATCCTGCATTAGCCATTATTTGAATAATTAAATCAGGGTCATTTGCAAGCCCTGACAAGTGCAACAATGAATTAAATATCTTATTTTTATTCATTAAAAAATTTTCCATTTTAAAATCCTCATTGTTCTATTATAGTGCTTCATAGGCTCAAAATCATCATTAGAGCCTATAAACTTTAAATTATAGTTAAGCTCCTTTTTTAATTAAATCATCAGCAAAGGCAACGATTTTCATCAAAAAATCGGTATCCGCTCGAATGGTAAGCGTTGGCATATCACGCCCAAGATCATCAATATCAAAAGTTCTATATCTATTTGTTCCAGAAAAAAACGATCTTCTTGCTAAATGTTCGCCCCCTTTGTATCCACTATCGAAAGAAAAAAATCGCTTTAAAATATCCATTTTGAATTGAATATCATCTTTTCTTTCTTTCTCAATTTTTCTGTTTTTTAAAATGGTTTCTATATGTTCAGATAAAATATTTAGTTCTAAGCGTCTAATAATATCTTTTTCAAATCCACTTTTTTTGCAAATAGAAAAAGAGATTTTATTCACTATGTTTTTTATATCGGTTCTATTTCCTATGAACAAATAAACTATTGCTTTTACAGAGGTTTGCATATAGGCTTTAACCTCTATTTCTACCCCTGATACTCTTTGAAAATAAACAATAGAATTGCAATAATTATTCTCAATTCTTTTATTCCATTTATGGCTCCCGACTAAATCGGATAAAAAGACTTTATCACAAATTTTCTCTAATTTTGCTCTAGGTTCATTTTCTTGGTTCATTTTTAAATCCTCATAAGATTAAATTATTTATTTTTGCCTTGCTTCAGGCTTCCTTTTTGTTGTCTAGCTTATCACCTTTCAACGGTGATAATAATAACAAAAAACAAATAAAAATTCTAATAATAATGCAAATAAATACACAAATACAATAATCTTTTTTTTTGATTGATTGCTTATTTTTTAAGCAAATAAAATACAGATATTTTTACAAATAAAAGACAAATAAAAGCCCTCAAATTTTAGCCAGTTGGGGTTATTAGGGGCAAAGCCCCTGATGTAAGCGAAGCGAAAACCTGCCGATCTTGTTGCGGTAGTTGCTCACGTTTTGGGCGTGCTGTATTTTAATCGAAGAAATGGCACATAATCCCCCCCTGCTGAAACCATAACAAACGATAATTACCTGATGAACGATGAGAAAAAGAAAGGAAAGTACAACCAAGAGGAAAGGGTCAAGGGATTATTCCCTTGTGGGGTTTGGGGCAACGCCCCATAAATTGGCTTAGGGATAGTTACCCGAAAGGGCGAAAACTTAAAATGTGGCCGAAAAAATGCCCTGCATTTTGGCTACATTTTAA
>JAUMWX010000018.1 GCA_030529425.1 Tissierellia bacterium
ATATGATTTACACATTTAGAGGAAAACAAGTTATGGTTGATAGTGATTTAGCTGCATTGTATCAAGTTACTACTGGTAATTTAAATAAAGCTATGAAAAGAAATATTTCTAGGTTTCCAGACAGCTTTTGTTTTCAATTAACAGAAGATGAATATAAAAACTTGAGATTCCAAAATGGAACCTCAAGTTTAAGTAACTATGGTGGTAGAAGATATTTGCCGTATGTTTTCACAGAACAAGGGATAGCCATGCTTTCAGCTGTATTAAAAAGTGAAATAGCCGTTGAAGTGAGCATAAAAATTATGAATAGTTTTGTGGAGATGAGACAGTTTTTACTATCTAATCAAGAGCTTTTTGCAAGACTAGATCGAGTGGAACTAAAGCAACTTGAAACAGATAAAAAATTAGAAGAAGTATTTAACTATATTGCAACTAACACAGAAGTGAAGCAGAAAATATTTTTCAATGGTCAAATATACGATGCATTTAGTTTTCTTGTGGAAATTATCCAGAAAGCAACAAAAGAAATTATATTGATTGATAATTATGTAGATATAAATACATTAAACATACTATGCAAGAAAAATAAAAATGTAGATATTAAAATTTATACTTCTGGAAAAGGAAATCTAACAACAAAAGATATTAATAAATTTAACACACAATATCCAACATTATCTGTAAAAACAAACACAGATTTTCATGATAGATTTTTGATATTAGATAACACGGAAGTTTATCACATAGGAGCATCAATAAAAGATGCAGGAAAGAAAAGTTTTGGAATTACAAAAATAGAAGATAAAGACTTGATAAAAAGTTTGTTATATAAAATCAAATAGGTGGAGGTATTGTATGTATATGTTGGGCAAAAAGCAAATGTCTGAAGAAGATATTAAATTAAATTACATAACGCCTGCAATTCAAAAGAATTGGAAAAATTATATTACCATGGAAACTAAAATTACGGATGGTAGAATAAATATTAGGGGAAATATGGTTTCAAGAGATAAGCCTAAATTTGCTGATTATATTCTGTATATAAATGAAGGCAAACCAATTGCAGTAGTAGAAGCAAAAGATAATAAACATTCTGTTTCATTTGGATTACAACAGGCTATAACCTATGCAAAAATGATGGATATACCTTTTGCTTATTCTTCAAACGGAGATTCGTTTTACGAACATGATTTTTTAACTGGTAAAGAAAGAGAAATTTCTTTAGATAATTTTCCTACTCGTGAAGAGTTAATTAGTAGATTCTATAGTCAATCTAATAATGGTAGTGGCATTTTGGAAAATGAAAAGAAAATAATAGAACAACCGTACTATTCTTCTCAGACTACATTTCCACCTAGATACTATCAAAGAAATGCTGTAAATAGAAGTGTAGAAAAAATTTCTAAGGGACAACAAAGAATTCTATTAGTAATGGCTACTGGAACTGGAAAAACTTATACTGCATTTCAAATTGTATATAGAATGTTAAAGTCGAATTTGAAGAAAAGGGTGCTATATTTAGCAGATAGAAATATACTTGTTGATCAAAGCATTTTACAAGATTTTGCACCCCTTGAAAAGGCAATATATAAAGTGAATTTTTCAGATAAGGAATGTTTAAAAAATATTTATTCTCATGAAATTAATTTTGCTTTGTATCATCAAATGATCGGGCAAGATGATGAAGAACATTTTAGAAAAATACCAAAAGATTATTTTGATTTAATAATTGTAGATGAGTGCCATAGAGGAAGTGCAAAGGAAGACAGTAATTGGAGAAAAGTATTAGAATATTTTTCGTCAGCAACACAAATTGGTATGACTGCAACACCTAAAGAAAGCGAGAAAGTATCTAATATAGATTATTTTGGAGAACCTGTATATTCTTATAGTCTAAAACAAGGAATTGAAGATGGTTTTCTTGCACCATTTAAAGTTATAAATATAACAACTAACATAGGAGATGGTTGGAGACCAAATTATGGTCAAAAAGATATTTTTGGTAAATTAGTTGAAGATAGAGTATATAACAATAGAGATTATGACTATAATATTATTATTCAAGATAGAACTGAGCAAGTAGCAAAAGAAATTAGTGATTATTTAAAAAGTACAGATAGAATGCAAAAAACAATAGTATTTTGTGCATCAGAAGACCATGCTGAAAGAATGAGAATTGCTTTAAACAATGAAAATTCAGATATGGTTAAGAATAATGCTGATTATTGTGTTAGAATAACAGGTTCAGATATTTATGGTAAATCAAAGTTAGATTATTTTATTTCTGTTTCTAGTCCTTATCCTGTTATAGCTACAACTTCAGAACTGCTTTCAACTGGAGCGGATTGTAAGATGACAAAATTGATTGTTCTTGATAAAACTGTTGAGAGTATGACTACATTCAAGCAAATAATTGGTCGTGGAACAAGAATAAGAGAAAAAGATGGTAAAACAAACTTTGTAGTTATGGATTTTAGAAATGTTACAAGATTATTTGCAGATCCTGATTGGGATGGACCTATTGAACAAGTAGAGGGTTTTAAGCCTGGGTATACTAAAGAAGAAACAGAAGATAAATCAAAGATTAAGGAAGATGACAAAGAGCATGTTGTTATTCGACCTATAATAGATAAGAATGGTTGTAAAGTGAAAATATTAAACAAGTCTGTTTCTGTATATGATGTGGATGGAAAACTTTTAAGACAGGAAGACATTATTGACTACACAAAAACAAATATTAGAGGAGAATATGCTTCTTTATCAGACTTTATTAGAAAATGGAAAGGGGCAGAAAAGAAAAAAGTAATAGAGGAATCATTTAATTCAATGGGAATCGATTTAAATAGCCTTAAGATTGACCAAGGAATGGAAGATGTCGATGATTTTGATTTTATTTGCTACATTGCATATGGTAAAAAACCATTAACTAGAAAAGAGAGAGCAAACAATGTAAAGAAAACAGATTGTTTTAGTAAATATTCAGAAGATGCTAGGGAAGTTTTAGAAATTCTTTTAGAAAAATATATGAACAAAGGAATAACAGAATTAGAAGACATTAAAGTCCTTTCACTTTCTGATTTTGCAGTTTTTGGTAAGCCTGCCAAGATTGTAAAATTATTTGGAGGAAAAGAACAATACTACTCAGCGATTAAAGAATTAGAATCAAATATATATTATGAAATAGGAGTGAGTTAATATGGCGATGAAGTCGGGTTTTATAAAAAGAATAAGAGATATCATGCGAATGGACGCAGGAATTAATGGTGATGCACAAAGAATAGAGCAAATGGTGTGGATGTTATTTCTTAAAGTCTATGACGCAAAAGAAGATGATTGGGAATTAAACGAAGATGATTATGAATCTATTATTCCAGAGGAATTAAGGTGGAGAAATTGGGCGAAAAAAGATGAAAAGGGTCATGCAATGACAGGTGATATACTTCTTCATTTTGTAAACAATATTTTATTTCCAGTTTTAAAAGGAAATGATGTAAAAGAAGGAGACAAAATTATCTACAACGGCATAAAAGTAACTCCAACTACCCCAGTCAAAAAAAGTATCGTTAAGTCTACTTTCGAAGATGCAAATAACTATATGAAAGACGGCGTATATCTTCGTCAAGTTATAGAAATTATAGATGAAGTAGAGTTTGATGATGTAAAAGAAAGTCATGCTTTCGGTTTTGTGTATGAAGAAATTTTAAGAGGGTTACAATCTGCAGGATCAGCTGGAGAATTTTATACACCAAGAGCAGTAACTCAGTTTATGGCGAAAATGATAGAACCTAAATTGGGTGAGAAGATGGCTGATTTTGCTTGTGG
>JAUMWX010000019.1 GCA_030529425.1 Tissierellia bacterium
TCTCGTCTTGCAATTTTTTCTTCAATGGATAACTTCGCTTTTTTCTTTGTTTCCGCCATCTTGTTCTCCTTTCTTGGCATAAAAAAAGCGACTAAGATTTTACTCTTGGTCGCAATGAATATGAAATAGTAGAACCTAACATTCTTATCTTTATTTTTCAAATATCGAGAAATATTTTCTCTTCAATTCCTCATCAAACAATACTATTTTTTTATTTAAAATCATATAAATCTCATCGCATATTTTTTCCAAATATTCATGCTGGTGAGATGTCAACATTATAGTTTTTCCTTCTTCTTTCAGCTTCATCAACAGACCCATTACTTCTTTATTTGTTTGAAAATCAAGTGCATTAAATGGCTCATCTAATAGAACGATGTCTTGATTTTCCATAATGGCTTGTGCTATTCCTAATTTCTGTTTCATGCCTGCGGAATAGTTTTTGACTCTTGTACTATCTTCAGGATTTAATCCAACTTTTTTCATACAATTTTTTATATCGTCATCACTAATTTTGTCTTGAATCTCAGCCAACAACTTAAGATTGGTAAATCCATTGTAAAAGTCTATATATCCAGGTTGGTTTACAAAAATACCAACATTTTTCGGAAAGTCGCAATTTTTACCAACCATTTTATTCCGTACCATAATTTCACCACTGTCAACAAACTCTAGTCCTGTAATCATTTTAAATAGCACGCTTTTACCTACACCATTTCCTCCGACAATCCCAACAGTTTTCCCTTCATCAACATTCAAAGAAGCTTCTTCATATAAACTGTTTTGCTTGAATTTTTTACTTACTTTTTTTACCTCAATTATTGGCATATCTCGACCTCCTTACATATGTAGATATGAAGTATAATATTACTATCGTAAGCACAAACAAAATTTTAAATTCTAGTTCTACTTTATTGCCTATGTTCTCATACAAGTTGATTATACCAAAATTAGTATATAAAAGGTTTAAATCAGGTAATAAGAAGCATGAAAATTTATATAGCAATAGAAGTACTATTGAAAATACATTTCCTAAATACACGCTCAAAATCCTAAATAGGGTATAATCGAACAAAAGGTAAGTGATAAATACTAAAAAGAATATATTTAGCATTTTAATCGACAACTCTACCCCAAACATTTCAAACAAATTATCTATAGTTCCTGATGATAGCCCTAATAATAAGTTTCCAATCACTACTATCATTAATACATATGAAAATATATATTTAATGTACCGTTTTTCCATCATATATCTAAAGTCCAGTTTATTTTTAAAACGAATCAGCAAGGGTAATTGAGCATACTTGTTGAATCTACTATCCGAAACCCCAACAAAAAATAAAGGGGTCATGTAAATGATTGTTAAACCCAACCACGAAATAAAAGAGGATGTTTGAATGCTTGTCCCAACTAAGACATTAATTATTACATTTTTTAAACTGAAGCCAGTCATGATTATACATCGAAAAAGTTCAACTATAATGATAAGCATAGGAATCATCATACTAATGAATGTTTCTTTTCTTGTCAGTACAAACTTGTCAAAACTTCCCCCAACCATACCTCTTTTGCCTTGACAAAGAAAAAGTATTAGTAACTCAGTCAATACTATCAAAATGAACTTAATACCATAATTCACAAACAATGCATGGTGCAACAAAATATAATTATTAAAACAGATAAGTGGAAACAATGTTTTTACTTCTGTTTTAAATCCGATAAAAGTCAAAATGTAGACTATAATCGAAATGAAGATCATTCTCTTGTAACTGTATCTTTGGTTAATATATGACAACAGTGAAACTAAGACTGTAAAGCCGAACAACATATAGCCGACTATTGATATAATAGCTAAAATAGGATTTCCAAAAAATGAAGTATACTCATTCAAGAGCAAAACCAATTCATCGTGAATTGTCAAGTTGATTATCTCATTTTTAAATGAAACACTGAGTTTAGTGAGTCCAATAATAAAAATAATTATTAGATGAGATATCGAGTACAAAAAAATCCAATATGCAAATCGCTTAGTTGACTGTCGAGTTTGGTGAAATAAATTTCTATATCTGATTTTTTCAATGTCTTGAATACCTTTAATATATTTAGAAATCAATATCAACAAAATAGGGAGTACGCAATACAGTATATAATAGTGATTTGTTAAAATCATTATTATATACTCCCAAACGCTCATACCTATTAACTGATATTTTTTTAATTCAAATCCGCAAATAAAGCATAGAACGCAGAAATTTATAAAAAGCAAAATTTTGTTCTCTATGAAAATCTTACTGATATATGCCTTACTTTTATTTTTCATAATAACCTCTAAGCACAATCCTTGCAATATTAATGATAACAAAAAAAACAGAAATAGCTATTATCAAATTACCAACGCTCATCGCTGTTGGCTTCAGCCGATTAAGAACAAAAGTTGTCGTAAGACTATATCTTGACAAGCCCAGTATTGAAGTAAAAAAGTTTTCTAATATAACATATACGAATGGAACACATAGAGCCAAAAAGAAATTCTCAACATATAATGCTATAATTTGTGCAAACAAACATATCATTGTTCCTACAAATGCCTTGTGCAAAGACCAAACTATACCAAACAAAATGGGATTATCCATTTGCATCTGCCCCAAAATATATCCCTCAAGTGTAGGACGAATCTCAGACGAAGTAACCTGAGCAATACTATATGAGAAAAGGACACCTACAAAATTTACTAAAAAAATCATTGAGAAACACATTACCATGATTGCCCCAAAATAAGTTTTTATATATGTTTTTTTTGAAATTCTCAATGATACATATTCTAAGAAATTAGTTTTTTTCATAAAAAAAGTGTAGTATGAAAATGGAATGCTGACTATAAGAGAAAAGAAAAAATCCAAAATCTCTGAAGCATAAGTGTACGGACTTATTTTGTAGTATATCATACTATTAGAATTCATTTTCAGAATAAGCAATAGCAAAACAAAAACATACAGTATACTTACAAAAGCTGTAGGCACGAATTGCCTTTTTGTAAACTTTAATAATAGTGGCATATCTTTCCCCTTTCATCTAAATAGGAGGCTATTCCGAGTAGCCTCCTATCTAAAAAATACTTTCGAGTTTTTAAATTAATTGCTCCTCCACGATCCTGTAACTTGTACATTAACGGTTGTATTCCAATCATTAGAAAAATGAACTCTTACAGAGTCACCACTTGAATGATTAACATGACCGTCCAATTCATAGTTTGTACTGTCAGTTACATCTCTTGTCCAAGAACCGGCTGTTCCATCAGATTCTTGCATTCTTGCGTCTACTACATAATCTGCTCCAACACTGGATGAATATAAATCTCCATTTGCACCACTTATGGACTTTGTCTGATAACTCGTATATCCGTTACCATTGAATCTTCCGACTGTAGTGCTATAGTCACTGTAGCTTGTTCCAGCATATACCATACTTGAACCCAAGATAACAACCATACATAAAGCCAATAATGTTTTAATCTTTTTCATGGAATCCTCCTTGTAAAAATACTTTTAACTCTTGAACTCTTGAACTCTTTCCTATCAATTGTCCTCAATCTCCGTTCTTGTACCTCTGAGGATTCAGGTAAATCATAACGACCGCCTCCTT
>JAUMWX010000020.1 GCA_030529425.1 Tissierellia bacterium
AGGAAGTTTGAATGTGAATCGAAGGGATATTGATATAAGAATGAATGAATTTTTAACAAAAGAGTCAGACGTAGAAAAATTTGGGGGTATTCCTGATTGTGAAGACTTTGAAGGATAATTTATTAGTATGATTGCACAAAAGCGAGTGGTCGTACAAATGGGAAAAAATAAAATCAGATTATGAGAAATTTATTAAATACCATTATCCCGATGCTGAAGATGATAAAATACAAGAACGCCTTAACGAAATAAAAGCTAAATATGATGCTTTGTATGATTTTTGGGGTGTTTTACAAAGAAAAGGTATTTTTAAAACGGATACATTTTGGTATTTTGAGCCTTTTGCTTGGGTGGAGCAAATGAAGAGGGTGTTTAAAAAAGATAATAAAATTGTCATAGAAGTTAAGCGAATAAAAACAAATGAAAAGAAGACAATAAGCACATTAGATGTAGATAATGGGGCAATAAGAGGATATATTCTTGAGCGAGATGGAATTCCCAAGGAAAGAGAGACAATATCAGGAAGTAAAAAAAGAATAAAGGCGGGAAGCTACAAATTTGAGATAACTACTTGGAGTAATGAAAAAAAATATATTAACACAACATTAAGGTTATTGAACGTACCAGGTAGATCGGGAATTTTATTACATTGGGAGAATACCGAAGGATGGTCTGATGGATGTTTGTTAGCAAATCGTAATGAACCGATTAAGTTTTCTGATAATGAAATAAATAAGGATAGTAAGGATTTTGTTAAGGAAATTGTTGACTATGTAAGAGATAGAGAAAAAGAAATCAAAAAAATTTATCAAGAAGAAAAGGTAGAAAAGGTAATAATAATAACTCAAGATGATGAAGAAAAGAATATATAAGCTTTATGTGAGATGCCTGTTTTTAATTTTTATTAAAACGTTTTATTTATTTGCACAATCGGAATATAAGGTAGGACAAATCAAAGATCCAGATGGGTATACAAATATTCGAAAGGAGGCCAATGTAAAATCTCAAATTATAGGAAAAATATTAGAAGATGAATATTTTTTCTACCAACAAAATGATTCTAACTGGTATAAAATAACTAAACAGAATGGGATTAAAGGTTTTATACACAGGAGTAGGATTAAAAAAGAGAATACTGAATACTTGTTAGTAGTCAAAGTAGAGGATTATGAATCAAATATGTTGAAAGATAGTATTTTAGATATAAGGAGAAGTCATAGAGAAAACTCCCCTCCTTTTTATATTAGAGGATTTAACTATCCAGAAGTAAAGAAAATTCAAAAGGATACAACCTGTATTTTGTTTTGTGATAAAAGAAATGAAATAAAAATTAACAAAAGAAGAACAAATAAAAACGAATATAAATTTAAAACTATAGTTATAGATAATAGGGAATACATTGATATATTACCTGAGAAGGGGTTTAAAATACGAGGAGTTGATATTGAATTCCCTACTTACGAATTAGATAGCATAGATATTTCTATAGAAGGAAATCAATATAGTTTACCAAAATCAGAAATAAAGTATCTTTTTGAACCAAATATAGAAGAAACAAAAGTTTTTAGAAAAGAAAACACACAATATATTATATACCTATCGGGAGGGGATGGTGTCGCGAGTTATTATGCAATATATATTGTTGGTAAAGAAGAACTTGTTGGTAAGTGTTTTTTAGAGAATTAAATTTTTATACAAGGCTGTTATAACAAACCCGAATTGAGTCATATTTTTTCTCGGATGGTATGCAAACACAAAAGCGAATGGTCGTATAAATGGGCAAAAATAAAATCAGATTATGAGAAATTTATTAAATACCATCATCCCGATGCCAAACAAGAGTATATTGATGAACGCCTTGATGAGATAAAAGCTAAATATGATTTATTGTATGATTTTTGGGATAAATTGAATTTCAGAACAGATACATTTTGGTATTTTGAGCCTTTTGCTTGGGTGGAACAGATGAAGAGGGTGTTTGATGTTTTGGATAAAAATACCATATACATTACCCGAAAAATGGGAAAAGTGGGTGAATATTTCAAACAATTTTGAGAAAAGTAAATCAAAGAGTGTAACTTATGGAACATTTGTTTTTGGTGATATTACAGGTTTTATAAGTGAACCTTATGGTCCCGAAACCACTAAAAGTGGACAAGACCAAAGAATTCCTGTAGGAACTTATAACTTAGAATGGTATCCTAAAAGTGGGAAGTTTCCTAAAAATGTATATACAAAAGAAGGTAGATATGTAACAAGAAAAGAAGATCCATTCAGTACTGAGTATATAAATTTTCCAGAATTGAAAAATGGCATTATTATTTTATACAATGAAAATGTTTCCAAAAAAAGAGGTATTTTACTCCACGCAGGTTATGGTGGTGGTTGGACGGAGGGCTGTATCAATCCTTTTAAAAATTTGAATGAAAAATTGAGAGATAAAAACATAGAATTGAAAGAATCTGTTGAACTCTTATTAGAAATATATGAAAAGATAGAAGAAATAGGAATTGAAAAAGTTAAAATAGTAATAACAGATGAAATAAGCGTAACTAAAAATAAAGAAGATAAAAAATATGGAGAAATTATTAAAAAGAGAGCTAGGTAAAAAAACACTATTCATCATAGTTTTATTGTTAAACTTTACTTGTTTGTATGGGCAGGAAGAAAAATGCACTTTTGAAGATGTTATAAAAAGAACAACTGAGTATACATCTTATAAAAAATATGATACAATTCTTGATATGGAAGATGTTTTAAATGAAAAAAAAACAGGTTTTTATGGGTTTATAGGTATAAATCGAAAACGATTACGAATTACTTTTACTTCCATAGTAAGATGTAAGAGGAATAACAATATTTATGAAGTGGAAGGTTTTAGTACCGTAATGAATAAAAATAAACGAAATTTTAAAGGAATATTTTCTTTACTTTCTCATTACAGATTTACAGAACCTACTTTTGATGATGACGAACCACTAAAAAAAGGAGAGGTAGAAGGTTTTTCTACTTTTTCGTATATTTTAAAAGAAGATGAAAAGCTCTCAGCCACAGGTGTTTTTGAAGGTGAAATGTTAGTGCTTTGGTATAAAGGGATAAATAAACAACCTGTATATTCTGACCTTTTCTTTTATAGTGATGGAGAAAGAAATTATCAATTTTTAGGTACTTGGACAAGCTATAAAACGAAAAAAACTTCTGTAGCGAATTGGGGACAATGGAGAATTCCTTGTTCCGATGACTTCGATGGAGGAGTAGGTGACTTTATACCTGATCCTAAATATTGGCAATATGGCTGGGAAGAGTTTAGATATGATGAATAAAAAGCTGATACATTTTGGTACTTTGAGCCTTTTGCTTGGGTGGAGCAGATGAAGAGGGTGT
>JAUMWX010000021.1 GCA_030529425.1 Tissierellia bacterium
TTCCAGCTCTCAAAAACTTCATTTTTTATCAAATATACATTATTTTGAGCTCTTGTCAAAGCAACATATAATTTATTTCTTGTACTTATAGGTAAGCTCCCCCATTTCTTAATATCAGATGTAGTCTTTGTTAGAATTATACAGGCATCCGAATAAGTATCACCTTTAGAATAAGACCAATTAATAGTATTATGTAAACAGATTCCTTTACATACATCCTTATTCCAAATCAGTTTTACTACATTTTTATTATTAAGAATCTCATCTACTCTAACCATACTATCTACACATTCAATATTTCCCTTCACCTCAGAGCAAGACAAGATATTTATATCTAAATTGTTTCTAATAAACTCACAAACGCATTCAGGAGCTCTTCTACTTTTTTTCAAACTCTCTTCATCAATGTAAATCGATTTATGAATTTTAGCAACACGACGCAAATCATTTAGACATTTTATCTCTTTAAATGGTTTACTACTTCCTTTTCCATCATCTCTTATCGGTGCAACATTACTTTGAAAAATATCACCAACAGCCATAACTGGTATCTTCAAATTTTCAAGAAGATATTTTAAGACTTTGAAATCATTCCCATTATAATCCTGAAACTCATCAAAAAATACCGTATCAAAATACTTCTCTATGTTCCGAAGCACTTTCATTTTATATTCTTTATCTTGATTAATAAATAGCTTACTCAGCCTAGAAATATAGTATCTGTTATCAATCATGTAATGTTCGATTTTATCCATCTTTACATATCTATATTCTCTGGCGTCTACCACAGGTTTGATTTTCACTTCAACCCCTGAACTATTTATATTGTCAAAATTTAGTATTGGCTCAAATGGTCTAATCAAAAAATTATAGACAAACGAATCAAATGTATGTATCTTCACAGCAGCCGGAATCTCGCTAAATCTTTTAACAATTTCTTGTCTAATATTATCAACGTTTCTATTCGTGAAAGAAAGTAATAAAACCCTTGAATTTTCACAGAAACTGTTTGCAATGTAATATGTTTTCCCAGATCCAGCAGTTGCCAGCACTATTCGTTTATCCATTCAATTGCCTCCTTAATATAGTTAGGTATATTAATCTCACTAATTCTATTCTCTATAATGATTGCATTGTCTGTTTTATTCTTCAGCATATGTGCCAATGCTTTCGATACTTTCTCTCCTTTGTACTCAGGTTTTGTTTTCTTGTCTTTATATAAAGTATCAAAAAATGTCACATTGTTTTTATACAAAGAAACCTCAAAAGTCCACTCACGCAAATCATCACTACAAAAAGATCTAAAATATTTCTCCTTAAACATATTTTTTATGTTTTCCGGATTATTGTCATTATCAAAAACAACTGCTACTTTCTTTTTCAACTGGTCAGCAATATCTTTATACCTAAGATATGAGACACTTCCCATCGAAATTACTTCAACTCCACTTTTATCTATATTTTTGTTAGTTACCTTTTTAAACATTTTAGAAAAAGTTATATATTCTGACGCCCCTTCAACCAACACAACTTTTTCCGATAGAATAAATTTTAGTATGTCCATATTATCAACCTTAGAAAAATATAAAGAAGTATCTTCATCCAATTGATCGAGTTTACATGCTCTATTTTCAGAAATCCAGATTACATTTTTCAAATCTAACCTACCTACTACCAAAGAATTGTGAGAAGTAATGATAAGTTGCTCGTTAGTAGCTGAATCTATTACATCAATCAGTTTCTTGATATTAGAATGACTTAAATGATTTTCAGGCTCTTCTATTAATACCAAGTCGAATGCATTATTATTTAAAGACATTTCCGTCTTGATAATATTTTCCCTACCTTTTCCCATATCTTGCAATGATATGTCATTTTCATATATGTCCACAAGATTAGTTATATTGGATTTTGAAACATCAATTCCAATTTTTTTATTTTCGTCAATGTTTAGTATTGCAGAATTTTCCCCTAAGAATTCTTTTAGTTTACTGTTGAAAGAACAAGATAACTCTCTGCGATTTTTCTCTTCTATCTTTGCAACAAACAGCTTTCTGGCATAACTGCCATACAAATCATTTTTACTTGATGAATTATCTAGAAATATATAGCTTAAATCAAGCATTTGTCGTTTAAAAGTTTTTCCTTGAAACGTTGTCCAAGAAGCTTTATAGAATTCGATTGGCAAAATTTTTTTATTTGCAAAATCATTTAAATCCAAGAGTGTAAGAAAATCACTGTCTAATTCATATACAAATCTTATTCCTTCTTTTGGCTCACCTCCGGAATTTTCATAATGTAACCCTGAAAAGTACACTCCATTACTCTTATCTAAATTATCAATATACATTTCGATTGATATTTTAGGTAAAGTATCAATACTTGGATTTGAAAAGAAATGATTTACTTGTTCTAAATTCAAATATTTAATCATTGATGAGTCCTGATTTCTAAATATGCTTTGATTTAAAACCAAATCAATTGCATCTAAAATCGTGGTTTTCCCAGATTCATTTTCACCAACAATGATCGATTTTTCTTCATTAAATTCCACAGAAAAGTCAATAAACTTTTTGAATCCTTTTATGATTAGCTTCCTCACCTTCATTTTATACTCCTAATTCATCCTCTAATTCAGAATAGTCAAACAAGTTTTCCAACTACTAT
The DNA here is from genome assembly GCA_030529425.1 of Tissierellia bacterium. GTDB lineage: Bacteria > Bacillota > Clostridia > Tissierellales > Peptoniphilaceae > JAUMWX01. The sequence goes on from JAUMWX010000021.1 coordinate 2,668, forward strand.
TCCTATGATAAAAGTCAATAACCCCCACCACCATTTTTCTCTAACCATTTCATATATAACCTGTGGTTTCACGCCGAATGATTGGATAAAGGTACTATCCACATTCAGTTTTCCATCTTCCGCCAACTTTAATATATTAAAAAATAACCGCACTTTACTCAATGTAGACCTATGCAAAGCATTGTACTTTTTGTCATCGAAGGCGTCCGCCTCTTCTCTGCCGTATAGTATATCTTTTGGTTCTATACTTTTATTTTTCTCAACTAAACTTTTTATCCTAGGATCTGCAACATAATTTATACCATAGTAATCCTCTAACAGCCGAGCGATATTCAATTGATGTATTGGTAGAATTTCATACTCGGGTTTAAGACCTGTCAGGACACAATACCTATTACTTAACGCCTGAAAACCATATTGGCTATCCCTCATGTTCCAATGCAAATAAATAATATTTTTGTCTTCTTTAATATATTCAAAATAATCTTTGAGTAATACAGTCTCCACACGCTCCAAATCATTGTAGATATTATCATAATCAATCTTTAAGCGTTCAGCGACAGATTGAATATCAAAAGAGACAGTAGTATCTGAAATACAAGAGTAAATACCAATTGATGTAATGACAGCCGTTTTTCCGTTTTCAACACGATTAAAACTTTGGCACGAATAGTGTATTATTCGAT
>JAUMWX010000022.1 GCA_030529425.1 Tissierellia bacterium
AAAAATACTTATTTTTCTTGGAACTTTTACTTTTTTAAAAGTTTAAACAGGTTTATTGTTATTTGTAGTAAATCTTCCCGTCCTTTTTACTCAAATAAGCCTTAAAAGATGATGATTTTTTTACTTCATAATTAGATGTGTCAAAATATTCTGTGGGAACTATTTTAAAATTAATTTTATCATTTGAATCTACACACTCCATAAATTTTTGATTGAAAGGCAATGCATCTTCAACTGATGAAATATTTAAATAGCCAGATTTAAATACTTTTTTATTTTTAATAAAATATACTATATATCCCCAAATTCCTCCTTCATCAGCTTCTTCTATAAATAAAATAAAAACATCGTTTTTATAAGAATACAAATATGGTTTCTGCACATATGAATCACTCGTTATCCTGTCTATCTCAATACTATTGAAGAAAACTATCTTTCCTCCCACATTTTCTTTTTCGTTTAAAAAGTGACGTAACTCAATATTTATTTCTTTATAATGATAAGTATTTTTATTTGGCAATATTTTTTCCCATTTACAAAAGGAAAATTTTGAACAATTATCTACTTTTTGTGCTATTATTGCTTCTCCTATGCAAAGAAACAGCAAAATAATTAATATGAATGATTTTTTCATTTTTGTGTAATTGTAGGTTTTTTATACTTTTCTTGGTAGTCTATATCGTTTTGTGTCAATTTCATATAATTTAAAGGATTCGTTCTATATTTGAATCCATCACCTTTTGCAGGTAATTTTTTACAAGATATTTCAAAATGAAGGTGTGGTCCGTGTGTATTTTCTGCATAACCAGTCACTCCCGACAATGCTATAAGTTCACCTTGTTGAATTTCCTGATTGAGTTTAACTTTATAATCATCTAAATGAGCATATAATAAAAATCTTTCATCAAAGGAATCATATAGTTCCCCTTCTATTAATTCTTTATCATATTGTACTGTGTAGGAAAGCCTACAAGCTTCCAATTCATCTTTATCTACTTTAATAACAATAACCTTACCATAACCCGTCATACTTCCACAATACACAACTTTTCCTTTGAGTGAAGCATAAAGCTCTGTCCTATAAGGAGTAAAAATATCTATTCCAGTATGAGGGCGCCCTCTATGATTTCCAAATGACGAATTAGCCTCATCTTTCCTACCCGAATGAGTAAATATTGTAATTTGAGGATTATCCACTGGGTCGTGCCATTTTGAAACACTGAACACCCTCTTCATTTGCTCTACCCAAGCAAAAGGCTCAAAATACCAAAATGTATCCGTTTTAAAAATACCTTTTCTTTGTAAAACACCCCAAAAATCATACAACGCATCATATTTGGCTTTTATTTCGTTAAGGCGTTCATCAATATACTCTTGTTTGGCATCGGGATGATGGTATTTAATAAATTTCTCATAATCTGATTTTATTTTTGCCCATTTATACGACCATTCGCTTTTGTGTTTGCATACCATACGAGAAAAAATATGACTCAATTCGGGTTTGTTGTACGAAGCTTGTAACTTTTATATTAACAATTGATTACAAACTAAATACCATAGTATTCCTCATTTTCAACTTTTATTCCTTCTATTAAAATTTCAACAAATCTCCCTGTCTCACAATCAACTTTCCAAACTTTATACATATTCGTAAAAAACTCTTCTTCATATTGCTCTTTCATTATAGCAGCGATTGGCAGATTTATAACTTTTTCATCTTTTATGTACTTATCAGAAATTAATACAAAATTTTCAGCTTGTTGTAATAGCCTTTCTTGTGAAAGATTTAGAACATCCGTAATTTTAAACTGCCCTTCAAATTTATCATCATTTTTTTCAACAAGTATAAGTAAACGAGGATATTCGTCTTCTTCAAAATAGACCTTTATTATATCTATTTTTTTTTCTCCACATTCTATTAACACATCAAATCCCCCATATCTACAATTTTTAAAATCTTCAAATTCATCAAGATATTGATATTTTTTTCCCACAAAACTTTCCTTATTTAATTTCTGAAAGTTTACATAGGTCTCTTTCTCTCTTGTACTATCTCTATGAATTTTAACTTCAATATCATCCTTATGCGTATATTTCTGTTCATTTCCTTGCTTTTTATCTGCTTTACAAGAAAACAATAAAATTATTAAAATATATAAATATCTCATATCTGTTTTTTTTTACCATTCACTACTTGGAGTTATACCATCTTGTTTTTTATGTGTTTCCTCTCCACTAGAGTCAAAATTAATATATTCTTTTAGCAGTTCGAAAGGATCTATTCTAACTCCATTCGATTTTTTTATACCAAAGTGCAAGTGATTTTTATCCTTCCCTTGATAAGAATTTCCTGTTGATCCTGTATAACCTATGACATCTCCTTTCTTGACTTTTTTTCCCTTATAAATGCTCTTAGCCAAGTTAATATCAATAGTATTTTTATCTATCAATAAAGTTTTATTTTTTTGGTCATAAGATATTTTATATACCTCTCCAACCAAGGGGTCCTTAAGCTCTGACTCTAGATCTTTATAATTAAGCCAACCATCATTAGTTACATTTTTACTATTTTTGTAGTTATTATAAAACCGAAATTTATCATTTTCTATTTCCATCAGATGCATATATTGAAAAGAATAAACTTCTCCCTTATATTCTCCTTTCAGAATCGTTAAAAAACCTGCTTTTGCTCCATACATTCGGTGATACTCAATAATTCCATCAACACAAGCGTAAATAGGTGTTCCCACAGGAGCATAAAAATCTAACCCACTATGTTCTCCAGTACTTCTTTGTGACTTTCCATACTTCTTTACATCTTCATTTGTTGTTTGTGAATTTATTAACATTGAAGCGTAAGGATTCCACCCCTTAATTTTAGATTTCTTATTCAAATTTGTCCCTTTATTATACCATCCTCTTACTTGTGGATTTAATATTGGATCATGAATATCCCCGTGATCAGCATTATTAACAAACACCCTCTTCATCTGCTCTACCCAAGCAAATGGATGAAAATACCATTTCGG
>JAUMWX010000023.1 GCA_030529425.1 Tissierellia bacterium
GGGGACGGATAGAAGTTATCTACGAGGAGGAATTTATATGAGGTTGATTTTACATTCTATGAAAAGGCAAAGTGTACCCACAATTTGTACGGGACTTTTATATACTGGAGTGTTATTGCTTTTTATTACGATAACAAATTCCAATAGCATGATATACCATAAAATTAGTCCATATGCTTATGCGTCTGAGATTATAGACTTCTTTTTTGCATTGATTGTCAGCATTCCCTTTTCGTATTATACTTTTTTTATGAAAAAAGATAGCTTTTTGGAATATGCTTCTTTGCGAATATCAAAGAAAAAGTATATTGCTTATCATTTTGCTGCTACAGTGACTATGTGTTTTTTTATGATATTTATTGTAAATATGGTGGGAGTACTTTTTTCTTGTACAATAGCAAATATTACATCATCAGATACTGCCCCTACACTTGAAAAATATATCCTTGGACAGTTACAGATGAATCATCCTCTGGTATTTGGTCTTGTATGGTCATTTCAAAAGGCGTTCATTGGTATGATGATATGTTTATTCGCTCAAATAATAGCATTATATGTTGAAAATCTATTCTTGGCTTTATGTATTCCCTTTGTATATGTTCTGTTAGAGAATTTTCTTACATCTATTTTGAGATTGTCCAGATTTAGCCTGTCTACTACATTTATACTAAATCGTTTAAAACCATCGGTAATGAGTATAGAGAATATAGTAATATCTATTGTTATTTTTGCATTTGTGATTGTATGTATGCTACTTTTTTTAAGAGGTTACTATGAAAGGAAAAGATAAGAGATATGTTGGTCAACTGTTTAAAGAAAATAAGGTGTTGCTGTTTATAAATTTCTGTATATTATGTTTTTTTAGCCTCTATGAACTTAGAGATTATCATAATATGGGGATTGGCATCTTTGATTTTATAATAATGGTTTTAACCAATCATTATTATATACTATATTTTATGCTTCCCATTATATTTATTGTGGTGGGGAAGTATTTAAAGTATATTAGAAATGTTGAAATAATTCGCTATAATAATTTTTACCACTACACTTATGCAACGATGTTGAGATTTACGAAATGGATATTATCTTACCTAATACTCCATGTTATATCCCTAATAGTTATTGGATTGATAGTGCTGAAAAATCCGACTGGTTCAGTATTAAATATAATGGTAACTGATGAACAGATTGAGCTTTTAAATAAATATTCTTCTTGTTTTCATGGTTCCATTTTGGCTGTTACTATGATTATTATTTATATGACTTTCGGTGTATCAGTGCTTGTAACTTTGCTTTCTCATGTCAATTATAGATATGGCTATAAAAAAATGATACTAATAAGCGTGATTGTTTACCTACTGTCATTCATTGGATTTAAAACAAACTTGAAAACACTCATACCGATTATTTGTTTCAACAACTATATTTTGCTCCATCATGCTTTATTTGTAAATGGTAGTTTAAGTTTTACATGGGTGATCCTGAGTGGCAGTTTGATAATAGGATTTTGTTTGGGAAAGATAAAAAAAATAAAAAAGTTAAATTTTAATGAATTTATTCTTTCGCGAAAGGAAAAGGTAATTACAATACTATTTCCAATTGCCTTGTTAATGATAGAAATTCTTAGAGGGATAGTCGAGATTGATTTTAGAGTGAGAAATGTTATAATAACCACTTTTTTGGGAGTTAGTGAACATTCTTCCTCTTTTATTTCATGGTTAAGATTGACGATTTTATATATTCTTCCTTTATTTTTTATTGGAATTTCAGAGAGTCGCATAAAAACTTATGCTCAGACACCGATTGTTATTCGATATAAAAATAAGAGAGATTTTGAACACAGGATAACTATGGAATATTTCAAATACATTGCTTTTTACACATTTGCATTGGTTAGTATTGTAAATATGCTTTATTATTTAGAGCCTATTTCACTTCAGGGGAAAGACTATTTGTTTGATATATTTCAAGTGGAGTTTACAAGCAGGATATTGAATCTTTACCTTGTTATATTTTTTGTGAATCTGGTTTTTGATTTTCTTCTTTTTAAAAGTGTTCTCAAGCGTATAGGAAGTGTTATGGCAACAATACTTCTTGTGGTTTTGAAGTTTACTTTATATATGCTACCTAAAACTAATTATTTGAATTTGAATTTTGGAATTTTGAATTTATATGAAAACATTGTATTCGACAAAGATTTAGTGTATAAATTGTTAATTTTGATTATAGTAATAATCGGATATCTTGGAGTAATAATCATTAGGAGGTGTAAAGATGTCAATCATTGAGATTAAAGGTATCAGTAAAAAGTTTAAACAGAATATTCTTTTTGAGAACGCTTCCCTCAATATAGAGGAAGGGAAAATGCTTGGAATTGTAGGAGGCAATGGAGTAGGAAAGAGCGTTTTATTTAAACTGATTACCGGCTTAGAATTTCCAGACGAGGGTGTAATTTATGTTCGTGGTAAAAAGGTCGGTAAGAACTTTGATTTTCCTGAAAATGTAGGTTTATTTGTCAATCAACCGGGATATATTGATTTTTATGATGGATTTACAAATCTCAAGTTATTGGCGGACATACAATCTAAAATTGGTGAGAAAGAAATAAAAAACTGTATGATAAAAGTTGGATTAAATCCTGATGATAGAACAAAAGTAAAAAATTATTCAGCTGGTATGAAGCAAAAATTGGGAATTGCACAGGCGATAATGGAGAATCAAGACATTGTTTTATTAGACGAGCCTTTCAATGCACTTGATTTTCAAACGAACATGGATATGTTGTCGATATTATCAGATCTAAAAAAAGAAAGAAAAACAGTTATACTGACATCTCATCAACACGAATATTTAGAAAAGGTATGTGATGAACTATATATTATTTTGAATAAAAAAATAGTTTTATTTGATGACGAGTTGAAGAAAACATACTTTTCAATATTTGAGAAATAGAAGTTAGCGGTTTATATTGTCAGCGACCGAGAGTAAAATCTTAGTCGCTTTTTTTATG
>JAUMWX010000024.1 GCA_030529425.1 Tissierellia bacterium
GGAACAGGTGGATTTATCACTTCTTGGCTTGGTGAGCTTTCAAAACAGGTTACAGATACCACAGAACAAAAAATGTTTGATGATAGTATATACGGAATAGAAAAAAAGCCGTTCCCTTATCTTTTGTGTGTAACAAATATGTTATTACATGATATTGAAGTTCCAAATATTTACCACACAAATTCTTTGAAAAGTAATTTACTTGATTATACAGAAGATGATAAATATGATGTTATTTTAATGAACCCCCCTTATGGAGGAAAAGAAGATAAATCTATTCAAGGGTTTTTCCCTGATGATTTAGCAAGTTCTGAAACGGCAGATTTATTTATGTCTGTTATTATGTATAGACTAAAGAAAAACGGTAGGGCAGCAGTTGTAGTTCCAGATGGATTTTTATTTGGAGCTGATAATGCAAAGGTAAATATCAAGAAAAAACTATTAACAGATTTTAATTTGCACACAATTATAAGATTACCAAATTCTGTTTTTAGTCCTTACACTTCAATTTCAACAAACTTACTATTTTTTGACAATACAAACCCTACAAAAGAAACATGGTTTTATAGAGTAGATATGCCAACAGATAGAAAGCATTTTTCTAAAACAAAACCAATGGAATTAAAACATTTTGATGAATGCATAGAATGGTGGGAAAATAGGAAAGAAATTTTAGATGGAGAAAACTACAAATCCCAAAAATTTGATGTAAATTATTTAATAAATGAAAGAGCCTTAAACATTGACCTTTGTGGCTATCCACATGAAGAAGAAGAAGTACTAGATCCACTAGATACAATAAGAGAATATCAAGAAAAAAGAGCATCTTTAAATACAAAAATAGATAATGTTTTAGAAAAGTTAGAAAAGTTATTACCTGGAGGTGTTAATTAATGACACCTCAACAACTTAAAAATAGTATATTACAATATGCAATTCAAGGTAAATTAGTAGAACAAAGAAAAGAAGAAGGCACAGCAGAGCAGCTTTATAAAAAAATACAAGAAGAGAAACAAAGACTGATAAAAGAAGGTAAAATAAAAAAACAAAAAGCATTTCCCGAAATAACAGAAGAAGAAATACCGTTTGATATACCTGAGAGCTGGATATGGGTTAGGCTTGGGGATTTAGGAGATTATAAAAAAGGACCTTTTGGAAGTGCTTTAACAAAAAGTTTGTTTGTGCAAAAATCTAAAGACACAGTGAAAGTTTATGAACAAAAAAATGCAATAAAAAGAGATTGTAATATAGGGGATTATTATATTACTAAAGATTACTTTGAAAATAAAATGATGAGTTTTGAAGTGTTATCTGGTGATATTATAGTTAGTTGTGCAGGAACAATTGGAGAAACATATGTGTTACCTAATAATATTGAGCAAGGTATAATAAATCAAGCATTAATGAGGATACGAATATTTAAAAACATTAATATTGATTATTTTCTTATTTATTTTGAAACAATTTTAAAAAAATCTGCACAGACACATGGTAAAGGAAGTGCAATAAAAAATATCCCTCCATTTGATGTTTTGAAAAAATATACTGTTGCTTTACCCCCACTAGAAGAGCAAAAACGAATTGTTGCAAAGATTGAAAAGTTGTTGCCGCTTGTTGATGATTATGCTAAATCTTATGAAGAATTAGAAAAGTTAAATAAAAAATTCCCAGAAGATATGAAAAAATCTATCTTGCAATACGCAATTCAAGGGGAATTAGTCGAGCAAAGAAAAGAAGAAGGCACAGCAGAAGAACTTTATAAACAAATACAAGAAGAGAAACAAAGACTAATTAAAGAAGGAGAAATAAAAAAACAAAAAGCATTGTCCGAAATAATAGAAGATGAAATACCATTTGATATACCAGAGAGCTGGAAATGGGTTAAATTTGGAGATATAGTGAACTTTTCTATGGGAAAAACTCCTCCGAGATCTGAATTGAAATGGTGGGGAGAAGATATTCCGTGGGTTTCAATTTCAGATATGTCTGATTATGGTATAGTAAATTCAACAAAAGAAAAAATAACTGAACAAGCTTTAAAAGAAAAATTTTCAAATATATCTTTAAAGGATACTCTTATTATGAGTTTTAAACTTACGGTAGGAAGAACATCTATTTTAGGGTTAGATGCAGTTCATAATGAAGCTATTATATCTATATATCCTTTTGTTGACTTTAATTATTATTTTAGAAATTATTTGTTTTATATTTTACCTTTAATTACACAATGGGGAAATAGTAAAAAAGCGATTAAAGGAAACACATTAAATAGTACAAGTATATTTAACTTACTTGTACCTATACCTCCGCTAGAAGAACAAAAAAGAATTGTCGATAAGATTGAGGAGCTACTACTAATTTGTGAAAATTTAAATTTTAAAATAGAATTATAGAATTTGGTACTGGTACTGGAACGGGTATAAAAATGAAAAAACAGTATATAATAAAACGTGATAGAACGAAAACGAACTGCTGAAATGTTATAAATATCAATGTTTTATATCAACTGTATTTTAGAAAAAGAAGAGTGGGAATAACAGTAACAAATATGTTTCTGCTATAGAACCGTTGAAAACACGTAGTTTCGGCGTTATACAGGAGCAAAAAACTCTTGAGTGATACTATTTTGATACTAAAAGTAAGAAAAAGTAGTTCTGAAAGGGAGTTGTTGAATTAAGCGAGCTTGCGAGCGATACTTATTGACCGAAGGGCAATAAGGTAGGTAGAAAGTTTAGAAAGTCTCCCATCATTTTGGTGGGAGGCTTTTGTGAAAGATAGAGATAGGTAAATTGGAATTTTTAAAAAGAAAAGCGAATATTGAAATTGCTTATAAAAGGAAGAAGCGATGAAAGTATCAAACTAGGAATAGATTAAGTATGGCTTTGTAATAGACTGTCTCGAAATGTTGAAAGATTAGAATGAGGTACAAAAGGAGAAAATCAATGAGTTACGATATTATGGTA